>NZ_JABAEF010000032.1 GCF_023701945.1 Rhizobium sp. CG5
CGAGCGAAACGATGTAATTGCCGTGGTTGCTCATCAGCGGCGGCATCAGGACATTCGGCAGGCGCAGCGAGCCGGCCGGGCCGAGAAAGAGGAACTGGTCGTCGGTGACTTCCGTCTTGAAGGGATGGTCGGCCTCGTCGCGCCAGCCGGGCAAAAGCTTGTCGACACCAATCGGATCGACCACGGCGCCGGACAGGATATGGGCGCCGACTTCAGCGCCCTTTTCGAGCACGACGACGGTGAGCCCCGGATTGACCTGCTTCAGGCGAATGGCCGCCGAGAGACCAGCCGGCCCGGCACCGACGATCACCACGTCGAATTCCATGCTCTCGCGTTCCGGCAATTCCTGCTGCTCGCTCATCGTCTCTCACTCCGCTCGGCCATTTCCTCAGGTAGGCTTCTTCCTTGGCAAAACATCACCGCCTTGTCGAGCCGAGTTGCGACAGCGGCTTTCAGTTTTTGATCAATGCCAGTCCTTGGGCGCAAAATTATATGACGCTTACGTTCACGTCAATTAAATTGCCGACCCCTGCCCGGCGCAAATTGCCACGGGGCGAGACTGCTTTGCGCTTCCCAAAAATGCCGCGACGCTTATAAGATCGCAGCACAATCAATGGAAAAGGACATCCACATGGATCTCGGGATCACCGGAAAACGGGCACTGGTGCTGGCCTCATCGCGCGGCCTCGGCCTCGGCATTGCCAAGGCTTTGGCGGCTGAAGGCGCGCATGTGCTGCTGTGCGGACGCAGCGCCGACAAGCTGAAAGCCAATTGCGAAGCGATCAACGCGGCCGGCCCCGGCAAGGCGGATTATGTCGAGGCGGATCTGGCGGATGCCGAATTCGTGCAGACCATGATGCATGCCGTGAAGGAAAAGCTCGGCGGCATCGACATCCTGGTCAACAACACCGGCGGCCCGACCCCGGGCACGGTGGAAGACATGACGGCGGAAAAACTCTATTCGTTCTTCCAGTCCATGGTGGTCCGGGTCATCACGCTGACCAATGCGCTGCTGCCGCTGATGCAGACGCAAGGCTTTGGCCGCATCCTGACGGTCGCCTCCTCCGGCGTGCTGGAGCCGATCCCCAACCTGGCGCTGTCAAACACCCTGCGCGGCGCGCTGGTCGGCTGGAACAAGACGCTGGCCACCGAAGTGGCGAGCTACGGCGTCACCGCCAACATGATCCTGCCCGGCCGCATCCATACCGACCGCATCGACGAGCTGGACGGTGCCAATGCGGCCAAAAGCGGCCGCACCATCGAAGAGGTGCGCAGCGCCTCGATCAAGACCATTCCGACCGGCCGGATGGGCACCACCGACGAATTCGGCGCCGCCGCCGCCTTCCTCTGCTCGGTCCCCGCCAGCTACATCACCGGCACCATGCTGCGCGTCGACGGCGGCGCGTTGAAGTCGAACTGAGGGATGGAATCGACGGCACCGGGACCCAAGGTGTGTGGGTCCGGTGCCGGGTGGGGTGGGCCATGCGGACGATGGGTTTCGGGGCTATAGGTGCGAAGTGGACATTGATAATTCCCGCTATAATTATACACCATGAACACTCTTGAATTTTTCATCTCGGAATCGCTCGCCAGCAACGATCACCAAGTCAGGGTGATCATTGACGGCAAAGACTGGCTTGGCGAAGACCATTTGGGAATTGATCCTCCTGAGCTGTTCGAGGAATTGGCTCATGTGTCGAGTGGGAAACTTCTGATTGGCCGCTGTGATTGCGGCTGTGTTGGTTGCGCAGATCTTGTCGTTCAAATTCGCACCACTGGAGAAACGACGGAATGGCATGATCCTTCTGGCAAGATGGTCAGTTTTGAGACCAGCGACTATCTCCGCAAGGTCGATGCTTTGACGAATGATCACTCCTGGGAACCTGTTGGCCGCACAGTGGAAAGGCTGGTGAGCGAAAAGTTTGCAGCGACAAGCACAGACCAAGGGCACACTTTTCAATGGAGCTCGACAAGGATTCAGGATGGGATCATCAGCCTAAGCTTCTCAAATGGGAAGGAGCAGCAATTGTTGAGCTTCGAATGGGATAGTCAGACACTGGAATCCGCGTTGACAAATGCCGACGTGTTCTACAGGGAAAATTTCCATTCCGCATGAGGGTTCGGAGTCCGCTTCTGGCATCTTTGACGCCGATCGCCAACCTGGCGCTGTCCAACACCCTGCACGGAGCGCTGGACGGCGGCAATGCGGTCTTTGACCGGTTTTGACGCCAAACAACCCTCGACACCCAAAAGCCATATCGTCCCCTCCGTTTTCGACCTATGGTCGAGGCATCCATTTGTCGCTGGGGAGCATCATGACCACGCACTACACGCCATTTGACGTATTCCAAAACTTTCCGTGCACCGGAATGGAGCTTTACGACCTTCGCCACAGCTATTTCGGCGAGGACGGAAAGCCTCTGACCGCCTATTTTTCGATGCCAATTGGTGACGATCTGCTCAAGGTTCACTTTCGCAATGCAGATATCGTTCGCATCCTGGACGAATTATTGCTTTCCACTGAAGAATACGGCATCAAGCCTTACCATTTTGCATATCGCGTGGATAATAGCCGCTTTTTTCTCTCTCAATCCGAATTCTATAAAGATCTAAAGCGTGAAGCGGTGCACTATAGATTTATAACAGGCGGCGCCTGCTTAGACGTTCTTACAACGTGTGAACCTATTTTCGCGTTAGTCCGATGCTTTGCTCGTTTGCCCGAGCCTGACGAAGTCTGATAGTCTTACGGTCGATGCAATCATCGCTTATGGCCCAATGCGGCGAAAAGCGGCCGCACCATCGAAGAGGTGCGCAGCGCCTCGATCAAGACCATTCCGACCGGCCGGATGGGCACCACCGACGAATTCGGCGCCGCCGCCGCCTTCCTCTGCTCGGCCCCCGCCAGCTACATCACCGGCACCATGCTGCGCGTCGACGGCGGCGCGTTGAAGTCGAACTAAGGGATGGGATCAACGGCACCGGGGCCCAAGGTGTGTGGGTCCGGTGCCGGGGTGGCAATGGGTGATGAGCAGCGCGGCCAAAAGCGCTGCTTTCAGAACAGACGGTCGGTACATCGCTCGGTCTCCCATGCCTTGAGAAAATTCGCCTCTCGCGCAATCCAGCCTACAGAGTTACTTCCCCACTCCTGCGCTCGGCTGGCATATTCGCCCATCAGCCAAAGGTGGCGTACGATCACAAACCGTAGGGCTGCTTCGAGGTCGTCATGGGTTATTGGGCGGATCGTCCGATAGCCATCCACGAAGGCGTGCCACATGGCGGTCAATTCCCGACCAAAGGAGACTTTCGCCCATAGGAAAACCGCGAGGTCATATGCGAGGTATCCGGGACCTCCGTCATCGAAATCGAAAAACACGGCTTCACCCGCCTCGTTAATATGCGAATTGAAACCGTGGCAGTCTCCGTGACAGTAGGTCCAGGTCAGATTGCCGAACGCTTCGATCGCCTTTGCAGTCCGCTTGGCGATGTTTTCAAGATCGACGATGACCTGTGCCTCTTCCACAATTCCGCTATCGCGTATTCGGGCAAGTGGCCGATGCAGCAGATGTTCGAGGTCAAGCCGATAGAGGGCTCCGTCGGACGCAAACGTCTCGGCCGCATTGTGCAGGAGAGCAAGGGTCTTGCCGTTGGCCCAAGCATCGCCGGCATCGTTCGCATGCGCTTGGCGGCCACCAATCGCCTGAAAGAGCACACAGTCGCGCGCACCCTCCGGCGCGTGGCCTTGAAGGAAGAAAGTGCCATCGCGTGTCGCAATCGGCGCGGCGACGGGAACTCCTGATTTTGCAAGATGGGTCAGGAATGCAGTTTCAGTTTTGACATCGGCTGGCCCACGGTCACGGTGGTGAGACAGTCGAAACACATAACGCTCGCTGCTGCTCGCCGTGGCAAGATAAACATCATTAAGGCCCCGTTGCAGCAGTCTGCAGGAGACCGGCGCTCCCAGCGCGTAGTACCGGTTGATAAACGTCTCTATCGTCTCAATCTGCGGTGTCGAATATAGCGGATAAAAATCGAGCATTAGGGTGTCCCGTGGAAACGACAGGAGGCTGTTTTGGCATCGCGGCCAATTCGGCTATGGCAGAATAGGGAGTTCTGCCATAGCCACAATGACCTCCGCTAACCCAAAGCGACCCTCCTTACCAAAAAATCACTTCGTCCCTTCGCCTTTCCGCCCTATGGTCGCAAGATCATCATCGGAGCCGCGCAGCATCATGGCCATCGTCAAAATCGCCCTCACCATCATCGGCGCGCTGGCCGCTCTGATGGGTCTCGTCTGGATCGGCCAGGGCACCGGCCTGTTCCCCTATCCGGCGTCCAGCTTCATGATCAACCAGAGCCCGTGGATCCTGCGCGGCGCCATTTTGATGATTGTCGGGCTGGCGGTTATCTGGGGTGCACGGCGGTTCGTGAAGTAGGCCGTTTTCGACCGCCTGAGACCGTCGATTTCGCCACCGCCCACCGACAATTGCCGCAACGCACCATCTCCCCTTGCCAACCCCTGCCGCCTGTGGCATCACGCCGGCTCTTCATTCGTCGGGGTGCTTGATCACAAGGCGCCCCGTTTCGCGTTCGGGGGTTTCCCTGTTCCAACATTCGCAAACGACCAAGGAGCGGCGGCGATGGCTGAGGCGCTGGGGCTGGATTTCGGCACGACTAACACGGTTCTGGCGCTGGCCGACAGCGCGACGACGACCCGCTCGGTGTCCTTCACCTCGGCGGCCGGCACCAGCGACAGCATGCGCACGGCTCTGTCCTTCATGAAGGATGCGCAGCTTGGCGCCCGCGCGCTCAAAGTCGAGGCCGGACAGGCGGCGATCCGCCAGTTCATCGACAATCCCGGCGAATGTCGTTTCCTGCAGTCGATCAAGACCTTTGCGGCCTCGGCGCTGTTCCAGGGCACGCTGGTGCATGCGCGGCGTTTCCAGTTCGAAGACCTGATGGAAGTGTTTTTGCGCCGGCTTGAGGCCTATGCCGGTGACGGCTGGCCGGGTCATGCCAAGCGGATCGTCGCCGGCCGGCCGGTGCATTTCGCCGGCGCCAGCCCCGATCCGGATCTGGCGATGCGGCGTTACAACGAGGCGCTGTCGCGCTTCGGCTTTCCGGAAATCCACTATGTCTATGAGCCGGTGGCGGCCGCCTTCTATTTCGCCCAGCACCTGACGTCGGATGCGACCGTGCTGGTCGCCGATTTCGGCGGCGGCACGACCGACTATTCGCTGATCCGCTTCGAGACCTCCGGCGGCAAGCTTTCGGCCACGCCGGTCGGCCATTCCGGCGTCGGCATTGCCGGCGACCAGTTCGATGCGCGCATCATAGAGCATCTGGTGGCGCCCGAGATCGGCAAGGGCAGCCAGTTCAAGAGTTTCGACAAGGTGCTGGATATTCCCAGCAACTATTACACCTCGTTTTCGCGCTGGAACCAGCTGTCGATCTTCAAGACATCGAAGGAATTCACCGACCTGAAATCGCTGGTGCGCCAGAGCCTTTCGCCCGACAAGCTGGAGCTGTTCATCGATCTGGTCGATCATGACGAGGGCTATCCGCTCTACCAGGCGGTCTCGGCCACCAAGATGGCGCTGTCGGCGGGCGAAGAAGCGCCGTTCAACTTCGCGCCGCTCGGCAAGGCGGGGCAGAAGGTGGTCAAGCGGAGCGATTTCGAGAGCTGGATCGGCGCCGACCTGGCGCGCATCGAAGGGGCGCTCGACGAGGTGCTGGAAAAAACCCAGACCGCGCCCGGCAGCATCGACAAGGTGTTCCTGACCGGCGGCACGTCCTTCGTGCCGGCCGTGCGGCGGATCTTTACCGAGCGCTTTGCGAGCGACCGCATCGAGACCGGCGGCGAACTGGTGTCGATCGCCCATGGCCTGGCGCTGATCGGCGAGCGCGACGACATCGCGCAATGGGCCGCCTGAGCCATTCGGCTGTTTCCTTTGGCGCGGCGCCGGTCTAGAACTGAGCCATGATATCCGCCAACGATCTTACCGCTGCCGAGCTTGCCGCACTTCTGCATTTCCATGGGGATGCCGGCGTGGAATGGCTGCTGGAAGAGCAGCCGGTCGACCGGGTGGCGGCCTTTGCCGCCGAGCGCGAGGCGCGACAGATCCGCACACCGACGCCTGCCCCCGCCACGGCGCAGATGCCCGCAGCTGCCGCCAAGCATTCCGCCAGCGAGCGGGCGGCACCCCGTCCGCCGGCCGCCATGCCGGTTGCCATTCCCGACGAACACGCCGTCACCGAGGCGCGGCTGACGGCGGAAAGCGCCCGCAGCCTGGCCGAGCTTAAAACCGCCATCGAGGGCTTTTCCGCCTGCAACCTGAAAATGAGCGCCCGCTCGACGATCTTTGCCGATGGTGCGGCCACCGGCCGGATCATGGTGATCGGCCCGATCCCCAATGGCGACGACGACCGCGAGGGCCTGCCCTTTTCCGGCCGGCCCGGCCAATTGCTGGACCGCATGCTGGCGGCGATCGGCATCACCCGGGCCGATACGCTGCTGACCACCGTCATTCCCTGGCGTCCGCCCGGCGACCGCATGCCCTCAGTCCCGGAAAGCGCCATCTGCCGGCCGTTCATCGAACGGCAGATCGAGCTTGCCGAACCGCGCGCCGTGCTGCTGCTCGGCAATTATACCGCCCGCTTCTTCTTCGGCGGCAACGAGACCATTCATGGGCTGCGCGGCCAATGGCGCGAGATCGCCTGCGGCAACCACACGGTGCCGGCCATGGCGAGCCTGCATCCGCAGGAACTGCTGACGGCGCCGGCCACCAAGGCGCTGGCGTGGCAGGACCTGCTCGCCTTCAAACGGCGAATCGCGGCGATCTGAGCGGCAATGGTGATTTTTTCGGCACTTATGAATAAATTATAAAAGTCGGTATGCGTTTTGCGCATATCAGCGCCGCGCCAACTTGCCTTGTCGAATCGATGTTGCGGTGCAATATAGACTTCAACTGTGGGAGGATCGACCACAAGGAACCACTGCAATGACGACCCGCGCTCGCGCCATTCACAGCAATTTCGAGACCTTGCGTCTGGCTGGTGAACCCATCAGGTCAAGCCATCCCTATCACCGCTTCGGCTCGGCCACCAACGAGCAGATCAGCGCCCGCGTGTTCAGCCGCATCGGCCAGATCACCCGTCCGTCAGCCGTCTTCGCCGATTTTCGCGAATCCTGAGCGACCGTGAGGCGGTCGGGCATGGCCCGGCCCGGACTGCATAGCTGCCCCGCGCCATTGTGCATTGCACAATTTTTCCCGGCAGGCGATGATGCGGCTTCGAATTGGACTGACTGTCACCGTAGGATATTCGTCATGATCGCACGTTTTCATCCATTGCGCAGCCTGAAGGACGCCGTGTTGCAGATCAGCTCGGCGATCAGTGCTTCGGAAGAATATAGCCGCGCCTCCTCGGCCGACCCGAGCCACGCGTTTGGCCGGTTCCCGTCGAAGTTCCATCAGGGTGTGTGCGGCATTCCGCTTTAATCGCAGCCGTTCGACCTTAGGCACCTCTGCCGCCGGCGCCCTTGCGTCGGCGTTTGCATGTCTGGCCCCAGCCGCCACCGTCGCCAAGGATTGCGGCCGTCAGCCGTGGCGCGCCTCTTCGAACACCGTGTCGAGAATGGCGAACTTGACCGCCTGCCAACGGCAATACTCCTCCAGATAGTCTTTTTTCAGCCAGAGATGGGTCTTCTTCTGGTCGTCGTGCCAGGCCAGGCAGCCGATCTCGACCGCCTTGCGCAGCAGGCGCTGCAAATGGGTGCGCGACATCATGAAATGGCCGGCCAGGGCACGGGCGTCGACCCGGCCGATATCATAGCCCTGCGCCTGTTCGCTGCCCGGCTCGATGCGGCGGATCAACTCGTCCATGACCAGGCCGCCGGCCTCCGTCCACAGGAAGATCGCCACCCGTTCCGGCGGCTCGCGCCAGCGACGGTCGTCGATGCAGAGCCGCGCCACGCGCGGCTGGACGATGCGGAACAGCGCCGGCGTTGCGCAATAGGTGGCAAACCGGTCGCCGGCGTCGATCTGGTCGAGCGCCGCCAGGTTGGCCGCCAGCCACTTCCACATCGCCTGCTGGCTGATCTCGGTGGCTTCGAAACGACGAGGCCGGCGATGCGCGTCGCCGGCAACGCGGATGAACCGGTAGCTGAGCAATTGGTCGAGGAAGTTTAAAACCGTGTTGCGGCTGGCGACATTGACCTCGGTGATCATCTGCTTCAGGCGCCCCGCGGTCAGGCCGGATGGCGGGTTGGCCGGATCATATTCGAGATAGAGGGCAAAGCCCGCCTGGCTCAACAGCCAGCGCTGGTGGGAGGCCAGCATGCGCGCCAGGCGCGGATTGCCGTCGAACTCGCCCTGCAGGTTGACGGCCAGAAAGCGCAATGCGGTCACAAAGGCCGGTGACTCGATCAGTCGCTGTTCCGAAAGGGCCATACTCAAGTGCCTGCGCTCCAAATGCATATTCATGTCTGTCCCCACCCCACCCCACCCGAAACGCTTGCCCGACCCGCCGTTCTCCGGCATTTCAAAGCGTTAACCTTGCCTGCCTGAACGGGTGCTGAACATTTAGCGTTCCACACGTTGATGACGCTTGTGCAGTGTCTGTGGCCGGATTTGTCGAACCGTCGCTTAAAACTCCCATAAATGGAAGGTTACGCGATACTGATTTAGAAATCCTCTCTTTTGCAGCGTCCGGTGTCGCAATCGACACCGCCTCTTCTTTTGGGTAAAGGCAGGATCGCTTCAGCCGTTAAGGACAGCTGTCGGTCGCTGCCATGATTCGAAGCGAGCCCGCCAGGCGCAAAGAGCAGCAGGCCGATGTCGCCTGCCCTCCAACGCCGCGTTGCTCGCGCCGCCATGGCAAAGGCCCAATAGATCGGAACCCAAGCCATGCTGCTCAGCCTCGCCTCCGTCGCTACCCTGATGCTGTCGACCCTGCTGATGATGGCCGGTTTCGGCCTGATGAACTACATGCTGCCGATCCGTTCGCTGGCCGAGGGCTGGTCGACGCTGACCATTTCGGTAATCGCCACCGGCTACACGTTCGGCTTTACCCTGTCGTGCATCGTCACGCCGAAACTGGTGCAGCGGGTCGGCCATGTCCGGGTGTTCAGCGCGCTGATCACCCTTTTGACGGTCTCGGTGCTGCTCTGCTCGCTGATCATCGAATGGCGCGCCTGGGTGCTGTTTCGCGGACTGGCCGGCTTTGCCATCGCCGGCAGTTACCTGATCATCGAAAGCTGGCTGAACGAGCGCGTCACCAATGACAATCGCGGCGCGCTGTTTTCGGTCTACATGATCACCTGCCTGGTCGGCTCGATCGGCGGGCAGTATATCGTGCCGCTCGGCGACCCCAGCGGCGCGCAACTGTTCATCCTGTGCGGTCTGATCTTTTCGCTGGCGATCTTTCCGACGGCGCTTTCGACCGCCCAGTCGCCGGCACCGATCGCCCAGGCGCGCTTCGACCTGAAGAAACTCTACCGACGCTCACCGGTGGCCTTCATCGGCTCGCTGCTGTCGGGGGCGCTGTCGGGCACCTGGGGAAGCCTCGGCGCGGTCTATACCCAGAATGTCGGCATGAGCACAGCCCAGGGTGCGACCCTTCTGTCCGCCGTGCTGGCCGGCGGCGCCCTGGCCCAGATGCCGATCGGCCGCATTTCCGACCGGGTCGACCGCCGCCTCGTCATGGTGTTCTGCGGCCTGTTCGGCACGCTGTCCTGCCTGGTCATGGCGGTGTTCAGCACCGACAATCCGCTGCCGCTTTATATCGGCGGCTTCTTCGTCGGCACGGTGCTTTATCCAGTCTATGCGCTCAATGTCGCCCATGCCAACGACCTGGCCGAGCCGAACGAATATGTGACGATCTCGAGCGGCATCATGATCCTTTATGGCCTTGGCACCGTATCCGGCCCGCTGATGGCCGGAACGGTGATGGAATGGGCCGGGCCGAAGGGCCTGCTGTGGTTCCTGGCACTGAGCTTTGCGGCCTATGCCGGCTATGCCGGCTGGCGCATGACGCGCCGCCCGTCCCGCGAAGGGCTGGTCGGCAAGACCGATTTCCAGTCAATGCCGATCCCCATGCAGGGCACCGATCCCGGCCATACGCCGAATGCCTCATTCGGCGAGACCGAACCGGGCGGACCGACACGCTCCTGACGGGCCTTACAGCTTACCCCTGCGGGGTTGACGCCTTGCGGGACGCCTTGCGCTCAAGCCCCAGCTGGTGCTCGCGGTAGATGATGAAAATCCCGGCCGAGGCAACGATCGCGGTTCCGATCAGCGTGTTGAGCGTCGGGATATCGCCGAACAGGAGATAGGCGATCCCCGAGCCGAGCAGGATCGAGGTATATTCGAACGGGGCAATGGTCGAGACATCGGCGTGCCGGTAGCTTTCGGTCAGCAGGATCTGGGCGATACCGCCCAGAAAGCCCGCCATCGCCAGCAGTCCCAGCGACGACCAGGCCAGCACCGACCATCCGAAAGCCCAGGTGATGGCCGAAAGCAGCGAGGCGATCAGCGAGAAATAGAGCACGATCGTCGCGGTCTTTTCCTCATGAACCAGTTGGCGGACCTGCAGCATGGCAGCGGCGCCAAGCGTCGCCGACATCAGCACCGCTGCGGCGCCCACGGCTGCCGTCGATTGCAGCCCGACTTCCGAAAACAGCGTCAGCTTCGGCCAGGTGATGATCGTCACGCCCACCATGCCGATCAGAACCGCCGACCAGCGATAGAAGCGTACGCTCTCTTTGAGGAAAACCGCGGCAAAGACGACGGCAATCAGCGGCATGGCATAGCCGATGGCGATCGAGTCGGGCAGCGGCAGGTGGACAAGGCCGTAAAAACCGAAGCCCATCGACGCAATGCCGATGACGCCCCGTTTGACATGGCCGAACGGATTGCGGGTGTAGAAGGACGAGCGCAGCTCACCCTGATAGGTCAGGTAGAGCAAAATGGGCACGATGGCGAAGGCGGAGCGGTAGAACGCCACCTGGCCTGCCGGAATATCGGGACCGGCCGCCTTGATGCAGGTCTGCATGCCAACGAAAACGGCGACAGAGGCGATCTTCAATAAAATTCCCCGCAGGGGATTCGTGGCGGCAATGGCCATCAAAAACTGCTCGTGAACTGAATGCAAGGGTGGGCGAACGGACAACGTCACGATTCGGCGGCAAGACAAGACGTTCAGGATCGGCCAAGCGGGCGCATCTGGCAAGGCCTTCCTTGTGCGTCATCCCGCACAAAAACAGAGCAAGGGCCCTGAGAGATAAAAAACACCGCCAATGGGCCAATTTCACCAGACCGGATGAAACGACCCAGGGCCAGTCGATCGTCGAGAAGGAAGCCAACCTGCCGCCGCACATTACCGAGAAGACCGAGGTGTTCCTGCTCGATGGCAATCTCAAGGTCATCGCCTCCAGCAACCCGGCACGGCTTCATACGCATTTTGCACTACACAACCCCGGCAATGGCATGCGCGGCAACTATTACGACAATAGCGGCAACATCGTCGCCTATGCCAGGACGCTCGGCTACGAAGATTACGATGGCCTCGGCTGGTATGGCGTGATCGTTCAGCAAACCGACAGTGACGACGCCATTCGTCCGCAGTTCGGCCTCAAATAAGCTTGGTGGTACGCCGCCGCGGCGCGGCGTACTTTAATTTTATTCGGATAGGGCCGAAGTATTTTGTCAGTTTTAGCAATCGTTCAGAAATTGATGCGATGCTTGTTACAAAGTCGCGCCGCCCGGCATACAGTCTCGTGCTCGCGCAATTCCGGTTCAAGCAAGAGACGATCAGGACACATTTATGCGAACAGACACGGGCCAGGTCATTCATCTGGCGGACTACCACCCCACCGATTTTGTTCTGGAGCGGGTCGATCTGACCTTCGAACTGGACCCGACCGAGACAAAGGTCGAATCGCGTCTGATCTTCCATCGCCGCAAAGGGGTCGACCCGAAGGCACCGCTGGTGCTCGACGGCGATGAGCTGAGCCTGGGCGGCCTGCTGCTCGACCAGAACGAGGTGCCGGCCGGACAGTTTACCGTGACGCCTGACAGCCTGACGATCCGCAACCTGCCGGCGACCGTGCCGTTCGAGATCACCGTCACGACGGTCATAAATCCCGAGGCCAATACCCAGCTGATGGGTCTCTATCGCACCGGCGGCATCTATTGCACCCAGTGCGAGGCCGAAGGCTTCCGCCGCATCACCTATTTCCCCGATCGCCCGGACGTCCTGGCGCCTTACACGGTCAATATCATCGCCGACAAGGCGGCCAATCCGCTGCTGCTGTCGAACGGCAATTTCCTCGGTGGCGCCGGGTATGGCGGCGACCTGCATTTTGCGGCCTGGTTCGATCCGCATCCGAAACCCAGCTATCTCTTCGCGCTGGTCGCCGGCGATCTCGGCGTGGTCGAGGACACGTTCGTCACCATGTCCGAGCGGGACGTGACGCTGAAGATCTTTGTCGAGCACGGCAAGGAGGCCCGCGCCGCCTATGCCATGGACGCGCTGAAGCGCTCGATGAAATGGGACGAAGAGGTGTTCGGCCGCGAATACGACCTCGACATCTTCATGGTCGTGGCCGTCTCCGACTTCAACATGGGCGCCATGGAGAACAAGGGGCTCAACGTCTTCAACGACAAATATGTGCTGGCCGATCCCGAGACGGCGACCGATGCCGACTACGCCAATATCGAGGCGATCATCGCACACGAATACTTCCACAACTGGACCGGCAACCGCATCACCTGCCGCGACTGGTTCCAGCTGTGCCTGAAGGAAGGCCTGACGGTCTATCGCGACCACGAGTTTTCCGCCGACCAGCGCTCGCGCTCGGTCAAGCGCATCGCCGAGGTCCGGCACCTGCGCTCGGAACAGTTCACGGAAGATTCCGGTCCGCTCGCCCATCCGGTCCGTCCGAACAAATATCGCGAGATCAACAACTTCTACACGACCACGGTCTACGAGAAGGGCTCGGAAGTCACCAGGATGATCGCCACCATCCTCGGCCCGGTCGACTTCAAGAAGGGCATGGATCTCTATTTCGAACGCCACGACGGCGATGCGGCGACGGTCGAGGATTTCGTGGCGTGCTTTGCAGAGGCCAGCGGCCGCGATCTCACCCAGTTCTCGCTGTGGTACAACCAGGCCGGCACGCCGCAGATCACCGTCTCGGCCGCATATGATGCCGCCAAGCAGAGCTTTTCCCTGTCGCTCGATCAACTGGTTCCGGCAACCCCCGGCCAGACGGCCAAGGAGCCGATGCACATTCCGCTGAAATTCGCGCTGCTGTCGGCCGAGGGCACGGAATTTGCCCCCAGTGCGGTGACCGGCGGCGAAGTGACCGGCGATGTGCTGCATCTGACCGAACGCAGCCAGACCTTCACCTTTTCCGGCATCGCCTCGCGCCCCGTGCTGTCGCTCAACCGCAGCTTCTCGGCACCCGTCACCCTGCATTTCGACCAGAGCGCCGACGACCGCAGCCTGATTGCCCGCCACGAAAGCGATCTCTTCGCCCGCTGGCAGGCCCTGACCGATCTCGCCCTGCCCAACCTCTGCGAGGCGGCCAATGCAGTGCGCAAGGCGGCCCCCGTCGTCTGCAATGCTGCTTTGAGCGAAACATTGCTGGCGATTGCCGCCAACGACAGCCTGGAACCGGCCTTCCGCGCCCAGGCTTTGGCCCTGCCGAGCGAAGCCGATATCGCCCGCGAGCTTGGCAGCAACAATGATCCGGACGCCATCCATGAAGGCCGTCAGGCGATCCTCACCGCGATCGCCCAGCAGGGCATCGACATCTTCCGGGCGCTTTACGCCTCGATGCAGACCGAGGGGGCCTTCTCGCCTGACGCGGACAGTGCTGGCCGCCGGGCGCTGAAGAATGCTGCATTGGGGTTCCTGGTGCTTGCCGAGAACACACCGACAGTTGCGGCGGAAGCCTTTGCCAAGGCCGACAACATGACGGACCTCAGCCAGGCCCTGACCATTCTCGCCCACCGTTTCCCCGATGCCGAGGAAACCAAGGCAGCGCTTTCCGCCTTCGAGGCGCGCTTTGCGGAAAATGCCCTGGTCATCGACAAGTGGCTGGCCATTCAGGCGACGATCCCCGGCAGTCAGGCTCTTGCGCGCATTCACGCCCTGACCGAGAACCGGCATTTCAATGCCACCAATCCCAATCGCGTTCGCGCCCTGGTCGGGACCTTCGCCTTTTCCAACCCGACCGGCTTCAACCGGGCCGATGGCGCGGCCTATCATTTCCTCGCCGAGCAGATCCTGGCCATCGACGGGCGCAATCCGCAGCTGGCCGCCCGGCTTCTGACGGCCATGCGCTCCTGGCGGCTCCTGGAACCGGCCCGCGCCGACCTCGCCCGCTCGGCGCTGATGCAGATCGAACGCGCCCCCGCCCTCTCGACCGATGTGCGCGATATTGTGGATCGCATGCTGAAGGGGTAATTTTTATCCTGGCAATCGGCGGACCGCATCTCCGCCGATTGCTGTCAGGCAAAAAAAGTGCTGCCGACGGCCTGCAGAGGGCTTGCCGAAAAAGCATATGCGAGTCTTTGCAACAGGTTAACAAAGTTCTACTTTTTCCGACTAGACAGAGCGAATCACCTTTGATTCAATAGCTTAGGTTCGAGCGAGGGATGCTGCGAATCGGACGAGGGATCAAGGCAGGGACAATGTCGAACGCGCGGCGGGCAACCGCAGCCGATGAGCGGTTGCGACTCAAATTTTCTAGACTTCTGGCTTTTCGGGACTTGGTTTACGGACGATTTGCGCGGCTCCAGAGTGCCAGCAATGACAGATCGTCCGATGTCGAGATCATCCTCCGGCGCGCCATACCGGTGCTGATCATCGCCTTCCTACTGGTCGTGGCTGCGGCCCGCATGCTGGGTATCACGGCAGAACAGACGCGTATGGAAGCGTCGATCCGCCATTCGACCGCGCTCTCGGCGATCGCCGCCGCGGCTGCCCTTGGCGGCGAAGGCGGGACCGTGCCGGCCGACAGGGCCGTTGCGCAAGCCCGGATTGCCGCTTACCTGCCGCAGGACCGGCTCGGTCCCGACGCCTTCATCCTGCTGATCGATCCCGCCGGCCGGGTCTATGCCAGCTCGACGGCCGGCCTTGGCTTTGTCGGCATGCCGATCACCAGCCTGCTGCCGGAAGTCGCCACGATCCGGCGCTTCACCGACCATACCGGCGCGATCGAGACCAATATCAACGGCATTCGCCATGTCGCCGTGCTGGCGCCCGCCGGCGATGGGTCGCTCATTCTCGCTGCCCATTCGCTGACGGGTGTGATGGCCTTCTGGCGCAACGAAGTGGCGCTCAACGTCACCCTGTTTGCCGGAATCTCGTCGATCCTGCTGGTCATTCTCTATGCCTATTACAGCCAGGTGAAGCGGGCCCGCGACGCGGACGATACCTTCCTGGAGTCCAATCTGCGCGTCGAGACAGCGCTGTCGCGCGGCCGCTGCGGCCTATGGGATTTCGACCTCGCCAGCCGCCGGCTGTTCTGGTCGCGGTCGATGTATGAAATGCTCGGCCTGCCGCCGGCCGGCAATGTGCTGACCTTTGCCGATGCCGCCCGACTGATGCATCCCGACGACGGCAATCTCTTCGCGCTGGCGCGCACCGTCGGCCGCGGCGACGGCCGCCAGGTCGACCAGGTGTTCCGCATGCGCCATGCCAATGGCCATTATGTCTGGCTGCGGGCCCGTGCCCAGGTCATCCGCACCAATTCCGGCGGAACCCATGTCATCGGCATTGCCATGGACGTCACCGAACAGCACCGGCTGGCGCAACGCTATGCCGAGGCCGACCAGCGGCTGGCGGACGCCATCGAATGCACCTCGGAAGCCTTCGTGCTGTGGGACAAGAACGACCGGCTGGTGATGTGCAATGCCCATTTCCAGAAGGTTTACGGACTGCCCGACAGCGTGCTGGTGCCCGGCACCGAACGGTCGGTGGTGGATGCCGCCTCGGCCCGGCCGATCATCCAGCGCCGCATTGCCGATCCGGACCGCGGCGGCAGTTCGCGCACCACGGAATTGCAGCTGGCCGACGAGCGCTGGCTGCAGATCAACGAGCGGCGCACCCGCGACGGCGGCCTGGTGTCGGTCGGCACCGATATCACCCTGTTGAAGCGCCACCAGGAGCGCCTGCGCGAGCAGGAGCGCCGGCTGATGGCGACGATCGGCGATCTCTCGTCCTCCCAGAAAAAGCTGGAGCGGCAGAAGTCGGAACTGTCCGACGCCAATGAAAAATACCTTGCCGAAAAGGAACGCGCCCAGGCGGCCAACCAGGCCAAGTCGGAATTCCTGGCCAACATGTCGCATGAGCTGCGCACGCCGCTCAATGCCATCCTCGGCTTCTCGGAAATCCTGCTGAACAGCATGTTCGGGCCGGTCGGCTCGCCGAAATATAGCGAATATGCCCGTGACATCCACGATAGCGGCCAGCATCTGCTGAATGTCATCAGCGACATTCTCGACATGTCGAAGATCGAAGCCGGCCATATGAAGCTGAAATGCGAGACGATCGATCTGGCCCCGCTGATCGAGGAAAGCCTGCGACTGACCAGCGTTCCGGCGGAAGAGAAAAGCATCCGCGTCGAGCAGCGGATTTCCTCCGGGCTGACGCTGGTGGCCGACCGCCGGGCGCTGAAGCAGATCATGCTCAACATCCTGTCGAATGCGGTGAAGTTCACCGGCGAAGGCGGCCGCATCGTGCTTCGGGCGAAAACCGTGCGCGGCGCGGTCTGCCTGACGATTGCCGATACCGGCATCGGCATTCCGAAAGCAGCGCTTGAAAAGATCGGCCAGCCCTTCGAGCAGGTGCAGAACCATTATGCCAAGAGCCAGGGCGGCTCCGGCCTGGGGCTTGCCATTTCGCGCTCGCTGACCAACCTGCATGGCGGCGAACTGACCGTGCGGTCGAGGGAAGGCTACGGCACCGTGGTGTCGATCCGCATGCCACACTGTACAGAGACCCTGCCGAAGGCGCCCGCACGACACAAGGTCGCCACAGCCGCGGTCGCCAAAGTTGCCGAGCCGGCGTGAGACTTGGTCTCACACCTTCAGGGTGGTGTTAAAGACTTTCCGGACAGTCTTCGACAGGCGACGGATCTCGGCCTCGAGCGTCTTTAAATCAGGGCAATCGCCGGCCTGGCAGACCAGATCGATCAGGCCGGCCGGAACGGTCTTGGCCTCGAACGGTCCGTCGATGCACAGCCGGATCACCTGGGACACGTCGGTAAACAGCCGCAGCGCCTCCAGACAGATGTCGAGATCACCCGGTGCCATCATCTCGCCGCCGAGCGCCTTCAGGCTTTCTGCCGTGCTCAAGCCCCGCTCAGGCAGCAGCACGCCGCGCACCGGCGCCATCAGGGCGAGATACTGGGTGATGAACTCGATATCGATCAGCCCGCCGGGAATGAGCTTGAAATCCCAGATATCGCGCGGCGGCTTTTCCTTGTCGATCAGGGCGCGCATCTCGGCAACGTCGGCGGCGATTTTTTTTGGATCCCGCTCAGCCCCGAGCACGCCGTCGATGATCGCGTCGACCTGTTCGACCAGCCCTTCGTCGCCGCAGATCAGCCGGGCGCGGGTCAGCGCCATATGCTCCCAGGTCCAGGCCTCCTCCTTCTGGTAGCGCTCAAACGATTTCAGCCGTGTCGCCACCGGCCCCTTGTTGCCGGAGGGTCTGAGCCGCATGTCGACCTCGTAGAGCACGCCTTCCGCCGTCGGCGCCGAGAGTGCTGCGATCAGCCGCTGGGTCAGGCGGGTGAAATAACGCGTCGCGTCGAGCGGCTTCGGCCCGTCGGACTCCGAGGCCGCGTCGTCATAGTCATAGAGCAGGATCAGGTCGACATCGGAGCCGGCCGTCAACTCGTTGCTGCCAAGCTTGCCCATGCCGGCCACCGCCACCCGGCCGCCTGGAAAGCGGCCGTGCACGACAAGCATTTCGCCCAGCACCGCATCGAAAGCCGCGCCGATGACCAGTCCGGCCAGGTCGGTAAAGGCATAGGCCGCCTGCCGCCCGTTGATCGTGCCGGTCAGGAGCCTTATGCCGATCAGGAAACGCTGCTCGGCGGCAAAGATCCGCAGCCGGTCCAGCACCTCCTCATAATGCCTCGAGCCGCCGAGAAAGGCATCGAGCCGCACGGCCAGATAATCGCGGGTCGGCAGTTCCACCATCAGGCCGGGATCGAGCATGCCGTCGAAGACATGCGGGCGCGAGGCGATGATGTCGGCCAGCCGAGGTGCCGATGACATGATGCTGACGATCAGGTCGAGCAGCGCCGGGTTCTTGCCCAGAAGAGAAAACAGCTGGATGCCGGCCGGCAGGCCCGACAGGAAGGTGTCGAAGCGCAACAGCGCCTCGTCGGCCCGTCGGCTGTCGCCAAAGGCTTTGAGCAGGTCCGGCGTCAGCGCCGTCAGCCGTTCGCGCGCCTCGACCGACTGGGTGGCGCGGTAGCGGCCGTAATGCCAGGTGCGGATCACCCGCGAAATATCCTCCGGCCGCTCAAAGCCGATGTCGCGCAGGGTCTTCAGGGTGTCGGGATCGTCCTTCTGGCCGGTAAACACCAGGTTGCCGCCGGCCGAAGACAGCCCCTCCTCATGTTCGAACAGCCGCGCATAGCGCCGCTCGACGGTCCTCAGCACCACTTCCAGGCTTGCCGAAAACGCCCCCGTGCCGTCGAAGCCGGCCATGAAGGCGATGCGCTTCAGCTCTGCCTCGCTGTCCGGCAACAGATGGGTCTGCTCGTCATGCACCATCTGGATACGGTGCTCGACATCGCGCAGGAACCAGTAGCAGCGGATCAGTTCATCGCAGGTCGTCTCATCGATCCAGTGGGCCGAGGCCAGGGCCTTCAGCGCCACTTCCGTGCCGCGGGCGCGCAGGTCCGGCATGCGGCCGCCGGCGATCAGCTGCTGGGTCTGGGCAAAGAACTCGATCTCGCGGATGCCGCCGCGGCCGAGCTTGACATTGTGGCCCTTGACGGCGATCGCGCCATGGCCGCGGTGCACATGGATCTGCCGCTTGATCGAGTGAATATCGGCAATCGCCGCATAATCCAGATATTTGCGGAACACGAAGGGCACCAATTCCTTGAGAAACCCTTCGCCCGCCTTGAGATCGCCGCCGACCGGGCGGGCCTTGATATAGGCGGCGCGCTCCCAGTTCTGGCCCCTGCCCTCGTAATAGAGCAGCGCCGCCTCGATCGGCACCGCGAGCGGCGTCGAGCCGGGATCGGGGCGTAGTCTGAGATCGGTGCGAAACACGTAGCCGTCGGCACTGCGTTCCTGCAGGATGCGCACCAGGCGGCGCATCATCCGGCCATAGGTTTCCGTGGCATCGTCGGGATCGGCCAGAATGCCGGCATCGGGATCGAAGAACACCACCAGATCGATATCGGAGGAATAGTTGAGCTCGTGCGCGCCGAGCTTGCCCATGCCGAGCACGATCAGGCCGCTGCCGACGGCAGGTGCTGCGGGATTAGCCAGCGTCACCTTGCCGGCCTCATGGGCCGTCAGCAGCAGGTGGTCGATGGTGGCGGCCACCGCGGCATCGGCCATGGCGCTGAGCCAGGCGGTGGTCTGCCGCCCGTCGAAAATCCGCGCCAGATCGGCCAGCGCCACAAGGAAGGAGAGTGCCCGCTTGGCATTGCGCAGCCGCACCATGACCTGCGCCTCGGTCGAGGCGCCGCCGTCTGCATTGCGCCAGCAATGGCGCGCGGTGGCGACGAGATCGTCGAGGACGGGTTCGAGCGGCTCGGTCAGGGCGGTGACCAGCAGGGCCGGCTTGACGACGGCTGTATCGCGCAGATGCGGCGCAAGGGTCAGCGCCGCGGCGACGAAGTCCCTAAGCGGGCTCTCGGCGGCGAGCAGTTTCGCCACCGGCGGATGGTCCTTGCCGATGTCTTTCAGCGCCGACAGCACGGATTTCAACTCGGTTTGGCTCATCGGCCGGATCACGCCGGCTTTCACCTCGTCCAGCCGGCTCTCCGCTTTGTCCGCCATGCTCCACGCCCTCCCCTGCGCGGCCTCGCTGACGTCCGTTGCCGAATCTCAAACGCCGGGCCAGTCTCAGGTTAGGCCGTCTGGGCCGGAAAGACCATGGTGGCCGAAAGCCCGCGCTGGGCTTCGCGGCCCGGCACCGTATCGGCCAGGTCGAGGCGGCCGCCATGCAGCGCCATGATCGCCTCGACCAGCGACAGGCCGAGGCCGGTGCCCGGTTTCGAGCGGCTTTCATCAAGCCGCACGAAGCGTTTGACGGCATCCTCGCGGCGATCGGCCGGAATGCCGGGACCGTTGTCGGCCACCGTCAGGCGAACCTCGCCCCCGTGGCGGGCAACCGTCAAACGAATTTCCGGACGGCCCTCAACGCCGCCGGCATATTTGATGGCATTGTCGAGCAGGTTGGAAATCGCCTGGCCGATCAGTTCGCGGTTTCCCCGAACGATGATGCCCGTTTCGACGGATGTCGCCAGCGCCTGCCCCGCCTCGTCGGCCGCCGGCTCGTACAGCTCGGCGCTGTCGGCGGCGATGGCCGAGACATCGACGTCGGAGAGTTCGGCGGCGATCGATCCCGCCTCGACGCGGGAAATCATCAAAAGCGCGTTGAAGGTGCGGATGAGCTGGTCGGATTCGACGATGATGCCTTCCAGCGCTGCGCGCCGGGTTGCGACATCGTCTTCCTCCAGCGCATCGGCCGCCTTGTTGCGCAGCCGGGTCAGCGGCGTCTTCAGGTCATGGGCGATATTGTCGGAGACCTGCCGCAGCCCCTCGTTGAGCTTTTCGATGCGGCCCAGCATCTCGTTCAACGACAAGGACAACCGGTCGAATTCGTCGCCCGAACCGCTGACCGGCAGGCGCTGCGACAGATCGCCGGCCATGATCTTCTTGCTGGCGGCCGAGACGCGATCGATGCGCTTCAGGGCATTTCGGCCGATCGCGAACCAGATGATCACCGCGCCGGCGCCCATGATCGCCAGCGCCACCATCAGCGCCTTGCGCACCAGCAGCCGGAATTTTGCCGGCTCGCCGAGGTCGCGGCCGATCAGCACCCGCAGGCTGTTGTCGAGGAGAAACACATGCGCGATCGCCAGGTGCTGGCGCACCGCGCCGCTGTCGGAATAGCGCTCGTAGCGAAAGGGGAAATCCGTCCAGCCTTCCTCGTCGAACACACCGGGTTCGACCGAGGCGACATTGCCGGCGAGGATTTCGCCGGTCGGCGAGGCGATCACATAGAGATTGGCGCCGGGCTGACGGGCGCGGCGATCCAGCGTGCGCAGCAGCAGGTTCATGCCGCCGCGTTCATAAGAGGCCTGAACCTCCGAGACCTCCTGCTGCAGGCTGTCGCGGGTCTGCTGGTTGAGCAGCCGCTCTGACAGCGCCGTGACATAGAACACCAGGAAGGCGGCGCAGAGGGCAAACAGGATGATGTAGAGCGCCGACAGGCGAACCGCCGTCGACTTGAACAGGACGCCGAACCGGACCATGGAGCGCACGCTAGCCCTCGTCCTTGATCATGTAGCCGGCGCCACGCACGGTTTTGAGCAGCGGCCGGTCGAAATCCTTCTCGATCTTCGAGCGAAGCCGCGACACATGCACGTCGATGACATTGGTCTGCGGGTCGAAATGGTAGTCCCAGACATTTTCCAGCAGCATGGTGCGGGTCACCACCTGCCCGGCATTCTTCATCAGATATTCCAGCAGCCGGTATTCGCGCGGCTGCAGGGGAATATCCTTGCCGCCGCGGCGCACCTCGTGGGACAGCCGGTCGAGTTCCAGATCGCCGACCCGGTAGACCATGTCCTGTTCCGGCGTGCCCTTGCGGCGGCCGAGCACCTCGACACGGGCCAGCAGTTCGGTAAAGGCGTAGGGTTTTGGCAGATAGTCGTCGCCGCCGGCTCTGAGCCCCGTGACGCGGTCGTCGACCTGTCCGAGCGCCGAGAGAATCAGCACCGGCGTGTTGATGGCGCGCTTGCGCAGCTCGCTGATGACGGACAATCCGTCGCGGCGCGGCAGCATGCGGTCGATGACCATCACGTCATAGCTGTTTTCCGAGCCCATGAAGAGGCCGCTTTCGCCGTCGCTGGCGTGATCGGCCACAATGCCCGCCTCGCGAAACGCCTTGGTCATATAGGCGGCGGCTTCCAGATCGTCTTCAATCACCAGTATCTTCATGTGCGGGACCATATCGCCGGCCACGCCATCCGTACAACCGGAAATGCCCGGCTTCACAGATTGTTGGGATGGGGAACCCATTATCCGCTCCTCTTCGATGAGAAAAGGGGCGCCGCGTTCCGGATCGGTCCGGCCCGCGGCGCCCCTTCATGATGCGCAGAGCTCAATCAGCCCGGCTGAATGGGGCGTGCCCAATCAGCCCTGTTGAATGGACGGAGCCATTCAACCCGGTTGAATGGGCAAACCAATCAACCCTGGCTGATCGGAAGGGCCACGAAGCGGCTGCCGCTGTCGGATTCGATCTGGAACAGCGCCTTGGTGCGGCCGTCCTTCTTGGCCTGGTCGATGACCTTGGTGATCTCAGACGCCGTTGCGACATCCTGGTTGTTGACCGAGGTGATCTTCTCGCCGGCCTTCAGACCCTTGTCGGCAGCATCCGAGTCCGGATCGACCTCGACGATCGTCAGGCCCTTGCCGTCTTCGGCCGGGGTGACGCTCATGCCGAGATTGGCCAGCGCCTGTTCGGTCGCGGTGCCTTCCTCTTCGGTCGGCGCCTGGCCGCTGGAATTGGCCATTTCCTGCTCGTTCGGCAGCTGGCCGAGATCGACCTTGACCGAGGTTGCCTTGCCGGCACGCCACAGGGACACATCGACCTTGGTACCCGGTGCATAGGCGGCGATCCGCTTGGCGAGGTCGCGGGGATCCTTGACGGTTTCGCCATTGACGGCGGTCACCACGTCACCCTGCTTGATGCCGGCCTTTTCGCCGGGGGAACCCGCCTGCGGGGCGACAACCAGCGCGCCGCTGGCTTCCGCCAGGCCGAGCGAGTCGGCGATGTCCTTGGTAACCGGCTGGATCTGCACGCCGAGCCAGCCGCGATTGACCGAGCCGGACTTCATCAGTTCGGAGATGACGTCCTTGGCGACAGAGGCCGGAATAGCAAAGGCGATGCCGACATTGCCGCCGGACGGCGAGAAGATCGCGGTGTTGATGCCGACCACCTTGCCGGACAGGTTGAAGTCCGGACCGCCGGAATTGCCGCGGTTCACCGCTGCGTCGATCTGGATGTAATCGTCATAGGGACCGGAGCCGATGTCGCGGCCGCGGGCCGAGACGATGCCGGCCGTGACCGTGCCGCCGAGACCGAAGGGGTTGCCGACAGCCACGACCCAGTCGCCGACGCGCACGTCGGCTTCTTCCGCGAACTCGACATAGGTGAAGGCGCGCTTGGGTTCGTCGACCTTGAGCACGGCCAGATCGGTGCGGCTGTCCTTGCCGATCAGCTTGGCGTCAAGCTCGGTGCCGTCGTTCATCACAACGGTAAAGGCGGAGCCGTCCGACACCACGTGGTTGTTGGTGACGATATAGCCGTCCTTGGAGATGAAGAAGCCGGAGCCCTGCGAGGTCGGGCGAAGCTTGCCATGGCGTTCCGGACCACCGTCGCGCGGCGGACGCATGGCATGGCCCTCAGGACCGCGACCTTCCTGTCCCGGAGCGCCGAATTCCTTGAAGAAGCGCTTCAGCGGATGATCGTCCGGCAACTCGTCGAAATCGCGACCGCCGAAGCCGAAGTTGAAGCCGCTTTCGTCCGATGCCGGCTGCACGTCGGACTGAACGCGGACGGAGACCACGGCCGGAGACACGGCTTCGACGACATCGGCAAAGCTTGGCACCTGCGGGGCGACGACGGTGACGGCCTGTGCATAGGCAGGCGTGATCATGGCCGGCAGGGTCGCGGTCAACATGAGCGCCGCCAGACCCGCCGCGGTGGAATTCTTGAGGATGGACTTGAGCGGAGAACGGTCGTTTTTGTTGTAGAACATGGACTGTACCTTCATATCTGCTGCTGACTGGAAGCCGGGGGAACCGGCCGGGAAGCGGTGGATGATGAAGGTATAAGGGACAGCACCTTACTATGAACTGTCCGCTGCATGAATATTTGGTAATCTTTGAAAAGAAACGGAAATGCCCGCGACGAATGCTCGATTTACTTGTCGAGCAGTTTTTCGAGACGGGCCTCTTCGTCCGGGGTCAGCACCGCGGTGGCCGGCCGGCGGTTCCTGCGGCGCGCAAAGCCCACCATGACCGCAAGGCCGATCAGCAGCATGACCACCGGCGTGCCCCAGAGCGCGATCGTCTTGGCACTGACGCGCGGCTTCAACAGCACGAATTCGCCGTAACGCGATACCACATACTGGATGACGTCCTGGTCGCTGTCGCCATCGACGATGCGCTGGCGCACGATCAGCCGCAGGTCGCGCGCCAGTTCCGCATTGCTGTCGTCGATCGACTGGTTCTGGCAGACCATGCAGCGCAATTGCGCCGAGAGATTGCGGGCCCGCTCCTCGAGTTTCGGATCGGCGAGGATTTCGTCGGGATTGACGGCGTGCGCGGCAAGGGGGGTGAATAGAAGCATGGCCGACAGAAGTGAGGCTCTAAGCTTAAAAAGACCCCTTCTGGCCTGCCGGCCATCTCCCCCACAAGGGGGGAGAGACGCCGGAGCCGCCGCCGCGCGGGCGCTGGCGAACCCAAATCTTGTTTCCAACAATCTCTGCATGGAGAAAAATGGCAGCGGGCTGCCACAGGTCTTCTCCCCCCTTGTGGGGGAGATGGCCGGCAGGCCAGAGAGGGTCTTGTTTTTCACTCCGCAGCCTCCAGCCCGGCCGGCATCGTCTTTACCGCCTTGGCCCGCCTTGTCGGCGCGCCGACCCGCAGGCGCCGGTCGCTGAGCGAAACGAAGCCGCCGGTCATCATGACAAGCGCGCCCAGCCAGATGCACAGGATGAACGGCTTCCACCAGATCCGAACGACCATGCCGCCGTCGGCCATGCCGTCGCCGAGCGAGATATAGAGCTGGTTTGTCCCGAAGGTGCGGATACCGGCCTCGGTGGTCGGCATGCGGCGCGCCGTATAGAGGCGCTTCGACGACCAGACATCGCCGACCGACTTGCCATCCAGGCTCAGGTTGAAGTGGCCGCGGTCCTCGGTGTAGTTCGGGCCGGTGAAGGATCGCAGCCCGTCGAAGGTGATCGAATAGCCGCCGGCCTCGACGGTTGCGCCCTGCTTCATCTCGACGACCGTCTCGGTTTCGAACGTGGTCACCGCCACAATGCCGAGAACCGTCACGCCGAAACCGAAATGGGCGAGCGCCGTGCCGAAAGCCGAACGCGGCAGACCGCGCAGCCGGCGAAAGCCGATCGACCAGCTCTGCTTGTTGAAACCGGCGCGGTACCACAGATCGGTGATGGCGCCGAACATCAGGAAGAAGCCCGCCGCCATGCCGAGAATGGCCATGACCGGACCGCCATTCTCGATATAAAACAGCGTCAGGCCGGCCACCAGCGCCAGTCCCGCCGCCACATAGAGCCGCTGCAGCGCGCCCAGCAGATCGCCGCGCTTCCAGGCCAAAAGCGGTCCGAACGGCATTGCGACCAGCAGTGGCACCATCAAAAGGCCGAAGGTCAGGTTGAAGAACGGCGCGCCGACCGAGATCTTCTCGCCGGTCAGGGTTTCGAGCAGCAGCGGATACAGCGTGCCGATCAGAACGGTCGCTGCCGACACGGTCAGGATCAGGTTGTTGAGCACCAGCGCGCCTTCGCGCGAGATCGGTGCGAACAGTCCGCCGGCTTTGAGCAGCGGCGCGCGGAAGGCAAACAGCGTCAGCGCGCCGCCGATGAAGAAGGTCAGGATGCACAGAATGAAGATGCCGCGGCTCGGATCGGTGGCAAAGGCATGCACCGAGGTCAGTACGCCGGAGCGCACCAGGAAGGTGCCGAGCAGCGACAGCGAAAAGGTGAGGATCGCCAGCAGCACCGTCCAGATCTTCAGCGCCTCGCGCTTTTCCATCACCAGCGCCGAATGCAGAAGGGCGGTGCCGGCCAGCCACGGCATGAAGGAGGCGTTTTCGACCGGGTCCCAGAACCACCAGCCGCCCCAGCCGAGTTCGTAATAGGCCCAGTAGGAGCCCATGGCGATGCCGGCGGTGAGAAACGTCCAGGCGGCCAGCGTCCAGGGCCGCACCCAGCGCGCCCAGGCGGCATCGATGCGCCCGTCGATCAATGCCGCGACGGCGAACGAGAAACAGACGGAAAAACCGACATAGCCGAGATAGAGCAGCGGCGGATGGATGGCGAGGCCAATATCCTGCAGCACCGGGTTCAGATCTTCCCCTTCGGCCGGCACGGGGCTGAGACGCGCAAAGGGGTTGGAGGTCAACAGGATGAACAGGATGAAGGCGCCGCTGATCCAGGCCTGCACGCCCAGCACATTGGCCTTGAGGCGATCGGGCAGATTGGTGCCGAACACGGCGACCATGGCGCTGAACAGCGTCAGGATCAAGAGCCACAGCAGCATCGAGCCTTCATGATTGCCCCACACGCCGGAAAACCGGTAGATCGCCGGCATCAGCGAGTGGGAATTCTGCCAGACGTTCAGCACCGAGAAGTCGGAGACCATGTAGGCATAGGTCAAGACGCCGAAGGAAAAGGCCACGAGCGCGAACTGCACCAGCGTGCCGGTCGTGCCGATGGCCATCAGCGCCGCATCGCCGCGCCGCGCGCCGATCATCGGCAGGATCGACAGAACGACGGTCGCTGCCAGCGCCAGCACCAGCGCATAGTGCCCGAGCTCGATGATCATTGGGTGGCCTCCTCGCCCTGCCAGACGCCGTCCTTCTTCAGACGATCGGCGACTTCCTTCGGCATGTAGTTCTCGTCATGCTTGGCCAGCACCGTATCGGCGGCAAACACCGTCGAACCGCTCTCGAAGACACCCTCGGTCACCACGCCCTGCCCCTCGCGAAACAGGTCGGGCAGGATGCCGACATAGGTGACCGGCACCGTGCTCGACCCGTCGGTCACGGAAAATTTCACCGTCGAGCCCTCGCCGCGCACCACGGATCCCTCGGCCACCAGGCCGCCGAGCCGGATGCGGGTTCCCGGGTCGATCGGCATCTTGGCGATGTCGGACGGCATGTAGAAATAGGCGACCGCCTGGCCGAAGGCGAACATGACCAGCAGGACGGCGGCAAGGATGAAGCCCATACCGCCGGCAATCACGGCGAGACGTTTCTGTTTGCGGGTCATTTCAGTGCCTCCTCCACAGGCAGTCCCAGTTCGCGGGCCGAAGCGATCAGTGTCTTGCCCTGCTCTCCGTCGGCCGGAAAGGCGACAAGGCCCGCCTTCAGGGCGCCGACAGCGCGGTCCGGCTCCTTCAGCATGGCATAGGAGCGCACCAGCCGCATCCATCCCTCGAAATTATTAGGGTCTTCCTTGAGCTTCTGGTCAAGGCCGTCGACCATGCCGCGGATCATCGCCATGCGGTCGCCGGTCGCCATACCCTCTGCCGCCGCCACGTCGGCAGCGCTCGGATTGCCCGGCGCATTGGGATTGGCAGGCGTGGCCGCAGCCACATCCGCCTCGCCGCCGTTGGCGGCGATATGCTGGTTAACCAGGTCCAGCCATGGGGCGCCGGGTGGCGACCGTTCGGCCAAGGCCTTGAACGCCGCCAGGGCCTCGGCGCGCTTGCCGGCCTGCTCCTCGGCCAGCGCCAGATAGAAGTCGGCGCGCGGATTGTCGGCCTGCAGCCGCAGCGCCGCCTCGAAGGCGGACCGGGCGTCATCGGTGACGATGCCCTCGTTGCTGGCGATCAGCGTTTCGCCAAGGCCGCCCAGCCGCTCCGGGCTTGCGCCGTTCAGCCGGATGGCGTTGCGATAGGCCAGTTCCGCGTCGCCAAGACGCTGGCTCTTGAAATAGATCGGCGCCAGGACGTCCCAACCGGACCCATCATCGGGATTTGCGGCCAGATGCCGTTCCACCTTGGCGACCAGCAGGTCGAGATTGCCGCCGGGATTTTCAAGCCGTGCGGCCAGCGGCTGCGACGGCATGTCGGGGCTGCCGGTCGTCAGATAGAGGCCGAGGCCAATGGCGGGAAGACAGAGACAGATGAAAAGCTGCGCCAGCGGATGGCTGCGCGGTGCCACCGGAGCATCCGTCAGGCCGGTCGGCGCGGCGGACGCCGCCAGCAGCCTGCGGCCGATCTCGGCCCTGGCATAGGATGAGTCCTGGTCGGAAATCAGCCCGAGCGCCTTGTCGCGCTCCAGCTCCTGCAGCTGGTCGCGATAGACCGCCGCCTCGCCCTCGTCGCCGGCGGATACGGTCACCCCCGCTCGCATCAAAGGCAGCATGAGCGCAAGGGCGACGACAAACGTTAAGACGGCGATGACGATCCAGAACAACATAAGCGCCCAAATACTGTACCCGGCTGGACAATCCAACCGGCAAACGGCCGATGACGCGAATTTGAGGCGTTTGGCCGCACGGAATGCTCTACGTCTCGATCAGTCGGCCAGCCTTGACTTAAGTCAAGGGGGTCCAGGTGCCATTGGCATTGCGGCAGGCGGTGCCGCGGGCCTCGGTCTGGCGGCCGCCGTCGTTCAGCTTGTGGGAATATTGCCGGCAATTCTGCGCGCCGACCTGGTAGGGCGCCGAGGCGACCACCTGGCCGCTGACATTGCGGCCGGTCCAGATCACCGGCTGCCCGCCGGGGGCTGCTTCGAGCGCCCGATACTCGGCCTCGAGCGCGCGCTGCTTTTCGCTGGAACTCAGCTCGACCGCGCTGCGCGACACGATGCCGCCCTGCAGCGCCGTGATATAGACGGCCGAGGCGTTGGAGCCGCCGGAGGACAGCAGCCCGGACCGGCTGCCGCCGCTATTGGTGGTGCAGGCGGACAGAAGCAGGGCACTCAGCCCGACGGCCACCGAGCGACGGGTCACGGAAACAATCATCGGGTAGGTCCGAATAGAGCCTGAAGTATCGATCATTCAAATGGAACCCTACTGCTGCTGCACGCACGTGGCATCATTGTGACTGTCTCTCTTTTGCGCATATTAGCGTGCGAATCGATAAATAGGACGGAAATTAAGGCCCTTGCGGAGAAAGAATTCACCGAACGCGTCCAAGCTGCAACAGCCATCCGCGATCTCGGCTGCAACGCCTGTGGCATAAGGCCTGACCTCGCGAGATTACCGGCCCGCGATCTCATGCGACATCCCTTGAGACCCCCGGCAGCAGAAGCCGTGCCCTGAGCCCGCCGCAGGCGGCGCGCGACAGGCCGAAGGCGCCCTGGTATTCGGTGGAAATCTCCTTGACGATCGACAGGCCAAGGCCGGTGCCGGGCTTGCTTTCATCGAGCCTTCGGCCGCGTTTCAGCGCCTCGACGATCTGGTCCGGCTCCAGTCCCGGTCCGTCGTCCTCGACCGTCACCTCGATCCACTGGCGGCGGGCGGGATCGAGGCCCTCGTCGCCGGGGGCCGCCACGCCAACCGTCACCGTCACGCGTGAGGCCGCATACCGTCCGGCATTCTCCAGGAGATTGCCGAGGGTCTCTTCCAGATCCTGCTGCTCCATGGCGAAAGCCAGTCCGGGCGCCGACACGTTCAGCTCGAACTCCTTGTCGGGGTTCAGCCGCCGCATCACCCGCGTCAGCCGTTCCAGAACCGGATCGGCCTCGCAGCGCGCCAGCACCGATTCGCGCTGGGCGGCGATGCGGGCGCGGTTGAGATAGGAGGCGACCTGCGCCTGCATGGCCTCGGCCTGGGATTTGACCACCTCGCCATGCGGCTTTTCGAGGGCCCGCGATTCGTTCAACAGCACGGCGATCGGCGTCTTCAGGGAATGGGCGAGATTGCCGACCTGCATGCGGGCCCGTTCGACGATGCGGCGATTGCTGTCGATCAGGGCGTTGATCTCGTTGGCCAGCGGCTCGATCTCGCGCGGGAACTGCCCCTCGATGCGTTCCGCCTCGCCGCCGCGGATCGCCTCCAGCGCCCGCCGGGCGCGGTCGAGCGGCTTCAACCCGTAGAGAATGGCCAGCCCGTTGACCAGCAGCCCGCCGAAGCCGAACACCGCAAGCGCTGCATAAAGCCGCCGCGAGAAGGCCTGGATTTCCTCCTCCACCGAGATCAGGTTGCCGGAGACGCGAAACCGCGCCGCCCGGCCGTCCCCGTCGAGGATGACTTCGGTTTCGGCGACCCGCAACCGGTTGCCGAATTCGTCTGTCATGCCGTAGAAGCGCTCATAGCTCTGGTCGAACGGCGTCTCCTCGGTGCTCGGCACCGGCAGGTTGGCGGTTCCGAGCGAGGTCGAGGCCATGGGGGCTGCGGCAAAATTGCCGAGCGGCTCGACCAGCCAGTACCAGCCGGTCTCCGGCTGCGAAAACCGCAGATCGCCGAGCGACGGACTGCCCGACAGGCTGTCGCCGTCGCCGATCGAGACCGAATTGATGACGTTGTAGAGCTGGGCGCGCAGCAGATCGTTGAAGGCGCGCTCGGCACCCTGCCGGTAGAGCGCCGAGATGACGACCGCGATCGTCACCAATGCGGCGGCAGACCAGACGGTCGCCAGCAGCAGAACCCGGACGGTAACGGAGCGGGGACCGATCGCCATTCTAGCTCACGACATCCGGCGGCAGACCCAGAAGGGTCGCGCTAGCGCGCATCGGCCGGCGCCTTGATCCGGTAGCCGAGACCGCGCACGGTCTCGATCATGTCCATGCCGATCTTCTTGCGCAGCCGCCCGACAAAGACCTCGATCGTGTTGGAATCGCGGTCGAAATCCTGGTCGTACATATGCTCGACCAGCACAGTGCGCGACACCACCTCGCCCATGTGGTGCATCAGATAGGACAGCAGCCGGAATTCATGGGAGGTCAGTTTCAGCGTCGTGCCATTGACCGTCGCCTTCGATGCCTTGGTGTCAAGCCTGACCGGGCCGCAGACGATTTCCGACGAGGCATGGCCGGCGGCGCGGCGGATCAGGGCGCGGATGCGCGCCAGCACTTCCTCGACATGGAACGGCTTGGTGACGTAATCGTCGGCGCCGGCGTCGATGCCGGAGACCTTGTCGCTCCAGCGGTCGCGGGCCGTCAGAATCAGCACCGGCATCACCCGGCCGCCGGCCCGCCATTTTTCCAGCACGGTGATGCCGTCCATTTCCGGCAGGCCGATGTCGAGGATGACAGCATCATAAGGCTCGGTATCGCCGAGAAAATGACCCTCTTCGCCGTCCATGGCGCGATCGACGACATAGCCGGCCTCCTGCAGGGCCTCGACCAGTTGCCGGTTCAGGTTGACATCGTCCTCGACGACCAGAATCCGCATTTACCCCGTTCTCCCCATGTCTTAAGTCCCGGCCTTCTCGTGAGGCCTGCCAGCAAAGCTGTCGTGTCGCGCTCAGCTCATCCTTCCGCTCAGCGCGGCACCGGAATGGTTTCCTTGCGCGGTCGGGCATTGCCCTTGCCGGGGATCAGCACCGTGACCAGGCATTGTCCGCCGGAGGGCCGGACCGACAGCAGGGTGCCGCCGGACTGCTGCAGCGCCTGGGCGACGGCTGCCCGGCAGTCGCCGCCATCGTTGCGGTTCTTGTTGTTGCCCTGGGCCTGCACCCGAACCACCGGCAAGGCTTGCGCAAAGGCTACGGCATCCGGCATCGGAGATCCGGCCAGGCCGGCTGCGATGCTCGCTATGATCAGGGATGATGCCATGAGGTTTTACTTCTTCCGCTACGCCATTTCTATGGTCGATCTTTACCGGACAGCATCTGAATGGCAAATGAATGCCACCGCATATGCCGCTGTCATTCGCTGCGAGACCGTTGGACAATGCCGGTTTTGGCCGAAATGCGACCGTAAAGCGCCAGCAATCCGCCCAGCGAACCACCAAGCCCGACCAGAAGGTCGGCAAGATCGCCCTGCTCGTCAAGTCCCAAATGCACGCCGGCAAGCCCCAGCAGCGACGAAGCGACCGCCACCAGCGCGCCCCAGATGGTTTTCGACTGATACCATAATTTCAAGTCCTGCATGACAGTCTCCTTTTCCCGTTTGTGTTGACGTCAAAGTGTGAGCACCGCCTGCGCCTCGATGCCCTCGGCAATGCCGCGGCCGATCTGGCAGACGGTCACGGCAAGGCTTGGCTGCAGGCTGCCGAAATCGGCGATTTCCTGGGTCTGGTCATAGAGATAGGCCGGTTCCGTCACCTCGATGCTGCGGCGGATGGCGCCATCGTCGAGGATCCGCAGCCGGTAGCGCTCCACCTCCTCGTCGAGCGGAATTTCCGCCTGCAGCCAGCTGTCGGCATCGATCCGGCCGCGGCGGATCCAGGTCAGCCGGATCGCGCCGTCGGCTCCTCTGGCGCCGCGCAGATGCACCGGCGCGAGCGGCGTTCGCGCCCGCGTTCCGCCGGAAAACACAAAAGGCCCGCTGGCCGGCAGGCCGGTGCCGGCCGCCTCGGCGATCCAGTTGAGCGAAAGCCCGGCCTCCTGGGATGATAGCCCGAGCGGCTTGACCGCGGCATCGAGCAGCACGATCTCGGCCCCGGCGACCGCGCCGGATCGCATGGCGTCCTCGCTGCCGCCGAGCCCGCGCAGCAGCGTCGAGACCTGCCAATGATCGGCCGCGGTCTCCTGCGCCTGCGCAAAGCCGATCACCTCGAAGGCACCGTTGGCAGCCCGCAGCGCCAGACGGTTGGCGCCGTTCAGCACTGCCAGCCGCGACGCCGAGGCCAGTTCGCCATGGAAGAGATCCGCCTCGATCGTGTTGGCCCGGTCGAACCGTCCAGACACGCCGGGCAAGAGCGGCTGCGTCAGCACGCCCAGCACCGCCGGCCGCTCCAGCACCAGCCGCGTCTGATAGGCCTCGCTCTCGGCCGACGACGACAGCACCGTGCGCCGCCAGGGTTTCGACAGCACGGCCGCACAGGCAAAATCCGTCTCATTGCCGGTCTGATAACGTGGCAGATCGAGCAGGCGCACGACCGGCGCATAGGCCTCGGCCGCCCGGCTGGCACTGCGTCGGCTGCTGCTCGTCTCGGCAACAGCCGTCGGCACGCCGGCTGAAAATTCGCGCAGCGCCAGCTGCCGCAGGTCGCCATCCTCGATCTTGGTCACCAGAAACCGGCCCTGCGGCCCGTCCGCCACGGTCACCACATCGCCCGGCTGCAGTGCAAGCTCCGAAGGCCCGATCGACAGGTCCACCGTTCGCCTTGCGATGCGGTGGTCGCGCAGCCGTCCTTCGGCCGCCACCAGCGCCTCGGCCTCCGTCATCACGGCCGGCAGATCGAGGCTCAGCACCCGGCTCGATGCGGCGGCGACGCGGCGCGAGCGGGCGCTGCCCGCCTCATAGTCCTGCGCCATGTCGTAGAAGGAGAGGATCGCCTCGCCGGCAAAATCGCTGTCATGACCGCGCGTCTCGCTCCACAGCGGCGCGTCGTCGCGATCGGCCAGCACGGCAAGCGCGGTGGCCGGCAGGCTCGCCTTGGCGCGCGAGCGGAACACCAGCGTGCCGCCGTCCTCGATCACGTCGATCTGGAAGGCATCGATCAGCGGCTCGATCAGGCTGCGCGCCGAGGTCACCTCGCCCTGCACATAACCGCCGAGATCGCCGCTGACCGCCGACACGTCGTAATCCTGGAAACCATGGTCGTCGAGAATGCCCGATATCGTATCGGCGAGCGTCGCGGTTCCGAGCCGCCCGTTCAGCCAATGACCGCTTCGCCAATTGTCGCCGTCGGCCCAGATGTCGAGATCCTGCGGAAAGGCCGGATAGGGCCGGGTGTCAAAGGTCCAGACAAAGATCCGCTCGGGATCGACCATGCCGTCCGGTGCCTGTGTGCCGCTCCACCAGCCGTGATGGGCCTCCAGAAAGCGCCGCTGCATACTGTCGGAGCGCTGGCCGGAGGAGAAATACGGCAGGGCATTTTCCGCCGATTTCGGATCGACGAAGACATTCGGCTGGTTGGCTCCCTTGTCGACCGCCGGGCAGCCAAGCTCGGTCAGCCAGACCGGCTTCATGCGCGGCAGCCAGGCACTCGGCGTTGCACTTTCCGCCCCGCCGCTGCGATCATAATGCCGGTTGCTCCACCAGCCCTCGATATCCTTAGTGCGATAGACCCAGGGCTTGCCGGCCAGACCATCGGTGATCGCCGACCGCGTCCGGCTGTCGCGATCGGCAGCACTTGCATAATACCAGTCGAACCCCTCGCCTGCGGCGATCTGGCCGCGCATGGCAGCAACATCGTCGGCAATGCGAAAGCCATCCGGATTGGCCATGCTCAGGTCCGCGTCCCGCCAGTCGGCGAGCGGCATGTAATTGTCGATGCCGACCGCATCGATGGCCGGATTGGCCCAGAGCGGATCGAGATGGAAATAGACGTCGCCCGAACCGTCCTGCGGCTGATAGCCGAAATATTCGCTCCAGTCGGCGCCATAGGTCAGCTGGGTCGTGTCGCCGAGAATGGCCCGCACGTCTTCGGCAAGGCTCCCCAGCCGCGTCACGAAGGGAAAGCCGTCCGCCCCGTCGCGCAGGGTCGTCAGGCCGCGCAGTTCCGAGCCGATGATGAAGCCGTCGACACCGCCCGCCGCCTGCGCCAGCAGGGCATAGTGCAGCACCAGGCGGCGGTAGCCCTCATCGTTGCCGTTGAAGGTCACCGTTGTGCCCGACACGGTGAAATCGCCGGCCTCGGCCGCGCCGCAAAAGCTCTCGACCGCCGCGCCGATTGCGGCCGACCGGTCCGGACTTCCGGGACGGCCCGGTGCCGGATGGCAGGTGATGCGGCCGCGCCAGGGATAGCTTGCCTGCTCGTCCGCGCCATAGGGATCGGGCAGTCCATTGCCGACTGGTATGTCCATCATCACGAAGGGATAGAGAAAGACTTTTAGCCCGCGCGCCTTCAGATCGGCGATCGCCTCGATGACGCTTGCATCGTCCGGCGTGCCGCCATAGGCCGGTCCACCGTTGCTCTGGCTGACGACATGCGCCGCATTACGCGCGATACCGCAGACCCGCCAACGCCGGCTTTCACTGTCGCGGCTGGCCACTTCGACGCCCGGCACGATCCGGCACTGTTCGGCGCGCAGGTCCGTGCCGAACCAGCTGACCACCAGCGCCACATGCTCAAGATTGGGGCAGAGCGCCTGCAGCTCGTCGAGCGCCGCCTGCCAGTCGGTCGTCGCCGTCAGCGTGTTGCGGTTGACGATACGGGCGCTGCCCTCTCCGGTCTTCTCGCTGACCGCCGTGGTGGCATAGCCATGTTCGGTGGCGCCAGGGATCAGCGTGATCGCCCGGATCTGCCGTTCCAGCCGCCCGACCGGCCGTAGCACCTCGAATTGCAGAACCGGAATGCGGTTGCCGAACGTGTCGAGCGGCAGCCGTTCGAACACCACATAGGCAAGCCCGCGATAGGCCGGCGCCCGGCCCTCGCCCTGCTTGGCCTCGATCAGCGGATCGGGGCCTTGCGTCTCGCTGCCGCGATAAAACCGCATCTCGACCTCGGTCAGGTCGATTTCCTGCCCGTCGGCCCAGACGCGGCGGACCGAGGCGACCGGCCCTTCGCAGAGGCCGAGGGCGATATTGGCGAAATAGTTGTAGGTCTTGACCTTGGATCCGCTCGCCTTGCTGCCGGAGCGCTCGGTCGTCACCTCTTCTTCAAACCGCGTCGCCCAGATCAGCGTGCCGCCGATGCGCGCCGTGCCATAGAGCCGGTTGATCGCCGTGCCCTCGCTGGCGCCGGGAATGCGGGCCGTCGACAGGCGCGAGCCGGACACCGTCGAACCGCCGATCAGGCTGCGGTCGATGGTATTGCCGGCCAAAGCGCCTGCCGCCCGGCCGATCATCGCGCCGACCGGGCCGAAGATGCCGCCAAGGGCCGCACCGGCCGCCTGGAAGAGAAGGGTTGCCATGCTCAGATCTCCGGAAAACGATAGACGCCGACCACCCGGCGGCGCCAGGCCGGCACCAGCACTGAGCGGATCACCGCGGCCTGCTCATAGGCGTGGATGAAATGCTCCGGCCCGGCCAGGATGCCGGCATGCTTGGCGGCATAATGGGGGCGGAAGCGAAACAGCAGCAGATCGCCCGGCTCCGCCGCACCCATCCCCGCGACCTTGAAAAAATGCCGCTCGGCGGCGGCGATCAGCCGGTCCTCGCCGCTGCGCTCAGCCCAGTCCGGCGCATAGGGCGGCGGCAGTTCCGGCTCCTCGCCGTAGAGATCCCGCCAGATGCCGCGCACCAGCCCGAGACAATCGCAGCCGACGCCGCACTTTGAGGCCTGATGGCGATAGGGCGTGCCGATCCAAGGCTGGGCCGCGGCCAGCACTTTTGGCCCGATCGCGCTCATTCGAACAGCACCGATCCGTCATGGGTGGTTTCGCCATCCGCATAGGAATAGGCAAAGTCGCTGCCCGGCATATGGGGGAAGCCGCGGAAATTGACCTGGTTGGCAAAGGTTTCGCGGCAGGTGACAAAAGCCTTGTCGCAGCCGACCGTCACCCGCACCGCATCGCCCGGTTCCGGCAGCGTTTCCAAGGGCAGCCACAGCACCAGCAACATGCCGCTGCCCGTCGCCCTGCTGTCGTCGATATCCGCCGTCACACCAACATTGCCGCCACCCGTCACCGTCAGCCGCCCATGGCGAAAATAGCCCTCGGCAAAGCCGGAAAGTCCCGAGACAACAATCCGGTCGCCGGCCTCGACCGCCGTCACGACGCCGTCAGCGCTGCGCCCCGGCGCCTCGAGATCGACGCCGCAGCGCGCGTCGCCCAGCGCCGCGTCGCAGCGCCGGCTGAAAATCCGCCCCTGCTCCTGGGTCAGCCTATGGGCAAAGCTGCGCAGTTCGGCGGAAAACTGCCCCGCCTCGCGCTTGACCTCGCCGATCTCCTGCACCTTCAGCAGCAGATGCTGGCCCGGCGCCTGCCAGTTGACCAGGAAGACCTCGACCCGCGCCCCGTCATAACGCCCTGAAATCAGGTCGGCCTCGGCAATCGCCGCGCTCGAAAAGCCGCCCGACACCTCGCTCGTCGGCACCGACAGCCCGCCTTCCTCCTCCGTGTCGCTCGCTGCAAAGCCGCTCGCCGCCTGAAACACCGTGCCGATCGTCACCAGATCGCGATCGTGATCGGTAAAGCCCAGCACCGTGCCATCGCGCCGCGTCACCCGCCAGCAATGGCAGAGCGTCGTCGCGTCCTGGGCGAGATGGCCGGCCAGTCCCTCCGGTATCGCTCTCATGGCAGGATCTCCAGCAGCGGGATGGTCGGAATGCGGCCGGCATGGAAGGCCTCGACATTCAGATCCAGCCGGTCGGTGTCGAAGCGCACCGGCACGTCGAATTCGAAGCCGGCCCTGACCACCTGTCCGGAGAGAGGAATAAATTCCTCGTCCAGCGTCACCAGCCCTGTCGCGGTGTCACAGCTGTAGCTGCCCGCCGGCAGCACCGTGCCGGCCACCGAAACGATCACCGATCCGTCGACCGGCTTGGTGATCGTGCGCGTCCAGCTGCCCGCCGCATCGCCATAGGTCTTGACCAGCTGGAAGGTCGCTGTCGCGCCGTCGCCTGTGCCGATGCGCTGGTCGAGCGCCGTCACCGCCACGCCGGGACGGGCCGAACTGCCATCGACCGGATCCTTGAACCGGAAGCCGACATGCGAACCGCCGCGTGCCTCGAAGAAATCCAGCACCGCGTAGAGATCGCTGAGCGACCGCACGCCCGATCCGGCGTCATAGGCGCGGCGGGAATTCGCCCAGCGCCGGTTGCGCGCCTCGCGGCCGTTCGACAGGTTGACGATATCGGTGCGCCGCACCGGCCCGCCGCTGGTCGACAGCGACAGCCTGAGCGGAAACCGTACCTCGTGAAAACTCTCGCTCATGTCAGGCCTCCTCCCTTAAAGACTACGCTGGCCGCGCCGCACGGTGCGGGCCAGCATGGCGGAGATCTGCGCCTCGCTCTTCCTGAAGCTCGCCGCATCCGTTGCCGTCACGTTGAACTGGATTACCGTACCGCTGCCGCCATTGCTGGCGACGCCCAGCGCCCCGTCGGAGCCGCGCTTCAGCGGCAGGATCGCCTCCGAGCCCGCCTCGCCCATCAGGCCGACATCGCTGCCCATGTTGAAATAGGTCGGGGTCGAGACCACGCCGCCGCTGGCAAACGGCGTCACCCGCCCCGGCACGCCACCATCGGCAAAGGCAAACAGCGACCCGAGGCTGCCGGTCAGTCCGCTCAGCAGCGAGCTCAGCCCGCTTTCCAACGGCTTCAGCCCCGCTGACAGGGCGATATCGGCGAGCCGGTTGCCGACCGAGCGCAGGGTCTGCTCCAGATCCTTGCCGCCCACCGTGGCACCCTTCAGCGCCCCGGTCAGCGCCTGGCCAAACCGCTGCGAGCGCGCCTCCAGATCGTCGAGCACGCTCGTCACACCGCTGGCATCGAGCGTCACCGCCACGGCCAACCCGTCATCCTCGTCCATCTTTTGCTCCTTGGGGTTTGTCGGGTCTCAAGCCCTGTCTGGCCTCAAGCCTCGTCGGGAAACCGCGCCATCAGCGCGTTAAGCTCCGCCCGTTGCGGAGGACCGCCGCGCGGCGCAAAGGCCCCGGTCATGGCGGCGAATTCGCGTGGGCTGAGCCCCCAGAAAATGTCTGGATCAAGCCGCAGCAGGCAGAGCCCGGCATGTAGCGCCGGCCCCCAGGGAAAGGGTGAAGGGTCCTGCCCCGCAATCGGAGCCGGTCCGGCCGCGTCGCCGCGCCCGATCGCCCCTGCCGCTGCGGCCCTCAAGGGTCCGGGCGGTTGCCCCTTTCGTCGCCGGCAAAGGTCACGGTCAGCAGATCGCCGACCACGCGGGCGCTGCCGGCGATGCCGCCCTCGACCGCCATGCCGGCCACATCCTCATCGGAAAAGCAGTTGCCGGCGCCGCGCAAACCGGCGCCGAGGATGCGGATCATGTCCGCCGATTTCAGCTGGCCGGTTGAAAACCGCCTTGCAAGATCGCCGAGGCTTTCCGCTGCAAAGGCCGTCTCCAGTTCCGCCAGCGCGCCGAGCGTCAGGCACAGGATGCGCCGCTCGCCGTCGATCACCGCCTCCACCTCGCCGCGATGGCGATTGGCGCGGCTCCCCATCCCCCGGCCGCCCATCACACCGCCCCGAAGGTCAGGCTGCCGGCCGATTCCAGCGCGATCTCGAACTGCAGCTCGCCGTCATGCTGGCCGGAATAGTCGAGCGCCGAAATCTGGAACGGCCCGGTCACGGTGCCGAACGACGGGATCACCACCTGCAGCGACAGGATCGCCGCGCTGAAAAACGCCGCGCGCAGCAGTTCGTCGGAGGCCTGGTC
>NZ_JABAEF010000033.1 GCF_023701945.1 Rhizobium sp. CG5
CTCCGGCGGTGGCGGCGGAGGAACCGCCGCCGCCGCTGCTGCTGGATGACAGGCCGGAGGACGAGCTTTTGGGTGGTTCGGGCAAAGTGGAGGCGATGGTCGAGGCCATGGAGCTTGAGAAGCCGCCGATGCGGCCGCCGAAATCGCCGGGATGGGCGCCGTGATACCAGACAGGCTCGTAAGCCGCTGCACCGGCGGCAGCCGTTGCCAGCCAGGTCTCAAACGTGTTGGTCCAGGGCTTTTCGACACCGAGCGCCACGGCATAGGGCAGCAGCGTTTCGAAATGCTGCGGCGACATTTTTGGCGCGCCGGCCATGTTCATGCGGTCTTTTTCGGCGAGCGTCAGATAGGTGCGCAGGCCCTCGATGCCGTCCATCAGCTTGCGGCCGAGCGGCGTCGGGGCACCCATCAGGAAGAAGAACAGGCCGTTCAGGAACACGACGCCGCCGACCGCGACCGGCACCGACAGCGGCTGGTTGCCCTCCAGCTCGACGATCAGCGTCAGAAGGACGCCGCCGAGGATGGTCACCAGCACGAAGCCGAACACGGCCATGGCGAGGATCGAGCCGATGCGGCTGATCAGCGAGGCGCCGCGGCGCAGGCCCCGAGCGATCCTGACGACCACCACGGTCAGCACCACGGCGAGGAAGGCCGGGATCAGCAGGAAGGGCACCATGCCGGCATCGACATCGCCAAACACCATCAGGCAGAACAACAGCGCGACGCTCAAAGCCACGCCACCGGCGATATAGCCGACATTGCCGCGGTAATATTTGCCGCGATGCTCCTTCTCGATCGCCTGGCGGAAGGCCTTGCCGGCGGACTGGACGCGCACGCCATTGGCCTTGTCGATGGTGAGGTCCTCGCTTGGGCCGCCAACGGCGGAAAGAAGGCTTGCCTCGCCGGCCGGAAGGGTTGCCGGCAGGGCCTTTTCGGTGCGGCGGATGACGATCGAATCGTTGAGATCATCGAGCACCACATAGCCCTTGACCGCGAGGTCGAGGGCGGTGGCCGAGAGCGCCGTCCAGCCGGCGCCGGAAAAGCCCTTGTTGTCGATATAGTTGACCAAAGCCGGCGAAATGCCATCCGGCGCATCCCAGCGCGGCACCATGACGCCGGCGTCCGGATCGCGTCCGACGCGCAGCCAGAAGCGCAGATAGTAAAGGAAGACGGCGGCAAGGCCGCCATAGCCCAGAAGGGCATTGATGTTGTCGCGCAGGAACCACCAGAAACTCTGGTCGCTGGAGGGGGCGACGACGGCGCCCTTCGGCATGCCGACGACGATGGTCAGCCCCTCGCCGACGTCCAGGCGCCGGGTGGTCTCAAAGACGACGCCGTCCCCGGTTTCGCTGGATGTGGCATCCTGGCCGGTGTCGCCCAGAGCGCCGGTGTAATAGGCGGTCGCCGTCGGCTCGATGCCCGGCGGCAGGGTGACGGTGGCCGAGGCCGAATTGATCGGAAACAGCCAGCCATTGCCGGTGACGTTCCAGTAGAGCTCGTCGTGGTCCTCGAAGTAGCGGATCTGCCGGGCGGTGGTGTAGGTGATGGTATAGGTGTGGTTTCCCGTGTCGAGATAGACATCGGCGGAGCCGGCATAGATGCGGATGCCGCCGGAAATGCTCTCGGTATGATAGGGCTCGGGCTCACCGTCGCGTGTGACCGAGATCAGGTCGAAATCGACCTTGATGCGGCGGCCATCGGCATCTTCGGCATAGAGCGGAAAATCGCGGAAAATGCCGCGGCTGATCTGATTGCCTTCGGCGCGCACGGTGATGGTTTCCGTTACCGTCAGCGTGGCATCGGCACCGACCTCGATGGCCGCGTCATAGGAGCGGATCAGTTCCTCGGCCGTGGCGATACGCCCTGACAGGATGGAGAGGACAAGGGCGAGGCCAAGACCGAGGAAGGATTTCATTTATCCGTTGCTTTCCTGATAGCGCACGCCGAGCGAGGCCAAAGCATCCCAATAGCTTGGATAGGTCTTGGCGACGCAGCCGGGATCGAGAATGGTGATGCCGTTGATCTTCAGGCCGGCCAGCGCAAAGCTCATGGCAATGCGGTGATCGGCAAAGGTGTCGATCTCGGCCGGCAGGGTCTGGCCGGAGAGTGCGGGATCGGCATAAACGACGAGATCGTCGCCCTGCTCTTCCGCAAGGCCCTCGCGAATGGTGTTGAGCCCTGTCGACAAGGCGCGGATGCGGTCGCATTCCTTGACGCGCAGATTGGCGATGCCAACGAAGCGCACCGGCCTGTTGTTGAAGGCAGCCAGAACGGCAATGGTCGGGATGGCATCCTGCATCTGGCTGCCGTCGATGACCTCGGGCATATCGGGGAAAGCGGCGATCACCTCATAGGCCTTGGCATCGGGCTGGGTGAATTGCGTCGCCGGCGTGCCGATGTCGATCTTACCGCCGGTCAGCACTTCGGCGCCCCAGAGGTATGTGGCGGCGGAGGCATCCGGCTCGATGTGGAAATCGGCGGCGTGATAGCCGGTCGGCTCGACCCGCCAGGTGGCCTGATCGAGCTGTTCGACCTTGGCACCAAAGGCGCGCATGGCATCGAGCGTCAGGTCGACATAACCGCGCGCGCCGATCTCCGGGCCGGTCAAAGCCACCGTGACGGGCCGGTTTGAACCTTCAGGCGCCAGGGGCGCTGCCATCAACAAAGCGGAGACATATTGGCTGGACAGGCCGGCATCGATCTCGACCCGACCGCTGCCGAAATGGCCAGTGCCGCGAATGGTGACCGGCGGGCAGCCGGTCGGGGCTGCGGCATCGATGCCGAGCGAGCGCAGAGCAGCGACCAGCGGGCCGATCGGCCGCTTGCGCATATGCTCGTCGCCATCGACGGTGACGGTGCCGTCGACGCTGGCCACGGCCGCCGTCAGGAAGCGCGTGGCGGTGCCGGCATTGCCGAGAAAGAGCGGGGCCGAGGGGGCCGTCAGGCGGCCGGTGCCGGTGACGACGAAGGTGGTCGCATCCGGCTCGTCGATATCAACGCCCATGGCGCGCAGGGCCTCGGCCATATAGCGGGTGTCGTCGCTTTTCAGCGCGCCGGTCAGCCGGCTGGTGCCCTTCGACAGGCCGGCCAGCAACAGGGCCCGGTTGGTGATCGACTTGGAGCCGGGCGGGCTCACCTTGCCGGACAGCGGATGGCCGGGCGGCAGCAGGGTCAGTTTATCGGTTTTCATGCACTTCGCTCTTGGGATAGCGGTCGCCCATGGCGACCTTAAAACTTAGAATTTGACGGTCGGGACGGCGCGGTCGGCGTCGTTGGCGATCTCGAAATAGCCCGCTTTGATAAAGCCGAAATTGCGGGCCACCAGGTTGGACGGGAAGCTCTCAACCTTGACGTTCAGATCGCGGGCCGCGCCGTTATAGTAGCGGCGCGACATCTGGATCTCGCCTTCGACGCCTTCCAGCGAGCGCTGCAACTCGAGGAAGTTCTCGTTGGCCTTCAGGTCCGGATAGGCTTCGGCCAGCGCCATGACGCGGCCGAGCGCCTGGCCGAGCAGGCCTTCGGCGGCGGCCCTGCCCTCGATATCGCCGGCCGGCACGCCTTGTGCGCGGTTGCGCAATTCGACGACCTTTTCCAGCGTCTCGCTCTCGTGCTTGGCATAGCCCTTGACGATCTCGATGAGGTTGGGGATCAGGTCGGCGCGGCGCTTCAGCTGCACGTCGATGCCCGACCAGGCTTCCTCGGTCATCTGCTTGGATTTGACCAGGCCGTTATAGACGATGACCGCATAGACGGCGGCAAGGGCAAGAATTGCGAGAATGACATACATGGAGATGCTCCGGCCAATGCAAAGATGGCGGGACATTATGCGTTCGGTTGACGCTTGTCATCAGCCGTTCTGGGACTGCCCAATTATGGGCAGGGAGGCCGGCTGGTTCGCTGCTTCGGCAGCGGCGAGTTTGGCAAGAGCGATGTCCTGACCGGGTGCGGTGCGATGCATGAAGGCCTGCACCAGCATCAGCAGGAGGATGTTGGCGATGGCGCCAACGGATGCCAGCTGCATCAGGCTCTGGCCGGCCGCAAAGTCCGCGACGCCGGCGTTGCTGGCCTGCGATGTTCGATTCGAGGCGATCAGCGCCACAACGCAGCACAACATCATGGCGCTGGGCAGCAGCGAAAAACGCGCCGTAGACCTCGCCTCCTGGCGGGCGGCGAAATCGTCGAGATCCACCAAAGTGTAGATCGGCATCCAAAGATTGACGATCGGAACGACGAAGCCGAGAAGCGCCGTCCATGGCGGATATCGCACGCTGGCGGGCTCGACGGACCGAGCCAGGCCGACCGACAGGAACAGCCAATAAAAGAAGAAAGCCGTATTCAGCACGGCCAAGGCGGCGACCACCAGATCAAACGGCCCGGCGACGCCCATCAGCAAGCCGAAAACCGGACTGTCCGCGCCGGTATGGGCGTTGGATCCGGTATGCTCAAGGACATAGCTGACAAAGGCAATGTAGAGATAGAAAAGCGTCGACAAGACCAGCAGGACTGCGCTGACCCAAGCCGTTGCCGTGAAGGCTCGCCGCATCCCTGCGAGCCGTCCCGCCAGTAACGCTGCCGGACTGGACCGGCCTTGGCTCACGCGGCGTCTTTCTTCCAGTTGATGCCGCCGGCGTCGGTCAGCAGGAAGGCTTCGCCGCAGGCTTTGGCGAGCGTGCGGACGCGCAGGATATAGCTCTGCCGTTCGGTCACCGAGATCACGCCGCGGGCGTCGAGCAGGTTGAAGACGTGGGAGGCCTTGATGCACTGGTCATAGGCCGGGAAGACGCATTTGTGCAGCATCTGGTTGGCACTGTCGCTCGGTGCACCGGCAGAAAGGATCGCCTGGCATTCCTTCTCGGCATCCTCGAAATGGCGGTGCAGCATCTCGGTATTGGCGATCTCGAAATTGTGCCTGGAATATTCCTGCTCGGCCTGCAGGAAGACGTCGCCATAGGAGATCTTGTCCTCGCCCTCGCGGCCGTTGTAATTGATATCGTAAATGCTATCGACGCCCTGCACATACATGGCGAGGCGCTCGAGGCCGTAGGTCAGTTCGCCGGCGACCGGCGAGCATTCGATGCCGCAGACCTGCTGGAAGTAGGTGAACTGCGAGACTTCCATGCCGTCGCACCAGCATTCCCAGCCAAGGCCCCAGGCGCCGAGCGTCGGGCTTTCCCAGTCGTCCTCGACGAAACGGATATCGTGCAGCAGAGGATCGAGGCCGATGGCGGCCAGCGAGCCGAGATAAAGTTCCTGCAGGTTGGACGGATTGGGCTTCAGGATGACCTGATACTGGTAATAGTGCTGCAGGCGGTTGGGGTTTTCGCCATAGCGACCATCGGACGGACGACGCGATGGCTGCACATAGGCAGCCTTCCAGGGCTTCGGCCCCAGCGCACGCAGCGTCGTTGCCGGATGAAACGTGCCGGCACCCACTTCCATGTCATAGGGCTGCAGAACGGCGCAACCCTTGTCGGCCCAATAGGCATGCAGCGTCAGGATCAGCGCCTGGAAAGAGCGCTTGGGGTCCATATGCGGAGCGAGAGTGGTCATGGTATCAGTCCGGGGTTGAAGTTTACTGGCCGTCTGGTGCCATGACGGGCTTGAGGGGTCAAGGGTTTTGACCTGCCGCGGCGGCATGGTTGTCAGTCTTCATTGGCTGCGCTGCGGTCGAAATGCCAGCCCGGCGGCAAAGGTTTGACCCTGGCGCGGATGCGCTTGAGCACCTGTTCACGCGGATCGTCGCGGGCGATCTCAAACGTCCGGTCCTGCGCTATGCAAACGGTGACATCATCGCCCTCCTTAAGGTTCAGGGCCTTGACGACGGCGGACGGAATGCGAATGGCGAGACTATTTCCCCACTTGGAAACCTGCATGGCACACCTGTTAATCGACAAAATCCGCTTAGATCTTAGCAAGCGAATGCTCATACTCCAAGACAACCTCAACGTTCAGCATCCATGCCGGCACCGCATTGTCGCCGGCCCCTGCCAATGATACACTTAAACCTTGCCGCCGGAGACCAGACCGATGACCGTCAAGACGACAGTGACCTTGAGCGAAGACCTGCTGCGCTATGCCGAAAAGCTCGTCGAGGATGGCCACTATCCCTCGATCTCAAGCGTCATCGAGGCCGGGATTGCCCAGATGATCGAAAACGAAACGCCCGCCGTCGGCCCTACCACCGCCGATCCGCTGGACGGCATGGGCGACGAGATCCGACGGCGCCTGGAATTGCCGCGGGACCAGTGGATTCCGTTGGATAACGATACGATGTTTGAAGAGATCGAGGCCATGGTGCAAAAGCTATCCAAGGCAAACTAGTGCGCTACACCGTCACCCGCCACCCTCTCGTCCGATCCGACATGCTGGATATAACGCGCCTGATCGGAGACTATGCGGGGTATCCAATCGCAGGTCAGAAAATCGCCGAATTCAGAAGCGCCATGAAGAGCTTGCGTGATTACCCCCATATCGGCACCGTTCGCCACGACATCCATCCCGGCCTTCGCGCATTGCCGGCCGGGGAAAAGGGCGTGATCTGTTTCACGGTGGACGACAGGACCGAGACGGTCCATATCGTCTGCGTCACCTATGCCGGTGCCGACTGGCAGGCCAGGGCCCGCGGGCGCAGCTAACCGATACTCACTCGCCCTCACGGCGCACCCGGTATTCTCCCGTCTCGGGATCCTTGACCAAAGTGCCGATGGCCCCGGTTTCCTGCTCTTTTTCGGCTGCCCGCGATTTGGCGGCGAGCTTTTCGGCGTCCGAGACGAAGCGTCGGTAGAGAAGCCAGGCACCGCCGAGCAGGACCACCATAAATAAAAGCTGTGCCATGTTCCCCCCTCGCCTCTTTGTCAGAGACCGTATCGGCTCCACATTGCCTTTTCTTCGATCGTTTCGGCAAGACCGCTGAGCGCTGCTGCGGCGATTTGTTCGGTGCCACCGGCGGAAAGTCCGACACCCGGCAAGCGCCGTCCGAAAAAGTCGCGGGCGCCGCTGACCAGTTCCAGCCGCGTGTCGGCGCCGTAGCGGCGCTTCAGTTCGACGCGCATGTCGCCGAGCCCGTCGATCAGGCCAAGCTCGAGGCCGCGCTGGCCGGTCCAGAACAGGCCGGAGAAAATCGTCGGATCATCGGCAAGCTTCAAGCCGCGGCGGTCCTTGACCATGTCGATGAAGACCTTGTGGATCTCGAGCTGCAGGGTCTTCAGGTATTCGATGTCGCCTTCCTTTTCCGGCTGGAAGGGATCGAGGATGACCTTGTTCTCCCCGGCGGTATAGACGCGGCGCTCGACGCCCATCTTCTTCAACAGTTCGGGAAAGCCGAAGCCGCCCGATACCACGCCGATCGAGCCGACGATCGAGGTGGGGTCGGCATAAATCTCGTCGCCGGCCAGCGCCAGCATGTAGCCGCCGGAGGCCGCGACGTCCTCGACGAACACCAGGACCGTCTTGTTCTTTTCCTCGGCCAGCGAGCGGATGCGCTGGAAAATCATGCGCGACTGGACCGGCGAACCGCCCGGCGAATTGATCGACAGGACAACCGCTGGGCTGTTCTTGCGGGCAAAGGCCTTTTCCAGCATGGGGGCGACGCTTGCCAGATTGAGGGCCGGCTTGAACCGGCTGCCGCCGCTCATGATCTGCCCATGCAGGCGCACGACGGGGATCACGATGCCTTTCTTGCGAAAGCGTTTCGGGGTCAGCCGTTCCAGAAAATCCGACATCAATGCGTTACCTCTTTGTCATGGTTCACGTGAGCAGAGATGTAAGTTGCGGACCGGCAAACACAATGGCGGTGTCGAAAAAACGGCGGCAGGCCCGAAAAAGATCGCTTTACCGGCGCCGATAGGCGGCCCGGCCGTTGTTGAGATCGTCGACGAAGGCCGAAAACCGGTGGCTACCGGGATCGTCATGCATGGTCAGCGGTGCGCGCAGCTCGAGCCGGGCGCGCGATCCCTTGATGGCGGTGACCAGCACACGCACGGCACTTTCCCCGGCGCGCGGATAGAGCGGGGTGATTTCCAGACCGCCGAAACGCTTTCCGCAGGCGGCGATGATCTCGGCGATCGATTGCGGCCGGGCGATCAGCGACAGCTGGCCACCCGGCACCATGATGGCGCCGGCGGTGCGGATCCAGGCCTCGAACAGGCCGTCGGTCATGGCATGGGCCTCGGCTTTCAGGGCATCGGGCGTGCGGCGGTCGCCGGCATCGTTGAAGGGCGGGTTCATGATCACATGGTCGAAACTGTCATCGGCAAGGCCGGCGGCAACGCGGGCCTTGCCGGTCAGGGTGACATCGGCCTCCACGACATTGGCGCGGGACGACAGGTGGGAATTGTCGGCGAGCGCAAGGCTTTTGCGCGCATAGTCGGCCATCTCGGGCGAGCGTTCGACAAGCGTCCCCTCGGCCCCTTCCAGCCGTGCCGCGCCCGCCAGCCCCGCCGCTCCGGCACCGGCACCCAGATCGGCGAGACGAAACGGGCCGGAGGCATCGACCAGGCTTGCCAGCAGCATGGCATCCATGCCGGCGCGGTGGCCGCGGCCCTTCGGCTGGACCAGATGGAAGCGGCCGCGGTGGAAGGCGTCAATGGTCTCAGAACTCGGCGCAGACATCGACCGCCTCAGTCCTTGCGATCGAGCAGTTCGTCGGCAAGGCCCGCATCGGTGAGAATCGTGCGGGCTTCGTCCAGCCGGCCCTCTTCCACCAGAAAACGACGCGGCAGCATGCCGAGCGAGCCCTCCATGATGCTCATCGCCTGATCGGCAATCAGGCAGTGAATTCCGGCATCCTTCATCAGGCTCTCGGCGAAGGAGAGCAGAACCGGGTCGTTTGTGCGAATAAGCTCGTGCATTTGTTATTAAATCCCATCAAATTGACCGAACGAGACAATTCGCCTCTTGCCGTGTCCTCAGGCCCTTTTTATGGTCGGAACTGACGAATGAACAGGAGTCCGGTGCGTTGGGCGTAGTGATACCGCTTGAGGAAAGCAAAAACAAACAGGCTTCCGTTAAGCCGTTGGTGAACTTGACCAAGGCCGGCATGGAGCGGGTGAACCAGCTTATTCTATCCAAGGCCGGTTCCGACGTGCAGATGATCCCGGAAGTGGCCAACCATCTGATCTCGTCCGGCGGCAAGCGCCTGCGGCCGATGCTGACGATCGCCTCGGCGGCGATGTTCGGCTACGAAGGCGAGGCCCATATCAAGCTCGCCACCAGCGTCGAGTTCATGCACACGGCAACCCTGCTGCATGACGACGTGGTGGACGAAAGCGATCTCAGGCGCGGCAAGTCGACGGCACGGATGATCTGGGGCAACCAGGCGAGCGTCCTGGTCGGCGACTTCCTGCTCGGCCAGGCGTTTCGCCTGATGGTCGAGGTCGGCTCGCTCGACGCGCTGGATGTGCTGTCGTCTGCTGCCTCGGTGATTGCCGAGGGCGAAGTGCTGCAGCTCTCCGTCGCCAAGAACATGGAAACCACCGAGGACGATTATCTCTCGGTGATCCGCGCCAAGACGGCGGCGCTGTTTGCGGCCGCCTCCGAGGTCGGGCCGATCGTCGCCGGCACGGACAAGGCGAGCCGCAATGCGCTGAAATCCTACGGCATGAATCTCGGCCTTGCCTTCCAGCTGGTCGACGATGCGCTCGACTACGGCGGCAAGGCGTCCGATCTGGGCAAGAATACCGGCGACGATTTCCGCGAGGGCAAGATCACGCTGCCGGTCATCCTGGCCTATCGCCGCGGTACCGAGCCGGAGCGCGCCTTCTGGCGCGAGGCGATCGAGGGCGGCAAAAGCGACGATGCCAATCTCGACAAGGCGATCGGCCTGATTACCAAATATAACGGTCTGAACGATACGATCGCCCGGGCCCTGCATTACGGCATGATTGCCCGCGATGCGCTGGCGCCGCTTCCCGACAGTCCGTGGAAGGACGCCCTGATGGACGTGATCGATTTCTCGATCGCCCGGGTCAGTTGAGAGTGACGAGGGGCGGCCTGTCCGGCGCTGCTTCAAAAAAGCCATGCTGTTGCCGTTAGATGAATGGGCGGGGCAGCAGGAAAGACGCGTGGGCGGTCCTGATGGGTCCGCACCGCTTGCTCGAATCGGCTATTGCGTGTTTTTCGTTGGTTGAATGCGAAATCATTGCTATCCGGTAACATCCTACGGCAGTATGGCCGGCACCCCTTGTTGAAAGGCTCCTTCATGCGGCAGACATTTGCCATCGGCTCACTCACCGGCACCGCCCTGATGGTCTTGGCCACATTCGGCATCGGCTATTTCGGGAGCATGGGCGCCGGCTTTGCCCAGGCAACGACAACCGCCGCGCCCGAGACGACGGAGCGGTTCGACGCCAACAGCGTCGATACGTTTTCCGGAGCCTATCTCAGCGCCCGCACGGCCAATGCCGACCGCGATCTCGATATTGCCATCGCCCTCTACAAGAAGGCGCTGGCCATCGAGCCCGGCAATATCGAAATCCGCCAGAGCCTGATGCTGGCGCTGTTCATGAACGGCCAGTTCGACGAGGGTGTGAAATATGCCCATGAGCTGAAATCGGATCCGGCCGTCGAGCGGGTGACGTCGATCGCCAGGGGTCTCGATGCGATTCGCAACCGCGAATATGCTTCGGCCGAGAAGCTTCTTGAATACAAGGGACCGAACGATCTCGACCGGCTGACCAATTCGCTGCTGATCGCCTGGGCCAAGATGGGCGCCGGACAGGGCAAGGAAGCGCTTGCGATGATCGACGGGCTGAAAGGCCCGGAATGGTACGGGGTGTTCAAGAACTACAATGCCGGCGCCATCGCGGCGGCGATCGGCGATGTGGATGCGGCGCGCAAGTATTTCAGCAGTGCCGTGACAGACCAGGAAGGGGGCGCGACCGCGCCTGACACCTTCCTGCGCTCGGTTTTTGCGCTGGCCGTTCTGGAAGCCGAACAGGGCAACAAGCAGAAAGCCTATGACGCGATTGCCACCGGCGACACGCTGATCAACAATTATGCGCCCTTCAAGGCGCTGCGCGAGCGCATCGAGAAGGGCAACGTTCCCAAGCAGCAGGTCACCAATGCGCAGGAAGGTGCCGCCGCGGTGCTGTTTGCCATCGGCGGCGCGCTGAACCGCGAAGGCGCCCAGGATACGGTGACGCTCTATCTGCAGCTGTCCCATGCGCTCGACCCCAATAGCGCCGACACGCTGATCCTGCTCGGCGGGCTTGCCGAAAACGCCAAGCAGACCGACCGCGCCGTCGCCTTCTACGGCAAGGTGCCGGCGACGTCGCCGATGCGGCGCATTTCCGAGCTGCAGCTTGGCCTGGCGCTCGCCCAGACCGGCAAGGTGGACGATGCCCGCAAACATCTCAAGGCGCTGATCGTCTCCGACCCTGCCGATATTCGCAGCTACCTTGCCTATGGCAGCGTGCTGTCGGATGCCAAGGACTATGTGGAGATGGCCGACAATTACGACCGGGCCGTCGAGGTGATCGGTGCTGCGCCGGTCCGCAGCCACTGGTCGGTGTTCTTCCAGCGCGGCATCGCCTATGAGCGACTGAAGAAATGGGACATTGCCGAGCCGAACTTCCGCAAGGCGCTGGAGCTCTATCCCGACCAGCCGCAGGTGCTGAACTATCTCGGCTATTCCTGGGTCGACATGAACCGCAACCTCGACGAGGGGCTCGACATGATCCGCAAGGCGGTCGAGCTGCGGCCGGATGACGGCTATATCGTCGATTCGCTCGGCTGGGCGTTTTTCCGCCTGGGCCGTTTCGACGAGGCGGTCGACGAGCTGGAGCGGGCCGTGCAGCTGAAAGCCGGCGATGCGACGATCAACGATCATCTGGGCGATGCCTACTGGCGCGTCGGTCGCAAGCTGGAGGCCGTCTACCAGTGGAAGCGGGCGCTGATCTCCGAGCCTGAAAAGGACACAATCCCGAAGATCGAGATGAAGATTGCCGAGGGGCTGCCGCCGCTGGAAGCTGGCGCCGGCACCGGCAATGCCGACGCCGCACCAACGGCGGGCGGCGCCAAGCCGCAGGCTGAGGCCGCCGATGACAAGAAGACCTGACGGCGCGCTCTTGCCGAAAGGACTGCCGGACACAGCGATCATCGAGACGGCGCCCGCCAAGATCAATCTGGCACTGCATGTCACCGGCCAGAGGGCCGATGGCTATCATCTGCTCGACAGTCTGGTGACCTTTGCCCGCGACGGCGACCGGCTGACCATGGCTCGGTCGCCGACCGACCAGTTCAGCGTCTCGGGCCGGTTCAGTGCCCTGATCCCGACCGAAGCCCAAGCCGGGCCGGCCGGCAATCTGGTGCTGAAGGCACGGGACCTGCTACGCCAGGCATTGACCGAACGGGGCGTGGCAACGCCGCCGGTTGCCATCCATCTGGAGAAGAACCTGCCGATCGCCTCGGGCATCGGCGGCGGTTCGGCGGATGCCGCAGCGGCACTGCGCGGTCTTTCCCGGCTCTGGGACCATGCCATGCCGGAGGCCGACTTGCAGGCGCTCGGTCTGAGGCTTGGCGCCGACGTGCCGATGTGCCTGCGCTCAACGCCGCTGCGCGCCACGGGGATCGGCGAGGACATGTCTCTGCTCGACACTTTGCCCGCCTTCGCGCTGGTGCTCGGCAATCCGCTCAAGGGCGTTTCAACGCCGGAGATTTTTCGCCGGCTGTCGAGCAAGAGTAATCCGCCGATCGGCGACCTGCCGGAGATAGCAGACCGGACGCAGTGGCTCGACACGCTGTCGAACTTGCGCAACGATCTGGAGCCCCCTGCCCGCGCGCTTTGCACCGAGATCGCGGTTCTGGCCTCCATGATGGAGCATGCCGGGGCGCGGCTGGTGCGGATGTCCGGCTCGGGCGCGACGTGCTTTGGCCTCTTCGACGATATGGACGCGGCGCGGCATGCCGCCGCAGGCCTTCTCAAGCAGCGGCCCGACTGGTACTTTCACGCCACCGAAACGATGGGCGGAGCGTATTCATGACATCGACCGGCCAACCACGCCCCTTCATCCCGGTCGGCATCGCTGTGCTGACCGTGTCCGACACGCGCACGCTTGCCGACGACAAATCCGGCGACACGCTTGTCGCGCGCATCCTGGAGGCTGGCCACCGGCTGGTCGACCGCGCCATCGTCAGCGACGACCGCGACCGCATCTACAACCAGGTCAAGGCCTGGACGCTGTCGGACGAGATCGACGTGGTGATCACCACCGGCGGCACCGGCTTTACCGGCCGGGACGTGACGCCCGAGGCGCTGGAACCCCTGTTCGAAAAGCGCATGGACGGGTTTTCCGAAGTGTTCCACCGCATCTCCTACGACAAGATCGGCACCTCGACGATCCAGTCTCGCGCCACCGGCGGCGTTGCCAATGCCACCTTCATCTTCGTGCTGCCGGGCTCGCCCGGGGCCTGCAAGGACGCCTGGGACGGCATCTTGAAGGGCCAGCTGGACTATCGCCACATGCCCTGCAATTTCGTGGAGATCATGCCGCGGCTGGACGAACACCTGAAGCGCGGCTGATGCCGGCCGCATCGACTGCCTGAGTGACCTTTTTTGACAGGACCCAGGAGGTGTGACGCGCGACAATTGCCGGAGCGACGCATTGCCTTAAGTTTGATCCAGTCATTCAGGAGATCAAAACCATGGGCCAGACATTTCGCGGAACTTCCAATGCCGATCGCTTCGTGCAGGGCACCAACAACGTCGACACCGTGGAGGTGCGGCTTTTCACCTTTGGCGGCAATGACACGATCATCCTCAATCGCAGCGACAATCTCGGCGGCGGCAATTTTGTCGATGCGGGGTCCGGAAACGACCGGATTAGCAATGCCATGGAAGCGGGCAACGACATCCGGCTCGGCGCGGGCAACGACACCTATGTCGGCACCGGCTTTGGTTCGTTCGGCAGCGATATCGGCGATATCATCCGCGCCGGTGACGGCAATGACCTGATCGCCGTGAGCACCTTCAAGAGCAGCTATTTCGGCAATGACGGCAATGACCAGTTTGCCTCCGAAGGCTGGCAGAACCTCTTCAACGGCGGCGCCGGGCGCGACCGCATCTCCTATGAACCGCGCGACGATTCCTCGACGCTTGGCGGCAGCGGCGTGACGATCGACCTGTTGACCGGGCTGGCCCAGACCGGCGCCAACCGTTTTGAGACCCTGGTCAGCATCGAGGATGCGGCCGGAACCAATGCCAGCGACGCTATCAACGGCACCAATGGCGCCAACAAACTGGAGGGATTGAACGGCAATGACGATCTGTTCGGGCTTGGCGGAAATGACCAGCTGTTCGGCGGTCTTGGCATTGATCGGATCGAGGGCAATGAAGGCGCCGACGTCCTGACCGGCGGCCGCAGCCGTGATCTGCTGACCGGCGGCAGCGGCGCCGACCGGTTCGACTTCAACGCACTGAACGAAAGCGGCAATGGTGCCAACAATCGCGATATCATCGCCGATTTCAGCCACAGCCAGGGCGACAAAGTCGACCTTTCGACGCTGGACGCCAATACGGCGCGCGGCGGCAACCAGGCCTTCAGCTTTATCGGCGACGACGCCTTTAGCGCGGCCGGTCAGCTGCGCTTTTCCGGCGGGATCGTCAGCGGCGACGTCAATGGCGACGGCCGCTCGGATTTTCAGATCGCCATGAACGACCTGGCCGACATGGTGCGGTCCGACTTCATTCTGTAATACCGAGATCGGCGCGGGCCTGGCGGGCCACCCGGGCCGGCACCAGCTCTGCCGTCAGCGATTGCATGCGCAGCCCCTTGGGCAGATCGCCAAGCCCCATGCCGCTCTTGACGATGGCCAGCGCCTGACGCTTCGACAGCAGCAGGCCATCCTCCAGCGGCGCCGTCCTGCGGCCGATCCGGCGGTAGAACGGCAGGCGGTGATGGCGCGACGGCGAAAAGCGGGCCGGCGCGCTGTTGCGCATCACATAGTCGGCGATCTCGTCGATCCAGCCGCTGGCCGGACGGGCACCCGGCTCGACCAGCAGCAGCCATTCGCCCCTGGCGGCCCGGACGATATCCTTCAGGTCCCATTGCCCATGAAACCGGCAACCGGCCGCATCCGCCAGCCGCGACGTGCCATCCCGCGAGCCGCGATCAAGCACCACGACATCGCAGACAACCCCTTCCACAGCCCCTGAAACCAGGGCCGCAAGGGTTTGCGCCAATTCGGTTTCCTGATCCAAGCATTCGATAATCACTGTCAGCATTGCCTATGATTATCGCATTGCACAAAGAATTGCCACTGCTGCATTTTCGATTTTGTTCTTGCATTGTTCTCTTTTTCAGGATAGGAATTTTATCACGAAAGGGCGGAAGGACGCCCGTCAGGAGCCCATTATGAACTTGCTGTCTCATGTGAGGCAGGCTGCGTTTCAGCCTGCCAATACGGCGGATGTGGCCGATGCCTTGATCCAGGCGTCCGGCCTGCGGGTCGATGCCGAGCGGCGTCGCGGCCGGGGCGCCGGGCTCAACCCTTCGGGGCGTTTCGAGCCGACGGAGCGCACCACCTTCGACGATGGCTGGGAAACGCTGGAGGACATGCCGCCGTTTCGCACCGAAGTGCAGGTGGAAAAGCCGCGCAGCGTGATTTCGCGCAACGAATCACCCGACATTCCCTTCGACCGCTCGCTCAATCCCTATCGCGGCTGCGAGCATGGCTGCATCTATTGTTTCGCGCGGCCGACCCATAGCTATTTGGGGCTTTCGGCCGGGCTCGATTTCGAGGCCAAGCTGTTTGCCAAGCCGGATGCGCCGAAACTGCTGGAGCGCGAGCTGTCCAAGCCCGGCTACAAGCCGCGCACGCTGGCGATCGGCACCAATACCGACCCTTACCAGCCGATCGAACGGGAATGGCGCATCATGCGCCAGGTGCTGGAGGTGCTGAACAAGGCCAACCATCCCGTGGCGATCGTCACGAAATCGGCGCTGATCCTGCGCGACATCGACATTCTGGCCTCGATGGCCGAGCGCGGGCTGGTCAAGGTGGCGATTTCCGTGACGACGCTCGACCGCAAGCTGGCGCGCAGCATGGAGCCGCGGGCCTCGACGCCGTCGCGGCGGCTGGAAGCGATCAAGGGCCTTTCGGAGGCCGGCATTCCGACCGGCGTGCTGATGGCGCCGGTGATCCCGGCGCTCAACGACCACGAGATCGAGCGGGTGCTGGATTCAGCCAAGGCGGCGGGCGCCGTGGAGGCCGGCTACGTGATCCTCAGGCTGCCGCTCGAGGTCAGTCCGCTGTTTCGCGACTGGCTGCTGCAGCATTATCCGGACCGCTACCGGCATGTAATGTCGCTGGTGCGCTCGATGCGCGGCGGCAAGGATTACGATGCGGAGTTCGGCAAGCGCATGAAGGGCGCCGGCCCCTATGCCTGGCAGATCAGCCGGCGCTTCGAAATGGCCACCAAGCGGCTGGGGCTGGTTCGCCGCAGCATGCAGCTGCGCGACGACCTGTTCGTGCCGCCCAACCAGAGCGGCGTGCAGCTGTCGCTGCTCTGATACGGCGTTTTTTTCAACAGAATCCCGGCGCAAATTCCCTGTCCCCTTTTGCGCCGGACAAGTCCCCGGATATCCGCCGCCTTGAAAAGGGGCCGGCTCTGCCGCTCCGTTTCAATCCGGGGACTTGCAGGAAGTCGGGTTGGTGTGCGAACTCAGCCGCATGAGCTCTCGCACACCACCCGATTCTCCGTGCCTTTTCGAAGCCGCGCCGCTGGTGCCGGATTTCGCGCTGGAGCGGCTTGCCGAGCGCCAGGGCTTCTGGCCGGTGGCCGGAACCGACGAGGCCGGGCGCGGACCGCTCGCCGGGCCGGTGGTGGCCGCTGCCGTTATCCTCGATCCCGATCATATTCCGGACGGGCTGAACGATTCCAAGAAACTGACGGCGGCGCGACGCGCCGTGCTGTTTGATGCCATTCTCGCCTCGGCCCATGTCTCCATCGCCTCCTCCGGCCCGCTGCATATCGATGCCCGCGACATCCGCAAGGCAAGTCTCGATGCCATGCGGCGCGCCGTGGGAGGCCTGCCCGTCAAGGCGGCCTATGTGCTGGCCGACGGCCGCGACGTGCCGGACGGGCTTTGCTGCCCCGGCAAGGCGGTCATCAAGGGCGATTGCCGGTCGCTGTCGATCGCCGCCGCCTCGATCGTCGCCAAGGTGATGCGTGACCGGATGATGGAGCGGGCCGGTCTGATGTTTCCGGTCTACGGCTTTGAATTTCATGCCGGCTATGGCACGCAGGTGCATCGCGACGCCATCGCAACGCAGGGCCCCTGCCCGCTGCACCGCATGAGCTTCCGGCCACTCCGGCCGGAGTGATACCGTTTGCGCTTTGATCGCCCCTCTCCCCACCTGCGGGGGCGATCGCTTATGAAAAGATTCCCCTCCCAAACCCTCCCCACAAGGGGGAGGGCTTAGTCCAGCCGCGCCGTCGGTGGATGAAGCCGAGTGGTTTCCCCAGGTCTTCTCCCCCCTTGTGGGGGAGATGGCCGGCAGGCCAGAAGGGGTCTATTCTCACATGCAATAGCCCTGCCCTCAAGCGGAGAGGGCGGCGGCAGGTCAGGCGCAACGCGTTGCGCCGAGGACAAGGGGCTAGCGATCCGTCGACAGTGGCGAGCTGATAAAAGGATCACGCCACCGCAGCTCGACGGCCCCGCTTGATTACCGCACACAAGGTTTTCCGTCCCTCGCAAACGCAAAAAAAGGCCGGACAATCGCCCGGCCTTGTCTCTAGATAATAGCACGCAGACGACTTAGTTCAGCCGGCCCTTGACCTCGCCCAGCGAGGCGGAGAACAAGGTCTTCTGGACGTCGGCGCCGGCCTTCTTGACCAGCAGCTTTTCGGCTGCGGCAATGGCCAGATCGACGGCGGCCGAGCGCACAGCGTTGACCGCTTCGGCTTCGGCGCGCTTGATCTTCTGTTCGGACAGCGCGTTGCGGCGGGCCACGAACTCTTCGGTCTTCTGCTTGGCTTCCGCCGTCAGCATGGCCGCTTCGCGTTCGGCAGCAGCGATGATGCCGGCTGCTTCCGTTTCGGCTTCCTTGCGCTTGCGCTGATATTCGGCCAGCACATGCTGGGCCTCTTCGCGCAGGCGCTTGGCTTCGGCAAGTTCGTCGCGGATCCTGTCGGCACGCTCGTCGAGCGACTTTGCCACCATGCCCGGAACTTTGAGGTAGACGATCAGGACAAAGAACAGGAGAAGGCCGACGAAGGCAAAGAATGTTGCGTCAAAAGCCATGATCATGCCTCCTGCTTGGTCGAAACGGCGGCAACCGCGGACTTGACGTCAGCCGCCGTTGCCTTGGCACCGATCAGCTGCTCGACGATGGCGCTGACCGTGTCACTGGCAATCGTGCCGACTTCGGCGAAGGCCTGGGCCTTGATCGCGGCGATATTGGCTTCGGCGGCAGCAACCTTTTCCGACAGCTGCGCTTCAATGGCAGCGCGCTCGGCATCGGCCTTGGCCTTGGCACTGTCGCGGGCCGCGGCTGCGATCTGCCCGGCTTTCGCCTTGGCAGCGCTCAATTCTCTTTCATAGGTCTCGATGGCCGCATCGGCTTCCGACTTGAAGCGGGCCGCTTCGTCGAGATCCTGGGCAATGCGATCGTGGCGATTTTCGAGGATGCCACCGACGCGCGGCACGATGACCTTCTGCATCAGCATGTAGAACAGGCCGAATGTAAGCACCAGCCACAAGAGCTGCGAGGGATAGGTCGACTGGTCGAAGGGCGGGAAAACGCCCCCAGCATGCCCGGTGTCGTGGGCGACGCCGGTTTCCGTGTGGGTCTGGCCTTCTACCGGTGTCTCTTCGGCATAGGCGGGGGTAACGAACATGCTCGCCTCCAGGTGTCCTGCAAATGCAAGGGATCACGGCTCGCGCCCGCGAACCGTGATCCCGATCTCAGCTGTGATTAGACAGCGAAGAGGAGGAGGAGAGCGATGAGCAGCGAGAAGATGCCCAGAGCTTCCGTAACGGCGAAGCCGAATACCAGACGGCCGAACTGGCTGTCAGCGGCAGACGGATTGCGCAGAGCGCCGGAGAGGTAGCTGCCGAAGATGTTGCCGAGGCCGAGAGCCGTGCCGGCCATGCCGAGGCAAGCCAAACCTGCGCCGATGTACTTTGCTGCTTCCGCTTCCATGATTGATCTCCTTAGAATGGTTGTTGCGGCGAATGGACTGACGCGTTCTGGCGCCAAGGTGGTTATCCCCTAAGCGTGATCCCGTCCGAAGACCGTGTCACACTTTCTGGATCTTGCTTAGTGCCCGCCCGGATGGATTGCGTCGTTGAGGTACATGCACGTCAGTACCGCGAAAACGTAAGCCTGCAGGAAGGCGACGAGGAATTCGAGACCGGTCAGAGCGACGGTCATGATCAGGGGAAGAATGGCGCCGCCGATGCCCAGCGCGCCGAGGCTTCCCAGCGAAGCGACGAAGCCCGCGAAAACCTTGAGAGTGATATGGCCGGCCAGCATGTTGGCGAACAGACGAATCGACAGCGAAATCGGGCGCGACAGGAACGAAATGATTTCGATCGGCACCACGAGAAGCAGAAGCGCCGCCGGCACGCCGGACGGCACGAACAGTTTCAAGAAGCTCAGGCCATGCTTGTAGAAACCATAGACCAGCACCGTGCCGATGACGAAGATCGCCAGAGCGAAGGTGACGATGATCTGGCTGGTGATGGTGAAGAAGTAGGGCATCATGCCGAGCAGGTTCGCGGTCAGCACGAACATGAACAGCGAAAAGACCATCGGAAAGAATTTCATGCCGTGGCTGCCGGCGCCTTCGCGCAGCATGGAGGCAATGAACTCATAGGACATTTCGGCAAGCGATTGCATGCGGGTCGGGATCAGGCCGCGGCTCGATGTCGAGAAATACAGGAAGGCCGAGGCGCAGGTGACGGTTGCCACCATGAACAGCGAAGCATTGGTGAAGGAAAAATCGACGCCGCCAAGCTCGATCGGAACAATCTTCTGGATCTGGAACTGATGGGTCGGATCGTTTGACACCTGATTGTCTCTCTCACTTTGCCTGCCAGCGGCAGAATTCATCCCGTTCGAAACAGGCAGCCCTCAGGCGCCGTCCCGCTTGTCACTCTTCGTGTCCGTTCCACGATCCGCCGGATGCGGCGCGGCCACGACGCCCGCGGATCTCAGAACATTCAGGACCCCCGCACAGAATCCCAATAGCAGCAGTACGATCAGGCCCCAAGGCGACGTACCGACAAAATAGTCGAAAAGATAGCCCAGAAGTGCACCAACCACGATTGCGGAGATGAATTCGCTCGAGAGCTTCATGGCCTGTGCATAACCTTTTCGGCTTTGCTCGGCCCTGAGTTCCCTCGCCGCATCATCCCCGGTCTCGTCCCGACGCCCGGCCAATTCGGCCCCCAGGCGCTTGCGACGCAATTCCAGGTTCTTCTCGTGGTCGTCCGTCATGATGGTCCCCGTCCGATCCCGCTTCACGACCTGTCTATAGGGCCTGCAGCGGACATGCAAACAGCTCGGATTTCACGCCGTCCGGCCCGTTTTGAAGTCGCGCGCACCATAATTTTGAGAGACCGCATAGTCAAGGCACTGACCGCGGTTGTTTCACCACAAATTAACCCGGAAAAATCATAGACTTAAGTCGATTATGGCGAATCCGTGCCAAAGCCGGTGGACAAAACCGGCAGCCTCCCCGCGGGCCGGCCGCAGAATCCGTCCCCGGCGAAACGCCCAGTCCAAGGCCGTGTTTCAGATCCAACCGCCGCCATAGGTGCGGTAGAAGACGTGCAGGCCGATCCGCCCGACCTTTTCCATGGTCCGCGCCCAGGGCGGGCGCACATAGAGGGCGTGGTAATGGGTGGCCGAGCCGACCTCCGGCATCCAGATCTTGCCGGCCGTCACCGCCATGGCCACTTCGCGGGCCACCTTCCAGTGCTGCTGCGAATTGACGCGGTCCTTGATATTGTCGCAGGCAAAGGAAAACTGGCAGCGGTTGCGCCAATCCTCGTTCTGGTAGACGACGCCGCAGATCGTATCGGGATAGGCCGGATTGCGGACGCGGTTGAGAATCACCTGGGCGACGGCCGCCTGGCCCTTGACCGATTCGCCGCGCGCCTCGAAATAGATGCCCGAGGCCAGGCATTGCTGCTCGGCGGCCGAAAACACGGTCGCCGGCAGGATGCTGGCCGCCCAGGCATGATCCTTGGGACTGATGCGCGGCACGAAGCGGCCGCTGTCCGGCTTGTCGGCCAAGATGGCATCGAAGGGGGAATCCTTGGCGAAATCGGGAGCTGCTGGTGCATAGGCTGTGGCCAGCACGTCGGCATTGGGATTGGTGACCAAGTCCGCCAGCAGAGTGGGTACGGACGGATCGAATTTCGGCTCGGTCTTCTTGAAGAAGAATGTCGCGAGCTGAACCTCGCGGGCCTTGCTTTTCGATTTCACGAAGGCCGTGTGGTCCTTGCCATTGTCGGGGTGGTCGAGCAGCGAGCTGGTGCGCTGCAGGATCGTGCCGGCGCTGAAGGCTTTCGGCGGCTGCATCTGTTCGATGGCGATCACCCGGTTCTTCTTCTGGCTGCGGGTGACCCTGTCCTCGTCGGGCGTGTCGCTCTTGACCATCTTGTCGCCCAGGAAGGCGATCTTGCGGCCATCGGGCAGAACCATGCCCGTGTCGCCGACAAGACTTGCCGGCTCTGCCGCATCGCCGAAATTCAGTTCGGCGGCGTGGATGGAGCCGGCCGGCGAGGCGGTGAGCACCATGCGCCACTGATCGGCGCCGCGATCAAGCCCTGCGATCAGTCCGGCGAGATCGGCATGGGCCGCGATCGACGGAAAGGCAAGCCAGGACACCAGTCCAAACACGAGGGGCGAGGTCCATTTCTCGAAACGGGAAACGGCTCTGGGACGCAAACGGGATCTGGACGGCAAAACCGATACTCCATACGCAACAAGGCTACATTAGCGAACTATCGCCTGTTAACCTTGATGGATGGTTAATGCCGAACCAGGATCTGCTGATGCTGCATCGAACCCTCGTTCCGTCCTGCTCAGATGATCACATGCGAACCCAGTTCCACCACCCGGTTGGCCGGCAGGCGGAAATAGTCGGAGGGGTCGGCGGCCGAATTGGCGAGCGCTATATACAGACGGTCCTGCCAGTAGGGCATTCCCGATTTGGCATCGGGCACCAGCTTGCGCCGGCCGAGATAGAAGGAGGTCGACATGATGTCGAACTTCAGGCCGCCGCGGCGCAGCTGGGCCAGCGCCTGGGAGACGTTCTGGCTTTCCATGAAGCCGAAACGGATCTCGACCCGGCTGAACCGTTCCGACAGGCTTTCGGCGACGAAACGCTCGGCCGGTGCGGCGCGCGGCCGATTGACGGTCTTGATGGTCAGGATGATGTTGCGCTCGTGCAGCACATGATTGTGCTTGAGGTTGTGCAGCAGGGCGGCCGGCGCCGTTTCCGGATCGCTGGTCAGGAAGATCGCCGTGCCCGGCACGGAGACCGGCCCGTGGTCGCTCTTGCGCTCGATCGAGGTGATGAAGGATTGCAGCGGAATATCGGCATGGCGCGTCTTGGTGAACAGGATGGCGCTGCCGCGCCGCCAGGTCCACATGACGACGGTGAAGCCGGCGGCAAACAGCACCGGAATATAGCCGCCGTCATGCACCTTCAGCAGGTTGGCGCCCAGGAAGACCATTTCCAGCAGCAGCAGCGGCAGAAGGAAAGCCATCGACAGCAGCACCGACCAGCGCCAGCGGCTGCGCACAAACTGATAGGCCATGACGGTGGTGACCACCATGGCGCCGGTCACCGAGATGCCATAGGCGGTGGCGAGCGCCTCGGAACTCTGGAACAGCAGCACCAGGCTGAGCACGCCGACCAGAAGCAGCGTATTGACCGACGGCAGGTAGATCTGGCCGGTATTGGTCTCGGAGGTGAACAGGATCTCCATGCGCGGCAGGAAGCCGAGGTGAATGCCCTGGCGCACCAGCGAGAAGGCGCCGGTGATCACCGCCTGGCTGGCGATGATGGTGGCGGCGGTGGCGAGGATGACGACCGGCAGCAAGGCCCATTCCGGGAACATCAGGAAGAACGGATCGGAGGCCGCTTCGGGATGTTTCATGACCAGGGCGCCCTGCCCGAGATAATTCAGCACCAGCGCCGGGAAGACCAGGACGAACCAGGCCCACTGGATCGGCCGGCGGCCGAAATGGCCGAGATCGGCGTAGAGCGCTTCGGCGCCGGTGACGGTCAGGAACACCGCGCCGAGCACGATCACGCCGAGAAAGCCTTCGCGCAGCATGAAGGTAATGGCATACCACGGATTGAAGGCGGCGAAGATGCCGAAATCGTCGGCGATATGGACGATGCCGCCGAGCGCCATGACAATGAACCAGACGGCGGTGATCGGCCCGAAGAAAATGGCCACCGCACCGGTGCCGCGCGACTGCACGGCGAAAATGCCGATCAGGATGACCACGGCGATCGGCACGATATAATCGGACGATTGCGGCGCCACCAGCTTCAGGCCCTCGACCGCCGACAGCACCGACAGGGCCGGCGTGATCATCGCATCGCCGAGGAAAAGCGCGGCTCCCACCAGGCCCATGATCGTCAGGATCGTCGTATAACGCCCGGCGCTCTTCATCAGCAGGGCGAGCAGCGACAACGTGCCGCCCTCGCCGTCATTGTCGGCGCGCAGCAGAAAAAGGACATATTTGAACGTGACAATGATCGTCAGCGCCCAGATCATCAGGGAGATGAGACCAATGATCTCGACGCGCTCGATACCATCGTGGCCGATCGGCTTCAGGGCTTCGCGAAAGGCGTAGAGCGGGCTGGTGCCGATATCGCCGTAGACGACACCGACCGAGCCGAGCGCCAGCAGGAAGAAGCGGCGCATGGTCTTCTGCGGTGCAGGTGTCTCGCTGATTTCTTGGGGCATGGGGACCTACAGGCTCGTCAGAGCCAGCCTTTCCAACGGAAAAACAGGAATGGGATGATCGCCGACAGCAGCATGCCGACCAGCGCAAGGGCATAACCGTAGTTCCAGGCCAGTTCGGGCATGAATTGAAAGTTCATGCCGTAAACCGACGCCACCAGCGTTGGCGGCAGGAAGACCACGGAGGCGATGGAGAAGATCTTGATGATGGCGTTCTGCTCGACATTGATCAGGCCGAGCGAGGCATCAAGCAGGAAGGTGATGTTATTCGACACGAAACCGGCATGTTCCGACAGGGACTGAACGTCGCGCGTGACGATGCGGCAAAGCTCTTCGGCTTCATGATCATTGCGCACATCCGGCAGGGACACCAGGAAGGTCATCAGCCGGGACAGGGTCACCAGACTGTCGCGCGCCTTGCTGACGAGGCGATGATGGCTGGCAATGTCGATCAGCTTGTCTTCCAGGAAACGCGGCGGGCGGCGCTTGGCGGCCTTGCGATCCACAAAAACCTCGGCCGACAGGGCATCGACCCGCGCCACGGCAACCTCCAGCACTTCGGCCGTGCGGTCGACGATGGTTTCCAAGAGCCGCGCCATCAGCTCCGAGCCGGTCTTGTACTTGCCGGGAATACGCAACAGCGCGGCGCTGAACAACGCAAACGCCTTGGGCTCGCCATAGCGGATGGTGACGAGGCGATTGCCGACCAGAATGAAGGCGATGTCGGTCAGTTCAGGCAGGTCGCTTTCGACCTTGTAGACCAGAGAGGCCGTCATGTAGACGCCGCCGTTTTCGACATAGAGGCGACTGGATGGCTCGATGTCCTTCAGGTCGTCCCGGGTCGGGATCGGAATACAGAGCAGGCTTTCGGCGAGATGTTCTTCCGCACGGTCCGGATTGACGAGGTCAAGCCATAGAATATCAGCATCGAGCGCCGCCGGCGGCTGCCCAGGCAGAATGATCTCCGCGCTCCCGTCGAGCCGATACGCCCTGATCAAATTCAAAACACCTTCAAACGCGTTCGGCCCAGGCGATCTTGCACCAATAGCGATCCAAATAGCATTTGCTACCAAAATGGCAAGAGTTTGCGCCGCCATCCCCCCTGGACGGAGGGGGCAGCCGAGGGCTGTTGACGCAGATCAATGCGGCGGCGGACCGTCGTTCTAGCATGCAGTCGGGGTTCAGGGGCCACCAATGATGGAGGATCAAATGACTGAGCAGCCGTCAAAGTTACTTCCTGGCCTGTGGTCCGACAGTCCTTTCGCTGCCCTGCGAAAGGAAATGGATCAGGCGCTGGAAACATTCTTTGCCAATCGCAATCCCTTCACGGACGAGACCAATATCGGCGCCGGACTGATGGCGCCCTCGGTCGACATCGCCGAGAACGACAATGCCCTTACGATGACTGCGGAATTGCCGGGTCTTTCGGAAACCGACGTGGACCTGTCGATCCACAACGGACTTCTCATCCTCAAGGGCGAGAAGAAAATCGAAAAGACCGACGAGAAAGACAATTACCATGTCAGCGAAAGGCGCTATGGCAGCTTTCAGCGGTCCATGCGCCTGCCGCCATCCGTGGATGAGGCGGCCGTGAGCGCCACTTTCGATAAAGGGGTGCTGACCGTCAGCATGCCGAAAAAGCCCGGCACCGAGCCGGTCGAACGCAAAATCGCGATCCAAAAACCATAAACAATCGCGCGATCCCGCCGTCCCCGATCCGTTCGAGGGCGGCGGTTGAAATTTCCAGTGGCGCCTACTCAAAAACGATCGACGGCGCCGCGCGGCCGGCGCGCAGGCCGACCTGCTGCCAGACCTTTTCGGCAATGTCGCGGTAGATCTTGGCCTGCGGACCATCCGGATCCGACACCACGACCGGCGTTCCGGCATCCGAGGTTTCGCGGATCGAGATGGTCAGCGGCACTTCGCCGAGGAAGGGCACGCCGATGGTTTCCGCCTCGGTGCGGGCGCCGCCATGACCAAAAATATCGTAACGATTGCCGGTGTCGGGCGCGATGAAGTAGCTCATGTTCTCGACGATGCCGAGCACCGGCACCTCGACCTTCTTGAACATGTTGATGCCCTTGCGCGCATCGATCAGCGCCAGATCCTGCGGCGTGGAGACGATGACGGCGCCCGATAGCGGCACCTGCTGGGCCATGGTCAGCTGCGCATCGCCGGTGCCCGGCGGCATGTCGACGATCAGCACGTCGAGATTGCCCCAGGCGACTTCGCGCAGCATCTGCATCAGCGCCGACTGGACCATCGGCCCGCGCCAGATCATCGCCGTGCCTTCATCGACCAGAAAGCCCATCGACATGGCCTTCAGCCCGTAATTTTCCATCGGCACGATGATGCGGCCGTCGATCTGCTGCGGCCGGCCGGTAATGCCAAGCAGGCGCGGCATGGAGGGACCGTAGACATCGGCATCGAGAATGCCGACCTTCAGGCCATTGGCCATCATGGCGAGCGCCAGATTGACCGCCGTGGTCGACTTGCCGACGCCGCCCTTGCCAGAGGCGACGGCGACGATGGCGCCGATCCCCGGAATATCGGCTTTTGCGGCGCGCTGGCCGGATGGGGCTGGCGCGGCAGGCGCGTGGGAATGGCCGGCATGGCTGTGGCCGTGGGCATGGGGAGCGGCGGCCGGCGGCGGGGCCGACTGGCCGGCAGCGCCGGCCTTCTTCTCGGCGGTCAGGCTGACCAGAGCCCCCTTGATGCCGGGAATGGCCTTGACGGTGCGCTCGGCAGCCTGGCGCAGGGGTTCCAGCTCACGGGCCCGCTCGGCCGGCACGGTGATCGAGAAATAGGCCTTGCCATCGGAGATAAACACATCCGAGACCATGCCGCTGTCGACGATATTGCCGTTGAGATCCGGACTGCGGACCGACTTCAGCGCTTCGAGAACCTGTTGCGTGTTTACTGCCGTCATGATGCTTCACTCTCACCGTTGGCGGTCGGATGTCTCAAAACGGCCTCTCGGATGATGAGCAGCCGGTTACCATTCCCCAACCTTTTCGCACTAGGGTTCAAATAGGTCGTTCCGCGACCAAACGGAAGAGGCGATTTCAAGGCGATGCCTCCCGAACGATGTCAAACCTTGAGGAGCGCTGCTTTGGACGCCGATACATCGTCAAGCTTCAGTGCGTCGGTCATCTCCACAGACGCGCCCGCACTCCCCTCCGCTCAACCGGCTGCCCTTCGGCTCCATCCGGTGGCGATCCTGTCCATCGCCTACAGCGCGCTGGCCCTTGGGCTCTATCCCGAGACGTATCTGTCGCTGCTGGCGATCTATGCCCAGAAATTTGCCATCGTGCTGCCCATGGCGGTGCTGGCCATCCTGACCTTGCTTGCCATCCAGCGTCGCGCCGTCTCGCCGATCCGCTTCATCTCGGCCACGCTTTGGGAGTGCCGCATCCGGCTGGCCGCCACCGTGCTCATTTCGCTGATCGTGCTGACGGCCTTCACGACGCTGAAATCCAATATTCCCAACATTGTCGGCTTCTATGCCGACCCGCATCTTGCGGCTATGGACGAGTTGCTGCATGGCGGCGAACCCTGGCGGCTGACCCATCGTCTGCCGGAAGCGACCGGACTGCTGGTCGATTTCGTCTATTCGCGCATCTGGTTCGGGGTGATTTTCGCCAACCTGCTGTTTGTGGCGCTGATGGAAAGCGGCCGGCGATACCTTCGCTATTGCGCCGCCATGGTGGCGATCTTCGTCATCAACGGAACCGTTCTGGCCGTGGCCTTTTCCTCGGTCGGGCCGATCTTCTACGGCGAATTTTTCGGACCTGGCCGATTTGTCGGCCTGACCGAGACGATTACCGGCAATGCCTATATCCAGACGGTGCCGGTCTATGCCGACTACCTGCTCGAAAGCTATCGCAGCGGTTCGGCCCTGCTCGGCTCGGGCATATCGGCAATGCCGAGCGTGCATGTGTCGCTGGCGGTGCTGACCGCCTGGTATCTGACCAGCCTTGGACGGACGGCCGCGCTTGCCGGCTGGGGGCTGGCGCTGTTCACCCAGTTCGGCTCAGTCTATACCGGCTGGCACTATGCCGTCGACGGCTATCTGGCCGCCATCACCGTCAGCCTGATCTGGCTTGGTCTCAGCCGCTACTGGCGCCTGCCGCTGACCGCTGGCAGCAGGCTTTCCACGACGTCCTGACAATCCGCATCGACTGTCGACCGCCGGGCTCCAAACGCATTGCCGATGCCGATCAGCACCGGTTCATCGACGCCGATCGTCTGCATGGCCATGGGCAGATCGGCAAGCCTGCCCTGCCAGCGCGTCTCGTTGGCGCGGGTCACCGCTGCCATGACGACAACAGGCGTATCGTCGCCCATGCCATGCTCGACAAGGGCTGCGCGGATGCGCGCCGCCATGCGGCCGCCCATGTAGAAGACTGTTGTGACCGAGGGATCGGCGAGGCTCTTCCAGTCGGTATTGTCCGGCAGGTCGCCATGGCGCGAATGGCCGGTGACGAAACGGACCGATTGGGCATGGTCGCGATGGGTGAGTGACAGGCCGAGACAGGCCGCCATGGCGCTGGCCGCCGTGATGCCGGGCACGACATCGACGGCGATGCCTTCCGCCTCCAGCCTTGCGATCTCCTCGCCGGCCCGGCCAAAGATCATCGGATCGCCCGACTTCAGCCGCACGACGCGTTTTCCAGCTTTCGCCAGCGACACCATCATGTCGTTGATATCCTGCTGCTTGCAACTGGTCCGTCCGCCGCGTTTTCCGACCAGCAGGCGCTTGGCCTCGCGGCGCGCCAGTTCCAGCACCTCGTCGGAGACCAGATCGTCGAACAGGATGACGTCGGCCGATTGCAGGGCGCGCACGGCTTTCAGCGTCAGCAGTTCGGCATCGCCGGGACCGGCGCCGACCAGCGTCACGCGGCCGATGGCGGGCGCTCCCCCCAGCCTTTCCGCCTCGCCCAGCAGCGCCTGCGCGGCACCCTCCTCCGGTGCCGCATTGCCCTGGAATGTGCGATCGACGAAGCGCTCCCAGAAGGCACGGCGCGGCGCACCGGGGGATAGCATGTCGTTCACCCGCTCGCGCAGCGACTGGGCCAGCTCCGCCCATTGCTTCAGCGCCGGCGGCAGCAGGGTCTCGATACGGCGGCGGATCGCCTGGGCGAGGATCGGGGCGGCGCCATCGGTGGAAATCGCCACGATGACCGGCGAGCGGTTGACGATCGATCCGAACTGGAACTGGCAGAAGGCCGGCTTGTCGATGACATTGACCGGCACGCCGGCTGACACGGCAGCGTCGAAGAACGCCTGGGCTTCGCCGTCGGTGTCGCAATCGGCAAGGGCGAGCGCGGCGCCGGTGAAGATCGCAGGGTGCCAGGCTTCGGGGTGATGGAGGATCTGGCCTCTGTGGGTGTCGTTACCCCCCTCTGCCCTGCCGGGCATCTCCCCCTCAAGGGGGGAGATCGAAGGAGTCGCTGACCACTTTACCCAGCTTTGACCGTTATTGGAGTCCGGACGTGCTTTCGCCAAAAGCACGTCGGCACTATCGACGGAAGAAAGGGGCTGACTGCGGCACCCCTTGCCGATCTCCCCCCTTGAGGGCAGGGGAATCGCATATGGCAATTTTTGTCTTGCCAATGAGGCGAAGGACGATTCATTGGGATGGCAGTTTTTCAAAGGAGAACTGCGATGTCCTGTCTTGAAGGTTACTTCGGCTCGGTGCCGG
>NZ_JABAEF010000034.1 GCF_023701945.1 Rhizobium sp. CG5
CCGGATGTGAGGTTGTATAGGCCCGAGAACCGGGCCGGTAATTGCTATGGGCTCAGACCGTGGATCCGCCGACGAAGGAGAAATTCGATGCCACGCGATTGAACAATTGACAAAAATCCTGATGTGAGGGATAGGGCCCAATCAGAGCCACGGCGTGACCCATCTTGGACAGATGGCGCGCAGCCGCCGACCCGATCGGGCCCCGCCCGACCATCGCGATTTTTATTCCAGTGCCTGTGTTCACGATCAGCTCCTCCTTTTCAGATGCTTGCGGCCCGTTCAATCTGCTTGAGGGCTTTCTGCCGACCGATCTGCAACATCGCGATACTGGTCAGAACGAGAATAATGGCGGCGATTTCCAGCATGCCGACATGCTCGCCAGCGAACCAGCCGATCAGCAGCGCGACATTGGGCGTGATGTAGGTCGCGCCGGAGGCGGCGACGGCCCCCAGCTCTTGCAGCAGATAATAGTAGATCAGGAATGCCATACCGGTTCCAAGGACGCCAAGACCCACGGCGACACCAGCAGCAGCGTGCCAGTTTTGCAGAATAGTGCCTATTCCCGTTTGATCTGTGACGGCCAGAAGCACCAATAGGGCAAGGCCCGTCTGCCATGTCGCGAGCGCAAGGGGCGGCAGGTTGAAGGGGGACAGGTAACGGCGGACGTAGACATAGGATACACCGAGGATCGTCGTCGCGGCCAACATCCACAAAACCCCGTTGATGTCGATCACCCCACTCGTGCCCTCCCAGGGCCGAGCGATCAGGACGATTCCGGCAAAGCCCACCAGTACGCCGGCCAGCATCAAAGCGTTGGGCTTCTCCGTGCGAAGGAACAGAAGGGTGGCAATTGTCGTGAACAGGGAGATCGAGCCCCCGAGAACCCCGGCAATGCCGGAGGGAAGTAGCGCGGTGCCTTCCGCGATCGCGAAATAATAGAATGCTGTCGCTAGCACTGCCATGACGAAGAAATGCGGCAAATGCCGTATTTGGTCCCGATGGATCACACCTTGTTGCCATGCCACGAATGCGAGCGGCAGGAAGCCGAAGAAAACCCGCAGTAGGGTGATTTGCGCAGGGCTGATAAACTCCGCTGCCCATTTCATGTAGATGAAGTTCGAGCCCCAGAAGAGGCCGAGCAGAGCGAACACCAGATAGGTCAGACGCATGACTCTGTTCCCGTTTCCGGGAAACTATCATGGGACAAAGGCCTGCTTCCCGATGCAGGGCCAGTCGATTTCTGGTTACGCGTCACGCCGACGATGTGCTTTCGCGCTCACTGGCCGGTGGCTTGATGACGGCAAGCATGATGCCACCTAATGCGATAATCGCTGAGCCTGCTGCGACCCCCAAAGTGGGTTTTTCGCCAAAAAACATAAAACCGATCAGGCCGGCGAAGATCAGCCAGGTATAATCGACCGGGCCGACGATCGAGAGCGATGCGAGGCGATAGCCCTGGACAATGCAATATTGCGCCGTCACTGCGATCGGCCCGAGCAGGATAAACGACATCGCACTTTCAAAAGAGAGCGGCATCCATTGCGTGGCGGCGGGGCCAGCCATCAGCAGGATGCCGAACGCATTGACATAGAGCAGCACCGTCATCGCGCGATCGGAGTGTGAGAGCATCTTGATCATCAGCCCTTCGACGGCCAGTAGCGCTGCGCCAAGAACCGCGATTCCGGCCGGGAAGACATAAGCCATGTGAAACCCGGTGAACGCGCCGCGCGATGCCATGACGATCGCGGCTCCTGCGCAGCAGATTGCGACAGCGCCGAGATGCTGGCTGGTGAGCTGTTCCTTCAGCACCAGAACTCCGAGAGGGATGACGAACACGACATAGAGCAGACCGAGGGCTGTGGCGTCCACGATCGGCATGTTTGCCGATGCGTAGATCATCGCTCCCCCGCCCGAAGCACCGAAGATGGCCCGCATGAAATGGGAGAGCGGTTTAGGGCTTCGATAGGCCGACAGCCTTTCCCGTCGTGCCACCACGACCAGCAGCAGCGTTGCCAGTCCCCCGATGTATCGGAGAAACAGGATTTGCAATGGAGCTGCGGTTCCGTCAGCAAATTTCCCGGATCCAAAAATCAAAGAAAATAATGCTGTCCCGATCGTGACCCATGCGATGGCTTTGGTATTGGTGTATATTTTTCGCGACGACATCTCGTTTCCTGCGGGGCATTTGATCTCCCTTGTGCAGAAACTCTAGGGGAAGCTCAAACGAGAAATTTGCAGGGTGATTGAGGAAAATTCATACAGCAAAGACATCGGACCTCTCTCAACGCCATCCGCATATTCGCGATTGTGGCGCGCACCGGGAGCTTGACGGCCGCAGGCGTAGAACTCGGTGTGACCGCTGGTGCTGTGAGCCACCAGCTCAAGAAACTTGAAGATGAGCTTGGGGTGAGTTTCTTCCGCAGAGGAAGCAACTCTGTTTCCCTTTCAGATGCCGGCCAGCGGTTTTATCAGGAAATTGGGCCGGCGGTTGCGCTGATCGAGCGCTCAGCACAAGCGTTGTATCGGGACGAAACCGAAATTAACGTGCAGGCATCCACCTCTCTTGCAGTGCGTTGGCTTATCCCGTCACTGGATCATTTCCGCGACATTTGCCCTGAGGTTCGCGTTCGGGTGGAAACCGGTTCTGCCACAAACTTCCTTGTCGACCCACTGGTGGATGTGAGCATTCGATATTTCCGCGCCGGTGAAGCCCCCGAAGAATGGAAGGTTCTTGCTCGGGATTTAAGCCGCCCCGTTGTGTCTCCGGGATTGTTGTTAGCAGATGACAGCTCGCGTCGGATCCCCGTTTCAGACGTACCCGCGCTTCAAAGTGCAGCAGGCAATTGGGATTGGAAGCTTTGGTGCGAGAGGTCCGACGTCCCGCTGACGCAACTCTCATTCAGTCACTCATTCGACACCGACGATGCAGCGCTTCACGCGTGTGTCGCTGGCCTTGGCATGGTTCTCGCGCCGCCTGTTCTCACGAACAGGGAAACGCGTTCCGGAGCACTCACAGCATTACCTGGATATGAGCCTGTTGAAATCGGCACATATCGCTACCTGCGCCGCTCGGAATCGAAGGTTGTACGCCGGTTCTGCAGTTGGCTGGATGCAGAGATTCGAAAGGTTGAATGAAGGTTAGCTTGTCGCTTTAATGCCTATTAAGGCGAGCCTTGTTTTCCCGACTTTTGCGACGTCGCAGATGAGGGGGTTTTGCAGCAGCCGCAATGACCGCAGATGGCGCTGAGCGGCAGACGCCTATCGGCCCGAAGGGGACATCCGGGATCAAGCGGCGCCGGCCGGTTGGCCGATTCCGCCTTTGCAGATGAACGGCGTCCTACATCACCTTTGGCGGGGCTTCAGGCAGGGCCACCGCATCGGCACCCCTTGCAAATTGTAGCCGGTCGGATGTCTCGTGAACGGCGGCCCAGACCGCCTCAGCGACATCCGTTTCCTTCGTTGTCATGGCCGGGTGTGCGAAGGCTTCGAAGACGGGCGTTCCTTGGTGTCCGCAATGCTTTGCAGACCCTGCAGCAAATCGGCAGCGCGCTGCGCATGGGCCGGCGCTGAAGATGGACCGTCGGCGCATCATTCTCACTTGGAGACACGCGAGAGCACAACAATTACGAAATATTTTTAGGTATTCGCCTGAACATATCACGCAGCCGTTCAATGCACGAGTCACGTCGTTTTAATAAGACGGCGCTCAGGCCAGTGCGCTTACAAACATCCGCCTGAATTCTTCGGCGTCGACACCCGTGACAACAGTGCAATTCGGCTCTCGTCCGGCAAGATGTCTTTCGCTGACTGCGGCGACCACCTGTCCGGCGGCCGGACCTGTATCGGTGCAGATGCCGACATGTGCCTTTACAGATTCGAAGATCTCCGGTGCCAGCATCCAGGCGATTGCCGCGGGATCATGTAGACAGGGGTCTTTCGAGCCATAGTTGATCAGCAGATGCGCCGCTTCCTTGGCGACCGCTGTGTCGATCGCCTGGACCTGGCTGATCATGCCCTCCGTGACGGTCGCCTGGCGGGTGACGTCGAGACCGAGCATGGTGATCGGGATGCCGCTGTCAAAGACGATGGCGGCCGCATGCGGATCAACGGCAAAATTGAACTCGGCGAGCGGCGTCGCGTTGCCGGGACAGAAGGCGGCCCCACCCATGATGGTGATGGCGCTGATGAATTCGGGCAGATCGGGGTCTAGAAGCAGCGCCAGCGCCAGATTGGTCAGCGGGCCGGTCGCGCAGATATGCAGCCTGCCTTCCGCGCGGGCGACCCGTGCGATCTCGTTGGCCGCATGCCCGTCCGCCACCGGCATGGTCGGAGCAGGCAGGATGCTGCCGGCAAGCCCATCCGAGCCATGCATGATGGAGAGACGGCCGCGCGACGCCATGATCGGTCGTGCCGCGCCTGAATAGACCGGGATATCCTGCCGCCCGCACAGTTCGAGGATGCGCCTTGCATTGTTGACGACAGGATCGAGGCCGACATTGCCGGCCACACAGGTCACGGCGATCATGTCCAGCGCGTCCGGCCGGCTGAGTGCAAGCAACATGGCCAGCGCATCGTCAGCGCCGGGATCGCAGTCATAAAGGAAACGCAAGGCCGCCATCGCTCGTGTCCTCCTCAGTTATTGTCGACTAGGAAACGGGCAGCGTCTGGTGCCCAGCCGAAGCGCACCGTCGAACCGACAGCGACGTCGCCGGCCGTCGCAGGTGCGCGGGCAATGATTTCCTGTGCGTTGGCATCGATGATCACCCGCATTTCCGAACCGCCGTAGACGGTTTCGCGCACCCGGCCCTCACAAAAGCCTTCGCCGAGCGTGATGACTTCCGGCCGAACGACGATTGCGCCCCTGGTTCCGTCCGCAGGGATCTCGCCCGCAATTGGAAGGGTGCCGATAGCGGTTTGCAGCGCACCGGCTTTCACCGTGCCCCGGATGATCGACGAGACGCCGATGAAATCGGCGACGAACAGGTTCTGCGGCTCGTCATACATCTGGCGCGGCGTGCCGAGCTGGGCGATCTTGCCGTCGTTCATTAGGCAGATGCGGTCCGACAGCGCGAGTGCTTCCTGCTGGTCGTGGGTCACGAAGATGATCGTCGCACCCGTCTCGCGGTGAATGCGCTTGATCTCGATCTGCATGACTTCGCGCAGCTTGGCGTCGAGCGCGCCGAGCGGCTCGTCCATCAGGATGATCGCCGGATCATAAACGAGGCAGCGGGCAAGCGCGACGCGTTGCTGCTGGCCGCCGGAAAGCTGCGAGGGAGACCGTGCGGCGGCATGCGCCAGGCCGACAGTTTCCAGCGCCTTGGCCACCTTGGTTTCAATCTCGGCTTTCGGCAGGCTGCGCATCTTCAGCGCGAAGCCGACATTTTCGGCCACCGTCATATGCGGGAAGAGCGCATAGTTCTGGAAGACGACGCCAATGTCGCGTTTATTGACCGGTGCGTGGGTCTGGTCCTTGCCGTCGATGATGACGGTACCGGACGTCGGCTCCTGCAGCCCGCAGATCAGTTGCAGGAGCGTCGTCTTGCCCGAGCCGGATGGTCCGAGCAGTGTCAGGAGCTCCCCCTTCCGGACCTCGAGATCGACATGATCGAGTGCGGTCGTCTGGCCGTAGAGCTTGGCGAGGCCGTTGACCTGAAGCTTGATTTCCGGCGTGTTGGCAAGAGCGGCTGACATGTCGAATGGGGTTCCTTTGGTCGTGATGGGATCGGCAGGCGTGCGCATGTCAGCGCGGCCTCGCCTTTTCAGCGATGACAAAAAGGACCGTCACCACCGCCACGATGAAGACCGAGGCTGCGGCCAGGGTCGGAGAAATGCTCAGAATGATGTCGTCCCACATCTGCTTCGGCAGCGTTTGCTTGACGCCCGCACCGACGAACAATGCGATGGTGAGCTCTTCGAAGGAGTGCAGCAGGCCAAACAGGAAGGCCGCTATGGCGCCACCCTTGATCAGCGGCAGAAGGACGAGCCGGATCTGCTGCCAGCCATTGGCACCGAGCGTTGCCGCGGCCTGAAGAAGACGCCAGTCGAAGCCGCGGAACGTGGTCAGCAGGATGACGAAGACGATCGGCATTGCCGAAAGCGTATGCCCCAGAATGATGCCGGTATTGGTGGCGATCAGGCCGATCTTGGCCAGCACGTAGAACAGCGACACACCGATGACGATATTGGGCACAATCATCGGCAGCATGAACGAGAGAAAGATCAGACCACCGGCCTTGCGCTGCGTGCGTGCCAGGCCATAGGCGGCCATACCGGAGATGATGGTCGCGACAACACCTGTCACGATCGCGATCACCGCCGAACGGGTGGTCGCGCCCATCCATTGATCGGAGCTCAGATAGGTCTGGAACCAGCGCAGCGAAAAACTCTTCGGCGGAAATTCGAGGAAACTTGAGCCGGAAAAAGCCATGGGCGGGAATGCCAGCACCGGCACGATCAGGATCGCAATCACGATCCAGACGAAGGCGGTGAAGACGCCACGTCCAAGGCGCGCGGGAAACAGGTTGGCGATGAAATCACTGACGACCGCACCGATCTCGATGACCGAGCCGCCGATTGCGCCGATCACGCCGCCGCGCCGGGTTGCCGCACCATTGCCGGAGACGGCCGACATGCCGAAGAAGCGATCATAGACGGCGATGGTGATCAGTGTCACGCCGAGGAGCAGTGCTGCAAGGGCGCCGCCAAGCCGCAGGTTGAACAGTTGCTGGACCTGGGTGATCATCATCTGGCCGATAACGGTTTCCCGCGGCGAACCCAGAAGAGCCGGAGTGATGAAGAAGCCGAGACCCATCACGAAGATCAGCAGGCCCGCTGCAGCAACGCCCGGCATGGAAAGCGGCACGAAGATGCGCCAGAAGGACTGGCTGCGGCTTGCCCCCATGGTCATGGCGGCGGGGATCAGGCGGCCGTCGATCGACAACATGGTCGGCAGCATGGTGAGGATCGCGACCGGCAGCATGGCATGCGCCATGCCGAAGATCACGGCTCCGCGGCCGTAGAGCAGGTCGAGTTGGGTATCAAAGCCCATGCCGGTCAGCATCTGCGCGACGATGCCTTTTCGCGCGAGCAGCACGATCCAGGCGAAGTTTTTGAGCAGCGGACTGACCCAGAACGGCAGCAGCACCAGCCACATGGCCATGCGCCGGCGTCGTTCCGGCATGCCGGCCAGCCAGACAGCGATCGGATAACCGACCAGAAGACAGACGATGGTCACCTGCGCCGAGATGGCAAAGGTGTTGGCAAGCACCTTCACATAAACGCCAGCGGAAAACATCTGGCGATAGACGCTCAGATCGAAAGCGCCAGTCTTCGGATCTATGAAGGATTGAAAGATCAGAGCGCCAGCCGGCAGGATCAGCAACAGAGCCATGTAGACAAGCCCCGGGACGGTCAGCCAGAGGCTATCCGCCCTCATGCGCTTCCGTGAGAAGGTGTCTTTGGCGGAGAGTGCAGGCATGGATGTCCCGTTTGTTGAAATGGCCCGTTCGGCATAGTGCAGAACCGGGCCACCCATTGCCAGATAGACAGTCCCGCCGGAAGGCGGGACGCGACGCTAAGGTTGTTGTTCCCGCTGAAAATCAGCTCAGGATCCACTGCTCGAAGCGCTGGGTCAGCGCATCCTGGTTGTCTGCCCAGTAGGCAGCGTTGAGAACCGTGAGCCCCTTGATGTTGGCAGGAGCCGTCGGCAACAGCTGCGCCTTTTCAGCGCTCAGGTATTCATAAGACTTCATATTCGTCGGGCCACAAGCGAGGATGTCCGTATAGGCGGCCTGACGCTTTGCATCCAGGCACCATTCGATGAACTTGCGGGCCAGATCGGCCTTCTGGGTGTTGCCGGCGATGGTCCAGCCGTCGATGTTGAACAGGCCGCCGTTCCAGACGATGCCAGCCGGTGCGCCGGCATTGATGGCTGCCTGTGCGCGGGTCGACCAGGTCGACATCATGTCCAGTTCGCCGTTCTGGAGAAGCTGGGTCGCGTGGGCGCCGGAGGTCCACCAGATGTCGATGTTGGCCTTGACCTTGTCGAGGCTCTTGAAGGCGCGGTCGACATCGAGCGGATAAAGCTTGTCGAGCGGAACCCCGTCCGCGAGCAGTGCCATTTCCAGCGTCGTGACCGGGCTGCGCCACAGACCACGGCGGCCCTTGAAGGCTTCGACGTTCCAGAAATCGGCCCAGCTGGTCGGAACCGTCTTCACGGTGTCCTTGCGGTAAGCCATGGCAAGCGCGAAGATTGCGACGCCGGCGAAATCAGTTTCGAAAGTGTGGGGCGCGAAGTCCGCCTTATTGGGGACATCGATATTGAGCGGCAACATGTAGTTGGCGCCGAGCTTGCGGATGCGCAGGACATGCTCAGGCGTCATCAGGGCAACGTCGAACAGCTTGGTGTCGGTATCGATCGCCATCTTGTACTGTGGGATAGGATCCGGCTCGTTGGTATTGGTCTGGATCGTGACACCCGTCTCGGCGGCAAAAGTGTCGTAGAACGCGACCTTGAAGCCGTCATAGAAGGCGCCGCCCATGTCGCGCACGACCAGCGTCTCACCTGCAAATACGCGGTTGCCCTTCAGAATGACCGGAGCTGCAAGCGCAATGGCGGCAAGCCCGGTGGTCGTCTTCATGAAACCACGGCGTGACATATTGTTATTCATGTTTACCCTCCGGCGTTTTGTCTGACCTTCGTCGGCGCTACTCTTCTCGCCTCAGCGGCTTCGGTAAATTATATTTTTCCGTGCATCTGGTTTGGGACATGCGAAGCAAGCGGCCGACGGCTCGCGCAAAAGCGAATGACGGCGTCACCAAGCACCGCATCGCACATCGCCAGTTGTGAAGCCTCGATGAATTCATCTGGTCGATGGCCCTGATCCATACTTCCTGGGCCGCAGATTACAACGGGTACGTCCAGAGCCTGCGCAAACAACCCTGCCTCCGTGCCAAAGCTGACGCGGCATTCCTTGGCCCCCTTCGGCAGGCAGGACGCGAATGCCTGAACGACCGGGTGGCCGCCATCGATTGAATGGCCCGGATAATTGCCGGTGATCTCGATGTCGATCGACGCCTCCGAGAAGCGTTCCTTGTGCGGTGAAACGGCGGCAGCGGCAACCTTGCGGATCTGTTCGGCCAGAGCAAGAGGATCATCGGCAGCCATCATACGGCACTCCATCAGCCACTCTGCCTGATCCGGCACCAGGTTGACCGCGGTTCCCCCCGACAGCTTGCCGACATGGACCGTCGCATAAGGCACGGAATAGCCAGGTTCGCGCAGACCCCGGGCCTCGATCTCGTCCTGCAATTTCCGCAGGCCCGATATGAAGTCGGTAGCGATATGCAGCGCATTGAGAGCCAGGGGAGCTTCAGCGGAATGGCGCGGAACGCCCCTCGCCCTCACATGGAAAGCCATCTTGCCCTTGTGACCGAGTCCAAGCTGCATCATGGTCGGCTCACCGACGACAATTAGGTCGGGCAGTATGTCCCGCCCGGCAATTTCTTCCAGCATCGGCCGGACGCCGACGCAACCGATTTCCTCGTCGTAAGAGATGGCGATCCATAATGGCGCGGCGAGGCTCTTGACGTCGATCGTCTGGGCCAGTGCCAAGGCAGACGCAACAAATCCCTTCATGTCGGTGGTGCCGCGCCCGTAAAGCCGGCCATCCTTGCGGGTCAGACTGAACGGCGGGACCGTCCAGTCCTGGCCTTCGACCGGCACCACGTCGACATGTCCCGATAGCATCAGTCCTCCCGGCGCATCCGACCCCAGACGCGCCAGGAGCGCCGCCTTTTGCCCGGTCGGATCATAGAAGCGCTCGCAGATGGCACCGACATCCAAAAGCGCCGTCTCGATCTCGTCGATCAGCGGCAGGTTCGTGTCGGAACTGACCGTAGGGTGCGCTACCAGGCGCTCCAGCCAATCCTGTGTCCTGGTCACAGTCGCAACTCCGCATCGTCCATTGCCGCGTTGATTTCGGCAATCAGTCCGGCAACTTCGGCCTCGGGAATGGAGACGCGAAGACGGCGCTCAAGCGAGGTGAAGATGCCAAAGAACGAATTCGAGCAATGGTCGAGCATGCGCATCGCATCGTCTTTCGAGATCTTGCAGCGGTTTGTCAGGTAGCCGCAGATATGCTCGCAGGCGATGGCATTCGGCAGGACATAAGCCGGCTGGGTATCGTAGGCGATGCGGCGAAACGGCAGGACCGATGGCTTGATCGTCAGTCTGGCCGAGAGTTTCGAATCGCGCGAAGAGGCGCCGACCACCAGCCGGGCCTCCACACCCTCAAGCACCCAACGGCCGAGCGCCGGATCCCAGATGGTCAGGTCCGAACCCTTGATGGCGATTTCAATCCGCCTGCTTTCGCCCGGTGCCAGCACCGGCTTGGCAAAGCCCTTGAGCTCCTGCGGCGAACGCTTCAGCCGCTTGCCGGGAGCCTGCAGATAGAGCTGCGCCACTTCGGCACCGGTCCGCTCACCCGTATTGGTGACGGTGAAGGCAACGATGAGTTCGTCCTTCAGGCCGATCTGGTCGGACGATATGCTGAGGTCGGAATAGGCAAAACTCGTGTAGCTCAGGCCATGGCCGAAGGCGAACAGCGGCTCGATTTCACGCAGGTCATAGGCGCGGTATCCGACATGGATGCCTTCGCCATAGACATGAACGCCGTTTTCGCCCGGATAGTGCAGGAAACCCGGCACGTCGGCGAGACGCTTCGGGAAGGTGACGGACAGCTTGCCGGAGGGATTGACCTTGCCGGTCAGAACGTCAGCGACGGCTCCGCCCATGGCCTGGCCGGAATAGAAGGTGACGAGCACGGCCTTTACCGCATCGATCCACGGCATTTCCACCGCATCCGGGCAGGCGATCACGACAGCGACCTTTTGCGAAACTGCGGCGAGAGCTTCGATCATCGCATCCTGGCCGGGCCCGAGCGTCAGCGTTGTGCGGTCGGAACCTTCACCATCATAGGCACCTTCCGTCGAGGTGTAGACCAGAACCAGATCCGCCTGGGCCGCAAGTGCCAGCGTTTCGGCATCAGCTTCCTCGCGGAACGTCAGACCATGATCTTCCCCCAGAGCCTGTTCCAGCTGCTCTAGCGGCTGGTCGACCATGGTCGGGATTGTGGTGGCGCAACCCGACCCCTGGATAACCGGAGTAGCGGCATCGCGGCCGACCACCAGAATGGTCTTCATCTCCGGCCGGATCGGCAGCAGACCCCCGTTGCGCACGAGAACCATCGAGGCCGCCGCCATCGCGCGCGCTTCGGCATGATGTTCCTCGGTCGTGTAGACCGGCACCGGCTGGCCTGCCCCTTCGTTGCAGCGTTCGATCATCTCCAGCATGCGACGACAGGACAGGTTCGCGACCTCCGCCGGAACAGCACCGCTGTCGAGTGCGGCGAGAAGATCGGCCTTGCGGCGCGGGCTTTCCGGCATGTCGAGATCGCCACCGGCCATCAGCGCGACTGCACGGTCCTTGATGCCGTGCCAGTCGGACACCACGACGCCCTCAAAGCCCCAGTCCTCGCGCAGGACTTCGTTGAGAAGCCACGGATCTTGCGACGCCTGTACGCCGTTCAGCCGGTTGTAGGAGGACATGACCGTCCAGGGTCTGGATTGCTTGATGGCGATCTCGAAGCCCTTGAGGTAGATTTCGCGGAGCGCCCGTTCCTCGATGACGCTGTCCATCGTCGTGCGCTCGACTTCGGAATTGTTGCAGGCGAAATGCTTGAGCGAGGTACCGACGCCCTGCGACTGGACGCCCTCGATCACCGCTGCCGACAGCTTGCCCGTGACCAGCGGGTCTTCCGAGTAATATTCATAGGAACGGCCGGCCAGGGGCGTGCGGCGCAGGTTGATGCCGGGGCCGAGCAACAGATGCACGCCCATCGCACGGCATTCCTGGCCAAGCAGCACGCCCAGCCGCCGCATCAGACCTTCGTCCCAGCTGTTGCCCATTGCCGAGCCGTTCGGGAAGCAGGTTGCCGGCTTCATTTCGCCCCAGGCGATGGCGACGTCGCTGGCACGCTGATTGACCACCGACAGGAAGGCGTCGAGATCCATGCCGCCGCGCTCGTCGCTGTCGATCTGCGGGATCGAATACCGCACGCCGTAGGTGCCATCGGTCATGACGATCGGCTTGATCCCATAAGCGGGCACCGCGGCGGTTTTCCACATTCCGAAACCGGAAAGGAGATCGACCTTTTCCCGGTTGTTCATCGCATCGACGATGGAGGCGATCGTCTGGTCTTCGGACCGGTTGTTTCCTGGCATTCTGGACTCCGTGCCGCACTGACCGCGCAGGTCACGCGGCATTCGGCGCGCACACTGTCAGCCAGCGATCGAAAAGAAAACTAGGATATTCGAAACTGATGCTTTGAAAAAAGCGAGCCTAGCTTTTGACCGTGCGGCGCAAGTTGAGGACGGGAGCTTCCATGCCCGGCACGTAATTGTCGGAGATCAGGTTGCTGCAATGCTCCTCGAAAGTCCGCACCAGCCGGGTGGATACCTGCTGGCCGACACGGATCAAACCGATACGCATAGGCTTGTGTTCACCCGACAGACGAAGGCTGACCAATCGTCTGCCATCCAGCGCTGCCTTGTTCTTGGGTCGGACATTGGCAAGCGTGTAGCCGTAACGGCTGGCGACCATGGTGCGGATGACCTCCTGGTGCTGGATCTGAGCAACGATATTCGGATTGGCACCGGCAGCGGCGAACAACCCGAGGAAATAATCCCGTGAGAGAGGCAGATCGAGCAGGATGAACTCATGTTCTTCCAGTTCGGCAAGCGAGATCGCGGAACGCGCCGCCAATGGATCGGTCTCTGCCACCTGGACGTAGGGCGGCAGTTCCGCAAGCGGGGTGAAGTCAAACCCCTCGGGAACCGACAGATCGTAGGAGAGTGCAATATCCAGTTCGGCGCGCTCCAGCCGGGTCAGCAGCGTGCGATGATCCGCGACAGTCGGCCGGACAGTGACGCCGGGATAGGCCGCCTTGAAGCTCTGGCTAACTTCCGGCAGCAACATGGGTGCAAAGGTCAAAAGGCAACCCAGCGACAGTGTTCCGCGTATCTGGTCCGTCGCTTCGGATGCCGCCGTATAGAGGTTCTGGACCTGCTCGATCACGGCCTTGGCTTGCAGCAGCAACTTCTGCCCGGCGGGCGTCAGCGACAGGCCCTGCGCGTGGCGCCTGAGAAAAAGCTGGGTATTAAGCTCCAGTTCCAACTGCGAGATCGCGGTGGAGATGGAGGGTTGCGAAACACGGATGCGATCCGATGCGAGCGTGATGGAACCCGCCTCGGCGGTTGCGATGAAATATTCTAGCTGACGCAGTGTGAAGCGCATTTGATACCCGATCCAGATTTCACGCCCGAAGCCACCGGGTGCATCCACGCCGATGGAGCAGCGACGGCGGCGAGCTTGCGAGTTGCGATTTTTCAAAAATGTTAATGTTCGCTTTCCGCCCTTTTGGCAATTGCGCGTCGACGCCCACCTCCTGCTTTCGGCAATCCTAACCAGTGCTGCAGCAATTCGTAATTTTCCGAATACCAACCGTTCGCTAGAGCGGAACGATAGCTGGCGCCAATCGGCAAATGTTGGCGAAAGAGAAAGGGCGCGTTCATGTCAGTCGAAAAGATCCATACGCTGGTCGTCGGTGCCGGGCAGGCAGGTGTGGCCATGAGTGAACATCTGAACCGTAACGGTATCGACCACGTCGTCCTTGAGCGCGGCCGTATTGCCGAACGTTGGCGTTCGATGCGGTGGGATTCACTGGTTGCCAACGGTCCCGCCTGGCATGACCGTTTTCCCGGCCTGGATTTCCCCGGCCACCCGGACGCGTTCGTGCCCAAGGACGGCGTCGCCGATTATTTCGAAGCCTATGCGGGCCTGCACAAGGCGCCGATCCGCTGCGGCGTCGATGTGACCAAGGTCGAGCGCCTTGAAAGCGGCCCCGGATTCCGCGTCGAAACGTCGGAGGGCGTGATCGAGGCCCTCAACGTGGTTGCCGCCACAGGACCGTTTCAAAGCCCGAGCATCCCGGCGATCGTGCCTGCGGATGCCGGCGTCACACAGATGCATTCGAGCGAGTACCGCAATCCCTCCCAGCTTGCAGAAGGTGCCGTGCTGGTCGTCGGCGCCGGTTCATCCGGTGTGCAGATTGCCGAGGAGCTGATGCTGTCCGGCCGCAAGGTCTATCTTTCCGTTGGCCCGCATGACCGCCCTCCCCGCGCCTATCGCGGCCGCGATTTCGTCTGGTGGCTCGGCGTTCTCGGCAAATGGGACGCACAGGCGCAGGCTCCCGGCTCGGAGCACGTGACCATTGCCGTAAGCGGCGCCCATGGCGGCAAGACGATCGACTTCCGCCGCCTAGCAGAACAGGGCATGCTCCTGGCCGGCATGACCGGCACATATCGCGACGGTATGCTTGCCTTTGCCGACGATCTTGCCCGCAACCTTGATCGCGGCGACCAAAACTACCTGTCGCTGCTCGACGAGGCGGATGCCTACGTCGCCCGCAATGGCCTCGATCTTGCGCCAGAGCCGCAGGCGCGCATTCTTGGACCTGAGGTCGACTGCATCACCAATCCGATGCGCGAACTGAACCTGCGCGACGCCGGCGTGACCACGATCATCTGGGCGACAGGTTTCGCCTCGGACTACAGCTGGCTGAAGGTAAACGCCTTCGACGAGGCCGGTCGGCCGAAACACCAGCGAGGCATTTCTGCCGAAAAAGGGATCTATTTCCTCGGCCTTCCCTGGCTTTCCGGGCGCGGTTCCAGCTTCATCTGGGGTGTCTGGCACGATGCCAAGCACGTGGCCGACCATATCCTCATCCAGGACACTTATCTCGCCTACGCGCCGCAACCCTGATCAACCGGTCGAGACCGGCCGGCATTCCCGCATAAACAATCCGATGGAGAAGAGAATGGCCCATACGCGCATTCGCAAGTTCAACACTAAGGAAACCTATCCCGAACAGAAGCTCGACAACGACCTCTGCCAGGCCGTTGTCGCACGCGGCACGATGATCTTTATGCGTGGCCAGTGCCCGCAGGATTTGGATACCGCCAAGAACATCGACAGCCACGATCCGGTCGAGCAGACCCACAAGGTGATGCAGAACATCCGCCAGCTGGTGCAGGAATCTGGCGGGCAGATGGAGCATGTCACCAAGCTGGTAGTGTATCTCACCGACATTCGCCACCGCGAAGCAGTCTACCGCACGATGGGCGATTACATCAAAGGCGTTTTCCCGGTCTGCACCGGACTCGTCGTCGTAGCACTGGCACGACCGGAATGGCTGGTCGAGATCGACGCGACGGCCGTCATCCCCGACTGATGCGTTTTGGAATGCGCTCGGGCGGCATTCTCACCGGCCGACGCAGACTGCAGACCGGAACCAATATCTCATCGTACTGATACAGGAGTTCCCATGACCTTCTCCATCGTCGCTCGTTGCGCGCAGACCGGCCAGTTTGGTGTGGCGATCTCGTCGTCCTCTCCCGCCGTGGCAGCCCGCTGCGCCTGGGCTCGTGCGGGTATCGGAGCGGTTGCGACGCAGAACGTGACCAATCCCGCACTTGGACCGAGAATGCTGGACGAACTTACAAAAGGTGCTGGCGCTTCGGAGGCCGTAGCAACGTCGAGACTGAGTGATGAATTTCCCGGCTACCGCCAGTTGCTGGCGGTCGATGCGCACGGCGGCACCGCCATTCATTCAGGCCCCAATGCTCTTGGAACCTGGACCTCGGCGGTGGGGCACCAGTGTGTTGCCGCCGGCAACCTTCTGGCCAATGAAGGCGTTCCGAAGGCGATGATTGAGGCGTTCGAGGCGAACTCAGGCGCTTTGGGAGATCGACTGATCGCCGCACTCAACGCCGCCGTCCATGCCGGCGGAGAAGCAGGCCCGGTTCGATCGGCAGGCCTGTTGATTGTCGACAAGGAAACCTGGCCTTATGCCGAGCTGCGGATCGACTGGCTGGACGAGGGCTGCCCGATTGCAGCCGTGGCCAGGGCTTGGGAAATCTACAAGCCGCAGGCACAGGACTACGTGACACGAGCACTCAATCCCTTGGCTGCTCCATCTTATGGCGTGCCTGGCGACGAGTGATACTTCTTGTCAGCGAGCGCGGTAAATTGAACAGCCCGGAGATTTGTAGACGCCTTCTTTCCTAATTTTGAGGCAAGAAGATCATCATGAGCAAATCGAATTTCAGCGAAGCGTTTAAGCGGGACGCGGTTCGTCAGATCACGGACTGGTGCATTCGGATCAGGGATCGCAATTCACCAGCATGGACTGGGCAGCGTTCCTGAAGCACCACAATCTCGTTCACTCGATGAGCCGACGGGGCAACTGCCATGACAATGCGGTGGCCGAAAGCTTCTTCAATCTTCTGAAGCGAGAGAATACGCCGCAGGGTCTACCGTTCACGCGATGAAGCTCGCCAGGACGTGTTCGATTACATCGAAATGTTCCACAATCCGAAACGCAAGCACGTCAGGAACGGGATGCTGTCGCCCGTCGAGTTCGAAAAGCGGATGCTCTGATCCCCAAGACTCTCCCGAAAACCGGAGGGAAGTGGGGTCTCAGGTCACCGCTTGTACAGCCCTATTCAACGAAGGATCTGATTCAAGGCAGCAACATCATCTCCAAGCGGGCGATCTTCGATTGCGCAAGGAACAATCGCCCTTACGTATCGATGGGTCTTCTGCACACCCGAGCCGGGACGATGACCGCTCCTGAAGTCCAACGCCTGCGCCGAGGCCAGCAATTCGCAGGCGATGAGCAATTGCCAATGATCGAGGATGTTGGCGAACTTTCTGACCGCGAGCACCGATTGCGTGGCCAAATCCTCGGCTCCCTCCGACACCGGCAGTCCGTCAAGCATGACCGGATTGGCGTCATGGCGGATGGCCGCATGCAGCGAAACGACTGTCTTCTGCATTGGCACGAAGCCGGCCGAAGAGCCGCCCATCCGAGAAAGGTAGCGTGGCAGACCGTTGCGGCCGGCACCGGTCAGGTGAACGAAGCGCGCGGCGGAGGCATGCGCGACATGGGCGACGGCAAGCGCCAGGGTCTCGAAGGCAAGGGACAGGGCCGGCGTGTGAAAATTGCCGGTTGAGAGAACGCGTTCCTCGGAAAGGATCACGAGCGGATTGTCGGCCGCTGCGTTCAGTTCGATTTCGACAATCTCCTGTGCCTTCGCCAGGGCATCGGCGGCAACGGCGTGAACAGGTGCGATGCAGCGGAAACTCAAGGGGTCCTGGATCGCATGAGGCTGCCGCTCCAGCAGCTCGGAACCCTCCAGTTGTTTCAGCAGGTGGGCTGCCTCTTCCGCCTGCCGGGGCGCGGGCCGTGCCTGCTGGATCGCGGCGGTAAAGATCGATGGATTGCCGCCGAGCGCCTCGAAGGACAAGGCCGCCGCCTGCCTCTGGCGATCGAGCAGCAGAGCCGTATCGGAAAGCACGAGGCAAGCGAGCCCGACCGAAACTGCGGAAGCGTTAAGAAGCGAAATGCCATCCTTTGGGCCGAGTATGGCTGGCTCTAGGCCGGCTTCGGCAAGCGCTTGGGCTGCCGGTCGCACGTCTCCCCGAAACTCCACTTCGCCTTCGCCAACGAGTGCCCGTGCCATTCCAGACAACAAGACGAGATCACCGGCGCCGATCGAGCCGATGGAGGGAAGCACGGGGTGAATTCCGGCATTAACAAGAGAAACGAGTGCGTCGAACACCGCGGGAGAAATGCCCGAACCGGCGACCGCGAGCATAGACAGGCGAGCGGCCATGACGGCACGGGTTTGCGCTCGCGTCAGCGGCTCTCCGACGGCTGCACCCCGCCCGCGGATGATGCTGAACTGGAAGGCCTCGAAATCGGCGGAAACGGGGGTGTTAAGATTGGCACCGAGCCCGGTATTCATGCCGTAGATCTGCTGGCCATCCCTTGCCGCGGTCTCCAGAATGGCGCGTGCGCGCTGCAGGCGCGCGCGCGTTTCCTCGGCCACGGCGATGGCGGTTCCATCCTGCGCGATACGAACGATGTCGTGGATCCGCGTTCCAGCACCCCGAAGAACGACCGTCGTCATGCGAAGCGAAGCCGCTGGCCAATATTGGCGGCCTTGGCTTTTGTCAGCAGTGCATGGCCGAGCGCAATGTCGCTCAGCGAAAGGCCGCGATGCCAAAACAGGATGGTCTCGTCATCGCTCTCGCGTCCGGGTTTCAGGCCGGCAACGATCTGGCCGAGTTCGGCATGAAGGGTCGCCTCGGAAAGCCGGCCCGTTTCGACATGAGCCCGAAGCGAGCCGAATTTGCCGCCCTTGCACTGGCCCCAGTCATCCACGATAAGCTTGTCCATGATCTCGGTCAGCGACAGTTCGATGGCGCTCATCGTGCCATAGGGCACGACAAATGCGCCCTTCTTGATCCAATCGGTTTTCAGCAAAGGTTCTGGCGCCGGCAGGCGCGAGGCTTCGACGACGATATCGGCACCCTCGACGCAATCGCGCCAGTTGTCGACCACGGTGATCTTCTTGCCGAGGTCGCGCGCCAGCTTTTCACCGAAGGCGTCGCGGCTTTCCGGGCGGCGCGAATGCACCCTGATCTCGTCGAAATCGAAGAGATGATCGAGAAGCCGAACGTTCCAGTAGGCCGTGCCGCGCGCCCCGATATGGCCGAGAATCTTTGAATTCTTGCGCGCCAGATATTTGGCACCCGTCGCCGTTACGGCGCCAGTGCGCATGTCGGTGATCACCGTGGCGTCAACGATCGCTTTTGGAACGCCGGTGCGCGGATCAAACAGGTTCAGCACGCCGAATTCGGAGGGGTATCCGAGTTTGTAATTGTCGACATAGTCTCCAACGATCTTGACGCCAGCCAGACCGAGCGGCGCAACATAGCCGCGCAGCACATTGAAGTGACCATGAAAATCGGGGTTCGGTTCCAGATGGACACGCGGCTCGATCACCGTCTGTCCATTGCCCTGGGCAGCGAGGGCCGTTTCGATGGCCCCGAGGATTTCGGCATCGCCGATGGCCAGTGCTTCGATGTCGAAGGCGTTGAGATAGTCGATGTAGATCGGTTCCATGGCGTGTCCTCACGTAGTTTCATGGCGCGGGATGGCAAGGCCGAGATTGCCGCGCAGCGTGTCGTTGTCATAGGCCTCTCGAAACAGTCCGCGCCGGCGCAGTTCCGGAATGACGCCGTCGACGAAATCCTCGAGGCCCGAGGGGAAGAACGGCGGCATGATGTTGAAGCCATCGGCAGCACCGTTCAAAAATCGTTCCTCCATGGCGTTGGCGATCTGTTCCGGCGTGCCGATCACCTGCCAGTGGCCGCGCGCGCCGGCAAAATTCCGCGCGACCTCCCGGATCGACAGTTTCTCGCGCCGGGCGAGATCGATGACGAGCTGCTGGCGGCTCTGCATGAGATTGCTTTGCGGCATGTCCGGCAGGGGGCCATCCAGCGGATAGGCGGCAAGATCGCCGGCACTGAGATAGCTCGACAGCAGCCCCACGCCCACGGCGTCCGGAATGAGCTCCTGCAGCTCCTCGAACTTGCGGCGAGCCTCGGACTCGGTACTGCCGACGACCGGAGAAAGGCCGGGCATGATCTTCAGATCGTCGAACTGGCGCCCATGGCGCGGCAGGCGTTTCTTAACATCGGCGTAATAGGCCTGGGCCTCCGCAAGGGTCTGTGAGGCCGCGAAGACCACGTCGGCGGTGCGCGCCGCGAGTTCCTTGCCGGTGTCTGATGCTCCAGCCTGGACCATGATCGGTCGGTCCTGACGCGAGCGTGGCATTTGCAGAATTCCGTCGACGGAGAAATGCGCACCACGGTGGTGCAGCGGCTTCAGTCTCGTCGGATCGGAAAAGGCGTCGCCGCCTGCTGGTAGGTAGGCATCGTGGCCGACGGTGTCCCACAGGGACAGCACGATGTCGGCAAATTCCTCGGCACGCGCATAGCGGTCGCCATGCGGCAACAGGCCCTCGGCCCGGAAGTTCTCGGCTTCCAGCTCACTCGCCGAGGTCACGAGGTTCCAGCCGGCGCGCCCGCCGCTGATCTGATCGAGGGTTGCGAAGGACCGGGCGAGACCGAAGGGGTCGTTATAGGTCGTCGAGGCGGTAGCGATGAAGCCGAGATGGGAGGTGTTCGCGGCCAAGGCGGCGAGCAGGCTTAAAGGCTCGAAGCTCGTGGACCGGGCCGCCTGGCTTGCAAGCTCGGGGTTGCGCTCGCGGATGGCTGCGGCATCCTCGACGAACAGCATGTCGAAGGTTCCGCGTTCGGCAGTCCGGGCGAGACCGATCCAGTGGTCGATGTCGCTTCCTGCCCGGGCATGCGCCTCAGGGTGTCGCCAGGCGGCAATATGATGGCCGCCCGCCATCGGAAAGGCGCCGAGGCGCATCAAGCGTCGTTCGGTCATGGCTTCACCTCTCCAGCAGTGGCCGGATGGACCGGTCGTGGCAGGCCGAGCCTTTCTCGCAATGTCTGGCCGTCGCGATTGTCGCGCTCGCCAAGCGCCGGCAGGATCTCAGCCAGAAAGCGGTCGGCCGCCAGAACTGTGGGTGGAAGCGCCACGATGCCATCGAGATTTGCGCTGGCAACCAGCCCGATAAGGGCGGCGGCGACCTGGTCAGCCGCTCCACCGACAGGAAGGGCGGCAACGCTTGCTGACGCCTCTTCGGCAAAGGGTGCCACCAGTGCGAGGAGACGCACGCCCTTGGGAGACCGTCCGTTCGCAGCCACAGCCGCACGAACCGCCTCGCTTGTGGCGGTGACCCCGTCGATCGATCTGCCCGCAATCAGAATGACGTCGGCGCGCTGCGCCAAAGACGGCGATAGCGTTTTGCTGGCGAGTAGCGCAACCACCGGCTGTCCCTGGGGCGAGCGGTTGACATTGAGCGGTCCACGCACGGAGAAATTCCGGCCGCGATGGTTCAGCACGTGCATTTTTTCGGGCCCGAAAAATCGGCCGGCGGCCTTGTCATAGACGAAGGTTTCATCCTCGAAACTGTCCCATAGCCCGTTGACGACCTCGAGATATTCCGCATCCCGCTCCAGCGTGTCGGGGGCCGTGATGGCAAGCCATCCGCTGCGTCCAGCGCTTATGAGATCAAGCGAAGCAAACCTGCGGGCCAGATGATAGGGCGCGTGCTGGGCAGTGGCCTGTGCGGCAAGGAATCCGATGCGCCGGACCTTCGTCGCCAGAGCCGAGATCAGCAGGGTCGGATCAAACGGCGTGGCCGTCGGCGACAGGTGGTCACGCGGCGGTGCTGCAAACTCGTCGGCGAGCAGCAGGAAATCCACGCCGGCCGTTTCGGCCTCTTGCGCTTGCGTCAGGAAGGCATGGAAGCCGAGTTGAGCGGACTGCGGCGCTTGCCGCCAGGCCTCCGAACCATGCCCGAACGGCGTCAGCGAAAGACCGACGATCATGGCCGTGGCTCAGAAGCGCTGACACGGATCGCCTCGATCTTCTCTTCATAAAAGGCGACAAGGCCGGCGATGCGGCTGCTTTCGGGCAACGGCTCGGGATAGAACCAAACGATGTTGTCGTAACGCCTGTCGTCGATCTCCCAATGAAAATAGGAGGCCTCGCCCTTGTAGGGGCAGTATGTGTGCAACTCACTCGGGACCAGGCTGCCCGCGATCACGTCCTCGCGGCGAAAATAGTAGCGTGTCCTGTGGCCCGTCTCGAACAGGAAGATGGCTCTGCGTGTACGGGCGACGAGCTGGCCGGCGACAAACCCCTCCACGAGCCGCGAACTGGCGATCGTATCGACACGCCGGTAGACGTTGCGCGGGTGGCGGAAGATTTCCTCATCTTCTTCGAACCAGCGCGCCGCGCTCCATTCGACCGTGACGTAGCCGGCAAGGTCCGGCAGACCGATTGCCGCACCATCATGCGACCATGCCTTTGCAGCGCCCACCCCTAAAACATCGTGGTACCGCCTTTCGCCGAGCCGCTCGGACGCTTCCGTGCGTTCGCCGGGTGTGAGGACGCCCGGTCGGAAGTCACCGGCGGGCAGATAATAGACCGGGTGACCGTCGTTCTCGTAGACGACGATGGCACGCTCGCTGTCGGCAAGTACGGTTTCTCCGTGCAGCAACCGGATACGGCGATGCGTCGGTTCGATCAGAACGGCCGGCACTGCGGTGGAACGATAGGCAAGCGACATGGCAAGGCTCCGGGCAAAGTCAGACTGCGAAGATGGCATCACGGGTTAGGATGCCTGCCGACTGACCATCTGCGCCGATGACGCCCAGCCGGTCGGTGTTGGCGGCTATCAGCAGCGACAGCGCATCCCGCAGATTCGTATCAAGCGCTATGGTTGCCGTGCCGGCCGGAAGAGCACCGGTCGCGACGGCGTCGCGGACCGTGAACAGGCTCAGGCGTTTGATCGCCCGATCCACGCCGACGAAGCTTTCGACAAACGCGTCTGCGGGATGGGAGAGGATCGCATCGGGCGTATCGTATTGCACGATCTTGCCAGCCCGCATGATCGCAATGCGGTCGCCCAGGCGGATCGCCTCGTCGAGATCATGCGTGACGAGGACGACGGTCTTTCTGACGCGCTTGAGGATCTGTTTGAACTCGTCCTGCAGTCGCGTTCGGGCAATCGGATCGATGGCGCCGAAGGGCTCGTCCATCAGGATCACGGAGGGATCGGCCGCCAGCGCACGGGCAACCCCGATGCGCTGGCGCTGCCCGCCGGACAGCTGCCGTGGATAGCGGTTGAGGAATTCCTTGGGGTCGAGCCCGACCAGATGCAGAAGCTCGTCCGTGCGCGCAGCAATCTTTTCCTGAGACCAATGGAGCAGAACCGGCACGGAGGCTATGTTCTCAGCAATGGTCATATGCGGAAACAGGCCGACATTCTGGATGACGTACCCGATATGGCGGCGCAGCAGTACGGGATCTCCCTGCGTGACGTCGTCGCCATTGACGAAAATCCGGCCCTCTGTCGGCTCGATCAGGCGGTTGATCATCCGCATGGTCGTTGTCTTGCCGCAGCCTGAGGGGCCGATGAGCGCGACCGTGGAGCCTTCCGGAATGTCGAGGGTCAGATTGTCGACCGATGGTGGCGCGTCCGCGGCATAGCGTTTGGTGACGTTCTCCATGCGGATCATGTGGGGTCTCTTTCTGAAAACAGCTTTCTCTCCAGCCAGCCGAAGCTGAATTCGGTGGTGAGGGTGAGAAGCGCAATCGGCACGGCACCGACGAGTAGACGCGAAGTGTTCATCATGCTGATGCCGGTCGCAATAAAGTCGCCGAGTCCGCCGCCGCCGATAAAGGGGGCGAGGGTGGCGCCGGCCAGCACCTGCACCGCCGCCGTCCGCGTACCGGCAAACATGGCCGGGGCGGCGAGCGGCACGCGGATGGAGCGCATGACCTGTCCCTTGCTCATGCCCATGCCGATCGCGGCCTCTACGGCATCTGGATCGACATCGCGCAGGCCGACATAGGCATTGAGAAGGATCGGCGGCAGGGCGAGCACCGTCAGCGCCACGATACAGGGGCCGATGCCGATGCCGAACAGGGGCAGCATGATCGCAAGGATTGCCAGGCTTGGTACCGTGCGCATTGCGTTGACGACGTTGATGACGACGAATGCGAAGCGGCTGTAGTTGACGATCAGGACAGCCAACGGTAGCGCAATGGAGACGGCAAGTCCGAGCGAGATCCCCGACATCAACAGATGGCGCCAGAGCGCCCGCAGGAACTGGCCCTGGTTTTCGACAATCCAGAAGAAGGCCTCGGCAACCATCGTCGCCTCCTATCGCCAGCGGACGAGGGCGCGCTCCGCCCAAGTCAGCGTGAAGTCGAAGATGGTTGCGAGAAGCGCAGTCAGCAGGCCGCCGACCAGGATTTTTTCCGGATATTCCTGGTCGATGCCGATCAGGATGATGGTGCCAAGGCCGCCGCCATCGATGAAGGCGGCGATGGTGGCGATGCCGATCACGGTGACCAGCGCAATGCGCGCACCGGAGATGATCAGCGGCACGGCCAGCGGCAGTTCAATGCGCCAGAGCCTCTGGCGCGGGCTGAACCCCATTCCGTCCGCCGCGTCCAGAATATCCGGTGAAACGTTGCGAAGGCCAATGACAATGTTTCGCAGCAGAATCAGCAGGCAATAGGACGACAAACCGATCAGGGCCGGCTTTGTGCCGAGGCCAAAGAAGGGAATGAGAAAGGCAAAGAGCGCCAGGCTCGGAATGACGAAAATGATGTTGGTGATCGTCAGGGCAACCGCATAGAGCCGGGGCCGTCGGGCGCAAACGATCCCGAGCGCCAGTGCAATGACGAGGCCTATGGCGACGGACGACACCGAAAGGACGATATGCTGCCAAACCGCTAGCGCGATTTCCGGAATGTGTCTCGGGGCCCAATACAATGGCGGATGGTCCTGACCTGGTGTCAAACGGTTAGGCGGCCGGAACAGGCTCCGGCCGCATGATCATACTTGTCGAGTGGTCATCCAGCTTCGGATCAGAGACCCTTTTCCTTCAGAAACTCTGCCGCAACGTCCTTTGGCTCCTGCTTGTCGCGTTCCACCTTGGCGTTCAGGGTCCGCTGCGTTTCATTGTCGAGCAGCGGGCTGACCTTGTCCAGCACTTCGGCGATCTTCGGGTTTTTCGCCAGCGTGTCCTGACGGATGACCGGCACGAGGAAATAGGGCGGGAACAGCTTCTTGTCGTCGTCCAGAACGGCCAGCTTGCTGTCTTCGATCTGCCAGTCAGTGGCAAAACCGTAGGAAACGTCGAGATCCTTGTTGGTCACGGCGCTGTAGCGGATGCCGAGCTTGGCGAAGATCTTGAATTCCTTGAATTCGATACCGTAAACCTGCTTGAGGCCCGGAAGACCGTCCTTGCGTTCGCCAAAGCCGCCTTCAGCGCCGAAGGTGAGATCCTTCGACACCGGACCGAGATCGCTCAGTGTCTTGAGCTTGTACTTTTCCGCCGTTTCCGGCAGCAGGATGATGGCATAGCCGTTGTTGATGTTGGTCGGCTTGAGAAGCGTCAGCTGGAGGTTCTTCTCGTAATAGTCCTTGACCTCACCATAAATCTTGTCGGCCGAACCGGCCAAGTCGCCCTTTACGACGGCGGCAAGCGCCGTGCCGGTGTATTCCGGATAGAGATCGATTTCGCCATTGACCAGAGCGGTGTGCGCGACCAGCGTCGCGCCGAGGTTCAGGCGACGCTCTACTTCGATGCCGGCCTTCTCGAGCGCCTGGGCATAGATTTCGGCAACGACGAACTGCTCGGTGAAGTTTTTGCTGCCGATCTTGACCGGCTCGGCATGGGCCGGAAGGGCGGCAATGCCGCTCATCAAGGCGCCGACCAGAATCCCTGCAATTGATTTAAAGCCCATAACGTCTTCCCGTTCTCGCTTCTGTTGCAACTGAAGGAAGGTTAGAGGAGGGCAACGGATATGGCGTGCGATTGTATACTAATTGTATAGGCATCGGTAGAATAAAATACCTCATTAGGCACCTAGTCCGGCGGAGTGCGCCGATTGTCTCTATAAAATCAACGGACATTCGCGATTGTGCGGATCCGGCGATCAAGTTGTCTATAACTATCCATTTCGTCGGTTCTGACCCAGGGAGGTCTACGAGTCGTGCTGGCAAGCCTCTTGATGTATGCAGCGCCCAAGCCGGTCGCAGCCGCCAACGCGGCCTTCTGGGCGGTGCTGCCGACGGCGCTCGCCGATTATGGTGTCGCCGATCTCCCCTACGCACTTTCCACCGATATTGCCCATGACGAGGCCTGCATAGGCCGGATCTGGTTCTCGCTCAGACCTGCGGTTATCCCTATATGCGGTCGCTCAGGGGCCAGGTCCGCTTGGTGGCTACGCCCTGCTATACCTATGAAGGCTGCGAAGGGCCCCTTTCCGGCAGTGTCGTAATCGTTCGCCGGGATGCGGCGGTCGCGAGCAACAGGGCGGATACCGCAGCGATCGACACAGTCAGTTTCGGGCATCTCAGTCGCTTTGCACCCGGGGAAGTGGCTGAAGCCAGACGTTTGATGACCGACATTGAGGAAAAAACATCACGCAGCCATTCCGTCGCCGCTATCTCCTGAAGGCGCATGACGACCCACGCCATCCACTTTACCTGCAGCCGGTGAGCGATCCTCAGTAGGAACTCTCCAGCCTGTAGCGGCTGCCCGGATAAAGCAACCGCACCGATGTGACGAGGATGCTAGACGACCAGGTCCGCCGCCGCACGAGAAGACAAGGCTCGGAGCGAGCGATGGACAAGAGCTTGCATTCCCATGGTTGGGGCTGGACCGCCTCGACGAACTGTTCGGCCTTGGAAATGGGCGCGACCCTGCTCAGATAGGCATTGGGGGTCGTTTCTCGGAAATCCTGTTGCAGATAGTCCGATGCCACCAGAGCGTTGACGAAGCGGTCTTCAAGTTGAATTGGCAGGTCGTCTTCCTTGTGGACGATGACGGAATGATACGCTGCCTCACCCACCGATGTCTCGAGTGCGTCTGCGAGGTCGTGATTGCAGACCTCTGCCTGCATCAAGACGAGATCTGCCGAATGCACGCCTCCGCGTTCGGCGATCTCGTCTGCGATATTGCGCACACCCATCATATTGGCGCTGCGCTTCTTCGGCGCAACGTAAGAGCCGCGACCTTGCACGCGCACGATGACCCCTTCGCTCGCCAACTCTCTGAGGGCACGATTGGCCGTCATGCGACTGACACCCAGCATGTCGACCAGCTCGTTTTCGGAGGGGATGCGATGGTTGACGGGCCAGTCTCCGCTGTCGATACGCACTCTGATCTGCGACTTCATCCGCTCGTACAGCGGTGCATCATGGCGATCGGTTGCCGGCAGGACAAGACCTGTATCTTCCTGGGGCATGGTCAGTGAACCTCATCACATATCATCGACACACAGGGCCAAGACCCAGGCGCTCTTGCATGCGGGTGCTTCCCACCCGCCCCGCTCAGCCTTAACAACACTCCGCCTGACTGCGCAAGCTACCACCTCAGCCGTGAACGGTTGCTTCAGGCGTCGCCAAAGAGGCGATCTGTTTGGCTTTTACCTCAATTCGTTGCGTCTTCTCGGCAATCTGCCGCAAAAGATCGAGGCACTCCTCGCGAACCAGTTCCGGCCGGTCGCTGTTCTTATCCTCAATGATCGCTTCGATCCGCTCCAGATGCCCGATCCCGGGCGGGGTTGGGTGGCCAAACTCATAAGGACCGACCGTAACGCGTTGACCAATTCCGTGCGTTGGCGGACAAGCCGTTCTCTTCCACGGAAAAGAAGTGCCTTGGCTTGCTGCTCCTCCATCTTCGGAATGATGAAGCGCATCTCCGGCCGTTGCGCGGCGATAAGAATCGCTTCGGCATCCGCTGCATCATTCTTCTGGCGCTTTACAAACGGGCGGACATACTGGGGAGCGATCAGCTTTACCTCATGGCTCTGTTTGGCCATCTCCCGTGCCCAATAATGCGCACTGCCGCAGGCCTCCATGACCACGGTCGCCGCAGGATGTTCCGCCATAAACTTGCGAAATTGTAGCCTTGATAGCTTTCTACGGAATTCTACCTGCCCCGTTATCGAGGCTCCGTGCCCCTGGTCGGGTAGCAGCGGCGCATTGCTGCGCGGCCGCCCCCTAAGAACCGGACATGCGGATCACCCCGCATCCGGCTCAAGCCATTCTTCAGCACCATGGTGTGGCACCGAACAACTGGACGGAGGGTTTCGCAATTCGACGGCGGACGAAGTAAGTGG
>NZ_JABAEF010000035.1 GCF_023701945.1 Rhizobium sp. CG5
ATCCTCGTCGCCATCATGCGCAAGCTCATCGTCTTGGCCAATTGCCTGCTCGCCCAAAACCGCCTCTGGACACCAACTCCACCTTGACAGTAAACACAGATGCTCTGCCCTGCCGGGCATCTCCCCCACGGGTGGGGAGATCGACTGGCGGCCACGCGCTCGCCTGGCTTGGAATCATGAAAAGTGCTGACTTGATCATCTGAGGAACGCGGCTGCCGTTTTCGATTGCCCGAGCGGCAACCTCTTGCCGATCTCCCCCCGTGTGGCGGGGTGCGGAACGGTCCGCATAGCGGAGCAATCGATCCTGTGAATCGATTGCAGTGACAAACGCTGGCAAGGCAGAGGGGGGTAACTGCGGGTCGAACCGCCACTTATCGGACCTATGATAAAGAGGATCAGCCGGCCCTTGTCAGGCGCCAAACCCCTGGAACAGGGACGGCGCGCGGTTGGCGATGCTCATGCCGGCGGCGGCAAGACCGGTGCTGGCCTCAAAGGCCCGGTCTTCGAGGTCCGTTTCATCGAGGTCGTCCGCATCGGCGACATCCTGCAACAGGCCAGCCGCCTCAACCGTCACCCCGGTCATGCGCTCGCTGAGGTCGGAAAGCCCTTCGATGGCATTGTCGAGCGTCGTGACCATGCGGTCCGTGGCGGCGATCATGCCGTCCAGCGCCTCGGCCGAGGTCTCGTCCGAGACCGCGATGCGGCGGGCATTGGCGGAGGCCGGATTGAGCGAGCCGGCATCGATCAGGTAATGGCTATAGGCCGTGCCGTTTTCCGAGCGTCCGGTCACGGCGCGGGTCAGCATGCCGTCATCGGCATTGCCGCGGCCCACCAGCACGGTTTGGCTCGCCTTCAACGTCGCCGTTTCGACCGCCAGGTTGCCCTCCTCGTCGGTCGCCACCGAAGCAATCAGCTCCCGGTCGCGGGGCGGCTGGCCGAAGCCGAGCTCCAGGCCGTTGTCCCGGCCGGCCGTCACCACGTCGCGGATCTGCGCGGTGAGGTCGGCGATGGTCGCATCGATCGCGCCGCGCTGGTTATCCTCGTCCAAGGCCAGTTCCAGCTGTTCCTTGACCGCGCCGACCAGGTCGCGCACGGTTTCGAGATCGAGAACCAGCGTTTCGACGCTGGAACGGTCGAGTTCGGCGGCATCCGCCAGGTTGAGCATCGATGGCTGCCAGGCACCATCCTGCGGCGCCGGCGGGCCTGCCGGGCGTGCTGCCGCGGCAGAGGCGATGGAACTGCTGTTGGAAAGCTCGACCGTCTGGGTCGATGCGGCACCGACGCTGCGGGTCGAGAGGGAAGGAATGGTCGTCATGGCTGCCCCGTTTTCTTGTTTTTCTTGGACACAGCGTCTGATGCGCTGTTCTTGGCCTATATAAGAGCATGCAAAAGTATCTGTCCCTTTTTGAGAACAGCTAAAATTTTAGCAAAATCGCATTTTTTGGCACTGCGGCACGGCAGACTGCCCTTCGAAAGGCAGTCCGATCCGGCAACGACCGTCTCATCTGCGCAGCATCTGCTCCAGCCGGGCAAGCAGCGCCGCCCGGTCGATGGAGAAGTTGCGCTCCACCCATTCGGTTTCCAGCAGTGCCAGAATGCGTCCGACCTCCGGCCCGGCGGAGAGGCCGGCGGCCAGCACATCGGCGCCCGACAGCGGGAAGACGGGCTTGGCAAAACCTTCCGCCCGCGCCAGCAGAACGCCAAGCCGCATCGCCGGCCCCATGGCAGCCGGATCGCCACCGACCTTGGCCCGCTCGGAGGCCAGTTTCAGCTGCAGTGTCGCGACGATGCCCGCCTTGCCGTGGCGGTAGAGCTGCCGATCGAGCGCCACATCCTTGATATCCTCGGCAAGGTTCGGCGCTGTGGCAAACGCCTCCAGAAACGCAGCTTCCGCCTTGGAAAGCCGCAGCCGCGCCGCCAGCCCCTGCAGCCGCTCGGCATCGCGCGGCACGATCGAGGCGAGCCGCAGCAGCGCATCGGGCGCCCAGCCGAGCGCCTGTTCGCAGGCAATCAGGCCCGGGATGGCGTCGATGCCCCATTTCTCGGTCTCCGGCAGGATTTCGGTCAAGACGCCCGATTGCCGCATCCACAAGAGCGCCCGGCCCGGATCGGGCGCCGCCAGCAGCTTCTTCGTCTCCGACCACACGCGCTCGGCCGAGAGCGTCGAGAGCTTGGAGCGGGCAGCGGCGCAGGCCCTTAAGCCCTCGGCATCGGGCCGGCCGCGGCCGTACCAGGCAAAGAACCGGAAGAACCGCAGCACCCGCAGATAATCCTCGGCGATGCGCTCGGCGGCCACACCGATGAAGCGCACCGTGCCCGTCTCGATATCGGCAAGCCCTCCGACCAGGTCGATCACCTCGCCCGTCTGATCGGCATAAAGCGCATTGATCGTCAGGTCACGCCGTTCGGCATCGACCTGCCAGTCGGTACCGAAGGCCACTTGCGCGTGCCGGCCGTCGGTTGCCACATCGGCGCGCAGCGTCGTCACCTCAAACGGCCGGCCCTCAAGGACCAGGGTGACGGTGCCGTGGTCGATGCCGGTCGGAACGGCCTTGATGCCGGCCGCCCTGGCGCGCTCCATCACCACCTGCGGCAGCAGCGTCGTGGCAATGTCAATATCGGCAACCGCCATGCCCATCAGGCTGTTGCGCACCGCCCCGCCGACCACCCGCGCCTCCCCGCCATCAGCGTTCAGCAGTCCCAGGACCGTGCGCAGCGCCGCTTGGCCGAACCAGGCCTGGTCGGAAAGATGGGTCATCGGTAGAGCCTTTCATAAAGGGTGCGCAGAATGCCGGCCGTTATGCCCCAGATGCGGCGCTCGCCATAGGGCATGACATAGAAATGCCGGACGATGCCCTGCCAGGGCAGGCTGTCGCGCTGGTGATTGGCCGGATCCATCAGGAATGACAAGGGCACTTCGAACACCTCGTCCACCTCGTCCGGGTTCGGCACCACGGTAAAGCCGCGCTGCACGACGGAGAGCACCGGAATGATGCGAAAGCCCGTGCCGGCCAGATATTGCGGCAGCCGCCCGACCGTCTCGACGAAGGACGGATCAAGCCCGATCTCCTCCTGCGCCTCGCGCAGCGCCGCCGTTTCCGGGGAGAGATCGCCCTCGTCTATGCCGCCGCCGGGAAAGGCGATCTGGCCGGAATGTTTTCGCATGCGTGTGGTGCGCTGGGTGAGGATCACCTTGGCATCGTCGCCGTCCTCGACCACCGGGATCAGCACCGCGGCGTCCTTCAGCTTGCGGCCCTCGACCTCCAGCAGGCTGGCGGGATTGAGAATATGGTCGCCATGCTCGCGCCAAGCATGTTCGATCGGCGCGCCGATCTGGTTCAGCGCCCGGCGGCGGAACTCGGCCGCCGAATAAAGGGGCAATCCGCTCATTGCGACAGCGCGTCCAGTTCGGCGGCCGGCAGCATCGGGAACACCGCACCGCCGGAGCGCACGGCAAACATCGCAACGCCGTCGATCTCGATCTCTTCGCCCAGCGCCACCAGATCATACATGACAGGCCGCGACACCAGCGCCTCCAGCCGGCCCCGCACCATCAGATAGGGCTTCAACTGCTGGTTCTCGCCGGAAATGACGAAGCGCAATTCATGCTCCGGCCCGGCCTCCACCACATCGCCGACATTGGTGCGAAAGGTCAGCAGCGGTTGACCTTCCCTGGTGCCGACACTCATCTCGACGGCCAGGAACGGCGCATCCTCGATGCGGATGCCAACCTTTTCCACAGGCGTGACGAGATAGGTTTTTCCGTCCTCGTCCTTGCGCAACACGGTCGAAAACAGCCGCACCAGCGGCGCCCGTCCGATCGGCGTGCCCATGTAGAACCAGCTGCCGTCCGCCCGGATCTCCATGTCGATATCGCCGCAAAACGGCGGATTCCAGCGTTCCACGGGCGGCAAACCGCCCTTTCCGCCCGCCGTCTGCTCCGCCGCGCGCGAAATCAGCGCGGCCAGTCCTGCGGCGTCTTTGCTTGCGCTGAGTTCCTCGGCTGCCATCTTTGCGTCCCGGTTTGTCCCTTAGGATCGGTGTAGTCACGAGATAGTCATTTGAAACGCGCTTGTCAGCGGGGCGTTAGGGAATAAGTTGTTTTAAGAGGCAGCGATTGCGCCTGTTGTGCGATTCGCCCGCCGTGAGCCGGAGCCAGACGGAGAGCACCATGGGCATGATGAAGACGCCGGACACCGAACTCGACGAAAGCGCCATGGTCGCTTCTGCGGAAGCCGCCCTTGCCGATATCGCCCTGATCCGCCGGGAAGTGTCGAAGGTCATCTTCGGCCAGGAACGCGTCGTCGAAAACACCCTTCTCGCCATCCTGTCCGGCGGCCATGCGCTGCTGGTCGGCGTGCCGGGTCTGGCCAAGACCAAGCTGGTCACCACGCTGGGCACGGTCCTGGGCCTTGACGCCAACCGCATCCAGTTCACCCCCGACCTGATGCCGTCCGATATTCTCGGCACCGAGGTGATGGACCAGGACGACAGCGGCCGGCGCTCCTTCCGCTTCCTCAAAGGCCCGGTCTTTGCGCAATTGCTGATGGCCGACGAAATCAACCGCGCCAGCCCGCGCACCCAGTCCGCTCTGCTGCAGTCCATGCAGGAATATCACATCACCATGGCCGGCCAGCGCTACGACCTGCCGGCCCCCTTCCATGTGCTGGCCACCCAGAACCCGCTGGAGCAGGAAGGCACCTATCCGCTGCCGGAAGCCCAGCTCGACCGCTTCCTGCTGCAGGTCGATGTCGGCTATCCGGAACTGGCCGCCGAGCGGCAGATCCTGCTGGAAACGACCGGCCTTGCCGAATCCCGCGCCGACAGCGTCATCGGCGCCGAACGGCTGATCGAGATCCAGCGCCTGATCCGCCAGATGCCGGTCTCCGACACTGTCGTCGAGGCCATCCTGTCGCTGGTCCGCTCGGCCCGCCCCGGCCAGGGCAATAGCGACACCGACAAGCATGTCGCCTGGGGTCCGGGTCCGCGCGCCGGCCAGTCGCTGATGCTCTGCGCCCGCGCCCGTGCGCTTTACGAAGGCCGCCTCGCCCCGTCGCTCGACGACGTGCATGCGCTGGCCGAACCGATCCTGCAGCACCGCATGGCCCTGACCTTTGCCGCCCGCGCCGAAGGCATGTCGGTGCGCGATGTGATCGCCGGCCTGGTTCGCCAGGCCAAGGGCTAAGGGAGGCAGCGCGCGCGTGGTGTCCATCGGACAGATCGTCGAACAGACATCCGGCAGCGAGGCGCTCACCCGCGCCAGACAGCGGGCGGTGCTCATCCCCGACTGCATGGTCGAGGCCAGGCGCATCGCCAATACGGTGATTGCCGGCTGGCACGGCCGCCGCAAGCGCGGCATCGGCGAGAATTTCTGGCAGTTCCGGCCCTATGCCGAGGGCGAGAGCCTGTCGCGAATCGACTGGCGCCGCTCGGCCCGCGACGACCACATGTATGTGCGCGACCGCGAGTGGGAAGCCGCCCACACCGTCTGGCTCTGGGCCGACATGTCGCCGTCGATGATGTACAAGTCGAGCTACGGCAATGTCTCCAAGGAGAGCCGCGCCCTGGTGCTGATGCTGGCGCTGGCCGAGATCCTCGCCCGCTCCGGCGAGCGCATCGGTTGTCCGGGGATCATGGAGCCGGTTTCGGCCCGCAATGCCGCCGAACGGCTGGCAACGGCCGTGATCCACGCGCCGCTGACCTCGGGCCTGCCGGAAACCCAGATGATCCGCGGCGTCAGCGACATCGTGCTGATCGGCGACTTCCTCGATGATCCCGACAGCATCATGGCCCGCATTGCGCCGCTGGCCCGCCGCGGCCTGCGCGGCCATGTGGTCGAGATCGCCGATCCGGCCGAGGAAACCTTCCCCTATACCGGCCGCACCGAGTTCACCGATCCGGAAACCGGCCAGAAACTCGTCTCCGGCCGCGCCGAAGGCCTGCGCGACGAATACCGCCGGGCCTATCTCAGCCGCCGCGACAATCTCGGCGAGGCGCTGCGCCGCCTCGGCTGGAGCTTCGTGCATCATCGCACCGACCAGCTCGCCTCGCAGGCGCTGGTCTCGGTGCATATGTATCTGTCCGGCACGCCGCCCCATGTCGGCAGGGGAGGCAATTCATGAACGCCCTGCCGTTTGCCTTTGCCAGCCCGGCCATTCTGGTGGCGCTCGCCGCTTTGCCGCTGATCTGGTGGCTGCTGAAATTGACGCCGCCGCGCCCGCGCGCCGAAATCTTCCCGCCGCTGAAGATCCTCGCCGGCGTCATGAAGCGCGAGGAAACACCGGCCAAGAGCCCGTGGTGGCTGACGGCCCTGCGCATGGCGATCGCCGCCCTGGTGATCATCGCCCTGGCCGGCCCCGTGCTTAATCCGCGCGGCAGTTCGCTGTCGGCCGAAGGTCCGCTGGTGCTTTTGATCGACAATGGCTGGGCGACCGCTGCCGACTGGGACAGACGGCGCCAGACCGCCGAATTGCTGATCGACGATGCCGAGGACCGCGGCGTGCCCGTGTCGATCGCGCTCACCGCCGAACCGCTGCACGATGCCGTACCGGCCAATGCGGCGGCGGCCCGCGAAAAGCTGATGGCGGCAAGCCCGAAGCCGCTTAGGCCCGATCGCGACGGCGCGATTGCGGCCATCGAGGCGGCGCTTGCCGGCACCGTGCCCGGCACGCTGGCCTTCATCGCCGATGGCATCAGGAGCAGCGACGACGACGCCACAATGACACGGCTTGCCGCCCTTCAGCCGCGGGACTTGCGGCTCGTCGAGGGCAATGGCGCCAGCGCGGTGGCCATTACCGGGGCCGTCAACGGCGCCGACAACCTGACCGTCAAGGCGACGCGGCTGAATGGGCTGACCGCCGAGCAAATGATCGTCGACGCGCAGGACCAGCAGGGCCGCACCATCGCCTCCGGCACGCTAGCCTTTGCCGCCGGCCAGACGGTGGCGAGTGGCGACATCGCCGCGCCCTTCGAACTGCGCAACGATTTTGCCCGGCTGAATATTGCCGGCTTTGCCAGCGCCGGCGCGACCCACCTTCTCGACGACGGTTTCCGCCGCAGGCGCGTCGCCCTGCTGTCGGGCGATAGCGGCGACGATTTCCAGCCGCTGCTGTCGCCGCTGTTCTATATCCAACGAGCGCTTGCCCCCTATGCCGACCTGATCGAGCCCGATGTGCAGGACCTGGCGATCAGCATTCCGGAAATCCTGCAGCGCAATCCGTCTGTTATCGTCATGGCCGATATCGGCCGCCTGCCGGCCGACGTCTACGAGCCGCTGCAGCGCTGGATCGCCAATGGCGGCACGCTGATCCGCTTTGCCGGACCGCGCCTTGCCGCCGCCCCGGTCGGCGATCCCTTGGTGCCGGTCGTGCTGCGCCAGGGCGAACGTGCGCTGGGCGGTGCACTCTCCTGGGCCGAACCGCAGCCGCTCGCCGACTTTCCGCTGACCGGACCCTTTGCCGGCATGGCCCGCCCCGACAAGATCCTGGTCAAGCGCCAGGTTCTGGCCGAGCCGACCCCGGATCTGGCCGAGCGCACCTGGGCAAGCCTTGCCGACGGCACGCCGCTGGTCACCGTCAAGCAGGCCGGTGGCGGCCGCACCGTGCTCTTCCACGTCAGCGCCGAAGCCACCTGGTCCGACCTGCCGATCTCGGGCGAATTCGTCGAGATGCTGCGCCGCATCGTGCAATTGTCGAATGTCGGCAGCGGCGCCGGCCAGAACGGCACCGCGGGAGTGGCCGCCCTGCCGCCCTATCGCCTGTTGACCGAGCGCGGCGCTCTGACCGGCGAGACCGGCGCGGCCCGGCCGCTGGAGCTTGGCGAACGACGGCCGACCGCCGCCACCTTCGACAATCCGCCGGGCCTTTACGGCACCGAAGACGGATTTGCAGCGCTGAACCTGCTGGCGACCGATGCCGAACTGCGTCCGCTCGACGTGTCGGCCTCGCCGATCCCGGTCGATCGCCTGCCGCTGGCCGGCACCGTGGCGACGCCGCTGAAACCCGGTCTTCTGACGCTGGCATTGCTGCTGCTGATCCTCGACAGCCTGATCGTGCTGTTCATGGGCGGCGCCTTTGCCCGCCTGCCAAAGCGCGCCAGCGCCGCAGCGCTCATTGGCCTTGCCGCCCTGCTGATGGCAGGCCCGGACCGGGCCATGGCCGACGATGCCAAGCCCGGCGACGAGCAGATCCTTGAAAGGCTCGACAACACCCATCTGGCCTATGTGCGCACCGGCGAAGCCGAGGTCGACGACCTCTCCGAGCGCGGCCTGACCGGCCTCACCGATTTCCTGACCTATCGCACGACGCTCGAGCCGAGCATGCCGGTCGGCCTCGATATCGCCCGCGACGAGCTGTCCTTCTACCCGATCATCTTCTGGCCGATCTCGGCGACCGCTCCCATGCCGAGTGCGGCCGCCATCAGCCGCATCGACGCCTATATGCGCTCCGGCGGCACCGTCCTGTTCGACACCCGCGACCAGCTGTCGAATATCAGCGGCGACGCCGGCCCCAGCGCCAATGGCGAGCGGCTGCAGGCGATTCTGGCCAATATCGACATTCCGCCGCTGGAGCCGGTTCCCTCCGATCACGTGCTGACGCGGTCCTTCTACCTGCTGACCAACTTTCCCGGCCGCTATACCGGCAGCCCGCTCTGGGTCGAGGCCCGCCAGGAAGCCCGCGCCTCCAGCAGCGGCGTCACATCGTCCGGCGACGGCGTCTCGCCGATCCTGATCACCGGCAACGACATGCTCGGCGCCTGGGCCATGGATGCCAATGGCGCCCCGGTTCTGCCGACCGTGCCGCCGGACGAGACCCAGCGCGAAATGTCCTACCGCTCCGGCGTCAACATCATGATGTATATGCTGACCGGCAACTACAAGGCCGACCAGGTGCACATTCCCGCCCTGCTCGAACGGCTGGGGCAATGACATGACCCTTGAATTCGCCCCCTTCCTGCCCTGGACGGCGCTGGCCGCCCTTGCGGTCCTCAGCCTGGCGCTGGCCGTGCTGGGGCTTGCCCGCAGCGTGCGCGGCACCGGCTTTCGGCTTTTGGCGCTGGCAGCCCTGATCGCCGCCCTTGCCAATCCGCTGCTGCTGCAGGAAGACCGCGACCCCTTGAGCACCGTCGTGCCCATCATCGTCGACCGCAGCCAGAGCCAGGACACGCCAGAGCGCACCGCCATGACCGATGCGGCGCTGGAAGGGCTGAAAGACCGGCTCGGCCGCTTTGCCAGCATCGAGCCGCGTATCGTCGAGGTCAAGGATCCAGAAACCTCCGACACGCCGACGACGCGGCTGTTCGAAGCCCTGTCGACCGCCATTTCCGACGTGCCGCCGGCCCGCATCGGCGGCGTGGTGTTCATCACCGACGGCCAGATTCACGATATCCCTTCGGCCGGCCAGACGGCCGGCGTCGATGCGCCCATCCACGGCCTGATCACCGGCAAGGCCGATGAGTTCGACCGGCGCATCGAAGTGCTGCGCGCGCCGCGCTTCAGCATCGTCGGCGAGGATCAGCAATTGACCTTCCGGGTGTTCGACGACGGCCGCTCGCCCGGCGCCTCGGCCAATGTCACCGTCACCATGAACGGTGAGGAAATCGCCCGGCTGCAGGCCACCCCCGGCCAGGAAACGCCCTTCCCCTTCAAGGTACCGCGCGGCGGCAACAATGTGCTCGAATTTGCCGTCGAGGGCCTGCCCGGCGAAGTGACCGAGGCCAACAACCGCGCCATCCACCTGATCGAAGGCATCCGCGAGAACCTGCGCGTGCTGCTGGTCTCCGGCGAGCCCCATGCCGGCGAACGGGCCTGGCGCAACCTGCTGAAATCCGACGCCTCGGTCGATCTGGTGCATTTCACCATTCTGCGCCCACCGGAAAAACAGGACGGCACGCCGATCAACGAACTGTCGCTGATCGCCTTCCCGACCCGCGAGCTGTTCGTCGAGAAGATCGAGGATTTCGACCTGATCATCTTCGATCGCTACCAGCATCGCGGCGTGCTGCCGATCCTCTATTACGACTATATCGCCGAATATGTCAGGAAGGGCGGCGCCCTGTTGATCGCCGCCGGCCCGGAACATGCCGGCGAGGATTCGATCGCCATGACGCCGCTGGCATCCGTGCTGCCGGCGGCCCCCACCGGCGCCATGCACGAGGCGGCCTTCTATCCGCGCCTGTCGGATCTCGGCAAGCGCCACCCCGTCACCCGTGGCCTCGACGGATCGGCCATCGAACCGCCGAGCTGGGGCCGCTGGTTCCGCAGCGTCGACGTCGACACGCCGAACGGCGAAACGGTAATGACCGCCGCCGACGGCCGCCCGCTGCTGGTGCTGAACCGCGCCGACGAAGGCCGCGTCGCCATGCTTCTGTCGGACCAGGGCTGGCTCTGGGCGCGCGGTTTTGAGGGCGGCGGCCCGCATGTCTCGCTCTATCGCCGCATCGCCCATTGGCTGATGAAGGAGCCGGAGCTCGAGGAAGAGGCGCTGACCGCCCGCGCCGCCGGCCGGACGCTGGAAATCAGCCGGCAGACCATCGGTGACAATCCCGGCGAAGCCGCCATCCGCTATCCCTCCGGCAAGACCGAGACCGTGCCGCTGACCGAGACCGGCCCTGGCCTGTTCCGCGCCGAGCGCAAGATGGATGAGACCGGCCTGTTCACCGTCAGCAATGGCGATTTCTCCACCCTTGTGCATGTCGGCGCCGTCGATGCGCCGGAATTCAAGGCGATGATCTCCACCACCGAGACCCTGGCGCCTTTGGCCGCCACCAGCCGCGGCCTGGTGGCCAGGCTCGACAACGGCAATGACGGCGTACGCCTGCCGGACATCCTGCCCGTTCGCGGCCAGGTCCGCGTTGCCGACGACCGCCGCATGGCGATCAGGCTCACCGATGAGACCGTGCTGAAAGGCATCGACACCCTGCCGCTGTTTGCCGGCTTCGCCGGCCTCGCCGCCCTGCTCTTCGCCATCTCGGCCATGTGGTGGCGCGAGGGACGGTAGAGCATTGACCAACGAAGATCCCAAACTCGACGTGCTGGACAGCACATCGCCTGAGGATGAGCGGGCGGTGCTGGCGGCCTTGCGCGTCCATAACAGCCAGATGCTCGGGCCCACCGACCGCCGGGATCTGAGCATCCCTATCCGCGACGCGGAGGGAAAAACCGAAGGTGGGCTGATCGGCTATACCGGCCGCGGCTGGCTCTGCGTCGAGTTTCTGTTCGTGCCGGAGCGCTATCGCGGCCGGGGACTGGCCGGCAAACTGTTGCAATTGGCCGAGGACGAGGCAAAAGCCCGCGGCTGCAAGGGCGCCTATATCGACACCATCAATCCGGCCGCGCTGCGAGCCTATGAGCGGCAGGGCTACAAACCCTTCGGCCGCATCGACAATTTCAGCGGCGACTACGCCATCACCTGGCTCATGAAGCGATTTTAAGGCTCGTTGTCGTTGTCATTGTCGTTGTCGGCGCCACCGTCAAAGTCTCGCTCATCACCTCGCGGATCTGCTGGCGCAGCCAGCGCCCGGCAAGATCATTATCGGAATGGGTCGGCCAGACCATGGCGACCGGCAGGAAGCGCAAGCTCAGCGGCACCGGGCTGGTGACAAGTCCCAGCAGCGGCCCGTAGCGCTGGGCGATGCGCGCCGAGACCGTGGCGATGACAGGGCTGATGCGCGCCGTCGCCAGAACCGTCATGAAATCGGGGGCCGCCGTGACGATGTTCAAGTCCACGCCGGCAAATTCCAGCGCTTCCTTGATACAGCCATGCAGGCTTTCCGAATGCGAGATGACAGCATGGTCGGCCGCCAGATAGGCCTCGATCGACACGGGGTTGTCCAGCTTGAGCAGTTGAGGATTGTAGCAGCAGGCGACTTCGGACTCGAACAGCATCTCGCAGATCCGCCGGCTCGCCTGGGCATAGGTGCAGCCGACGGCGAGATCTATGGCGCCGCCGTCGAGCATTGCATCCACCTCGTCCGGCTGGCAGCCGCGCGCCAGAATCTTGATCCCTGGCGCCAGCCGGCGCAGCCGCGCCGTCAGCTCCGGCAGGAGCAGGAGTTCGACCTCCGCCGACATGCCGACGCGCACGACCCTCTGCTCGGTGGCCGGATCGAACATATCGGCCGCCGTCAGCGCCGTCTGCGCCTGCTTCAGCGCCAGGCGGATCGGTCCGGACAGGCTGCGCGCCCGCGCCGTCGGCTGCATGGTCTGGCCATTGCGCAGGAACAGCTCGTCCTGGAACAGCACCCGGAGCGTCGAAAGCGCATGGCTCATCGCCGGCTGCTGGATCTTCAGCCGCCGCGCCGCCCTGGTCACGCTGCCCTCCGCCATCAGCGCATCGAAGGCCACCAGCAGGTTGAGGTCGAAGGAACGCAGATTGAAATGATCGATAGTGTCCATGAGCCGCATCGATTTGATTGCTAACCCCACCATAGATACCTGTTTGAAAGGTTCTTGCAAGGCCGCCTCGCCCCATCGAACAATCAGGAGTGCCACCATGCACACACGTCGATCCATTCTGAAAACTGCCGGCACGGCGGTGCTGGCCGCCGGCGCAGCATCCACCCTGCCCCTCTCGGCCTCTGCCAAGGCGCCCTTTGCCGCCCGCCAGGCGCCGGCTTTCTATCGCCTCAAGCTCGGCGCGGTCGAGGTCACCGCGCTCTCCGACGGCACCATTTCCCTGCCGCTGGCCAAGCTCTACCGCAACACCACCGAGACCGAGGCAACCGCCGCCCTTGCCGCCGCCTTCCAGGGCAGCCCGACCGAGACCTCCGTCAATGCCTTCCTGGTCAACACCGGCGACAGGCTCGTGCTGATCGATGCCGGCACGGGCGCCTATCTGGGCCCGTCGCTCGGCCATCTCGTCGCCAATATCGAGGCCTCCGGCTACAGCCCTGCCGACATCGATGACGTGATCCTCACCCATGTCCACACCGACCATTCCGGCGGTCTGGCCATCGATGGCAAGCGCGTCTTTGAAAATGCCACCCTGCATGTCAACCAGCGCGAGGCCGCCTTCTGGCAGGATCCGGCCGAACAGCAGAAGGCGGCAGACGCGGTCAAGACCCAGTTCACGCAAGCCCATGACGCCCTGACGCCCTATATCGAGGCTGGCCGCTTCGAGACCTTCGACGACGATAGCGATGTCCTGCCGGGCTTCGGATCGGTGCTCAGGGCCGGCCATACGCCGGGCCACAGCGCCATCGTGGTGGAAAGTCAGGGCCGCAAGATCGTCTTCTGGGGCGACATCACCCATGGCGACGTCCTGCAGTTCGACCAGCCGGACGTGGCCATCGAATTCGATCACGACAAGGACGCCGCAATCGCCGCCCGGGCCAAGGCCTTCGACGAGGCAGTGGCCGAGGGCTATCTGGTCGCCGGCGCCCATATCGCCTTCCCCGGCATCGGCCATGTCAGACGCGACGACATCCAATTCGACTGGGTGCCGTTCAACTACGGTCAGACGCTCTGAAACGACAATCCGGGCGGCCCTGCGGGGCCGCCCCTGCTCCCACCCGCGACTACTTCTGACGCCAGGCGATCTTGCCCTTCAGCCGGGTATGAACATCCTCGTTGAGCGGCACGACCAGAACCCGGGCCGGGTCGACCGGGCCTGGGAATTCCAGCGCCGCATAGGCGACCTTTTCAAAGCCGAGCGGCATGTAATAGGGCGGGTCGCCGACCAGGATCACCGCTTCGGAGCCGGCCCGACGCGCCGCATCGACGGCGATGCGCACCAGTTCGCGACCGATGCCCTGGTTCTTGTGGGACGGGCGAACCGCCAGCGGCCCCAGAAGATGGCCCTTGACCCCGCCGGCATCCACAGCCGTCATGCGCACCGAGGCAATGGTTTCGCCATCGTCGGCGCAGATGAAGGAGAGCGAGCGGTCATGCGGCCCCTGCTCGCGGATGCGGGCCGCTGCCCGCGCCAGCCGGCCGGGGCCAAAGGCTTCTTCGTTGATATGCTCGACGATGGCGTCATGGGACGCATCCTCGGTGAGGTAGACAAGCGCGTGATTGTTCATGAAAGGACCGGAACCAGAAATGCGGACAGGAAGGATGGATCTCGAAAGCGCCGTTGTGACAGGCGTTCAAGCAGCTTCAGCGTCGTCGCGGGTTCCGGTTGTCGAGCATCGGTCTGAGATTCCAAATTTGCGACGTTGCGAATAGCAACTAATTCTGCCGACGTCCAATGGAAAAACGCACTGTTCATCCTTTGCTATCTCGCAATCTGCGCTGGCCGCCGTATGTAAGGCACAACGAAAACGAACAACCGAAGGATCGTGTCATGGGCATGCTGGTAGACGGCGTCTGGCAAGACGTCTGGTATGATACGAAATCGACCGCAGGCCATTTCCGCCGCGGCGCCTCGATCTTCCGCAACTGGGTCACCGCCGATGGCGAGCCCGGCCCGACCGGCAAGGGCGGCTTCAAGGCCGAGGCCGGACGTTACCATCTCTATGTGTCGCTCGCCTGTCCCTGGGCCCATCGCACCCTGATCTTCCGTAAGCTGAAAGGCCTCGAAGACCTGATTTCGGTCTCGGTCGTCGATCCGCTGATGGTCGAAAACGGCTGGGAATTCCACGACCGCGATGGCGGCACCGTCGATCATCTGTTCGGCTCGTCGGCGCTCTGGCAGGTCTATGTGAAAGCCGACCCGTCCTATTCCGGCCGCGTCACCGTGCCTGTTCTGTGGGACAAGCAGACCGATACCATGGTCTCCAACGAATCCGCCGACATCATCCGCATGTTCAACAGCGCCTTTGACGGCATCACCGGATCGAGCCTCGATTTCCACCCGCAGGCCCTGCATGCGCAGATCGATGAGATCAACGCCCGCATCTACGACACCGTCAACAACGGCGTCTACAAGGCCGGCTTTGCCACCACCCAGGCCGCTTACGAAAGCGCCGTCTTTCCGCTGTTCGAGACCCTGGACTGGCTGGAAGAGCGGCTCACCGCGCAGCGCTACCTGTTCGGCGACACCCTGACGGAAGCCGACTGGCGGCTGTTCACCACGCTGGTGCGCTTCGATCCGGTCTATGTCGGTCATTTCAAGTGCAACCTGCGCCGCATTGCCGACTATCCGGCCCTTGAGACCTATCTGCGCGACCTCTACCAGGTGCCGGGCGTCGCCGGCACGGTCAACCTGCAGCACATCAAGGACCACTATTACCGCAGCCACAAGACCATCAACCCGACCGGCGTGGTACCCGCCGGCCCGCTGCTGGATCTTGACCGGCCGCACGGCCGCGAGACGCTTACCAGATCTCGGAGCGCGTGATCTCGCCGCTGAGTTCGGCGAGGCGCTTGCGCGTCGCGTTGGTCGCCCCGTCCGGCAGGTCGAGCGGATCGAAAAAGCCGCATTCGGCGATCTCGCGGTCGGGCGGCCGCGGCGCGGTCTGTTTCACATCGACCCGGTAGAGCAGCACATGGTCGTGTTTGCTGATGCGGCTGTTGTAATAAATGTGGAAGAGTTCCGGCACGCCGGTCATTTCCAGGTTACCCTCTTCCCGCAATTCCTTGGTGAGCGCCTGGCCCGCCGTCTCGTGGTGCTCGATGCCGCCGCCCGGCAGATACCAGCCCGGCACATAGGTATGGCGCACCAGGAAAACCCGGCCTTGCTCGTCGAAACAGGCGGCGCGCACCCCCATCGTCATGCCGCGCGACAGCACAAAATAGCGATGCAGCACCGCCATCAGCAGCCGCGAGCCGCGGCCGCGTAACTCGTCGTTGCGATTGTCGTCCCGTTTGTCGTCACTCATTCTGCTTGCCCCCCATGGTTCACATCTTTAAGACATGGAGCCATGTTCAAGCTAGCGCATATATCCGATATCCACCTCGGGCCCCTTCCCAGCATGACCTTCCGCGAACTGGCTTCCAAGCGCATTACCGGCTACGTCAACTGGCACCGCAACCGCGCCAAGCACATGATCACCGGCACGCTCGACCTTCTGGTCGACGACATGCGGGCTCGCGAGCCGGACCATCTGGCCATCACCGGCGACCTGGTCAATTTGGCAACCGGCATCGAGATCCGCGCCGCCGCAAAATGGCTGCAGGAAACCGGCGGCCCCTTGCAGACCTCCGTGGTACCCGGCAATCACGACGCCTATGTGCCCGGCGCCCACGACAAGGCGATGAGCGCCTGGTATGATTTCGTCAAGGGCGACGACGATCCGCTGATCTGGGAAAAGGATTTCAAGCTCTTCCCGACCATCCGCCGCCGCGGCCCCGTGGCGATGATCGGCTGTTCGACCTCGATCGCCACCCCGCCCTTTGCCGCGACCGGTTATTTCGGCTCGCGCCAGGCCCGCGAAACCGTCGAACTGCTGAAAGCCGCCGGCAAGGAGGGCCTGTTTCGCGTCGTGATGATCCATCATCCGCCGATCCGCGGCGCCGCCTCCAGCCACAAGCGCATGATCGGCATCCGCCGCTTTGCCGCCGCCGTCTTCACCGGCGGCGCCGAACTGGTTCTGCACGGCCACACCCATCTGAACACGCTCTACTGGCTGCAGGGCCATGGCAAGCGCGTGCCGGTGGTCGGCATCGCCTCGGCCTCGCAGGGCCCCGGCGGCAGCAAGCCCCCCGCCGCCTAAAATCTGTTCTCGATCCCCGGCAAGCCCGACGCCTGGCCGCTGGCCGGGAACCGCTTCGGCAGGGAGGCGGCCGCCGCCATAACCCGCCAGCACCATCAACGCCTGCTGGGCTGATACAGCCCTCCCCTCGGGAATACCTCGGCTGGCCTGGGACCGCCTGACCCTGGCCATTCTTGATTCATGTCAATGCCGGGCGCCCTTTCGAGGCGCCTAATATAGCTTGACAAGCAACCGCTATCCACGACGATGCGGGGCAAGAGGAGAGAGGAGAACCATGGCAAACAGGGACCTACCGAACATCACCGGCGAGAGTGAAACGGGCGCTGCCGGTGCATTGCCGCCGGCCGTCGAGGCGGGCCTGGCCGAAGAGCGCAGTCAGGCCGCCCAGGAGGCCGAACTGTCGGCGATCAGCGCGATCGCCACGCAAGCCCATGGAAACCGCGAGGTCGAGGCCGGCATCGCCGCCATCATCGCCGGCGCCTCTCCCGACGACGCCCGCCGCTTGCGCAAGCAGCTGGGCTCCAAACCGTCCGGCCGCTCCAAGGCCAGCAGTGATGAACTGGCCGAGGATTGGCGCGACGGCGGTTATCCCTACAAATACAAGATGCTGCGCCGCGACTACGAGCATGAGAAATTCGTTCTCCAGACCGAGCTGCTGAAACTGCAGTCCTGGGTCAAGGACGCCAACCAGCGGGTCATCATCCTGTTCGAGGGACGCGATGCCGCCGGCAAGGGCGGCGCCATCAAGCGCTTCATGGAGCACCTCAATCCGCGCGGCGCACGGGTCGTCGCGCTCGAAAAGCCGAGCGAAGTCGAGCGCGGCCAATGGTATTTCCAGCGCTATGTCGAGCATCTGCCGACCCGCGGCGAGATCGTGCTGTTCGACCGCAGCTGGTACAACCGCGCCGGCGTCGAGCGGGTCATGGGCTTCTGCAGCGATGAGGAATATCGCGAATTCCTGCGCCAGGCGCCGGAATTCGAGCGTAACCTGGTACGCAGCGGCCTGCACCTGATCAAGTTCTGGTTTTCCGTCAGCCAGGACGAGCAGCGCCGCCGCTTCAAGGAGCGCAAGGTTCATCCGCTCAAACAATGGAAGCTCTCGCCGGTCGACCTCGCCTCGCTCGACAAATGGGACGATTACACCCGCGCCAAGGAGGCGATGTTCTTCCACACCGATACCGCCGATTCGCCCTGGCTGGTGATCAAGTCGAACGACAAGAAGCGCGCCCGGCTCAATGCCATGCGCTACATCCTGCATTCAATGCCCTATCCCGGCAAGGACCCCGACCGCATCGGCCGCGTCGACACCCTCTTGGTCGGCCGCGCCAACACCATCCATGAGCGCGGCGAATATACGCTCGGCGACAAGTAGCAAGGGCAGCGGCCGCCGACATCAGGGCACCTGGGCAAGCACCGCACGAAGCAACGACAGGACGCGTTCCGGGCACTCGTCGATCAGCATATGGCCGGCGCCTGCGATGCGCTCGACGGTGATGTTCGCCGGCAGGCCCTCGGCCTGCGCCACTGGCAGGATGGTATCGTCCAGCCCCCAGACGACATAGCAGGGCATGGCGAGCCGGCCGAGGTCTGCAAGCGGCAGCGTGCCCTGCCGCCTGTCGTCGAGCGGCGAGCCGGCCAGGATCGCCTCGAACACCTGTCGAAGTGCATCACCGGCGCCCGGCACCTGCCGTGACGCCCACAGGGTCCGCACAGCCTCCTCATGGAAGCAGAAGCCGGGACCGGTCATGGCCCGCAGCGCCGTTTGCAGCGCCGCCTCGCTGTCGGCAAAGCCATACGCGGCAAGCGCCCGATGATTGATCTCCGGCCCGAAACCGCCCGGCGCCAATAGCGTCAGGCTTTTCACCCGCGTCGGCTCCCGCAGCGCCATCAGTGCCGCGGTCGCACCGCCCAACGAATGGCCGGCGACATGACACCGTGCCACGCCGCGCCGCTTGAGATCGATGAGCACCGCCTTGGCCATGCGCCCGGCACCGCCGATACCGTCCTCCTGCAGAGACCCGCCATGGCCCGGCAGGTCATAGGCGATGACCGGAATTGTTTCCGGCAATCCGGCCATCACGTCCTGCCAGACGCAAGCCCCGCCGCCAAAGCCATGCAGCAGCACCAGAGGCGCTGCCGCTTTGTCGTCACCCCGCGTGATCGCGGCAAGCGCCACCGGTATCAGGCCTTGGCGTGACGCGCCTCGAGCGCCCGGTTGGCCGCCGAGACGATCGCTTCGAGAGAGGCCGCGACGATGTTGGTGTTGATCCCCGCACCGAACAGCTTGCCGCCCGGATAGTCGATCTCGACATAGGCGATCGCCGCCGCATTCGAGCCGTGCTGCAGCGAATGCTCGGAATAATCCCTGACCGACATCTCGACGCCGAGATAGGTCGACAGCGCATTGATGAAGCCGTCGATCGGGCCGGTGCCCCTGCCCTCGATGCGCTTGGTCTCGCCCCGATCGGTGATCTCGGCCGCCACCACCCGCATGCCCTTGTGCTCGGTATCGGGATAGGTGTGATGGTCGACATATTTCAGGCGGGCGTCGGGCTGGTCGACATAGGAGCGGATGAACTGATCATAGATCCGCTTCGACGGCAGTTCCACGCCCTCGTCGTCGGTAATGCGCTGGATCTCCTCGCGGAACTCCACCTGCAGGGCGCGCGGCAGGTTGATGCCGTAATCCTCCGCCAGGATATAGGCGATGCCGCCCTTGCCCGACTGCGAATTGATGCGGATGATCGCCTCGTAGGAGCGTCCGACATCCTGCGGGTCGATCGGCAGATACGGCACTTCCCACAGCGAGGAATTGGCCTTGCGGATCGCCTTCATGCCCTTGTTGATCGCATCCTGATGCGAGCCGGAAAAGGCCGTATAGACCAGTTCGCCGACATACGGATGGCGCTCGGGAATGACCATCTCGTTGGAATATTCATAGACCGCCTTGATCCGCTCGATATCCGAGCAGTCCAGCTTCGGGTCAATGCCCTGCGTATACATGTTGAGCGCCAGCGTCACCACATCGACATTGCCGGTGCGCTCGCCATTGCCGAACAACGTGCCTTCGACCCGGTCGGCACCGGCCATCAGCGCCAGCTCGGTCGCGGCGATGCCGGTGCCGCGGTCGTTGTGGGGATGCAGCGAGATGATGACGTTTTCGCGGTTGTGGATATTGCGGCACATCCATTCGATCTGGTCGGCATAGATGTTCGGCGTCGCCATCTCGACCGTCGACGGCAGGTTGAGGATCAGCTTGTTGTCCGGCGTCGGCTGGATGATCTCGATCACCGCATTGGAAATCTCCAAGGCCACGTCCAGCTCCGTGCCGGTAAAGCTTTCCGGCGAATATTCGAAGCGGAAGCCACCATTGTCTTTGGTAGCGGCCTTCGCCGCCATCTCGGTGATCATCTTGGCCGCATCGACGGCAATCTGCTTGATGCCGGGCACGTCCTTGGCAAACACCACGCGGCGCTGCAGCTCGGAGGTCGAATTGTAGAAATGGATGATCGGCCGCTTGGCCCCTTCCAGCGCCTCGAAGGTCCGCGTGATCAGTTCCGGCCGGCACTGCACCAGCACCTGCAGCGACACGTCGGCCGGCACATTGCCCTCTTCGACGCACCAGCGGGCAAAATCGAAATCGGTCTGCGAGGCGGACGGGAAACCGATCTCGATTTCCTTGAAGCCCATGTCGAGCAGCAGCTGGAACATGCGCGCCTTGCGGTCATGGCCCATCGGGTTGACCAGCGACTGGTTGCCGTCGCGCAGGTCGACCGAACACCAGATCGGCGCCTTGGTAATGGTCTTGGACGGCCAGGTACGGTCGGAAATATCGATCTGCGGATAGGCGCGGTATTTCTGCGAAGCGTCCGGCATGCCCTGCTTCACGGAATGGGTCTTGGCAATCATCGTCTTCTCTTCCTCTTTCCGCATGTGCCTCGGCTCTTAGCGCATCGTTTGCGGCTTGGCGACGGCAAATGCTGGCCAGATCTGGCCCGATATCATTTGTCTTGGGAGTGTGTGCGAAGAGCTATTGCCAAGCGGCTATCCGGCCGCCGGGCGCTCCTCAATGGACCCGGCAACCGCGCGTAAGGTCGAGAAGAAGAAGCGAGAGTGGGGCAAACGACATCGCGCCGGCGCACATGCGGCCGGCGGCAAAGGACGTCAAAAAAGGGTTGCCCGGAATCGTCATGACACAAGTGATAGCGCGCAGCCTTGCGTCGCGCAAGGGGGTTATTCGGCGGCGGTAACGTTCGCCAGACGCTCTCTCACCCATTTTGAAATCAGGCGATCCCGTGTCGTGCCCAAACGAGCCACCTCGGCATCCAATTGCGTCAGATCCTGCTTGGGAATTTCAAGTTGCACGATTTCGCGTTCCCAATTGACCAGGCGGGCTTTTGACCAGTCGACATATTCGCTGATATCTTCACCATCATCGAACTTCTTGTCGAATTCGGCCGCTGATATGGTCTTCATAGAGCTTCCTCTCGTAGTCACGAGCTCGCCTAACCGAAATAATACGAACGCTTCTGTCCCGTAGTGTGAAAACTGCCATCCAGCATTTCCCACCGACAATCCCGACCAATCCCAATCTTGGCTCGTCATCGGATCTGGCCGATGTCAACAAGGCAGTGCCACGCCACAGTTCCTGAGCCTCGATGAAATCGATCCCGTGCTTCTCCTTGTTCATGGCGCTCTTGGCGGGATCGAACTCGAACTCCATGAGGTCTTGTAGCACGAAATATGGCCGTTTTCCACGGATTCAACCCTTGCGCGCCACCTTCAGCAGCCCCATCATCAGCCCGCCGGCGATCAGGCCCCAGAAGGCGCCGGAGATGCCGCCGATGGAGATGCCCGATGCGGTGATCAGGAAGGTGACGGCGGCCGCCTCGCGGCTTTCGACCGCCTGGAACGCCGCCACCGCGGAGCCTGAAAAGGCGCCGATCAGTGCCAGGCCGGCCACCGCCTGGATCAGGATCGGCGGCGCCAGCGCCACGAAAGCCGTGACTGCCCCGGCCAGCAGCCCCAGCACGATATAGCCGATGCCGCCGACGATGGCCGCCCAGTAGCGCCGCTGCGGATCGGGATGGGCATCGGCACCGGCGCACATCGCCGCGGTGATCGCCGCCAGGTTGACCGCATGTCCGCCGAACGGCGCCGACAGCAGCGAAAAGAAGCCGGTTGTGGCAAACAGCGGACCGGGGTTCGGCTGATAGCCGTTGACCTTCAGCACGGCGATGCCGGGAATGTTCTGCGAGGCCATGGTGACGATGAACAGCGGCAGGGCAATCGAGATCAGCGCCGGCAGGGTGAAACTCGGCACCACGAATTCGACAGGCGGCAGCAGCGATTGCGACCATTGCGCCATGGCGCCGTCCGGCATGTCGACCCCGAACACCATGACGCCGACAAAGGCCGCAAGCGCCGCGGGCACCGCATATAGCCGCCTGAAGGCACCGACCACCACCCAGGCAATGACAATCGGCAGGCCAAGAAGCGGATCAAAGGCCACCGCCTTGAAGGGTGCAAAACACAAGGTGATAATCACCCCGGCCAGCATGGCATTGGCCAGCGGCGCCGGAATGGCGGCCACCGCCCGGCCAAGCGGCCGGAACAGACCGGCAAAGACGATCAGCAGCGCGCAGACCAGAAAGGCGCCGACAGCCGCCGAAAAACCACCCTCGACGGCCCCGGACGTCGCCATCAGGGCGGCACCCGGCGTCGACCAGGCAATCGAGATCGGCAGCCGCGTCACGGTGCTGAGCACGATGGCGCAAAGCCCCATCGAGACCGACAGCGCCATCAGCCCGGAGGCCGCCTCGAAATCCGTCGCCCCCACCCCCTTCAGCCCCTGCAACACCACGGCAAACGAACTGGCAAAGCCGACAAAGGCGGTGAGCACGCCCATGAACAGGCTTTGCGCGGAAAGATCTTTCAGCATGAGGCAAACTCTATGAAGCAACGAGGATTGTCATCCCACATCAGAAAGCGTGCGGCTTGGCAAGGCATGGCCGCCGCAGACGGGTACGGCCTATCCGGACATTCGGCAGGCAGCCCTTGATCGTCAGATATAGAGCGCTGCCATCTTGCGCCAGGCGCCGGCCCTGTGGGCGCGGCCATCCCAGCGATGCAGGCTGTGCTGGACGCCCTTCTGGCCGAGCAGATGGCTGAGTTGCAGATTGTTGTCGAGGAAGGGATCGGCATTGCCGATGGCCAGCACGATATCGAGCTGGCGCAGCTTTTCCAGCCGCCAGTCGCCGTCGAGGCCGGGCAGAAAATGCGTCGGCGTGTGGAAATAGACCTGGTCGTCGTAATAGCCATCCAGCAGGTCGCCGAAGGATTCGACCTGCATCGTCAGGTCGTAACGTCCGGAAAAGGCGACCAGTTTGCGAAACAGATGCGGGTGACGGAAAACCAGATCGGCGGCCTGGAAGGCGCCCAGGCTGCAGCCGTGCACGATGATGCAGTCATTGTCGTTTTTCGCCGCCATCAGCGGCAGGACCTCGTACAGCACGTAGTTTTCGAATGCAGCATGCCGGGCCATGCGGTCGGCGGGATGGCGGCGGCGGTCATAGAAACTCTCCCCCGCCAGCCCCTCGATGCAATAGAGCTGCAACTGGCCGGCATTGACCTTGTCGGCCAGGCTCCCGACGATGCCCAGCTGTTCGTATTCGAAAAACCGCCCTTCGCGGGTCGGAAACATCAACACCTTGGCGCCGGCATGGCCGAACACCAGCAATTCCATGTCGCGCTGCAAACGCGGACTGTACCAGCGTAGATATTCCCGGTTCATGTCACCTCGAAAAACCGCCTGTTTCTCTCAGAAAGTGCTGCCTGCTGTACTGAGTCCATAGGATAGTCGAAATGCCCGGCGTCAAGAATGAAGATTTCGTTACAATTTGCGCGGGGCAAGGCATTGGCGACGGAGAACTGGCAAGGCGGCGCCACCGCCGGGTCGAACAGCGCCACCGCCACCAGCATCGGCACCGAAATCCGCGTCGCGGCGCTCGCCGCATCGAACAGCCGCAAATGGTCGAGAACATCGGGATGGCTGCGGCCATAGCGCTGCACCGCATCGGCGCTGCCGGTGGTCGGTAGCTCCAGCCACAGAGCCCGGTTGCCAAAGGTCGGCACCTCCAGGAAGCCGCGCTCAATGCGCGGATCAAACGGGATCGCCAAGGCGCCGATACCGCCGCCGAAGCTGATGCCGCTATAGCCGATCCGCCCGCCCAGATCAGGGAAAAGCGCGATCAGTGCCGAGACCGCCACCCACAGATCCTCGACGCAGCCGCCGATCACATAGCGCTCCGGCTTGTCGATATCGTGCAGCACGTGAAAGGCCGGCTCCGGCGAAATCGGCGGGTGCAAGCTGCGGGAAATGCCGCGAAAGCAGGGAAACAGCACGGCCGTCTCCTTGACCGGCAGGTCGAAATTCGGGGCAACCCGGCCGCCATAACCATGGCCGACCACCAGCCCGCGCCGGATCTTGCCATGCCGCGGCACAAGCAGCCAGCCGCCGATCGTCACACCATCGGTCGAAGTAAAGCTGATGTCCTGCACAATCCAGTCCGGATGGCTGGTCTTGGCCGTGCGCATGGCGAGTTTTGGATCGACCGCCAGCGCCTTCATATAGCGCGCCTGCCAGAAAGTATCGAAGCCCGGCGGTGGCTCCGGCGGCGCGATCGCCCGCAAGTCCTCCAGCGTCAGGCCATAGCTCGGATCGAAGGGAAAATGGTGCTTCATCTTAGGACTCATCGGCAAGTTCTTCCCCGATTCCGGCAACGGGGCAAGGGCCGGACGGCGATCGCCCGGCAAATCACCGGAAGCAGAGGGCACAGGCCCGGCCAGAACCGGTTCGGCAAGTGCTGCTCCGATCGCGGCAAGCCCATAACGAAGAAACCCCCGCCGGTTCGGTCCGGCGAGGGTTTTCATGTCAGGCGTCTCGTGAGCCACGGCTCAGATATCCGACTGGCTTTCGATGATCTTGGAGACCAGGCCATAGGTCTTGGCTTCCTCGGCCGACAGCCAGTAGTCGCGGTCGATGTCCTTGGCGATCTTTTCTTCCGTCTGGCCGGTGGCCTTGGAGAAGATCTTGATCAGGCGCTGGTTCATCTTGATGATTTCGCGAGCCTGGATCTCGATATCCGATGCCATGCCGCGGGTGCCGCCCGAGGGTTGATGCAGCAGGAAGCGGGTATTGGGCAGGCACAGGCGCCGTTCCTTCGGCACCGAGACATAGATCAGCGCGCCGGCGGAGGCGACCCAGCCGGTGCCGATGATCCACACCTTCGGCTTGATGAACTTGATCATGTCATGGATGCTGTCACCCGATTCCACATGACCGCCCGGCGAATTCACGTACACGCGAATGTCCTCGTCGCTGGCGGCAGCCAGCGCCACCAGCTGCGTGCAGACCTTCTGGGCCAGTTCCATGGTGATGCCACCATAGATGAAGATCGAACGCGACTTGAAAAGGTTCGCTTCCGTTTCCTTGCCAAGCGGCAGTTCCTTGCTCTTGTCGTCTTCGTCTTCGTTCATCCGGCAATTCTCCACTTGCGTTTAGCTCACCCGCACATAGTGCGACTCACGTCGTAAAACAATGCGATAAAAAGACAAGGCATGGAACCGGTGAACAGCTGATGAACCGGCACGCGCCGCCTTGTTTTGCAACCTTCCCCCAAGATTGCCCCTTCCGGCCCTGTTGCCGATACCGGCTATTAACAGTCCTTGCTTATAAAGGTCCGGCACGGGGACACGGATATGCCAACCAGGATACGGCTTGCGGAAATCATCGAGGCTCTGAGCCAGGCGCTCGACATGACCGAGGGCCAGCCGCCCGGCCATTGCATCCGCTGCTGTTATATCGGCACGGCCATCGGCCGCGCCATCGGCCTGTCCGACGATCAGTTGCAGGATCTCTATTACACCCTGCTCCTCAAAGATCTCGGCTGCTCCAGCAATGCCGCCCGCATCTGCAAGCTCTACATAGCCGACGATCTGAAGTTCAAGAAGGACTTCAAGCTGGTCGACGGCAGCCTGCCGCAGGTGCTGCGCTTCGTGCTCTCCCATACCGGCATGCAGGCGGGCCTGGCCGAGCGCTTCCGCAGCATCATCACAATCTTGAAGAATGGCGGCGAGATCGCCACCGACCTGATCCGCACCCGCTGCGAGCGCGGCGCCGAGATCGCCCGCCAGATGCGCTTTTCCGAAGCGGTGGCCGGCGGCATTCTCGATCTCGACGAACATTTCGACGGCGGCGGCCAGCCGCTCGGGCGCAAGGGCGAAGAGATCTCGCTGCTCGCCCGCATCGCCCTGCTGGCGCAGGTGGCCGACGTCTTCTTCATGAGCGCCGGCCCGCAATCGGCCATCGCCGAGATCGAAAAGCGCGCCGGCACCTGGTTCGATCCGGCTCTCGCGCAGGCCTTCCTGCAGGTCGCCACCGACGCGGATTTCTGGGCTGAGCTCGGCTCCCCGGATCTGGAACGCATCGTGCTCGATAGCGAACCCGGCCGCCAGGCGATCCTCGCCGACGAGGAGTATCTCGACGATATCGCCGCCGGCTTTGCCCGGGTGATCGACGCCAAGAGCCCCTATACATCGGGCCATAGCGACCGCGTCGCGCTGTTTACCGACATGATCGCCGAGGAAATGGGTATCGACCCCGCCGCAAGGCGCTGGCTGAAGCGCGGCGCCCTCCTGCACGATATCGGCAAGCTCGGCGTCTCCAACAGCGTGCTCGACAAGCCGGGCAAGCTGGAGGGCGCGGAATGGCGGGCCATGCAGCGCCATGCCGAATATTCCGAGACCATCCTGTCGCGCATCCAGGCCTTTGCCGATCTGGCCAGGATCGGCGGTGCCCATCACGAACGTCTCGACGGCCGGGGCTATCCGCGCGGCCTGACCGGCGGTGAGATCGGCCTCGAAACCCGCATCGTCTCGACCGCCGACGTCTTCGACGCGCTGACCGCCGACCGCCCCTACCGCGCCGCCATGCCGGTCGCCAAGGCGCTGTCTATCCTCTGGGACGGCGCCGACAAAAGCCACGACCCCGCCTGCATCGAAGCGCTGCAACGGGCACTGGCCAAGGCCGAACTGGCGGCGGCGTGAGGTCTTGAGCCAAGGTGGTCCGTCAGAGCGCCCGTTGCGCCGCCTCTCCCCATCGTGCCCGGTAGCCCCCCTTGCATCATTGATCCGCGCCTTGATGGTATTGTTTGGGCGTGATCCCTCGGAGGTGGCCACCTCCGAGGGATCTGGCGGGCGGGACCGTTTCCCCCTTGGCTTGAACCGAGGCAGAGCTTGGTCCGTCCGTCTTCACGTTTGTCCTGAACAGATGATGGGGAGCAAGTCCCGCATGCAAGGCAAGGTTTCGTTCGAACAAGACGCGACGTCCGCAGTTT
>NZ_JABAEF010000036.1 GCF_023701945.1 Rhizobium sp. CG5
GCGACGTGATGCGGTGCTGCGCAGCCGAAATGGCTCCGCACCGCAACCCGCCGCTACCGCACAAAATGCAGCAACCCAAAACCGCCGGAGCGAACTCAAAACTGGATAAAACTTGGGGGCAAGGTCACGGGCACCCACTCTCGCAACCGAGTTCGCTCGAAGAGGATGGTTCCTCCCGAACAATATTGATCGGGTTTATCATTCGGGACGGGCAGCGGAACGGCTGGGTTGGCGTTAACGTTTCGGCTCCGGGGAAGTGCTTGCGCAGATGGATCGCCGCAGTCTGGAGGTGCTACCTCCAGGATCGCAGGCGAGCAGAAAATCTGAGTGATTCGGGGAGATCCCTAGATTTCTCGAAAATCCCGCTTGTCTAGCAAGACCGCACGACTGATATCTGCAAGATGACCTACAATATCGTTGTTCATGGATGTCGTCACCCGCATTGGCGGGACTATGTAGATCAGGTTGAAAGAACTGATGGGTTTCGGATTTCTCATATCTGGGACCGCGATGAGCAAAGTCTCTCTGCCGCGCTGTCGGCAACAGGCGCCCAGAAATTCGAGCCGGCGACGCCCATCAAAGGCGCCTCGGCGATCCTCCTTCTTTCAGAGACCAGCTTCCACGTTGAAGATCTTGCTGCAATCCTGGCTTGGCATCTACCCATGTTTATCGAGAAGCCACTCGGCGCCAGCACGACAAATGTTTTGCTGGTTTCCAAAGCTGTGGCGGATTCAGGTCTGCCTTTCCATACCGGATTTTTCCTACGCACTGTTCCGGCTCTCGCCAAAGCCAGGAAGCTCATTGGAAGTGGGAAGCTTGGCAGCATAGGGTATGTACGAATTCGCTTCGCCCATAACGGCGTTCGGGCCGGCTGGTTGCGCGACAACTGGATACTCGAACCAAAATTTGCGGGCGTCGGTGGGTTTGGGGACTTGGCAATCCACTGCATTGATCTTTTGCAGTGGTGGGGTCTCCGGCCCTTGGTCAAGGGACCTTCGTCCTATGCAAACATCATGGGGCGCACGGAAGCGGAGGATTTTGGCGTGTCCTTGGTGTCATATCCAGGCGGAACGGCGGTCGTCGAAGCGGGATGGGTGGCAGGAGACGGACCGATACTGGACATTGAGGTTCTGGGAAGTCGGGGCACACTTCGGATGCGGGGGGAGCATCTGGTTGTCCAGATCGGCGATTGTGGCGACAATACCAACTTGGGCGCGGTCGAACTTGATGCCGGAATGGGGCTGCGACCATTCTTGCACGGCATTAGCAACGGAGACTGGTCGGAATGCGTCGCCATTGACGAGTCCGTCGAGGCAAATCTCGTAGCCCTGGGCTTAAAGAACGAGATTGAAGAGCCCTGAATTTGATGATCCGCAAGGCTATGCCGCGTCAATTCCCTCAATTGCCCGAAGCGCCGGAAGTGCGAAATCCGTGAAGGCTCTTACGACTGGCCTCATGAAGCGCACTGATGGATAGGCGAAATAAGCCTCCGTCGGCTTGACCTCGTATTCTGGCAGAATGCGGATCAGCCTCCCCGATGCGAGCTCTTCGTTGACCAAAAGCCGTTGCACCGGGCCTGCCGCGTGCCCCTGCAGCAAGGTGGCCGAAATCACGTCGGCGGAGTTGGTGCGGATCACTGGCCGGACAACAATCTCCACTGCTCCGCCCGGTCCCTGAAGCGCCAATATATCGCGTGGCGACAACAGGGCGGCACTGGTTATGACCCCGATCTCCGACAGTCGTTCCAGAGTATCTATCGGCCCTGTCTTTTGCAGCAAATCCGGAGATGCCACCAGAATACGCCGGATTGCTCCAAGACGCCGAATGATCAGATCCTGAACCGCAGGCCGTCCATATTTTATGGCAAGGTCAAAATTCTCGTAGATCAGATCGACCTCGCGATTTTCCAGAACCAGATCGACGGTCACGGCGGGATGCTGCTGCTGGAACGCCATCACGATGGGATGCAGATGCTTGGCTCCAATGCAGGATGGAGCGTGAAGCCGAAGCAATCCTTCGACCTCGCCCATATCATGGCGCACACCTTCCAGCGCTGCATCGATCGTCGCGAGTGCCGCGCGGCTCGCCTCATAGAGAGCTTGGCCCTGTGCTGTCGGGCTCACCGCTTTGGTCGAACGCTCGATCAACCGAGCCCCGACATGCCTTTCCAGATTCCGTAAATGTTTGGTGACGGCTGGCTGGGTGACAGCCAGATCCTTGGCGGCCGCCGTCACCGAGCCACGTTCCACCGTCCTCACGAATGCCCGCAATGCAAGACCGATATCCATCTTCATTCCTATCGGTTATGATTTCAATAACCTCATAACACATAGACATTGAAGGTGTCAGATGCTTTTCCTTGCGGGAATAAACTTCCACGAGGATTGCGGTAAAATGGCATTGAGCAGACGAAACTTTCTTATGGGATCACCTTTGGTGCTGGCCGGGTGCGCCACACAACAACAGACCAAAGTTGCAGCGCTCACGCCGCAGGCTGATTCCTCTTATCTCGCTATGTATTCGTCAATCGACACGGAGCCATTCCCGGTTCCCGCCGTCGATCTGAAACGGGTCAAACGGCAATTCCTCCGGCGAGAGGTTGCTTATCAAACGAGTGAGACGCCAGGTACGATCGTTGTCGATCCGGTCGCGCGATATGCCTATCTTGTGATGGAGAACGGGCGCGCACTGCGTTACGGGGTTGGCGTCGGCAAACAGGAAGCTTTCAATTTCCAAGGGGAAGCGACGATCGCCCGCAAGGCCGAATGGCCGGGCTGGCGCCCCACCCCCGACATGATTGCCCGCGACCCGGCGCGGTACGGCCCGCTGAAGGACGGCTTGCCCGGTGGAACCGGAAATCCACTCGGGCCACGCGCCCTTTATCTTTATCGAAACAATCAGGATACCTACTATCGTCTTCACGGAACTGTGGAGCCCTGGACCATTGGGACGATGGTGTCTTCCGGCTGTGTTCGACTGCTCAATCAGGACATCATGGACCTATATCGGCGGGTGCCCGTCGGAACGAAGGTCGTCGTGCTGTCTGCCAGCGCTACGACCGCGTAGAATATTGAGCGGCGCTGTAATCGTCTCAGATTTGTCCAGGTTCACAGTCGCTATAGTTTTTGGATCACAGTTGAGGATCAGATGCCGAACCGTCGATCACCATTCATAATCGCCTGCTTCGCGACAATCTCCGCGCTGATAGCCATTCCATCAGCGACAAGAGCTGCAGTGACTGCCACTGAGGTGCAAAGCGTTCCCTTGGACCAAACAGGGGTCCGGAAGGCAATCGCCGGCATCGCCCTCGAGTTGCGCGAAGGCTATGTGTTCCCGGACATGGGAGAACAGGCGGCGGATGCACTGGAGAAGAATCTGGGAGAAAACGCCTATGCCGGCGTCACCGATCCAGCTCAGTTTGCGCTGCTACTGACCGAACAGCTGCGGGCGATCACCCAGGACAGCCATATGAGGGTCATCTTCGGCTCGCCATTCGCTAACCAGCCACCTCCATCCGCGCCGCGGGATGCCGGTTTCGAGGTAAAACGGCTAGCGGGCAATATCGGGTATATCCACCTGGCAAAGTTCGTTCCGCCCGAGATCTTTAATTCGGCAGCCGACGACGCGATGCGCAAACTGTCGGACACCGCCGCGCTGATCATCGACATGCGCGATAACGGCGGCGGCCATCCGGCTTCCGTAGCCTACCTTGCGAGTTTCTTCCTCGATCCAGGCAAGCAGGTTCATCTCAACGACCTCATCTGGCGCAATCGTGGGACTTCAACGTTCAGAACGGAGTCGTTTTGGAGCTCCCCAACGCCGGTGCGCTACCTTGGCAAGCCAGTCTATGTGTTGGTTGGCCCAAAGACCTATTCCGCAGGTGAGGAGTTTGCCTACGATCTACAAGTGCTCAAACGTGTGACCGTGGTCGGAGCAACAACACGAGGAGGTGCGAACCCGGGCGGTCTGAATGACCTCGGTTCGGATCTCTTCGTTGTCGTGCCAACTGGCAGAGCTGAGAATCCGATAACCCGCAGCAATTGGGGCGGCGTTGGCGTGCAGCCTGACGTTCACGCTACGCCTGAATCCACCCAGGAAACTGCCATGGCCTTGGCGACTGGCGAGATAACCGCGATCAAATGAGGACACCGTATTGTCGCGGGATCCTGAATTTCGTGTGCTGCAGAAGTCAGCTATAAGATGCGAGTAAAATTAGGGCAGGCCGTCCAAAACGAGCCCCCGGGGCATCTTTTTGGAGTGGGGCAGGTTCACAAGCTGTAGAAGATTGCTGAGGCTACGACAACCTCTGTTCCTGCCAAGCCAGCCGAGCAGAACAAGGTGGTCTCTGCCGCCGACGTCCGTCCGAGCGCTATTCTCGCGATTATATCAGAGATTTCCGCTGCCCAACACGCCAACGATATTAGCCTCAGGTGAACTGAGATGCCGAATGGCCAATCCTCCGATCGCACCGGTCCTGATAGCACCCAGCCGCTCCCCGAGGATGATCCCTTTCAGCCTGGCATCGTCTGCAGACCAACAGCCCCATCTCCTTGACAAGAAACGGTCCTGCAGAATACCTGTATACAGGTATTCTGCTTTTGCAAAGGTCCTGTCATGCAAGCTCGATTTTCATCTGAAGAATTGGCGATCCGTGAGGATCTCTCAGCAGCTTATCGCCTGATAGCTCATTTCGGCATGGACGATATCATCCACACGCATATATCAGCACGACTGTCGAAGGAGCCGGACAAGCTCCTCATAAACCGCTATGGCGAACTCTTCCGAGAGGTCGCGCCGGATTCCCTGGTTGTGATCGATCACCGCGGCAACCAGGTTCGTGGACAGCAAGTGCCCATCAACTCTGCTGGCATCATCATCCACACGGCCGTCCACGCCGCCCGGCCCGATGCGATGTGCGTCATGCATACCCATACTGCGGCCGGTGTCGCGGTCAGTTGCCTCGACGAGGGACTTCTGCCGCTGAACCAGACAGCGCTGCTTTTCTACGAAAATCTCAGTTATCACGAATTTGAAGGCATAGCGCTTGATCCGGGTGAACAGCAGCGACTGGTGGCCGATCTCGGCGGAAACCAGGCAATGATCCTGCGCAATCACGGCCTGCTCACCATTGGGCGTTCCGTTGGTGAAGCCTTCTCCCTGATGTATAACTTGGAAATGGCGTGCCGCATACAATTGGCGGCGCAGGGCACCGGGCGCACGTTGCGTTTCCCGTCCCCTGAAGTCTGCGAGCGGACGGCAAAGCAATATGCGGCAGATCCGGATGGTGCGGCCGAACTCGAATGGCTTGCTCTCAGGCGGCTGGCCGGCCTTGCCTTCAACGGCCGCTGACGATGCGCGTGGTCCTCACCGATCGGCTCAGCCATACGGCTGAGTTCGAACGACATTTGAAGACAGCGGCGCCGACCGCGGAATTCCGCCGCTGGCCTCTGGCCGACCCAAGCTGGGACTATGACCTTCTGGTCAGTTGGATCCTGCCGGACGATCTCGTATCATTGCCACCGAGCTTGAAAGCCATTTTTTGTTTTGGCGCCGGCAGCGATCAACTGTTGGCCGACCCGCGCATCCCCATGAATATGCCGATCGCCCGACTGGAGGATGCAGGTCAGGCGGATCAGATGCTGAATTATGTTCTACACGTCGCTTTCGCGTGGCTGCAGAACGACAATGCCTATCGCGTCGCGCAACGCGACACGACGTGGCAAAGGCCGCCGACCAAAGTGCGCTCGCGCGATGCGATGCGCGTGACCGTTCTCGGTCTCGGGCCTTTGGGGCAACGCGTGGCCCGCGGTTTGGCGGAGGCGAACTTCAAAGCAGTTGCATGGTCTCGTTCAACCCGTGTAGTCCCCGGCGTAGAGACCCACGCCGGATGGGACGCTCTTCCCGCTGCTGCCAAGAATGCGGATTTAGTTGTCAACCTGCTACCGTTGCAGACCGAAACGCGTAACATCCTCAATGCCAGATTGTTTTCCGGACTGAGGTCAGGCGCGTACCTGGTCAATCTTGGCCGCGGTGAGCACCTTAATGAGGATGATCTGCTGCAAGCGTTAGAGACCGGCACCATTGACTGCGCCTGGCTGGATGTCTTCCGCGAGGAGCCGTTGCCCGCGCAACATCCTTTCTGGTTGCACCGCAAAATCCGGATTACACCCCATATGGCGGGGGTACCGACAGCGGCTGGCACAAGCGCGTCTATTGCGCGAGTCATCGAGGCCTTGAAGCGCGGATTGCCACTCCCCAACGCTTTGCGCTGACTAGCACTGGTTGCCATCGAGACTTGGTATTCGATATGCTTGATTTCGAAATCACTTGGATGCCAGTACAACCATGCTGACCTTTAACGCTCCCTCCTCGACAAAACTGCCCGCGCGGCGGAACACCATATCCGCTGGCGCCTATAGCGCGCTTCGAGAAGCGATCATCACGGCGCGCATTCTCCCGGGCGCCAGTCTGTCCGAGACCGAGGTGGCCCAGGCGATGCGTATCAGCCGAACGCCGGTTCGCGAGGCCTTTACCCGGCTGTTAGACGAGGGGCTGATCGAGATATCCCCTCAGACGGGCACCCGCGTCTGCCTGATCGACATGGCCCGCGTGCGGGAAGCCGTGTTCATCCGTTCGACCCTTGAAAGCGCGGTCATCGCCCAATCCAACATCCGCCCCGATACCGGCGTGCTAGACGAGCTGGAAATTGCGCTGCGGGCGCAGGAGCGCTCGCTCGACAGCAACGACATGGGCTCGCTGCATCGGGCCGACATGGCATTTCATGCTGGCTTGATGGAGGCCTTCTCCCATTCCCGCGCATGGACGGCCTGCCAGCACGTCTCCGCAGACATGATGCGTGTGCAGTTCTTGATCGGCATGCGTCCCTCCCATATCGGCTCGATCATTGCGGAGCACCGGTCCATCCTTGACGCGATCCGGGTTGGCGATCTGGATGAGTCGGCGAGGCTGCTGGCGGCCCATATCCGCAATGTTGAAATGGACCAGAATGATCTCAGCGAAGAACATCAGGAGTTTTTCAAGGCGGGGAACATTCCCTGACTGTGCCCTCGGCTTCAGGTCATTGGCGGGGGCCCGGCTTATACTGGACAAGACGGGACTTAACTGCGTGTAAACTGATGGCCTGCGCACGTCTATTTGGCGTCCACATTTTAGAAAACCATTGCCACACCGACCTACAACGACTATGAAACCGTTTTATCAGCGTCCTAACGCGGGCGGTCTTCATCTTGGACAAGCGAAAAATCACGATTAGGGACGTTGCTGCGGCTGCTGGCGTATCCGTGACATCTGTATCCCGCCATCTGAATGGCCAGATCTCACTTCCTCCTCTCACGGCGTCGAGAATTGACGAGGCGGCGGCTGAGTTGAAATACCGTCCCAACGCCTTGGCGCGGCGCCTGACCAACGGCAGCAGTGAAGCGCTTGGCCTTGTCGTGTCGGATATTACGTATCCGCTGTTTGCTTCCATCGCCAGCGCTTGCGAAGAAGAAGCCACACGGCACGGCTATAGCCTCGTCATGTTCAACAGTCGAAACATCATCGAAAACGAAATCGCGTTCATATCGAGGCTTGAGGACCGGCAGGTCGATGGCATTCTGCTTTTGACCAACCACCGCGATGATGGCCGCTTGATGAAAAAGATCAATCAGAATCGCGGCGTCGTCTTGCTTGACGAAGACGTACCCGGCGCCCTGGCACCACGACTGTTTGCCGACAGCGAAGGAGGCGCCTATCTCGCGACACGGCACCTGATAGAAAAGGGGCATCAGAAAATTGCCGTCATTGGCGGCCCGCGCGGGCTGCTAAGTACCGAGGAACGTATCAAGGGATTCGAAAGAGCCATGCGTGAAGCAGGCTTTCAATCTCAGCAAGACTACCTGAGTTTCCACGAATATAGCGACAATGAGGGCTTCCGATCTTTCGAGAGACTAATGGCCCTGCAAAGTCCGCCGACGGCAATATTTACATTTGCTGATACACAAGCACTGGGGGTCCTGCGCGCGGCACGCACTCTCAAAATCGGCATTCCGAAGGACGTTTCGCTTGTCAGTTTCGACGACATCGCGAATGCTGACTTGCTGGAACCTGCATTGACCACGGTTCGACAGCCCGCAGGCGCATTTGGGCGCCGCGGCGTGAATATACTGTTGGATTTCATCGCCGACAAAACGCCCGCAACCTACAGGGAAAGGGTGGCAGTCGAACTTGTTGTCCGGAACTCGGTCGGTCCTCCGAAAAGATAACGAAGATACGATTGGGCCATGCTCTGCCTCTGGCGGGCCCAGCGATCTTGGTGCCGCAATCTCCCGCATTGGAAACTCATGTTGACTCGTTAGTAAACCGGTTTATAAAACCATAAACCGGTTTAGTTGAACGATCTTCCGACTGATCGTCTTCGTCTACACCAACGCCAGACCACAGCGACTCCCTGAGGCAATCGATGACTGCACATACGCCTGCGATGAGCGAGCACGAATACAAGGAAGCCAAATTCTTTCAGACTTTCGGTTCCGTGCCCAAGCCCGGCTTTGCCGATCCGGATGAACAGAGCCGCGTCTGGGGGCGCCCCTGGGGTTGCTCGAATGATGTCGGCAAACTGCGCGCCGTGCTGATGCATCGTCCGGGCAACGAGGTGAATATCGTCGAGAACAAGCCGATGCCGGAGATCGGCGGTTATGGCGACCCGGACAAGGGCTGGTACTGGATGGGCAACACGCTGCCCGACCTGCCGGCGATGCAGGAGGCCCATGACAAGTTCACCGCATTGCTGCGCTCCGAAGGCGTCGATGTCGTGCTGATCGACAAGGCCGCACCCGGCGCCATGAAGCAGATCTATTGCCGTGACAGCGTCATTTCCGTCAAGGGCGGCGCCATCGTCACCCGCCTTGCCCGCAGGGTCCGCCGCGGCGAGGAACTGCCGGTGACGCAGGCAATCGCCAAGGCTGGCTGCCCCATTCTCGGTACCTTGCATGGCGAGGCCGTGTTCGAAGGGGGTGGATTTGCCCTGATCGACGAGAAGACAGCGGTTTGCGCCCTGTCGGTCGCCTGCAATGCCGAGGGCGTGCGACAGGTGGAATCGATTTTGAATGGGCTCGGCATCGAGCTCATCAAATTGCCGATGCCCGGTTACCGTATCCATATCGACGGCAGCTTCAATATGATCGATCACGACACAGCGATCATCAATATCAACGAACTGCCGTTCTTCTTTATCGAGTACCTGAACAAACGCGGCATGAAACTGATCGAGCTTCCACCGGAAGACAATGCCTTTTCCTTGAACTGCCTTGCGGTGGCTCCGGGCCGGGTCATCATGCATTCCAGCCGGACGCCGCGCCTGGCTGATCGGCTCGATGCCGCCGGTATCGAGATCCTTTCGATCGACTACGAATGCGTGGAGCTTGGCGGCGGCGGCATCCATTGCTCGACCGGGCCCCTGGCGAGGGATCCGCTCTGAGATGGCGTTTCTCGACATCCGAAAGCTCAGCAAGAGCTACGGTTCAACGGTCGCCTTAAACAGCGTCGATCTTTCGGTTGAAGCAGGTGAGTTCGTTACGCTTCTCGGGCCCTCCGGCTCAGGCAAGACCACGCTTTTGATGGCGATTGCCGGCTTCACACGGCCAGATGATGGCGGCATCGTCATCGATGGGGTCGATGTGACCAATGTCGACCCAGAAGATCGCGACTTCGGCGTGGTCTTCCAAGGTTATGCGCTCTTTCCACATCTGACGGTGGCCGACAATATCGCGTTTCCGTTGAAGGTCCGGAAATGGGCAAAGGCGGACATTTCGGCCAAGGTCGAGGAGATGCTTTCCCTCGTAGGTCTGGACAAGCTTGCCGGGCGCAAGCCGCGGGAACTGTCCGGCGGACAGCAGCAGCGCGTGGCCCTTGCCCGCGCTCTGTCGTTCGGCCCGCGTATCCTGCTCCTCGATGAGCCGCTATCGGCGCTGGATCGGAGCCTTCGCGATATCATGCAGCGTGAGTTGAAGCGTCTGCACAAGGAAACCGGGGTAACCTTCATCTTCGTCACCCATGATCAGGAAGAAGCCTATGCCATGTCGGACCGTATCGCGGTCTTTCATAACGGGCGCATCGTGCAGGTCGGCGCGCCCAGAGAAATCTACCAGAAACCGGCGTCCCTGTTCGTTGCCGGCTTCCTCGGCGGCAACAATATCGTGACTGCCCGTTATCTGCCGGCGGAACGGACATTGCAGATTTTCGGCGACTGCTTAGCGGTCCCGGCGCAGTTCGATCCGGCCCAGCACGGCGACGGCGAGATTACCCTTTGGGTCCGGCCGGAAGATCTGCATTTTTGCGAACCCGGCGGCGACCGATACACCTTCCCGGTCATCGTGATGGACATTTCCTTTACCGGCTCGTCCGAACGGCTGGTGGTCGGCACCGCCGACGGGCAGGAATTGACCATATTGGCACCCTCGGCGTCCGTGACGACCTTTGCGATCGGACAACGCCTTCATTGCGGCTTCAGCCCCAGTTCAATCGGGTTTCTGCCGCGCGACTGACGTCCCGTTGCCATCGGTAAGACGACGCAACACAAAATAGACACTGGCACCAAGTCAGAGTCCGGCATAGCGAGGTAGGAAGATGTCATTTATATTGAAGAATATCACGGTTCCGGATTTTGGCATTCCGCTGGAGCGCCCCGTCATTCCCGCCAGCACCCATGAATCGCGTTGCAAGCGGGCCCTTTCGGCCTGCGGCGCCGACTGGCTGGTCGTCTATGGCGACCGGGAACATTTCGCCAACATGTCGTTCCTGACGGGATTCGAACCCCGGTTCGAAGAAGCGCTTCTGCTGCTAGGTCCGGCCGACGTAAAAATAATCATCACGGGCATCGAGAACCAAAGCTATACACCGATCTCGCCCCTTAAGGACATGCGGACCCTGCTCTGCCAGTCGTTTGGCCTGATGGCGCAGGATCGCACTCAGAAGCCAAGTCTCGTGAATGTCCTGCGCGATGCCGGGATCAGCGCGGGCGACCGGGTCGGCCTTGCCGGCTGGAAATACCTAGAGGCGGCCGAGTGGGAATCGGATCGCCCATCCTTTTTTGTTCCATCCTATATTGTTGATTCCCTTTCGGTCGTAATAGGGCCGACAGGCGGGATGAGCGATGCCACCCGCGTGCTGATGCATCCGACCGACGGCCTGCGCGCCGTGGTCGATGCCGATCAGATCGCTGAAGCCGAGTGGGCGGCAGCCCGCGCGGCCGCTGCCGTCTGGAGGATCGTCAACGGCTTCAAGCTTGGCGATAATGAACTGATGACAGCAAGCCGCATGGGCTATGCCGGCGAGCCGATGAATTGCCATCCGATGCTTGCCACCAGTGGTCCATCCGCACCGGTCATCGGCCTGCGCAGCCCGACCGCGCGTGTACCGGCGCGCGGCGATGGCATCACGACCGCGGTCAGCTATTGGGGCGGTCTTACGGCCCGTGCCGGCCTGATCTCCGACCACGACGACGCCTTCCTCAAGGTTTCGGTGGCCTATTTCGCTGGCCTGCTCGCCTGGTACGAAACCGCCGATATTGGCGTCGAAGGCGGAGCCATCCATGAGGCAGTCGTTTCAACCCTGGCAAAGGGCAATCTCAGACCTGCTCTTAACCCTGGCCACCTCACGGGTCACGACGAATGGATGAATTCCCCGATCCGGCCTGATAGTTCCGAGCGGATCGTCTCCGGCATGCCGTTCCAGATCGACATTATCCCCGTGCCGATGCCGAACGGATGGACCCTCAACTGCGAGGACCCAGTGACATTTGCAGACGACGTGCTGCGCGCCGAAATCCGGGCAAAACATCCGGAAACCTCGGCTCGATTCGACGCACGGCGCAGTTTCGTCAAGGAAAGCCTCGGCGTCGAAGTCAAGGACAACATCCTGCTGCTGTCGGCGATCCCGCTCTGCCTTCCGCCATTCTGGCTGAGCCCGAATATGCTGATCACGAAGGATTGAGCAGGAAGCTCAGGCGCACTGTTGAGCTTCGATAACGGTGCACCTGAGCGCCCTTTTTCTATTTCGCCAAAGCCTGCTCAACGATCGAGCAGAAGAACAGCGCGCCATCGGCCAGTATGTCATCGTTGAAATCATACTGCGCATTGTGGAGCGGCTTACTGTCTCCGTTTCCGATGAAGACATAAGCACCTGGTATCCGCTCAAGAAAGAACGCGCAGTCCTCACTTGCCATCATCGCAAAGGCGCGGTCTTCCAGTCGATCGTCACCAAACGTGCTGCGTATCGCCGCGCGCGCAAGATCGACCGCGCGGTCGTCGTTGATGGTCGCGGGATAGCCGACCTTCCAGTCGAAGGATGCCTGTGTGCCGAGACTTTGTGCCTGCGCAACCACGACCTCTTCGATCCGTTGGCGAAGCAGGGCGTGGACCTGCGGGCTGAGCGCACGCAGGCTGATCTCCAACTCGACCTTGTCCGGGATGATCGTTGCCGCAGAGCCGCCATGGATCTGCCCAACGGTTATGACCGCCGGGTCATGCGGAGAGACATTGCGGGCAACGATCGACTGCAGGGCAACGATGATGTTTCCGGCAGCAACCACCGGGTCGGCGGTTTGTTCAGGCAAAGCGCCATGGCCGCCACGTCCGGTGATCGTCACGGCGACGACATCGATGGACGCCATCATGGCGCCGCGCCGAAGCGAAAATTTCCCCGTTTCGAGTGCGGGCATGTTGTGGAGTGCAAACAGGAAATCGACCGGATAATGATCCAGGAACCCCTGCTCGATCATCATCTTGGCGCCACCGAAGTTCTCCTCGGCCGGCTGGAAGATAAAGACCACCCGGCCGCTGAAATCGGCGTCCTGCGACAAGGCGTAGGCCGCACCCAGCAACATCGCAACATGGCCATCGTGACCGCAGGCATGCATAGTCCCGGCGTTCAGGCTTTGATAGGGAAGGTTCGTTTCCTCTAGAATGGGCAGCGCATCCATATCGGCGCGCAGTGCGACGGTTTTTGTGCTGCTGCGGCGCTGGAGCGACGCGACGATCGCCGTGGTGGCGTAGCTCCGATCGAGGACAAAGCCCCAGCGCTCCAGAACGTCACCGATATAGCGGGTCGTTTCGAATTCGGAGAGCCCGATTTCGGCGATCCTGTGAAGATGACGCCGGATTGCGACGAGCTCCGGGAGAATGCTTGCGATCAGATCCCGGTTCATAATGTAAGGCTCCATCCAGACGAAACTTTCAAGGAATAAAGGATTGCCGCTGCGCTATGAAATCACCGCCGCGGCAACCGCTATGCACTTTGTTTGGAATAGACCTAGATCGAGTCGCGCGCCAGCGGTGCGGTGGTGCAATGGATGCCGCCGCCGCCGGATTCAATCGCATCATATTCGACCGGAATGACGGTAATGCCGGCAGCATCGACCCGATCGGCCAGACGCGGCGAAACCGTGCTGTGCATGATCACCCGGCCGGGCGCAACCGCAAGGCAATTGAGCGAGTAGGCATTGTCTTCCGGCGGCAGGTCGATCAGCTTCATGCCGCGCTTCTTCAAATAGTCGATGAAGAAATACGGCAGTTCGTTGGTGTTGACGATCGCCGTTTCGACATCGACCATCATGAAGCTGCCGTCGATATGGATCCGGTATCCGGGCATCGGCAGCTTGATCAACGAGACGCCGACCGACTTCAGATAGGATTCGACCTGGGCGACACCTTCCTCGTTGCACGCGACACTGAGCGCGCAGACAGCGGTCTTGTCGTCGATCAGCGCGAATCCGCCGCCTTCGAAAACACCCGCCCCATGCACGGTCCCGAGGATCGGGCAGCCGGCCGTTGCAAGCGCCCGCATGACGGGAAGCTCTTCGCCGCGGCGCACCTTGCGCGCCATGCGGGTGATGATTGCCCCGCCCTTGACCGAGATGACGTTGTCGCGTGTGTAGCACTGATTGAGGCGGCCGGGTGCGGCTTCGCCGACATAGTGAATCTTAACGCCTTCGGCCGTCAAAGCCGCCGTCAGACGGTCATGGGCCAATTGCATGGCTTCAAGATCGGGCATGTCCTTGCCGATCCAGTACCAGCCCTCTTCCGGATCCCCGTAGCCGCCGACTTCCGGCATTGGAACGTTCTTGATCACGTCGACCTCGCGGCCCGGACGGTGCATCAGGACCGCCCGCAACCGTCCGACGTCGCTGTTGCAGCCCCATGGCTGCCCCCAGACCCGGGTCTGTTCATCGGGTTCGTGGAAGGCGGGTTCCGGCACCGAAGCGAAAATGCGGAAGAACTCGTTCTCGCGGAACTCGTGTTCGCTCATGGCGGGTGTATGGCTCATTGGGTAAACTCCAGAAAATGACGTGGGTAATGTCAGGTGCGCGGTGGCAGCCGGCGGCTAGCAAAGCAGGTTTGCAGAATGATGCCGATGCAGATGACGATCAGCATCAGGCTTGCGACCGCAGCAAGAGCAGGATCGACATTGTCGGCAATGCTCGTCCAGATGCGGCGGGGCAAGGTGATCACGGATCGGCTGGTGATGAACAGCGTGACCGTTATCTCGTCCCAGGACGTGATGAAGGCAAAGATCGCCGCCGACAGGATGCCGGGCCAGATATTCGGAACGACGATCTTGAAGAACACGGTCGGTGGCCGCGCGCCTAGGCTGCGCGCCGCCTGCACCATGCGCGGATCGAGATTGGACAGGGTGGACCCCATGGCGAGGATCACGAAAGGCAGACACAGGATGATGTGCACGATGACCACGCCGATCGGCGTGTCGAGGAGACGAAACTTCGCCCACAGCTTGAAAATTCCGACCGCATAGATGATCGGCGGTACGATGATCGGCGACAGGATCAGCATGCGGGTCATGGACGGCCACCATCCCCCCAGCGACCAGGCACCGACGGCGTAGGCCGCCCCAAGCACTGTTGCAAAGAAACTTGCAACCAGGCCGATGGCAAGGCTCGTGAGCATGCTGGGAAGCCAACCCGCATCCCAGTTGAACACGGACAGGAAATGCTTGAGCGAAAGACCATGCTCCGGCAGCGACAGATAGTCACGATCGGTGAGCGCAACCGGGATCACCACGAGAACCGGCAGGATCAGGAAGGCCAGCATAAGCCCGATCAGAACGCGGTTCAGCGCAGAAGCCAGTCCGGGATGAGACGTCATCGCATATCCCTTCCTTCAAAGGCGGCGCGCAGGGCCGGACGCCGCATCAACAGGAAAACCGATCCCAGGCAGATCACCAGGAGAACGATGGCGAGCGCGGTAGCGACCCCCCACCGCAGCGTCGACATCTGGGTCGCGATGAATTCGGCGACCATCACGGTTCGCCCGGCGCCCAGGATTTGCGGGGTGATCAGAAATCCCAGCGAGTAGATGAAAACGAACAGGCAGGAAACGACGATCGCAGGCATGCTGAGCGGTATCCAGACACGCAGGAAGACCGTGCGCGGGCGCGCGCCAAGCGATCGGGCCGCCTGTATGATCCGGTGGTCGATGCCCGAAAGGTTGGCAAAGAGCAGAAGGATCGCAAACGGCATCATGTAGTGAACCATGCCGATGATGGCCCCCAGCCGATTGTAGACGAGGTCGAGCGGTTCCTGAATGAGCCCGACATTCATGAGCAGCGAGTTGATCACGCCTTCGCGCCTGAGCACGGTGACCCAGGCGAAGGCCCGCACCAGAACGGAAATCCAGAACGGCACCAGCACGAAGAACAGGGCAATGTTGCGCGCCCTCATCGTCATGTGCAGCAGACCGAACGCGACGATATAGGCCGCCATGACGGTGAGCACCGTCGTCAGCAAGGACACATTCAGCGTCGTCGTCGCCACCTTCCACACGGCATTGCTCGACGCGATGCCGGTGTAGTTCCCGAACCCCGGTTTCGGGTCGGTAAAGCTGAGCGCCAGAACCTGCAGGATCGGCACGACATAGACCAGGAGCGTAACGGCGCTCGCAGGCACCGTTAACGCAAAAGCCACACGATTGAATTTTGACATCATGAAGATCGACAGAATCCGCCCGAATCCGAGCTTTACAGGATCAGGAGATGAAATCGAGATACCTGTTCTGGATCTCGGCTTCGTTCTCCGCGTAATAGGCGGGATCGACCCTAAACTGCGTCACCGCGTTTTCCGGCGTCGAAGGGCTGACCTTCTTGTCTTCGTCGGTCATCATGGCGACAGCCTTCGGATTGGTCGGTCCGCCGCCCATGCTGCGCAGCAACAGAAGCTGACCTTCGGGGTCGAGGCTCGAATTGATGAACTCGAACACGGTGTCGCCGGCCGGATTGCCTTTCGGCACAGACCAGGCGCTCAGGAACAGCAGGTTCTGATCCCAGATCCAGGTTAGATTCGCCTTTTCCTTGCGAAGAAGATTGGCGCGGGAATGCCAGATATTGCCGAGAACCACTTCACCGTCCCGGAACAGTTGCTGGCTTTGTGAACCACTGTCCCAGAAGATCAGATGCGGAAGCAGCGGCTCCAGCTTCTTGAAGGCACGGTCCAGATCGAGCGGGTACATGTCTGCCGGCGCGACGCCATCGGCAAGCAGAACCGCCTCGAGTTGCCCCTGGACATATTTGCACATCGTGCGCTTGCCGGGGAACTTCTCCAGATCGAAGAAGTCTGCCCATCCGGTCGGGACGACACCCTTGGTCATTTCGGAATTATAGGCAAGAACATTGGCAAACACGTAGTTGGCAATGCCGAACTCGGCTGCCATGCCCGGACCGACTTTATTCTTGTCTACGACGGTGTAGTCGATCGGCCTTACATATCCGCCTTTGCCAAGGGTTGCTGCATCCGTCATTCCTCCGTCCGTAACGTCCCAAATGACAGCATTGGCTTCGACCTGGGCACGGATTGCAGCAGTGTCAGGACCGGCGCCATCAACGACAACCTTAATTCCGGTCTTCTCGGTAAATAGCTTTCCGAATGCTTCCTGGTGCGCTTCCACCGCTGCACCGCCCCAATTGCAAATGACAATTTCCTTCGCTGCGGCCACTGCGCTCCCTGGCCTTACAGCGGCCAATCCCAGGGCACCCATGGCAACCAAAAGGGATCGGCGATCAATCTCTCCATTTTGAAACCCATTCAAAGCAATCGAAAGAGCGTCCTGTCTAAATCTTGACTGTGACATTGCTGAACCCCTTTTCTGCCCGACCTCAAGATCGCGCATTTTTAAATCTTGGAGGAGTACGAAAATCGAAACCCGCTTCAAGCCCACGGTGAACCGGTTAAGTAAACCGGTTGCGTAATTTGTAACACGCCAATGAAGCTTTGCAAGTCGTTCTCTCATTCTCGCATGAAATCGCTTTCAATCGATCGGCCGGGCTGGATGTAGTTCAATGCAATCCCTTGCGTCTCTGCCCATTCGACCAGTTTCGAACTCACATATTCCGGACCATTATCGACCCTGATCGCCAGCGGCTTGCCTCGCCATTCGATGATCTGGTTGAGGCTGCGCACAAGCCGCTCGGCAGGGAGTGAGAAATCGACCTCGATGCCCAGTCCCAATCGGTTGACGTCGTCCAACACCTTTAGAAGCCTGAACTGTCGACCGTCCGCCAGGCGATCCGCCATGAAGTCCATCGACCAGATCATGTTCGGCGCATCGGGCACCGGCAGTTCCTCTGGCTTCTCGCGCTTCAGCCGCCGCCGGGGCTTGATCCTGAGGTTCAGCTCAAGCTCCCGGTAGATGCGGTAGACCCGTTTATGGTTCCAGCTATGGCCTTGGACATTGCGCATATGCAGGAAGCAGAGACCTGATCCCCAGGTCTTCTTCCCCCTCACAAGCCCAAGCAGCAGATCGGAGATCTCATCGTTGTCGGCATTGCGTTGGGGGCTATACGGATAACACGTCTCGCTGATGCCAAATGTCCTGCATGCCAGCGCGATACTCACACCACGTTGCGCCACTGCTTTCTCGGCCAGCTCTCGACATATGCCCAGTTCGAATCCCTCCCGACCCGCCAGTAGCACCGATTGCGCGCTACGGCGCGATATTCTGTGGAAGCCAACACCCCAAAGGCAGCATAGATTGCGCCATCAATGACCGAGTTCCGCCATCCTTCAGATCCGTCCACCAACGCTTCTTCTGGGCACCTTTTTCGATTGAGTTTGCTGATGCATGAAGTATCCACCCCGAATGAGGTATCAGAACAGTGCTGCCGCAATATTCTCCCATGAAGTCCGGCTCGGAGCCGTCAACAGATGACCTTTGGCCATTGTCGGCCGATAAGGTTCTCCGGTCAGGACGGCGGCATAACCTCCGGCTTCCGCATGGATCAAAACGCCAGCCGCATGATCCCACGGTTTCAGGCTCTCGTTGAGGCAGAAGCTCATCGCGCCGGTCGCCAGCATGCGGTATTCCCAGGCCGAGCAGCGCCATGTCGTCGTACGCAGGAAACGCAACACGCACGGCGCCAGCTTCGCCTGCAGATCAGGCTCGAACATATGCAGCGGAATAAAGCCATGCATCTCATCGATCGGCATCGGTGCAGCGACGGACAGACGCGTGCGCGTACCGTCGACCGCCACATGCCAGGCACCCTCGCCCCGGCGAGCCATCAGGAAATCACCCAGGATCGGGTAATGGATCAGTCCGGCGATGGTCTCGCCGCCGGACACGATGGCGAGGATGCTGCCGAACATCGGGACGCCATGGGCAAAATGCCAGGTGCCGTCCACCGGATCAATGACAGCGGCCAGATCAGCCTCGGCGAGGCGGGAGAGGATGGAAGCATCGTCCGACACCGCCTCCTCGCCGACAATGGCAATGCCGGGCAAACGCTCCGTCAGCCGCTGGCTGAGGAACCGCTCGGCGGCGATGTCGGCATCCGTCACGATGTCGTCGGCTGCCGTCTTGGCACGGATGGCATCGGCGGTGATGGCGCGGAAGCGCGGCAGGATCTCCGCCACCGCTGCCTGACGCATGTCGCCCATCAGTGTAACAAGCAGGTCGTCGCTGACAGGGTTCATGCACGGCGCGCCTTGATATAGGCCTTCAATGCTTCCGGCTCGTCGGTCTGGAAAACGCTGATGCCCGCCTCCATCAGCCTGCCCCAGATACGATCAGGATCGGTCAGCGCCGTTTCGTCCCGCCACTCGCCGCTTTCAGCCATGTTAAGCGTGTTCGTCCACAGAGCCATTTTGGCTTCGCGGAACAGCTGCCGGTTTTCGGTGATCGTCTCGATGTGATCGAAGCGCATCTCGCACATGAACGGCTTGATCTGAGAGAGTAAAGCCATGGTTTCCTGTAGGTCTTCGGCGGTGAATTTTGCCATCGCCATGAAGGGCACGCCTTCGATGTTCTGCTCACGGACCCAGTCGAGCTCCTCGCGGGTCATGACGCGCGTCTTCAGATCGACATAGGGTGCTGCATTCATCTCGCGGGCGCAAGCGGCCACTTCGGAAAACAGGCCGCGATCCTTGAGGTCAAGATCGGCAAAGATGCGGCCGCGGATGATTTCGAGCGCCTGTCTTAGCGTCGGAACGCGTTGGTCCGTCATAGCGCGGCCTTCACCGCCGTCGTCCTCGCGCAGCGTAATCGCCTGCAGCTCGGCGATCGTAAAGGTCTCGGCGTCGCGGTCGATGCCAGCCATGCGCAGCAGTGTGTCGTCGTGCATGATGAAGAGTTCACCATCGGCGCTCTTGCGCACGTCGAGCTCGACGATATCGGCGCCGACAGCGATGGCCCGTTCGATCGCCGCCAAGCTGTTTTCCGGCGCACCCCGCCAGGCACCGCGATGGGCGACGATGGCGCAGTCGCGCAAGGGGTCAGCGATATAGTCCTTGTAATGGGTCATTTTGTTTTCCTTGAGGTTAGGTCAGGCGCGGCGTGCCGCGAGATAGGATTTGAGCGCCGCCGCTTCGTCGGTCTGGATGACGGAGATGCCCGCATCGATCAGGCGCCCCCAGACGGCCTCGGGATCGACACCTGCTGCGGTGTCCGTGAAGCCTGCGCAGGCAACAGAATCGAGCGTGTTGACCCAAAGCGCCATGCGACTTTCGCGCAGAAGGCCATCGAGGGCGGACAGTTCGTCCAGCCGATCGAAATAGATCTCACAGACCGAAGGCGAGAGCGCCGACAGGAGCGCCAGCTGGCTGGCAGCATCCGACGCGTTCAGGCGGGTCTTGGCCATGAAGAGGACGTCGTGCGGGTGGATCGTCTCGCGGATCCAGGCAAGGTCTTCTTCGCTCGTCAGCGAGGCCCATAAATCCACCTGGCCTTCGACACCCATGGCTTTGGCGCAGGCGATGACATCCGGAATGACATCCCGATCCTTGACATCGAGATGCAGGAAGATGCGGCCCCGGGTCAGTTCGAATACCTCTGCGAGACGCGGCAGCTTTTCCTCAGTGAACGCATTTTGCGCACCACCATCGCGATTGCGCAGACGAAGCGCGGAAAGGTGCTGCGACGAAAAATCCTCCAGCGCCGCATCGAGACCCGCCATGCGCGTCAGTGTCTCGTCATGCAGCAGGAACAGCCCGCCGTCGCTGCTGGCACGGATATCGACTTCCACCACGTCGCTACCGGCCTCTATTGCCCGTTCTATGGCAAGAAGACTGTTTTCCGGCGCGTCCTGCCAGATGCCGCGATGGGCAACGATGGCGCAGTCGCGGGCCGGATCGGCGATAAACTCTCTGTAATTCACTGGTATTCTCGCACCGGCGCAGGAGTGAACTCGGTGTCGTCGAAGGCGTTGGAAACGGCGCGGCCGGTCTCGCCGTCGAAGAGATGCAGACGCGCGCGCGGGAAGGACAACGAGAGCGTCGATGTCGTATCGATCTCGGCGCCAAACGGCGTGGCAATGCGTAGCTGCTCACCGGCGATGTTCGCCTCAAGGATCTCGTGAGAGCCGAGGTCTTCGCGGTAGCGGATCTGCGCATGAATCGGACCGCCAGAATTCACGACGATATCTTCCGGGCGAATACCGAGCTGGAAATTGCCCTTACCGGCATAGTTTGCGATGACCTGTCCATCGGCCAGGCGCAGCGTCGAACCATCGCCGATAACGGCCAGAATATTCATCGGCGGCGCGCCGATGAACTTTGCGACGAAGACGGATGCCGGATGATGGTAGATCGCCTTCGGCGTGTCGAACTGCTCGATGCGCCCCTTGTTGAGGATGAGGATACGGTCGGCGAGCGTCATTGCCTCCACTTGGTCATGGGTGACGAAGACGCTGGTGGCGCCGATCCGGCGGTGCAGGTCGGCGAGTTCGACGCGCATGTCGTGGCGCAATTGCGCATCGAGATTGGAGAGCGGCTCGTCGAACAAAAGCACGCCCGGCTCGCGGATGATGGCGCGCCCGATCGCGACACGCTGTCGTTGACCGCCGGAGAGTTGCCCCGGTTTGCGGCTGAGATAATCGGCAAGGCCGAGCATGGTGGCGACATTGGCGACCCGCTCGGTGCGTTCGACCTTCGAAACACCGGCAACCTTTAGGCTGTAGGCCATGTTTTCGGCGACCGTCATATGCGGATAGAGCGCGTAGTTCTGGAAGACCATGGCGCAGCCGCGGTGCTTGGGCTCGAGGTCCTGCACTTCGCGCCCGCCAATGAGGATCTTGCCGCCGCTGACCCTTTCGAGGCCAGCGATCATCTGCAGAAACGTGGACTTGCCGCAGCCTGATGGGCCGAGCACGACGGTGAACTCGCCGGGGCGAAGTGCCACGTTGAGCAGCGGGATAATGACGGTCTTGGCGTCATAAGCCTTGCTGACGCCGATGAGCTCGATATCGGCCGCGGCGGCGCGAATGGCTGTGTCGATGGCGGTCATGGGATCACTTCTCCGAAAGAACGAGGCCCTGGACGAGATAGCGCTGCAGAAGGGCGATCATCGACAGGGGAATGAGGGAGACGAGCACGGCGCCGGCCATGATCATCGGGAAATCGGGTATCTGTCCGTCGGCGTCCGGCACGAGGCGGGCAAGCCCGACCACGGCTGTCTGCATGTCGGGCGTCGAGGCACCGACCAGCGGCCAGAGATACTGCGTCCAGCCGCTCAGAAACGTCAGCACGAACAGCGAGGCGACGCTGGAACGGGCGAGCGGCAAGAGTATATCGAACAGGAAGCGGATCGGCCCGGCTCCGTCCATGCGCGCTGCTTTGAACAGGTCCTTGGGCATCGTCAGGAAGAACTGCCGGAACAGGAATGTGCCGGTACCATGGGCCACGAGCGGTGCGACCAGGCCGAAATGCGTGTTGAGCACGCTGAGTTCGAGATGCAGCGGGGCACCGAAGACCTTGGCGATCAGTTCGTTGAGGCCGGTGACATCCAGCACCGCATTGAGCGGAGAGAAGATGTTGGAGGCGACCTGGTAGGTGGTAATCACGCGGATGTCGAGCGGCAGCATGATCGTCGCAAGGATCAACGCAAAGACCACGCCGGCCCATCGGATGCGAAAATAGACGATCGCATAGGCCGACAGGAAGGACAGCACGCAGGTAGCAAGCGCGTCCGACACGGCCACGATCAGGCTGTTGAGCATCTGGATCGGGATGCGCGTGTCCGTAATGATCTTGCCAAAATTGGTGAACAGCTGGTCGCCGGGATACCAGGCGAGCCCGTTGCGCAGCATGAATTCGTAGGACTGCGATGCAGTCGACAGCGTCAGGTAAATCGGCCCGACGATGTAGACCATACCGATGATCAGCAGGATGCTGGCGGCAATGTTGATGGAGCGTGCGTTCTCGATCATGGCTCAGCGCTCGTAATTGATGCGCCGGCCGATAAACACGAACTGGCAGGCGGCGAGAAGAAGGACGAAGACCATCAAAATGGCCGTCTGGGTGGAGGCGCCGGAAAGATCAAAACCACTGAAGCCGTCGACATAGATCTTGTAGACCAGCAGCGTAGTCGAACCGCCTGGACCGCCATCGGTGATGGTGTCGATCAGCGCGAAGACGGAGGTTATGCTCTCGGTAAATTCAAGCACGACGGTTAGGAACAGCTGCGGCATGATCAGCGGCAGCTGCACGTCGAAGATGCGCCGCCAGGGGCCCGCCCCGTCCATCGCCGCCGCTTGGAACATGGTAGGCGGGATCGAACGCAGGCCGGCCAGCAGGATCACGAAATTAAACGGAATGCCGCTCCAGACATGGGCTGCGACCAGCGTGATGAAGGCATCTGTGCCGTCGATGCCGGGGTTCCACAGGCCGGGAAACATCCCGTTGAGCGGTGCCATGATGCCGACGAACGGGTTGAAGATGAAGGCGAAGACAACGCCGATCGACGCGCCGGCAATGCCCTTCGGCCAGACCAGTATGTTGCGGGCCGGAAATGAGAGGCCGATCTTGCGGTCGGCTGCGATAGCAAGCATCAGCGGCACGACGACCGCCAGCGAGGACGCCGTCAGCATGAAGACGATGGTGCGCCAGCCGGCCATCCAGAATTCCGGATCCGACAGGACGCGGGCAAAATTCTGAAAGCCGACGAATTCGGACGTGCCGCCGAACGGCTGCTCCAGGAAGAAGGACCAGTAGAAGGCCTGGAACACCGGCACGTAGAAGAATAGGACGATCAGCAGCATGAACGGCGCCACCAGCAGAAGCGGCAGCCAGCGATGGCCGAACAGGGAGGATTGCGACGACATGGAAACAGCCCCTAAAGCAGGATGAGAGCGATGGGGCGGCGAACCGCCCCATGCCGAGGATGGGGCTTGGATCAGGGGAGCTTCTTGCCCTTGTAGGTCTGCTCGAAGCGGCGCAGCAGCTGGTCGCCACGCGTCTTGGTGCTGTCGAGCGCCGCCTGCATGGTCTGCTGACCAGCAAAGGCCTTCTGGGTTTCTTCCATGAACACTTCGCGGAACTGAACGTAGAAGCCGAGGCGGATGCCGCGCGTATCCGGAGTGGCCGGTTGGCTCATGGATTCGACGCCGATCTTGGCGGTCGCGTATTTCGGCGAGTTCGCCTCGTCGCTCTTGGCTATCGCATCCAGAACGTCGTTGGTGACCGGAACGTAGCCTGTGTTAGCGGTGAAGAACATCTGTTGTTCCGGCTTGCGCAGGAAGTCGAGGAAGGCCTTGGCACCTTCAATCTCGGCCGTGTCATGGCCCTTCATGACATAGATCGATGCGCCGCCGACCAGCGTGTTGTGACGCTCGTGCCCCTGATACATCGGCGCCATGCCGACGGTGAGTTCGTATTTGCCGTCGAATGCCTTGGTCGAGGCGGCATAGGAGCCGGAGGAGCCTTCCATCATGGCGCATTCGCCAGCGTTGAAAGCGGCGGCATAATTGCCGGCCTTGGTATCGATAGCAAGCTTCACCAGCCCTTCCTTGCGCCATTCGACAAGATTGGCGAGATGCTCGGCTGCAAATGTGGTGCTAAAAACATATTCGGCGTCGAGGCCGTCGTAACCATTGTGCTTTGAGGCGATCGGCAGGCCATGACGGGCGGAAAACTGCTCCAGCACACGCCAGGTGTCGCCATCCGTGACGAAGGGGCAGGCATGGCCGGCGGCCTTCAGCTTGCGGGCGGCCTCGATCACCTCTTCCCAGGTGGTCGGCGTCTGCATGACACCGGCTTTTTCGAGCTCGGTCTTGTTGGTGTAGAACAGAAGCGTCGAGGAATTGTAGGGCTGGGCGAATAGCTTGCCTTCCGACGTTTCGTAATAGGCGCGGGCACCGGTGATGTATTGGTCCCACTTGACCTCCGGCATCAGATCCTGGACCGGCTCGACGGCGTCCGAGAGCATCAGGTCGAGTGTACCGGCGTCGAAGAACTGAATGAGAACCGGATGGTTCTTGGCGCGGTAGGCGGCAATTGCCTTCTGCATCGAGACTTCGTAGCTGCCCTGGCCGACACAGGTGACCTTGTGCTCGCTTTGAGCGGCATTGAAGGCATCGCACTGGGCCTTGATGGCGGTTTCGACCGGGCCGGTATTGCCATACCAGAATTCGATATTGGCAGCTTGCGCGGAACACGCACCTGCCATCAAGGCGGCCATGGCCGCCAGAGTGAACTTGTTCATCATTGCCTCGCCTGAATTGTTTGAGCTGGCCGAGCACCGCTCGACTCTGACTGCGGTTTACTACACTTAATGTGTAACAATTCAGTGACGACTCAAACCGCTTGAAAAGCAGGATATTCGCCGATAGGCATGGCGATGCGGCATGAGACAGACGACGTCAGTACACTTTCGCAGTAAGGAATTCAGGCGTGACAGACACTTATGCTCCTGAGGCACTGATTGCCGCCCGCTTCCTTCGGTCTGGCGAGTCGGCTGTCGTCTCGTCCAACGAGCGAAAGATTTTGCGGCTCATCTGGCGCAATCCCGGTATTTCCCGATCAGAAATCACCGGTCATACCGACCTTACCCAACAATCGGTGCACCGTATTCTTGACCAATTGGCGGAGCGCGGCACGATCCTTCTGGGATCCGCAAAGCCCGGACTTGGGCGCGGCCAGCCAAGCCCCATGCTTCGACTGAACGGTTCCTTCGCCTATGCCTGCGGCATTTCCGTCAATACCGACGTGATCGGCATCTGCATCATGGACTTCGCCGGCAAAATCTTGGGCGAACGCGAAGTGCCGCTCCGCGAGCAGACCATGGCCCAGGCGCTTCAGCTGGTGAAACAACAGGTAACGGATCTGCAGGGGCTGAACGGCCTGTCCGGCGATTGCTTCTTCGGTGTGGGCTTTGCGATTGCAGGTTTCCATATCGACGGCACACGGCACAATGCCCCGCTTCCGCTGCATGAATGGTCGCTGATCGAGCTCGGGCCGCTGATCGCCGGGCTGTTCGACAGACCGGCCTGGGTGATCAATGGCGGCAAAGCCGGGGCGGTTGCCGAATCCATGTTCGGCGCGGGCCGTTTCATCCGGCATTTTGCCTATCTGAGCTTCAATTACGGCTTTGGCGGCGGCATCGTCATCGACGGCGAACTGCTGCAGGGCGGCAATGGCAATGCCGGGGAATTTTCGGGAATGTTCGATGCCGAGGAGACAAAACACCGACCGGCTTTGCAGTATCTTATCGACCGATTGAATCGAAACGGGGTCAATGTTCCCTCGATTCATTTCATGCGCCGGCATTTTGATCGGGATTGGCCCGGCGTCACCGAATGGCTCGACGAGGTGACGCCCGCCTACAATCGTCTCGTCAACGCGATACGGGCCGTCGTGGATCCGCAGGCAATCGTATTCGGCGGCCAGATCCCTCCGGATCTGGCCGGAATGCTTGCCGAGCGAACGCGGATCTACGACCGGCCGCGTTACGGCGTTCATCGCCTGCACCCGAAGCTGATCATTTCGGAAATCTCGAGTGATGCCTCTGCTATGGGAGCGGCGGTGATGCCCTTCCGCCGGACATTCTATTGAGCCTCCTGCTCAACACGCTTGAATAAAGCAGAACCCCACTCAGGGAGATGAATCTCTTGAGATCCCATCAGGGGTGAGTAGCGGCCTGCACCGTGGCAGAGTGAGGTCGCTAGAAAACTCTCTGGAGGCCAATCATGCCGATAACAGCAGATCAAACTCAGGCGCAGACCACTACCCCCGTC
>NZ_JABAEF010000037.1 GCF_023701945.1 Rhizobium sp. CG5
CCGGATGTGAGGTTGTATAGGCCCGAGAACCGGGCCGGTAATTGCTATGGGCTCAGACCGTGGATCCGCCGACGAAGGAGAAATTCGATGCCACGCGATTGAACAATTGACAAAAATCCTGATGTGAGAGGAAATGAACGGCCGACCTGATGATGTTGCAGATATGCTGCATCTCAAAGCTTAGCCGAAAATTGCTCCGGGCGTGACTTGGCCTGCGCGGCGACCCATCTAGGATTGACCATCATCAACACGGTTCTAGGGAGTTTTCGATGGCTGTTTTTTCAAACTCCCCAGTGGCTTCCGCGAATATCGCCTGAGCCTGCAGCGTTTTCCCACGCGACAGAACCTGATCGACAAGCACTAAACGTCCCGTCGATCGTTCCTTACCAAACCATTTCGCGCGGTTTTGCGCGGACATTCTTTTTCTTATGACGGAGCCGGCGAAAGCCGGATACAGGCTCTGATCGACGCACGCGTCAGGGATGACAGCCCGAAGGGTGAAGACTTTGAATTCAAGGCTGCAGCGCAGCCAACAGCCCGGTCCCGGATGGTGAAGCCCTGCAGAAAAGCCAGGTCTCGCCTATGTGCAACAATTATGGACCACACATCCGCTACGCCGAGTACTGCAAAATGATGCAAGACTTGGCGCTCGGCATCCCGGCATGAAGCCGAACTCGATATGCCGCAGGCCGAGGAAATCAAAATAGGCGAGACCGCGCCGGTCATAAGGGCTGCCGACGACGGCATCGTTGAGCTACACCCTGTGGCGGCTTACACACGGTTTGACAGGTCCGCCATATTTGATGAGGGAACCAAAACGTGTAAGTCCACGCTCAGCTCCCTTCTGAGAGATCATTGAACAAACGGCGCGCACCCGCGCATTCAAGCCCGGCGCGCCCTTTAGTTCCTTCAGCGCGGCTTGATTTCGAGCTCATAGCCGCCAGCGGGCACTGTAAACTTATCGCCTTGAACGCAACATCTTGGCGTGAGGAATTGGTTCATGCGGCGTGAAGGCGCGCGATTTGGTGCCATGCTTGCATGGCTACTGTTCGCAGTGCGCGATGGTGGACGGATAGAATATCGTGGCGGGGAATGTGAAAAAGGTTGGTGATCGGGTCATGGATGGAAACGAAACGCTGAAGATGTCGTGCTGACTTGAAGCGCTTCATGATCCTCTCCCGTCGTCGGACGGGCTGATGGGAGTTTTCCGCCCATTTGTTCAATCCCTTATGCGATCGATGCTCAACACCCGGCATGACCTCCCGCTTTGCTGCACCATATGATCGCAGTTTGTCAGTGATCATCACACGCGGTGCGCGGCCTTGGGCTTTCAGGAGCTTGCGCATCAAACGTTTTGCCGCCTTGGCATTGCGGCGGCTTTGCACCAGCACGTCGAGAACAAAGCCGTCCTGATCAACGGCGCGCCAAAGCCAGTGTTTCCTTCCACCGATGGTGATGACAACCTCATCAAGATGCCATTTGTCCCCGAGCCTGCCGGCGGATCGCTTCCGGATATCGTTGGCAAAATGTCTACCGAATTTCTCAGCCCAGAGCCTCACGGTTTGATGAGAGACGATGATGCCACGCGCTGCCAGCAGATCCTCGACCATTCGCAGGCTAAGCGGAAACCGGAAATACAGCCAAACGGCATGGGCAATCACCTCGGCGGGAAATCGGTGGCGACGATAAAGAGGATCACGGCTAGATCTGGTCATGCAGCCAGATCCCACACTTTGATCGATGTCCGGTTAACGTTACGATGCCAGGGCAGGCGCTCCAGCCTGCTGATGCCCCCGTCGTAGGGCGGATCAAATCATCCTTGCATTTGCGGAATAAAACTCCATAAATGCAAGGATGATTGAGCGTCGAATTGAGAAAGACCTGCTGGATCTCATCGATTCCAGCCCCGCCGTCGCCTTGCTTGGTCCCCGCCAGGTCGGCAAGACCACGCTTGCCATCGATATCGGCACAACGCGACCGTCCATCTATCTCGACCTGGAATCGGAGGCCGACCGGGCCAGACTGTCGGAACCGGAACTCTATCTCGCCCAGCATGACGACAAGTTGGTGATCCTCGACGAAGTCCACCGGCTGCCGGGCCTCTTTCAGACCCTGCGGGGCCTGATCGACCGCAACCGCCGGGCCGGCCGGCGCAGCGGCCAATTCCTGCTGCTCGGCTCAGCCTCGATCGACCTCCTCAAGCAATCCGGCGAGACCCTGGCCGGCCGCATCGCCTATCTCGAAATGCAGCCGCTCGACGGGCTCGAAGTGGCCCCCGGCGATCTTGAGCGGCTTTGGCTGCGCGGTGGTTTTCCCGACAGTTTTCTCGCCTCCAGCGATCGCGCCAGCCTGCGGTGGCGGCAGGATTTCATCCGCACCTATCTGGAACGTGACATTCCCCAGCTCGGCCCGCGGATCCCGGCCGAGACGCTCAGGCGCTTCTGGACCATGCTGGCGCATCACCAGTCGGGACTTCACAATGCCGCCGAACTTGCCCGCTCGCTCGGCGTCGACGGCAAGACGGTCGCCGCCTATCTCGACCTGCTCGTCGATCTCCTGCTGGTGCGCCGCCTCGAGCCCTGGCATGCCAATATCGGCAAGCGGCTGGTCAAGTCGCCAAAAGTCTATGTGCGGGACAGCGGCATTGCCCACGCGCTGCTCGGGCTCGGCACCACCGAACAGTTGCTCGGCCATCCGATCGCCGGCGCCAGCTGGGAAGGTTTTGTCATCGAGACGATGATCGCGGCGGCTCCCCCCGGCACGGCTGCGCATTTCTATCGCACCTCGGCCGGCGCCGAGATCGATCTCCTCATCACCCCGCCGGGCGAAAGACCCTGGGCGATCGAGATCAAGCGCAGCCTCTCGCCCAAAGTCGAAAAGGGCTTCTATCTCGCCTGCGACCAGATCCAGCCGCAAAGGCGGATCGTCGTCTATCCCGGCGCGGAAACCTTTCCGCTGAAGAACGACGTGACCGCCATGCCGCTTTCCGCCGCCGCCGCCCTGCTGCGCAATCCGCATTGAGATCCGCCGCCCAGACTAATCGCCGTGAAAGCCGCCGTTTCATAGCCCTTCAGGCATGTTTTTCCATCCGAACACCATGCAGGCAAAAGCTGTCGGCGTCCAAGGAATACGGCGGAGACGCCGTCAACAATCCGTGCACCGAAACGCCAGGTCCGCCACTGGGTATTCCTGCCGCATCTTGCGCCAACGGTTTCTGCTGCGCGACCCACCTAACCCGCCAGAAACCTTTCCTCACCCTTGCCTTCAACAGCGCCATGATCATCGGGCCAAGCGAAAATTCGCCACGCCCGGCCCGCTGCAACCTATCCGCTGGCTTGGAGCGCCACCTGTCGCCGAGGACAAGGGACCATCACAGCGGTCCTCAAGCCGACGTTTCGGTGGCGCGCAAGCTCGCGCAGAAGATCCCGGCCCCGTTGACGCCGATATAGCCGCCAGCCTCCGAAACGGCCCGGATATGATCGTCGGTAATGTACGTTCGTGATCATAGAGCATGCGGGCGTTCGAATGCGAAGAAATCGGCGGATGCGAAGCCCCCATCTCCAGCACGTCAAAGGTGGTCTATACGCCGCAGTGGGTCAAGTCGACACGAATGCCGACCCGATCCATCCGAGCGACCAGGTCGCGGCCATAATCGCTCAGCCCGGCATTCCGCGGCTCGTCGCATCCGTCCGCGGAACATTTGCTTCATTGTACGCCAGAATTGAGCGACAAATGCCCGCCTGAAAAAGGGGAATGGTGTGCTGACTGGAAATGCAGCGATGCGGAAAATCGCCCCTCGTTCCGAGCGGCGATGACCTCCTTTGCCGTTTCTACCAGGGCAATGCCTGCGTCATGCATCAGCCCGGAAATCTCGCCGAAATTGGAGAGGCACTCGATCTCGAATTCCCGTCCGCTTGCCACGGTCAGGGAGACATGCGTGATGCCTGCCTTGTGAAAGCGTTGCACCTGTTCAGCGAAATTCGCCCCCCCCTGGGAGATAGGAACGGGACCAGGGTAAAAGGCCAACGATGACGCCTGGTCCAACCAGGGAAATCGCTCTACCAGGACATTGGTCATTGGGCGCCTTCCTGACAAAAGGCGATCAGGACGATGTCGACCCGGTGTTGGGGCATAGCCAGAACAGATTGCACACATCCGCTAACTGGTGCTGGGTTTCCGGCCATACGTGCCGCACTATTTGAAACGTGCGATGCTCATACCGACCAAGCATTCCGGATGCGCTCACGCAAATCGGTCATGCGCGGTACAGGTTCGTTGGCATAGACGAAACGCAGATATCGACCCGCCTGCGCAGCATCGCCCCAGTCGGTCATGGGAGTCGCGGCGATCGCGCCATGATCGAACAGTCGTTGCGAAGCCTCGCCCGGCTGCATGCCTAGAGCAACTGTGTCGATCAGCAGGGACCATCCGCCATCAGGCGCCACAACCGGCAAGCCGGACATGCTCGACAGGATATGATCGCGTCGTGCCTTCCATTCGGCCGTCGCCGCCGCAACACCGTCATCTTCTGCCGTCAGAGCTGCTGCTGCGCCATACATGGCGATACCCCCCTGGCAAACGATGTTGGTCAGGCTGACCAGCGTGATGTCCTGCATAATCTTGCGTGGACCGACGATCCATCCCACGCGCCAGCCGATCATTCGGTATTCTTTGGAGACTGTGCCGATCGTAATTACCCTCTTGGCCATACCACTGAAACTGGCAGGGTGAATGACCGACTCGTTCGTGAAGAGGATGCGCTCCATCGCTGCATCGTGGACGATCCAGGCGTCCGCTGCCTCGGCTACCTCGCAGAGCGCTCGCCATTCCTCGTGGGTATGTACAATTCCGCTCGGCATCGACGGGCTCATCGTCAGGATTGCCCGCACCTTGGGAGAGATCGCCTTTTTGAGCGCATCCAGATCCAGGCGCCAGCGGCCGTCCTGCACAACAAGCGGCACAAGCTTAGGGATGCCTCCGGAAAGCCGAATACGATTTAGCAGACCTGCATAAGCCGGATCCGTGATGATCACCTCATCGCCGGGCTCGATTAAAGCCAACAGCGTGTTCAGGACGCCGGACAAACCGCCGGAGGAAATGATGCATTCCGACTCCGGGTCATATTTGACGTCGGTCGTCGCAGACACGCGCGCCGCCGCAGCCTGCCGCAGCTCGTGGAGACCCGTAAACGGAAGGTAGCTATTGGCATTGTCACGGGCGACGGCGGCACGGGTCGCCTCGATCGCCGCTATCGGAGGAGCGATGTCGGTATCCAAGTTTTCAAAGCGCAGCATCTCAGGGTTGTTCAGCGCATCAGCTGCATTACCCACCCTGTCCACGCCGATCCCCGGTATGTGGGCAAGCCGCGAAACAGTCATACGATTCTCCATATTGGATCCAATCTGTCGCATTAGAACCAGAAATCGAAATTGATTGTCAAGACCTCAGTTGCTATGAGATTTTTATGAGCGACGAACACACGAAGCGTGGAGACCGTGCCCAACAAATACAAAGATTGATCCGTGATGCGATCATCACGGGTGAACTCGCGCCTGGGAGTGCCCTGCGTCAGGAGGAACTCGCCAAGACTTATGCATCAAGCCGAATGCCAATCCGGGAGGCTTTGCGATTACTCAGCGCCGAAGGGCTCGTGCAGCTCATCCCCAACCGAGGCGGTATAGTCGCACCGATTGACCTGAATGATATTCGCGAGAATTTCGAGATGCGGGAAGTGTCGGAGACGCTCGCGATTCGCTTGGCTTTACCGCATTTATCAAATTCCCAGATCGATCGGGCGGCTGAGATACAGAATCAGATTGAAAACTGCGCGATCGAAGATTTCGGAAGGCTCAACAAGGCCTTTCACCTTACACTGTATGAGCCTTCAAATCGTCCGAGGCTGATTGCCCACATAGGGAGCCTGCACGACATTGCGGACCGCTATCTCCGTTTCACGCTCCAGCAGCTAAACTACTTCGATCGCTCCTCAGCGGATCACAAAGCCATTGTAGAGGCATGCTATAAAAGAGACCAGGATGGAGCCGTAAAGCTTACGTCCTCCCATATTTTCGATGCTGGCAAGACGCTTGAGAGCTACCTGCGAAACATGTGAGCGCCTCATCGCCCGTACCACCCTGCGACAGAGTGTTGGCTTCCACACGGAACTAGCCCCTTATCCACCTAACCGGCTCAGTTGCGTGGAAGCCAACAATCACCGGTTGACGTAGATTTGGCGCAGATCGAGATCACAGATGCGAATTGTTGCAGGATCACTGCCTTTTTCGACCTGGAGCTTCAAATCCATATGCAATAGGCCGCCTGATGTCCGTAATTTTATCGGAGGGGTTTTTAGCAAGCCGGACCATCCCTCAGCCGGATATTGGGCGAATGTCCCGTCTCCCAAAACAAATGGGGCCAACGCAACTGAGGTCAGGGCGTCGTCTGCATCTTCACGCAATGTCAGCGAGATTTCCCGCCAGCCTTGGTGTGGGCCGACATTCACACAGCACGCGGCCTGAACCCAACTTCCCGCTGGCAGATTGTGATGGAAATGCCGGTCGGTACAATGAAAGACGGCCGAACCCTCTTCGAGAGACAGTTCCAGTGCGCGGCTTTCTTCCATCGACGGGTAGCGCACGGAACAACACAGTTTTTCCGTACGGTTCTCAGCCGCCAAAAAGTCCTGCAGATTTTCTGTGACGAGGCATTCTGGATTTTCCATCAAATTGCCAAGAGGATTGAGAAGCGCCTCAAATCTGTCATCACGCGATACTATCCGCGGAACGACGGGTGACAGGAACTGTGCCAGATACCGTGCAAGCGCCTTTCCCACTGCGTAGCCGCCAGCGATCGAAAAATGCGTTCCATCGTCGCTGAAGTTCTTCTTCGGCGTGCCAAACTCGCTTAGCGGATCGACCCAGTGCGCGTTCCAGTCGAATACATGGCAACCTCGCCTGCATCGCGCGAGCTCAATGGTTTTGCGGTTGATCCAATTGGCCTTTGCTCGTTCGGCGCCACCAGCAGCCCATTTCTCGGTCCCGCGCGCCAGAATAGGCAGCAGGATCACCGTTTTTCCGGCCTCCAGCAGGCAGTCGACAATTCTCTGGCGGGTGGCGGCGATGGCTTCCTTGGTCTCAAACATCATGTCATTGGTGCCCGCGTCGACAAGGATCAGGTCGAAATCGAGCGCAAGTACCTGATCAAGGCGACGCTCTATGTCATGGGCCTTCTGGCCCGAAACGCCGCAGTTCAATCCGCCAAACCCGCGGGTGACGCCGGCCCGGCCGCTCGGTTCCCATCCAGGCTGCACAGAGGGATCGTGAAACACGGCAATGTCGAGGCGCCCGCCTGAAAGCACTTCGGCCCAGGTGGACCAGCCGCGCGCCCACGACCAGATCTGGCGGTGATCGGCGAAATGATTCTGCTGAACGAGCGAGGTGCCGAGAATCGCCACCCGCCCGCCATGGATCGGAGTATGGAACATGTTTCACTCAGGAATTCAGAATGCCGCCATTGATGTCATAGCAAACGCCGGTGATGAAAGACGCTTCGTCGGAGGCAAGAAAAGACACGAGATTTGCAACTTCCTCGGACGAACCTTCCCGCTTCAAGGGTGTGGCGCCTGCCACTCTTTCGCGCACCTCTGGCTTGGTGAACGTGTCATGAAAACCGGTCGAGATCATTCCAGGGCACACGGAATTGACGCGAATGCGCGGCCCGAGTTCCTTGGCTAGCCCGCGGCTGAACGTCATGACCGCCCCCTTCGATGTCGCATAGGCGAGAGCGCCTGGGCCGCCGCCGTCGCGCCCCGCCTGGGAGGCGAATGTTACAATCGACCCTCCCTCCCCCATTGCCGGCACGGCAACCTTGGTCAGATTGAAGAGGGACGTCAGATTGACATCCATGACCTGACGCCAGAAGCTCTCATCCATATCGACAAGAGACTTGCGGGCAATCAGGCCGCCGGAGACATGGACCAGTACGTCGAGCTGGCCAAAGGCCTTCACTGTCTGTTCGACGGCGTTTAGCGCATCGGCCATTTTCGTCAGATCAGCCTTGATGGCGATGGCCTGCCCACCTTGCGCCACGATGGCCGCGACACACTGCTCGGCACCTTCGGCAGAGCCGTAATAGGTGACCGCGACACGGGCACCATCGCTGGCCAGCTTCAAGGCGCACGCCCTGCCGATATCGCGGCCGCCACCGGCGACGAGCGCCGTCTTGTTTGCAAATCTTGTCATAGGACTTTTCCTTTTCAGAAGCTTTTGGGAACGACGATACGCAACTTGTTGTCATCGACATCGGTGAAGTAGAGATCGGCGCTGAAACCCTGGTCGTCGATGAAGTGAAAGATTCGTCGCGGGTCTTTCAGCGCATACGGCACCATCAGGGTGACGATCGTGTGCTTTTTTGCAGCCGGAAATTCGGCTCTGAGATGATACTGAGTCTTCAGGCCAGCGACGTCCTCGGCGTCAATGCCAGGGAAGCCCTCGATCATCGCCAATGAGGGCGCCCCGGCTGCAGAAAACACGAACTGGCCATAAAGCCCCGCCTTTTCACCGGTGAAGCGAAACGTATTGCTGCCAACTTCCATCGGCGAGACGGTATGGTAGAGCCACTGCAGGGTCTTGGGTTGGGCGCATTCGACCCGATCCACCACCACGATGAAATCATGATGCGAGAAGTAAATGTCGCGTTCCACCCGCAACACGTCCGGCGTTGCTGCCTGATAGGCTGCGGTCGCATCGCCGCTGATGAAGTGGTGATCGGCCGCCTCGCGGGCCGCAATGATCCGGCCACTAGCTTTCTTAGCGATTGCCTTGTCTGTGCCAGCGTATTCGCCGATACCGCCGATCAGAATGGCATTCTTCGAGACCGTTTGGCGTCTCCATTCGCGGTGCATCGACGAATTGAAGGCGACATAATAGCCGCTCTGGATTGCCAGGTCCTCGCCGAAGGCATGGAGCAGAAAGGCATTATGGTCGCCATGGCTGTGGCTCAGCGACCCGAACGCGCTGCTCTTGAACAGAAACTGTATGTGGCGGTCCGGATCATCCATGTATTTCTGGATTGCCACCCAGCCGACGTCCTTGAACCACTTCAACTGCGGCAGATCGACCGGCTCTTTCGGCTCGATCTTTGGGAAATCATGGAAATAGATGAGGTCGTCGAAATTCAGATCCCACCATCCGTAATTGTAGAACTCATGGGACGTGCCTGCCGCGTCAGCCTTCAGCGCCTCGAAATACCACTGGTAGTAGGGATTGCCGGTCACCCCGGCAAACTGGCGAACATTGTATCCAACCTTCAGGCTCGGCAGATCACCCAGCGTGGAATCGTCGCCAAAGCAGGCACGGCGCGTACCAGGCGCCTTGGTGTAGAGCGGAAAGTCGCCGGTCTTTTGAAAGAATGGTCGTTGATAGAGATCGATCTTGAAGAATTTCTTGATCAGATTGGCCGCATCGATCAGATAGGCCATGCCGGTCATCCAGTAATGCGGACCTTCGGCCCAGCCACCGTCAGCGCTACCCCAAGGCGAATAGAGCGTGAACAGGAATTCGACGGTGTAGTCCAGCCAGCGATCGACGTCGTCGTCCTCACCGGCAAGCGCAATGCAGGCAGCCGTCAACGCGGCCGACAGCGAGCGCACGGCATGGCTGTCATAGGGAAACACATGGATGCGCGCGCGTGCCATCACATGGTCGGCGACCTCGCGGGTGCGCTGCAGCAGCCGGTCGCGCACCAGATTTCGCTCCGTCTCATCCAGATGATGGTAGAGCCAGTCATACCCCCAGGCGAGCGCCGATATGACACGGAATGCCGCCTCGTCGTTATAGGCGCGCGAGGTCGGCCCCTTCGGATCCCAGCCGGAAACCGAAAGCAGCCAGTTCCGGCCTTTCTCGATCATCTCGGCGTCGTCGAGTATGACACCCGCCACCGACAGGTGGCGGATGGCGTAAATCACCTCCTGGCAATCGATATACATCTGCCGCCAGAGCTGGGCGACGCGCACATTGTCGGGATAGGGCTTTGGCTCAGCGATGATCGCATGCGTTGTCCAAGGTTGGACCGATTCCGTCATGAAGGCCTGCCAGCTGCAGTGATCTGGATCCGTCTGGAGCGCGCCGCGGAAAGCGGTGATCTCATCCGGGTTCAGCCAGAGCCGCGGATGGCGCATATCTGCCGCTGCAAATCGAGCCGCCGAACGTGGCAGGCTGGTCTGCGGCAGATCGCCCACGATCTCGAAGCCGCGCAGCTTGCTCCAGTCCGATACGGCGGTGTTGTTTGCCGAATCCCAGATCGCATAGCGCCAGTGGTAATGACCGGGCTCGAACGTCTCGTCGGGCGTGAAGAAATTCCAGCCGATATCGGCAAACGTCTTGGTTGTTTCGGGTAAGAAGGCGTCGCTTGAGGAAACCTGGAGCACATAGTGGGCCGCATCGTCCAGTGCCGGAAGCCAGCTGAACCGCGGCGGGTTTTCCAGCGGTGCTTCAGCATCCGGCGCGTAAGCGATCGTCAGATTTCCAGGCCTTGGCTCGTCAAGATACAGGTGGCGGGGCGTAGCGGCGGCTTGTGTCATCTGGAGAGTGATCCTTGTTTTTTGCAACTTGAAGCGGGCAGCGACGGCGATCACACCATCGCTGCTTGGGATGATCTGCTACTTCTTGTCGTATTGCCGGTCATAGGCGTCCTGCATGACCTTGGCGACTTCGGGATAATTCATCTGCTTCAGGCGTGCCTGATAGGCGTCCCAACCGGTATTGGGATCCTGCGCGCCCAGCACCCACGTCTGCTGCATCTCGGTCATGTAGGTGAAGAGCCCGGGCCAGTACTTGTCGTAAATGCCGCGTTCCTGCTCGGTCATCGAAACGCCGGTGAATTCCGGCAGCAGAAGGCTTTCCTTCTGATACATGGCTATTCCGTCAAGGGCCATTTTGTTGGTCCACTGCGTTTCGGATTCATACGATGCGACATAGCCACGCGGAACGCCGGCGCCGATTTCCCACATCTGCGCATTGACCGGCTTGGGATTGTGCAGGACGCTGTCCTTGAACACCGGCTTGCCATTGATCATGTCGTAGGTCTCGCCCTCGACACCCCAGTTGGACAGGATCTTGCCCTGTTCAGAGAACCAGAAGTCGAAGTATTTTATGGTTTCGACCGGGTGCTTGTTGGAATAGGACATGGCCCAGCCAGCCGGCTGAACCGTGGCCCGGCGGCTGTCTTCGAACCTCTTGCCGGACACTGTTTTCGGCGGCAGCATGGGCCTGAAATTGATGCCGGGAACGGAGGCCTTCAAAGCGTCGGTATAGTTCGACGTGCTGGCGAACCAGTCATGGGTCATGCCGCCGAGATTGTTGCCGAGCATGTATTCACGCACACGGGCGCCGCGGGTGAACACCTCCTTGTCGATCAGGCCTTCCTTGAACCACTTGGCAAGATTGGTGATACCGGTCCGGTAGTTTTCTGTCGTCCAGGGATGCTCGATCTTGCCGTCTACGACATTGAAGTCACCATAGCGTTCGGAACCGGACACGCGAGCGTCCCACATGTTGATCAGCCTGACCGCCTCGATCGGCTCGCGGGCAAAATAGGGCACTTCGTCCTTCTTGCCGTTGCCGTTCGGGTCTTTGTCACGGAAGGCAACGAGGACGTCGTGGAGCTCGTCGACGTTCTGGGGTGTCTTCAGGCCGAGCTTGTCGAGCCAGTCCTGGCGAATGAACCAGGCGCGCGAGAACTCCCCTTCGGGTACATAGGGAATGAAATAGATATGACCGTCCGGGGCAGAAATCGCCTGACGAACAACCGGATGCTCGTCGAAGAATTTCTTCAGGTTCGGCGCATTTTCGGCGATCAGTTCGTCAAGCGGCAGGAAGGCACCCTCCATGCCATAGCGGATGAAATCATCCTTCAGCCCGCCGGTGACATCGCCGCCGACAATGTCGGGCAATTCACCGGACGCCATCAGCAGGTTAAACGCATCCCGGCTGCTGCTGGTCGCCAGCGATGCGACATTGCGGACATGAATACCGGTGAGTTCGGCGGCCTTCTTCTCCACCGGCCAGTTTTCCGTGTAGACGTACTTGTCGCGGAAATGGAAGTGGATCGTCAGTTCGAGCGGGTCCTTGACGATTTGCGGGCCTGCGTCCTGTGCCCGCAAAGGCACCGCTTGCAAAGCGGTGCAGGCGATCAGCGCGGATAAAGCGATGGATAGAATTTTCATGGTCGTTTCCTCCTCCTTGAGAAAATTTATTCTTTGACGCCGCCGAGCATGATGCCCTTGTTGAAGTATTTCTGGATGCGCGGATAAATCATCAGAACCGGGATAATCGAGACGATCATGATCGCGGCGGTGACGGTTTCGAATGAATAGCGCGATGTCAAAAGGCTGCCGGCGAACTCATCATTGGCACTGAGATCGACGATGATGCGCTTGAGGTAGAGCTGCAGCGGGATCTTGTCCTCGCCGCGCAGCAGCACCATTGCCCAAAAGTAGCTGTTCCAGCGCGAAACGATGCAAAACAGCGCGACGGTTACGATGGCCGGCTTCGACAGTGGAATGAACACCTTCCACAGGAGCTGAAACTCGCTCGCCCCATCCATCTTGGCCGCTTCCTCGAATGAGGCAGGAACCGCTTCGAAGAAATTGCGCAGCAGGATGACGTTAAAGGCATTGCAGGCAAAGCCGATGATCAGGCCGATGCGGGAATCCAGCAGACCGAGATCCCGCATATTGAGAAAAAACGGGATCATGCCGGCATTGAACCAGAGCGTGAAGGCGACCAGCAGGTTAAGCATCTTGCGTCCGCGAAACCGCTTGCGCGACAGCGCATAAGCGCCGGGGATCATGATCAGCAGGCTGATCGCGGTACCGCCGAAGGTGTAGATGAAGGTGTTGCCGTAGGCGATCCAGAACACCTTGTCCGACAGCACGAACTGGTAGGCTGCAAGCGTCAGGTCTTTCGGAAACAGCACGACCTGTCCGGAGGTCACCGCGGCACCCGACGAAATCGAGACTGCCAGGATGTAGATGAAGGGATAGAGCGTCGAAATCACGAACAGGCTGAGCAGGACGGCGTTGGCATATCCAAAAATTCTGTCGCCGCGCGAATAAAGATTGAAATTGGCCATGATCACTCACCAAAGGGAGGTTGAAGAGACCTTCCGGCTGATCCGGTTGGCCGTAAAAACAAGGGCGAAGGCGATGATGGAATTGAACAGCCCGGCGGCCGTTGCCAAATCATATTGCGTGCCCTGCAGACCGGTGCGGTAGACATAGGTGGAGACCACGTCGGCCGTCTGGTAGGTGGAGGGCTGATAGAGCAGGATGATGTATTCGAAGCCGACTTCGACGAGATTGCCGACGCGGATGATCAGCATGATAATGATCGTCGGCAGGATGCAGGGCAGCGTGATGCGCCAGATCATCTGCCAGCGCGACGCCCCGTCGACGCGCGCCGATTCATATAAGGTCGGGCTGACGCCGGCGATCGCTGCCAGATAGACGATCGATTCAAACCCGGCTTCCTTCCAGACATTGGAGCCGATGAAGATGGCGCGGAACCATTCCGGCTGGGTGAGGAAATAGATGCGGTCGAAGCCGAGTGCAGAGAGGATCAGATTGACCACGCCAGTGGATGGCGACAGGAAATTGATGACCAGCCCGGCAACGATCACCACGGAAATGAAGTGCGGCAGATAGACCACCGTCTGCGCGGTGCGGCGACCAATGGCACTTTGCAGTTCATTGAACATCAGCGCCAGGATGATGGGCACCGGAAATGCGAAGACCAGACCGAGTGAACTGATGGCGATAGTATTGACGAAGGCGCGAATGAAGATGTCGTCATGCAGCAATGTGCGGAAGTTTTCCAGTCCGACCCAGGGACTGCCCGCAATGCCGCGAAACATGCTGAAATCCTTGAAGGCGATCTGCAGACCTTCCATCGGCTTGTACAGGAACAGCGCGAACCAGAAGACCATCGGGAAAATCAGCACATAGAGCTGCCAGTCACGACGGATGTCGCCAAGCAGTTGGGTGAGATAGCGGGTTGCACGGTTTTCCATGATCGCTCCTCAAACCTTGGTGCCAAGGGCACGGCCACTCGTGCCGTCGAACACATGCACCTTCGATCCGTCGATTTTCAGCTGGCGAAGCTCGGTCAGCCTGGGAAAATCCATGGGCGTGATGATCTTGGCGACAAACGGACTGTCACGGAAGTGGCCATGCAACAGGGCTTCCGAGCCGAGTGGCTCGACTAGATCGATGGCGCAGTCGATGGATTGTGCCTCGGGTCCCAGGCTCTCGTTGATATCCATGTGCTCGGGCCGGATGCCGAGTGAAATCGGTTGTCCCTCTTCCAGCGTGCCCGACAGCGTGTCGGGAAGGCGCAGGACCGTCTGGCCTAAGTCTTTGCCTGTAACCACTGCACGCCGCTCTCCCTCGACAATCCTGACCTCCGCCGGAAAAAGGTTCATTGGCGGCGAACCAAGAAAGCTCGCAACAAACGTATTGGCCGGATAGAGGAAGAGCTCCATCGGTGTGCCCACCTGCTCCACACGCCCCGCATTCATGACAACGATCCGGTCGGCCAAAGTCATCGCCTCGACCTGATCATGCGTGACATAGATGCTGGTGGCTTTCATGCGGTGGTGCAGAAGCTTGATTTCGGCCCGCATCTGGGTGCGAAGCTTGGCATCGAGATTGGACAATGGCTCATCGAACAGAAAGACCTGCGGTTTGCGCACGATCGCCCGACCCATGGCAACGCGCTGGCGCTGGCCGCCGGAAAGATCGGCCGGCTTGCGCCTCAGATACTCGGTAAGGCCCAGAATGGCCGCAGCTTCGGCGACCGACTTTTCGATTACGTCCTTCTTCTCGCGTCGCACACGCAGCCCGAAGGCAATATTTTCGCCGACATCGAGATGCGGATAGAGCGCATAGTTCTGAAACACCATCGCCACGTCACGATCCTTCGGCGCCGTTTTGTTGACCACCCGTCCGCCGATCGACACGGTACCGCCAGAAATATCCTCAAGACCCGCGACCATGCGCAGTGTTGTCGATTTGCCGCAGCCGGACGGGCCGACCAGCACGACAAACTCGCCGGCTTTCACATTCAGGTTGATAGAGTGCACGACTTCGAGTGCGCCGTAGCGTTTCACTACGTCGTTCAATTCTACGGCAGACATCCGGTTCTCCTCCCGACGATGGCTATGCTATTGTGGCAAGCCTCGTTTCGGACTGCGTTTGGTGGGACTTTGGGCGTTCATGCGTTCAATGTAGTTCCATAGCTTCGGATCGCGCGACAGTTCGGTGATCTTGCTTTCGAGAGAACCGAGATGGCGGGTGATGGCGGCCACTGCCGACTCGGAATTGGCGCTGCGGATCGCCTCCAGCACGTCGCGGTGCTCGTCGATCACCTCCTCCGTTCGACGTACCGCGAATACGCGCTTCAAATGGCGCATCCGATCCATTTCGCCTTTGGCCTGATTGACCACCGACCAGACGCCGGCAAGCCGGGCGGCAGCGAAAATCGATTTGTGAAACTCTTCATCGAGCAGAAAGAACTGCGTGTAGTCTTTCTCCGCTGCCGCCGCGATCTGCTGATTGAGACAGACTTCGAGGCGACAGAGATCTTCGAATGTGTGGCGGCGCGCGGCCTCGGCCACAGCACCGCTCTCCAATTTGAAGCGGATGAAGCAGGCCTCGATATAGCGCTGCACATCGATCGTTGACACAAAGGTGCCGCCCTGTGGCACAACCCGCAGCAACCCTTCTTCGGAAAGACGGATGATGGCCTCACGCACCGGCGTCTTGCTGATGTTGAGAATCGCTGCCACTTCCTTTTCCGGCAGCGCCCGCCCCGGAAGCAGCTTCACCTCGACGATGAGGCTGCGCAGCAACGTGTAGACCTTGCTTGCGACATTGCCAGACTGGCTCATGCCCGATTGCTTGATCAGGTCTTCGAGGGGCAAAAAAGGAAATTCAGTTGGTTCCGACATATCTCTTCTTAAATTGATATCTTAGTTTTTGCATTGATATTCCAATCTGCGACACTGTCAACCACTTTCAAAGGTATTGAGGGAAATGCGCATCAGCACCGATAACACGGCTTATCAGAGATTAGCCATCAATCAGCTGTTCCTTGCTATCTCGCGCGGCAAACGCTATGTTGGAGCCACTATTTGATGAGGAACACCATGTCCGAACCACAGCTTTCCATCCGTAGCACCAAGGCGAGAGATCTGGCGCATGCGCTTGCGCGTCGCACCGGTCAGCCCATCAATCGGCTCGTCGAACTGGCGCTTGAACGCTATGACCAGGAACTGCGTGAGAAACCGGCGCAGACTCCCGCCGATACCCTGTGGCAACTCATGGCCGAAGGCCGACGCTCTGTCCCTGCCGGCACCACCTCTGCCCACGACGATATGTATGACGAACACGGCCTGCCGATATGATCGCCATCGATACCTCGGTTATTCTGGCCTCGTCGTTGAACGAGCCGGAAGCCGAACTCTTCCATTCACTCGTTAGTCGAGAAGAGATTTTGATCGGGTGGCCGACCCTTCTGGAGGCCCGTATGGTGCTGACGGGTAGAAATTTTCCGAACGCTGCGGCAATTATCAAGCAGCTTGTCGAACTGCCGAATGTCACGACGGTAGCCTTTAGCGAGCGGCATTATAACGCTGCGGAGAAAGCCTTTGACCGATTTGGCAAGGGACGTCACCCGGCCAGCTTGAACATGGGTGACTGCTTCTCCTATGCGGTAGCAGCGATCGCCAAGGCGCCCTTGCTGTTCAAAGGGCGGGATTTCGGGCAAACGGATCTGAAACTCCACCCTGCGTCGTCTATGGCATGACAGATGCTCACCGGGAGCCCGTTACTCGCCGTGCCGAACAACTCGACACGATCGCCGCCGTCCTGCCGATCGACCGGCGAGACGAGCTCGCCGAACTGCTGACAGATCAGGACATCGAAACGCTGCGCCATCTGGTCACCGAGGGCATGGGCGAAAACACGCTGCGTGCGCTGACCTCCGATCTTGCCTATCTGCAGGCCTGGTCGCTGGCCGCGACCGGCGCCTCCCTCCCTTGGCCGGCACCCGAAGCGCTGCTGTTGAAATTCGTCGCCCACCATCTGTGGCAACCCGAACAGCGCGAGATCGATCCTCACCACGGCATGCCGGCCGAAGTCGAGCAGAACCTGCGCGAGCAAGGCTTCCTTCGATCGCCAGGACCGCACGCGCCCGATACGGTGCGCCGTCGGCTTGCCAGCTGGTCGACGCTGACAAAATGGCGCGGGCTGACCGGCGTCTTCTCCTCCCCTTCGCTTAAATCGGCGATACGCCTTGCCGTCCGTGCGACACCGCGGACCCGAAAACGCAAAAGCGCCAAGGCAGTGACCGGAGATGTTCTTGCAAAGCTCCTCGCCACCTGCAGCACAGACAGCCTGAGGGATATCCGCGACCGGGCAATTTTGATGGTGGCGTTTGCGTCCGGCGGCCGCCGTCGCAGCGAGATTGCCGGTTTGCGCAGGGAGCAGCTCAGCATCGAGCCGCCCATCACCGTCGAAGGCGGCCCTCCCCTCCCCTCTCTCGCCATCCACCTCGGCCGCACCAAGACGTCCGGCTCCGTGCACGATGAGGTCGTTTATCTGACGGGCCGGCCCGTGGATGCGCTCAACGCCTGGTTTGCGGTCGGAAGAATCGAAGCAGGGAGCATTTTTCGCAAGATCGATCGTTGGGGCAACGTTTCGAAGCGTGCATTGGAGCCAAGCGCGGTCAACGCCATCGTCAAGCACAGAGCGGCGCTGGCCGGGCTGGAGCCTGGGGAGTTTTCGGCACACGGTCTGCGGTCAGGCTATCTCACCGAGGCTGCCAACCGGGGCATTCCGCTGCCCGAGGCTATGGAGCAGTCGCGCCATCGCTCGGTTCAACAGGCCTCCAGCTATTACAACAACGCGACACGTCGGAGCGGGCGCGCTGCGCGCATGCTTTAAAGATCGGAGACCAAGCGAACATTCCTGAAGCTGGCTCAGTATGCACGACAACGCTGCCAAGCTCGGAACCTGGCAAGAGGTCCGATACCCGACTGTGTTCTCGAGGATCCGGCCGAGCAGCTAGAGAAGGCGAACTCTTGCGAGACACAATTCGATTTCGTTCTTCAGCATATCGGCGACAATTCTGCCGATGCGAGAGAGCGGCTTTCGCGCGTCGATCGCCAAACCCACCGTTTGAGGCTCTGCACCCTTGTCGCGAACCGGCAGAAAGAGAAGTGACCCGTCCATGATCTCCGGAGCAGCGTCGAGCTCAGACGTAAAGGCGATGTAGCGGCCGCTGCGCGCCAGCTGTTTGACGAGTTGCAATGAATTGGTCACCACGGCCTTCTGCGGGTCGGTGAACAGCCAGCCATAACGGGCATCGAGATAGCGGCGGATGAAGAGTGCCTTGCTCTGCAAAGCGATCGGATGGTGCACCGCTTCCTGCAGGCTCGTGGTTTTTCCCTTCGCAAGTTCGTGCCCGGGGGCGACGACGCAGCCGAAGGGAAGGTCGCTACTCCAAAGGACATGAACATCACGCCGGGGGGAGAGATTGAACGCGGCGATGATATCGGCATCGCCGGCGACCAGCGCCGACAGGGCATCGTCGGGGCTGGCGATCTCGACCTCCAGAGAAATCCGTGGGTGCTCTACCGCGAGCTTCTCGATGAACAGCGGCAGAAAGCCGTTGGCATGACTGTCCATCGCCACCAGCCGCACATGCCCCTGATGAATGCCTTGTAACTGCCGGATATCCGAAGCGGCCTTACGTTCGTCACTTTTCCACCGGCGAGCCAGGGCGACAAGTGCATCGCCGGCAGCCGTCAGCCGCATGCCGCGCGGCATACGTTCAAACAGCTCAACGCCCAAATCAGCCTCCAGCAACAAGATCTGCCGGTCGATCGCGGATGCAGCAACGTTCAATTCCTTGGCCGCCTTCTGGATCGACCCGGAACGGGCGACCTGGTCCGCATAACGTAAGGACGCTGGCACCAGGGATCCACGCATAGCTTCACTCTCTCATCCATTCGAATAATTCGAATGGATGATTGCCTATTCTGCGATAGACGGCAACGGAATATTCGCCGATTGTTGGGGCATCAAACAAGGCGCACTGCACTTCGAGCAACCGTCCGACGAGGAACCCAGATGCAGACAGGGGAAAAAACGATACCGTTTGACACCGCTGCGCAAGTCGGTGAGACGACCGACCAACATAATGCGGGTATACTCTCCAGGCTCACCGAAAGGCTTTGGTCGGCGTTTTCATCGACCCGCCACACCGGTATCTTGCTGGTCGCGCCGGCACTTCTGTTTCTCGCAGTCTGGTTTCTCTGGCCGGTGCTCGCGATGATCTTCTCCAGCCTTTCGGCGCATAGCGTCGACGGCGTCATGGTGCAGGGCTTCACCCTCGAGAACTACACCCGGCTGTTTTCTTCGGATCTGTATTTTCGCATCCTGCTGCGCACCATCCGCGTCGCATTGCTGACCAGTGTTTGCGCCGCGGTCTTCGCCTACCCTCTGGCCATTGCCATCGCCCGCGGTGGGCCATCGCTTGCAAGACTGGTTACCATCACCATCCTCGCTCCGCTTCTGGTCAATGTCGTGGTCCGCTCCTACGGCTGGCAGACGATCCTCAACAAGACCGGTGCGCTGGCCTGGTTATTGAAACTGGTCGGCATCAGCAATCCGCCGGTTCTCCTCTATACCGAATGGGCAGTGCTGATCGCCTGCGTGCACGTCTACCTGCCTTTCATGGTCATGCCGCTCGCCTCGGCGATTGCGCGGATCGACCGGACAGTCGAGGAAGCGGCCCGGGTTGCCGGCGCCACCCGGCTGCGCGTCTTCCTGCGGGTGATCCTGCCGCTCAGCCTTCCGGGCCTTGCCGTCGGCGCATCGCTGGTCTTTTCGCTAAGCTCGGCCGCTTACGTCACGCCGCAGGTTCTCGGCGGCAATTTCTCGCCACTGCTCGGCACGCTGATCGAACAGCAGATCCTGACGCTCAACGACTGGCCGTTCGGCGCGGCGATATCAACGCTGCTGATCGCCATGGTGCTGGGCGCCAACCTCGTCTTCCTCAAAATCGTCAACCGGCGCTTCGCCCGCTGGACGGAGGCCACACGATGACCGAGACCGTCAGCCCACTCCTGAAGATTATTGTCGGCATCATCCTGCTGATTGTCGTCGCCCCCCTGATCGTGCCGCTGCTGATGTCGGTTTCCGACACAGCCTACATCGTCTTCCCACCGCAGGGGTTTACCCTCAAATGGTATGCGGCGGTGCTGACCAATCCGGAAGCCCAGGGCAGCTTCCTGTTCTCGCTGGAACTGGCCGCGATCGTCACGATCGTATCGCTGATCCTCGGAATCCCCTGCGCAGTCGGCCTCACCCGTTTCAAGGTGCCGGGGCAAGATATGGTGCTCGGCGTCATCCTGTCGCCGCTCATCGTGCCGCTGATCGTCACCGGGGTCGCGCTCCTGCAACTGTTCTCGATGATGGCGTCGCGTGCCACCATGCTGCAGCTTGTCATCGGCCATACGGTGATCTGCCTGCCCTATGTCATCCGCTCGGTGTCGGCGAGTTTCGTGCTGGTCAATCGAAACCTTGAGGATGCCGCCTCCGTTCTGGGTGCAGCACCGCATCTCGTTGCCACCAAAGTGATCTGGCCGCAGGTTCGGCCCGGTATTCTAGCCGGCGGCATCTTCTGCTTCATCGTCTCCTTCGACGATTACCCGATCTCGATGTGGCTTGCCGACGGCAACCATTTCCCGATCCCGCTTTACCTCTACACCATCATCGAGCGCTCCTTCGATCCGTCGATCGCCGCCATAGCCTCGCTGATGATCTTCTTCGCCCTTCTTCTCGTGCTCGTCATCGAGAAGGTCTTCGGGATCAGCCTTGCCCGCCTGGCCAGTTGATCCTCCTGAAATTTTGCCTGCATCCGCTCAACCATAAAAGGGGAAATGACATGACCAATATTTCGAGACGCACATTCGGCAAGCTTGCGCTCGGCGCGACCGCGCTTGCAGCCCCCATGGGCTTCGTCCGCAACGGCTGGGCCGCGGGCAAGGAAATCCAGATCGGTATCTGGGGTGGCTCGCAGGGCGAGTTCGTCAAGAAGGAAATCATCCCGGTCTTCGAGAAAGATTTCGATTGCAAGGTCACTGCCGAAGAAGGCTTCACTCTCGCCAATGTCGGCAAGATGCGCGCCACCAAGGACAATCCGAAATTCTCGGTAATGTTCATCGACGACGTCGCCATCCCGATCTGCAAGACGGAAGGCCTGATCGAGCCGCTTCCAAGCGGCGACATGCCGGCAATTTCCAACCTCTACCCGAAATTCGGCTTCGATGGTTGGGCAACCGCACTGGCGATCTCCGTTGGTAGCATGTTCCACAACACGTCGGTCGCGCCCCCGAACAGCTATGCCGATCTCTGGAAGCCAGAATATGCCGGCAAGCTCAAGCTGGTGAGCCCCAAGAACACCCCGTCGGTCTTCTTCCTGATCGTCGCCGCTGCGGTAAAATCGGGCAAGCCTTTCGCCGAGGCGCAATATCTGATCGACGACAGCTTCGACAAGGTGGCCGAGCTGAAGCCAAATATCATGAACCTGTTCGATAACGGCCCGCAGGCCGCCAACGAAGTGGCACAGGGTCAGGCGGATATCGGCCTGCTGGAGCTGTCGAAATACATCTATCCCTATACCGCGAAGGGCGCTCCGGTGACCATGAGCTTCCCGAAGGAGGGCAGCTTTGCCGGCAACAATTGCCAGGTGCTCGTCAAGGGCGCACCGAACAGGGATGTCGCAGTCGCCTTCATGAACCGCATGCTGGAGCAGAAAACCCAGAAGGCATTCAGTGAGTTCGCCTTGACCGCCCCGCCGGTCAGCGGCATCGAGTTCTCGCCCGAAACCCTGAAATACATCGCCTATCCGCTCGCCGAAATGGACAGGCGCGGCCTGTTCACCCCCGACTGGGAGTTCATCAACGCCAAGCGCTCCGCCTGGACCGAAAAGATGAACGGCATCTTCGCCGTCTGATCGCCATAGAACGTGCGGTCGGCTTCAAGGGCCGGCCGCCAACAGTCCAAGTCGATGGAGAAAGCCGATGGACAATCCTGCAATGACCTCGAAAAATGGCGGTGGCAGCGTCAAGCTCAGCGGCATCAGCCGCAGCTATGGCACCAACCAGGTCGTCAGCGACGTCAATCTGGAAGCCCGCAGCGGCGAGATCCTTGCACTTCTCGGTCCTTCCGGCTGCGGCAAGACCACGACACTGCGGATGATCGCCGGCCTCGTCCAGCCGACATCCGGCGACATCGCCATCGACGGCAAACCGATCACGGATCTTCCCGTCCATCGGCGCAATCTCGGCATGCTGTTCCAGAACTATGCGCTTTTCCCGCACATGACCGTGCTGGAAAACGTCGCCTTCGGCCTGACAATGCGGGGCATCGCCAAGGCCGAGATGGAACAGAGAGCCAGGCAGGCTCTGGCCCTCACCCATCTGACCGGCTTCGAGGACCGGATGCCGGCGGCCCTTTCGGGCGGCCAGCAGCAGCGTGTCGCGCTTGCCCGCGCCATCGTCTATAGGCCCAAGGTCCTGCTTCTCGACGAACCTTTCGGTGCCCTCGATAAGAAACTGCGTGAAGCGATGCAGATCGAATTGCGCCAGCTCTGCAACGAACTCGCGCTTACCACGATCCTCGTCACCCACGACCAGGAGGAGGCGCTGGTCCTTGCAGACCAGATAGCTGTCATGCGTGGCGGCCGCATTGAGCAGGTCGCCCCGGCACGCGAGATCTACGAGCGTCCGACATCGCATTTCGTCGCCGATTTCATCGGCACATCGAATTTTATGTCCGCAACCATTCTGGGCAGGCAGGAAGACAAGACCACATTGCGAAGCGCCACGGGACAAGTGTTCGAAAGCCTTGTCCCGAGCGCGCTCGGTGTCGGTCAAAAGGCCATAGTGGCGGTGCGTCCGGAAAGCGTTCGCCTTTCGCCCGGCGCACCATCCGAGGGTGCTGTCAATGCCGTCAGTGGTCAGGTCATCAGAACTGTCTTCAAGGGACAGGCGCTGTCCATCTGGCTGGACATACAAGGCTCGGAATTCGTCTGCTCGCTGCCGGTCGACAGCCTCGGAACCGCCCCGCCGCAGTCGGGCGAGGTCTGGACCGCGCGCTGGTCGCCAGAGCGTACGCTGATTGTCCGGGAGCAGTGATTGTCGATGACAATGCCTCATTCCCGGCCTGCTCCCGCCATCGGCGTTATCCTGCCGTCATCGAACCGCGTCGTTGAGCGGGTCACGCAGAACATTCTTGCCGACTATCCGGGTCTCGATGCCTGCTTTTCTCGTGTGCCCTACGAAGGCCATCCGCCGGACAGATATACTCTTGCCCCTTTTCGGCAAGCAGCTGACATGCTCGCCCAGGCCAGACCTGAAGTCATCCTCTGGAATGCAACGCGTGGCGCCTTGCTGGGCTTTGAGCCGGATCGACAGTTGTGTCGGATGATTGAGAAACGGACTGGAATCACCGCGACCACGACGGCCCTGGCGACCTCCAGGTTTCTCAACCAGCATCACCTTAAAAAAATAGGATTGCTTGCTCAGGGCGATGAGCAGGAAGGCAAGCGGCTCGTGCAGACCTTCGGCGGCGAGGGCATCGACATCGTCGCGGGCCGCAATCTCGGCATCACCGATAACTTTGAAGCATCGATGGTCTCAAACGAGACATTGGAAGGACTTGTGAAGGAACTGGCTCGAGACCCGCTTGATGCCGTGCTGATCTGGAGCACAAACCTCTCAGGCGGTCGCCTCGCAACAGACCTTACCAAAACCCTCGGAATTCAGGTTCTGGATTCAACGACGCTGGGAACACAGGATGCAATTGCACATGTCGCCCCTGCTTGCCGGTTATGCCAACGGCCTGCCTACCAGTAGGGGCGTTGCAGGCGTCGCGTAATTGCCCATTCTGCCGCGACGCAAATGTCAGACGTAAACTGAAAAAGAAATCGAGCAGACCGTCCTAAAACGCTACGGGGTTGGCGGATCATCATTCGGAGAACTTTCTAGCCGGAGGGCTGTATTGTACTTTGCGGCTCTCCAACCTCAACCGCATGTCCGTCTGGATCGTAAAAACGAAATACGTGCTGCCCCCACGCCTGCCGTTCGACGGGATGGATCAATTCGACATGCGGTGCGATGCTCTCGAATGCCGAGTTCACGTCGTCATGCTCGAAATACAACAACAGATTTCGCCGCCCATAGATCTCGCCAGCACCCAACGCTTCTCCCCAAACCGTCTGTTCGAGAGCCGCCCCATCGTGGATCGCAAAACCTGTCTCGAAGAGCACGAAGCTCCCTGCATCCTCCAACACCTTCAGACCAAGCGTCTTTTCATAGAAATCCCGGGACAGCTTGATGTCACGAACAAAGGGAATGGGATTGATAAAGCGCATTGGGGTCCGTCCGCTCATGGCATCTCTTCTTGAAGATATTCCCAATATAATCAGAATTTAAAAGGGGATCCAAACTCAGTCAGACCGCTTGAAAACTGGTTTCCGGATTCCGGAGTGGATCGTTCTGTGATATCTTTTGCCATGGCACATCTTCAGGAACAGATCGCGCGCAATTGCTGCTTCTGCCGGAGGCGGTCGATGATTACGTTGGGCCGGACAACCCGGTCCGCTTCATCGAAGCCTTCGTTGATCAGTTGGACCTAGCGAAAGCTGGTTTCATCCGTGTGACGGCGAAGGAGACCGGCCGCCCGGGTTATGATCCGGC
>NZ_JABAEF010000038.1 GCF_023701945.1 Rhizobium sp. CG5
GCTCACGCCAAAACACAGAGTTCTTTGGCATCGCCAAAAATCTCGGATAACGCGGGGTGGAGCAGCCCGGTAGCTCGTCAGGCTCATAACCTGAAGGCCGCAGGTTCAAATCCTGCCCCCGCAACCACTGAGACTTGTAGCCGCTTCCAGTCAGCCTCCTCCTCCGCGAGGACAGCATGAAAACGGTTCTGAAATTCCAGCTTCTCATTGATATTATTGAACGCGCTCGCCCTAACCCGGCGGGCGAACTCGTTTTTGTGCTGTTCCCGAGAGCCGGCGCTGTAGTCGTGAAACGCCTGCATCGAGGCGAGGATCGAGGCCAGCCTGCCGACGATCGTCAGGTCTGGAGACTTGCCATCCGCAGATGGCGAAACGAGCACCTTCTGGACAAGTTCGCGGATGAAGTTGAAATGCCGCTGCACTTCATCATGTTCGGTATTGCCGGTCCTCGCCACGGCCGTAAGTGCTGCGATCGCCATCTGATACATCGACGGATTGATGACGAAGATTTTGGGCGGACCCGTGCGCTTGATCGCGGTCCTCCCCAACTCGGCTTCAAGTTCGTTTCGCTGTTTCTGCAAATCTTCCAGCAACCGATCGAAAGCGGCGATCTGAAGCTGACCGGCCATCAAACGCTCGGCCACCTGGTTGGCAACAAGCTCCTGTTTCCGCGTGACGTCGAGAAGGGTTCCCGCGAGTCTTTCTTTGTCGCGCTCACCCGTCTTGCGCGCTGTGGACAATTGTTTGTTGATCTCGTCTTGGATGGATGTGGTGCTCTCAACGGACAACAGGTTGGCCGGAATGGCATCAAGAACCCTCGTTTCCAATTCGGCGCGACTGATGGTTTTGGAGTTCGGACAAACACCGACACCCAGATGTGCGATTGGCAGCTTCTTTTGCCTGTTCGTGCATCCATAACGATTCTTGGCCATGACGGCGTAAGGCCCGCCGCATACGCCGCACTCAAGCAGGCCGCTGAACAAATATTGCGCCCGGTGGGCGCGGTTAAGCCGGTTGGTCGTTGTATGGGCGAAGCTTGCCTCGACTTCGAGCTGCCGCTTCTTGACCTTGGACCACAGTTCATCATTGATGATCCGGAGCTCAGGCACCTCTCCGACCACCCATTCGCTTTTGTCGTTCATCCGAGCTTCGCGTTGCTCGGTCTCCGGATTCTTCCGAAACTGCCGGCGGTTGAACACCAGTCGGCCAACATATGTCTCGTTGTTGAGGATGCCGGTTCCCCGGTCACGATGACCGCGGATCGCAGTGTCGCGCCACATCAAACCCCTTGGGCCCGGCACAGGTGGAACACGGTTATTGAGTTCGATGGCAAGGTCAGATGGCGATCGTCCAATTGCATACTGGCCGAAAATCCAGCGGACTATCTCAGCCTGTTCTTCGTCGACTTCGCGCAAGCCGGCGATGCGGTTGAATTTGTCGTCGTGCTCCAGCTTCATCCGGTAGCCATAGGCAATGCCGCCAGCAGCTTTGCCCTTGCGGACGGAGGTCTTCATGCCTTCACGCGTTTTGTAGCGCGTCTGTTCGATCATATCGTGATTGATGATGGAGCGCAGGCCAAGCTCCATGTCATTGACCGGCGCCTTGTTCTGTACCGTCCAAAGCTCGACGCCGTGATGGCGGAGTTGCTTCAGGATGCCTGAGCTGTGCTCCATGTCACGGGATATGCGGTCGACCGACATGCACAGGAGCAGATCAATCCCTCCGCGCTTGATCCGGCGCAGCATTGCTTGGATACCGGGTCGTGTTTTAAGCCTGGTACCGCTGATAGCTTTGTCTTCAAAAACTTCGACAATCTGCCAACCACGTTCATCTGCAAACGCACGTCCGAGAGCGACCTGCGTCTCAATCGACTGCTCATCCTGTAGGTCGCTCGAGTATCGTGCGTAAAAGATAACGTTGTTTGGCATGGAGAGCCTCTCGGCAGATCGGTAAGCTTACGTTGTGAAAATCCACGATCTCCGAGCCGGCCGAAGATAATCCACGGCCGGCTAGGGTGATGGATCGTTAGGTTTGGCAAAGGCGCCCGCTCGGTAGTCCCGGAAGGGTCGGTTTCCAGAGCGTGGCCTTGAACGCCGCGCTGTTTGCGAACAGGCGTTTTTGGAGCGCGACGCTTGGGAGAATGCCGAAAAGCCCTGTTTCCTTCATCGCCTGATAGACGAATGCGTCGTTGAAGGTCACCCCGAAATAGATGACGTTCTTCGTGTCCGTCCACGTGAGATCGATCGCACGGCCGTTCAAATCGACGAGCCAGGCGTGCTGGAGCGGAACGCCCAAATCGGGGTCCAGCGCGTAGCCTTCTGCGTAATGATAGGGGACGGGATCGTCAGCGAGATATGGATAGCGCGCTCGCGTGCAGTTGCAGTAGCAGAGACCCTTCGGCCCCATGCGCAATGCCTTTGGACGCGCATTGACGTGCGGGAAAGCCCGCCCGTACTTCAATAGGGCACTGGCAGGCCCAAACTCGCCTTCATGCGCCGCCATCAAGCGGAGCATCCCCAGTAGGCCTTCACTTTGATCGGGGGCCTTAGCCACCGAGGACTCAACAAGCGACACAGCAGACATAGTCTCTCCTTTAGGGTTCTGCACATCGGTTTCGTAGGCAATCTCGGGGATTTGAAATCGATGGCAGGACCGTGAGAGCCGGTGTGTCCGCCGCTGGCTTCTTTGACGACGAGCCGAAGTTCCGTTTGCACTCTCACATGCGCTGGGACAGCAATGTCGTAAGGCACAAATAGTCCGGAGCGCTGAAAGCGCAAGATGCATTCGGACCTCCGCGGCTGCGGCATGCTCGGATTCGGTCGCTATGGTAAACGGCGTGTTAGTAGGCAGTTAGGCCTTGCTCACGGCAGATTTAGCCAACGAATTCGTGTCTGCTGAGGGAAACGGAATCCGCCTCTCGATCGCTTGAATGCGGAAATAGTTGCCGCATGCTCATTGTAAAATGCTCGCTTTGATTGAAGTTTGGGTGCGCCCGGTGTCGAGGTTTAAGGCGCGTCAGAATGTCGCACTATTGGACGTTTAGGGGTAAATACGAGCAGCAGAAAACCTAATGAATTCAGTATAAAGGGAATGATATCAATGTGTTGACAATGGAAGCCAAGTTGACAGGCCGTCCTTATCCGGTGACCATATGTGTACAGCGTTGAGCTGGACAACGAAGGAAGGTCACACATGAAGAAGGTCACTGAAATGAAGCAGGACAACTATAAGGACGTTGGCGGGGAGCCGATTGCCGACGCGCCGATCGCCGCCGTGACGGAGCCGGAGGCAAAAAGCGCTCTCCAGCGCGCGGCGGATAAGATCATCGCCCTCAACAAGAAGTCGGGCGCCCACGCCTACGATCTCGGATGCACCTTCGCCGAGGCGAAGCCCCTCGTGCCTGAGAAGGCATTTGGAAAGTGGCTGGCGACATTCTCCGACTACACCGTGCGCTCGGCGTGGAACTACATCTCGATCCATGAGCGCCTCGCCAACTATCGCGAGCAGCTCCTCGCTCATGCCGTCATGCCGACGGTCATGTTCGAGCTAGCCAAAGGCGAGCCGGCGGAGATCGAAGCCGTGATCGCCAGGATGGCGGATGGCGAGCGTATCCGGGTGAAGGACGTCCGCGAGATGCTCGGCAGGAAGCCGACGGCCAAGGGCGAAGTGGCGACCTTCGATACCGCAGGCGTGGCGGGACTTCGCAAAGTCGCTGCGGCAAAAACCGATGCGGACGTTGCGCGGTTCTTGGAGCTGACGGCGTTTGTCTTGAAAGAGGTAGAAAAAGCTCTGGAGCCTCTCGTCGCTAAACGGACCGTCAAGAAAGGTGAGCTGAGTTATAAGGTTCATCTCCACTGCCGGCATGCACACGACCTGCTCAACAGCATCGGAGCTGCTCTCACACCCGATGCGACAGCACACATGAACTGGAGAGCGGCTAAACTGCCTGACGACACTGCATGGCGAAAAGTTCAAGACCTGCTGCACCGGATGGGTGGTGCGGACAGTTGGGCGAAGGGCCGGGCGTTCGTGCCGTGGCTTCTGAACGAGGTCGTTCCGTTGCTCCGCTTTGTGGTTCACGGTCAAGCAGTCGTCGAAATCGAGGCCCACCTCATCGCCGGGCCAGATGTCGATGAGACGGATACGAGCGAGATTGGGGGTCTGATCCCAGTCGGGCAGTTGCCGTCATCGGTCGAGGAGGCTTCGGAGGGCGTCAAGTCAACAAGTTGGTATGACCACAGGAACCGGATGAACACTGATCAGCAGACTGCCGAGCGTCACGCGGCCTAGAGTTGACCCCGCACTTGACTTCAAGAGCCCCGCCACCGAGCGGGGCTTTTTACGTTTGGGCCTCCGGTCCGACGCGTCTCTCGTTAACCATGCCGGAGCTCTCTGTTCCGGATGCGTTCTTGTCGGCTTGCCGGACCTCAATCTCCGGGCTATGTCGACAGGGTCAGCAGAAACGCCTGGTTCTGCAGACACTTAGCGGCCCCCGCCGGTGGTGGAACACCAACGGAGGCCTGACCCGTAACCTTCTTCTGAAAGGCCACTGGCTATGTCGACCCTTAACCGCTTCGCTTTCCCACGGGAAGTCTTCGTCTCTCCTGAACCTGTTGATGAGCGCCAGTCAGATGGCCTGACGACGTGGTGGGCTCTTGCCCAGACCGCCGTCTGATCTCAATCAACAAGCGATCTCTCTGAAGCTCGGACGCGCTGGCCGTGAAGGCCAGCCGGTGACCGGATGCGGAAATAATTTCCGGGTCCGACGCCTTGTGCCCCGATGTGGACGAGCGGACCGCTACAGCAGGAGCATCTCCGATGAATACTATCCGCTCAGGTGCAGCCGACGCACCGCAATACAAACACGCCATCGATCTCGATACCCTTCGGCTGCGTTTCGACACGCTGATCGATGAAGTCCTTTCCTATACCTTCTCGATTGAGGCGCTCTCCAAGGCGCTTGCTGGCGGTATCACTGACGCAGGCGCAATTTTGCGGGCCGTTCCGGTCTGCGAAGGCCGTTTGCTTGAGAAGGGGATCGGCCTGATCGCCGAGCTCAACCCCGACCTCATTGTCCTCACACAGAATCTTCGGCTGCCGGTCACCAGGACCGCGCTCGATCTGGTCGAGAAGAACGATCCGAAGAACTACCGCTTCCTGACGCTTGACGCCGATACCGGCGGACGCAGGGGCTACACCCCCGACCTCATTCTCGTGAACCGGCTGACCCGGCTAGCCCATGTCGTCGATGTGAAACGAAGCCTCGGCTCGTACGAGGTCTCGCGTATCACCGAGCTAAAATCCCGCATGTTGGCCGCAGCACTCGTCGTGCCCGATCATCTCTATCGCGAGCATCATCGGCTGGTGGCGGAAGAAGTCCGCGTCGTCATCCTCAATGCGGAAAACCAGCGCTCTGATATTGCCGGCGGCGTCTGGCCCATCAGTCACCTCGATCATCTGCTGGAAATCAGCGGAGCCGGGGCTGCCATCGGTTCCCTGCGCACCTGCTTCCACTCACGGATCAACGAGAACTGGACACAGGCAAGTCGGTCTTTTGTTCGGGCGACGGCTGAGACCCCGGACATCGCGGCCGCGGCACCTGCACCTTCAGACGAAAAAGGGTCAGGACAAAAAGCGGACGGTTCCGCCTCGCCCTCGGTCAAGCGGGATAGTGGTCCCGAAAACGTGGTGGGCTTCGCTCGGATACCGAGGACCGGCTCAGGCTGACAGCCTCAACCACACCATTCCCACGTCCATTCCCTTTGTTCGACGCCGACTATTGCCGGCGACTGGAGACGCTTGCCATGACGACCGAAACCACTACTGCCACGATCCTTCCATTCCCAAGCCACGCATTGCAGCGACCGTCCCCGTCCCCGTCCCCGTCCCCGGCGACCAAGCGATCAGCCAGCTTCGCCGCCTTGCAGCGCGACGAGCAGCACTACGACGCAACGATGGTGCAGGCTGTCCCTGACGCGATTGCCCTTTGCGCATCGGCTCCTCCCGAGCTGCCTGACGCAAGCGTCGTCGCAAGAGTGGTCATCGGCTTCGCCAAACGAAAAGGCGTTGCCATGACGAGTGTGCCGAAACTGATGCGCGATCAGCTGGCGATGCTCGGCGCCGTTGGCGATCCGACAGCGCTGATGTTGCGCGAGTGGCTGGAGGGCAACCGCCGTTTTACGGGAGGTTGTCCGCCGGCGACCCAGACTGTCAGCGACAACGGGGAGTGTGCATGATGGAAACCGTCATCGATCGCCTGACGCGCTATCTCCTTGCCCGCATCCGTCGCCAGGCAATCCTCGAACTCTATGAGCACGCGTCTGTCGCGGGTCTCCTGGAAGGCCGCTTCATCGGTGATGACGAAGAACGCGGCACCGTCTGGCGCGTGCCTGATGAAACCCTGTCCATGCTGTCGGGCGAGCCTGCGAAAGACCGCCTGTTCATCGCCCGACGGCTTAGCAAATCCGTGCCGACCAGCCCAGATATCGACCTTTTGGTCTTCGACGTCGAAACTGACACGGAGGCAGCTCTGGAAAGTTCTCGTGCCGGCTCACAGGCACGTGCCAGTCCATTGCCGGGTTCACCAATGTCTCGGCAGCGCGCCACTATCCTGCCGCTCGAATTCCTTGCACTGCTGCGGCAGCATCTTGCACCACCGAATGTCGTCCAGATCGCTGTCGCGCTACTCACGGCTCGTGCCGTCGGCTCCAGCATTCCCGATCGGTCACCACTCCGCTCGGTGTTGTGCGGTACTAATCCATTCGCCCTGATCAAGGTGCCGACTTCGGGCTTTGAGAGACGGTTCAGTCTCATGCTCGAAGAGGGTCTCATCCTGCCCTATCGCGTCAAGATCGAGGACGTGCATCGGAGCGCCTCGCTTGCCGATGATTGTCGTGCGGACCGCAAGAAAAAGCCTCGACGACCTCTGCGGGCGTTGAGCGGCAAAGGCGCCCGCAGTCTGAAGGATGTCGTCCTGTCGCGGTATCTGAGCGACGCGGTCATCGGAGGACCGGTACTTGTCGTGGATGAAACTCCACTCGCACCGTCACCATGCCTTGTGATGACAGCAGACGTTGTCTTCGAATGCGCAGGTCTCGATCATGAACTGGTCGCCGAGCTGCTGCATATCGCTCTCGGCATCGCGCCGAAACAGTCGCTCATACGCATGGGGCAGATGGCGCTCGACCTGGAAGGCATTTCCCTCGATGCTCTGGCGCTGGCGATCCGACCGGCACGCGGGCTTGACGGCATCTTCTCGATCCTCGCAACGCTCGGCGAACAAACGCGCGCGGCTAACGAAGACGAGGACGACAACGGCGAGGGACGAAGCCAGAGTGAGCGCAACGGCCGTGACTCCCGGCGAAAGTCCACGAAGGAGTTTTCCTGGAAGAAAGGGAAACCGACGCCTTCGTCCGTTGACGGTGTCGATATCGTTCAGCCGATCGGTGAAACGATTGATGCCGCAGCCGCAGGCAGTGATGCCAAAGGCCCTAACCCCGCCATGACAATCGACAGCCGCCGACACGATCTACGGGTTGAGACCCTGAGTGGTTATGACGATGCCAAGGACTGGGCGCTTGATCTGAAACACGATCTGAAGGTTTGGCGAGAAGATGGCCTTGCCTGGGATGCCATGAGCACAAAGCTCCTGCTGTCCGGGCCACCGGGGACGGGCAAGACGACATATGCCAAAGCTCTGTGCAACACGTTGCAGGTGCCGCTGATGGTGACATCGGTCGCGACATGGCTGGAGCCCGGCTATCTCGGCGATGTCCTGAAACGGATGTCGGCAGCATTCCAGCTGGCCCGGGAGCATGCGCCGGCTATTCTGTTCATCGACGAGATCGACAATATTGGCAGCCGCAACAGCGGACGAAAAGATCAGCATGAGGATTACTGGCGCTCGCTCATCAACCGCTTGCTCGAACTGCTGGACGGCGCGTCGAAGACCGAAGGGGTGATCGTAGTTGCGGCGACAAACTTGCCGGATCGGATCGACCCGGCTCTGCTGCGGTCCGGGCGCCTGGAGAAGCATGTCGAGATTCCCATGCCTGACCTGGACGCGCTCATCGGCATACTCGCGCACCATCTTGGTGCTGACCTGAGCGTCGTTGTCGCTTCAGCGCCAGCGAAGCCAACGATCGCGACGAGCGTGCCGCAGCTGCCAGGCCTTCGGCGAGGAGGAGGCAACCCCGGCCGCGCTGACAATCATTCCGTATCTGGAGGACCGAACAATGTTTGACCCTGCGATGAAGACGGCTCCCGAAACCCATCCGGCCTTACGCCGTCTGGCACTCCTGGCCACTGGCCGAACAGGAGCGGATATCGAGCGCCTAATCCGAGAAGTCCGGCGCAAGAACCGTCGAGAACAGCGACCATTGCTTTGGCTCGATATCGAGACAGCTCTCCTGGCGTGCCAAACACGGTTATCCGAGGACCTGCGCTGGCGGACGGCGATCCATGAAGCAGCCCACGCCGTGGCTTTTACGATCACCGGCATTGCCAATGTGATCACCGCGACGATCGGTATCGACGGCATCGGGCAGGTGACAAGCCGCCAGAATGCTCATCTGCCACAGACCGAAACTTGGCTGATGCATTTTATCACTTGCATGCTGGCGGGGCGCACGGCCGAACTCATGTTCTTCGGAGAAACGCTGGCTGGAGCCGGGGGCGGCGACGACAGCGATCTGGCACGGGCCACGGATCAAGCTGTCGCCGCAGAGACACGTCTCGGGTTCTCGAAACACCAGCCGCTGGTCTACCGGGCCGAGGGCGGAAGCGTCAGCGAGTTGAACCTCGATCGGCAACTGGCCGACCGGGTCAACGGGCGGTTGCTGGCGGCCGAGCAGGCGGCAAGAGACCTCCTCGAGGATCGGCGTGACGACCTGGTTACCATTGCGACCCGTCTCAGCGAAGTCGGCGTGATGACGGGTGGCGAGGTGCGTGAGATGCTGGTCGTTCGAGACGGGTAACCGACCTGCGAACCGAACAATGGGCTCCGGATTGGCGATTCCGAACTGGGCCCTTTCGATTCGGATATCCCGAACATCGTTTCTGACTTCAGAATTTTCGATTCTGGGTTCCGAAACGGCGTTACCTAAAGCGCTCGGACGCTGGACGGCCATAGCAACCGTGCGTCGTATCATGTCTTCTCAGATCGATATGAGCTGTCGGCACCTCATTCCGACGTAAGCTGAATTGCAATGATACATAACAAGGTGCCTGCACATCATCACGCGTCATCTCAATTTACCCTTGCGCGATTCCGACTTCAACATCCTCGTTGCCGAACTCCAAATTTACGATTCCGCAGCAAACGCCGTTTGCGGGCAACGCTCTGGCCGGCAGGCGAATCGGGATCATTTTGACGACCGGCGTTTGTCCCTTGCATCGCCGACGATCAGGCTGAAGCTCCACCAACGAGGAGTGTGTCATGTCCAGGAAGCCTACGAAACAACGCAACGCCGAACAAGTGATCCGTCAGCAGCGGGTACGTAAGGAAATGAAGAAGCGCCGTCGACCGAGCCGTGACGACCTGGCGCGTGTTTTGCTGTGGCAGATCATTACCGCCGCGCAGGCGCATAAGGACCCAGACCGCGCGCTGGGCAAGGTCCGGGACTCTCTAACCAATGATCTTGAGCGCCAGGGATTTGCCGTCCGCGAATGCGAAGAAGTGTTCCACGAGATCGCTGACCGGTATAGCGACGGCCTCTACCCGTTCCGACCCAAACGGCATCTCCTGCCGTCCTGATCAGGCACTCTGTGTTCCGTCAAATGCAAACGCCGTTAGGTTCTTATCCTCGTCTTCCCCCCATTACTCCTGATAACGGCGTTTGCAGAGGAATCGAAAATACTCAACGGGACTATCTGCTTGACCTCAGGGTTGCATTGACGCTGCGAACACTATTCATATTGTGTAATCAATGGGATTGTGGGGGAACGACATCCGAATGGACAAGCGCTCTTTAACGGAACGCGATATCTGCACGAAGTTCATCTTGCCAGCCGTCAAACAGGCCGGCTGGGATATGATGCTGCAGGTCCGGGAAGAGGTCTTCTTTACGAAAGGGCGCATCACCGTGCGTGGCAAGCTTGTCGCTCGAGGCACGGCCAAGAAGGCGGACGTCGTTCTCTACTACAAGCCCAACATCCCGATCGCGCTCATCGAGGCGAAGGACAACAGTCACGCGGTGGGCGACGGCTTGCAGCAAGGGCTGGACTACGCCGAGAGCCTGGCTATCCCTTTTGTGTTTGCATCTAATGGCGACGGCTTCGTCTTTCATGATCGTACCGGCCTGCGAGACCTGAAGGAGGAAAACCTCCGCCTCGATCAGTTCCCGTCGCCGGATGAGCTTTGGCGGCTCTACAGCCGATGGAAAGGTCTGGACTCAACCGCCGAAGCACTGGTGCTTCAGGACTACTATGATGACGGCAGCGGCAAGGCGCCGCGTTACTACCAGGTGAACGCCGTCAACGCCGCAATCGAGGCCATCGCCAAGGGGCAGGATCGCGTTCTGCTTGTCATGGCGACCGGGACCGGCAAGACCTACACCGCCTTCCAGATCATCTGGCGGCTTTGGAAGGCCAAGCGCAAGAAACGCATCCTGTTTATGGCGGATCGCAACGTGCTCATTGACCAGACCATGATCAACGACTTCCGCCCCTTCGGTGGCGCAATGGCCAAGCTCTCCACCAAGTCGAAGACCATCGAGCGTCCGGACGGAACGGAAGAGGCCGTTCCGCTAGCGCTGGATCGCAAACGCCGGATCGACACCTCGTTCGAAATCTACCTTGGGCTCTATCAGGCCATCACCGGCCCCGAGGAGCGACAGAAGCTGTTTCGCGAATTCTCTCCGGACTTCTTCGACCTGATCGTTATCGACGAATGCCATCGCGGCAGTGCTGCGGAGGATTCCGCTTGGCGCGAAATCCTCGAATACTTTTCTGCTGCCAGCCAAATTGGTCTGACGGCCACCCCAAAAGAGACGGAGTACGTTTCAAACACCGCCTATTTCGGCGAACCGGTGTTCACCTACTCCCTGAAACAGGGCATCAGTGATGGCTTCCTCGCCCCCTATAAGGTGATCAAAGTCCATATCGATCGTGACGTCGAAGGCTATCGACCGGAAAAAGGCCAGCTGGATCGCGACGGCGAGGAGGTCGAGGATCGCATCTACAACGCCAAGGATTTCGACAGGACCCTGGTTCTGGATGACCGCACCAAGCTGGTGTCCTCCAAGGTGACCGAGTTCCTCAAGGAGAGCGGTGACCGCTACCAGAAGACCATCGTCTTCTGCGTTGACGAGGAACATGCGGCCCGCATGCGCCAGGCGCTCATCAACGACAACAAGGACCTTTGCGACGAAAACGCCCGCTATGTCATGCGCATCACCGGCAGCGACACGCTCGGCCAGGCGCAGATCGGCAACTTCATTGATCCGGAATCGCGCTACCCGGTGATCGTCACGACATCGCGGCTGCTGTCCACCGGCGTCGATGCCCAGACCTGCCGGCTTATCGTGCTGGATCGTCCCGTCGGCTCGATGACCGAGTTCAAGCAGATCGTTGGCCGCGGCACGCGCGTGCATGAGGATACGCAGAAATTCTATTTCACGCTTATGGATTTCCGCGGCGCGACGAACCACTTCGCCGATCCCGAATTCGATGGCGACCCCGTGCAGATATATGAGGCGGGCGAAGGCGATCCGATCACCCCGCCGGATACCGCCGCCACAGGCTTCGAAGACAACGGCCAGGACGAATACACCACCGAGCCGCCGACCACCGGTAGCGAAGACGTGACGTTTCCGGGCGCGGGCGGTGCACGCCAAAAGAAGGTCTATGTCGATGGCATCAGCGCGCGGGTTGTGGCCGAGCGTGTCGAATATCTCGATGCCAATGGCAAGCTTGTCACCGAAAGCCTGCGCGATTTTACCAAGGCAGCGCTGCTTCGCCATTTCGCCAGCCTCGATGATTTCCTGAAGCGCTGGAAATCGGAAGAGCGCAAGGATGCGCTGGTGAAGGAACTGGCGGCCGAAGGCCTGCCGCTAGATATGATCGCCAGGGAACTCGGCATCGACCTCGATCCCTTTGATCTCGTCTGCCACATCGCTTTTGACCGCAAGCCGCTGACGAGGCAGGAGCGTGCCGACAATGTGAAGAAGCGCGATGTCTTTGGCCGCTATGAGGGCAAGGCGCGGGCAGTTCTGGACATGCTGCTGACCAAATACGCCGATGACGGCGTCCTCAACCTTGACGATACCAATGTGCTGCGAATACCGCCCGCAAACACACTCGGTATGCCCGTGGAGCTGCTTCGCGCTTTCGGCGGGAAGGCTGCGTTCGAAAAGGCAGTCCACGACATACAGGCTGCAATGTACGACGAGGCAATCTAATGGAGCTCATCGGCGCTCAGAAAATATGGTCATACTTCGGCGAACAAACCACCTCTGTGAATGTCTCCAATCAGACGGTACGCTCAGGTCCAGGGCACTTCGTGGAAGGCTATTTGGATTTGGCCAAGAAGGTTGCTGAGCTCCAGTTCAAGAATCGTGAGCACGTGTTGGTTTTTCGGGGGCAGCCCGAAGATTACATGACCAAGGCGAACAAGGTGCCTCGGAGCCTGCTGAAAGCCACGATCTTTCGGTTGGAAGGCTCTAGAATCCCAACTCCGAATATACTGGAAAGCCGGTTTAAGAAGCTGACTTTCGCTGAATCCGAACTTCAGACCGCTTACACTGAAGAGGCTTTAGAAGGTAGCGACCAACTGAGGAGGCAACGCATTCTTCGATGGGCGATACTTCAGCACTATGAAGTTTGCGCAACACCACTGCTTGACGTCTCTCATTCTCTCCGGATCGCGGCCTCGTTTGCTACCCACCAAAACACTAGCGAAAGCGCCTATCTCTTCGTATTCGGCATTCCAAATCTCAGCGGAGCCGTAACCGCGAGCTCAGAAGCGGGGCTGCAGATTATCCGCCTCGCTAGTGCATGCCCTCCGGATGCGATCCGGCCACACATTCAGGAGGGATATCTTTTGGGTGAGTATCCCGAAGTGAGTGACTTCGGGGCCGAGAGTGCCTACCAGTACGGCGAGATGGATTTCGGTCGCCGACTGGTTGCAAAGTTTCGTTTCAATCCTCGGACATTCTTGAGCAACGTGCACTACCCCCTTGCCACAGACAAAGCCCTTCTTCCATCTGGTCGCCGCGACCCTCTGCTGGAAATCACCAGCCGCATACACAACAAACTCAAAACAATGAAGTTTTCGAATCATGTCAGTCCGTAACACCGTCAAATCCATCCAGGACATCATGCGCCAGGATGCCGGCGTCGATGGCGATGCCCAGCGCATCAGCCAGCTTTGCTGGATGTTTTTCCTGAAGATCATGGACGATCAGGACCAGGAACTGGAGCTGACGCGCGACAATTACGTTTCGCCCATCCCGGAGAAACTTCAGTGGCGCAACTGGGCGGCAGACCCGGAAGGCATCACCGGCGAGGCGCTTTTGAACTTCGTCAACAACGAGCTCTTCCCGGCGCTGAAGACGGTGCCGGTCTCGGCACAGTCGGGGGATCGCCGCCGCGTGGTGCGCGATCTGTTCGAGGATGCCTATAACTATATGAAGTCCGGCCAGTTGATCCGTCAGGTGGTCAACAAGATCAGCGATGTCGATTTCAACAGCCTGACGGAACGCCAGCATTTTGGCGAAATCTACGAGCAGATTTTGAACGACCTGCAATCGGCCGGCAATGCGGGGGAATACTACACCCCGCGTGCGCTGACCGCTTTCATGGTGGAACGCATCGACCCGAGACCCGGCGAAACCCTGTTTGATCCCGCCTGCGGCACCGGCGGGTTCCTGACCTGCGCCATCCGCCACATGGAAAAGAACCATGTGCGCACGCCGGACCAGCGCGATAAGATGCAGGCCGCTCTGCGGGCCGTGGAAAAGAAGCCGCTGCCGCATATGCTCTGCGTCACCAATATGCTGCTGCACGGCATCGAGGACCCGAGCTTCGTTCGCCATGACAACACGCTCGCCCGCCCGCTGATTTCCTGGGGGAAAGATGAGCGCGTCGATATCGTGCTGACCAACCCGCCCTTTGGCGGGCGTGAGGAAGACGGCATTGAGAACAACTTCCCGACCTTCCGCACCAAGGAAACCGCAGACCTGTTTCTGGCGCTGATCGTGCGCCTGCTGAAGGACGGCGGCCGTGCCGCCGTCGTCCTGCCGGATGGCTCGCTGTTTGGCGAAGGCATCAAGACGCGGCTGAAGGAGCACTTGCTGGAGGAGTGCAATCTTCACACCATCGTGCGCCTGCCCAATTCCGTCTTCAAGCCCTATGCCTCGATCGGCACCAACCTGCTGTTCTTCGAGAAAGGCGCGCCGACCAAGGACATCTGGTACTGGGAACATCGGGTTCCGGAGGGCCAGAAGGCCTATTCCATGACCAAACCGATCCGGCAGGAGCATCTGCAGGGTTGCGTCGACTGGTGGGGCGGCAAGGAGCGCAAGGGCCGCGAAGAAGGCCCGCAGGCCTGGCGCGTAACCCTGGAAGAGGTGAAGGCGCGTGGCTACAATCTGGACTTCAAGAACCCGCATACGGTGGCCGATGACCATGGCGACCCGGAGACCCTGCTGGAAGAGCTGACGGCTGCCGAAACAAGTGCGGCCCGCCTGCGCGACCAGCTGAAGAGCATTCTGGCCGAGGCGCTGGCCCGATGAACGCCGAATGCCTGTTACAGCACTACGAACTGATTGCCGATGCCCCGGGTGCAATTGCCCGGCTACGGCGGTTCATTCTCGATCTGGCGGTGCGGGGCAAGCTCGTGCCGCAGGACCCGGCGGATGAGCCCGCATCAGAGCTGTTGGAGCTGATCGCGGCTGAGAAACATGATTCAACGTCGCAACTTCGTACCAAGTCTGGAAAATCCGATGAGATAACGATAGTTGACCCGGGGCAACTAAATCTGCCCTTTGGGTGGGAAAGAAGTTCAATAAAGTCAGTACTTCTCTCATCGTTTTACGGCCCCCGCTTCGACGCAACCGACTATAGGCGGGAGGGTATACCGACCATCCGTACGACCGATATGACCCGTGACGGACGAATCGAGTTGCGTAATCCACCGCTAGTCGCCGTGCCGGCAGATCGACTTGAGGATTTTCGGTGTAGGGACGGCGACCTTCTTGTGACGAGGACTGGAAGCATCGGAACGATGGCGCTTTTCGCCGGTGACCTGCTGGCAATCCCAAGCGCCTACTTGATCCGGTTTAGGTTCAGCACTCACGTGTCGCCACAGTACATGCATTTGGTTCTTCAATCACCGAGCGGGCAAGCTGCCCTGGGCTTGGGAACAACCAAAGTTGCTCAGCCCAACATAAATGCGAAAGCGATTGCTGCGATCGAGTTCAATCTTGCTCCGCGCGCCGAACAATCGCGCATCGTCGCCAAGGTCGATGAACTGATGGCGCTATGCGACACGCTGGAAGCAGCGCGAAAGGAGCGGGAGACGAAGCGGGACCGGCTGGCGGCGGCAAGTCTTGCCCGCCTCAACACTCCCGACCCGGAGACCTTCCGCGACAACGCGCGCTTCGCGCTCGATGCCCTGCCGGCGCTCACGGCACGGCCAGACCAGATCAAGCAGCTGCGCCAGACCATCCTCAACCTCGCCGTCCGCGGCAAGCTCGTGCCGCAGGACCCGGCGGATGAGCCGGCGGAGGAATTGTTGAAGCGGATTGCCGCAGAGCGAGACGACTTGGTACGCCAAAAGGTTATTCGCCGAGATGCGCCTTTGGAACCCTTAACTGCTCAAGATTGTCCGCATCCTATCCCGAGCTCTTGGACCTGGAGCCGGGTAGGAGACGCCATTCTTTTCACGCAGTACGGAACGTCACAAAAATCTCATGCATCGCAAAGCGGCGTGCCAGTTCTCGCGATGGGTAACATCCAAGACGGCCGCGTTATCTGGCGAAACGAAAAACGAATACCGGAAGCCTCGGATGAACTCCCCGCGTTATATCTACAGACGTTTGACTTGTTGTATAACCGGACCAACAGCGCGGAGCTCGTGGGTAAAACCGGCATCTATATGGGCCAAAATGACGCGCTGACTTTTGCCTCCTATCTGATCCGCCTGCGTCCGTCCTTTTTACATTCCAGTCCGGTTTACCTGAACGTTGCAATGAATGCGCCGTGCTTCCGAGAGACGCAGATTGTGCCCCTGATCAAGAAGCAGACAGGGCAGGCAAACGTGAGCGGATCAGCATTGAAGAATATGCTTTTCCCCCTCCCGCCGCTCGCCGAACAACACCGCATCGTTGCCAAGGTCGACGAACTCATGGCGCTCTGCGACCAGTTGGAAACCAGCCTGACCAGCGCCGACGAGACGCGGAAAAAACTGCTCGACGCGCTGCTGGCCGAGGCGCTGAAACCGGTGGATGCGGACGCGCTGCAGGAGGCCGCGGAATGAGCGGTCCTGCCGAGTTCAAGGAGAAGACTTTCGAGAAGTATTTCGGTTTTGAACTTGCAAGATTGACAAACATTACGTTCTCGCCAGATCAGTGCGATGAACGCTTCATCGGTTTCGATGACGCTTTCCATATGCCGTGGCATTTTTTGCGCCACTACCTTCCATATATGCGCAATAGTCGGCGGCGGCGGCAACACGGCATCTCGTTGAAGGATTTCGATTTTCATGCCTCGAAAGTCAGCGAGAGACTGCCAGACTTCAAGTTTAACCTATTCGTCCAATACAAGCGGCCGGCTTACGTTGATCATTTCAACGGAAGAGAATGGAGTTCATGGGGGCGTCCGTACTTTCGCTTTGACGTGACGCCGCATCAGCAGAAGATATTGGCAGATATGGAGGCACACTCGCATGGTCGAGCTTTCGTGGTCTACGCATCGGCTGCTTTCTGGATGAACAGTGACCTCTATCGTTTCAGCGCTGCCGAGAAAATTGTCGCGAATACCAACGTATCTAATGTGGCACGTCTCGTCGGGCACGGACGATATACCTACGATGGCCCTGGTACTTTCGGGATCGGCCACTCGGAGCCGGAGAAAATCGAAAGCACGTCGATCAACCAAATCATCGAGAGAGGGCAGAGTCAGAAAGGCCTGAAATTCACTGCGCACATAAAGCGCGCAGCCGCCGACTTGAAACGAGCCTTGGAGAATGAACCACAGGCGATGGCAGCCGTGGATCAGGTCCGGATTGCGAATTTCGGCAATCTATTTGACGAACTTCGGGATTCGGATGCCGCTGCCGAGTCATTCCTCTATGCGTTGAGTACGGTTGAGGCATTTTCCGAAATCTTTGACGTAACCTTCTACGCGATGGGTTGACCGATGCCCCAGTTCTCCCGTCACATCGGCATCGACTATTCCGGCGCGGAAACCCCGACGTCCAGCCTCAAAGGGCTGCGTGTCTACATGGCATCAGGGGAAGAGCCACCGGTCGAGGTTCTGCCACCTCCCTCGAACAAGAAGTATTGGACGAGGCGCGGGCTCACCGAGTGGCTCGTCGCCACGCTCCGGGATGACGTCCCTACCATCGTTGGGATCGATCACGCCTTCTCATTCCCGCTTCGCTACTTCGAAACGCATGGTCTTCTGCCGGATTGGCCGGGATTTCTCGAGGATTTCCAGCGCCATTGGCCGACCGATGACGATCACGCCTATGTCGACTTCGTCCGCTACGGCGCGCTGGACAATGGTGCGGCTCGCAGCGGCAATGCCAAGTGGCGACGTCTGACCGAGGAGCGGGCGCGGGGAGCCAAGTCTGTTTTCCATTTCGATGTCCAGGGATCGGTCGCCAAGTCCACCCATTCCGGCATCCCCTGGCTCCTGTTCATCCGCAAACAGCTCGGCGAGCAGATACACTTCTGGCCCTTCGACGGCTGGGCCATTCCCGCCGGCCGCTCGGCCATCATTGAAGTCTATCCCGCGCTCTGGTCTCGCGAATTTGCGATGGGCGACCGAACCGGTGATCAGCACGATGCCTATTCGATCGCAGCCAAGCTATCGCAGGCCGACCAAGACGGAACGCTTGATCAGATGCTGCAGCCAAGACTTTCCGAAAAGGAGCGGGTGATCGCCGGCGTGGAAGGTTGGATTCTGGGTGTGGTAGGACAGAGTGACTGATCAGCAGGTAGAGCGCGTCGGCTTGAGAACTGGGTGGAGATCAATGGCAATTCCGGATTACCAATCCCTGATGCTTCCTGTCCTGCGGCTCGCCGCGGATGGCGAGACCCGTGTGCCGGATGCAGCGGAAAAGCTGGCCGACCAGCTGGGGCTGTCCGTGGCGGAGCGGGAGGAGGTGCTGCCCAGCGGCCGCCAGCGCATTTTCCACAACCGCATCCACTGGGCGAAGTTCTACATGACCAAGGCTGGCCTGATCGACAGCCCGGCGCGCGGCCGCTTCGTGGCAAGCTCGGCGGGCAGGGCTCTGCTGGCCACCAATCCCGCCGGCATCAATGTCGACACGCTGAAAACCTATCCCGCCTTTGCCGAGTTCTACGCCTCCAGCACATCGGGCACCGGCAGCACGGATGCTGCGTCAACCGGCGCCGGTGAAACCATCGATGCAACCACCTCCGCAATGCCCGACAGATCGATGCCGCGCAGGCCGTGCTGCACCAGGCCCTGTAGGCAGGCCTGCTGCAGCGCATTCTGGCGCAGAGCCCCGCCTTCTTCGAGCCCGCCATCGTCGATCTGCTCGTGGGCATGGGTTATGGCGGCAGCCATGAAAATGCCGCGCCCCGGCTGGACAAATCCGGTGACGGCGGCATTGATGGCGTGATTGACGAGGACCGCCTCGGCCTGGATCGCATTTATGTGCAGGCCAAGCGCTACTCCTCTCATGTCAGCGTCGGCCGACCAGAAGTGCAGGGCTTCCTCGGTAGCCTCGTCGGGGTCGGGGCTGCCAAGGGCGTCTTCGTAACCACATCCAGCTTCTCCGCCCCGCCCATCGACTTCGTTCGCCACCTGCCGCAGCGCATCGTCCTCATTGACGGCGATCGGTTAGCCGACCGTATGATCGAACATGGCGTGGGCGTTCGCGTCGCTCGCACCGTGGAGGTAAAGCGGCTGGACGAGGATTTCTTCGTCGAGGAGTGACAGTCAGACTAACGAGCGGTTGCGGAAATTATTTCCGTATCGCGTCAGTGCACAATGTTGATTAGATAACGGCTGTCAAGAAGGGGAATTGAGCAAGTCCCTAGCGACACTTGGTATGATCTAAAGGGCATGCAATTGCGTCACTTCGGACAACTCTAGCGTTAGGTTAAGGACTGTACTATGGGTTGACGCATGTGAGGAAATTATGCGTCGTGTTAGAATCCTGCAAATTGGCGATATCCATTACCCCGATTGGAATCTCACGCCCAGTGAGATTGATGAGAAAGACCGGAAGTTCGCTCCGTCTATAACATCTAGTATACGGGGATCGGCATTCAGGTCGGTCCTAAAGAAGTTAGGTCAGCTTGCTTCGTCGGACTCGGTGCACGGCATAATCTTCGTTGGCGATTTTACGACGCGTGGCCAGTCAGAATTCTTAGAGGGCGCGTTCCAGCATTTTTCTCTTCTATGCCGGTCTACCGGTGTCAGTTCTCGTACTGTCCCAATAGCGTTTGTCCCTGGCAATCACGACGTCAACAGACAAGATGCTCTTGATCTGGGCCCGACGGAGAAGTTCCGACGTATGAGCGAGCTCGCCCAAAAATTTGGATGGCAGTCCGTGCCACTTAATATTCCCGTGACCTATAGCATTGAAGGTTTTGGCGGCTCGGTAGATGTTACCCTTTTGAACACGGCCATAGGTAGCTGGGCACTGCAGAACCTACCGGAGTATCTTCGCGACAAGCTGAAGGTCGCCGACACGACGTCGGAACCAATTGATCTTGGGAGTACGGCCACTGGTGATGGTGCTCCAGCAGCTCCACCACCCACGACAGTGGCGTCGCCCCCCACGAATCTTGTCGATCAGTATTACGGACAATTGGATACCCCGTATGTCTCCGATCAAATGTTGGCTGGGTTACTGGACCGCCTGCGAGAGCGGTCGGTGACCTACGGCATTGTTGTCGGACATCACAATCTGCTTCCGCAGAAAACCCCTCGTATTTCGCCTTATGCCGAAGTCCTGAATGCTGGATTTGTCAGGCATCAATTGCTCTCAACGAACAAGCCAATATTGTATCTACACGGACATATCCATCAGGACCCTGTTGAGATCGTAAGTGATCCTAGACAGCAAAATAGCAAGATCGTTCTGATTTCTGCGCCGGAAATCAGGAATGGATTTAACGAGCTAATTTTGTTTCTGACGGATCAGGACGAGTTCGTAGGTTTGAGACTTATACCGCATCGTTCCAAAGTGTCAGATGGGGCTCTCTATGAGGACGAGCATTGCTTCATATCGATGATGCCGAATTTTCGTGCCTCTCTGGATGAGAAAACGTTTGGCCTTCTGCAGCAACTGAAGGAGCATCGAGCAAAGCGAGGAAAAGACTTGCTCTATTGGAATGAACTTCATGGTCTTTCATCTGCCGAGATGCAGGACGATGCTCTTGAGGATGCCCTCTTAATGCTCCACTCAGCGCAAGAAATCGAAATCGACGGTCTAAACAAGCCGACGAGGGATTGGCGCATTCAGATAAAGGGCCTGTAACATGCAAAATCCGTTTGGCCCGAACCGCATCGAATATGAGAGCAAGCCCATCCTGTGGTTTGGCAAAAAATCCGAACAAATCTCTAAAGCTGAAACGTCCGTATTTGTCGCCGGCACGCGGGGAAGCGGTAAAACAAGTATCCTGCGCTCCCTTTCCACACTGCATATTCATGAAGATCGAAATTTGGCCGCCCAGATTGGTAGCCTCGGTTGGTATGGCGTATTTTTTCAATTGAACGAGACGTTTTCACCTCTCATCGATAATGCTGTGCTCGCGCTCATCCCCGAGCAAATTAGGCTTGATCCGCAAGCTGTTACTAACAGACACTTTGTTATATTTTCGCACTATTTGGAACTAAAAATAGCTGAGCGTCTGCTCGAGACTATATGTATTCTGAGGCGTGGAGAACACCTAATATACTCCGCTACAGATGAACGTGAAATATCGCTTGATATACATAAGGAAATTCTGCATTTTCTTCCCATGGAAGGGAGAGTGGAATTTTTTGGACTTAACGAACTGCGTTCATTAATATCACGGTATGTAGACCGTTGTGTAAATGCGTTCTTTTACGGAAAAGAAGAAGCGCAATCAGTATTTTTTGCTACCGATCCTGGGGCTATACTTAATAAGATATTCGAGGCGATCTCACCCTTGGCCGTGGGGCCTGCATTTTCAGAGAAGCAGCCATTACTCTTCAAAATCTTGATCGATGACTGCGAAGTCCTTACGCCTCTTCAGCAACAATTTCTGAATTCCATTGTTCGAAAAACTCGCGGTAACATAAAGTGGGTGTTAGCTTATATCGGCGGCCTGTACGATACTATAAGAACGGTAATTCCTGGGCAATCTTTGTCCTCTACAGACCGGTTGGTTGAAAACCTAGATTCTAGCTCAGATTCGGAATTCGCCAACCTTTGTCAAAATGTTGCTTCCTTGAGGTTATTCTATGCATTGCCCGAGAATTTAAGGTCGAAACTTGAGCGAAATGACCCACTGAAGGCATTTAAACTTAGAGAAAGACTGGGGAAGCTTTCCGTCAATCAGATCATTGAAAGAGTGATTGAAACTGGTCATTCAGAAGGTCGTCAGCGGCTCATTCAAGTGGCGGAACATGCTCGCGAGTTTCTGACGATTAACGTCACTAGGGCTCAGAGGGAGCAATTCTCCCTGAATGTGAAGGCGCGACCCTACGTCGAGGGTTTGGCCTTGGAACTACTACCCTCGCCTGACCACAAGAGACCGTACAGCGAGGATGACGCTAAGGCGCTTCACGCGGTTATTCGACGCAAGCAGAGCTGGGCCTTCCTAGAGGCCTGCAGGATACTTCGGCTTCACGACTACCCGTACGTGGGGCACCAGATTATCATCCAGCTCAGCGATCTTTGCATCAGAGATTTCTTAGATATTATGGGGGAAATATTCGAGCGCGTAGTGACAGACCCGAAGAAGATGCTGGATTTCGTAAATTCCACATCAGAAATTCCGATGGAGCAGCAGCGTCAGGCTGTTAGTATGGCTTCCGAAAAGAAGCTCCAAGGTCTTGAGTCCCTATCCCATCCGTTTGAGGAGGAAAGTGCCAGAATGGTCCGGGCGCTGGGCCGTCTGACGGCTCGACTGCAAAGCGAAGGGACTAAGGGCGAAGCTGTAACGACGGCCGAACGTGGCTTGTACAGGATCAACATCGGCGAGTTGCGGTCGATGTGTGCGAAGCTCGGGTATCACGAGACCAAGGTAGACGCTGTTTTGCGGCGCGCGGAAAAAGACGGCTTCATCCGCGAGGTGTCTGAGCGCGGCAAGTTGGAAAACGATCGCAATAACCCCGATTCGGCGGAGGTTACGATCAGGCTTCACCGGCGTTTCGCGCCATACTTCAAATTCTCTTACCGAGGCCCATACGAAGTGAATGTGCTACCATCAGCACGTCTAATAGAACTGTTGTTCCAGCGTGCATACAAGCCTGAGGATTGGGCCAATGCCGTCATGCGCGACCTCGTTCACAATCAAGGCAACCCTTCCAGTGAACAACCTTCGCTCTTCGACGAGGGTTTGGAATGAAATTCGAAAGCCCATACCGCGTCTACGGAAATCTTGCTGTTTCCGAACGGCAGAGGGTCGCCGGGAGCGAGATCGAAACGGTATCGGGCGATATCGCGATCTTTGCATTGGGTTGGGAGTCTCGCTGCGTCGCCATCGATCAGCACCTCAGGCTGGATATGAAGCATATCTTACTGCTGGACTTCTCGCTAAAGCAAGAAGCCGATCCGGCCATCGAGGCCAACCGTACTCGCTTAAAAGAAGCTGCCAAAGCCTGGGGTGTTGAAATCACGGAGGTCGCTCTCGAGCCCTCGATCGACTACCGAAGGAATATCAATGTACTGCAACTGACCATCTCCGAGATCGCTCGAAAACATGGTAGCTATCACGGTGCCATACGACGGATGTTTGTCGAATGCTCCACAATGCCCCGGGTGTACATCCAGTGGCTAATCGCCCATGCGTTTATCGATGGTGCAATCCACGCTTTAGATTTCGGTTATGCTGAAGGGACTTATCCTTCGGGCGGTGGCTCAACTAGCTTTTCGCACGCAGTCGAGCGGTACGATACCGTTCCACTCCTCCAAGGTAGCGGCGGGATTGGTGAAGAGAAGGTACTCCTCGTCGGGATTGGCGGCGACGCCGATATGTTTTACGGACTTATTGACGTGTTTAGCCCTGAGAGGTTGGCCGTTCTCGTACCTCGCAGCAATACAAACACGCAGATTGATGCACTTCTCGATCAGCAGGTGGCAAAAGTTCGGCAAATGTACCGGTTAGAGGACGGTGAGATAATGGATGTTCCGGCATTCAGTCTGGGATCGCATCTTGACGCGCTAAAGACGCATTCTATGACTGCTAGCCGGCGTGCAGTGATCAGCGTATTTGTCGGTGGTCCAAAGGTGCAAGCCATTGCCTCAGCGGTTTTTGCATGCGCCGATAAAAGGGTACAGGTAAAGGTGCGCGTTCCTAAGGCTTATCCACGCACTGAAGTTGGTCCGGCTGGAGGGTATCGGCTTTATAGAATCGTTGATCTAACTTCGCCGGCCTGCAGTCTACTTGATACTTGGTAGGCGCTCACCTGGTTACAAGTCTCTGTGGACTTAGGCCCCCGCAACCACTTCAAACATAAAAGTATCTCCGCCTCGGTATAACCGGGGCGGTTTTTGCGTTTCTGGCCGTTGACAAATCTGCCCTTCGCAAGCCGGCCGGTGTTGCAGGAAGTCTCTGACCT
>NZ_JABAEF010000039.1 GCF_023701945.1 Rhizobium sp. CG5
CCGGCACCGAGCCGAAGTAACCTTCAAGACAGGACATCGCAGTTCTCCTTTGAAAAACTGCCATCCCAATGAATCGTCCTTCGCCTCATTGGCAAGACAAAAATTGCCATATGCGATTCCCCTGCCCACAAGGGGGAGATGGCCGGCAGGCCAGAAGGGGTCTTTTCTCATATGCAATAGTCTTCTCCGCGAGGGGAGAAGACGACGGCAGTTTACCCGAAGCGGACATTCAGCGTGATCGGCACGGCGGACAGCGCCTTGGACACCGGGCAACCCTCCTTGGCCTTGTTGGCGATCTCGGTAAAACTCGCCTCGTCCGTGCCGGGAACGACGCCCGTCAGGTTGAGTTCGATGGCGGTGATGCCAAAACCGTCGGCGAGCTTTTCCAGCGTCACGACCGCTTTGGTGTCCAGGCTGTCGGCCGTAAAGCCCGCTTCGCCGAGCATCAGCGACAGTGCCATGGTGAAGCAGGCGGCATGGGCCGCGCCGATCAGCTCTTCCGGATTGGTTCCGGCAACGCCTTCGAAGCGCGTGTTGAAGCCGTAGGGACGATCGCTCAACGCGCCGCTCTCGGTGGAAACCGTGCCCTTGCCGTCTTTCAGGCCACCCGTCCAATGCGCCGAGCCGTTCTTTTGAATCTTCATGTCGTGTCTCCAGGTTTTTGATCACTGTAGCGAGGATTTACGACAGTTAACCCGTGGCTGCGCCAACTGTTCCGTTGACATCCGGGACCGGTCGCCTCTCAAGGCGCGCCCATTTCCTGTGCCTGATGTCGCGCCGGGGGTAGCACGACAGCGCCCCTGCCTGTATGCGTTTGAAACCATCCCATGCAGCGCAGGACCCTCAACTGTGGCAGTCTATACCGATACCAACGAAGTCGATCTGAAGGCCTTTCTGGCCGAATACGAGGCCGGCGAACTCATGTCCTACAAGGGCATTGCCGAAGGCGTCGAAAATTCCAATTTCCTGCTGCATACCAGCACCGGGCCGCTGATTCTGACGCTCTATGAAAAGCGCACCGATCGCAACGACCTGCCGTTTTTCCTCGGCCTGATGCACCATCTGGCCGCCCGCGGCCTGTCCTGCCCGCTGCCGTTGCCGCGCAAGGATGGTGCGCTACTGGGCGAACTGTCCGGCCGCCCGGCCGCGCTGATCAGCTTTCTCGAAGGCATGTGGCTGCGCAAGCCCGAGGCGCGCCATTGCCGCGAGGTCGGCGTGGCGCTGGCGCAGATGCATGTGGCGGGCGAGGGCTTCGAGCTGACGCGCCCGAATGCGCTGTCGCTCGAAGGCTGGCAATCGCTCTGGCAAAAATCGAAGGACCGCGCCGACGAAGTGGAAGTGGGCCTCGAAGAGGAAATCGGCGCGGAACTGACATTCCTCGCCGCCCATTGGCCGAAAGACCTGCCGGCCGGCGTCATCCATGCCGATCTCTTCCCCGACAATGTCTTCTTCCTCGGCGACAGCCTGTCCGGCCTGATCGATTTCTATTTCGCCTGCAACGATTTTCTCGTCTATGACCTGTCGATCTGCCTCAATGCCTGGTGTTTTGAAAAGGATGGCAGCTACAACATCACCAAGGGCATGGCGATGCTCGAGGGCTACCAGTCGGTGCGGCCGCTGTCGGCAGACGAGATCGCCGCCCTGCCGGTGCTGTCGCGCGGCTCGGCGCTGCGCTTCTTTCTCACAAGGCTCTATGACTGGCTGACGACACCGGAAGGCGCGCTGGTGGTCAAGAAGGATCCGCTCGAATACCTGAAAAAGCTGCGCTTCCACCGCCAGGTGGGAAAAAGCGCCGAATATGGACTGCATATCCGATGAAACATGTCGATATCTTCACCGATGGCGCCTGCTCGGGCAATCCCGGCCCCGGCGGCTGGGGCGCCGTGCTGCGCCATGGCGACACGGAAAAGGACCTTTGCGGCGGCGAGGCCGACACCACCAACAACCGCATGGAACTGCTGGCCGCCATCTCGGCGCTCAATGCGCTGAAAAGCCGCTGCGAGGTCGACCTGCATACCGACAGCAAATATGTCATGGACGGCATTTCGAAATGGATTTTCGGCTGGAAGAAGAACGGCTGGAAAACCGCCGACAAGAAGCCGGTCAAGAATGGCGAACTCTGGCAGGCGCTCGACGCCGCCAACCAGCGCCACAAGGTCACCTGGCACTGGGTCAAGGGCCATGCCGGCCACCCGGAAAACGAACGCGCCGACGAACTGGCCCGCAAGGGCATGGAGCCCTTCAAGAAGGGCGGCGCCCACAAGGCGCTGATGGGCGGCTAGTTCTTCCAATGGCGCGGCGCGGCGGCGACACCGGATCCGCACCAATGGAACAATTGCCGTCTTGCCAAAGCCCGGCCAGCCCCTATGCTCCCCTCAAAACAAGGTAAGGGAGACACTCATGATCAGACATTGCGTATTCCTGCGGTTCAAGGCCGCCATGCAAGACGCCGAAAAGCAGTCGATCTACGAGGCGATCGTGGCGCTGAAAGAGGTCGTCCCCGGCATGGTGGATGTGACCTTTGGCCCCAATGTCTCGCCGGAGGGCCTGAACGGCGGCTATCTCGACGGCTTCATCGTCACGTTTGAGGACGCCGTGGTACGCGACTACTATCTCAAGCACCCCGACCACCTCGCCGTCGGCGAACGCATCATCAAAGCCACCGACGGCGGCCTGTCGGGCATTCTGGTGTTTGATATGGAGGGGTGAGGGGTTGGATCGAGAAATGCCTTGGGCGCCCGCGCCTGCTGGGTATCCTCGATCAAAGTTTCCAGCAGTCTGGTGAAATCGCGATCAGCTTCTGGAGCCGAGAGCCAGACGGCAGGCCAGTGCGGTGAATACGGTTGCCAGAAGATATTGCGGCAGTCTGGGAAAGCGGCTGACTGTGGATAGTCTGCTGCGGAGATGGCTGCCCAGCAAGATCACCGTGCCGTTCACCAGCAATCCGATAGTGTTCAGGACCGTCGCCAACAGTATCATTTGGCTCAGCATCGAGCCACCATTTGGGCTGACGAATTGCGGAAAGAGGGCCAGGACAAAAAGGGCCATTTTCGGATTGAGCAGATTCGTGGCAAGGCCTTCCGTGAAAATCCGGGTCCTTGAAAGTCGTTTGAGGGACACCGAAGGGGAGAATGCGGAATCGTCCGCACGGAGCGTTTTATAGGCCAGGTAAAGAAGATAGGCGCAGCCGGCCCAACGCACGATGTCGTAGGCGATAGGAACGTTCAAAAAGAGCTGGGACAGGCCGAGGGCTGCGGCGATGGCATGGCAATACGTGCCGAGCGCAATCCCGACATAGGTGAGGAAACCGGCTGCGCGCCCCTGGCTTACACTCCGCGAGGCGATGAGAAGCATGTCCGGGCCGGGCGTGGCGGTCAGCACCAGTGATGCAGCGGCAAACAATATGATCGTGGAAAAGTCCGGCATGATGATTTCCTTTTGAAAAGAGCCGGAATTCCTCTTTATCACCGTTGCTTGAAATGGCAATGCCACCGACGGCGGCCTGTCGGGTATTTTGGTGTTTGATATGGAGGGGTGAGCGGGCTATCTGGCCTGGCCAGCCAGAGCGACGAGGCGATCCATTTCCGTGTGTGACGGTAATATTGCCACGGGGACGTCGGCGCCGTAAAGATCAATGTTGCGCACGAAAAGCGGCGCAGATTTCCTCTCGAAATTCCAAATGTAGGATAGGAATTCCCGGTTGGGCAGGGGCTCAGGGCACCCCTCGGCCATGTCGGGGCGGACGGTGCCGAAATGGCTGAGAACCCGCTTGGCAAGGCCGAACAGGGCCACGCGCCTTGGAACGCGGACCCAAAGCACCAGGTCGGTGCGCGGCAGCCTGATGTCGAAGGTCGAGGCGCCGCTGCCGTCCATCACCCAGCGGTCGCGCGTGGCGAGATCCTGAATGATCTTCCGCTGCTCGTCCTTGGCACGTTCTTTCCATCCGGGCAGCCAGCGGACATCGCGATCAAGCGAGTGGAACTCCATCGCGAAGCTCGCCGCAATACGGCGCGACAGGGTCGTCTTGCCGCCGCCTGAACAGCCGATGACCAGCACTCGCTGGCATTTCGCAAGAACCTCTGCGGCTTCATCGATCGAGACATAGTTGGGCAATAGAGGCTCCTGCGCAGTCTAAGAGCTTGGTGTTTGCAGATGGTTCCACAAAGTCCCCCCCCCTCTCTTCTCCCCGAGAAGAGAGGGGCGAACGCCCTGTCTATGAGCCGGGCCTAGAGCTGCTCGATCATCGCCGCCGCCGCCGAGACGGTGGCCTGGCCGGGGTTTTCCTCGATGTTGAGCGATGTGACGACGCCGTCGTTGACCAGCATGGAATAGCGCTTGGAGCGTATGCCGAGGGCGCCGGCCGAGAGGTCCATGTCGAGGCCGAGTGCCTTGGTGAAGCTGGCATCCCAGTCGGCGAGGAAGTGGATCTTGCCGAGCCCGCCCGACTGCTGCGCCCAGGCGCCCATCACGTGCCAGTCATTGACGGAAATGACGGCGATGTCGTCGACGCCGCGCGACAGGATGGCGTCGCGGTTTTCCAGATAACCCGGCAGATGGTTCAGCGTGCAGGTCGGCGTAAAGGCGCCGGGCACGGCAAACAGCACGACGCGCTTGCCCTTGAACAGCTGTTCGGTGGTCGTTTCCACCGGGCCGTCGGCGGTCTTTTCCTTGAAGGTGGCAGGCGGCAGGCTTTCGCCGATGGCAATGGTCATGGGGCTCTCCTCTAGACGATGAACGGCCGGCGGGGCTCCGCTGGTCCTGTCGCCAGCGACTATAGATTTGCCTTAGTCAAAGGCAAGCGGGCTTTCCATGGCCCGCGCGCCCGAGATCACCAGCACCTGCCAGGCCTTGCCCGCGATCGAATAGTGGCGCGGCAGCTTGGCGATCGGCAGGTCGACCGTCAGCCGGCCGTCGGCGGCAGAGGTCGCGGTATAGTCGGTAAAGACATAGCCGTTCGGCCCGGTCGCCATGATCTGCGGACGGTCGCCGGCGCCCTTGGGCAGCACCAGCTCCAGCCGCAAATTTTTCAAATCCTCCGCCATCGCAAAACTGCTCACGGCAAAATCCGCCGATGGGCTTTCGGGAAGACGGGCCCGCGCATCCGTCAGGATCGCCCTTTCCTCGGCGCTTGCCTCAGCGTCGGGCGACAGCGTCACGGCAAGGTCTGCCTGGAACGGAATGCAGATATTGCGGCAAAGCCCGATGAAGACGGTTGCATCGAGCGCCATCGCCTCCTGCGGGACAGGCCCCGTCAGCACCATCGGCAGGCTGACGGCGGCGTCATAGCCGATATCGCGCACATCGCCACTGTCGAGCCGCTTCGGCACGGCAAAGGACAGCGCGGCAAGGCTAAACGGGCTGCCCGGCGCGAAGCTAATGGCCGGTGGAATGCCGCTGTCGCCGGGCTCGCGCCAATAGGTGGTCCAGCCGGGATTGGGTTCGATCTGCAGCACCGCCGCACGGTTGCCCTGCGGGTCGGCATCCAGCACGACAAGCCGCATCCGGCCGCCCTCGTTGCTCGCCCAGTCGGACATTGCTGCGTGGCTGACGGCCGGCAACAGAAGCAGTGCCGCGGCGATCAGCAGGGCATGGGCAGGGCGGGGCAAGGGCAGGGCGAGGCTTTTCATGGGGCTGGATTTAGCGGAAAGCCCGGCCGCCTTCCAGTCACGCTTTTGCGGTCTTTATCATTTTCAGTTGATTGATCGGCCACTATGCCCCATCTTTCCATGGAGCAAACATGCCAGCGGCTGCGTTCTGCCAGGCCGCAGACGGCAGGAAGAGCGGGAGGCACCATGGTTTTTTCGACCTTAACGGCAGACCGCGAACGGGGATTTCTCGACGGGCAGTTCCTGATCGCCATGCCCGGCATGGCCGACAGCAATTTCCATCGCTCGGTGATCTATGTCTGCGCCCATTCGGCGGCGGGCGCCATGGGCTTCATCATCAACCGCTCGCAGCCGGTCTCCTTTGCCGATGTATTGCAGCATCTGAAGCTGATCGACGGGCAGGACGCCATCATGCTGCCCGATCACACCCGCCGCTTCCCCATCCAGTGCGGCGGCCCGGTGGAAAGCGGCCGCGGCTTCGTGCTGCATTCCGACGATTACTTGAGCGACAGCAGCATTCCGGTCAGCGACGACATCTCGCTGACCGCCACGCTCGATATCGTCCGCGCCATTTCCGCCGGCCGCGGCCCGCGCCGCGCCACCATGATGCTCGGCTATGCCGGCTGGGGCGCAGGGCAGCTGGAAGCTGAAATCGCCGGCAATGGCTGGCTCAATTGCCCGGCCTCCGAAGAACTGATCTTTGATCGCAGCCTCGACAGCAAATACGAGCGGGCGCTTGCGCTTTTGGGCGTCAGCCCTGCCATGCTGTCGATGGATGCCGGCCACGCCTGACGGGCGACGCTGGCCGCCCACCCGTGACGGGCGACGCCTGACGGGCAGCGGACGGGCGCGGCGGACACCTCCACGCCCTCTGGCATATTTCTGCGGGATCGGTAGGGTGGCATCGCCGCGCCGCGCAACCGTCCCTGAAAAGCGAAAGCCCTGATGCCCTCTACCGATATCCTGCTCGCCTTTTTCGTGACCACGGCGGTTTTCGCCTTCATTCCGGGGCCGGCCATGCTCTATGTCGCGGCGCGCACGCTGGCGGCCGACCGCCGCGCCGGGCTGATGGCGACGCTCGGTATTCATCTCGGCTGCTATGCCCATGTGATTGCCGCCGCCGCCGGCCTGTCGATCCTGTTTCATCTGGTGCCGATGCTCTATCTGGCGGTGAAGCTGGCCGGTGCCGCCTATCTGATTTTTCTCGGCATCCGCATGTTCCGCAGCCGCGGCCAGCAGGAGCCGGAGCAGGTGCCGGTCCTGTCGCCAAAATCCGCCAGCCGCGCCTTCCTGGAAAGTATCGCCGTCGAGGTGCTGAACCCGAAGACGGCGATCTTCTTCCTGGCTTTCCTGCCGCAATTCGTCGATGCCGGGGCAGCCTTTCCGGTCTGGCTGCAGTTCCTGATCCTTGGAACCACCGTCAACCTGATGTTTTCGTTTGCCGACGTGGTCTGCGTGCTGGCAGCCAACCTCATCACATCGCGCCTGTCACGCATCTCGTCCCTGCAGCGCAACCTGCAACGCGCCGGCGGCGCCATCCTCGTCGGCCTCGGTTTGCACGTCGCGTTTCAGCGGACGTGAGCGGGGATTAAATTGAGTGGCGTTTGAGGCTCTGGCCTTGCCCCTCACCCCTGGAGCAACAAGTTGCTCCGACCTCTCCCCGCCAAGCGGGGCGAGGGGACCGGCAGGTCAGGCGCGGCCTGTTGCGCGAAACTTGAGGCTTCGGCCTTATTCTGATAAAGAGGTGAGCATGAGCGATATCGTGAAAAGTCAAGCGATCTGGCGAGCGTTGACCACGGTAAACGCTCCTCTTCCGTTTCATATCAATGACGAGACATTGCTGTCCTGCCTGAACCTTTCGACGACGGATCTGCGATGGAGGCCGCATGTGCGAGCGTTCTTCCGCGAGGTCGGCGTCGAAGTCATCATGGACATGGTTGTGGAAGGTGCGACGACGTTCGATAATCTCTCGAAGGCGATTTCGGTCTGGAGCGTCGAAGAGGATTATGAGAATGCGCGATGGATCCGGGAGATGGTTGCCGTCCCAGTGGCAAGATCTGATGCGCTTGACGCTGCAGGCGCTGGATTCGGTCACAGAGGAAGGCACCGCCGGGCCTAGCTGGACCTTCGGCGGAGGGACCTCTCTTGCGATCGACATAGGTCATCGGGTCAGCTACGACGTGGACGCGTTCCTCGACTCCGCGAGGATAATCCAAAGTCTTGTGCCGATACGCAATCTGGTCACTCGCACGATCTGCTGGAATGATGAAACTGGAAAACCGGACTATCGCTACCCAGGTCACTATCTGAAGCTGATTGTCAAAGGCTCCGGTGAAATCGATTTTCTCGGTGCATCGCCACTGATAGAGAATGCGACGACGTTATTCGAATTCGAGGAACGCGAGATCGTTCGCGAACTCCCATCCGAAGTCATTGCCAAGAAGATCTACTACCGCGGTTCGATGTTCAAGGCCCGCGATGTCTTCGATCTTGCGGGAACCTTCCTCGTCCTGCCGGACGAACTTCTCAACGCCGCCGCCTCGCCATTCCTCACACCGGATGTCTATGACCGAGCACAACTGCGAATCGAAACGCGCATCGATGCGTTCCACGATGAAATCCACGAGGAAGTGAACCCTACGGAATTCGGCCGAAGCTACATGGAGGACGCATGCGAACTCGCCCTTGAGGCTATCGAGTTGCTGCGGCGGGGTTCGAGACCAAAAGTGTGATCAAACGCGGCAGATCCAGGTCTGGTGGCAGTTGCTACATTAGGTAGGTTACGCCCCTCGCGGTAGAGACTGCGAGGTTGAAAATACAGGTCGCATCCGAGAGGTTTGTGTATAGCCGGTGGCGCTAAAGGTGAGGTGGCCCACGTCAAGTTCGACGACGTAGTCCCAGATAGTGAGTTTTTTGTTCGGCGTTGGCCGACAGTTGTTGCGGGTAATGTTCTGGATTGTCGTGTCGCCCTGATCTTCCCACGACAGGGCGATTTTCAAGTTAGACACGTTTGTGAACTCAAGAGTGCATGGGGCAACATCCCACCCTCTTACCATTTCGCCCTCCCAGTGCCATTTGAAAATGTAGTCGATATCAAACGTCACCGATTGGTTGGCTTGTGGGAAGGACAAGGAGTAGACACATGCGTCATGCCAACCCATGTCGGGAAAATCTGCATCTGTCCAGACATCGCGATAGTCCGAAATATTCGCCTCCACAGAAGCTCTGTTGCACCGGCATCCCTGATTGATTGGGCAATGTGGGCAGCCCTTAAGCCCGCTTCACCTTCGGATAGCGTTCCTTGAGCATCTTCTGCACCGTCTCGGTGCCGACCGGGGCGCCGAACAGGTAGCTTTGGCCGAGGCGGCAGCCCATTTTCAGCAGTTCGGCGGCGTCTTCTTCGGTCTCGATGCCCTCGGCCACCACGTCCATCTCCATGTCGCAGGCCATCGTGATGATCGAACGCAGCAGGATGGCGCGTTTGTCGCTGCGGTCGGCCACCAGCGCCCGGTCGAGCTTGATCGTGTCGAAGGGGAAGCGGGTGAGATAGGCCAGCGACGAATAGCCGGTGCCGAAATCGTCGAGCGCCAGGCTGATGCCGGTCTCCTTGATCTTGCCCAGCACCAGACGGGCCTGTTCCGGGTTTTCCATGACCATGCTTTCGGTCAGTTCCAGCTTCAGCCGTTTCGGGTCGCACTGGGTTTTCGACAGCATGGCGCGCACGTCGTTGAACAGCTCGTTGTTGAGCAATTGCGCGCTCGACAGGTTGATCGACACGAAGATCGGCAGGTCGGCGGTGTGCCGTTCCCAGTCCATCAGGTCGCTGGTGGCGCGCTCGAGCGCAAACATGCCGAGCGGTTCGATCAGATCGGACATTTCGGCGATCGGAATGAATTCCGACGGCGGAATGGTGCCGCGCTTGGGATGGTCCCAGCGCATCAGCGCCTCGAAGCCGGCAATCTCGCCGCCCTCCAGCTTGACGATCGGCTGGTAGGCCATCGACAGCTCCTGCCGCTCGATGGCGCGGCGCAGGTCCGTTTCCAGCTGCAGCCTGTCCGTTCCGGTGCCACGGAAGGCCGGGCGGAAGGGTTCGACGCGGTTGCCGCCGGCCCGTTTCGCCCGGTACATCGCCAGCTCCGCATCCGACAGCAGGCCGGCTGCGCTTTCCTGCTGATCGACCCAGGACACCAGCCCGATCGAGGCGGTTAAAATGATCTCGCGATTGGCGAAATTGATCGGCACCATGATCGCCTTGCTCACCGCATCGGCGAAATCGGCGACCTTGGACGGGTCGCGCTCGGAGACCAGGATCAGCCCGAACTGGTCGCCCGACAGCCGCGCCAGCGTGTCCTGCGGCTTCAAAAGGCGGCGCAGGCGGCGCGTCAGCGCGATCAGGATATTGTCGCCGGCCGAAATGCCGAGCGTGTCGTTGACCTGCTTGTAGCGGTCGATGTCGATCGCCATCACCGTCGGGCGCAGCGTGTCGCCGCCCGGCGCCAGCGCCAGCACCGATTGCAGCCGGTCGAGAAACACTTCCCGGTTCGGCAGGCCGGTCAGGTTGTCGGTCATCGCGTCCTGCAGCAGCCGGTCGATGGTGTTTTTGTGCTCGGTCACGTCGATGATCGTGCCGACGCAGCGGATCACCTCGCCGTTGGAGCCCAGCACCGGCCGGGCGCGGATCTGCAGCCAGTGGAAATGGCCGTCTTCGGCGCGGATGCGGAATTCGTGGTTGAGGCGGCCCTTGCGGTGTTCCAAGAGCACGTCGAGCGTGGCGCGGAACCGGTCGCGGTCGTCGGGATGCAGGCGCGGCAGCCAGTTGCGCACCGGCCCGTGCATCGTGCCCTGCGACAGACCGAGGCGGATCGACATGTCGGGAATGGTGATCACCCGGTCGCGCGCCACGTCCCAGTCCCAGACGGTGTCGCCAGCCCCGGTCAGCGCCAGCGACTGGCGTTCCAGGTCGGAAAACAGGCCCTGCTGATAGGCGCCGCCGGCAAAGGCGTGCTGCATGACGGTGAAGCCGATCAGAAGCACGATCAGCACCAGACCGCCGCCATGGGCTGGCTGGATGATGTCGTTGTCGAGCCGGCCGGTCACGGTCAGCCAGCCGCCGAACAGCCAGACGATGATCAGCGCCCAGGTCGGCACCAGCAGGATCGCCCGGTCGAAGCGGTTGAAGCCGAGATAGATGATCAGCACGATGCCGACGGTCGCCGTCAGGCCGAAAGAGAGGCGCGCGATGCCCGATGCGATGGACGGATCGTAGATGGCCACACCGAACAGCAGGCCGAGGCCCAGAACCCAGGCGAAGGTCGCATAGCCCAGATGCGCATGCCAGCGGTTGAGGTTCAGATAGGTGAAGAGGAAGATCACCAGGCTGGAGGCCAGCGCCACCTCCGCGCCGGCCCGCCATATGCGCTCGTCGCTGGCGGTGATGCTGATCAGCTTGCCGAGAAAGCCGAAGTCGACGCAGATATAGGCAAGCACCGCCCAGGCAAGCGCTGCCGCCGCCGGCAGCATGGATGTGCCCTTGACGACGAACAGGATGGTCAGGAACACCGCCAAAAGGCCGGCAATGCCGAGCACGATGCCGCGATAGAGCGTGAAGGCGTTGACCGTATCCTTGTAGGCGTCCGGTTCCCAGAGATAGATCTGCGGCAGGTTCGGCGTCGCAAGCTCCGCCACGAAGGTGATCACCGAACCCGGATTGAGGGTGATGCGGAACACGTCAGCCTCTTCGCTCGGCAACCGGTCGAGCGCAAAACCTTCGCTCGGCGTAATGGCGATGATGCGCTGCGAGCCGAGATCCGGCCAGAACATTTTGGAATTGGCGAGCCGGAAATGCGGCGCGACGATGACGCGCTCCAGCTGCTCTTCCGACATGTTGGCCAGCGCAAACACCGCCCAGTCACCCTGATGGCGATCCGAACTGGCGCGCACCTCGATGCGGCGGCGGATGCCGTCGGCGCCGGGTGCGGTGGAGACCTGGAAGGCCTCGCCCTGGTTGGAATAGATTTCGGTGGTGGCGGTGAGGTCCAGCGCCGTGTCGTCGCGGGCGATCTTCACCGGCTCGGCGGCAAAGGTGGGTGCGGCGGCAGCCAATGTCAGGGTGCAAAGGGTGAGGGCCAGCATCGCCGCTGCAAAGCGGCGCGCAGCGCCACGCAGGCTGTGAGCATATGTCATGAGGAGGTGGGTTTCCCGCCGCCGGCCGAAGGGTCGGCCAACCGGGAAAAGAGGGCGTGATCCCGCCACTGGCCGTTGATGTTCAGATAATCCCGCAAAAGACCTTCCCGCTGAAAACCGGCGCGCTCCAGCAGCCGTATGCTCTTTTCGTTGTCTGGAATACAGGCTGCTTCGATCCGGTGCAACTCAAGTTCCCGGAACATGTACGGAATTGCCAATTGAAGTGCGGCGAACATATGGCCCTGTCCGGCAAAACGCTCGCCCATCCAGTAACCGATCATGCAGCATTGCGACGCACCCCGGCGGATCAGCCCGATGGTCAGGCCGCCCAAAAGCACCTCGTCGTCGCGGCGAAACAGCAAGAGCGGCACCGCCAGTCCACAGGAATATTCCTGGGCATTGCGGTTGACGCGGGTGCGGAAGGCGCCCTCTGTCAATTCGTCGGCCCGCCAGGTCGGCTCCCACGGCTGCAGGAACTGCCGGCTCTCCGAGCGCAGTCTGTACCATTGACGATAGTCGGAATTGCGCGGCAGCCGCAGGAAATGCCGGTCGTCGCCTATCTCCGGCTTGTCCGGATGTCGGGACAGAAACCCAAAAACCGATCGTGCCATCAGCCAACCCCTGGCAAAGTCCGGTCAGGCGCCGCGCTGCCGTTTGTTTTTTAAAATCCCTGTGGGCTCACAATAGCGCAAAACCGCGGCCGTACAAGCAGCAAAGCCTCCGCAATTCAAGGGGATAGGCAGGCCCGCGGGAGGCGGGCCGCACCAATATGACGGGACGATCTCAGCCCGCCGCCTTCATTGCCTTGGCCGTACCCGCCGTCAGCGCGCCGACGATATCCTGCATCGGCGCCAGCTGTTCGACCGGACCGATGGCCGACAGCGTCGGCGCGGTGTCGAAGAACAGCCGGCCGGCAAGGTCGGTGAGGCGGTCGACGGTAATGCCTTCCAGCCGTTCCATCAGCTCCGGATTGGAGATCGGGCGGCCGTAGAGCATCATCTGGCGGGCGATCTGACCGGCGCGTGCCGCCGGGCTTTCCTGGCCCATCAGCAATTGCGCGCGGATCTGGGCGCGCGACCGCTCGATTTCCTGCTGCTCGATCGTGTCGGAGGACTTGCGCAATTCCTCGATGATCACAGGCAGCAGCTCGGGCAGGTTTTCCCCGCCGGTGGCGGCATGGATGCCGAAAATGCCGGTGTCGGAAAAGCCCCAGTGGAAGGCATAGACCGAGTAGCACAGGCCGCGGAACTCGCGCACTTCCTGGAACAGCCGCGAGGACATGCCGCCGCCAAGGATATTGGCCAGAATCTGCGAACAGTAGAAGTCGCGCGCATGATAGGCGCGGCCCTCGAAGCCGATCAGCAGCTGCGCGTCCATCAGCTCGCGTTTTTCACGGATATCGCCGCCGGTATAGCGGGCCGCCGTCACAACAGGCGAGACATCGGGCTTCTGGCGAAGCGTCGAGAAGCGTTGCTCGACCTGCTTGACGAAGCTGTCGTGATCGACGGCGCCTGCCGCCACCACGAACATCCGGTCGGTGGTGTAATTGCGGGCGAGATAGGCGCGAATCTCGTCGCTGGAAAAGGAATTGACCGTATCCGGCGTGCCGAGGATCGACCGGCCGAGCGTCTGCCCGGCAAAGGCGGTCTCAGAGAACCGGTCGAACACCACGTCATCGGGCGTGTCGTTGGCCGCGCCGATTTCCTGCAGGATGACATGCTTTTCGCGAACCAGCTCTTCCTCGTCGAATTCCGAATCCGTCAGGATATCGGCGAGGATATCGACGGAGAGCGCGACATTCTCCTTGAGAACACGGGCATAATAGGCCGTGGTCTCGGTGGAGGTGGCCGCGTTCAGTTCGCCGCCGACATTCTCGATCTGTTCGGCGATCTGGCGGGCCGTGCGCGTGCGCGTCCCCTTGAAGGCCATATGCTCGAGAAGATGGGCAATGCCGTGTTCGGATTCGGTTTCGTCCCGGGCGCCGGATTTGATCCAGGTTCCAAGCGCCACGCTTTCGAGATGCGGCATATGCTCGGTTACGACCGTTAGCCCGGAAGGCAACCGGGTGCACTCAACATTCATGTTTCGTCTTTCTGCACGTCTCAATTACAGGCCCGTGCATGATCGCCGACAAAGGTTTCGACGGCTTTAAGCTCGGGCGCCAGAATTTCGAAGCGCTCCTCCCTGTCCATCAGATCAGCAAGCCACGTCGGAAGCGCCGGGTCAATACCGCAGGCCGATTTTACGGCTGCCGGGAATTTGGCCGGATGGGCCGTGGCGAGCGTCACCATGGGGCTTGCCGCCTTCTCGTGCTTGGCCGCAACGAAGACGCCAACCGCGCTGTGCGGGTCGAGAAGGTAGCCGGTCTCGGCCAAGGTGTCACGGATCGTGTTCGCCACCTGCTTCTCGCTGGCGCGGCCGGCGCGGAACAGTTTGCGGATGGTTTTGAGCGCCTGCGGCTTGATTTCGAACGAGCCGGATTGCTTCAGCCCGTCCATCGCGGCACGGATATCGCCGGCGTCGCGATCGCCGGCCTCAAACAGCAGCCGTTCGAAATTCGACGAGATCTGGATGTCCATCGATGGCGAGGAGGTGGCCTTGACGCCCTTCATTTCGTAGCGGCCGGTCTTCAGGGTGCGGGCCAGAATATCGTTCTCATTGGTGGCGATCACCAGCTTGTCGATCGGCAGGCCCATCTGTTTTGCCACGTAGCCGGCGAAGATATCGCCGAAATTTCCGGTCGGCACGGTAAACGACACCTTGCGGTCCGGGCTGCCGAGCGACAGCGCCGCGGTGAAATAATAGACCACCTGCGCCATGATGCGGGCCCAGTTGATCGAGTTGACGCCCGAGAGGCGGACGCGATCGCGAAACGCCTGGTCGTTGAACATCGCCTTCACCAGATCCTGGCAATCGTCGAAATTGCCCTCGATCGCCAGCGCGTGCACGTTGGGCGATTTTGACGATGTCATCTGGCGCTGCTGCACCGGCGAGACCTTGCCATGCGGAAAGAGGATGAAGATATCGACGCTCTCGCGACCGGCAAAGGCATCGATCGCCGCTCCGCCGGTATCGCCCGAGGTCGCGCCGACGATCGTGGCGCGCTCGCCGCGCTTGGTCAGCACATGGTCCATCAGCCGCGCCAGCAATTGCATGGCGACATCCTTGAAGGCGAGCGTCGTGCCGTGGAACAGTTCCAGCACATAGGAATTCGGGCCCGTCTGCACGAGCGGTGCCACGGCCGGATGGCGGAAGGTGGCATAGGCCTCGTCGATCATGCCGCGCAGCGCCTCGTCCTCGATCTCGCCGTCGACGAAGGGGGAAAGCACCGCAAAGGCGATCTCCTGATAGGATTTGCCGCGCAGCGCCCGGATCTCCTTCTTCTTCATCTCAGGCCATTTGCGCGGCAGGTAGAGGCCGCCGTCGCGGGCAAGGCCTGCCATCAGCGCATCGCAGAAACCGAGGTGAGGGGCTTCGCCCCGCGTCGAGATATAGTCCATGCCAATCATCCCTGATGGAAAATGCGAAAGCCGAGACGGCCAGGAAAATCTAGCGCAGCAGCGGCGCGGCGGGTGGTCATATTGCGCCAGAATGCGGGGTCCGGCTTCGCAGTCGCGTTAGTGGTTGATGAGACCAACGTCGGCGCCCTGCATTCTGTTCCTGGTATATCCGGTGAAAATTGAACCAAAACGGCGGCCGCCCAATCGATTTTTTGCTGCGCCGCTGGTATAGACCATCCGCAACGGTTATGAAAAGGCCTCAATCGGCTGGTTATGACCGGTGGGGGAGAGTGTCATGCGGAAGGTGCAGTCAGGTGTTTGAATACGTAACGCGCAGTGTGGTTGCCTTGTCTCTCGTGGCGGTTCTGGCCGGCTGCAATACCGACAATCCCAATGCGGCGCTGAGCCCTGGTGCCACGCCGCCCGCCGGCAATACGCCCGCCGCTGACCCGTCCTTGCCGACGCCGGCCGTCGTCCAGGCCAATTGCCCCTCCATCGTGCTGCGCGACGGCACCGCCTCCTATCGCACCTATGCCAAGGGCGGCAAGGACAAGCCGGACCAGGTGGTTTATCAGGCCTCGCTGGCCGATACGACCCGCGCCTGCGTGCTGTCGGCCGACACCAACCTGACGATCAAGGTCATGGCACAGGGACGCCTGATCGGCGGCCCGGCCGGCAAGGCTGGAACCGTCAGCTTGCCGATCCGCGTTGTCGTCACCGATGGCGACAAGGTTCTCTATTCCGAACTGACCAAGTTTGATGCGACGCTGGCCGACGTGTCCCAGCCGGCCCAGTTCATCTTCGTCAAGGACAATGTCACGGTACCGTCGGATCTTGGCGGCCTTGCCAAGGTCTATGTCGGCTTCGACGAAGGTCCGGCCAAGAAGTAGCCGCGACGCCATGATGCCTGTTTTTGTTGTCGTCCGGGCGTGCCGGGCGTGTCTATGGTTGGCCGGTGCAAGGGCGTGACAGTCGCGATCATCCGAAATCCCGCCGCCGGCGGAAGGAGAGGGCGCCTGTGCTGGCCGGCTGTCGGCGCGGCGCTGAAATCCGTCTTCCCCGCAGCCGAGATCCATGAAACCGCAGCCGCTGGTGACGCGGCCCGGCTGGCAGGCGAAGCCTGTGCCCGCGGGGCCACGCTGGTGGTGGCCGTCGGCGGTGACGGCACGATCGGCGAGGTGGCCGGTGGCATACTTTCGTCCGCCCGTCCGCAGACCGCCTTTTCCCTGATCCCGGCCGGGACGGGATCCGATTTTTCCCGCAATTTCGCCTGGCCGGCCGAGCCGATGGCCATGGCCGAAGCGATCGCCGCCGCCGTGCTGCGCCGCATCGATACCGGGCGGCTGCTGCGTCTGGCGCCCGATGGGTCGACCTCGATCCGGCCTTTCGTCAATATCGCCAGTTTCGGCGTATCGGGCGAGGTGGTCCGGGCGATGAACGAGGGTGCGCATCGCGCCATCCTGCCAGGCCCCGTGCGCTTCCAGCTGGCCTCGATCCGCGAGATCCTGCGGTATCGGCCGCGATCGGTGCGTGTCAGTGTCGATGGCGTCGAGGTTCACCGCGGCCCGATCACCGCGATTGCCGTGGCAAACGGCCGGTTCTTCGGCGGTGGCATGCAGGTCGCGCCAGGCGCCGATCTAGCCGACGGAATGTTCGAGATCGTCGTGCTCGGCGGCGCCAGCCGTCTAAGGGTGATGACGATTCTGGCCTCACTCAATGGCGCCCGCCATCTCGATCATCCACTGGTCAGCGTCTATCGCGGCAGCACGGTCGAGGTCGAATCCCTGGCCGGGGATGGAAACCACGCTCTGCTCGATTGCGATGGCGAAATGTTCGGGCCGGTGCCGGCCCGCTTCGAGCTTCTGCCGGCCTCGCTGACCGTCAAGCTGCCGGCACCTGTCGGCAGCGCGGTGGCGTAACGGCCAGGCCTCTCGCCTTTCCGCAAAAAGATCAGAACGGGCCCCCCCATTCGGCCATGGCGGCAATGACCGCGGGCAGGTCGACCATGCGGGCAATGACGGTTTCGGCGCCGGCATCGGTCAGCCGGTCGGCGTGCGAAGCATAGGTATGGGAGGCGCCGGTAAAGCCGATCACCCGCATGCCGGCGGCCCGCGCCGCGTGCACGCCATGCACCGAATCCTCGATCACCACGCAGCGGTCCGGCTTGACGTCGAACTGCGCGGCGCCATGCAGGAAGATATCCGGCTTCGGCTTGACCCGGTCGGCGCCGAGCGTCTTGGCGGAATAGATATGCGGCGCGAAACTGTCGCGCAGGCCGACTTTGGTCAGCATCATGTCGAGACGGTCGGCGCCGGAATTCGAGCAGATGCAGCGCGGCCCCTTGAGGCGCGACAGGGCAAAGACCACGCCCTCGATGATCTTCACTTCGCGCGCCAGCCGCGCATCGAGCAGCGCTTCGGACTTGTCGAGCAGGCTTGCCGACAGGGGAATGTCGACTTCCTTCTCGACGGCCAGAAGAATGTTCTTCCAGGTCATGCCGGCAAAGCGCTCGCCCATCTCCTCGACCGAAATCGGATAACCGGCATCGTTCAGCAGGGCCGATTCCACCTCGGCGGCAATGATCTCGGAATCGACGAGCACGCCGTCGCAATCGAAAAGGGTAAGGTCGAAACCGCTCATGTCAGGGAAATCCGTTTGTCACGTCTGGGAAGGCGGATTGAACTACACGATGGCGGACCAAAGAACAATCGGGCAGTTGCGGCGAACGAAGACTATTGCATCTGGGCAAAGACCCTCTCTGGCCTGCCGGCCATCTCCCCCACAAGGGGGGAGAAGACCCATAGAAACCGCTCGGTTCAAACCGCCGGGGGTGCGGCTTGGGAGGGGACTGTTTTCACATGCGATTGCCCTGTGCAGCGGACGGATATTCCTGACAGGCGAGGGGCGGTTCAGGCAGACAGGGCGGAACCCTTGCGATGACCGGCCTTGTCGGCGGCGGTGATGTCCCGTTGTGCGGCGCGCGCCAGAAAGGCTGAGCGCGACAGTCCGTTCGCCTCGGCAAAGGCGTCGATCTGCCGAAGAACGTCTTCCGGCAGGGTGATGTTGAGCCTCACGGCCTTGCGGCTGGCGGTTTTCAAGGGAACGAGAATGGCCACGCCGTCGCGGTTGTCCGGATCGGCCATCACGGTTTCGAGGCTGGAAGGCTCAGGAATGGCATCGCCATCCTCGATCATGCCTTCGACATGAAAGGCGAGCGCTTCCTCGGCCATGCGGCGCGCATCATCGAGATCGGTGCCGGCCGTCACGACGCCTGGAAAGTCAGGAAAGGACACGCCATAGTCGCTGTCAGCGTCCTTGTGGATCAGTCCGATAAAGTTACGCATCCTGTCTACCTCAGTTTCAACCCGGCCTGTTTTTCGATACTCTTCAGCGTGCCGATCGGCACGTCCCGCTTCGGATGAGGAACGGTGACCCGCCCCGGTTTGAACGGGTGCTTCAACTGGACATGGCTGCCTTTGGTGGCCACCTCGTACCAGCCGTCAGCCCTCAATGCCGATAGGACGTCGCTGCTCTTCATATGTGTATTGATACACACTTTTCAAGAAGGTGGCAAGTCTCGCCGTCTGCAGGCATGGCGCAGGGATCACACCTGGCGAGGCGCCACGGACAATCGCGTCAGGGCCAGCAGTTGCGGCTCCAGTGCTGCCACGTCGCGCCGCGAGACGCTGTCCTTTTCCAGCAGGTCGGACAGCCAGACGCCGTCGGCGGCGAGCCTGACGATTGCCAGCATCGGCGTATCGTCCGTCTCGTGGTGCCGCTCCAGCCGGGCGTCGAGCCATTGCGACCACAATTGCCGCAGCGCCGGCTCGGTGATCATCGAGACCGAAAGCGCTGCCCAGAGGCTGCTGGCGCCAAGCGTCCGGTCGGCAAAGCAGGCCTTCACATAGGCGCGGGTAAACCGCCCGGACCGCTCGGGATCGGCCGTCATCAGGGCCTCGATTTCCCGGTCCAGCTGGTCGAGCAGATCGGCGAAAACCGCTTCGATCAGCGCCTGCTTGCTGGCAAAATGATGCAGCAGCCCGCCCTTGGTCACGCCGGCGGCATCGGCGACCGCCTGGATGGTGACCGCGGCAAGCCCCTGGTCGGCGGCCAGTTTTGCCACGCAGTCGAGAAGCGCGCGCCGCACCCGTTCGGGCTGTTTGCGGCGGTGATGGGCGGTTGCCATGTCAGTGCGAGACGGAATGGGAGAAGGTGTTCATGAACACCACGCCGGCGACGATCATGCCGATGCCGATCAGCGCCGGCAGGTCGAGCGACTGCTTGAACACCACCACGCTGATGATCGCCGTCAAGACGATGCCGAGCCCGCCCCACATTGCATAGGCAATGCCGAGCGGCACGCCCTTCAGCGCCTGCGACAACAGGTAGAACGAGGCGACATAGAACGCCACCATCGCCAGCGTCGGCCAAAGCCGGCTGAACTGCTCCGATTTCTGCAGGAAGGTGGTGCCGATGACTTCGAGCACGATGGCGCCGGCCAGCGCACTATAGGAGAGCATGAGAGGGTTCATGGCGAAAGCCTTCTGCGACAGGGATTGGTCATAAAGATACCGTATGGTCGGTTTCTTCGCAAGAGGCCGCGGTCGTGATCGTCATGACAGCCGCTGTAAACGATCGGAGATTGATTTCGGTAGGGCAGGGGGAGCGGGCTCAGTCCGCCATCGTCGGAAACATCGCCTGGAAACGCCGGTCGCCAACCGGCGAAAACACCATGACGCGGCTGCCGGCTTCGCGCCGCGCATCGCCCGTCTCGACAAAATGGTCGAGCAGCGCCTTGCCGAGCGAGCCGGCCATATGGGCGCGCCGCTCGCTCCAGTCGAGGCAGGACCGGCAGAGCGGCCGACGCAGCATTTTGAGCGGCGCCAGGTCGATGCCGAATTCGGCGAGCAGCTGCTCGCCCGCAGCCGTCAGCGCCAGCGCCTCGCCATCCACCTCGATCGCGCCGCGCGCCACCAGGCTGTCGAGCATGCGAACGCCATAGTCGCCGGCCAGGTGGTCGTAGCAGATCCGCGCCTTGCGCAGCGCCGGTTCCTTGGGCCCGAGCCGATGGCGCAGATGGCCGCGGCTGGCGGCAAAGCCCATCAGCCCCTCGATCAGCCCGCCGACGGTCTCGTCGGCAAAGGAGAAATAGCGGTGCCGGCCCTGCTTCTGCTGGCGGATCAGCCCGCCATCCTCGAGCTTGGAGAGATGCGAGCTGGCGGTCTGCACGGTCACGCCAGCCGCCCCGGCAAGCTCGGTCGCGGTCAGCGCCCGGCCGCCCAGCAGCGCCACAAGAATATTGGCGCGGGCCGGATCTCCAACCAGCGAGCCGATGCGGGCAATGTCAGGACCTTCGATCATGCTTCGATGGTAGTCGAAGCATTGGCGTTGCGCAATATGCCAGAGAGGTGGGGCATCACAAAAAGGAGTGCCTCGATGATCACCTGTTTCATCCGCTACGAGATCGATCCGTTCGGCCGGGACGACTTTGCCCACTATGCCCAGGTCTGGGGGCAGGCGATCCCACGCTGCGGCGCCGACCTGATCGGCTATTTCGGCCCGCACGAGGGGTCGGCCACCACGGCCTATGGCGTCTACACCATCGACAGCCTGGCGGCTTATGAGGCCTACCGGGCGAAGCTTGCCGCCGATCCGCTCGGCCGCGAGAATTACGAGTTCGCCAAACGCAAGCGCTTCATCCTCAAGGAAGACCGGATTTTCCTGAAGAACATGTCGCTGCCCCATGGCCCGGCCGGCAGCGCTCCCGAGGTATTGCCATGATCGCCGTGATCTTCGAGGTCACGCCTTATCTCGGCAGCCGCAACGCCTATCTGGACATCGCCGCGGATCTGAAGCCGCGGCTGGAGCGCATCGACGGCTTCCTGTCGATCGAACGCTTCGAAAGCATGAGCTTGCCGGGCAAGATCCTGTCGCTGTCCTTCTGGCGCGACGAGGCGGCGGTCAGGCGCTGGCGCAATACGCAAGAACACCGGCTGGCCCAGCAATCCGGCCGCAACGGCATCTTCGCCACCTACCGCCTGCGCGTGGCAAGCGTGTCGCGCGACTACGGCATGACGGAACGGGCCGAGGCCCCGGACGACAGCCGGGCGGTGCATGATGGCGGGTGTTTGCGATAATAAGACCCTCTCTGGCCTGCCGGCCATCTCCCCCACAAGGGGGGAGAAGATCCAGAGGAAACCGCTCGCCTTAATCCACCAACGGGGGGCGGCCGGGTTAAGCCCTCCCCCTTGTGGGGAGGGTGGGGA
>NZ_JABAEF010000003.1 GCF_023701945.1 Rhizobium sp. CG5
ATCCTCGTCGCCATCATGCGCAAGCTCATCGTCTTGGCCAATTGCCTGCTCGCCCAAAACCGCCTCTGGACACCAACTCCACCTTGACAGTAAACACAGATGCTCTGCCCTGCCGGGCATCTCCCCCTCAAGGGGGGAGATCGGCAAGACGCACCCGCTCGCCCATCCAGAAAAATCCTATCATCGCACTCAATGTCATCCGACTGGGCGAGCGCCGTCCACGAGTCGATCTCCCCCCTTGAGGGGGAGATGCCCGGCAGGGCAGAGGGGGGCGATCTGGCTCCAACGACAGCCAATTTGCACCGGCGAAACCCGCACCCCTACCGCGCAATCCGCGTCGACAGGATGATCGACGACAGGGTGCGCTCGACGCCCGACAGCGCGCCGATATGGTCGATGATCCGGTCGAGGTCGGCAATCGACGGGGCGGCAAGGATGGCGATCAGGTCGAACGAACCGTTGACCGAATGCAGTGTCGTCACCTCGCGGATCGCCGACAGTTCGGCGCTGACCGACGGCAAGGTCTTCGGCGCGATGGTGATCAGCACATGGGCGCGGATCAGTCCGCTCTGATAGGCCTCCGACAGCCGCAGCCCGTAGCCGGATATCACCCCGTCGCGCTCCAGCCGCTCGATGCGCGCCTGCACCGTGGTGCGCGACAGGCCAAGCTTGCGCGCCAGCACCGCCACCGGCGCCCGGGCGTTTTCGCCGAGCAGCGCCAGAAGCGCGAGGTCCTTCTCGGAAAGCGACATTATGATCAATCCCATCGTCGATATGCCAATCAAGATAAACCTTTCTGCACAGTTCGTCACTAGCAATCGACATCCGCCCTTTCCACAATGCTGATCTGACAAAATGTGAAAAAGGGAACGGGAATGAAGGATATCGTGGTGATGGGCGCCGGCAAGATCGGCGGGGCGATTGCACTGATGCTGGCCGACAGCGGCGACTACCGGGTGACGGTGGCCGATCGCAGCGAGACCCAGATCGCCGCCCTCGACCGGCATCCGTCGATCTCCGGCGTCACCGTCGACATATCAGACCGCGCCGCCCTCGAAGCCCTGCTGGCCCAAAAATTCGCCGTGCTGTCGGCCGCCCCCTTCCACCTGACCGGCACGATCGCCGAGGCCGCCGCCAAGGTCGGCACTCATTATCTCGACCTGACCGAAGACGTCGCCACCACCCGCAAGGTGGAAGCGCTGGCCGCGGGCGCGGCGTCCGCCTTCATTCCGCAATGCGGCCTGGCGCCGGGTTTCATCTCCATCGTCGCCCATGATCTGGCCAGCCGCTTCGACACGCTCGACAGCGTGCGCATGCGGGTCGGCGCCCTGCCGCAATATCCCTCCAATGCGCTGAACTACAACCTGACCTGGTCGACCGACGGGCTGATCAACGAATATATCGAGCCCTGCGAGGCGATCGTCGAGGGCAAGTTGATCACCGTGCCGGCCATGGAAGAGCGCGAGGAGTTTTCGCTGGACGGCGTCACCTACGAGGCCTTCAACACCTCGGGCGGCCTCGGCACGCTGGCCAAGACCTTGGAAGGCAAGGTGCGGACCATGAACTATCGCACCATTCGCTATCCGGGCCACCAGGCGATCGTCAAGGCGCTGCTCAATGACTTCAACCTGAAGAACCGCCGCGATGTCTTGAAGGACCTGTTCGAAAACGCCCTGCCCGCCACCATGCAGGATGTCGTGGTGATCTTCGTCACCGTCTGCGGCTGGAAGGACGGCCGTTACCTGCAGGACACCTATGCCAACAAGGTCTATGCCGGCGTGATCGCTGCTAAGAAGATGAGCGCCATCCAGATCACCACCGCTGCCGGCATCTGCGCCACCCTCGACCTGCTCGCCAACGGCACCCTTCCGCAAAAAGGCTTCGTCCGCCAGGAACAGATCACCCTGCCCGCCTTCCTCGAAAACCGTTTTGGCCGTGCCTATGACCCGGAGGCCGTAAAGCTTGCCAAGGCTGGCTGAGGCATAGCGCCGACGCCGGCCTTCACCCGAAACGCGCCAGCACCTTGAGCAGCATCGAGGCCACCCGCCCATAGGGCGGGTAAAGCAGCGCCACCGCCGACAGCCGCGGCTGGCGCAGCACCGGCTTTTCCTTGCTCAGCGCCACGAATCCGGCCTCGCCGTGATACTGGCCGGAACCCGAGGCGCCGACGCCGCCAAACGGCAGGCTATCCTGCGCCAGATGCAAGATCGTGTCGTTGATCGTCACGCCGCCGGAGATCGTGCCGTTCAGCACCCGGCGCTCGGCAGCCTTGTCGGTGCCGAACCAGTAGAGCGCCAGCGGCCGGTCGCGGCTGTTGACATAGGCCAGCGCCTCGTCGAGCGTGTCATAGGGGATGACCGGCAGGATCGGCCCAAAGATCTCCTCGCGCATCAGCGCCGTCCCCTCCTTGGCCCCGGTGACCAGAACCGGCGCCAGGATGCGGCGGCCGGCATCCGTGCCGGGCAGCAGTTCGATCACCGCAGCGCCTTCGGCCCGGGCCTCATCGATCAGACCGCGGAGCCGCTCGAAATGACGGCTGCTGATGATCGAGGTATAATCGCCATTGCCGGCAAGGCTTGGATATTGTTGTTGCGCCGCCGCCTTTGCCGCCGCCACGAAGGCCTCCACCCGGTCGCGCGGCACCAGCACATAGTCTGGCGCCACGCAGGTCTGGCCGGAATTGAGCAGCTTGCCCCAGATCAGCCGCGGCACGGCGCGGTTGAGATCGGCGGAGGCATCGATGATGGCCGGCGACTTGCCGCCGAGTTCAAGCGTCACCGGCGTCAGGTTTTGGGCGGCGGCCGCCGCCACCCGCCGGCCCACCGCCGTCGAGCCGGTAAATACGAGATGATCGAATGGCGCCGCGCTGAAGGCCGCAGCCACGTCGGGCCCGCCGGTCACGACAGCAACTTCGTCCTCAGTGAAGAATTCCCGGACCGCCGCATCAAGAGCCTCGGAAAAGGCCGGCGTCAGCTCCGACGGCTTCAGCATCGCCCGGTTGCCGGCGGCAAGCGCCCCCACCAGCGGCGACAGCATCAGGTTGAGCGGATAGTTCCACGGCGCGATGATGCCGACGACGCCGAGCGGCTGGCGCAGGATCAGCGCCGATCCGGGCTGCCCGGTCCAGGCGAGACCCACCCGCCGCGGCCGCATCCAGCCTTTCAGATGCCGCCGCGCATGACGGATCGCCGCCCGCGTCGGCACGATGTCGGCAAGCGTGGTGACCACCGCCGAACGATTGCCGAAATCCTCCGAAATAGCCGCCGCAAGCCGCTCCTGCCAGGCCAGGATCAAGCGCTCCAGCAGGTCCAGCCGATCGCGCCGGAGCGCCAGATCCGGATTGATGTCGGTCAGATACGCCGCCTTCTGGCGCGAAAGCACGCTCGCGATCACCGCCTCCGGCGACACCGCCTGCCGATCGAGCCCTTCCGCCTTTGCCTGCCCGCCCATGACCGCCTCCTCCGCGCTATCCTCCGTCCACCATGGTTCACTTCCCCCCAATTGTTCAAGCCAGAACAGTTGTGACGGCCCGCTTTTCTGCTGGTCGGTGTGAAGCTGCCCGTATCCCTCCCATACCGCCCCGCCTTGATGCGGCAGGCATTGCCGCCTCGCGGCCGTCATCAGGCCTGTTCCACCAACGGACCTGTGCCACCAAAGGGCCTGTGCAACCACCGGACCCTGCACCGCCCCGTGCCGCGCCTCGACCGCCGCAGCCCATCGGTCAAGAAGCGAAGTACACGCACCGTTCTGTGTCCATTGCCAATTCCTAAAACTCGTATAGGTTGTCGTCCCGTATGAATCCAATCTTGGGGGATGGGATAACGATGGGGAATTCTGCACGCGCGCGGGCAGCGCGCCTTTTTCTATTGCCTTCTATTCTGATCGCGACCTCGCCTTCTCCAGCTTTTGCTTTGCCAGACAAGAACGTCGAGGTGCACACCGCGGCCGCCTGTCCGGCGCCGGGCTCGGTGAAATCGACCTCGATGGCCGCGCCGGCCGGCAATTATCCGAATGTCACATTCAAGAACAGCAGCTATGCGCGGCTCACAGTCTATCAGGCGGGAGACACCGGCAGCTATTCCCTGATCGGCGTGGTCGGTCCGGGCGAGGCAATGAACTCCGGCGGCACGCCAACAGTCGGAGAGAAATATCTGGTCGTCGATCCCGACGGCCGCTGCCTCGGCGGCGCTCTCGAAAAAGACCCCGGCAACGACCTCACCTACGCTTTGTTCGGTGATGCCACGCTCGCAACACCCGGACTTTCGACCGCGTCCCTGACCCAGCTTGCCGCCTGCCCGACCGTCGGCGCGATCACGGAACCGGTCCCGGCCGGCCAGGCCGCCAATGTCGCGGTGGAAAACAAGACGGGCGCGCCGATCGACATCGTTCGGATCATGCCCAATGGCAGCCAGTTCACCCTGATGAGCCTCGCCGACCAGAAAAGCTTCAACACCGGCGGCGCGTTTGGACCAGCCGTGCGCCTGCTCGCCAAGACCGCATCCGGCCAGTGCGTCGGCGGCATCATCACCGCCATCAACCAGCGGGCGACGACGGTCACGCTGGCAGCCTCGCTCGGGACCACGACGCCGCCGGTCGCCACAGACACCGTCGCCGATGTCCTCAACGAAACGGTGACCGCCAAACTGGCGTGCCCGGCCGCCGGCACGGTTGCGTCCAAGAGGGGAAGCGGCAGCCATGCCGTCAGCTTCATCAACAAGACCAGCGGGCCACTCAGCGTCATCTGGCTGCACTATGACGGTTCGCGCACCACGCCCCACGCGCTTCCCGCCGGCTACGCCGTGACCATGGGCGGCTTCGGCGGCATGGACCAGGCCTATCTGGTGATCGATCAGTCGGGCAACTGCTTCGGCGGCGTTCTGAAGCCGAAAGCGGCACGCCAGACGCAGTACACACTGCAGTGAGGGGCGTTGTCCGCATCCCGAGGGGGGATGAGGGGCCGCGCCACGCCATCCCCCTTCGAGAACGAACCGGCCGCTTGCAAAAGACGGCCCCGGTGCCGGAGCGGCGCGAACCGCTCCTTCTCCCCACCCGCGGCGAGAAGGAGCGGCAGGGGGATGAGGGGCACGCCGTCCTCTATTCCTTGTCGATCGGCAGCGCCGACAGCTTGAGGCCCATGGCCTTCATCAGCTTGAGGATGGTCAAGAATTCCGGATTGCCGTTTTCACCGAGCGCCTTGTACAGGCTCTCGCGCCCGAGCCCCGCCTCTTCGGCAACGGCGGTCATGCCTAGCGAACGGGCGACCGTGTTGAGCGCCCGGCGGATTTCGCCAGCATCGCCCTTACGACCGTTCATAGGACAGAGCGCTCGCAGAGCTAGCTAGACCGATTGCCCGCCTTCACGACTCAATTTAAGGTTTAACTAAATGTGCCATTCGAATCGAAAAAACGATGCATCAGTTTACTCAAGTCGAATTTACGCGCTTTAAGGCTTTCAAGCGCTTCACGCTTCAACTCCGACATTTCAATATCCTAGTTGGCCCAAACAACGCGGGAAAATCGACAATTCTCGCCGCCTTCCGCATATTGGCGGCCGCTATGCGCAAAGCAAGTGCTCGCAAAGCCACTCTTGTGAAAGTGCCGGGTGGAAGGGTCCTCGGCTATGAGATTGACTTGTCATCTATCTCTGTCGCTGAAGAAAACATATTCTATAATTATAATGATGATGAACCAGCGTCAGTAGTATTTTCGCTGGCCAATAAAAACACGCTCACTTTGTATTTTCCAGAACAGGGTGTGTGCTACCTTATTCCAGATGCACAGGGGAAAACTTTCGCTAGCCCCTCCACCTTCGAAAAACACTTTAACTGTCCTATCGGGTTCGTACCGATACTTGGTCCCGTAGACCACCACGAACAACTCTACGAGAAGGAAGCCGCCCGGTTGGCATTGTTTAGCTATACCGCGGCAAGAAATTTTCGGAACATTTGGCATCACTACCCGGAAAAGTTCGCCAATTTTCGCAATCTTCTGCAACAAACATGGCCAGGGATGGACATACAACCACCCGAGATAGATCGGACCCACCAAAGACCGCGATTGCATATGTATTGTCCTGAGGAACGACGCCCGCGAGAACTGTTCTGGGCGGGATTTGGTTTTCAAGTCTGGTGCCAAATGCTGACACACATCATTCAGTCCCAGAATGTTTCCCTATTCTTGATAGATGAGCCAGATATTTACCTCCATGCTGAACTGCAAAGGCAACTACTCGATATTTTGAGAAATCTGGGACCAGACGTACTGCTTGCAACGCATTCGACAGAGATGATCACGGAAGCGGAGCCCAATGATATTGTGCTGGTCAATAAAGGCAAAAATTCTGCCAAACGGATAAGAGATCCGGCAGAACTGTCACACGTTTTCTCTGTAATAGGCTCAAGTCTGAACCCAGTATTGACTCAACTGGCGAAGACCCGCCGGGTGCTGTTTGTGGAGGGCAAAGACTTTCAAATTCTTGGACGCTTTGCTCGTAAACTGGGTGCACACTCGGTCGGGAACCGCCGGGACTTCGCCGTTGTCCCAATCGAAGGATTTAATCCGGAGAGAATCAAAAACCTCAAGGCGGGAATGGAAGCTACGTTAGGAGGGAAAATAAAAGCGGCAGCAATACTAGATAGAGACTACAGAAGCACCGGCGAATGTCAGCGCATAAAAAACAAATGTGAGGAGTTTTGCGATTTAGCTGTGGTTCATCAGCGCAAAGAAATTGAAAGCTACCTACTGATTTCTAGCGCCATAAATCGCGCTGTTAAGCAGCGCTTGATTGAACAAGAAAAGCGGTCTGGCAAGGCAAAGGAACTTGTAGAAAATGTCGATGTAAGCGCGAGACTGGCTGAATTTTGCGAAGAGCATAAAAATTATGTATCAGCACAATACCTAGATTTTAGAAGTAGATTTGAAAAAGAAAACCCATCTGGGAGACATTCTGCCACCATAAATGAAGAATTACTCAAAGAATTTGAGCAACTTTGGAAAGACGAAAATTTGAGATCGGGCCTTGTTCCCGCGAAAGATGCGCTAAGCGCCATTAATAAATATATCTCAGACGAATTCGGAGTTAGCGTGACGGCAAACGCGATCATTGAGGCAATGCATGCTGACGAAGTGCCAAAAGAAATGGCCGATCTAGTCAACGATCTCTCGGAATTCTCCAAGGTACCGGCCGACTAAAAGCTGTTTTTTCCCGCCAGCCTCTCAGCCAGCGGGTCCATAACCCTCGCCGATACCCCCCGAATCCTAACTCCGCGGCTTCAAATTTTCCGGGTCGTACAGCGGCCTATACCCCACCGCGACCACCTCCACCGGATAACTCTCCGCAAAATACTCGACATTCAACGTCCGGCCAACCTGGCAATACTCCCACGGCAAATACGCCAGCGCGATGTTCTTGCCCACCGTTGGCCCGTAGGCGATCGAGGTGGTGTAGGAGCGGCGGCCGAGGCTGTCGATGAGCGTTTCGCCGGTCGCCGGGTCGATCACCGGCAGCGCGCCGACCGGGTAGCGGGCCACCCCCTTGGCGTCGGTGTTCTCGGTCATCACGAGCGTGCAGAGCATGGCCGGCTGGTGCTCGCGCGCCTTGTATTCGAGATGTTTTGCCTTGCCGCAGAAATCGGCCTCCTTGACCTTCGGGCGGGCGAGGTCGGCTTCGATGAGGTTGTACTGGGTCAGCAGATCGGCATTCTGCAGGCGCAGGCTCTTTTCCATGCGGCGCGAATTGGCATAGGTCTCGACGCCGAATGCCATGACGCCGGTCGCCCTGAGCGCGTCCCAGACGGCCAGCGCGTCGTCGTATGTCATGTGCAGTTCCCAGCCCTGTTCGCCGACATAGGAAATGCGGAAGGCGGTGACCTTCTGGCCAGCGATCTCGATCGGCTTGATCGCCGCAAAGGCAAAGTTTTCCGGGTCGAGACCGGACGGATCGGACACCACCTTTTTCAGCGTCGCGCGGGCATTCGGCCCCCAGATGCCGATCGTCACATATTTCTCCGTGACATCTGAGATGGTGACGTCAAAGCCCTTATCCTGGGCGACGCGCTTCATATAGTGGAAGTCGCGCGGACCGGCATCGGCCCCGTCGATCAGCCGGCAGCGGTCGGCAAGCCGGATGACGGTAAAGTCGGCGCGCACCATGCCCTCCTCGTCGAGGAAGTGGGTGTAGATGCCCTTGCCGACATTGCCGTCGCCGCCGATCTTGGCGGCGCACAGCCATTCGAGCAGCGCGACATGGTCCGGGCCCTCGATGTCGTACATGGCAAAGTGGCTGAGATTGACGATGCCGCAATCCTCGCTCATCGCCAGATGCTCGGCATTCGAGACGCGCCAGAAATGCCTGGCGTCCCATTCGTTGGCGCGCACCGGAATACGATCGCCGTATTTTTCCAGCAGATGCTCGTTGGCGGCATAACCATGCGCCCGTTCCCAGCCGCCCAGCTCCATGAAATAGGCGCCGAGCTCCTGCTCGCGCGCATAAAACGGCGAATGGCGCACGTTGCGGCCATTGCCATAGGGTTCGCGCGGATGCACGGCCGGGAAATAGACCTTTTGCGCGGCCTCGAAGCTGCGGCCTTCGATGAACTTCTCTTCCAGCTGGTGCGGATAGAAGCGCGAATAGTCGATGCGGTTATGGTCGATTTCGGTGCGGCCGTCGGTCAGCCAGTCGGCGATCAGCTTGCCATAGCCAGGGCCATCCTTGACCCAGATAGCGACGCAATACCAAAGCCCCCGCACCTTCTGGCTCTCGCCGCAGGAGGGGCCGCCATCGGAGGTCACCTGCAGCAGGCCGTTGAACGAGTGGCCCTCGTTATAGCCGAGTTCGCCGAGGATCGGCGTCAGTTCCATGGCCCGTTCCAGCGGCTCGAGGATCTGCTCCATGTCGAGATCGCGCTGCGACGGCGACAGGCGCGCCTCGTGCTTTTCGAGCAGCTCGCGCGGATGGCAGAGACGGGGGTGGGTGGTCTCGTAATAGCCCCATTCGATCTGGCCGCCTTCGGCCGTCTTCGGGTCGCCGGTGTCGCGCATATAGGCCGAATTGCCCTGGTCGCGCAAAAGCGGCCAGCCGATTTCCTTGCCCGTGCCTTCGAACTCGTTATAGGGGCCGAAGAAGGTGAGCGGATGGTCGATCGGCATGACCGGAAGGTCCTCGCCGACCATTTCGGCAATCAGCCGGCCCCAGATGCCGGCGCAGACGATGACGTGATCGGCCATGATGGTGCCGCGATGGGTGACGACGCCCTTGATGCGGCCGCCCTCGACGATCAGCGACTGGGCCGGCGTATTGGCGAAGGCCAAAAGCTTGCCGGTCTTTTCCGCCTGGTCGACCAGCTTGCCGGCCACCGTCTGGCTGCGCGGAATGACGAGACCGGCGTCCGGATCGAACAGCCCGCCCATCACCATGTCCTCCTCGATCAGCGGAAACTTTTCCTTGATCTCGGCAGGGCCGACATAATGGGCGCGGGTGCCAAAGGCTTTGGCCGAGGACAGCTTGCGCTTGATCTCTTCCATCCAGGCGTCGTCACCGGCACGCGCCACTTCCAGCCCGCCGATGCGGGCGTAGTGGCCCATCTTCTCGTAGAAATCGATCGAATATTGCGTGGTCCACACCGACAGGAAGTCGTGGGACGTGGTGTAACAGAAGTCGGAGGCATGCGCCGTCGAGCCGATATCGGTCGGAATGCCCGATTTGTCGATGCCGACAATCTCGTCCCAGCCGCGCTCGATGAGGTGATGGGCGATGGAGGCGCCGACAATGCCCCCAAGCCCGATGATGACGACCTTTGCCTTGGACGGAAACTCTGCCATAGCCTGAAACACCCTGCCTGCAAGCGCGTTGAAATCAGGCGGGATATTAGGGTGAGAAGAACGAGAACAGAAGCCTGTCTGCGACATTCTTCAGGAACAGCACGACCCCCCGTGTCGCAAGCGGCAAAACGGCAATCCGTCGGCTGGAGCGAAACGGGCCACGACAGCGGCCCGCGCCGACAGTCCTAGAGCCGGATACGGCCACTGTCTTCGCCGTCCCAGTATTGAACCGTCTCGGCATGGACCTTGATCAGCACCACGCCGGGCGTTGCAATGCCCTGCGGGAACCAGCGGTCGAGGTCGGAAACCCAGTGGGCTTCGAACACCGCGCGATCGGCAATCAGGCTGGCTTTGCCCTCGACGGCGACGAAGATGCCGGGCTTGCCAAGCAGGCTCGGCGGCGCGGTGAAGGTCAGCGACACGGTCGGATCGGCGGTGATCTGCCGCACCTTGTCGGTGTCCTGGTAGGAGAAGAAGAAGCTGTCGCCGTCATAGTCGACATCGCCATTGTTGCTCATCGGCCGGCTGGCGATCGTCCCCGCGTCCGCCTTGGTCAGCATCATGCAGAAATCGATCTTTTTCATCTTGGTCGCGAGGTCGGGCAATGTCATCGTCATGGTGAAGTCCTTTTGGTGATGGTTGGCAGGACAATCGCGATCCCGCCTTCTTTGTTCCCGTCACCAGTCGATCACCGATCCGCCTCGCTTACGTCCCGCAGAAGGTCAGGCTCACCCGTTCCTCCGGTTTCGGCGGCACAAGATAAGCGGCAAATTCGGGAAGCGCCTCGTAAGGCTTGTCGAGCGCCGCCATCATCCGGTCGAAAGGCTCGAAATCGCCCGACAGGCCGGCCTCGATCACCTCTTCGATTCGGTGGTTGCGCGGGATCACCGCCGGGTTGACCGCCTGCATGGCCGCCTGCCGCTCGGCCGGTGTGCGCCCTTCGCCTGCCCGCTCCCGCCAGCGCGCCAGCCAGTCGTCGAGCCGCGGACGGTCGGTGAACAGCGCCGTAAACTCCCCCTCGCCCCGCCCGCCGGCCAATCCGCCGAGCGCCCGGAAGGCCACGGTAAAGTCCGCCTGGCTCTCGGCCATCTGCGCCAGGAGGTCGTTGATCAGCTCGAGATCGCCGTCCTGTTCGCTCGGCAACCCGAGCTTGGCGCGGAAACCCGCCAGCCATTGCTCCTGGAAGATCCGCCCGAAGGTGACCAGCACTGCATTGGCATCGGTCACCGCCTGCTCTTCGCTGCCGTCGAGCAGCGGCAGCAGCGTTTCGGCCAGCCGCGCCAGGTTCCACTGGCCGATGCCCGGCTGGTTGCCATAGGCATAGCGGCCGCGCCGGTCGATCGAGGAAAACACCTTTTTCGGGTCGTATTCGTCGAGAAAGGCGCAAGGCCCGAAATCGATGGTCTCGCCGGACACCGTCATATTGTCGGTGTTCATCACCCCATGGATGAAGCCGACCGACATCCAGCGGGCAATCAGCGCCGCCTGGCGCGCCGCCACGCCGTTGAGCAGCGCCAGATAGGGATTGGAAACCCCTTGAAGCTCCGGATAATGCCGGGCGATCACATGATCGGCCAGCGCCTTCACCCCGTCATTATCGCCGCGCGCTGCAAAGAACTGGAAGGTGCCGATGCGGATATGGCTGGCGGCAACCCGGGTAAACACCGCCCCCGGCAGCGGCGTTTCCCGCATCACCGCCTCGCCGGTGGACACCGCCGCCAGCGCCCGCGTCGTCGGAATGCCAAGCCTAAACATCGCCTCCGAGACGATATATTCGCGCAGCACCGGCCCGAGCGCTGCCCGCCCGTCGCCGCGCCGCGAAAACGGCGTCTGGCCGGCGCCCTTCAGCTGAATGTCGCGACGCCGACCCTCCCTGTCCACCACCTCGCCGATCAGGATCGCCCGCCCGTCGCCGAGCTGCGGATTGAACTGGCCGAACTGGTGACCGGAATAGGCCATGGCCAGCGGCTCGGCTCCATCGGGAAGCGCATTGCCGGAAAACAGCGCCGCCAGCCGCTCCTCGTCCTCGGCGTCCAGGGTGAGGCCGAGCTCTGCGGCGAGCGCTGCGTTGAAGCGGATCAGCCGCGGTGCCGCCACATCCGCCGGCATCGTCGGCTCGAAAAAATGCGCCGGCAGCCGCGCATAGCTGTTGTCGAAGGCAAACATCGCGCCTCTCCTCGTTTGCGGCACCGTCCTCAAACAGCGCCCGTCTTATCAAAAGGCAATATGGGGTGGTCGGCGGCGGCCGCAAGCAAAAACCGCCAGGAAAGCTCAGCCACCGGCCAATTCTGGGCCGATCGCCCAAGCGCATTGCTCTGGCGAACATCCTGCCCATAACGTCCGCGCCATATCGCATTTAGAGAGGGGAACCATCTGCCATGAGATCGCGCTTGACCGCCCTGGTCCTGATCGCCGCCGGCCTTGCCGGCTGCACCACCACCGAAGAAGCCAATACCGTCATCCAGTCGCGCTGGATCGGCCAGCCGGTGGAACTGTTCTTCAGCCAGTACGGCCCGCCTCTGTCGCAATTCCCGATGGCGAGCGGCAACGTCATCTACACCTGGCGCGGCGGCGACGCCGACCGTTATATCGCCCCCACCTATGCGACGCCGGCCCCCGTCCAGACCAAGACCAAGACGGTGACCCGCGAAACCCGGCCGGGCGTCACGGAAACCCAGGTCATCACCACGGGCCATTATCCCCCGGCCCAGCCGCAGATGATCTCGCCGCCGCGCTACGAGCAGCTGTTCTGCGAGTTGCAGATCACCGCCGATCCGCGCCAGTCGATCATCGCCATCCGCGCCAGCAACGACACCGACGGCGAGGGCCTCAGCTTCTCGCGCTGCGCCGAAGTGCTCAACGCCCATCCGCAGAAATAGGGCCCTGTGCGGTTGACCAAGGTCTCCATGGCCGGCTTTGCCCCTCACCCCTGGAGCAACTTGTTGTCCGACCTCTCCCCGCAGGCGGGGAGAGGGGAACCTGCCCCACTCGACGTTGGAGAGGGACGGAAGCGGTGCGGCGCTCTCCCTTCTCCCCGTTCACGGGGAGAAGGTGCCGGCAGGCGGATGAGGGGCTACCCCTCGACAAATGAGCACCGATCAAGCCCAGCGCCTACAAGATCACGACCGCCCCATGTCGCAATGCCCACAGCCGTGACGCGCGGAAACCCGGCAGGACGCAAACTTGGCCGCATCATGCCGCGAGCAACATTTGGCCATGGACAGCGACAAAGCGCTTAACGTAGGTTGTCCCATGGACTAAGGATGACGGCGGGCGCGACTGAATCACGGGCGCCCTGTCGACCAAATAGAGGGACAATCAATGTTTAAACGCCTTTCGCTTTCCGCTGCCATTTTTGCCGCTGCTGCTGCCCCGGCCTTCGCCCATCTCGATCCGGCCGAGCACGGCTCGTTCATGGCAGGCATTTCCCATCCGCTGTTCGGCGCCGATCACATTCTGGCCATGGTCGCCGTCGGCCTCTGGGCCGCCCAGATCGGCGGACGCGGCCTGATCGCCGTTCCGGCCGCCTTTGTCGGCACCATGGCCGCAGGCTTCCTGCTGGCCGTCAACGGCATCGACCTGCCCTTCGTCGAGCCTGCCATCCTTGCCTCCGTCATCGGCCTCGGCCTGCTGGTCGCCATGGCGGTCAAGCTGCCGGTGGCAGCCTGTGCGGCCATCGTCGGCGCCTTCGCCCTGTTCCACGGCCACGCCCATGGCGGCGAACTCGGCGGTGCCGGCGCCCTGCAGTTCGGCCTCGGCTTCCTCGTGGCAACCGCCCTGCTGCATGCCGCCGGCATCGGCCTCGGCATCGGCCTCAACCGCATGGGTCCCCTGGTCAACCGCCTGCTGGGTGCCGCAACCGCCATCGGCGGCGCCGCCCTGATGCTCGGCTGATCAGCTCCATTATCCCCGATTTGCGAACGGCGGCCTCGGCCGCCGTTTCTGTTTCATCCAGGCGGTGACAAAGCACGCCGCCTCCCCGTGCGAGCAGGGCTATCGAGACTTGGCTAGACCGGCAGACCCTTTTTGACGCTCTGCCGCCTGGCGCCGAAATACTTCACTTACCTACACCCGGCAGACCATCTACTTGTCGAGCCAACAACAGAAATTCATTAATTAGTTCAATTAGTTGCGATTTCAAAAAGACAGCGAAATGCCGATGCCGCATTGCAACAATGGCCAAAACGGCATACCCTCTGGTCGGGCTGCGGAGTGAAGAGCGCTGAGTAAGAGGCGCTATTCGTATAAGGAGATCATATGTTTGATACGCCTGGATCCAAGCCGAAAGACCTCGAAACAATCGCCCGTACCGGCGGGGTTTTGCGTCGCATGGCAGCGCGCGTCCCCACCTACTTGACCGACCTGCGGGAAAATCCAGCCTGGCTGCCGATGTTCCTGTTGGCCCGTACGATCCCTTTCCGTCGAGCACACTGGCTCACCGCCAAGCCCGTTCCGCCGTCAGCAACAGCATCATCATCGATGTTTGGGCAGATCAAGGCGGATGAGGCCGCTTCCGAACTGAAGAGGAAGGGGATTTTCACCGGCCTGACATTGCCGGCATCAATCCATGAGGACATCGCCCGCTTCGCGCAGGAGACGCCTTGCTTTGGCAATTTTGACCGCGAATTGGAATTTACCGCCGGAGAGCACGCGCAGGCCGAACGACGCTTCGGGCGTACCATATTAAGCGGTCATCATTTCGAACGGGTCCTGCAATGCGAGGCAGCAGTGGCTGTTCAGCAAGACCCACTCCTGCTTGATATTGCAAGACATTATCTTGGCGGTGAGGCGAGAATGATCACCACGCGCACCTGGTGGAGCTTTCCGACGAAAACGGCATCTGAAGCCGATCTAAGCCGGGCCTCGTTCAGGTTCCATTTCGATCTCGATGATTGGCGAATGCTGAAGTTCTTCTTCTATCTGTCCGACGTCGATGCCGATGCAGGTCCGCACGTCTACGTCCAAGGCAGTCACAATCGTCGGCGCGTGAGGCATCAACTCACGCTGCTGGTCGGCCATCCGGCGGAGGAAGTCCTGAGCTTTTATGGTGAAGACAGCGCTGTCACGTTGACGGGAAAAGCGGGGACCGGTTTTGTCGAGGATCCCTTTGGTTTTCATATGGGAACCTTGGCGAAGAACACTCCGCGTCTGATGATGGAGGTCGGATTTGGCGTGTCAAAGCCATCAAAGCGACGTTATCACGGTGAGCCTGTCATACGATAGTCGACCACGCTTCGTCGAGCCGGCCCGTTTGGGACGGCATCGACCTCGGCAAGGGCTGGTTCTGGCGTGCGCGATCAGACGCCACAGCCTTGTGCCATTGTCACACCCATCATGCCGGGCGATAACGTTCCTGGCAACAAACAGAGGAAATCCCCCATGCCCTTCGTGCATATCCAAGTCGCTGCCCCCGATATCACGCAGCCGCAACTGCGCCATCTGCAGTCGGAGGTCACGCGTCTGATGGCGGAGATTTTGGAGAAGAGAAAGGAATTGACCGCCGTGCGCATCGAGCGGGTCGATCCCGGCCAATGGACGGTGGGCGACCAACCGATGACCGTCGCCGCCCATATCGACGCCAAGGTCAGGGCCGGCACCAACACCCAGGCGCAGAAGGCCGCCTTCATCGCCGCCGCCGCAGACCTGCTGCGACAGGTGCTTGGGGTCGAACTGTCGCCCGCCACCTATGTGGTCATCCACGAAGTGCCGGGCGATGCCTGGGGTTATGACGGCAGGACCCAGGAATCGCGCCACCTGGCGGACTGATGGCGCAAAAAATCAGCCGCGGCCGCGATAGGTCGGCACGCCCTGGTCTGGCAGCCAGACGCCTTCCGGCACCGCGCCGGTCTGCCAGAACACATCGATTGGAATGCCGCCGCGCGGATACCAGTAGGCGCCGATCCGCAGCCATTTCGGGGCGAGCAGGTCGATGATGCGCTTGGCGATATAGACCGAGCAATCCTCGTGGAAGGCGCCGTGGTTGCGGAACGAAAACAGGAACAGCTTCAGCGACTTCGATTCGACCAGGAAGTCGCCGGGAATATAGTCGATGACGATATGGGCGAAATCCGGCTGGCCGGTCATCGGGCAGAGCGAGGTGAATTCCGGCGCGGTGAAGCGCACCACGTAGTCGGTGCCGGCATTGCTGTTGGGCACCCGCTCCAGCACGGCGGTCTCCGGGCTGGTCGGGGCATCCACCGCCTGGCCGAGCTGCGATAGCCCGGATACGTCGGTCATGGTCATAGTCCTGTCTCCTGAATTTTCACGCGCACGCCATGCGCCTTTTCGCTTTCCGGCTCCACATGGATCGTCACCCGCGCGCCGGCCTGCACATCCTGCACCGCCACTTCCAGCCGGTCGCAGATCTCATGGGCTTTGCTCACCGACATGCCGGCCGGCACGACCAGGTCGAAGGCAACGAAGGTCGCAGCCCCAGCCCGCCGGGTGCGCAGATCATGGGCGCCCAGCGATCCCGTCGCATGGGTGGCGATCGCCTTCTTGATCGCCGCCTCTTCCTCGAATTCCACCGCCTTGTCCATCAGCCCGTCGACCGAATGGGAAATCACCTTCCAACCCTGGAAGATGATATTGACCGCCACCAGCAGCGCCATCACAGGATCGAGAATGGCATAGCCGGTGATCAGCGCCAGCACGAGGCCGAACAGCACGCCGACCGAAGTCACCACATCCGACATGATGTGCTGGCCATCGGCCAGCAGCGCCGGCGAGCGATGCGCCCGGCCCGCCTTGATCAGGGTCAACGCCCAGACGGCATTGATCACCCCGGCGGCAAGGTTGATCGCCAGACCCAGCACCGGCGCCTCCAGCATCTTCGGATCGGCGAGATGGCCGATCGCCTCCTGCATGATCAGCAGCGCCGCCACGACGATCAGCACGCCTTCGAGAACCGCCGACAGATATTCCGCCTTGTGATGCCCAAAGGGATGGTCGAGATCGGCCGGCTTCTGCGCATAGCGGATGACGAAATAGGCAATGAAGGCCGCCACCACGTTGACCGTCGATTCCAGCCCGTCCGACAAAAGCGCCACCGAGCCGGTCACCCACCAGGCCACCAGCTTCAGCCCCATCACGCCGAACGACAGCGGAATGCCCCAGAACGCCAGGCGCTGGACCCTGCTATTGCCCTCTTGTGTCATGTGTCGGATCCTTTGCTGATGCGACTGAATTGCATTTCAACCGGTCTTCAAACGCAAAACCGCCCACGCTTCGGGGCGCAGGCGGTTTCATATCAAGGCAGGCTAAAGCACAGAGATTAACCGAGGGTCAACCCGTGCAGCACAGTTTTAACAGACATCTCGTAACGCATTGCGTTATAGATCGACCAATGGCGCATCTGTTTCAAATGGCATCGAGGAGGAGCAAGTGATGTCGGAATCGTCGACGACCATGGCTGATCTATTGCCCAACCCTCATCCCGGCGACATTCTGCTGGAGGATTTTCTGAAACCCATGGGCCTCAGCCAGAATGCATTGGCGCGGGCCGTGCATGTGTCGCCGCGCCGCATCAACGAAATCGTGCTTTCCAAACGCGCCGTCACCGCCGACACCGATCTTCGGCTGGCCCGCTATTTCGGCCTGTCCGAAGGCTTCTTTCTAGGCTTGCAGGCCGATTACGACCTGATGCAACGGCGCCGCGAACTTGGCAGCGAGCTGAGCCTGATCAGCCCGCATGCGGTATAGACTTGGGCCAAAAGCCCCTCATCCGGCCCTACCGGGCCACCTTCTCCCCGCAAGCGGGGCGAAGGGGACGCAAACGCTGCGGCGATCCTCCTTCTCCCTGCTTGCGGGGAGAAGGTGCCGGCAGGCGGATGAGGGGCCAGGTCGCGTTACGAGACGCTACGCCGCCTTCACCTTGGCCCGTCGCGCCAGATGCGCCACCACATTCTCGATCATCCGCATGCCGGCGTCCTGGCCGAGCGTCATGATCGATTCCGGGTGGAACTGCACGGCTGCCACCGGTTCCTTGGCATGCTGGATGCCCATGATCGTGCCGTCCTCGCTTTCCGCGGTGATGATGAAATCGCGCGGCAGGGTCGAGGGGTCGGCGAAGATCGAGTGATAGCGCCCGACGGTTACCTCCTTGGCAAGGCCCGAAAACACCAGGCCGGGCTCCAGCACGCGGATGCGCGACGGCTTGCCATGCATCGGCACCGCCAGCTGCCGGAGTTCCCCGCCATAGGCTTCGGCCAGCGCCTGCAGGCCGAGGCAGACGCCGAAGATAGGCAACTGCCGGGCCCGCGCCTTCTTGATGGTCGCCTTGCAGTCAAAGTCCTTCGGAGATCCGGGACCGGGCGACAGCACGACCAGATCCGGATCCATCTCGTCGAACACGGCATCGGCCACCGGCGAGCGCACGGTCGAGACCGTGGCGCCGGTCTGGCGGAAATAATTGGCCAGCGTGTGGACAAAGCTGTCCTCGTGGTCGACCAGCAGGATTTTTACGCCCTGGCCGACGCTGGCCACGCCGCGCTTCGATTTGGCGTCATTGCCGCTCTTGGCGTCACGAATGGCTGCAATCATGGCGGATGCCTTCAGTTCGGTTCCGGCCTCTTCCTCGCCCGAAATGCTGTCGTTCAGAAGCGTCGCGCCGCCCCGCACTTCGGCAATGCCGTCCTTGATGCGCCCCGTGCGCGGCGTCGGGCCGGTATTCATGTCGCCGTTGAAGCCGACCATGCCGACCCCCCCGCCATACCAGGCGCGCGGGCTCTTCTCGTGGGCCTCGATGAAGCGCATCGCCCAGAGCTTTGGCGCGCCGGTGACGGTCACCGCCCAGGCGTGGCTCAAGAACCCGTCGAAGGCGTCCATGTCGTCGCGCAGCCGGCCCTCGATGTGATCGACCGTATGGATCAGCCGCGAATACATCTCGATCTGCCGGCGGCCGATCACCTTGACCGAGCCGGGCTCGCAGACGCGGCTCTTGTCATTGCGATCGACGTCCGAGCACATCGTCAGCTCGCTCTCGTCCTTCTTGGAATTCAAGAGCTTGAGGATCTGTTCGCTGTCGGCGATCGGGTCCTCGCCGCGCTTGATCGTGCCGGAAATCGGGCAGGTCTCGATGCGCCGGCCCGACACCCGCACGAACATCTCAGGCGAGGCGCCGACCAGATATTCCTGATGGCCGAGATTGATGAAGAAGGAATAGGGAGACGGATTGATCTCCTTCAGCCGCTTGGAAATCTGCGAGGGTTTGCTGTCGCAGCGCTCCATGAATTTCTGGCCCGGCACCACCTCAAACAGGTCGCCGCGGCGAAAGCTTTCCTTGGCCTTGGTCACCAGCTCGGCATATTCGCCCGGACGATGGTCGCCGCGCGGCGGAATGACATCGGTATGGCGGAACGGATCGGGCGCGATCTCGCCCGATTTGCCTGATGTGGTGACGCCGCCCTTTTCGAAATCGTAGCGGTCGATCCAGGCCTTGGCGGCATGGTGGTCGACCACGACGATCTCGTCGGGCAGGTAAAGCACCATGTCGCGCTGGTCATCGGGGCGCACCAGCGACAGCTTGATGGCGTCGAACTGGAAGGCCAGATCATAGCCGAAGGCGCCGAACAGGCCGATCGCCGAATCCGCCTCGGAATGGAAGAGATCGGTGACGGCGCGCAGCACCGTGAACACGGTCGGCATCTTCGAGCGCTCCTCCTCGGTGAACACCCGGTCGGGCAGGTTCACGGTGAGGTCGAGGCGCGCCTTGCTGGAGGCGCCGAGCGTCAGGTCGGCAACGGTCTTCAGCTTTTCCGTGATGAAGCCGAGCAGCACTTCGCCGCGCGCGTTGAAGGCTTCGATCCAGACATTGCGGCCGAACGACGAAATGCCAAGCGGCGGATCGACGATCGCCGTATCCCAGCGCGTGTAGCGGCCCGGATATTCGTAATTGGAGGAAAACACCGCACCACGCCGCTCGTCGAGCTTGTCGACGCAGGTGCTGATGGCATCGGCATAGGCCACCGGCCGCCGCTCGCGGCTCACGGAAATGCCGCCGCGCGTCTCGTAGGTCTCGCCGCCGTCATCCCGAATGATCGTCACCATGTCTCTCTTCCCTTTTCAAAGCCCGGGTTTTGCGGCGCCTTGAATACAAAAAAGCCGCCTGAAGGTTTTCCGGGCGGCTTTGCGTCAATCGTCTCTGGACATGACTGGTCAAGGCCGCGTTAGCGAGCCCACCACCAGTTAGCCATGGTCAAAGACGTGTTCATGACGTTTTTCATAGCCTGCCTTTGGCGCGGGTGCAACCCGGTTTTACAGCACCTCATCCGTCGATGGCATTCCTTCATGTATGCAACCCCCATTAGTCAAATAGTAGGAATTGCTGATGTAGGTTAGCAAAATATTATGAGCGTCAAGGAGCGTTATCGTCGAGCCTTGGCCGAAGCGCGGAGCAAGGGGATAGACCGGATGAAAATGACTATATCGCGCAGCCTGTTCGGCTTTGGGCTCCTCTTGCTGCTGGGCTTTGGCGCCGCCATCGGAATCCTGGTCTATTCGCTGGAAACGCTGAAGATCCAGAGCCCGGATTATATCAGGATCGTCAATTCCAAGGATCTCGTCGCAGATATCCTGCCGCCGCCGCTTTCGACCATGGAGGCATTTCTGTTGGCCACCGAGCTGATGGCAAACCCGACAAAGGTTGACGAGATCGGCGCAAGAATTCTGAAGCTGAAGAAGGACTGTCAGGATCGCAAGCTGTACTGGGTCACAACCGAACTCAGTCCCGAAATTTCCCAATTCATGCACGTCACGCTGGAACCGGTCACGGATCAATTCTTTGTGGAGATCGAGACCGTCTTCCTGCCGGCGGCCGCAGCCGGCAACACCGTCACCATGGGCGACAGCCTGAAGCGGCTGAGCAGCGTCTACCACGATCAGCAGGCCAAGATCGGCATCCTGGTCAAGATGTCGGTCGAATTTCTGCAGAAGGCCGAATCCAGCGCTGCGGAGCGTGCGCAATTCTTGCGCAACAGCGCCTTCTCGGTCTCGGCGACCGCCTTTGCCATCCTGTTTGCTGGACTTTACGGCCTGCGGCGCCGCGCCCTTTCACCGCTGGTTGGCATCGGCAATTACATGACCTGCCTGGCCGGCGGCGACCTGGAGACGCCTGTCCCCTATACCGGTCGCGGCGACGAGATCGGCACAATGGCAGCCTCGGTCGCGGTCTTCCGCCAGGCCGGCATCGACAAACGGGCGCTCGAACAGGACGCCCGCCAGCGCGATCAACGCCTGCAGGCCGAGCAGGCCGCCCGTCTGGAGGAGCAGGAGACCCAGGCCCGCAATCTGCAAACGGTGATCGATCAATTGGGTGGCGGCCTGGACCGATTGTCGAAATTCAATATCCACATCACCTTGGATGACCCTTTCCTGCCGGAATTCGAGCGTCTCAGAGGCGATTTCAACCGATCTCTCGCCGTCTTTCAGGAAACCATGTCGAAGGTGCTCGACAAGGCCCGCGGCATCGAATCGAATGCCGGTGCCCTGCAGGCCTCGTCAGACCAGCTTTCCAAGCGCACCGAGCAGCAGGCAGCCGCTCTGGAACAGACCGCCGCAGCACTGCAGGACGTGACCACCAATATCAACGCCTCCACGTCCCGCACCGCCAACACGCGGGAAAAAACCCGGCTTGTCAGAAGCAATGTCGCAAAATCGACCAAGGTGGTGCAGGACGCCGTCAATGCCATGCATCGCATCGAAGCCGCATCGGCCAGCATTGCCAATATCACCGGGGTCATCGACCAGATCGCCTTCCAGACCAATCTTCTCGCCCTCAACGCCGGCGTCGAGGCAGCCCGCGCCGGGGATGCCGGCAAAGGCTTCGCGGTGGTAGCCCAGGAAGTGCGCGAACTGGCGCAACGCTCTGCCAGCGCCGCCAAGGAAATCAATGCGCTGATCGAACGGTCCGATCAGGAGGTCAATGCCGGCGTCGGGCTTGTCAACGATACGGGTCTTGCCCTGCAGCACATTGAAGAGGGGATGAATCGCATCGCCGAGGATATCGAGGCCATCACCCAGGCCGCGCAGGACCAGTCCAGCGGACTGTCGGAAATCACCAGGGCGATCAATCAGATGGACCAGCTGACCCAGCAGAATGCCGGCATGGTCCAGGAAACCGCAGCCGCCACCCATTCGCTGACCGACGAAGTGGCCGAGATGGTGGCACTGGTTGGTCAATTCGTCTTCAGCAAACGCAATCGCGCTGCCGACCAGCGCCTTGCCGAAGCCGCTTAGAGGGCGCCTGGACGGCCTATCGATCTGCCGGGAGCCTGCCGGTCGTCAGGTGCGGCAATTCCCCGCGCATGCCGCCGTCACACCGTCGCTCCTTTGCCGCGCCGATCACCACAAGGCCCCGAAGCGGGTCTGCGAAATCTCCCATTTCGAGGAACTCCTCCGTCCTTTGGCAGAGGCAACCTAATCCGTTCGAAAGCGTTTGTGTTCCGTCACCAACGCACCAAAGGACGGATGCATGTATCGTCGCCTCGCCGCAGCCCTGCTCTGCCTGACCGTCCTGACCGCCGCCAAATTGCCCGAGAAGGGCCCCGTTCCCGAGGCCAAACCCGAAGACTCGACCCCCGCAGAACAGGCAAAGCCCGAGCCGAAGCCGGACACCGATCCTGAAACGACCGCGCCGATTGTCGTGCCGCCGGAAGCAACCGTTGCGACACCGGAGCCGAAACCGCCGGTGCCGGAGACAACGGCGCCCGCCGACCAACAGCCCGAGACGCCAGGCCCGGACGATGCAAAGCCGGACCCCCCCGTGCCGGATGCCCCCGTGCCCGGTGCCAAGCCTGACCAAGCCGAGCCAGGCAAAGCAGAGGCCGGCAAAGCCGAGGCCGACAAGCCGCGCGAAGCCCGGGGCCCGCCGCGCCCGCCGGAACCGGTCGATCTGGTTGAACCGGAGGATGCGTCCGCCTTCGAGCAATGCAGCCAGGCGCTGACCGCCATCGGTGCCGCCTTCACGCCATTGCCGCGCATCGACGACGGCAATGGCTGCGGTATCGACAAGCCGATCAGCGTGACAAAGATCCTGCCCGGCGTCGACCTTGCCCCGGAAGGCACCATGCGCTGCGAAACCGCCCTGCATCTGGCCGAATGGCTGAAGACCGTCGTCATCCCGGCCGCCGAATTGGCTCTGCCCGACCAGGGCAAACTGACCGCCTTCAACCAGGCCTCGACCTATATCTGCCGCAAGCGCAACAGCGCCGAAACCGGCAAGATTTCGGAACATGCCCGCGGCAATGCCATCGACATCGGCTCGCTGCGCTTCGAGAAAGGCGACATGCCGATGGCGATTGTCGCGCAAGAGGATTCCAGCATGGACGCCGCCTTCCAGCGCAGCCTTAACGCCACCGCCTGCCTCAGCTTCTCCACCGTGCTCTCCCCCGGCAGCGACGCCGCCCACCAGGACCACATGCATCTCGACGTGCTGGCACGAAAAGGCGGCTACCGGTTTTGCCGGTGAGGCTGTGACCAGAATGGCTAGGGTATTAACGGAACAGACCGGAGAGGCTGTTTTACAGTCCGACATCGTCCTGAAGCTCTGCGACGGCCTTGAATGCAAGCACTGTGATGGATTGAGAGCGTGCCGCGCCCCCCACCCTCCCCTTGAGGGGGAGGGTCGGAGCAGAGCTCCGGGGTGGGGTGACCGGCTACGCCCGCAACCCGCAAAGGGTCACCCCCACCCGCGCGTTCCGCGCGACCTCCCCCCTCAAGGGGGAGGTGTAGTCAAAATCGTCTCCGTCTCTCCAGTCGCAGCGCTCGCCATAGAGTAACCGCTGGTCCGGCCCCACATTGTCTTGCCTACAGGTCTCTGATCGAGATTTTCCATGGACAAATAATTGGATTTGAGGGCTGCCACTCATATTCGGTAACGTTGTCGAGACGTCATAAAGTCAGAGCCGTTGCTTTCGGGACGTGCTCCTATATCCTCTGCTTGGCGGCAAGAGAGTTAGATTGCAGATGTCCAGAAGAAAACAGTTCAAAGGGATTTGCCACGATATTCTCGGAACATTTGTTAGCCGGTACAATGATCACGATGGCTATTGGTCTTTGGGCCAGTACGTTGCGCTCCTCGAATGTCTCGGCGAAAAACAAGCGCAGCTCAAGCTCACGGACACGACAGAGACTCCTGACAGTCGCGTCATCGCTGCGTCACAGGAGTATTATCGGGGTGCGGTTCAGCGACTGATGGAAGCAAATTCGATGCCGCAAGTGTGGCTCGCAAATGCGACCATCAAGGTATCCATCATTGCCCCAGCCAAGGTCGCTTGCGACATTGAAATTATTTCCGATCTCGGCCGGACTTACCGGAGCGAGTGCACCATTACTGTTTGGCCACATGACCCCGTGATTGAGCGGCGGAGAGCAGATGGATTCGGCCCTTCAAACCAAAAAGGCCGCTAAATGTGGGCTACTTTGTTCCTTTAATTCCAGGTCTGATATATGGAGCCAACCGCTCGTCACCCCGAAGTGTTTACCGCCAGCTACCTGGTCAAAAACGCCCGCGCATTTCAACATTTCATAACGATGTCATGCAGGAACTCCTGAAGACGATCTTCGGTCAGGTCATCCTCGAAAATCAGGTCATAGGGAATTGCGGAGGCACGCATGCCGTCTGCCACCAGGCGTTCGACCAGCCGACGGCGCTTGTTATCGGCTGGGCCGCGGACAAGAAAATCGACATCCGAATGGGAGCGGAAATCGCCTCTCGCCAGTGAGCCGATGACAGTGAGGGGAATCCCGCAGCTTTCAGCGGCGTGCAGAATGCCGGCAACGGCTGCCGAGGCTTGCTCGTGCCGCGCCTCCCGTCTCTTCGCCGTCAGTGTATCCATCCTGTTCATGCGCCGCTCCAATAGCATGCAACCTTATAGCATCACGAGACAGGCGGAAAGCCGATGCCTCCCCGCGGGGTGCGGGAAGGCATCAAGACTGGGACCGCCCTTTAGAACTTCTGCGTCAGCGAGATCTTGAAGGTCCGTCCGGCTTCGGAATAATAGGCTAGGTCGTGGGTGCTGGTCGAGGCGTCCTTGACCTCGAGCGCGTCGTAATAGACCTTGTCGAACAGGTTGTAGACCCCCGCCTGGATGCGCAGGCCCTTGGCCTGTTCCGGCTCCCACCAGCCCGTCAGGTTGACGATGCCGTAGCCGGCCGGCTTGATGGTTGCGGTCGAATCCTCGTCGACGGCCGAAGACGCCACGAGGCTTAAATCCGTGCCCCAGATATTGGTGGCATAGCCGACGCCGACGATGGCTTTCAGCGGCGGCACGCTGGCCAGCACCTCGTCGGTGTCGAGATCGGTGCCGCGCGCATAGCTCATCGTGGCATGGACGTTGAAGCCATTGGCAAAATTCTTGTTGCCGCGCAGCTCTATGCCGGAAATCCGCACTCGCTCGCGGTTGAAATACTCGATCGAGCCATAGGCATAGCCCGCCTCTGCCGTCGTTTCGGTATCGATGAAATTCTTGTAGCGGGTGGTAAAGGCGGTGATGCGGCCACCGAAATCCTCGTCGCCGAGATTGGCGCCGGCCTCGAAACCATAGCTGGTCTCGGCCTCGAGATCCGGATTGCCGATCTGGCGATAGAGCGGCGCATTGTCGTAATTGCTGTAGAGCTGCGACACGTTCGGCGCCTTGAAGCCGGTCGAGAACTGCGCAAACAGCTCGATATCGGGCGTTGCCTGCCAGCCGGCCCGAAGCTTTGGCGAAATCGCCATGTCGCTCTGGCCGTCCGGCAACCCGGCATAGCCGCTATTGTTCTCGTAGCCGGCGGTCTGCTGCGGGCTGTAGTCGTACCAATCGAAGCGCACGCCGGGGGTCAGCGAGAAGGCGCTGCTGCCGATGGCGATGCGGTCCTCGACATAGGCGCCGAGGCGAACCCCGTCGGTATCGGGCATGTCGGCCTGGTTATTGTGGTAGAACATGCAGGACGCCACATAGTTTTCGTCGCAGCTGTCGTCGCCCACCTGATATTGCGAGGTGGTGAAGAAGGACGCGTCGCCGCCCGCCGTCAGCTGGTGGTGCAGCATGCCGGTGCTGAAATCGGAATTCACATATCCGGAAAAGCCGATCGCCTTTTCCTCATTGGTGCTGATGCGGGAGTAGTCGCCAATTGGCGCGGTGGTGCGATAGCCATTGGTGCCCTCCTCGCGCTCGGTGCGCTGCCAATAGAGCGTGGCGAACGCGCTGTCGATCAGGCTGTCCTCGGCAATCGCCTCGTAGCGGTAGTCGAGCGACACGCGGTTGCGCGTCGTGTCGGCAATCCGGTCATACTGATCCTGGGCATAGCTCGAGCCCTGCTCGCTCTTGAGGTTGGTCCAGGAATTGTAGTCGTAATGTTCGGCCGTCATGCCGATCGTGTGGCCACCTTCCAGCTCGTGGCGAAACTTCATGAGCAGGTTGCGGCGATTGTAGTCCATCGGATCGGCCTCCGTGCGCGTCGCGCCATAGCCGCCGACGTCGCCGCCGGTCTCCGTCTCCTGGCCCTTCTTGTAGGAGCCCTGGAACAGCATCGAGGTGTTGTCGATCTTCTTGGCCACCGCAACTGAGCCGCCATAGGAATTGTCGGAACTGTCGTAACCGGTGCGGGCCAGCCCGCCCCAATCGCGGCCCTCACCGATCAGGTCCTCCGGCTCCAGCGTGCGCAGCAGCACCGCGCCGCCGAGCGCCCCTGAACCGGCGCGGCTGGAATCCGCGCCGCGCAGGATGTCGATGGTCGAGATCGAGGCGAAATCATAGCTGTTGGCGCCACCGTAGGAATCGCGCACCGCATCCGACAGATAGGGGATCGGGATGCCGTCGATCGTCGTCAGCACGCGGTCGTCCTCCAATCCGCGAATGTTGACGCTCTTGGTGGCCTCGACGAAGCTGACGCCGGGCTCGGTCGTGTTGCCGAGATCGTCCAGATCGTCGATCTCCTTTTTGGCGATCTCCTCGGCCGTGGTCTGCGTGGCCAGCGGCGTATCGGCTACAGAGCCCTTCACGACCCGTTTTCCCTTGACGAGAATGGTCGGCAGCACCGTCTGCGTCTCGGCGGATGCCCCGGCCGTCTGGCCGGAGGAGGCATCCTGCGCCAGGGCTGGAGAGAGGGCCGGAGCGCAGGCAAGAGCCGTGCAGGTGAGAAGGAGAGGACGAAAGCGCCGACGCAGCATCAGAAATCCTTTCTTGAGGGCGCGCGCATGAAAAGGCGCAGCCTCGCAAACCTTGCGAAGCAGCCCTTGGCAAGCGCCCCTAAAGTGATGAAAGGCCAGGCGAATGCCTGCCTTGTTTCTGACACCTATTAAACATGATTTTTTATGTCAAGATTAAAAACATGATAATCGCAATCATGTTTATGCAAGGGCCGATGTGGAGGATTTCCAGGCAAGCGACACGACCGTGCCCCGCCTCAGAACAGCCCTTCGATATAGCCCTGGTCGTTGAGGAAAATCCGCTCCGACGATGGCGATTTCGGCAGGCCCGGCATGGTCATGATCTCGCCGGTGATCGCCACGACGAAACCGGCGCCGGCCGAAAGCCGGACCTCGCGCACATGCACAATATGGCCGACCGGCGCGCCGCGCACGCTGGGATCGGTCGAAAACGAATATTGCGTCTTGGCCATGCAGACCGGCAGATGGCCGTAGCCCTGCTCCTCAAAGCTGCGCAGCTGGTCGCGCACCGCCTTGTCGGCCGTCACCTCGCCGGCCCGGTAGATCTCCTTGGCCACGGTCTCGATCTTGCCCAGCAGGGACAGACCGTCGGAATAGAGCGGCGCGAAATGCGCACGACCGGCCTCGGCGATCTCCACCACCTTGTGGGCCAGCTCCTCGATGCCGGCCGAGCCTTGCGCCCAGTGCCGGCAGAGAATCGCCTCAGCCCCATGCGCCACGCAATAGGCCTTGACCGCGGCGACCTCCGCATCGGTGTCCGAGACGAAATGGTTGATCGCCACCACCACCGGCACGCCGAACTTGTGGACATTTTCGATATGCCGCCCGAGATTGGCGCAGCCCGCCTCCACCGCGCCGACATTCTCGACGCCCAACTCCTCCTTCTTGATGCCGCCATTCATCTTCAGGGCCCTGACGGTCGCGACGATCACCGCCGCATTGGGCATGAGCCCCGCCTTGCGGCATTTGATGTCGAAGAATTTTTCCGCCCCGAGATCGGCCCCGAACCCCGCCTCGGTCACCACATAATCGGCAAGCTTCAATGCCGTCGTGGTGGCGATCACCGAATTGCAGCCATGGGCGATATTGGCAAACGGCCCGCCATGCACCAAGGCCGGATTGTTTTCCAGCGTCTGCACCAGGTTCGGCTGCATGGCATCCTTCAAGAGCACCGTCATCGCCCCGTCGGCCTTGATGTCGCGGGCAAACACCGGCGTCTTGTCGCGCCGATAGCCGATGATGATGTTGCCGAGCCGCGCCTCCAGGTCTTTCAGATCGCTGGCCAGGCAAAGAATCGCCATGACCTCCGAGGCAACGGTGATGTCGAAGCCGGTCTCGCGCGGAAACCCATTGGCGACGCCGCCGAGCGAACAGACGATATCGCGCAGCGCCCGGTCGTTCATGTCCATCACCCGCCGCCAGGCGATGCGGCGGATGTCGATATTTTGCTCGTTGCCCCAGTAGATATGGTTGTCGATCAGGGCGGCCAGCAGGTTATGGGCCGAGGTGATGGCGTGGAAATCGCCGGTGAAATGCAGGTTCATGTCTTCCATCGGCACCACCTGCGCATAACCGCCGCCGGCCGCCCCGCCCTTGACGCCGAAACAGGGGCCAAGCGACGCCTCGCGGATGCACACCACGGCGCGTTTGCCGATGCGGTTCAGCCCGTCGCCAAGCCCGACCGTCGTCGTCGTCTTGCCCTCGCCGGCCGGCGTCGGGTTGATCGCCGTCACCAGGATCAGTCTGCCATCCGGCCGGCCCTTCTGCGCGGCGATGAACTCTGCCGAGATCTTCGCCTTGTCATGGCCGTAGGGCACCAGCTGCTCGGGTGGGATGCCCAGTGTCGCGCCAATCTCGAAGATCGGCTTCTTGATGGCCTTGCGCGCGATTTCGATATCTGAGCCGATACCCGTCATGAAACCCCCTGCCCTTTTCTTATCGTTCTCGGTCCCCTGCCGGACCCTGTAAACCCGTGGACCACAGGTCGTGCTCAACACGGAAGGTCCAGCCTATCAAATGCCACGGGCTTTTGCTGGGCGCAATGCGCCGTCGTGTTGTGCAGCCTTGCGCATGTAAAACGGACAGCTTATCAAAACCCCTTGCCATGCCCCCGGACTGTTGGAGAGACCGCCCATGAAATCGCTGGAACTGCTTGTCGAAAGGATCATCCTGTCGAGCCGCTGGATCCTCGTGGTCTTCTATCTCGGCCTGGTCGCGGCGCTGGCCGTCTATGCCGTCTCCTTTGTCTACAAATTCCTGAAGGTCGCCGGCAACGTGTTCACCTATGGCGAATCGGAGATGATCCTCGCCATGCTCGGCCTGATCGACGCTGCCCTGGTCGCCAGCCTGATCGTCATGGTGATGATCTCCGGCTATGAAAACTTCGTCAGCCGCTTCGACGAGGCCGACGACGAGGTCTCCTTCCTCGGCAAGCTCGATGCCGGCAGCCTGAAGATCAAGGTCGCCTCCTCGATCGTCGCCATCTCGTCCATTCATCTGCTGCAGATCTTCCTCAACGCCAGCCAGTATACCGACGGCCAGCTGATGTGGTTCACCATCATCCATCTGGCCTTCGTCGTTTCCGCAGTCATGCTCGGCTTCCTCGAGCGACTGATGGCAAAGCCCAAACCGACCGACAAGACCTGACATGCCTGAGCCCGACCGGCGGCAGACGGCAAACCGACCGCGACACCCTCGGAACACCCACCCGGAGGCCTCCATGAAGACGCTCGACAGACTCGACAAGAAGATCCTCAGGGCGCTGCAGCAAGAGGGCCGCCTCAGCAATATCGAACTCGCCGAACGGGTCAGCCTGTCGCCGACCGCCACCGCCGAGCGGGTCAAACGGCTGACCCGCGAGGGTTATATCACCGGCTACATGGCCATCCTGTCGCCGGAAAAGCTCGGCCGCAGCCTGCTTGTCTTCGTCGAGGTCAAGCTTGACCGCACCACGCCGGATGTCTTCGATGCCTTCGCCGCCGCCGTCAAGCGCAGCGACGACGTCATGGAGTGCCACATGGTGGCCGGCGGTTTCGATTATCTGGTCAAGGCCCGCGTCGCCGGCATGGAAGCCTATCGGCAGTTCCTGTCGGAAGTGATTCTCCCGCTGCCGGGGGTCCGAGAGACCCATACCTATGCCGTCATGGAAGAAATCAAGGCAGCCTCGCTGCTGCCGGTCTGAAAAACCGTTCTGTAAACGTCTGATATACCACTATAAAATGTGACACATTGTCAGACCTGTAAAAACTGCTAAACCGGACCCGAAAATGCTGGTAATTCATAAGGCTTGGTATATTTGTTAACGGTAACATATCCACTTTCGCCCAACCTTCAGAATAGCGGTTCATGATCATCGCGGAACGCCAATCGCTGCTGAGCGGCGAACTTTCGTCTGCCGAGACGCGGGCCCAGTTCATGCATGTCATGGGCAAGGTCCTGCGCGAGTTCGATCTGGACCATGTCACCATCTTTGCGGCGCCGGGCCCGAACGACACCCTGCTGGCGCCTTTGGTGCTGGAAAGCACGATTCCCGTGCAATTCGTCCGCGAATTCGACCGCAACCAGCTCTTGCGTGCCTGTCCCGTGCTGCCGCGCCTGCAGGATACGATCCTGCCGCAGTTCTGGGATCTCGACCCCGACAACACCGCCAGCGATTTCGACTGGCCGCCGAAAATGCACGCCCTGATGCGCCGCTTCGGCCTGCTGATGGGCGCTCTGATCCCGATGAATTCGGTGGATGGCCATCGCTTCTTCATGCGCTTCGATGGCAAGCGGGCGCCTTTCTGCCAGGCAGAAAGCAACGAACTGGGCATGATTGCCCTGCATGCCTTCGACAATTTCGACCGGATGCGCCGCACCGAACTGGCCAATCCCAATGTGCTCTCGGCGCGCGAACTGGAAGTGCTGCGCTGGACCGCCCAGGGCAAGACGTCGATCGAGATCGGCCAGATCCTGTCGCTCTCTGATCATACCGTGAACGCCTACATGACCAATGCCATCAAAAAGTTAGATTGCGTAAACCGGACACAGTTGGTAGCTAAGGCGATAAGGCTGAAGCTAATAAACTAATCGGTCATGCTTCAATGACAGGCTCAGCCCCGCAAAACCCATGGGGGGGGCCATGCCAATTCGTTTCGATCAACTGGACCACAAGCAATTTCAGGATTGCCACCAGGTCGGCATGACGGAAAGCGAAGTCGTTGAGCTGGCGCAGGCCTTTCGTCTCTATGGCTTTTATCGCATCGACCTCGACACCGGCCACTTCTTCGCCACGCCGGACGTGTTTCGCATTTTCGGGATGGGGATCACCGACGGACCGCTCAACATGGTCGAGTTCCGCTCGCGCATTCACCCCGACGACATGCCGATGCTGATGGAGAGCTTCGAGCGAACCTGCGCGGAGAAGCAGAGCTACCACAACATCTACCGCGCCCTGAACGCCGACGACCAGTACAAGTTTGTGCGCACCGTCGGCAAGTTCCGCGCCAAGGCAAGCGGCGCCGGCGAAATCGTCGGCATCACCTACGAATTCTTCGAACGGCTGCGCACCGCCGCCTTTTCCGACGGCGAGGAATAGGCGCCCGCCGCCATCGCCGTCGCGCAATGGCGGCCGACCGCGCTATCTGATCAGCGGTCGAGAACGGAGCGCAGCTCGACCATGTTGGAGCGCACCCGCAGGATGTAGAAGCCCATGGTGGCCAGATGCGTCGGCATGATCCAGCCGTCTTCGCGGCCATTGGAAATGATCGCCGGCTGAATCTTCAGGGCCGCCTGCAGCTGCTTTTCCGTTTCGGTCCAGATCGCCGTCAGGTTGCGATCGCGGATCACGTCGATAAAGTCGGCGCGGGCTGCCTGGAAAATCGCATATTGCGCGTAGAGCTGGCCGTAGGCGAACCAGAACCGGTCATCGGCCCGGGTGTCGAACCAGCCGGCGTTGAAATCCTCGGAGCGGCGGCGCAGGATATCGGACGTATTGCCGAGATCGCTCGCGGTCCGGTCGACCAGCTGAACCAGGTTGTCGGCCCGTGCGTCGAAAATTGCGTTGCAGGTCTCGAGCGACGAATTGAACTTGCGCCAGCTCTCGACGGCCGAGCGATAATAGCTCGGCGTCGGCGTCTTGAAGCCGAACGGATCGGTGCCGAAATACCAGGTGCCTTCGTCGAACTGGATATTGCCGCGGGCATCCTGCAGGTCGTTGTTGATGCCGGATGTGCCGCGCACGCGGCCGAGATTGTCGGCAAGCTCGATGGCCACCCGGCGCGCCACCTGGTTGACGCCGCGCTGGAACGACGCCTTGTTGTCGAAGAACGGCGTATTGTCCCAATCGACCCCGAACAGACCCAGCTTGTAGAGCAGCGTCGAGGAGATCCAGGCATTCTGGTTGACATCGGTATCGGTCAGATCGGCAACGGTGGTGACGATGGCCGAATTCTGGCAGGTGCCGGGCTTTTCGGCGATCGGCTGTCCGGCCGCCACCTTGCGCTCGTTGAATTTGTAGGCCTGCGCGAATTCCGGGTTGAAATCGTGCCAGGCCTGGGTGCGCCAGATGAACTGGCCATAGGCCGCCACGAGGACGAGCAGGATCAGGATGATCGGCCCCTTGATGATCCAGCTGCGGTCGGCATACCAGCCATGCGCCGCCATGAACGGCCACAGCAGCCAGGCGACCACCAGACCGACGCCACGCCCTATGGCACTGAAGACGCGCTGAAAAAACGCGATGATCGGGTCAAGCATGGTCGTCGTCTCCTATACCGTAGAAGCGCCCGCGAAAGGCCTTCTTGTCCTTCAGATATGTGGTTGTCAGCCGCGTTACAACGAATTCCCGGAAACTTTCGCTATAGCGCTCATAGGCCGCATAGAAACCCTGCTTGTCGAAGATGAAGCGCGACACGAAATCGGCCGGAACCATCTGCGAAATCAGCCGGTTGGTCAGCCATTGGTCGGGGTGGTCGGGCAGTGCCCGGATCAGCAGGAAGCGCCGCTCGGCCGGCACCTCGCTCATCTTGATATTGCCGGTCGATGCCAGCATGCGGATCATTTCCTGCAGGAAGCCATAGGCGCCGTCGCGGGCGATCAGCTCGCCATTGCGATGCGCCCAGGTCTGCAGCCAGACCGCATCGGCCTTGGCAAGATCGGCTGCCGGATCGGCCTGGTTGACGAGGCTCAGCATCACCATCTCGGCCCGGAGCCGCAAGAGACCCGAGGCCTCGACCCAGCCGGCCCGCGGCAGTTCGATCCGCCCGGTGCGCGCCAGGAAATCGAAGATCTGCGCGGGATCCTTGATCGAGATATAGCTGACCTGCCAGGGCCGCGAGCGCCGGAAGCCAGGGGCCGTCGGATCGCAGATCACCGTCGTCACCTTCTCGTCGACAAAGACATAGACCCCGCCGAAATGATTGGCCCAGAAGGCATCGTGGCGAAACACCAGCTTGTCGGGCACCAGCACGTTCTGGCGGATGTCGCCGGTCAGCTTGGCCAGGTCCACCATACGGTTCAAAAGGACATCGTCGCGCCAGGCATCCGGATCGCTCTGCAGCCGGTCGGCCAATTGCCGCAGCTCGGCCGCCTTGCCGAGCAGGTCCTCGGCCGACAGAACCCGGAACCGCACCTCGTTGATCGACAAGAGATCCTCGAGGCTTTCGACCGTCGCCACCGAATCCTCGATCTCGCCATAGATCGCATCCTTGATGGTCACCGCATTGATCGAGCGCGCATTGGCCTCGAAGAATTCGTGCATCAGCCCGGCGGTGTTGGAAAAGCTGGTATGGACCACCGGCAGATTGACCTGCTCCGGCGTCATGATGACGAAGCGGCGGTTGACCCGGTTCGGATCGAGATAGTCGCGGTCGCCCAATTCGTCGGCAATCTGCGGCGAAAAGCCGGTCATGTCGATGTCAAACGCGGTCAGCGCCGTCGGCTGCAGCCCGAAGCCCGCGAGCGCCTTGTTGTAGCGCGCAATCAGATGCGGTTCCTCGACCGGCAACAGCCGGCCGTAGATCAGTTCGGCTTCCAGGAGACGGTTCATGCTGTTAATGCGGCTTCCTGTTGATTACTCATCATTGGCAGGCGTCTCGTCGCGGTCCCACACGAGATCATCAAGATCAAGCCGCAGCGCCTTGGCGATCGCCTTGAAGGCGGACAGACTGCCTTCCTTCTTGCCGGTCTCGATCTCCGAGAGATAGGCTGCGCTGATGCCAGCGCTAGCGGCCAGATCTTTGCCCGAAACTCCCCGAAAATCCCGCCACACCCGGACTGGATTTTCGCCGTCGATCATCCGGTTGACGAATTCGGCGGGAATAAGTTCCTCCTCGCCTGCCGCAAGGCGCGTCTCGAATTCGTTGATGGCTAGAACATCTTCCAGATCTTCGGCCCGTTCGGCCTGCTTCAAAAGAGCATCATAGTCCTCGCGGCTGAGGACAATCATCTCCTCGCCATTCGGCGTCTTGAACAGCGTTGCAGCACCCATTGCTAAAGTCCTTCATAGGCTTGGCCACGAGGCGCAATTCTCACGACATCGATAATCACACCATCCTCCCGGAAGATCACCCGCCAGTCCCCGACTCGAAGCGGGTAATAGTCCATCCCTTGCAACTTGCGAACGTTATTGGCTTGCGAACTCGGGTCGGCAGCATATTGCTCTATCTTGCCGCGAATGCGGCGGGCCTCGTTTGCGGGCATCCGCACCAAGACCATATTTGCTTTCTTGCTGTAGGTGATGGTCTTCATGAACTTTACACCTCCCGCTCGCTCGCCACAACAAATATTCGCCCTCAGCGAATACCCATCACCACGTCCCCTCCCGCTTCATCGCCTCGATCTGGCGGATCGCCCGTTCGCGCTGCCGTTCCCGCCGAATAATCTCCGTCACCGCCGCATCGTCCGACTTGTCAGAATAGCGGAATTCGCTGTCGGCGTAGCGGTTCACCTCCTGCAGCACCATTTCCATGGTGATCGGGCCGCGCAGCTCGGTAATCATCGCCTTCTTCTCGTCATAGCCCTTGTGCAGGAACACCTCCGGTGTCGAAAACCATTCGTCCGGCAGATCGACATCCATCGCCCGCATCTTGATCGCATCGGTGATGTTCTTGATCGCCCGGCCGGTGAAGCGCGGCTCGGCAAGCTTGATCTCGTGCAGATAGGCGCCGATATCGGCCAGGGTCTCGATCCGGCCTTTGGTCTTTTCGAACCGCTCCCAGACCGCCGTGAGCCCCTCTTCCCGCGGCAGCGAATGCTGCTCGTAGGAGCCGGCCACCGCCCGCTTGATCTCCTGGTTGGCGTAGAGCGTGTGCTCGCCCAGCGGGATCGCGTGGTTCTTGCCGATCAACAGCGCCAGGATGTCGATATAGTCCTCTTCCGTCTGCGGCCCGTCGACCAGCCAGCGCGCCCCCGCCCTCTGGCGCAGCGCATCGTCGACATTTTCCGGATAGTTGGAAAACATGCCGAAGGTGCAATTGCCGCGGATCACCGTCGAGGCGCCGGCAAAGCTCTCCATCAGCACCGCCGTCACCTCGTGCTGGCCGGCCGATGCCCGGTCGTCGGAGCGTTTGGCGGCCACCTGGTCGACGTCATCGATCGTGCCGAAGCCGATGGCACGCGGATTGATGACATTGTTGACGAAGGCCTTGGCATTCTGGCCGGATTTGCCCTGGTAGGAGGAAATCTGGTCGACGCCGAAATTCTCGTAGTGGAAGGCATACCCCGCCACCTGGCAGTAATCGTTCAAGAGGCCGGCGATCATCTGGATCAGGATCGTCTTGCCGGTGCCCGGCATGCCGTCACCGATGAAGGTGAACAGGAAGCCGCCGAGTTCGACGAACGGGTTCATCTGCCGATCGAAATCATAGGCCATCAGCATCTTGGCGAGCTTCATGCCCTGATACTTGGCAATATGGTTGCCGATGATCTCTTCCGGCTTCTTGAAGCTCATCGACAGGGGTTTACGCTTCTCCCCCGGCGCCACGTCGAAACCGTCGAGGGTGAAATCGTCCTGGTCGATGCGGATATGGGTCGCCTCGAAGGCGGCAAGACCGGCAAACCGCGCCTTGCGCGCCAACAGCCCGTCGATCGCCACCCGCGCAAAGGCCCGCGCCCGGGCAACAAGGCTGACATCGTCGGGCGAACCGGCAAGCGCCAGGTCGAGCCCGGCCACCAGGCTTTTCAGTGCATCCTGCGGCGTGTCGAACAGGAAATCCGGTTCCTTCGCATCATTGGCGGGCTCGCTCTCCCCCGACAGGGTCGACAGCAGGAAGGCCGCAAAGGCAAAAGCCGCCACATAGGCGGACGCCGACAGCAGCCCCTTGAAGCGCTCGGCGTCTGCCCCTTGCAGCGGCGCCGACAGGTTGCGGGCCTGCAATTGCTCCAGATCCGTCTGCCGGGCAAAGACCTCGCCGATCGCCAGCGCCACCTGCAGGCCGCGCCGCGCCCGGTAAAGCACGCTGTGCTGCAGCGGCGACAGCAAAGGATCGGCAGCCCGGACTGCCTGGATGGTCTTGGCGAGTTCCACCTCCCGCGTCCGCTTCACAGCACCCGTCGACACCGTCGAGACAAAGCGCCGCCCGGTGCCGGCGATCGCCGTGCCGCCGGCCCCATCGCCGTGGTCGAGCACGATCAGCCGCGTCACCAGCCCCTGCGCGACGCTCAAGTGTTTGGCGATCTCGTCTTCATGAATGGTCGTCAGACCGGCATTGAGTCCGTTCATCCCCTAGACCTCGCTGACCACGTTATTGCCCGAAATCACATGGACCTTGTAGTTGCCGAAGATCGCCGCCGCCTCACCCGAGGCATAGAGCGCCTGATAGGCGTCATGCGGCACCAGCGCGTGTTTCTCGTAGGCCGAGACGCCCATGCGGGCCGCTTCCAGGTCATTGGTTTCGATATGGAATTCCTGGGTGGCCGGCGTCGAGGAGAAAAAGCCCTTGACCGCGGGCCGTTCCGCCTTGGAAAACACCTCCTGCACGGTCCAGGTGAACAGCCAGGCATTGTCGGGCTTGCGCACCCGCGACAGGATCTCGTTGATCTTGGCATTGTTCTCGGTAATGCCGGCCGAATAGAACGGCCCGAGTACGATCCGCCGGATCTGCTTGGGATGCAGCTCGGCAAAATCCTTGTCCATATTGGTGGCAATGGTTGCCGGCGTCAGCGAATAGCCGCTGTTCTTGGCCGCGAAATCATCGAACCGCGCCGCCAGCTCCGGGTTCAGCAACCCGCCGACCGGCAGCGGAATATCGACATCGGGGCTGAGCTTGCCGTCGTCGCCGACCAGCAGTTTTGCGACATTGGCGGACGAATCCTCAAGGCCCGCCACATAGATCATCGGCAGCGTGCTGGTGCCGTCAAAGGCCGCCCAGGTCACCACGTAATAGGGCCGCCGCGTCTTCTCGTTGACGGTGACCCGCACGGTTTCCGGCAGCACGAAGGGTGAGAAGATATCGCCCTTGCCGATCTGCTCGAGATAGAGCCGTTCCGCCATGCGGCTCTGCAGGGCCTCGGGAAAGGCCTTCTGCCGCAGGATGAAATCCACCATGTCCTGGCGCAGCGCCTGCGGGCCGGGAATGGCCGCCAGTCTTGTCTCGGAAGCCCCCCGGTCATTTTCCAGCTCCAGCACATTCTGGAACACCGGAAAGCCGCTTTCGGCGCGCGAAATGCGGAACTGCTCGGTAAAGCCGATGCGGTTCTGCCAGCAGGCAAAGGAATTCTTCAGCCGCTGGACATAAGGCAGCAGCAACCCACCCGCCGTGCCCGAGCCCGGCAGCACCAGGTCGGGATTGTTGAGATAGATCTCAAACCCACCAAGCGCTGCCGCCATGGTGGAGAAATACTGGTTGACGGCCAGATTGGTCGCAGCGGCGTTCATTGGGACCGGGCCTCCCCGACAGGGCGCTGGGGCGGGAATACCCCCCTCTGTCGGCTACGCCGACATCTCCCCCTCAAGGGGGGAGATCGACCGCCAGCCTCAGCGGCACAATTCCGCAACGACTGAAGACGAGCAGAATGCGCCAACGAGTCGATCTCCCCCCTTGAGGGGGAGATGCCCGGCAGGGCAGAGGGGGGTAACCCCCGCCCCTCAACACCCGAGAGCAGAAACCTCGCCATCACGACTTCACGTAATTGGCCGAATTGTGCTTGTCCATCACGGTCTTGAAGCGCCGCGCGAAGGCCTCGTCGGCCAGTTTCTTGCGGCGCTGGATGTCGGCGGTCGACAGCATGTTCTTCTCGTGCAGTTCCAAGAGGTCGCCGATATGGCGCTGCGCCGCCGAGCCGATGCCGGCCATGGTTTCTTCCGCCGCCGTATCCACCTGGCTGCCCAGCGTATTGATCTTGTGGGCGACATCCTGCTGCGCCGCCGTCTTCAAACTATCTTCCAGGGCCTTGTACAGCACGATGCGCTGCTCGGTATCGATGGTCAGCTTGTTGATCAGCGTGTTCTGCGCGGCGATCTGGTTGTTGAGGCTGTCGACAAAAGTCTGGAACATCGAGGTATAACGCTCCAGCGTCTGGCTTTCGGCCAAGAGTTCCTGTTCCTTCGCCTGCGCCTGATTGTACTCGGTCGCCATTTTCGAACGCTCGCCTTCCAGCTGCGTGCGGGCCGACTGGTCGGTGGAGGCAGCGATCCTGTTCTCGATGTCGAGCAGAGCCGGGTTCAGTTCCTCGATGCGCTTCTGGGTCAGCTCCAGATTGGCGATCGTGCCCTTGCGGCGCTCGATCACCTGAATGAGGCTCGCCTCGGAGGTCTTGTAGCGCTCGTCCAGAACGGCGCGCTGATCCTTCAGGATGCCGACAATGCTGTCGGATTTGGCGAGCAGCTCCTGCAGGTTGCCGGCCAGCGACATGTTGCGCACCCGCTCGGTGCGCATGCGCTGGGCGCTCTGCTTGGAAAAGATGCCGATGAACTTTTCATAGCCCGAATAGCTCTTCATGCTTTCGAATTCCGAGCCGAACACATTGGTGGCATCTTCCAGCCCGATGATCAGGTCGGCGATATTCGCCTCCATCACCTTCTGCTGGTTGATGACATCGGAGATGCGGGCATTCTCGATGTCGAAATTGACGTCGCCGAGCTTGGTATCGGCCTTGGCAAACTGGTCGAGCACGGTGCCCGACTGCTCCATCTTGCCGCGTATGTCGTTGACGATGGTCCGGGTTTTCTCGATCTCGCTGTCGAAGGACTGTAGCGTGGCCATGGTTATGGTCTCCTTGAAGAAATGTCGTCAGTCCATCCCGGAAAACCGGGAAAAAATCGCAAGCGCAACCTTATAGCAAAACCCGTTATTGAAAACGGTCCTCGGTCCGGCGCCATCCGAATTCTGAAAACTTATATGGAGAGGCCATCCCGGGTTGCAAGGAGGCACAGCCATACGGGCGCGAAACGGAAGACTGTCTCCCGCGCCGCGCCCGCAGATCGTGTCTGCCGGATCGTGCCTTTGTCAGGCGGCCGCTTATTTCACCGCGGCCGGATCCTTCAGGTAGGCGATGACATTGGCGACGTCTTCCGGCTTCTTCAGCCCGGCAAAGGCCATCGTCGTGCCCTTCACCAGGTCCTTGGGCTTGGGAAGATATTCGGTCAGGCGTGCCTCGTCCCAGACCTTGCCATCGGCGCCGAACTCGGTCATCGCCTTGGAATATTTGAACCCCTCGACGGTTGCGACCGGCCGGCCGACCACGCCCATCAGGCTCGGACCGACCTTGTTCTTGGCCTCCGTTGCCGTATGGCAGGCGGAACAGACTTTGAACACCTTGGCGCCGGCCACGGCATCGCCGTCGGCAAGCGTGGCACCGGCCGGCAGGATGAGGGCGGCGGCCAGGATCACGGATGTCAGTTTCATGAAGATCTCCTCTCAAAGATGCCGAACCTCGCGGACGCGGAGCACGGATAGGTTTGAGTCTAGTCGTTTTCCGCCGGCTCCGCCACGGGACGTGATGCCGCGCCGCAAGACGAGCGGAGCGCCTGAAATTTTCATGTGCCGCAGGCGCCACGTCGCAAAGCACCCCTCTAATGCGCCGCAAACGCGCGGGGCAGGCTTGCAATTGTTGTGTATAGACTGTTGACTTGGGAACTTAAAAAAAAAGGGAGCCTGTCATGAACAGATCAATTTTCCATCGCCTCGCGCTCGCATCCGCGGTTTCGGCTTTCGCTCTCGGTGCCGTTCCGGCCTTCGCGGCGGAACCCGACAGCTGTACCGCCGTGCGCTTCTCGGATGTCGGCTGGACCGATATCACCGCGACCACAGCCACCACCGCCGTCATCCTAAAGGGCCTCGGCTATGAGCCGAGCATTACCGTCCTGTCCGTTCCGGTGACCTACCAGTCCCTGAAGAACAAGGACATCGACGTCTTCCTCGGCAACTGGATGCCGGCTCAGGAAAAGGATGTGAAGCCCTATCTCGAGGAAAAGACCGTCGATTCGATCGGCGTCAATCTGGAAGGCGCCAAGTACACGCTCGCCACCAATGCCAAGGGCGCCGAACTCGGCATCAAGGATTTCTCCGATATCGCCAAGCACAAGGACGAGCTGGACGGCAAGATCTACGGCATCGAGCCGGGCAATGACGGCAACCGTCTGGTCATGACCCTGATCGAAAAGAACGAAATGGGCATGGGCGGCCTCGAAGTGGTCGAATCCTCCGAGCAGGGCATGCTGGCGCAGGTCGCCCGCGCAGAAAAGGACGGCAAGCCGGTCGTCTTCCTCGGCTGGGCGCCGCACCCGATGAACTCCAATTTCGAGCTGACCTACCTGACCGGCGGCGACTCGACCTTCGGCCCGAATTTCGGCGGCGCCACCGTCTACACGAACACCCGCGCCGGCTACGTCGCCGAATGCCCGAATGTCGGCAAGCTCTTGACCAACCTGAAGTTCTCGCTGCCGATGGAAAACGAGATCATGGGCAAGATCCTCAACGATGGCGAGGATCCGGAAAAGGCAGCGACCGAATGGCTGAAGGCCAATGCTGCGGCCATCGATCCCTGGCTCGCCGGCGTCACCACCAAGGACGGCAAGGAAGGACTTCCCGCCGTCAAGACCGCACTCGGTCTCTGAGCGATCACGGAAGGGCGGCTTTGCCGCCCTTTTCCATCCCTGCGCCGCCTGATCGCCCGGCAAGGCCCTTTCGGCATGGCCATTCCGGCCTGACCCTCGCGATTGATGCGGACCGCAGGACCGCCAGCCATATGCCCCCGTCCCCCTGCCCGGCGCGCCGGCTGGGACTGGGCATATCGCCGATCTCAAGCTCTCAACACGAATGGGTGCGAACACCGTGAATTGGCTCACAGACAACCGGATTCCGATCGGCTCCTGGGCAAAGTCCTGCGTGGACTGGCTCACCACCAATGGCGAATGGTTCTTCGACTATCTCGCCTTCGTTCTGTCGCGCATCATCGACGGCCTGCTGTTCGTGCTGCAGGCACCGCATCCGCTGATCGTCGTGGCTTTTGCCGTCGGCCTTGGCTGGTGGCTGCACCGCTCGATCGGCACCGCCCTCTTCACCTGTCTCGGGCTGCTGCTGATCATCAACCAGGGCTACTGGAAGGAAACGACGGAAACCCTGGCTCTGGTTCTGGCGGCCACCACCGTCAGCATGCTGATCGGCATTCCGCTCGGCATCCTCGCTGCCCGCCGCCCCTGGATCTATTCGATCATGCGGCCGGTGCTCGACCTGATGCAGACCATTCCGACCTTCGTCTACCTGATCCCGGCGCTCATCCTGTTCGGCCTCGGCATGGTGCCCGGCCTGATCGCCACCGTGATCTTCGCCATCCCCGCCCCCATCCGCCTGACCCGGCTCGGCATCATCTCCACCCCGCCGTCGCTGGTCGAGGCTGCCCAGGCCTTCGGTGCCACGCCGACCCAGGTGCTGCGCAAGGTGGAACTGCCCTTTGCCATGCCGCAGATCATGGCCGGCCTCACCCAGACGATCATGCTGTCGCTCTCCATGGTGGTCATCGCAGCACTCGTCGGCGCCAGCGGTCTTGGCGTTCCGGTCGTGCGCGCGCTCAACACCGTCAACATCGCCAAGGGCTTCGAGGCGGGCCTGTGCATCGTCATCCTGGCGATCATCCTCGACCGCATGTTCCGCAGTTCAGACGAGGGAGACACCGCATGAGCGACGCCGTCATCTTTGGAAATGTCGACATCATCTTCGGCGACCATCCGCAAAAGGCCCTCACCCTGCTCGACCAGGGCAAGACCCGTGACCAGATCAGCGCCGAGACCGGCCTGGTGCTCGGCGTCGCCGGTGCCTCGCTCACCGTCAAGGAAGGCGAGATCCTCGTGCTGATGGGCCTGTCGGGCTCCGGCAAGTCGACCCTGCTGCGCGCCGTCAATGGCCTGGCGCCGGTGGTGCGCGGCAATGTCAGCGTCGTCACCAGGGCCGGCACGGTCGATCCCTACCGGGCCAGCCCCAAGGCGCTGCGCGACCTGCGCATGCATGCCGTCTCCATGGTCTTCCAGCAGTTCGGGCTGCTGCCCTGGCGCACCGTCGCCGACAATGTCGGCTTCGGTCTGGAGCTTGCCGGCGTGCCGGAGGCCGAGCGCAAGAAGCAGGTGGCCGAACAGCTGGAACTGGTCAACCTCGCCCAATGGGCCAACCGCAAGGTCAACGAGCTTTCGGGCGGCATGCAGCAGCGCGTCGGCCTGGCCCGCGCCTTTGCCACCGGCGCGCCGATCCTGTTGATGGACGAGCCGTTCTCGGCGCTTGATCCGCTGATCCGCACACGCCTGCAGGACGAATTGCTGGAATTCCAGTCGCGCCTCAAGAAGACCATCCTGTTCGTCAGCCATGACCTCGACGAGGCCTTCCGCATCGGCAACCGCATCGCCATCATGGAAAGCGGCCGCATCATCCAGTGCGGCACACCGCAGGAGATCGTCCGCAACCCGGTCGACCAGTATGTCGCGGATTTCGTGCAGAACATGAATCCGATCAACATGCTGACCGCCGCCGACGTCATGCTGCCGGGCCTGGCCACAACCGGCGGTCAGGGTGCCGTCGCCGGCACGGCGCGCGCCCAGACGCCGCTGGTCGACATCCTCGACGCGCTGGCGCGCCAGCCTGGGACAATCGGCGTGGTTGACAATGGAGCGATCATCGGCACGATCAGCGCCCAGGACGTGATCTCCGGACTGACCAGGCATCGGCGCAAGCTGCCGGCTTGATCCGGTCCGGCGATTGCGCCGGCAAACGGATCGGACGGCAGACATGGCAGACAAACCCTCGGTCATTCGCGAGACCGACGACGAGGCGCGCGGGCTGGCCCGCCGCCTGTTGCGCGGCGCGCGCTTCGTGGCGCTCGCCGTGCTCGATCCTGAGACCGGCTTTCCCAGCGTCAGCCGCGTGCTGATCGGCACCGATTGGGATGGCGCCCCCGTCATCCTCGTCTCGGCGCTCTCGGCCCATACCAGGGCGCTTGAAGCGGACGCCCGCGTCTCGCTCTTGGCCGGCGAGCCCGCCAAGGGCGATCCGCTTGCCCATCCCCGTCTCACCCTGCACTGTCTCGGCAGCCGGATCGCCCGCGACGGTCCGGACCATGCCCGGCTGCGCGACCGTTTCATCGCCCGTCACCCCAAGGCAAAACTCTATATCGATTTTGCCGATTTCGGCTTCTTCCGGCTGGAGCCGCAGTCGGCCAGCCTCAACGGCGGCTTCGGCAAGGCCTATCATCTGCCCGGATCGGACTTCCTGATTCGCCTCGGCGGTCTTCAGGATTACCCCGGGCAGGAGGGCGGCCTACTGCAAGAATTAGGGGTGCGGTTTCCCGATCTGGCGGGGCGGCTGGCCTATACCCATTGCGGGGCAAAAGCAGGAAAATGGCGGCTTTGTGGCGTGGATATGGCGGGAATTGACCTCGCCAGCGGTGATTTACTGCTGCGTTACGAGTTCAAGACCCCCATTGCGACAATAAGCGACATGTTTTTAGAGCTCGCTAATTCAGCAAATCCGGTACCTTAATTTTAGGCATATACAATTGTGCTCATCTTGCTACTCTTTCGCAACAGGGTATTTCGAAGATTGCAACGATCGCCTTCCGTAAAGGAAGGTGATCGCTTTAAAAGGAAAATGAGATATGAATACCAAGGCCTTATCAGAGCATTCGAATTCTGCCGCCGGTCTTCTCACGGCCATGGCAAACCCTAAGAGATTGATGATCCTGTGCAGCCTCGTCGAAGGCGAAGTACCGGTCGGCGTGCTTGCCTCGCAGGTGGGCCTCAGCCAGTCGGCGCTGTCGCAGCACCTGTCGAAACTGCGGGCCCAGAAGCTCGTCAAGACGCGCCGCGACGCCCAGACCATTTACTATTCCAGCACCTCGGATTCCGTCATCAAGGTCCTCCAGACGCTGGAAGGAATTTATTGCCGGACGGATGCCAATAAAACTGCGGCCTGAATGACAACGCTGACATTGGGCAGCGACAAACCAGGACGCCCGGTCATGACGACATCAAGGCCTCCAGGGCAAAGGCTTTTTCAGCACCTAGCGCTATGACTTTCAACCGGCAGATCCTCGATCTGCCGGTTTTGTCTTGTCCGGTGACCGTCGCGGATGTTCATCGGTGCAGCCCAGCCGGTCGTCACAATCAAGGAAGGCCCCAACAGGCTTATGACAGCACATTGGGGCCTCAAGCGGCATGCCGCCGGTCGAAATGGCTGACGGACCGAAACTGCCCTTAACGGCAACCCGCCAACACACGGACATCACTGGCATCTCAAACTTGTCTAAAGCTTGATAAAGCCACCGCTAATGCCATTTTCACGAGTGTTTTCCGTCAGCTGCCGACCATGCGATTGTCGTCGCGGCTGAGCACGATCAGCGACGGCCGGGCCGGCATGCCGGCCACGAAATCCGGCCATAGCGTCCCGGCATCTTCGATCGACGTCGCGTCCTCGTCATCGGCCAGGCGCAGCTCGCCGGGATGCTGGATCGAGATGAACACCGTCTGCCCGTCCGGCGTAAAGGTCGGCGAGCAGCATTCCGATCCGATCGGCGCCACATAGAACAGCCGCGGCAGGGCGCGGCCCGGTCCTTCCGTATCCATGACGAACAGCGCATCGGCAATGCCCTGCGGCGGCGGGCCATCGGTGGCAACCCACAGCCGTCCGGCCGGATCGACCGACAGATTATCCGGATCGGTAAACCAGCCGTTCGCCGAGGTGGCCGGATGATACATCGCCCCCTCTTCCGGCTTGGCCGGATCGCCGCACAGGATGAAGACGTCCCAGCCGAAGCGCTCGGCGGCAAAGTCCGGTTTGTCGGGCGAACCGGGCGGCACCAGTTCCAGGAGATGGCCGTGCGGGTTGGGACCGCGCGGATTGGCGGCATTGACCTGCTCGGCCTGATCGCCCTCGCCGGCCGGCAGGCGGTCCTCGTTCTCGGTCATCGCCACATAGAGCTTGCCGGTCTTCGGATGCACGATAAAGCCTTCCGGCGCATCCATCGGCGTGGCGCCCATCAGGTCGGCGGCCGCCCGCGTGTTGAGCACCACATCGGCCTGGGTCTTGAAACCGGCCTCCGCCGTCAGCGGCCCTTCACCGGCGGTGAGCGGCAGCCATTCAACCGAACCGTCGCTGCCGAATTTCGCCACCGACAGCGTGCCGTGGTCGAGCAGGTCGCGGTTGGCGGCGCGGTCGCTCGGGTTCCAGGCATCGCGAGTCACGAAGCGGTAGAGATATTCGAAATCGTCGTCGTCGCCCATGAACACCACGACGCGACCGTCCGGCGCCACGCAACATTGCGCGCCTTCATGGGTCATGCGGCCAAGCGCCGTGCGCTTCACCGGCTTGGAGGCCGGATCGAGCGGATCGATCTCGACCACCCAGTCGAAGCGCAGCCATTCGTTCGGCTCGTCCTCGAAGCGCAAACGCGGCTCAACGCGCCCTGCCCCATAAATATCGTTATCCTCCTCGTCCCAGCCCTGGCGCTCGACCAGCTCCTGGTTGGGCAGGCTCTTGTAGTCACCGGCAAACACGTCCATCGAGCCTTCCTCGCCCGACAGCAGCGTGCCCCAGGGCGTGATGCCGCCATTGCAGTTGGAGATGGTGCCGAACACCGTCTTTCCGGTCGGATCCGCCTTGGTCTTCAAGCGGTCATCGCCGGCCGCCGGCCCCGAAATCGCCATCTCCGTGCTCATGTGGATGCGGCGGTTATAGGCGCTGTCCTTGACCACCGCCCATTGCCCGCCGGTCTTGCGCACCTCGACGATGCTGAGGCCCACCGAGGCCATCAGCGCCCGGATCTGGTTGTCGCTGAGCTTGTCGCGATAGTCCTCGTCGGACAGCCCCGGAAACATCAGGAACGGCGTCGCATATTCGTGGCTGATCAGCATCAACCCGTTGTCGGAGCTGGTCGATCCCATAGGCAGCGGCAGGAAATGGGTGAAATCGTTGTTGTAGCCGAACTGCCGTTCGGCCGCCTTGCCGTCCAGCGTCAGCGGATCGAAGGCCGGGCTGTCGGCAAACAGCGCGTCGCCCCAGCGCAGCAGGATCTGGCGGGTATAGCCTTCCGGCCAGTGATCGTCCTTGTCGCGCACCCGGGCCAGCTCGGCAAATGTCAGCGTCGTGGTCTCGGTCGTAGCCAGCGCCGGGCGCGGCAGGACAAGTCCGCCGGCCGCCAGGCTGCCGGCGGTGGCCAGCAGGCCCTTCAGCACGCTGCGCCGCGCGATGCCTTGTGAGAGAATTTCGCCGTATGTTTCTGCAAATGCGCGGCGCGGATTGGGTCGCGCCCTGGTCTTCTGACGATCGGACATGGTGTCTCCGGAAAAGGAACGGGTGAAAAGCCTAAAGTCCGGAGCCAATTGTGATCCTCTCTCCGGCGCAACGACTATGCAAAGCCTTCGCGAAACCTTGATGACGGCCAAAACCCGCCAACTGCACCATCCACAATGGCCCCCTATACTTGGAGCCCCGCGCCGCTCGACGCCCCCAGGCATCACGCCGCACGATTGACCCATGACGTTTGCTGATGGCGGGTTGACGCCGGTCGGCGCGCTGATAATTTGACCGCACCGTCAAAAATCCGGCATCATCGCCACCGCATGGGCAATGGCCGCCCGCCCGCCAAGACCGGCCATGGAGAGCATTATGTCCAACCGCCTGAACACCACCCCCAACGACCTGCGCGCCTTCTGGATGCCGTTTACGGCCAACCGCCAGTTCAAGAAGGAACCGCGCCTCTTCGTCGGGGCCAAGGATATGCATTACACGACCCATGACGGCCGCCAGGTGCTCGACGGCACCGCCGGCCTCTGGTGCGTCAATGCCGGTCACTGCCGTCCGCAGATCACCGAGGCGATTGCCAGCCAGGCCGGCGAGCTGGACTATGCCCCCGCCTTCCAGCTCGGCCATCCCAAGGCGTTTGAGCTTGCCAACCGCCTGGTCGACATCGCCCCCGACGGCCTCGACCACGTCTTCTACACCAATTCCGGCTCCGAATCGGTCGAGACCGCGCTGAAGATCGCGCTCGCCTACCAGCGCGTGAAGGGCAATGGCAGCCGCTTCCGGCTGATCGGCCGCGAGCGCGGCTATCACGGCGTCAATTTCGGCGGCATCTCGGTTGGCGGCATCGTTTCCAACCGAAAGATGTTCGGCACGCTTCTGACCGGCGTCGACCACATGCCGCATACCCACCTGCCCGCCAAGAACGCCTTTGCCAAGGGTCAGCCGGAGCATGGCGCCGAGCTTGCCGACGAGCTGGAGCGCATCGTCACCCTGCATGACGCCTCAACCATCGCCGCCGTCATCGTCGAGCCGGTTTCGGGCTCCACCGGCGTGCTGATCCCGCCGAAGGGCTATCTGCAGAAGCTGCGCGACATCTGCACCAAGCACGGCATCCTGCTGATCTTCGACGAAGTCATCACCGGCTTCGGCCGCCTCGGCGCCCCCTTCGCCTCGCAATATTTCGACGTCAAGCCCGACATCATGGTGACCGCCAAGGGGCTGACCAATGGCGTCATCCCGATGGGCGCCGTCTTCGTCACGCCGGAAATCCACGATGCCTTCATGACCGGCCCGGAACACATGATCGAGTTCATGCACGGCTATACCTATTCCGGCAATCCGGTCGCCTCTGCCGCCGCGATCGGCACGCTCAACACCTATCGCGACGAGAACCTGCTGACCCGCGCTAGCGAACTTGCCCCCTACTGGGAAGAACAGCTGCATTCCTTGCGCGATTGCCCGCATGTCATCGACATCCGCAACCTCGGCCTGATCGGCGCCATCGAGCTTGCCCCGATATCAGGCGAACCGACCAAGCGCGCCTTCAACGCCTTCCTGAAGGCCTACGAGAGCGGCCTTTTGATCCGCACCACCGGCGACATCATCGCCCTCTCGCCCCCGCTGATCATCACAAAAGACCAGATCGACGAACTGTTCGCCAAGCTGCGGACGGTGCTGGAGGCGAATATCTGAGGCAGGCCGTCTGGCGGAACGCCTGAAGGCAGCAGCGTCTCCGCCTCCGTCATCCCGGCCTTGCGCCCGGATCCAGCGTGATCAAGTCCTTGATCGCGCAAGACTCTTTCACGGCGCAGACGCGCCGCGGCTGGATCCCGGCGCAAGGCCGGGATGACGGTGCGTGTGTGGGGAGACGATGCCCGAAGGGCAGATGAGGGGGCCGATGGCGCCGACGCAAACGGCCCCCCTTGCCGCAAGCCGCCGCCAACCCCATGTTAAAATCATGACAGGGTGACGGTCCGCCGCACCTTCCGCCACAGGGCGCTGAACGCCCGACGCCCGAAAGCTTTCAACAGGAGACCGCCATGGTTGACCCGGTAGACCGCATCTCGTCCAGCGCCGCCACCACGGCGACGCAGATCGGCACCAGCCTGTCGATCGAATCGGAGGCCGACAATGCCTGGGTCGCCGCCCGGCAATCCCGCATGACCGCCGATCTGCTGGCGCTCGCCGCCGAAGCGCACAACGAGGCTCCCCACCCACACCCGGCCGAGGACCACGAGCCCGGCGGCGTTCAAGAAGACGGGCACGCCCCGAGCCGGCAGTTCTTCGAGCCGGAGGGCGATGCGCCCGCCGCGGAGCCGGAGCCGGAAGCCACCCTGTCGGGCGAAAGCGAGCGCATCGGCAGCGTCAATTTCGACGATGACACGCCGTTCGGCCATCGCGAGGCGATCGTCTGAGGGCAAGAGTTACGCAGGTTTTGACAGAAAACCCGTGGCCAGCGCCCGAAACGCGTCGATCGCCTTCGGCAGGACATGTTCAGGATCGTCGCTGGCGGCAATCCACAAGGCGGCATTGAGCGCCGCGCCCGCCAGAAGCCGGGCCGCCGCCTCGGCATCGACCGGCTTCATCACCCCTTTGGCGATCAAGTGCTCGACCGCCTGCCGGGTGACCTGCAGGCAGGCATTCTGGCTTGGCCATTGCGAGGGATCGCCCAGCACCGCCGGTCCGTCAAGCAGCACGATGCGCTGCACGTCCGGATCGAGCGCCATCTCGATATAGGCCACCCCTTCCGCCAGCAGCGCCTGCCAATCGTCCTTGGCCTGTTCGCCGACGGCTTGCGCCCGCGCCGCCATCTCCGCGTCGATCTGGTGGACGACGGCCGCCAGTAGCCCGCGCCCCCACCCTCCGTCATCCTCGCCCTTGAGGCGAGGATCCACCGGCCTGACCTCCGTCAGGCCGCCACTCTTTTTGTCAGGCCGAGCGCGCGGCTCTGGATCCTCGCCTCAAGGGCGAGGATGACGACTGTCGGCCCCGACGCGAAGGCGGTTGGCAGCGAGGGTCCCCAGGGGAAATGCACGCACACCAAAGCCCCACCACCACCGCCACCCTTCCCCCTCCACAGCGCCAGCCGCGTCCCCTCTCCCCGCGTGGCGGGGAGAGGGCCAGGGTGAGGGGCATGGCACGACGCCGCACCGAAGCACGCGTCCAGCGGATTCCCCAACAAAATCAAGCCCGCAACCGCCGCCCCATGCCCCCACGCCGCCGCGGCATTAAAATCACCCCGTCCCGTCATCGGATACACCGGTTGCGTTGCCGGCGAGGCGGGACCGGTGCCTCGGTGTGCTGCCAAAACGCGGGCAGGATAGCGGGGGCTGTGTGATGACGGGTCTCCCTCTCGCCGAAAGACGCGGGGCGTGCCTGTGTGGCACCCATGACACGATCGGCAACTGGCTGCTCTAACCGGCAGCCTTTCGGGACGCGGCGGGTTCTGCCCGTCAGCATCCCCCTGGAAAAGGTGCCTGATCCGCGCAGAGAGACCGACCAAGCACGGCACAAAACACCGAACGGGACACGGCTTCGTGTCATATAATTTAAAATCAATCGAGGCATGAAACCGTGTCCCGACCGACCAGCCCGTGAAGGGCACCCGATCACAGCAAACCACGGAGCGAAAACCGCCCGCGTGAACGAGAGGGCATGTCCCATGGCCAAATCCGAAATCCCTTCGATCGATCTCAGCGCCATCGATGAGCGCCTCGCCGACCATCACCAGCGCTTCGCCCGCACGGCGGTCCTCTTGTGGCCGGAGCAGCCTCGATGCGGCTTGCGCAAATGCCGCCGCGACCATTGCTGCACCGGCCCGATGGTCAAGAGCGAGCGCACCAGCGGTGCCACCGCCGCGCAGAAATTCATGGGCCTGTCCGGCACCGCCGCCGCCCGCCTGCCGCTCTGCGTCGCCATGGCGACCGATTGGCATTATGAAAACTACCTCAAAGCCCGCCGCCGCCTGCAAGCCATGTTGGCCACCGACCCGACCCTGCACCTGCCCCGTTACGACCGCCAACTGACCGGCCGGCGGTGGGTTTTGGAGGAGTGACACCAAAGCCCGCCAATCGCCGCCGCCGCCCTTCCCCTCGCCCCCCGCCAGCCGCTACAGTGAAATCAACACATGTCACAACAGGAGTCCCGCCATGAGCACACTCGAGCGCCGCATCGACCAGGGCACCGGCCGTGAGCCGGCCGATCTCGTGCTGACCGGCGGCCGCTTCTTCGATCTGGTGACCGGCGAGCTGGTCGCCTCCGACATCGCGCTCTGCGGCGACCGCATTATCGGCACCTGCGAGAGTTATGACGGCGTCGAGGTGATCGACATCTCGGGGAAAATCGTCGTGCCGGGCTTCATCGATACCCATCTGCATATCGAAAGCTCGCTGGTCACCCCGCACGAATTCGACCGCTGCGTGCTGCCCTATGGCGTGACCACCGTCATCTGCGATCCGCACGAGATCGCCAATGTGCTGGGGGCGGAAGGCATCCAGTTCTTCCTCGACAGCGCCCGCGAGACGATCATGGACATCCGCGTCCAGCTCTCCTCCTGCGTGCCGGCCACCCATCTGGAAACCTCCGGCGCCGACCTGCCGATCGACAAGCTGCTGCCGTTCCGCAATCATGAAAAGGTCATCGGCCTGGCCGAATTCATGAATTTTCCGGGCGTCATCCACAAGGACCCGATCTGCATGGCCAAGCTGGAAGCCTTTCAGGGCGGCCATATCGACGGTCATGCGCCGCTTTTGTCGGGCCGCGACCTGAACGGCTATCTCTCGGCCGGCATCCGCACCGAGCATGAATCGACCAGTGCCGCGGAGGCCATGGAAAAGATCCGAAAGGGCATGCATATCCTGGTGCGCGAGGGCTCGGTGTCGAAGGACCTGCACGCCCTGCTGCCGATCATCACCGAGCGCCTGTCACCCTTTCTGGCGCTCTGCACCGATGACCGCAACCCGCTCGACATCGCCGAACACGGCCATCTCGACTACATGATCCGCACGGCGATTGCGAATGGCGTCGAACCGCTGGCGATCTACCGTGCCGCCTCGATTTCCGCGGCCCGCGCCTTCGGCCTGCGCGACCGTGGCCTGGTGGCACCCGGCTGGCGGGCCGATCTGGTCGTGCTCGACAGCCTGGAAAGCTGCAAGGCCGAAATGGTCTTTGCCGGCGGCCGCCGCGTCACCGATGCGCTGTTTGCCAGCCGCAAACCGGTCACCCCGGTCGGCCTCGACAGCGTCAAGGCGCGGCCGGTGCAGTCGGCCCAGTTCGCCGTGCCGGTCGCCGATGGCGAAACGCCCGTGATGGGCGTGCTGCCGGGAAAAATCATCACCGAATACCGCCGCTACCGCCTGCCGGTCTCCGGCAACCAGTCGACGGTCGATCTGACCCGCGACATCATCAAGGTCGCCGTCATCGAGCGCCATGGCAAGAACGGCAACCACGCCAATGGCTTCGTGCAGGGCTTTGGCCTGAAGAAGGGCGCCATCGCCTCGACCGTCGGCCATGACAGCCACAATATCTGCGTGGTCGGCGTCAACGAGGACGACATGGCGCTCGCCGCCAACCGCTTGAGCGTGATCAAGGGCGGCTTCGTGGTGGTCGAGGATGGCAAGGTCACCGGAGAAATCCCCCTGCCGGTCGCCGGCCTGATGAGCCTGGAGCCCTATGAAAGCGTCCGCGACACCCTGCACGCCCTGCGCAAAGCCGCCTATGCGCTGGGCTCGACGCTGGAGGAACCCTTCCTGCAACTCGCCTTCCTGCCGCTGCCCGTCATCCCCCACCTGAAGATCTCCGACAAGGGCATGGTCGATGTCGACAAGTTCATGCTGATCGGGTGAGAAGCGCACCTTCCCTTGACATTGCCGCCCGCCGCGCCAGATGGTCGGAAATGTTGACATGCAGCCAGTACCCCGATCGGCGCCGATGACAGAGCTAGATTTCCGCCACCGGCTGCGCCGGCTCTATATCGGCCAGGACAAGGCGGCGATCCGCTTCCAGATCGCGCTGACGCTGGTGGATCTCGCCATCATCGCCTTCTTCATCCTCGGCCCCTATCTGCGCGCCGGCCCGAGCTATCTGATCATCGATTACCTGATCGCCGCCTGGATCGCCGCGGAACTGACCGCCCGCGCCATCATCGCCCGCGACCTGAAGGACTGGCTGAAGCGGCCGATCATCTGGGTGGATTTCATCATCCTCGGCACGCTGCTCTTCCCCGACCTGCTCTACAGCTTCGCCTTCTTAAGGGCGATGCGCATCTGGGCAATCGGCGAGAGCACGCTGCTGCGGGTCATTCTGCGGCGCCTCGGCCAGAGCCATCTCGGCGACGTCATCCGCGCCGTGATCAATGCGCTGGTCTTCCTGTTCATGGCGACCGGCTTCGTCTACACGTTTTTCTTCTATCGCCGGGACGGCATCGAAGGCTTTGTCGATGCGCTCTATTTCACCGTCGCGACCGTCACCACGACAGGCTTCGGCGATATCACCCTGCCCGGCACGCTCGGCAAGCTGACCTCGATCGTCACCATGATCGTCGGCATCTCGCTGTTCGTGCGGCTTGCCCAGGCCATTGTCCGGCCCTTCAAGGTCACCTTTCCCTGCCCGCAATGCGGGCTCAGCCGCCACGATGCCGACGCCGTGCACTGCAAGGCCTGCGGCCATGTGCTGAACATTCCCGACGAAGGCCTGTAACGCCGGCCGTCCGTCAGTCCGAGGGATCGAGCCGCTTGCGGAAATAGACGACGCGCTGCGTCTCCTCGAAGCCTAGCGCCCGGTGCATGGCATGCGACGCTGAATTGCCCAGATCCGCATCGGAGGCCAGTTCCTGCACGCCCTTGTGCCGGGCCCACTCGATGACCGCCGCCACAAGGCCGGCCGCCACCCCTTGGCCCCGGAACTGCGGGCTGACCACGATGCCTTCGAGAAAGGCGACCGGCGAGGTCTCGCAACCATTCACATAGTCGGTGCGCAGGCTGGCCTCGGCAAGGCCGATCACCTCTCCCGCCTCACCATGACAGACAAACGCCGCCAGCCGGTCCGGCTCGTCCAGCGTGGCGCGGATCTCGACCCGGTGATCGGCAAGCGACGTCTGCGGCCAGAGCAGATGGCGCAGCGCCGTCCAGGCCTCGAGTTGGTCGATGCCGGCCGGCTCTACGCGCATGTCAACACCTCCTGCAGGTCAAAGCCGCGCACAAAAGCCGTCCAGCGTCGGCAGATGCACGACTTGGCCCTTGATCGTGCCAAGGCAGCCCGGCAGCGCCAAGGCTTCCTTGACCTTGATATCGGCCGGCAGCGTCACCTCCTGCGGCCCGCGGCGCATGTTGAACACGAACAGCAGGCGCTCGCCGGCCTTTTCGCGGGTGAAGGCCAGCACGTCTTCCTTGGTCTTGATGAACTGCATGTCGCCGTCGATCATCGGCGCATGCGCCTTGCGGAAGGCCAAGGTCTCCCGGTAATGGGCGAGCACCGAGTCCGGCATTTTTTCCTGGGCGTCGACGGAAAGCGCCTGATGCTCCGCCGGCACCGGTAGCCATGGCGTGCCGGTGGTGAAGCCGGCATGGGCACTGCCGCTCGACCAGACCATCGGTGTGCGGCAGCCGTCGCGGCCCTTGAAGGACGGCCAGAAGCGGATGCCATAGGGATCGCGTAGATCCTCGAAGGCGAGATCCGCCTCGGTAAGGCCCAGTTCCTCGCCCTGGTAGAGGCAGATGGAACCGCGTAGCGCCGACAGGATGCTGATCGACAGTTTGGCGACCCGCACCACCTCCAGCGGCCCCTCGATGAACCGGGTGACATGACGGATCACGTCATGGTTGGAAAAGGCCCAGCACACCCAGCCATCGGCCACCATGGTCTGGAATGCCGTGACGCAGTCGCGGATATGGGTCGGCGTGAAGCCCGGCCCCAGCAGGTCGAAGGTGTAGCACATATGCAGCTTGTCGCCGCCGCCGGTATAATCGGCCAGTGTCTTCAGCGAGCGGGCGCCGTCGCCCACCTCGCCGACCGTCGCCCGGCCGTCGTACTGGTCGAGCAGGGCGCGCAGCCGCCGCAGGAAATCGAGATTTTCCGGCTGCGTCTTGTCGTAGAGGTGGTTCTGCATGCCATAGGGATTGACATCCGGCGCATCGAGGCCGGGCGCATCGTCTTCGTTCTTGGCGAGCGGCGGGTTGTCGCGCAATTCCTTGTCGTGGAAATAGTAGTTGACCGTATCGAGGCGAAAACCGTCGACGCCGCGATCCAGCCAGAATTTCACGGTGTCCAGCACGGCATCCTGCACATCCGGATTGTGGAAATTGAGATCCGGCTGCGAGCCGAGGAAATTGTGCAGGTAATATTGCCGGCGCTGCCCCTCCCATTCCCAGGCCGGACCACCGAAGATCGACATCCAGTTGTTCGGCGCTGTGCCATCCGGCTTGGCCGGACCCCAGACATACCAGTCTGCCTTGGGATTGCTGCGGCTGGAGCGGCTCTCGATGAACCAGGGATGGCGATCGGAAGTGTGGGAAATCACCTGGTCGATGATGACCTTGATCCCCAGCCGATGGGCTTCCTTCATCATCTCGTCGAAATCGGCCAGCGTCCCGAACATCGGATCGACGTCGCAGTAATCGGCGACGTCATAGCCCATGTCGGCCATCGGCGAGGTGAAGAACGGCGACAGCCAGATGGCATCGACACCGAGCGAGGCGATATAGGGTAGCCGCTCCGTCACCCCCTTCAGGTCGCCGATACCGTCACCATTGGTGTCCTGGAACGAGCGCGGATAGACCTGATAGATCACCGCACCCCGCCACCAGTCGGCATTGGTTTTGGTTTTTGGGGATGTACTTTTGCGGGGGGAATTTGCCATTGTGGGATCCTGCGGCTGGAGCGTGGCGGGTCGTTGAAGGCCTTGAGCTTTGTGAATATAGGCAAACGACCACGGCTGGCCAGTGCAGAACCGGCCTTTTGTGACGAACCGGCCCGGAGGGACACGACCATGAGCGATGATCTGCTGCTCTCGCTGGCCGACATCGAGGCCCTGGTGCAAGACGCCTGCACGGCCTGCGGCATGACCGACGCTGCCGCCGCGTCGCTGACCGCGGCCACCATTTCCGCCGAGGCCAGCGGCAACCGCGCCGTCGGCCTGTCGCACCTGCTCGACTATCTGAAGGGCCTGGAAGACGGGCGGATCGACGGACAGGCCGCACCGCGGATCAGCTCGCCGGCCCCAGCCCTCGTCAAGATCGATGCAAGGCGCGGCATCGCCCAATACGGCTTCGATCTCGCCTTCGACGACCTGACCACCCGCGCCAGAACCTTCGGCATTGCGCTTCTGTCGCAGCACAACAGCTATACGACGGGAGAGCTCGGCTATTATCCGTGGCGGCTGGCAAAGGCCGGCCTGGCGGCGATCGCCGTCACCAACGGCCCGGCGCTGATGACGGTGCCGGGCGGGCGGAGACCGGTTTACTGCACCAATCCGCTGGCCTTTGCCGCACCCCGCGCCAACGGTCCGCCGCTGCTGATCGACCAGTCCAGCAGCAGCACGGCCTTTGTCAACATTCGCGCCGCCGCCGCGGCTGGCACAAGCCTGGCCGAAGGCTGGGCGGTCGATGGACAGGGACAGCCGACCACCGATGCGAGCGAGGCTCTGAAAGGCGCGTTGCTGACCTTCGGCGGCAGCCGCGGCGCCAACCTGGCCCTGATGGTCGAAGTCATGGCCGCCGGGCTTGGCGCTGCCAACTGGTCGATGGATGCGCCGGGCTTTGAAGCCGGCGCCGACAGTCCCGGTTCAGGCCTCGTGGTCATTGCCATATCACCGGCCCTGCTCGATCCGGCCTTCGAAACCCGGCTGGACGAGCAGCTTCGACGGCTGTCCGGCGAAGGCGTGCATATCCCCGGCCGGGACAAGGCCGCCAGGCTGGACGAAGCACAGAAGGCGGGCCTGCGCCTGTCGCGCAAACTCGTCGAAACCCTGCGTTCTCCGGTGACCGATGCGGCATTTGCGGCGAAAGGGCCGGCTGACATCAAACTGTAATCATACCATCACATAAAGCGGGGCATCACGACGAAGGTGGAATCAAACCGCCGGCGGCCCAAGGCAGAACCCGGTCCCAGGCAACGTTTGCTTGAGGCCATCGTCCCGACGATCCAGACACCCTGCGGCAACGGACGGACATGCCGAAAACCTCTCGTCGGCCCATGCACATGAAGGTAGCGGCCACGCCATGCTGAGATTGACCCTCGTGACGGATGCCTGGCACCCCCAGGTCAACGGCGTCGTCCGCTCCATCGAGAACACCAATGCGGTTCTGGCCCGCATGGGCGTCGAGGTCTCCATGGTGACCCCTCAGCCGTTTCGCAGCATTCCGATGCCGACCTATCCGGAAATCCGCCTGTCGCTGGCAAGCTATGGCCAGATCGCCCGTTTGATCGAGTCCCAGCAGCCGACCTTCCTGCACATCGCCACCGAAGGGCCGCTCGGACTGATGGCGCGGCGCTGGTGCCTGAAGAACGGCATGCCGTTTTCCACCAGCTATCACACCCGCTTTCCCGAATATGTGGCGACGCGCGTGCCGGTGCCGCTTGGCTGGCTCTATGCCTATGTTCGCTGGTTCCACAATCGCGGCGGCGCCTGCATGGTGGCGACCGAAAGCCTGCGCCGCGAACTGGAGGGCAAGGGCCTCACCAATCTGTGCCTGTGGAGCCGCGGTATCGACACCACGCTGTTCCACCCCGCTCCGCTCGAAGACAGACCCTTCGACCTGCCGCGCCCGCTCTACATGACCGTCGGTCGGGTGGCGGTGGAGAAGAACCTGCCGGCCTTTCTCGATCTCGACCTGCCCGGCTCGAAAGTGGTGATCGGCGACGGCCCGGCCCGCGCCGAGTTGCAAGCCCGCTATCCCGATGTGCTGTTTACCGGCGTGAAATTCGGCAGGGAGCTGGCGGCCGCCTATGCGCAGGCCGATGTCTTCGTGTTTCCGTCAAAGACCGACACCTTCGGCAACACCATTCTGGAAGCGCTCGCCTCCGGCGTGCCGGTCGCCGCCTTTCCGGTGACCGGTCCGGTCGACATCCTCACGCCGGAAAGCCAGGCCGGCGCGCTCGACGACGATCTGGCGCTCGCCTGCCGAAAGGCACTCGACTGCTCGCGCGAAGCGGCCCGCAAACTCGCCGAAACCTATTCCTGGGAGGCGGCAACCCGGCAGTTCTTCGACAATGTCCAGGCCGCCAAGGCGCAAGGCCAGAAACGCAGCCTGCTGCGCCGCCGCTACGTGTGAAGAAGCCGCCTATCGCTTCTTGCGGCGGTTTTCGAAGGGGTTTTCAGACGCCTTCAGGTGAATGCGGATCGGCACGCCCGGCAGCTTGAAATCGTTGCGCAGGCCGTTGGTCAGGAAGCGGATATAGGATTCCGGCACCGATTCCGGCCGCGTGCAGGAAATCATGAAGCCCGGTGGGCGGGCCTTGACCTGGGTCATGTATTTCAGCTTCAAACGGCGGCCGGAGACGGCCGGTGGCGGATGCTGGATCTGCTGGGTCTCAAGCCATTTGTTCAGCTTCGCCGTCGAGATGCGGCGGTTCCACACCATGTCCGTGTCGATGATCGACTGCATCAGCCGGTCGAGGCCATAGCCGGTCTGGCCGGCAATCGGCACGGCGCGGATGCCGCGGGCCTGCGGCAGCAGCCGTTCGGTCTTTTCGCGCAGGTCGGCCAGGACGGCCTGGGTGTCCTCGACCAGATCCCACTTGTTGAAGGCCAGCACCGCGGCGCGGCCCTCGCGCATCACCAGGTCGACCAGCTGCAGATCCTGCTTTTCGAAGGGAATGGTGGCATCGAAAACGATGACCACCAGTTCGGCAAAGCGGATGGACCGAATGCTGTCGGCGACGGAGAGCTTTTCAAGCTTTTCCTGGACACGCGCCTTCTTGCGCATGCCGGCCGTGTCGAACATCTTGATGGTGCGGCCGCGCCAGTCCCATTGCACCGAGATGCTGTCGCGGGTAATGCCGGCTTCAGGCCCGGTCAACAGCCGGTCCTCGCCGAGGAAGCGGTTGATCAGCGTCGACTTGCCGGCATTCGGACGGCCGATAATCGCCACCCGCAACGGCTTGGTATCGTCATATTCCGGTTCATGGTCGTCGTCCTCGACATCCACGTCGGCATCGGCCCGGATATCGACATCGGTCACCGCCTCGTCGAACTCCGGCGGAAAGGCCCGCTCCTCGCCGAGGGCCTCAACGATGGCGTCGCGCAGGTCGATCATGCCCTGGCCATGTTCGGCCGAAATCGGGCAAGGCTCGCCAAGGCCGAGTGTGAAGGCGTCGTAGAAACCGCCTTCGGAGCCCTTGGCTTCGGACTTGTTGGCGACCAGCACGACCGGCTTGCCGCGCCGGCGCAGCATGTCGGCCAGCGTCTGGTCGGCCGGCGTCAGGCCGGCCTTGGCATCCACCACGAACAGCGTGAGATCCGCCTCGTCGATCGCCGCTTCTGTCTGCAGCCACATGCGGCCCTGCAGCGTATCCGGACCCGATTGCTCGAGACCGGCCGTATCGATGATGGTGAAACGCAGGTCGATGAGCTTGGCATCGCCCGGGCGACGGTCGCGGGTCACCCCCGGCGTGTCGTCGACAAGCGCCAGCTTCTTTCCGACCAGACGGTTGAAAAGCGTGGATTTGCCGACATTGGGGCGCCCGACGATGGCGACTGTAAAGTTCATCTAACGTGTCTTTCTGCCTTGTGCCGCGGTGACGCGATCAGGGCGCCTTGCCCGAAGCGGCAATATTGTCGAGCAATGCCTGGGCACGGGTCGCGACATTGCGCGGCGCCTCGGCATCCTCGGTGATCTGTTCGAACCATTCGCGGGCCCGCACCATGTCGCCGGCCTTGTAGGCCGACAGTCCCAGCGCCTCGCGCGCCGAATGGCGCAGCGCATTGAGCGGTGTCGCCATGGATTCCACCTCGGCGGACACCTGTTCGTACGTACCTGTGTCGATCAGCAGCCAGGCGGCGCGCATCCGCGCCACGCTGCGGACCACGTCCATGACGCTGGTATCCTTGCCGATCGCCGAGAATGCGGCAATGGCGCCTGAGGTATCGCCCTTTTCAGCCATGACAGTCGCCGCCCGCAGGCGCGCCAGCACCGGATAGGCCCCATGACCTTCCTTCTCCAGCACGGCAAGCACCGCCAGCGCATCCTCGCTCTTGCCTTCATTGGCCAGCTTCAGGGCTGTCAGGAACCGGTCGCCGGAGACCGAAGCCCGGCCCTCGTGCCAATATTCATAACCGCGATAGGCAGCCGTGCCGACCACGATCAATACGGCCACGCCGATGATGATCAGACCGAACCGCTTCCATACGGACTGCATCTGTTCGGAGCGAAGCTCTTCATTGACTTCGCGAATAAAGCTGTCGTTGTTGTCAACCATGTCTATTTCCGGAGGTCCGGCCTTTTTAAGCGGATGTCATGCGTGAGCGGCCTTCTACCCCATTTTTCAGCCGTTGTAAGGGGTAGCCGGTCATTTCACCGTCATTGAGCCAATATGGCCGTGATTACGAGGCCAGCATCGGCAGCGGAGCCACCCCGATCAGCCATACATGCAGCTTCCAGATGAAGGCAGCCCAGACCAGCGTACCGACCACCGCCGCGATCAGATCGTAGCGTCCCGACACGAAGGGCCGCAGCACCACCTCGCCGGCCTTCTGGCGGCGCTTCAGCACGATCCTGAGGATCACGCCCCAGGCGAGAAACGAGACAAACAGCAGGACCGAGCGCAGATCGCCGTTCGACAGCAGATGCGCCAGCGCCCAGATCTTGACCGACAGCACCATGGGATGTTTGGTCTTGGCGGCGATATGCCCGGCCGGGATGACGCTGGCGACCAGACAGATCATCGCAAACAGCATCAGCGTGACGCTCAGATGCGCCATGCCGGCCGGCGGATACCAGAGATTGATGACCGGCGCGATGCTCCAGCCATAGATCAGCACGATGAGCGAAACGACGCTCAGCACCGAATAGGCGCCTTTCCAGCCCTGCTCGCCAAGCCTGGCGATCATTGCCGCGCGAAACCCAGGGGCCACCACGCGGATCATATGCGTGCCGAGAAAAAGTACGATCCCGATGATCAGAACTGTCATTGTCGAAGATCCCGTCCGTTGAATTGGTTACCCCATGCCCATAAGGCCGAAGGCTGGCAATTACCAGCGCGTTCAAAGCTTCGCCGCATTTCGATGACAGGAAACCCGCTTGTTGATGCAAGGCTTGTCATGTTTCGTACCGCTTTTTTTCTCTCGCTGCCGCTGGCCCTCGTTTTGTCCGCAACGCCAGACGCCAGGGCCGAACCGGCCGCCGACCGGCCGAAACAGATGCTGATCGTCTCCTTCGACGGGGTGGCCGACAACCGGCTCTGGGTCAAAAGCCGCGACATCGCCCGCCGCTCCAATGCCCATTTCACTTACTTTCTGTCCTGCGCCCATCTCATCCCACGCGCCGACGCCAAAACCTATCAGGCGCCGGGCCAGAAAGCCGGCCGCTCCAATGTCGGCTTTGCGCCGAACCCGCAGGATGTTGCCGTGCGGCTCGACCAGATCTGGCAGGCCCATCTGGAAGGCCACGAGATCGGCAACCACACCTGCGGCCATTTCGACGGCAAGGATTGGTCGAAGGCCGACTGGCTGCAGGAATTTGAAAGCTTCGACCGGGTTGTGACCAATGCCTGGACGGCCAATGGCGTCGGAGACCGGGAGCCGCAGGGCTGGGCCCATTTCGTGCAACAGGACATCCGCGGCATGCGCGCCCCCTATCTGTCGGAAACGCCTGAACTGGTCGCGGCCGAGAAGGCGGCCGGCTTTGCCTATGATGCAAGCCCGGTTGCCCGCGGCCCGCAATATCCCGAGGACGATGGCCGCCTGGCGCGCTTCGGCCTGCCGCTGATCCCCGAAGGCCCGAAGCAACGCCGCATCGTCGGCATGGACTATAATCTGTTCGTGCGTCATTCGGCCGGCCTCGACCATCCCTCGCGCTCCACCGAATTCGAGGACCGCGCCTATCAAGCCTTCCGGGCCGCCTTCGATGCCCAATATGACGGAGAGCGCCTGCCGCTGCAGCTCGGCTTCCACTTCGTCGAAATGAACGGCGGCGCCTATTGGCGGACCATGGAACGGCTGGTGACCGAAGTCTGTCCTCGCGCCGATGTCGCCTGCGTGACGTATTCGCAGGCGCTGGAGATGAGCCGCGACCGGCAGGCGGTCGCGAGGGCTTCGGGGCTTTAAGGCGTCCCAGGCTGACCGTTTTGAGTGCCGCCTACCCCCCTCTGGCTTGCCAGCCATCTCCCCCACACGGGGGGAGATCGGCCAGGATGCACCCGCCCGCCCAGCCAGAAAAGCCACAGAGCAGACGACATGCATTCGGACCCGTCACGACCTGGCCAGCACGCTTCCTGTGTCTTATCGTTTCAGCGCTCGCAATGCCATCCGACCGGTCGAGAGGCGAACCGCGGGTCGATCTCCCCCCGTGTGGGGGAGATGGCTGGCAAGCCAGAGGGGGGCGACCTCGCTCTGCCGTGGGCGGCGTCCCACAAACGCAAACCGCGCCGGATCGCTCCGGCGCGGTTGAATCGTGATACGTCAAAGGCGATGGCTTACGGCTTGTCCGCCTCAAGCTCTCCGCCCTCGGCCTCACGCTCCAGATAGCGCTGGTCGATTTCCGGCAGAGGCTCGTTGTCGATCGCCGCCTCAAAGGCCCGCAGACGTTTGTGGATCGACAGAAGCTCGACGATCGTCGGCCAGACATTGACCAGGTACTGGAACGAATTGCTGACCTGACCGAAGGCGGTGGCGATCTGCTGGTAGATACCGTAGGTGATTTTCACCGCGACGATGGTCGGCACCAGCATGAAGATCAGGAACAGCGCATCGGCCTGGCCGTAGAAGGAGCGCGCCAGATTGAAATAGGTGTAGTGGAAATAGAGGCGGAAATAGTTGCGCCGGACATTGGTGAACAGCTCGACCACCGTCAGGGGCTGGGCGCGATCGGCATGGTCTTCCCCGTAGACGAGTTCCTTGCGATAGGCCGCCTCGACCCGCTGATTGCGGAATTCCAGGCCCGGCAGCTTGATGCCGACCACGGCCAGCAGGAAGGTGCCGAACACCGACCAGATCAAGGCCAGCCAGAACAGGCTGTGGGGAACCGCACCGATGATCGGTAGTTCGGTAACGTAGGACGACAGGACGAACAGGATCGGCAGGAAGGCGATCAGGTTCATCACCGCATCGATCAGGCTGACGCCGAGCCCCTCAAACGTCGAGGCAAACCGCATCGTATCTTCCTGGACACGCTGCGAGGCACCTTCGATATGGCGAACCTTCTGCCACTTCGACATGTAATAATCGTTCATCGCCGTGCGCCAGCGGAAGATATAATGGCTGACGAAGAACCGGACGATGACGAAGACCGCGACGTTCAGGAAGGCGATGCTCCAGAAGGTGATCATCAGACTGTAGAAGTCCCAGGTCGTGATCCCCGGTTTGCCTGTCAGAGCATTCTGCAGCAGGTCGCCGAAGGGCCGACGCCAGTTGTTCAAAAGCACCGAGACCTGCACGTCGAAATAGGTCGTGAAGATGATGAAGAACGTGCCCCAGATCGCCCAGGTCCGCCACGGATGATCCTTGGCATAGAACTGCCAGAACAGGCCGAACGCGGCTGTCCAGATGCCCGCATAGATGCAGAACCACAGATAGTCTTTGGTCAGGAAGAACGTGAGGTTGATCACCGGCTCGGCGTCGGCCGGCGTGGGTGGAAGTCCGATGGCTGTTCCCATCTGTTCACCGAAGAGATACCAGACGAGAACAGAAAGAAGGACCCAGACAGCGAAAGAGGAAAAGAACAGTTTCGGTTTGGGAAAGAAGGATTGGAACACGGAAGTGGACTTTCCTGACTGGAGTGTTCTGAAGAGGTCGAAACACCTGTTGGCGGGAAACTATGGCAGTTCCGTGGGGCGGGCAATGGCCCTTGGCGAGTGTTACACAATTGTAACGACAGGACTATCAGCCGATGCGGCGATAGACCGGAACGACCAGGAGCGCGCAGGCAACCAGGGCGAGTGCTGCCAGCACCGTGGGCCCGGTGAAGCTGCCGGTCGTCTCGGCCAGCCAGCCGGCCACCAAGGGTCCGGCGATCTGGCCGACCCCGAAGGCGGCCGTCATGAAGGCCAGCGCCCGGCGCGGGCTTTGCGGCGACAGGGTCCGGCCGATGCGCAGGCCGTAGGCGGTGATCATGATGAAGGTAGCGCCAAGGCTTGCCCCGCCGATGAGCGGCGCATAGGGAAACGGCAAGAGCACGGTCGCCAGCACGCCCGCCGCCTCGACCAGCAGGCCCGCGACATAGACGCCGGCAAGACCGACGCGCAGCATGACCGGCCGCCAGACGAAGATCGACACGGCCGCCGTGCAGCCGGTCAGGAACCAGGTGAGGAATTCGATGGTCTGCCCCGCCTGCCCCAGCCGCGCCATGGCAACGATGAAGGTGGCGGTGATGACATAGCCGAAGCCGAACAGCCCATAGGACAAGGTGACCAGCGCCAGGGGCTTGCGCCAGGTCAGCGGCGGTTCGCTGTGCGCCTCGCCTGCCCGCGCCGGTGCTGCCGGCAACAATCGCCACACGATCAGAAAGGCCAGAAAGCTCAAAGCGGCGCCGGTGAACCAGTCGGTCCGAAAACTGTTTGCTTCCTCCGTCGAAAGCCAGCCGATCAGCATGACCATCAGCGACGAGGTGGCAATGCCCATGCCGACACCGCCGAAATGGGCCGACTGCACATGGTCGCTGCCGCGCGCTGCGGCATGGCCGAGCACGATCGACGAGGTGAAGATCATCGCAAAGGCACTGGCAAGACCCGCCACGAAGCGGATGATGACGAAGGCGACAACGCTCTCGGAAAGCCCCATGGCGGCCAGCGCCAGGGCAGTGGTCAAAAGCGCCCCGAGCGCCACCAGCCGCTCCCGCCCGGCCGCCCAGCCATAGGCGCCGAGCACGGCCCCGGCCAGATAACCGGCAAAATTGCCGGCGGCAATCAATCCGGCATCGGCCGAGGACAGCCCGAGCCCGGTCATCATGGACGGCAGGATCGGCGTGAACGAAAACCGCCCGAACCCCATGGCCGCCGCCATGGCGATCGCGCCGGCCAGTGCCGTCTTCACCAGGCTGACCTGATCTGAATGTCCTTTGCTCATTGCCGGCTTATTGCATTGCGTCAATTTGCCGACAAATCAGAAATTTTCATGGGACGTTGAATGGCAAGGCGCGCGAGCCGATGGCACCAAGGCCATCATCGTCCACTCTGGCTGCACGCCTGATCGTTACGAGCGTGCAGCCAGGTCGGGGAGGACGACAATCAGGGCTGCTTGTGATCGACCCGCCCGAGCGAAGCGGCCTGGCCTGCCAGCGCCTGGCAGGCCAGCGGCCAGGCCGGATCACCCGCATAGAGCGCCGAGCGCAGATAGGCCCAGCTCATGCGCTGCACGGTGGCGAGGCGGTCGGGATCCTCGTCATCCGTCTCCTTCGCGTCATAGCCGGCGATCCCGCCAAGCCCATGCTTGCCGCCAAACAGCGTCAGCAGCGCATTGCTGCCCGGGCCGTGGTGATAGGCATCCGCATGCCAGTCGGCGCCACGAACGGTGAGGTGCGGCGAGACATCGCTGTCACCGACCACCACCAGCGTTGGCGTCGTCAGGTGCGAATAGTCGGGGTTGAGCGACGTATAGTTGGCGCGGGCGAATTCGCTGAGGCTGTCGCCGCCATTGCCGGGCGCTGCCAGCAGCACGCCTGCCGTGATGCGTGGCTCGATCAGGCTGACATTCTGGGCGGTCTCGTCGCGGATATCGGTCAGCCGCGCTCCGAGCAGCATGCCGACGGTCTGGCCGCCGAGCGAATGGCCGACAGCAGCAATCCGGCTTCGATCGAGCCGTCCTGTGATCGTCGGAACCATCGCTTCGATCTCATCGAGCCTATCGAGAATGAGCGTCATGTCCTCGACGCGCGACCGCCAGAAGAACGGCGCACCCGGCGCATCGGCGCCAAGGCCGGCAACCTTGGAATTGCCATGGGTCGGCTGGATCACCACGAACCCATGCTCCGCATAGAAATTGACCAGCGGACCATAGCCATCCTTCGAGGGAAGATAGAGCGACGGGCCATGGCCATGCGACAGCAGAAGGATCGGCAGGTCGTTGCCCGTGGCGGGCGCGGGGATCCGCATCTCAAGCGGCATGCCCCTGCCCGGCGCCGGCAGCGTCACCGGGGTAATGGAAATGGGGACGGTCACGTCATTGACCGGAATGGACCGCGCCGCGTTGATCAGGGTGTTCATAAAGCATCTCCTCGGGTTTCGGATGGCGAACCGACAGCGGGTCGTCTATGGTGCGGGAACGGAACATTGATCCACAAATATACGGAACAAGGTTCCGTTTCTGAAATCCATATACGGAACTGTGATCCGCTTATCAAGAGGTAAAGCGAGACTGCTGGAATCCGCATGAAAAAACGGGGGCGCATGTGTCCGAAGATGCGATGAAGACGCAGGAGAACAATACGCAGCCGGCACGGCGCGTGCGGGCAGACGCCCAGCGCAATGAGGATGCCGTGTTGGAGGCCGCCAAGCAGGTTTTCAAGACCTTAGGCGTCGATGCGCCGGTGCGCGAAATCGCAGCAATGGCCGGTGTCGGCGTGGGAACGCTCTATCGCCGCTTCCCGCAGCGCTCCGATCTGGTGGCTGCCGTCTTTCGCCGCGAGGTCGATGCCTGCGCCGCCGAGGCCACGTCACTGGCGGCCGATCACCCGCCGGGCGAGGCGCTGGCACGCTGGTTGAAGCGCTATACCGATTTCATCGCCACCAAACGGGGCCTGGCCGCAGCGCTACACTCCGGCGATCCGGCCTTCGACGCGCTGCCGGCCTATTTCCGCGCCAGTTTCGAGCCGGTGCTGAAATCGCTGCTGGATGCGGCGGCAGCAAGTGGCGAGGTGCGCGGCGACGTGGCGCCCTATGACCTGCTGCGGGCGATCGGCAACCTGTCCTCCGCCTCCGGCGAGGACAGCGCGGGACATGCCGGCGCCATGGTCGATCTGCTGATCGACGGTCTGCGTTTTGGAGCAAGGAAAATGGAGAGTGAAACGGCACGCTAAAGCGCCCGCTCACTCCACCATGGTCAGGATCAGCGGACCGTTTTTCGTCACCACCAGCGTGTGCTCGAACTGCACGGTCGGCGCACGCGGTTCGCTGAACAGCGTCCAGGCATCTTTGTCGCCATCCTCGGCCCAATGGCCGCCGAGCGACAGGAAGGGTTCGACGGTGAATACCAGGCCCTCTTCCATGATCCGGGTTTCGTCCGGGTCCGGCCAGGTCGAGAGTTCGGTCGGTTCTTCATGCAGCGACCGGCCGACGCCGTGGCTGGCCAGATTGGTGATCAGCGTATAGCGGTTCTTGGCGGCAAACTTGCCGATCGCATTGCCGATATTGGCCAGCGGCTGGCCGGTGCGGATCTGGTTGAGACCGACCCAAAGCGCCCGCTTGCCGTCGCGGCACAGCCGCTCGATCTTCGGCGTCACCGGCGGCACGATGAAGGACGAGCCGGTATCGCCGAAATAGCCGTCCTTCTCGGCCGACACGTCGATATTGACCAGGTCGCCGGCGGCAATCACCCGCGGGCCGGGAATGCCATGCGCCACTTCCTCGTTGACGCTGATGCAGGTGGCGCCGGGAAACTGGTAGCAGAGTTCGGGCGCCGACCGCGCACCCGCATCCTCCAGCACCTTGCGGCCGATCATGTCCAGCTCGGCCGTGGTAATGCCCGGCTCCAGCGCGGCCGCCATGGTTTTCACCGCCAGCCCGCACAGCCGGCCGACCTCTTTCAGCTTGGTGAGATCTTCGTCGCTCGAAACAATCATCTGCTTTTCTTCCGCGCACAGCTGGGTTGCCGCGCCTCTGCCAGGATCAATGGGCCGTGGCTTACGCGGCGGTTTCCGTTTGCGTCAACGCCTTTCTGACCAGCGGCGCGACTTTTGTGCCGTAGAGTTCGATGCCGCGCATGATCTCGGCATGCGGCATCGGGCCGATCGCCATCTGCAGCAGGAAGCGGTCATTGCCGAAGATGGCGTGATGGGCGACGATCTTTTCCGCCACCGTTTCCGGGTCGCCCAGGAAGATCGCCCCATCGGGCGCCCGCGACTGATCGAAATGCTGGCGGTTGGTCGGCCCCCAGCCTCGCTCGCGGCCGATGCGGTTCATCACCTCGGCCTGCGGGCCATAAAACACGTCGGCAGCCTTTTCCGTCGTATCGGCGATGAAGCCGTGCACGTTGATGCTGGTCTTCAGCGTCGCCGGATCGTGGCCGGCCCGCTTGGCGCTTTCGCGGTAAAGGTTGAACAGCGGCGCGAAGCGATGCGGCTGGCCGCCGATGATCGCCAGCGCCAGGGGCAGGCCGAGCACGCCGGCCCGCGCCACCGATTGCGGCGTACCGCCAACGGCGATCCACAGGGGCAGAAGATCCTGCAGCGGCCGCGGATAGACGCCTTGCCCGACCATCGGCGCGCGGGTTTCACCCGACCAGTCGACGATCTCGTTCTGCCGGACCGCCAGGAGCAGGTCGAGCTTTTCCGCAAACAGCGTGTCGTAATCGTCGAGGTCGTAACCGAACAGCGGGAAGGATTCGATGAACGAGCCACGCCCCGCCATGATTTCGGCCCGGCCGCCGGACAAGAGATCGACGGTGGCGAACTGCTGGAAGACCCGCACCGGATCGTCCGAGCTCAGCACCGTGACGGCGCTGGTCAGGCGGATGTTCTTGGTCTTGACGGCGGCCGCCGCCAGAATGGTCGAGGGCGACGAGGCCATGTAATCCGGCCGGTGATGCTCGCCGAGACCGAAGACATCGAGCCCGACCTGGTCGGCAAGCTCGATCTCCTCCAGCAGATCCTTCACCCGCCGCGCCGCCTCGGCACCCTTGTTGACGGCATTCGGATCGACATCCGCGAAGGTATAAAGGCCGAGTTCCATGATCACTGTCCCGTTGATGTTTGTCCTCACAGATAAGGTGAGCACGATCCGGGCGCAAACTGGAATCGGTGACGCAGTGTTGAGGGGATGCGTTGAATCGATACATGAAGAGCGCCGATTTCGAATCGCAAATCAACGGCTTGGCGGGAAAAGCGGATTCAGCTTGGCAGCGTGTTGAATCGGAATGGCAGGATTATTTGACCCCCTGCCCTTCCCACGGATTGATCAGAGGGACGTTCATATCGCGGAAGTCGGCAGTGTTGCGGGTCACCAGCGTCAAGCCGGCTTTCATCGCGGTTGCGGCAATCATCGCGTCTCGGTAGGGGCGCGTACGATCCGACCACAGTGAGGCGCAGATGCGGGCCTCGTCCAGGCCAAACGGTAAGACCCGGTCGCGATATTTGGCAATGACGACATTGTCGAGCCAGTCCTGCAGTTTGGCCGCACCCGCCGGATCACGCCGTGCCCGTTTGATAATCCCGAAATCCAGTTCGAAAATATTGATCGCGGAAAGATACAAGAACTCGGGCGAGATATCCTTTGTCCAACGTTCGACGTTCGGATCAGCCTGCCCCAAATTGATCTTCCGGAATTCCGAAATGACATTGGTATCCAACAGAAACATCAGTCGAATTCCGCCGGCCGGAAGCCTACGTCGTCAAGTCTCTCGGGTTCGAATTCGATGTCCTCGCCGCCGGGCATGGCAAAGGTGTCGCCGACCGTCTGGGTGCCGCCAGACCGTTTCAGGAAGTCGTCCATCGTCATCAACACATAGGCCCCCTTGCCGCGATCGGTAATGATCACGGGGCCTTGCTGTGCCGCCTTCTTGGCTTTGCCGGTGTCTTGATTGAATTCGCGCGAGGTCATGACGGTCATTGGTCATCTCCACTTTGTAGAAACATTACTACATCATGGTCCGACTGCCAAGTCCAACGCCGTCTCACCCCGTCGTCAGCGTCCGCTTCACGGCATCGCGCCAGCCCTTGATCTTGCGGGTCCGGGTCTTGTCGTCCATCTCTGGTTCGAAGCGATGGTCGCGGGCGCAGGCCTTGGCAAACCCGGCCTGGTCGGGCCAGACGCCGGCGCGGCTGCCGGCAAGCCAGGCGGCACCGAGCGCCGTGGTCTCCAGCACGACGGGACGATCGACCGGTGCATCGAGCAGGTCGGACAGCCGCTGCATGGCCCAGTCGGAGGCGACCATGCCGCCATCGACGCGCAACACCGTCGCCTCGCCGGTGGTTTTCCAGTCCTTGTGCATGGCGTCCAGCAGGTCGCGGGTCTGGTAGCAGACGGCCTCCAGCGCCGCACGGGCAAATTCCGCCGGCCCGGTGTTGCGGGTCATGCCGAAGATTGCGCCGCGCGCTTCCGGGTCCCACCACGGCGCGCCAAGGCCGGTAAACGCCGGCACCAGATAGACCTCCTGGTTGGGATCGGCCTGGCGGGCCAGCGGTCCCGCCTCCTTGGCCTCCTTGATCATCTTCAGGCCATCGCGCAGCCATTGCACCGAGGCGCCGGCCACGAAGATCGAACCTTCCAGCGCATAGGTCGTCTTGCCGTCCAGCCGATAGGCAATGGTCGTCAGCAGCCGGTTCTTCGAGCGCACCAGATCCTCGCCGGTATTGAGCAGCGCGAAGCAGCCGGTGCCGTAGGTGGATTTCAGCATGCCGGGCTGGAAGCAGGCCTGGCCGATGGTGGCCGCCTGCTGGTCGCCCGCCACGCCGAGGATCGGCACCGCAGCGCCGAACACCTCGGGATCGGTCACGCCGAAATCGGCAGAGCAATCCTTGACCTCGGGCAGCATGGCGGCCGGCACCCGCAGGATGTCGAGCAGATCGTCGTCCCAGTCGTTGTCGACGATATTGAACAGCAGCGTGCGCGACGCATTGGTGGCGTCGGTGACAAAGCTCTTACCCCCGGTCAGCCGCCAGATCAGGAACGTGTCGATGGTGCCGAAGCACAGATCGCCCTTGGCGGCGCGCGCCCGTGCGCCCTTCACATTCGACAGCAGCCAGGACAGCTTGGTGCCGGAAAAATAGGGGTCGAGCAGCAGGCCGGTCTTGCGGGTGAATTGTTTTTCCAGATCCTGGCGCTTCAGCTTGTCGCAATAGCTGGCCGTACGCCGGTCCTGCCAGACGATGGCATTGTGGATCGCCCGGCCACTGTCGCGCTCCCAGACGACCACCGTCTCGCGCTGGTTGGTGATGCCGATGGCGGCAATGTCTTTCGCGGTGATGCCGGCCGTCCTGATCGCTTCGCGGATCGACCACAGCACGCTCTGCCAGATCTCTTCGGGATCATGCTCGACCCAGCCGGATTTCGGAAAGATCTGTGGGAACTCTTTTTGACCCGAGCCTGCAACCCGCATCCTCTCATCGAACAGGATTGCCCGGCTGGATGTGGTTCCCTGATCGATTGCAAGCACATATCCGCCCACGCGCACCTCCCAATGCTCATAGCCTGTCTTTGGTTGGCGCAAGTTCAATACAAGGCGCAAGACTTTGTCAAAACAAATGCCGCGGCGTTTATTGTCCGTCCACGGCGGGTAAACGTCCAAAAAACGCAATTGCCAGCATTAGCGATTTGGGCATAACTTTGCCTGCTGTGTTGCGGCGCAAGAGAATGCCGGAAAACCCATGGGGGAGAACTGCCAATGTCCAGAACCGTCGTCGTCACCGGCTCCACCAGCGGCATAGGCCTGGCGATCGCCAAGGCCTTTGCGGCCGGCGGTGACAATGTGGTGATCAACGGTTTCGGCGACGCCGCCGAGATCGAGGCGATCCGCAAGGCGCTGGAGACCCATGGCGGCAAGGCGCTCTACCACGGCGCCGACATGACGAAGCCCGACGAGATCGCCGACCTGATGGAGACGGCCGCCCGGACATTCGGCATGGTCGACGTGCTGGTCAACAATGCCGGCATCCAGCATGTCGCGCCGATCGAGGACTTCCCGGCCGACAAGTGGAACCAGATCATCGCCATCAATCTGTCCAGTTCCTTCCATACCATGCAGGCAGCCATTCCGGCGATGAAGGCGAAGAAGCACGGCCGCATCATCAACATCGCCTCGGCGCACGGGCTGATCGCCTCGCCGTTCAAAGCGGCCTATGTCGCCGCCAAGCATGGCATCATGGGGCTGACCAAGACGGCAGCGCTGGAACTTGCCGAATTCGGCGTGACCGTCAACGCCATTTGTCCCGGTTATGTGCTGACGCCGCTGGTCGAAAAGCAGATCCCCGACACCGCCAAGGCCCGCGGCATTTCCGAAGCTGAGGTCAAGTCGGATGTCATGTTGAAATTCCAGCCGACGAAGGAATTCGTTGCAGTTGAAGATGTCGCCGCCACGGCGCTGTTTCTGGCGAGCGATGCCGCCAGGCAGATCACCGGCACCCATATCTCGATCGATGGCGGCTGGACGGCGCAGTGACCCTGCCCGCTAGCCGATCCATCCGAAAGAAAGCCTGACATGACTGACCGTATCCGCTTCATCCTGAATGGCGAGGATATCGCCCTCGGCAGCGTCGATCCCACCGAAACGCTGCTGGATTTCCTGCGGCTGCAGCGCCGGCTGACCGGCAGCAAGGAAGGCTGTGCCGAAGGCGACTGCGGCGCCTGCACCGTCCTGGTCGGCCGACTGGTCGATGGCCACCTGTCTTACGAGACGGTCAATGCCTGCATCCGCTTCGTCGGCTCGCTCAACGCCACCCATGTGGTGACGGTCGAGCATCTCGCCGCCAAGGACGGAACGCTGCATCCGGTGCAGCAGGCCATGGTCGACTGTCACGGCTCGCAATGCGGCTTCTGCACGCCGGGCTTCGTGATGTCGCTGTATGGCCTGTGGCTGACCGATGAAAAACCGTCGCGCGCCGCCATCGAAAAGGCCCTGCAGGGCAATCTCTGTCGCTGCACCGGCTACGAGCCGATCGTCAAGGCGGCCGAACAGGTGGCGCGGATCCGGCCGAGCGCCCTGTTCGATCCGCTGGAGCGCGAACGTGCCAGCATCATCGCGCGGCTGGAGGATCTGAGGACCAAGGAGACCATCACGGTCAGCAAGGGCGACCGCCGGCTGATCGTGCCCGGTACTGTCGCAGCGCTTGCCGATCTGCTGGCCCACGAGCCCAAGGCCACCATCGTCGCCGGCGCAACCGATGTCGGCCTGTGGGTCACCAAGCAGATGCGTGATCTGAACCCGGTGATCTTCATCAACCATCTCGACGAATTGCAGGCAATCACCAGCACGGACACCGGCATCACCATCGGCGCCGGCGTGTCCTACAGCACGGCCCATGAGACGCTCGCCCGCGAAATCCCGGCCTTTGGCCGGCTGATCGACCGCATCGGCGGCCAGCAGGTGCGCAATATGGGCACGATCGGCGGCAATGTCGCCAACGGTTCGCCGATCGGCGACACGCCGCCGGCGCTGATTGCGCTTAGCGCCACCGTGACGCTGCGCTCCGCCACCGGCACCCGCACCCTGCCGCTCGATGATTTCTTCATCGATTATGGCAAGCAGGACAGAAAGCCCGGCGAGTTGGTCGAAAGCCTGCATGTGCCGCGCCCCTCCGCCGGCCATCGCTTCGCCGTCTACAAGATCACCAAGCGCCGCGACGAGGATATTTCCGCCCTCTGCGGCGCCTTCAGCCTGGGGCTCGATGAGAACGGCACCGTCTCCCATATCCGCATCGCCTTTGGCGGCATGGCCGGAACGCCGAAGCGCGCCCGCAGCGTCGAGGCCGCCCTTTACGGCAAGCCCTGGACGGAGACGACGATCACGGCCGCCCGTGACGCCTTCGACAGCGACTACCAGCCGCTCACCGACTGGCGCGCCACCGCCGACTACCGCCAGCTGACCGCCAAGAACCTGCTAACCCGCTTCCTCCTGGAAACCTCGGGATCGCCGCAGGAGCTGCAACGTTTTACGCTGGAGGAGGCATGATGGTGCGCGGTTACCCCCCTCTGTCGGCGACGCCGACATCTCCCCCTCAAGGGGGGAGATCAACCGCCGGCCTCGGCGCCAATTTCTCTTGTGACCATCGCGACCTGTCAGAACGGTCTATTTCATCGCATCAATTTCTGCTGACCAGACTTCGAAGGCCAGCCGCTGTCGAAACGCCAACCCCACGCCGATCTCCCCCCTTGAGGGGGAGATGCCCGGTAGGGCAGAGGGGGGTCATGACACACGGAGGCGTTCATCATGGATAAGGCGGCTTACGAGCAGTACAAATATATCAACGGCCCGATGCATGAGTCGCAGCGCCATGATTCAGCCCATAAGCATGTGGCGGGAAGTGCCGAATATATCGACGATATTCCCGAACCCGCCGGTCTGCTGCATGGTGCGCTGGGCATGGCGGATCGTACCCATGCGACCATTCTCGCGATGGATCTGTCGGCAGTCCGCGCCGCGCCCGGCGTCGTCTGGGTGCTGACCGGCAAGGATGTGCCTGGCGTCAACGACGTCTCCTCCGGCGGCCATCACGACGAACCGCTGTTGGCCGAAGACAAGGTCCAGTTCCACGGCCAGCCGATCTTTGCGGTGATTGCCGAGACCCGCGATCAGGCCCGCCGTGCGGCCCGGCTTGCCAAGGTCGAATACCAGGACCTTCCGCACTGGAGCGATATCGACGGCGCGCTGCTAAACGGCGCCGCGGTGGTAACGCCGGGCATGACCCTGAAGCGCGGCGAGCCGGAAGCCGAACTCGACAAAGCCGAGCATCGCCTCAAAGGCCAGATGCGCATCGGCGGCCAGGAGCATTTCTACCTGGAAAGCCATATCGCCATGGCGATCCCCGGCGAGGATGACGACATCACCGTCTGGTCCTCGACCCAGCATCCCTCGGAAATCCAGCATGTCGTTGGCCATGTGCTCGACATTCCCTCCCATGCGGTCACCGTCAATGTGCGGCGCATGGGCGGCGGCTTCGGCGGCAAGGAAACCCAGGGCAACCAGTTTGCAGCCCTTGCCGCGATCGCCGCCAAGAAGCTCAACCGCGCCGTCAAGTTCCGCCCCGACCGGGACGAGGACATGACGATGACCGGCAAGCGCCACGACTTCCGGATGGATTTCGACGTGGCCTACAATAGTGACGGCCGCATCCATGCCCTTGCCGCCAATTTCGCCGCCCGCTGCGGCTATTCCGCAGATCTGTCGGGACCGGTCACCGACCGTGCCCTGTTCCATGCCGACAGCAGCTATTTCTATCCGCATGTGCTGCTGACCTCGCAACCCCTGAAGACCCACACCGTCTCCAACACCGCCTATCGCGGCTTCGGCGGGCCGCAGGGCATGCTGGGGGCGGAACGGGTGATCGAGGAAATCGCCTATGCGCTGGGCAAGGATCCGCTGGAGATCCGCAAGGCAAATTTCTATGGCGAGCTTGGTTCCGGACGCGACATCACCCCCTATCATCAGCTGGTCGAGGATAATATCATCGCCAGGGTGGTCGAGGAGCTGGAGACCTCGTGCGACTATCAGGCGCGCCGAAATGCGATCCTCGACTTCAATGCGTCGAGCAGGGTCATCAAGAAGGGCATATCGCTAACGCCGGTGAAATTCGGCATTTCCTTCACCCTGACCGCCTTCAACCAGGCCGGCGCCCTGGTGCATGTCTATCAGGACGGCTCGATCCACCTGAACCACGGCGGCACCGAAATGGGCCAGGGCCTCTATACCAAGGTTGCCCAGGTGCTGGCCGATGCCTTCCAGGTCGATATCGAGAGGGTCAAGATCACCGCGACGACCACCGGCAAGGTTCCGAATACCTCGGCCACCGCCGCCTCGTCCGGCTCCGACCTCAACGGCATGGCGGCCTATGATGCTGCCCGCCAGATCAAGGAGCGCCTGGTCGCCTGGGCCAGCGAACGTTACGGCGTGCCGACCGGCGAGATCGAATTCCTACCGAACCGGGTGCGGGTCGGTAACGACGAGATCCCCTTCCCCGAGTTCGTCCACCACGCCTATTTCGGCCGCGTGCAGCTGTCGGCGGCCGGCTTCTACAAGACGCCGAAGATCCATTGGGATCGGGCGTCCGGCCGCGGCACGCCCTTCTATTATTTTGCCTATGGCGCCTCCTGCTCGGAAGTGTCGATCGACACGCTGACCGGCGAATACCTGATGGAGCGCACCGATATCCTGCACGATGTCGGCCGCTCGCTGAACCCGGCCATCGATATCGGCCAGATCGAAGGCGGCTTCGTGCAGGGCATGGGCTGGCTGACGACGGAAGAACTGTGGTGGGACGGCAAGGGGCGGCTTCGCACCCATGCGCCCTCGACCTACAAGATCCCGCTTGCCTCCGACCGGCCAAAGACCTTCAACGTCAAGCTGGCCGATTGGTCGCAGAATGCCGAGCCGACCATCGGCCGCTCCAAGGCCGTCGGCGAACCGCCCTTCATGCTGGCCAATTCCGTGCTGGAGGCGCTGTCCATGGCGGTCGCCAGCGTGGCGGACTATCGCCATTGCCCAAGGCTCGACGCACCGGCAACGCCCGAGCGGGTGCTGATGGCGGTGGAACGGCTGAAGAAAGAGGTTTGACCTGGACACGCCGCGGATGACGCATTTCGAGGTGCCAGAACGAAATCGGGGACATGCCCGGCACATGCGCAAAGCGCTGACCGAGGCAGAGTTGCGCTTTTGGAATGTGGTTCGGGCGCATCGGCTCGAAGGCCTGAGCTTCCGCCGACAGATGCCGATCGCTGGCTACATTGTCGATTTTTCATGTCCGCAGCATCAGCTGGTCGTGGAGATTGATGGCGAGAGCCACAGCCATGATGGGTCGATAGAGCGGGACAGGCTACGGGACGAAAAACTGAAGGCGCTGGGGTGGACGGTCCTGCGGGTCACCAACGAAGATGTTCTTCAGCGGCTGGATCAGGTCTGTACGCATATCCTGCGGATGATTGGAGACATGCGTTCGTGACTGGCGCCTACCCCCCTCTGTCCTGCCGGACATCTCCCCCTCAAGGGGGGAGATCGACCCGGTCGATAGCGCTCGCATCTGGTCAAATTGCGTCTCCTGTGCCGGCCCATCTCGGCGTGAGAGACATCAGTGTCTGCCAGCGACGGCGCGGCAATCCGATCTCCCCCCTTGAGGGGGAGATGTCCGGCAGGACAGAGGGGGGTACCAGCGCGTGACCGCCCTCCGCACCTTCCTCACCACCCACCCCGCCGTCCTTCTCGTCGAGGTGGCTGTCGCCAAAGGCTCGACGCCGCGCGATGCGGGCACGATGATGCTGGTGGCGGCGGATGCCATGTGGGGCACGATTGGTGGCGGGCAGCTGGAATTCATGGCGATCGACCATGCCCGCGCCCTGCTGTCCGGCCGACCTTTACCACTCACTCTCGACGTGCCGCTCGGCCCGGAGATCGGCCAATGCTGCGGCGGCCGCACGCAACTGCGTTTCGCGCCCGTCGATCCGGTCCTGGCCGAAACGCTGCGGCAGCGCCTGCGGCAGGAACAGGACGCCTATCCCCACGTCCTGGTGTTCGGTGCCGGCCATGTCGGCAGGGCCCTGGCGCAGGCGCTGGCACCCCTGCCACTGCAGGCCACGATGATCGAGACCCGCAACCAGCCTGTGCCGGACCTGCCGCCCGCCATTGCCCTGCGCCATGTCGCCATGCCGGAGGTGGAAGTGGCCCATCTGTCGCCCGGCAACGCCGTGGTCATCATGACCCATGACCATGCGCTCGATTTCCTGATTGCCCGCCAAGCCTTGGCCCGCGGCGATCTCGCCTATGTCGGCATGATCGGCTCGGCCACCAAGCGGGCGAGTTTTGCCCATTGGCTGCAGCGCGACGGCGGCGATCCGTCCTTAATCGACCGGTTGGTCCTGCCGATCGGCGGCAGCACGGTCCGCGACAAGCGCCCGGCGGTGATTGCCGCCCTGGTGGCCGCCGAGCTGCTGACGGCATTAATGCCGGGGAAAGCCTGAGATAAGCTCTCGCTTCTATCCTGCACAGATCGTCGCGTTTCCGCGCCGCAAAGTGCGAATCGAAAAACCATGTCCAGCCGCCATTCTGCGACCAAAGCGACATCGCCGGCAGAGAGCGACCCCACCTCTCAGCACGAGCAGGCAAAGGCGTTGAAATTCCGCGCGACAATCAGCCGGAAACAGGGCGATCTGGAATTGGCGGCGCGCCAGTTGCTGGCGGCCGCCACGCTTGTGCCTGACGACGCCGAAACCTTTTTCGACCTTTCCATCGCCTTGTATCAAACCAATCGTATTGGGCTGGCATTGGCCGCAAGCAAGCAGGCCGCAGTTCTCGCTCCCGATCATCCCGCCATCCTGGCCAACCTCGGCCGCATTCTCCTCGATCTCGGGCGGGACCCGGAGGCCGAGACCGCACTCAGACGCGGACTGGAGTTGGCACCCCGCGAAGCCGCGATGTTGCGCAGCCTGGCGACGCTGCTGCGCGACAGCGGCCGCAATGCGGATGCCATCGACCTGTGGCGCCGGCTTGTCGCCGTTCGCCCCGCCGACGCCGAAGCCTGGTACAACATTGCCAATTCAGCCTCTTTTGCACCCACCGCCGACGATCTCAACAGGCTGGAAGCGCTGTTTCGCGGCGCGACCAATGGTGCCGACAAGACCATGCTGGGGTTCGCGCTGTTTCGCGCCGAAGAGGCACGGAGCAACACACAGGCCGCCTTTGCCTGGCTCGATGCCGCCAACCGCACCAAACGCGCCGCTCTCCCTCACAATCCGGCCATCGAGGCCGGCGTCTTCGCGCAGATGAAACAGCATTTCGACGCCGGCTATTTCGCCGGTCTCCAACCCAGCGACGGCCCGGCGCCGATCTTCATCGTCGGCATGCCGCGCTCCGGCACGTCGCTGGCCGAGCAGATCCTGTCCTCCCATCCCGAGGTTCATGGCGCCGGCGAACGCAACGAGATGACCGAGCTTGTCGGAAAATTCCTGGCCGACCGCAGCCGGCCCGGCCTGGCGCTGGACGGCTTCCAGCCCGGCTGCACGGCCGCCGCCGAGATGGCCGCCGCCTATCTCACGGCGATCGCACCTCTTGGCCACGGCAAGCCACGCTTCACCGACAAGATGCCGCTCAATTTCCGCTGGATCGGCATCATCAGGACGCTCTTTCCGGCCGCCCGTGTCATTCATTGCACCCGCCCGCCGATCGAAAACTGCATGTCGATCTATGCCAGCCTGTTCGGCTCGGAGGGTAACCGCTTTGCCTATGATCTCAAGGAACTGGCGCATTATTATGCGCTTTATGCCGATCTGATGGCCCATTGGCACTACGTGTTAGGCCCGGACCTGCTGCAATTCGATCTGACGGCATTGAAGCAGGACCAAGACGGCCAGACACGGCGCCTGCTGGCCTTCTGCGGCCTCGACTTTGACGAGCGCTGCCTGGCCTTCGAAAGCAATAGGCGTTCCGTCCGGACGCTGAGCGCCAGCCGTGTTCACCAGGGTCTCGATCGCTCGACAGACCGCCGGACCGCGCTGTTCCGGCCCTTCCTCTCGCCCGTCGAGGACATCCTGCTCGCCCATGGCATCGACCCGGACAGCCACTGGAACTCGAGCGCTGTAAACGGTTGACCCCGATCACTGCGGCCCGCGCGGTGGCCGGATGGCGGACCAGACGGAGGCCGTATCCCGGATTTCCGCCCGGCGGGACCGGGAGGCGCGGCCCTCCCAATATCCGAGATCGCGCTTCAGATCATCCGACAGGAAGGTCTCGATACGGTCGTCCGGCTGCAGCAGGCGCGTGACCACTCGTCCCATACAGCGCAGAACACCAAAAACCAGCGAGACAGCGTTCCTCAATCCGATAGCCATGATTTCCTCCGTGAATACTGATGAGCGGCCCTTTGCAAAAGGTTGCTCTGGAGGCTAAGAAATGCTTTATTTTCATGGATCTATCAAAACGAATGAACCGCTGCACCCATAAAGAGAGCTGATCCATGAAACTGTCGCGCCAGTTTCCCCTGAACGCATTGCGCGTCTTCGAGGCGACGGCGCGGCAGGCAAGCTTCACCAAGGCGGGCCAAGAGCTGGGCATGACCCAGACGGCGGTCAGCTATCAGATCAAGCTGTTGGAAGAGAGCATCGGCGAGCCGCTGTTCCTGCGCCAGACGCGCCGGATTTCCCTGACCGAGGCCGGCCAGCGCCTGGCGCCAAAAGTCTCCGAGGCCTTCGACCTGCTGCAGGAGGCGGTCGCCCATGCGCGCAACAGCACCGAAGGCACGCTGAACATCCATTCCACGGCCACCTTCGCCTCGCGCTGGCTGGCCCGGCATATCGGCTCGTTCCAGCTCAAGAACCCGGCCATCGCCGTCCGGCTGGAAACCGCTCAGGAAATGATCGACTTTGCCCAGACCGAGGCCGACGTCGCCATTAGGGCCGGCAAGGGAGACTGGCCCGGCCTGCGCTGCCACAGCCTAATGAAGGTCGACTTCTCGCCGATGGTGAGTCCGGAGCTGGCAGCCAGCATCGGCGGCCTGTCGACACCCGCCGACCTCTTGAAACTCCGGCTGATCGATCCCGGCGACCCCTGGTGGAAGATCTGGTTGACGGCCGCAGGCGTCAGCGGTGCCGATCTCGAAAGCCGGCCCCGCAGCCGGCTGGGCGCCCAGTCCTTCGAAGCGCAGGTCGCTCTTGCCGGCCAGGGCGTCGCCATGCTGACACCGGCCTTCTACCCCGAGGAACTGGCCATGGGCCACCTTATCCAGCCCTTCGACCTCGTCTGCAACGAAGGCTCCCATTACTGGCTGGCCTATCCCGAAAGCCGCCGCAACGCTCCAAAAATCCGCGCCTTTCGCGACTGGCTGCTCGGCGAATTGAAGCCAAGCGAACCGGCCTGAGCGATCTCAGAACGACATATCCGGCGCATAGAAGCAGCGCGGCGTGTCTTCATTCGGATAGAGGCACAGATGATATTCGCTGTCCTGCGAGCGCCGCGTCGTGGTCTGCGGGAACTTGAAGACATGGTCGCGGGTCACCAGCCGGTGATCGCCGGGTGAAAGCGTCAGCTGATAGCCGTTGTTGATCACCTTGACGCTCTGCGAGGGAATCATCTGGCAATCGCCGGTATGATTGTCGCCATTGCAGCAGAAGCTCTCGTAACGCCATCCGCTGTGGGAATCATGGGCCTGAACACAAGACGCATACGCAACCAGAACGCCCGTAAGGATACTGCGCATCGGCTGATCTCCGTGTTGGGGGAAAAGCCGCCGGTTCGACGCCAACCACCTGTCCGGCGGCACTGCCCAATGAATGTAACCGAATTGTCATATTCGCACCAATACAGGAAATCATCGATAGTCTTTTGCAGTGCACACAAAGCGCTGCACAAAATGGCCGGACCGCCCGTCAGCCCCTTCCCTTCGGCCGGAAGTTTTTGCAAGGTGGTGCGTTCGGGGACGAAAGGGATATTGCATGTATGAATTCGCCATCGCCTGGGAATGGCTGGGGCTTGCCGTACGCTGGCTGCATGTCATCACGGCCATCGCCTGGATCGGCTCCTCCTTCTATTTCATTGCGCTGGATCTGGGCCTCGTCAAACGCCCGCATCTGCCCGCCGGCGCCTATGGCGAGGAATGGCAGGTGCATGGCGGCGGCTTCTACCACATCCAGAAATACCTGGTGGCGCCGGCCTCGATGCCGGAACACCTGACCTGGTTCAAATGGGAGGCCTATACCACCTGGCTCTCCGGCTTTGCCCTGCTCTGCGTGGTCTATTACGGCGGCGCCGACCTGTTCCTGATCGATCGCCATGTGCTGGATGTCACCGAATGGCAGGCGATCGGCCTGTCGGTCGCATCGCTCGCCATTGGCTGGATCTTCTACGACCAGCTCTGCAAGTCTCCCCTTGGCCGCAACACCTGGGGCCTGATGGTGCTGCTCTATCTCGCCCTGATCGCCATGGCCTGGGGCTATACGCAGATCTTCACCGGCCGCGCCGCCTTCCTGCATCTCGGCGCCTTTACCGCCACCATCATGTCGGCCAATGTGTTCTTCATCATCATCCCGAACCAGAAGATCGTGGTGGCCGACCTGATCGCCGGCCGCACGCCCGATCCGAAATACGGCGTGATCGCCAAGCAGCGCTCGCTGCACAACAACTACCTGACGCTGCCCGTCATCTTCTTCATGCTGTCCAACCATTATCCGCTGGCCTTTGCCACCGCCTATAACTGGATCATCGCCGCGCTGGTCTTCCTGATGGGCGTCACCATCCGCCACTGGTTCAACACCACGCACGCGAGAAAGGGGCGGCCGACATGGACCTGGATCGCCACAACCGTCATCTTCATCGTCATCATGTGGCTGTCGACCGTGCAGAAGCCGCCGGTGGAGACGGAAACGGCTGTTGCGCCCAGCAATCTGCGCTTTGCCGAGAACGTGCATTTCACCGCTGCCCGTGACATCGTCCAGTCGCGCTGTTCGATGTGCCATGCGGCCGAGCCGGTCTGGGAAGGCGTCGTTCGTCCGCCGAAGAACGTCAAGCTGGAAACCGATGCGGACATCACCGCGCATGCCCGCGAAATCTATATCCAGGCCGGCCGCAGCCACGCCATGCCGCCCGGAAATATCACCGAAGTGACGGCTGACGAGCGGGCTCTGCTGTCCGCCTGGTTCGAAAGCGCCGTGGAAGGCAAGATGTAATGACCGAAACACTGATCCGCGGCCGCCTGCTCACCTTCCGCCGCGCGCCGCTCGATGCCGCCGACACCGAGAGTTTTATCTACGAGACCGACGGCGCACTGCTGATGTCCGACGGCGTGATCCAGGCCTTTGGCGCCTATGCGGATGTCAAGGCCAAGGCAGAGGATGGCGTCGAAGAGATCGACCACCGGCCACACCTGATCCTGCCCGGCTTCATCGACACCCATGTGCATTTCCCGCAGATGCAGGTGATCGGCTCCTATGCCGCCAACCTGCTGGAATGGCTGAACACCTATACCTTCCCCGAGGAGTGCCGTTTCGTCGAGAAGGCCCATGCGGAACGCATCGCCGTGCATTTCTTTGACGAATTCCTGCGCAACGGCACCACGACGGCGGTCGCCTATTGCTCCGTGCACAAGACGTCTGCCGATGCCTTTTTTGCCGAAAGCCTGAAACGCGGCACGCGCATGATCGCCGGCAAGGTGATGATGGACCGCAACGCGCCGCAGGGCCTGCTCGACACGCCCGAAATGGGCTATGACGAAACCCGAGCGGTGATTGCCGACTGGCACGGCAAGGGTCGCAATCATGTGGCCATCACGCCGCGCTTTGCCATCACCTCGACGCCGCAGCAGATGGAACGCACCCAGGCGCTCGCGGAGGAATTTCCCGATCTGCATATCCAGACCCATCTGTCGGAAAACCACGACGAGATCGCCTATACCGCAACGCTCTATCCCGACGCCATCGACTACACCGATATCTACGCCCATTACGGATTGCTGGGGCCGAAAACCCTGCTCGGCCATGCCATCCATCTCTCGGACCGCGAGGCGGACGCGATCAGCGAGGCCGGCGCGATTGCCGTGCACTGCCCGACCTCGAACCTCTTTTTAGGCTCCGGTCTGTTTCCGCTGAAAGCGTTGAAGCGCCGGGACAAGCCGCTGCGCATCGCCGTCGCCACCGATATCGGCGGCGGCTCGAGCTATTCCATGCTGAAGACCATGGACGAGGCCTACAAGATCCAGCAATTGCTCGGCGAGCGGCTCAATCCGCTCGAAAGCTTCTACCACATGACGCTCGGCAATGCCGAAGCCCTCTCTCTCAGCGACAAGATCGGCACGCTGGAGCCCGGAACCGATGCCGATGTCATCGTGCTGAACGCCTTTGCCACGCCGGCCATGGCACTGCGCATGGAAACCGTGAAAACCCTTGGCGAGGAACTGTTTCTGCTGCAGACATTGGGAGACGATCGCGCCATCGTCGAAACCTATGTCGCCGGGAGAGCATCTAAGCCCAACGCTATTTGAATCTGGTTTTTCTGGAGAAAAACGGGGTACCGGTGGATCGATACCCCATTAGCTTGGGAGGTCTAAGAACTGATCAATTCTTCTTCTCGACAGCCGCAACGCCCACTTTCGCGGTATTCGTCTGGTGTGATGCTGCATTGCACTCACCCCTCTCTGAATAGATTAACGCTGCTATTGTCACTAAGGCAGCGACAATAAGACCTGATATGACATCCGCCACGATCCTTTTCGGCGGAAACCACTTTTCGTCTTGAACGCTGGACTGAAGATTTTCCTTCAGTTTGCGATCAAGCAGTTTTTCGAAATCGGGATGCATTTGCATCTGTCTTTCGTTCCTGTGCCCTCGTTCGATTCAGGGGGGGCCAGTTCCCTGCTTTCGCCCGCTAAGGGCAAAAAAGTTGTGCTGAATTCATAGGCGACCTCCTGTGTTGGTCAGGCTGATTCCTGACGGTATAAATCGCTACCTTAGGGCTAATGTATAGTTGGTAACGATCTATTTACTCATCTAGCTCAAAGTCCGACATAGGTCAACACTGATCAACTTTGTCTGACAAAGGTTGACGTAGTTATCCCCAAACGCTATGTGTATTTACGAGATTCAATAGGTTCCGAGCTCTGCCGGAACAGGAGCTAGACCCATGACAAACCCCGTCACAAATAAAACGAACACATCCGATTCGATTGCAGATAACCCCGAAGTCAGCCGCTCCCCCTATCCAAGGGTGACAGTTCGTCTGACCGGCGATGTCGGGGCAGCAATCTCTGAGATTCAGGAAGCAACTCATGCTTCCTCGCCGAGCGAAGTCATCCGACGGGCGATTCTCATATACCACACAATGGTAAAGCAAAAAATGCAAGGCAACAATACATACATTGAGAAAATCAAAGGCGAAACAATAACTAAAGTCCCAATTCTACTATGATTTTCGTATCTCTAGCAACATAAAGGCTTTGATATTTGATGATCATCAATCTGTTCGTCGGCACGCTGATGATCTCGCTGACCGTCATCATCCACACCTTCGGGCTGATGGCGGTCACCCATGCGATGAACTGGATCACCGGCCGGATCCGCATCGAAGGGCATCGCAGCCGGATTCTGGCGATGAACACCGTGGTGATCGGCATTTTCGCGGTGCTGACGGCGGAAATTTGGCTCTGGGCGATATGTTATGATCTGATCGGCGTGGTTGCCGACTTTCCGACCGCCCTCTATTTTTCCACCACCACCTTTGCCACCGTCGGCTACGGCGACGTGATCGCCGATCCGCATTGGCGCATGCTCTCGGCGCTGGAAGGCATCAACGGATTTCTGCTGATCGGCTGGTCGACCGCCTATCTGGTGGCGGCCGGCATGAGGGTCGGCCCCTTCCGCTCGGGCGAGCATTTCTGACACGGCCCGACGACAAGACTCCGATCGGACATGGACTTGACAATCTACCTACTAGTTGGTAGACAAGCGCCATGAGCAATCTTTCGACCACATCGGACCAAATTCTGCAGCACGCCCGCACATTGATCGTCGCCGGTGGCTATAATGGCTTCAGCTATGCCGACATCGCCAAACTGGTCGGCATTCGCAATGCCAGCATCCACCATCACTTTCCCAGCAAGGCAGATCTGGTCCGCACGCTGGTCAATCGCTATCGGCAGGACGCGGAAGCGGGATTGGCCAAACTCGAACAGCATATCGTTGACCCGCTCGCACAATTGCGCGCCTATCTCGGCTATTGGGAAGCGTGCATCCTGGACAATACCGCTTCCTTCTGTGTCTGCGCCCTGCTGGCGGGCGAAGCACAGCTTCTGCCCGAGGAGGTCCACGTCGAGGTCAAGGCGCACTTCAGAAGCCTGTCGGCATGGCTGACGCGGGTGATGGAACGCGGCGCCAGCCAAGGTGTGCTCTCCTTGAGCGCAACGCCGGAGGCCGAAGCGGAAGCATTTTTGGCGACCGTGCATGGCGCCATGCTGTCGGCCCGCGCCTATGGCAATCCGCAGATCTTCGGCATTGTGACAGGGACGCTTCTGCACCGGATCTTACCCAAAGCCTGAACGAACCCGCCAGACAGGTATTTTTCGCCATCGAACCTACCAATTAGTAGGTAGACTTCACGAAACGCCGCTGCCTCAATCCCAAGACGAATGAGCAGCGCCCACAGAAAAGGACATCGACATGTTCGGAATCTCTCCTCTCGGCTGGGTACACACCCTCGGCAGCCTGCCGGCCATTCCCCTGGCCATCTATATGTTCGCCCGCTACGGACGGATCGCGCCGCGCACCACGGCGGGCGCGGTCTATTTCGTGTCGATGCTGATCGGCGCTCTCACCGTGTTCCTGGTGGCCCACCAGGCCGCAAGCCCGGTCATCGGCGCGGTCACGCTTGTTTTCCTGCTGGCGGGCTATGCCGTCGGCCATGTCTCTGTCTTGGGCAAGGCAGCGCGCTACCTGGAAACGATCTTCCTCAGCCTGACGGCCTTTTTGCTGATGGTGCCGGCCGTCAGCGAAACCCTTCGCCGCGTGCCCGACGGCCACCCCATCGTCACGGACCTGAATTCGCCGATTCTACTCGGCGCCCAGGCAGCCCTTGCCGCCATGCTGGTCGTTGGTCTGACCGCGCAGATGATCCTGTTGCGCCGCGAGGGCCGCAGACTGAGCCGATAGCCGCGGCCAGTGGCCTACGCTGTGCATGGGACAACAGGTAAAAAAACTTTACCTGCCGTCCCTCGTCCCATTCACAAGCCTTCCGGGCTCATGCTAGGTCTTGAGGACACGCAGTTGCAGGGCAGGTCCGATGGCAAATCCTCTCGAAATCTCCGATCTCAAGCGCCTGGCAAAACGCCGGGTGCCAAAACTGTTCTTCGACTATGCCGATAGCGGCGCCTATTCGGAATCGACCTATCGCGCCAACGAATCCGATTTTACCCGCATCAAGCTGCGCCAGCGCGTCATGGTCGACATGACCAACCGGTCGCTGGCCACCACCATGGTCGGCCAGCCCGTCTCCATGCCGGTGGCCCTGTCGCCGACCGGGCTGACCGGCATGCAGCATGCCGATGGCGAAATGCTGGCGGCACAAGCGGCGGAAGAGTTCGGCGTGCCGTTCACCCTGTCGACCATGAGCATCTGCTCGATCGAGGACGTGGCGTCCGTTACCACCAAGCCGTTCTGGTTCCAGCTCTACGTGATGCGCGACCGCGATTTCGTGATGAACCTGATCGATCGCGCCAAGGCCGCCAATTGCTCGGCCCTGGTGCTGACCGCCGACCTGCAGATCCTCGGCCAGCGCCACAAGGACCTGCGCAACAGCCTGTCCGCCCCGCCGCGGCTGACGCCGAAGCACCTCTTCCAGATGGCCATGCGGCCGCGCTGGTGCTGGGACATGATGCAGACCAACCGCCGCACCTTCCGCAACATCCACGGCCATGCCAAGAACGTCTCGGACCTTGCCTCGCTCGGCGCCTGGACGGCCGAACAGTTCGATCCGCAGCTGTCCTGGAAGGATGTCGCGTGGATCAAGGAGCGCTGGGGCGGCAAGCTGATCATCAAGGGCATTCTCGACCCGGAAGACGCCCGCATGGCCGCCGATACCGGCGCCGACGCCATCATCGTCTCCAACCATGGCGGCCGCCAGCTCGACAGCGCCCATTCGTCGATCGCCATGCTACCGCGCATCGTCGATGCGGTCGGTGACCGGATCGAAGTGCATATGGATGGCGGCATCCGCTCCGGCCAGGACGTGCTGAAGGCCATGGCGCTCGGCGCCAAGGGCACCTATATCGGCCGCCCCTTCCTCTACGGCCTCGGCGCCATGGGCAAGCCGGGCGTCACCAAAGCGCTGGAGATCATCCGCAAGGAACTCGACATCACCATGGCGCTCTGCGGCAAGCGGCTGATCACCGAGGTCGACCGCGACATCATTGCCGACAGCCCGTTCTGAAAGGCGTCAGGTCTCAGTAATGCATCCGGCATTGGGCGACGATCAGCATCTGACCATCGCCCTCGCCGCGGACTGTGTAGACGAGCCGGTGCTCCTGCGTGATCCGACGCGACCACCAGCCCTTCAACGGCCAGCGCAATGGTTCCGGCTTGCCGATCCCGTCGAAGGGATGGCGCAGCGCGTCACGGATCAATTCGTTGATCCGGTTGACGATCTTTGCATCGGTATCCTGCCAGTAGAGATAATCCTGCCAGGCATGCGCGTACCACGCCAACAGCATCGGCGCTTACTCCGCCGCAGATCTTGGCTCGATCAGGTCTTTGAAATCGATAGGGCCCGCCGCATCGATGTCCTGCACCGCCGTCAGCAGGCGCGCGGCATTAATAGGCGAGGACAGCAGATGCAGGGTCTCCATCATCCCCTCATATTCGTCCTTGTCGACGATCACGACCGACGGCTTGTCGCGGCGGACGATTTCGACCGGCACACGATCACGCGTCACCCGATCCAGCAGACCGGCCAGTTCTTCGCGGGCTTTCGAAAACATGATGGTCTGCATGGCAACTCCTCCAGACCTGTACAGTATGCGGTACAGGTCTGGAAAAGGCAAGAACGGCTGTTCTACCCGACCCAGCCGCTCGACAGCGCATTGGCCCAGCTCGGCCGCCCGCGGTCGGCGGCAAGCCTGGACATGGCCATGTGGTCATAGGGCACCAGCCTGGAGGTCACCGACCAGCCCTGCGCGGTCTCGTCGAGGATGGCATAGGAGGCAAGCGGCGTCGCTGTCTCCACCTTGTGGTAATAGGGCAGATCGTCGTCATAGCCGGGACCGCCGACGCTGCCCGGATTGACGATCATCCGGCCGTCGGAGAGCATGACGACCCGCGGAATATGGGAATGGCCGCAGAGGATCAGGCGCTGCTGGACCCCGCCTGCCAGCGCCTCGATCTCGGCGCGCGGCCGCAGATGCACATGACCTTCGGCGCTGACGCCTTCGAGCCAGTAGGTATGGTCGCTTTTCGGCGTGGCATGGCAGAGGAACACCGCGTCGCGCCAGACCGTCGAAAACGGCAGGGTCTTCAGCCAGTCGAGATGGGCGGGCCTCAGCTGTGCAAAAGCGTCGGCCTCCCATTCGTGCATCGTGCCTTCGGCATGTTCGATCAGGTAGCGGTCGTGATTGCCGCTGACGGTCACAAGGTCCAGCGACAGCAGGAGGTCGGCCGTGCGGCCCGCATCGAGCGGTCCCGACAGGCAGTCGCCAAGATTGACGATCTCGCTGATTGCGATGCCCTGCTGGCGGATGTCGGCCAGCACCGCTTCCAGTGCCAGATGGTTGCCGTGGACGTCGGCAATGGCGGCGAAACGCATGGCTCAGCTCCCGCGATAGGTGGAATAGCCATAGGGCGACAAAAGCAGCGGCACATGGTAATGGGCCGTCGGATCGCTGATGCCGAAGCGGATCGGGATGACGTCGAGGAACGGCGGATCGGTGAGCGCCGCGCCGCTGCCGCGCAGATAGTCGCCGGCATGAAACAGCAGCTCGTATTGCCCGACCTGGACGGTCTCCGCCGTCAGGATCGGCCCGCCGTCGACGCGGCCATCGGCATTGGTAAACACCGTGGTGATCAGATCCGCCCCCTCGTCTTTCATGCGCAACAGCTGGATCTTCATGCCTTCGGCAGGTTTGCCGAGCGCCGTATCGAGTACATGGGTGGTCAGACCGGTCATGGCTGCGGCTCCGCGATGATGTAGGGCGTTTCGAAAAAGAACTCTTCCAGATTGGTACCCGGCCCGTCGCGATCGACGACCAGGAAATCGCTGACGGCACCGAGTGCCATCAGCGGATGGTGCCAGACATTGCAGCGGTAATTGACACCCTGGTCGCCGCGCGCCAGAAACACCTGCGGCCGGCCGGGCTTGCCCCCCTCATCCGGCGAGACGGCCAGCAGGAAGGGGCGTCCCGACAGCGGCGAAAAGCTCTGGCTGCCGAACGGATGGCGCTCCATCATCGTGATCGCATAGGGAAAGGCCCTGGGCTGGCCGCGAAAAATGTTGATGATGACGCGCGCCCCCTCGCCCAAGGCCTGTGGCGCCGCCAGCCCATGGAACCGCTCGGTGGTGCCGCCATTGATCAGCCTCATGGTCAAGGGATCGGCTTCGATCACCTCGCCGAAGGGGGCGAAATGTTCTGAGGTCAGCGGGTGGATGGGGAGTGTGTCAGCCATTGATTATTCGCCTTCGGCACGCCAGTGAAGAATGGCATCGATTTTGTCGACAAGCTCGGGCGCCTCGATTGTGGCCGTATCCCAGACCCGCTCCAGATTGATCTCGAAATAGCCATGCGCCATGCGATTTCTCATGCCGCGGATCTCGGCCCACGGGAACTCCGGATGATCGGCGACAAAGTCGGGATATCGATCCATCAGCTGCGTCGCCGCTTCGGCAGCCATCAGCAGGCTCATGCCGACGGCGCGCTGGACCATCATATCCTTGAGGAAGGTCGCCCTATCGACGCTTGTCGCCAAGCCATGGGCATCAAGGGATGCCTGCCGCATGCGCTCAAGCAACAGGGTCAGACGCGCCCGACTCATATCGGCTTGGCCTCGGACAGCACACGCTGGCGTACCTCTTCCGGAAAGTCCCCAGGCGTCAGCAGATGAACCTGCGTGCCGGCCATCAAGGTTTCAAGCGCATCCTGCAATCCGCCGAGACTGAGGAGCGTCGATCCCGGAAGATCATCCACCAGAATGTCGAGATCGCTGTCCGGCCGGTCCTCGCCGCGCGCCACGGAGCCGAACACGCGCGGATTGGCCGCGTTGAAGCGTGCCGTCGCCTCGCGGATCGCCTGCCTGTTCTTCTCCAGCACCTCAGAGGGTTTCATCGCCACATCCGCTCCTTGCGTCCGCGGCCGCAACGACGGCCGCGGGTCGGAGAATAGCATCAGGCCTTGATCCCGAACAGCCGCAGCCGCATCACCCCGCCGTCCGGATGCATGGCAAAGCGCACATGGGTGATCGGGCCGATATCGGCAAGGTCGGCACCGCTGAATGCATGCTCGCGGTCCATCTGCAGCTTCTGGCGCGACAGGATCGGCTGCCACGCCTCGGAAGCGGCAATGTCCGCCGCGCTGAACGTATCGCCAGCCTCCGGCAGAAAGGCGCCGAGCAACTCGCAGGTGTCGGGGAAATTGCCCTTGAAGAAATGGGTGTCGACGACAACCCGGCGCAGGGTGCCCGGATGGCCAAGACGGATGATCGCCCAGTCGTGGCCTGGGCCGCGGCGGCGCTTGGTTTCCCAGCCGTCGCCCATGTTGAGGCCGCGGCCGGGGCCGAGCATCTTGTCGGGCACGCCGTAATGGGCATCCGACCAGGCCAGCGCCTTGGCGCCATTGAAGACATAGCCGAGGTCGACCTCCTCGTCGGCGCCGACCTTCGACCAGTCGAAATAGGCAGCGCCATAGACCCTGAGCCGCGCCACGCCGCCATCCGGATAGATATGCAGCCGCAGATGGGTCCAGACCTTGTCGCGGCCGCTCATCTCGAAGAAATGCTGGGCGCCGGGACCGAGCGGCGATTTGGCCAGCAGTTCCGTCCACACCGTTGCCTCGCCCGGATCGCCGCTCTCGACGAAGGCCGCCTCGATCGAGCAGAACGGCGGATAATTGCCGGTGAAATAGCGGGTATCGACGTCGAAACCGTAGATCCGGCCGGGCATGGCGAGCTTGACGATCGCCCAGTCATGGCCGGGCACGCGCTTGCGGCGGCTTTCCCAGCCATCCATGTATTTGCCGTTGTCGTCGTAGAGATCGGGATCGAAGCTGGCCGGCACATCGTTCAGCATTCGCTCGAGCGGTGCGAAGAATTCGTCGCTGGACGCAATGCCCTTGGCACAGAGACGCGCCGAGGCGAGATTGACGGCACCGGCTGCGAAATCGGGCAGGACGACGGGATCGCTGATGATCATTTCAAGTCTCCGAAAAAAGGGCTTCGAGGCGCAGGCGGGCAATCTTTTCGACCTGGGCCGAGGCTGTCGCCAGCTCCGCCTCCCTGGTATTGCCGATGCGGGCCTCGAAGGCCGACAGGATATCGTTCTTGTCCAATCCCTTCACCGCGATGATGAAGGGAAACTCGAATTTCGCGACATAGGCGGCGTTGAGCTCGGTAAAGCGGGCGTGCTCTTCAGGGCTCAAGCGGTCAAGACCGGCGCCGGCCTGCTCTCGCCGGCTGTCCTCGGTCAGCTCGCCGGCAATCGCCAGCTTGCCGGCGAGATCCGGATGGGCCCGCAACACCCCAAGCCGCTCGGCTTCGCTGGCGGTGCGAAACATCGCACAAAGCGCATCATGGATATCGACTGCCGTCAAAGGCTCGTCGATCATCTCGGCATCATAGGCACGCTCGGCAATGAACGGCGAATGCTCGAACACGCCGCCGAAGCGGGCGACGAAATCGTCTCTCGCGATCATCTCAGACCCCTGCCGGCTGGTGATGCTGATGCCAGTGCCGGGCGATGTCGATGCGCTTGGCGACCCAGACCTTGTCGTGGCTCTGCACATAGTCGAGGAAACGCGCTAGCGCAGCGGCGCGGCCCGGACGGCCGACCAGCCGGCAATGCAGGCCGACATTCATCATCTTCGGCGAACCCTCGGCCCCTTCGGCATAGAGCGTGTCGAACGTGTCCTTCAGATAGGCGAAGAACTGGTCGCCGCTGTTGAAACCCTGCGGCGTCGCAAACCGCATGTCATTGGCATCGAGCGTATAGGGAATGATCAGGAACGGCTTGCCATCGAGCCCGTCCACCCAGAACGGCAGATCGTCGGCATAGCTGTCCGACGAATAGAGAAAGCCGCCCTCCTCCATGACAAGCTTCAGCGTATTGCCCGACGGCTTGCCCTGGTACATGCCGAGCGGATGGGAGCCGGTCAGTTCCTTGTGCAGACGCACCGCCTCCAGAATGTGCTGGCGCTCGACGTCTTCGGGGAAATCCTTGTATTCCAGCCAGCGGTAGCCGTGGCTGGCGATTTCCCAATCAGCTTCCTGCATGGCGGCCACCGCATCCGGATTGCGCGCCATGGCCAGCGTCACGCCATAGACGGTGACCGGCATATTGCGGGCCGTGAACATGCGCCACAGCCGCCAGAAACCGGCGCGCGACCCGTATTCGTAGATCGATTCCATGTTGAGATTGCGCTGGCCCGGCCAGGGCTGCGCCCCGACGATTTCCGACAGCAGCGATTCGGACGCCGGATCGCCGTCGAGAATCGAGCTTTCACCGCCCTCCTCGTAATTGACCACGAATTGCACGGCGATGCGCGCATCGCCCGGCCATTTCGGATCGGGAGCGGTCCGGCCATAGCCGATCAGGTCGCGCGGGGTGTGTTTACTCATCATCAAATCACCTTGGGGCTCTACCGGACAAACGGTAAGCATCCCATGGGCCCTTGTCGAGATGGAAAACCTGGAGCAGCCTGTTGCGTTTTTGGGTGCACGCGCGTGTGGATTGGCTCAGGCGGTCCTGCGCGCCGATACACGGCCCATGGGATGTAGCGAATGCACCTGGAACGGCGCACCCGGTTCCCGCTCGAAGAACAGCGCCAGATTGTTCACGATGATGCGCTCGCAGAGCAGCGGCCCGAAATAATCGTTGAGCGTCGTACCGAAGCGCTCGACATCCCGCCCGCCGAGCGGACCGGTCAGCGTCATGTGGAAGCGGAATTCCTCCATCGCATAAGGATGGCCCCAGCGGTAGAGATTGGCGAACTGCGGCGCCGTCAGGCGCTCCGGCGCCATGCGCTCGAGCTCCCCTTCGGTCAGCGGCGCGCGATAGCTGTCGAACTCCTGGACGACGGCGGCCGCCAGATAGTCGAGCGCCGGGCACGGCTTTGTCGGCATCAGGCCGAAGAAGTCGCCAAGCCGCGCCACTTCAAGCCGTGGCAGATCGAACGGCTCCAGCGTTCCGGCAAAGCGCATCATGTCGCGCAGCAGGCTCGCCTCCGTCCGCTCCGGATCCATGCGGAACGGCGCTTTCAGCGATGCGTGAAAGCCGTAGCGGCGCGGCAATGCGGTGTGGAAGGCGATCTCGTGCAGGCCAAGCCCGCGGATCGCCGGATGCTCGACAGCTTCGCCGGAATAGACGCTGCGGCCCAGCCAGCTCGCGGCGGCAAAGGACAGCGGATCACCGGCTGGTGTCGTGAAAGAAATGGCATAGCGCATGCACGTTTCCTCGTCCGTCGGTCGATGCCATTTTAGCAATCGACGTTATGAGCAAGGAACTAGGTGATTTGCATGACAGCCTGACGACGGGCAGTGCGAAAAAGATTCACGTTCTGCGCGAGGCCACAGCCAGGTGATTTTCGAGCGAGAAGGATGCCGGAAGCCCCAGCGGGCCGCCGCAGACCGCCGCTATCGCCGCTTCGGCCAGGCGGTGCGCCATGCCGAAGCTGACCTTGAAGCCACCGGTCAGCGCAATGACATTTGCGTGATCGGGATGTGCCCCGACCATCGGATCGCGATCGATGGCTTTCGGGCGCAGGCCCGCCCAGCGCTCGATGACGAGGGCCTCGGCAAGACAAGGCGCCAGCAGCCGGGCCCTTTCGATCAGCGCGTCGAGTTGCCCGTCGGTTCCTTGCGGATCGTTGAAGCGGTTTTCGCTGGTGCTGCCGATCGCCACATGGCCGCCGTCGTGCGGCACGATGTAGAGCCCGTCGAGATAGAGCAGCGGCAGGCCCGGATCGACATCGGCCTTCAACAGCGCCGCCTGGCCTTTCACTGGCTGGCCGAGACGTTGTGGCAACGGATCGCCGAGATCCTCCAGCAGCGCGAAGGCGCGATGGCCGGCGGCAATGATGCAATGGCCGAAGGCGATCGAGGTGCCGTCGAACAGCGCTGCGACCGCGGCCGACGAATCGATTCGCACCACCGCGGCGCCCTCGATCACCCGCACATGCCGGGCCGTCTTGAGCAAAGCCGCAAGCATCCCACCCAGCCCGCGCGGCGACACCCGTGCGGCCAGCGTGTCCTGCACCAGCCCGGCCTCGGCGAATTGTGGAGCCGGCCAGTCCGGCGCAACGGCAGCGTCCAGCACATGCCAATGGAAACGCCGTTCTCCAGCGACCCAATGGCTCTGCGCATCGGCGCAATGGCGCTCGGCGATCGGTCGCAGATGCGCTTTTGGCAGGGGAATGAGCCGGCCGCTGCGGCGATAGCCAGCCTGCAGACCCGTGACCTCCTCCAGGCCGCGGATCTCGTCTTCCAGCGACAGCAGCGCATCGAACTGAAACTGCTTCTTCTCCGACCACTTGTCGGGCATATGCGGCATCAGCGCGCCGAGCAGCCCGCCACTGGCGCCCTGACCCAGCCGTCCGCTGTCGATGAGGATGGTGTCAATCCCGCAGCGTTCGGCATGCACCGCCGCCCAAAGGCCCATGATGCCGCCGCCGACGATCAGAAGCGGCGTGGACAGTTGACCGGAAAGCCGACCCGGACTATCGGCATAGATCATGACCAATTCCATTCCCGATGCAGGTACCGATCCCGAGAGCCCCAGCCTCGTCTGGCACGACGGCGATATGCCTTATTCGACAGACTTTGGCGATCATTTTTATTGCCAGACCGACGGTCGGCTGGAATGCAGCCATGTGTTTCTGGCCGGCAACGGCTTGCCGCAACGTTGGCAACAGCCGGGCGAATTCCGCATCGGCGAACTCGGCTTCGGCACCGGCCTCAATGCGGCCGAGACCTGGCGGCAGTGGAAAGCGACCAGGCTGCCGGGCTGCCAGCTGCATTTCATGTCCTTCGAACTCTATCCGATGCAGGCCGACGCCATCGACCGGGCACTCTCGCGCTGGCCGGAGATCGATGCCGAACGCCAGCAACTGGTCGCCCTGTGGCCGACGGCGCCTGAGGGAACTGTCAGCCTGCAACTGGACGACCAGACGCGGCTGACGGTGGTCTGCGGCCATGCGCTGGAGGGCGTTAAGGCCTCCGATGCCGGTTTCGACGCCTGGTTTCTCGACGGTTTCGCGCCCTCGCGCAATGCCGACATGTGGTCGGCCGAGATCCTGCAGGCCGTGCATGACAAGACAGCCCCAGGCGGCAGCTTTGCCACCTATGCCGCCGCCGGTTTCGTGCGGCGCAACCTGACGGCAGCCGGCTTCAAGATCGAACGACGTCCGGGCTTTGCCGGCAAGCGGGAAATGCTGTGCGGCACCAAAGCCCTGTCAGCCGCCTGACCGACCGGCCTCGGACCGTGCCAGACCGGCCTTGCCGCGCCACTGCTCCATCTTCTCTTCAAGCGCTTCCGGGCTGATCGGCTTCGACAGGTAATCGTCCATGCCGGATGCCAGGCAGATCTCCCGGTCGCTTTCCAGCGCATGGGCCGTGATGCCGATGATCGGCACATGCTGGCCGTCGCCGGCCCGCCGCTCCGCCTCGCGGATGGCACGTGCCGCCTCGTGTCCGTTCATGACGGGCATGGAGACATCCATGAGGATCAGGGCGGGATGGAGCCGTCGCCAGGCCGCAACCGCTTCGCGGCCGTTGCCGACGATGCGAAAGGACAGCCCGGCGGCCTGCAGGATCTGGGTGAAGACGATCTGGTTGACCTCATTGTCCTCCGCCACCAGCACGTCGCAGCGCCGCAGCGCTGGCGGCTCATGGAGATCCTCTCCGGTGCCGATCGTGTCCTGCAAAGGCTTTCGCTTCGCAGCACCCTCACGGGTGGCTGGCGCTTTTTCAGATTGGACGTATGGCACCTGGGCGGCCTTGTTGCCGCGCACCCGCGCCGACCGCAGGACATCGACGATGGCGCCGCGCAGCAGATTGGCGCGCGCCGGCTTCATCAGATGCGCCTGGACGTTGAGCGCCTGGAAGGTCCGGTCATCGCCCACCATGTCCATCGAGGTCAGGAAGATGATCGAGATCGCATCGAAGCGCTGATCGGCCCGGACCAATCGCGCCACGTCGATGCCGTTCATATCGGGCATATGATAGTCGATGATCAGCGCATCGACCTTGATCTGCGAGCGGGCCGCCTCGTCGAGAATGGCCAGCGCCGTCGCCCCATTGTCGACGGCCAGCCCGTCAAAGCCCCACATCGCCAATTGCTCGGTGAGGATCTGGCGGTTCACGGCATTGTCGTCGACCACCAGGATGCGGGATCCCTTGACATTGATCGGCAGAGGCGTGGCGCGATGACGTTCGCTTGCCACCTCAAGCGGCAAATAGACGCTGAAGGTCGAGCCCTGCCCGACTTCGCTGTCGACCTCCATGTAACCGCCGAACAGATCCACCAGACCGGCGGTAATCGCCAGACCAAGCCCCGTGCCCTCATGCCGGCGGGTGGACGACGCATCGACCTGCGAAAACTTCTCGAAGATCGACAGCCGCTTGGCCTCGGGAATGCCGATGCCGGTATCCTTGATGCGCATGGTCAGCATGACCGTTCCCGATCCAAGCGGTGCGCAGGACAGGTCGATCAGCACATGACCCTTTTCGGTGAACTTGATGGCGTTGCCGACCAGGTTGGTGGCGATCTGGCGGAAACGACCGGCATCGCCCATCACCATATTGCGGATGGAGGCCTCGCCGCGAACGACCAGTTCGATATCCTTGTCGGATGCCGGCGTCGACAACAGCGTGGCGACATCCTCGACCGCCTCGACCGGATCGAATGGCGCCTTGCGCAGGGTGAGTTGACCGGCATCGATCTTGGAGAAATCGAGAATGTCGTTGATGATCGTCAGCAGCGCATTGCCCGACTTGACGATGATATCGACGAAGGTCTTCTGGCGCGTGTCGAGCGGCGATTTGGCCAGAAGCTCTGCCATGCCGAGCACGCCATTCATCGGGGTGCGAATCTCGTGGCTCATATTGGCGAGGAATTCGGACTTGGCCTTGTCGGCCGCCTCGGCCCGCGACAGAAGCCCGGTCAGTTCCTCTTCGCGCCGCTTCAGATCGGTAATGTCGGTGCACAGCACGACCCAGTGGCCCCGCTCACTGATGGAGACCTCGATCTGCACCCAGGTCCGGCCATCTGCCAGGAAGCTCGCCACGAAGGATTCCCCCCTCGCCGCCTTGTCGGTCCAGTCGGCAAGGATGGTATCGGCATCCGCGCCAAAATCGCCGCGTCTGGCGCAAAAGTCGAAACAATCCTGCCAGCGATTGCCGGGCGCGATGACATCCGCGGGAAAATCGACGATCTTCGCCATGGACTCGTTGCATACGATGATCTCGCCGTTTTCGACCACCACCAGTCCCTGCGCCATGGCGCCGGTTGCATCGTGCATGAGTTGCCCGACCCGCTCCAGCTGCAGCCGCGCTTCGCTGATCTCCCGCTCACGCCGGCGCACTTCGGTCAAATCCGAATAGGTAATGAGGACCTTGTGGTCGAGCAGCCTGGTGCTGGTGATCAGCACCTGCTTTCCATCGGGACCGGTCAACTCGCGCGTCGCGGTCCCTTGAAGGGAGCGCAACTCCTCAAGCCGATCCTTGATCGCCACCTCGAAGCCGCGGCCCTCATCCAGGGTCCAGCCCTTGTCGCGATTGGAATCGGCGAGATCGGTGAGCGGACGTCCCTCAAGAGACCGGCCCTCGGGCCACTCCCAGATTTCCATGGTCTTGGGATTGGCATATTCGATGGTGAAATTCTCATCGAGGATCAGGACTCCGACCGGCATGGTTCTCAGCGTCGCCATCAGGTCGCTGTAGAGCTTTTCGGCCTTTGCCTGCGCGGCTATAAGCTCCCGTTCCCGGACCTTCAACAGCGAAACATCGGCCATCGACCCGACCAGGTATCGCTTGCTGTCCGGCGTGACGATCCGGTTGAGACAGGTGATAACAGAAACATCCTGCCCGTCCGGCAGCGTGATCTCCTGGGGTTTTTCCAGCGGTTCGCCGGTTTCCAGCACATTCAGGTTTTCCTGACGCAGCTTCGCACCGTTGCGGGGGAACATCTCGTCTTCGCGTTTGCCGTAGAACATTTCGCGATCGCCACCGAGCAACCGCGCATAGGCGGCATTGGCGAAGATCAGCCGGCGATCCTCATCCCGCACGAACACCGGCACCGGCAATTGCTCGATGGCGGCCCGGTACAGCACGGTTTCCTGCTCGCGCTGGTGCAAAGTGGTGATGTCGGAATAGGTGACGAGGATCTTGCCCGAGGCCAGTCGTTTGGCGCTGATGGCCAACACGCGTCCGGCCTTCGTCAAGGCTTGCGACGTCATATTGACGTCTTTGGAATTGAACTGTGCGATGCGCTGCTCGAACAGTTCGTCGGACGTCAAATCGCTGTCGCCATAGTGGCCGCGCCGATAATTGTCGACCAGGAAATCCTTGTAGGCAAGGCCGATCAGCCGAGCGGGAGAGGCATCAGCCAGCAAGTCGTAGAAGACGTCATTGGCATATTCGATGATCAACTGCTCATTGAGGATGAGCACGCCAACCGGCAGGCTGCGCAACAGGCTTTCAATATCCTGATGCAGGGTTTCCGCCTGCGCGCGCGCCGCCAGCAATTGCTGTTCGCGCTGTTTGAGGCTGGTTATATCCGTCAGCGAACCGACCACGAACCGCGCGCCGCTGCCAAGCGTTATCCGGTTGCCGTGGGTGATGAAGGTGTGCTCGGCGCCATCGCGGATGAACGCGTCCTCAAGCTCGACCGTCTCGCCGCCATTAAGAATCCGGCGGTTGTCGTCCTGATATCTCTGGCCAATTCCGGGGAAGGTTTCAGGCTCCGTCTTGCCAATCAGCGCCTCCGGCGTGAGCCCGACGATCTCGACATAAGCGCTGTTGGCAAACACCATCCTGTGCTGTTCGTCGCGCACGAAAGTCCCAACCGGGAGATCCTCCAGCACGGCGCGAAACAGATCGGACGATCCTGCATGCACGGCTGGCGCCGGGCGGGACGCGGTGCCGGCTCTGCCAGCCGCCTTGCTCCGCACAGCGCGCGGCCCCGCCGCGGTCCCACGCTTTTTCGGCTTGTCACGGAACACCGCAAACAGGAAGATATTCTCGTCTTCGGTGACAAACCGTTCCAGCTGCACGCCATAGCGGTCCGGCCCGAAGGGATCGAAGCACAGCGCCTGCTCCTCCTGGCCGAACACCAGAGCACGCCGCTCCATTTCAGCGCCGGCGGCATCCTCGGCACGGCCGAACAGTTCGTCGCTGGTCTTGCCGACAAAAGCCTCGGGCGGCAGGTCGAAAAAAGCCGAATAGGCTGCATTGACCGCGACATAACGAAGCTCGCTGTCCTTGACATAGGCAGGCAGGTCAAGATCTTCGATCTTTCCGCATGCAATGCTCAGCAATCCTTCATCCGCACTCAACAGAGTTTCCCCGCTCGGCCATCGAAAGACAATTCTAGTCGCCTAGGTGTTAACAGATCATTCATCACGTTTGTCATCGGCTTTCGCCACCCGTTGCCAGGCCGACAGGGGCCATCGCCTTGGTGAATCCAGCGCAAGGACAAATCTCGCAAACTGGACAATGTTCCAGGAAAGCCGGGAAGTCGTCGCAAATAGCTATGACGTGGAGTGTAAAAAACTGCCAAAAATCCATGTCGAAGATAAAGCACTGGGTATACTATGAGCGACATTACCACGCCTGTCTTGCCTGAGACTGAGACGCCCGCCCCCGCCGCCGATCGCCGCCGGCGCACCGGTGGACGTGGTGGCGACAGGGTTCGCCAATCGAGCGGCTCGCGCTATCGCCGAATCGTCAACAGCCTGGCGCGCACCGAACTGCTGGATGCCGGCGCGCTCGACGACATCCATGAAGCCTCGCTGACCATTCTGGAAGAAATCGGCATGGATATCATCCTGCCGGAAGCCCGCGCCCGCATGAAGGCGGCCGGCGCCGATGTCATGGAGGGCACGGAGCGCGTCCGCTTCGACCGCGGCCTGATCATGGAGATGATCGCCTCGGTGCCCTCCGGCTTCACCCTGCATGCCCGCAACCCCGAACGCCATGTGGCGATCGGCGGCAATAACCTGGTCTTCGCCCAGATTGCCAGCGCCCCCTTCGTCAGCGATCGCGAAGGCGGCCGCCGCGCCGGCAACCAGGAAGACTACCGCAAGCTGGTGAAGCTCGCGCAATCCTACGACATCATCCACACGACGGGCGGCTATCCGGTCGAACCGGTCGATATCCATGCCTCGATCCGCCATCTCGACTGCCTGTCGGATCTGGTGAAACTGACCGACAAGCCGTTCCACGCCTATTCGCTCGGCCGCCAGCGCAATCTCGACGGCATCGAGATCGCCCGCATCGGCCGCGGCATCTCCATGGAGCAGATGGAGCGCGAGCCCTCGCTGTTCACCATCATCAACTCGTCCTCGCCGCTGCGGCTCGATGGGCCGATGCTGCAGGGCATTATCGAAATGTCGTCGCGCAACCAGGTCGTGGTACTGACGCCCTTCACGCTGGCCGGCGCCATGGCTCCGGTGACCATTGCCGGCGCCCTGGTGCAGCAGAATGCCGAGGCGCTCGCCGGCATCGCCTTCACCCAGATGGTGCGCAAGGGTGCCCCGGCCATGTATGGCGGCTTCACCTCGAATGTCGACATGAAGACCGGTGCGCCGGCCTTCGGCACGCCGGAATACATGAAGGCGGTGATCGCAGGCGGACAGCTGGCGCGGCGTTACGGCATTCCGTACCGCACCTCAAACACCAATGCCTCCAACACCGTCGACGCCCAGTCGGCCTACGAATCGGCCCTGTCGCTCTGGGCTTTGACCCAGGGCGGCGGCAATTTCATCATGCATGCGGCCGGCTGGACCGAAGGCGGCCTGACCGCCTCGTTCGAAAAGTTCATCCTCGATGTCGACATGCTGCAGATGGTCGCCGAATTCCTGACGCCGCTCGATGTCAGCCAGGATGCGCTGGCGCTCGACGCCGTGCGCGATGTCGGCCCCGGCGGCCACTATTTCGGCACCGCCCACACGCTGGCCCGCTACGAGACCGCCTTCTATTCGCCGATCCTGTCGGACTGGCGCAATTTCGAGACCTGGTCGGAAGCCGGCCGGCCGACCACCTATGATCACGCCAACCGGGTCTATAAGGACGCACTGGCCCGCTACGAGCAGCCGCCGCTCGATCCGGCCATCGAGGAAGAGCTCGACGCCTTCGTGGCGCGCCGCAAGGCCGAAGGTGGTGTCGAGACGGATTTCTGACCGGGCGTGTGCCGAATGCCGCGACCTTGACCTCCGCGGCACGGCACCGCACACTTGCCGCCGCCGCATGATATAAGCGGCGCCCGCACGCCGTAAAACGAGACCATGGCCGAAGCCCTGAAACATCTGATCGGCGCCCACACCGCCCGCGACACGGCAGAAGCCCTGTCGCGGGCCTGGCCTGACTTTAACGCCGATGGCTTTCTGCACGACATCCTGCCGCAGATCGAGGCGCGCGAACTGATGCGGCGCGGCCAGTTGATCGCCGAGACCATGCGCCGGTACCTGCCGCAGGATTTTGGCAAGGCCGCTCCGATTCTTGCCGCATGCCTGCCGGACGGCGAACGGCCCGGCCTCGGCGGCTGGGCGCTGCTGTCCTTCAACCAGTATATTGCCACCCACGGCCTCGATCATCTGGAGACGTCGCTTGCTCTGCTCAAGACCCTGACGCCGCATTTCACCGCGGAATTCGGCATTCGTCCGTTTGTCGACCGGGACCAGGACAAAACCCTGTCGATCATTGCCGGCTGGCTTGGCGATCCAAACCATCACGTCCGGCGTCTCGCCAGCGAAGGCACCCGGCCGCGCCTACCCTGGGCGATGCGCCTGCCGAAACTGGTGCGAGACCCGGACCCGCTGCTGCCGATCCTGACCGCGCTGCTCGACGATCCGGAAGATTATGTGCGCCGCTCGGTGGCCAACAGCCTCAATGACATCGCCAAGGATCACCCCGATCTCGTCGCCGATTTCGTCGCCCGGCATACGCCCCACGCCTCACCCGAACGGCTGCGCCTTCTGAAACATGCCTCGCGGACGCTTCTCAAGAAGGGTCATGCCGCCGCCATGGCCAATTTCGGCTTCAAAGTGCTGGACGGCCTGGCAGCAACGCTGGTGCTCGGCAATACGGATATTCCTTTTCCCGGTCAGCTCGATTTCGGCATCACCCTGGTCAATGAAACGACGCTGCCGCAGGTGCTGATGCTCGACTATGCCATCCATCACCGCAAGAAGGACGGCACGATGAGCCCGAAAGTTTTCAAGGGCCGCAGCCTGACGCTCGGCAGCGGCGAAAGCCTGCAACTCGACCTGCGCCACGCCTTCCGGCCGATCACCACCCGTACCTATTATCCAGGCGAGCATCGGCTGGACATTCTGGTCAATGGCATGAGCCTTGCGAGCGCGAGTTTCGATCTCGCCGCTCCCCTTCCATAGGCTCGGCGCTAGGCTCAATCCATCCATCCCGAATGGACGATATCCGGCTTGTCAGACGGTCTCCGCCAGGGCGGCCCGTTGCCGCGGATCGGCAGAGGCTCCAGCAACGCTACGCTGCATTGCAAAACAATCGCTTGACTTTTGACAGCAAAAGCACGACATCCCCATCAGCTTTCATCCTTCCGGCCGCCGCGTGAGCGGCCACGCGAAACAGATCTTCGCGAAGAAGGACAGGAGCGCCCAAGATACGGACTGCACAATGCAGCCGAATGCGCTGGAAGCTATTTTCCAACTTACAAGTTCCCAATTCACGCGGGGTTCTTGACGCCATCAGCAAGCAGGATCGCAAGACCGCGATTGTGCTGGATTGCTTTTGGCGCCCCGAAAGGTATTTGAATTGACCAATTTCGACGAACTTGGCTTGGCCAAGACCATCGTGGCATCGCTGACTCAGCTCGGCTATGAAAAGCCAACCCCGATCCAGGAAAAGGCCATCCCGCTGGTCCTGGAAGGCCGCGACCTGATCGGCCTGGCCCAGACCGGCACCGGCAAGACAGCTGCTTTCGGCCTGCCGATCATTGAAATGCTGATGAACAACGGCGCCCGCGCCGAAGGCCGCAGCACCCGCGTGCTGATCCTTGCTCCGACCCGCGAACTGGTGAACCAGATCGGCGAGAGCCTGCGCAGCTTCGTTCGCAAGACCCCGCTGAAGATCAACCAGGTCGTCGGCGGCGCCTCGATCGGCAAGCAGCAGCTGCAGCTGGAGCGCGGCACCGACATCCTGGTGGCGACCCCCGGCCGTCTGCTTGACCTGATCGCCCGCAACGCGCTGACCCTCAAGCACGTCACCCATCTCGTGCTCGACGAAGCCGACCAGATGCTCGACCTCGGCTTCATCCACGACCTTCGCAAAATCTCCAAGATGGTGCCGCCCAAGCGTCAGACCCTGCTGTTCTCGGCCACCATGCCGAAGGCAATCGCTGATCTTGCCGCAAGCTTCCTCAACAACCCGGTCAAGGTCGAAGTTTCGCCTCCGGGCAAGGCTGCCGACAAGATCGAGCAGTATGTGCACTACGTCACCGGTCAGAACCACAAGACCGAAATGCTGAAGACCTCGATCACCGCCAATCCGGATGGTCAGGCGCTGGTCTTCCTGCGCACCAAGCATGGTGCCGAGAAGCTGATGAAGCATCTCGAACATATCGGCTTCTCCGTCGCCTCCATTCACGGCAACAAGAGCCAGGGCCAGCGCGAGCGCGCCCTCAAGGCCTTCCGTGACGGTTCGATCAAGGTTCTGGTTGCCACCGACGTTGCCGCCCGCGGCATCGACGTGCCCGGCGTCACCCATGTCTACAATTACGACCTGCCGGAAGTACCCGACGCCTATATCCACCGCATCGGCCGCACCGCCCGTGCCGGCCGCGACGGTATTGCGATTGCCTATTGCGGCCCGGATGAAGCCGGTCTGCTGCGCGACATCGAGCGCCTGATGGGCATCGTCATCGAAGTGGCCAGCGGCGAGCCTCCGGCCGATCGTGGCGGTCGCCCGGCCCGTCCCGCCCGTCGTGGCGGTCCAGGCGGCGGTGCAAACCGTGGCGGCCAGGGCGCTCCGCGCCAGGGTCAGGCCCGCTCGGCCCAGCGTCCGCGCGAAGATGGCGAAGGCGGTTTCGACAATCGTCCGGCCCGCAAGGACGGTCGCAAGCCTGCAAGCGGCCGCCCCCAGGGTGCCCGTCGTCCCGACCAGGGTCGCGGCGCATCGTCTGGCCGGCCTGCCGGCGGCCAGCGCGGCCCGCGCCGCAGCGAAGGCTGAGTTCGCCAACCCGGCGATTCGGGGTTTCGTGAGTTGAACCATTCAAGGGCCGGCGGACTTTCCGCCGGCCCTTTTCGTTGTGCCCATGCCCGCCATGACGCCGTTTTGTCACCATGACATCAGCGCCAGCGCTACTGCGCCAAACTATCAAATTTTCAGCAAATGCATACGAATGAAGCAGGCGCATCCATAGGGTCTATTCGAAAGCCCGAAAATGATGCAACTTATTCGAGAGCATCAATGGAACAATTGCCGCCGGCTGCGCTTAATGCCTAAAAATACGGCTATTTTCGCATGCAAGAATAATTGCCTCCAATTGCGCATGGTTCTTGCATTGCCCATTGCATTGTATTCATATGAGAAAAAAAGGGGATGGCGCCATTGATCTTTGATGAAATGATAAGTGCGGACGACAGCCCGCGAGCGCCTTACAAGAACTACCACGATTGGTTCGCCAGTCAGGATCGGGGCCACCTGATCGCCAAGTCCAGGGATGCGGAAAACATCTTTCGAAAGACCGGCATCACCTTCGCCGTCTACGGGCATGCCGATTCGGCCGAAAAGCTGATCCCGTTCGATATCATTCCCCGCATCATTGCCGCCCGTGAATGGCGCAAGCTCGCCCAGGGCATCGAGCAGCGCGTGCTGGCGCTCAACGCCTTTCTCGACGACATCTATCACAAGCAGGAAATCATCCGCGCCGGCCGCATTCCGCGCGAGCTGATCGAGAAGAACGATGCCTTCCTGCCGGAGATGATCGGCTTCCGGCCGCCGGGCGGCGTCTATACCCATATCGTCGGCACCGATATCGTGCGCACCGGCGAAGACGAGTTCTACGTGCTGGAAGACAATGCCCGCACGCCCTCCGGTGTCAGCTACATGCTGGAAAACCGCGAAACCATGATGCAGATGTTCCCCGAGCTGTTTCAGGTCAACAAGGTGCAGCGCGTCGAGGACTATCCCTACCTGCTGCGCCAGTCGCTGGCCTCGCTCGCCCCTCCCGGCTGCAAGGGCAAGCCGCGCGTCGCGGTGCTGACCCCCGGCATCTACAATTCGGCCTATTACGAGCATTCCTTCCTCGCCGACATGATGGGCGTCGAGCTGGTCGAAGGCTCTGATCTGCGCGTCATCGACGGCAAGGTGAAGATGCGCACGACCCGCGGCTACGAGGCGATCGATGTGCTCTACCGCCGCGTCGACGACGATTTCCTCGATCCGCTGACCTTCCGGCCCGATTCGACGCTCGGCATTCCCGGCATCATGGATGTCTACCGCGCCGGCCACATCACCATCGCCAATGCGCCCGGCACCGGCATTGCCGACGACAAGGCGATCTATTCCTACATGCCGGAAATCGTCGAATTCTACACCGGCCGCAAGGCCATTCTCGAAAACGTGCCGACCTGGCGCTGTTCGGAGCCCGACAGCCTCAAATATGTGCTCGAGCACATTGAGGAACTGGTGATCAAGGAAGTGCACGGCTCCGGCGGCTACGGCATGCTGGTCGGCCCGACCGCCTCCAAGAAGGAGCGCGTCGCCTTCGCCGAAAAGCTGAAGACCCGACCGAGCAACTATATCGCCCAGCCGACGCTGGCGCTGTCCACCGTGCCGATCCTCGTCAACAAGGGCATCGCGCCGCGCCATGTCGACCTGCGCCCTTACGTCCTCGTCTCCGACAAGGTGCAGATCATTCCCGGCGGACTGACCCGCGTGGCCCTGAAACAGGGCTCCCTGGTGGTCAATTCCAGCCAGGGCGGCGGCACCAAGGACACTTGGGTACTGGAGGATTGAGGCCTATGCTCGGAAGAACTGCCAACGGCCTCTACTGGATGTTCCGCTACATCGAGCGTGCCGAAAACATCGCCCGGCTCGTCGATGCCGGACTTCGCATGTCCCTGACGCGCTCCGGCGCCACCGATGACGACTGGGCCGGCGTGCTGCAAAGCGCCGATGTCTCCGAGGGCTTTGCCGCCGGCCACGCCAAGGTGACGGCCGCCGACGCCATCGATTTCCTGCTGCGCGACCCGTCCAATCCCTCCAGCGTCATGTCCTGCATCGACTCTGCGCGCAACAATGCCCGCATGGTGCGCACGGCGCTGACCCGCGAGACCTGGGAAGCCACCAACGAATGCTGGATCGACCTGAAACAGATCCTGGCCCGCAAGCTGAAATCGCCCGACCTGCCCGAGGTGATCGATGCCGTCAAACGGCGCGCCGGGCTGATCCGCGGCGCCTTCCACGGCTCGATGCTGCGCAACGAGATCTACAATTTCGCCCGCATCGGCACCTTCATCGAACGGGCCGACAATACCAGCCGCATCCTCGACGTGAAATATTACGTGCTGCTGCCGGCGGTCACCCAGGTCGGCTCGTCGCTCGACAACATGCAGTGGGAATCGATCCTGCGTTCGGTCTCGGCGCATCGCTCCTATCGCTGGATGTATGACGGCGAATACCGGGCCTCCAACATTGCCGATTTCCTGATCCTCAACGGCCAGATGCCGCGGTCGCTCGCCTATTCCTACGAGAAGATCGTCAGCAATCTGGGCTATATCGGCAAGGAATATGGCGAGCAGCTGCCCGCCCATGCCACCGCCGACAGCATCCAGAAAACGCTGCATTCGACCAGCATCGGCCAGGTCATGGATTACGGCCTGCACGAATTCCTCGATAATTTCATCGCCCGCAACAATCAGCTGAGCCAGGAAATCACCGAAGGCTATCGCTTCTACAGTTGACCGGCGACAGGAACGGAAAGACACACATGCGGTTGAAGATCACCCACACGACGGAATACCGCTATGACGAGCCGGTGCAGTATTCCCTGCAGCGTCTGCGGCTGACGCCGATCGCCGGCCCCGGCCAGAATGTGCTGTCCTGGAACATCGCCGTCGACGGCGCCACCGTCGAGGCCGGCTATAACGACCAGTTCGGCAACCATGTGCATCTCGTCTCGACCGAGGGGCAAAGCCAGAAGGTGCATATCGTCGCCTCCGGCGAAGTGGAGACCGAGGATCGGACCGGCATGTTCGGCGCCCATATCGGCTTCTGCCCGCTCTGGCTGTTCCTGCGCGACACGCCCCGCACCAAGGCCGGCAAGCTGACCCGCGAGCTGGTGAAAGGCCTGCCCGCCGGCGAGGAACTGCCCCGCCTGCATGCGCTGATGGACCTCGTTCATCAGACGGTCGCCTATCTGCCAGGGATGACCGACACCGAGACCACCGCCGAACAGGCGCTGGAGGCGAAAAGCGGCGTCTGCCAGGATCATGCCCATATCATCATCGCCGCCGCCCGCCTGATGGGCATGCCGGCCCGCTATGTCTCGGGCTATCTGATGATGGAAGGCCTGAAAGAGCAGACCGCCACCCATGCCTGGGCGGAAGTGCACCTGCCGGGCCTCGGCTGGGTCGGATTCGACGCGGCCAACAACAATTGCCCCGACGACCGCTATGTGCGCATCGCCACCGGGCTTTGCTATTCCGATGCCGCCCCGGTATCGGGCATGCGCATCGGCCTGGCGATCGAGGACATGACGGTGGCCGTCACCGTCAAGGACCAGACCGGACAGAGCCAGACCCAGACCCAGAGCTGACATTTCCCACTGTCCGCCCGTTGCGCGCATGGAACCGGTAAGCCCGGCGCCACGTTGACCGGCTATGGGAACCGGGCAAAGGAGAGCGGGATGCTGTTTGGACAATCGCTGTTTCAGTCGGTTCTGCAACGTCTTGAGGACGAGGCGGCCGAAGCGGCCGACGACGACACCAGCCCAAGCCACCGCATATCAGGCCTTGGCAGCGGCTTTGTCTGGGAGAGCGCCGCACCGTCCCCTGCCGATGTCGAGCGCACCCGCGATCTCTATCTCGACCTGATGCCGGAAGAAACCGCGCCGCCCGAAGAACCGGCCGCCGTTGCCGAGCCGCCGCCGATCATGCCGGACCATCTTGCCCGCACCGCGCCGATGCAGGTGGCCGAGGACCTGGCCCTGTCGCCGGCCGACACGCTGCAGATCCTCACCGAGAAACGCCGCAGCTTTGCCCGCGCCAACCATCCGGATGGCGTGGCGGATCCCTTCCGCGACAAGGCGACGAGGCGCATGCAGATCGCCAATCTCCTGATCGACGAGGCGATCGCCCGGCTGGGCTGAGGCGGGCGAAGACTTGTATCACTGGTATTAATCGTAGAGACGCTGCAAGAGGCCGATCAGCTGGTCGCGGGCCTGCACTCCGCCGAGCTTGGCGATCAGGCGGTCTTCGTGGTCTTCCCAGATCGGTAGGATGGAGCGCAGGAACGCCTCGCCCTCCGCGGTGATATGCAGCGATTGCACCCGGCGATCGACATCCGACTTGCGCCGCTCGATCAGCCCGCGGTTTTCCAGCCCATCGACGATGGCGACGAAATTGGCCCGCTGGATTCCCAGGCTTTCGGCCACTTCGCTTTGCTTGAGGCCGGGATTGCGCAGCAGGATCATCAGCACCGCGAAATCCGAGGGCCGCAGATCGCGCGAGGCAAAAGTTTCGTTGAAATCCTGGAACACCGAGAGCTGCGCCCGGCGAAGCCGATAACCGACTGCATCTGCCATTACTGATAAATCCATAGTCACTCCGGGGCGACCAGGCCCCTCGGGTTCGTCTGATAGGGTACGACGGTGTTTTATGGCTGCCTCCTGCTCCGAATCGCCAAGAAGGAGCATAGGCTTCGGAATATTTGCACATTGTATAGCACCGGCAGGAGAGAACAAGTATTCGACAGCGATTACTGCGCTATAGCCCCAAGTTTGCGAATACTCGCCATGGCCATCCTCTGAAAACCCGCCAGGACCGTCGCCATGGCACAACACCCCCTGCAGGCCCCGCCGCAGGACCGAAGCGTCTCCGCCACTACGCATGAAGGCCGAGACGGGCAGCCAGCCGCCGCACCGGAGATTACCACCCCATCACCACATTCCTGCATTTTACACATTGAAGCCGGCCGAAGACTAGGCTATGAACCGCCAGGTCAGCTCGACGGTTCGCCCGTCGTCACGGATGCACCCGTAGCTCAGCTGGATAGAGTGTTGGATTCCGATTCCAAAGGTCACAGGTTCGAATCCTGTCGGGTGCGCCATTTCAGTACAGAACTATGAACGCCGAATGCCGCCGATTTTACGCTTGAAGCGGCCACGAGCGTTCGAAGCAGTTCCGATTTCGATCCCATGATCCGAATTTCAGTATCAGCGACCTCGACGCGCTGCGCCAGCGCGCGCAGGTGATCCCGCCGATAGCCGCCACCTTCAAGCCGCAATCCGTTGCGGGCCTCAGCGGCCAAGGCGTCGATCATGTCCACCGTGATCGCCTGATTTCCGGCGCTGTCGAGCGTGGCCTGGGTACGGTCGGCGTCGGCTAGCGCCTGATCTCGTATCGCCTTGAGACCCGCCATGCGCTCTTTCAGCACCGAATCGCTCAGATCGGCGAGACCAGCTTCGATCGCGTCGTAGAGTCTGTTGAGCCGCTGGTCGGTCTCCGTGATTCGCCGGTTGAGTTCGGCGAGATGCTCACGACGGCGTTCGGCACGTTCCTCGCGGCGGCCGAGCAGGCTGATGAGGATGGTTACCAGCCGCTTGGGCTGGAGCAAGCGTTCTTCCAGATGGCTCGCGACCAGATCGTCGAGCTTGTCCATCGGGAAGGAGCGACCTTCACAGCCGGTTTTGCCCTGCCGCGCCTTGGTCGAGCAGGTATAGTAGCGATATGTGCCGCCCGCGCTCCCCCTCCCGGTGCGGAGCGTCATCGCCCCTCCGCACTTGGAGCAAAAGCAGATGCCAGTCAGAAGGGTCGGCCCGCTGGTGACGCGAGCCGGCACCAGCATGGGATTGCGGGATTTCAGCTTCGCTTGCACCGATTCGAAGGTTTCGCGGTCAAGCAGCGGTGGGACCGCCATGATCGCGACTTCGCTTTCAGGCTTCTTCTCGCGGTTCTTGTGCAAGCGCGTATTGAACCTGTGCTCGCCGATATAGGTCGTGCGGGTCAGGATCGCATGGATTTGCGCGAGGCCCCAGCGCCCGCCATCACGGGTGAAGATACGACGTTCGTTAAGATAGCAGGTGATCGCCTTGACGCCGAGCGGGCCGGTCTTGCCATCGCCTTCGAGGAACAGCCGGTAGATCAGCCGGACTGTTTCGGCGTGCAGCGGATCGATCTCCAGCTTCTTCTTGGTCTTCGAGCCGCGCTGCTCGGCCGCGACGATGCGATAGCCGATCGGCGGTAGCGCGCCGTTCCAGAAGCCCTGTCGGGCATTCTCGTTCATGGCGCGCAGGACGTGCTTGGCGTTCTCCTTGGACTGATACTCGTCGAACAGCGCCATAATCTGCCGCATCATGACGTGCATGGGATCGTCGCCCATCTCCTGCGTGATGGAGACGAGCTTGACGCCGTTCTTTGCCAGCTTGCGGACGTAGAACTCCAACTCGAAGTGATCGCGGAAGAAGCGCGAGAAGCTGTGAACCACGACGACATCGAACGGCGCGGGCTTTGACGTGCCCGCTTCGATCATGCGCTGGAACTCGGGGCGACGGTCATTGGTGGCTGAAGCACCAGCTTCCACGAAGGTTTCGACGAGCTGATAGCCGCGCGAAGTGCAATAGGTTTCGCCCTGCTTACGCTGGTCGGGGATCGATACGTCATGCTCGGCCTGTCGCGTCGTCGAGACGCGCAGATAGAGCGCCGCGCGCTGCACGACATGCGGACTTTGAATGTTCATGGGCGGCCTCCCTTCGCTTCGCGCCGTTCGAGCAAGGGCAGTTCCAAGGCTACCCGGTCATGCAGCACCTTCGGCACGACCTTTTGACCTTCGCCGGGGTCCATACGGACAAGGCCGTAGCTCGCCATTTTCTTCAGGGTTCGGGACAGGTTAGACTTGGCCCGTCCGGTGATCTGCGACAGCTCCTCCAGCGAACCGGGCGCTTGCTCGTCGATGACACGCAGTAGCTCGCGATTTCCGCTGGAGAGGATTTGCGCGAAAGATTCGGTGGAGGTGAACCACACCTTTGGATCATCCGCCACCGGCTTTTCCTCGCCGCGCGCGATCCGCATGGTGCGGGCCTTCATTTCATCGTAGTCGGCAATCCCGACTTTCAGGGTGGTCATAGCACGCCTCGCTCCTTTAACACCGCGTCCACCACCTGCCAGAAGTCGGCCAGCAACGTGGCCGCATCCTCGTAGGCGTAAGGCTTCGCGGTCTGGAGGCGGTGACGATGGTCCATCGGCTCGCCGCGTTTGCCCCGGCCGACAGGATGGGCGTTGTCAAAGCCGACCAACCGTTCGCCCGAAGGCCCGTGAAGCGTGAGCGAGTAATCGAGGCCATGCGGCTTTTCCGATGACACCGGAATACGAGTGATGACGAACTTCACCCAATGACCGCCCTCGGGGTCGACAACGAGCACCTGACCGTCGAGGTCGAGAAGCGTGTCGAGGCTCGGGTCACGATCCTCGCTCATGGCTTACTGTTATCATCAGAAGATAATTGATGCAAGTCCCCGGAATCAGGAGGAACATCAAGGGGGCCGAACAATCGGTCGAGAACATCGCCGAAATAACGCTCGAAAATATCCACCTCGGCTTCGGTAACAGGAACGCGCTCCGGCCAGTCGTCGATGACCGGCAGCTTCTCGACATCGAAGGTGTCAGGCGACAGATTGCGGCGTCGCGGAGCCGGCGGCGGTGTCGTATCGTCGCCGTAGTCGTAGAGATCATCAGGAAGCGCTTGCGGGACTGGCCGCCGTGGTCGTCCCCTTCGGGCGCGGGAGTGTTGCGCGCACATGGAATCCTCCGTGGTTCGCTGGTGGAGTCCGGGTGTCGGGAAACCCCGGAATTAGGCGAAGCATGGAGGGGGATGGGCGGCGCGTAGCGTGCCGCATTCGCCCTCGCGCGTTGGCGGCACCCCAGAAGGCCGTGATCCGAACGTGACGATGTCGTGGATTGGGAGTAGCTCGATGAAGCTCAGTCCGATGGCCAAGACTGAGGCCATAGCGCTGCAAAAGCCGTTGCGTGGTGAGGATACCGCCTCTCCCATTGCAAGGGCGACGGTCGTGGCCAAAGTCGCGTTTGCAATGCGTAATCTAAAACGCGCGGACATCTGCTAGCAGATGGCAGCCGTCACCCCGTTACAATCCTACGCAAACATGAACGATGGTAAGCGCAGAGCTGTCCTTCCGACAAGTATCGGGCGGGCGGCTTGCCGACAACCTTACGGAACATCGTGATAAAGCCGCTCGCGTTTTCATAGCCGAGATCGAGTGCCACATTCTGCACCAGTTCGCCAGAAATCAGACGCCTCAAGGCGTGAATGACGTGAAGTTGTCGGCGCCAGTGGCTGAAATTCATGCCGGTTTCAGCAAGGAGCAGACGGCTAAGATTCCGTTCGCTCATGCCAATTCGCAACGCCCATTCGCTCAATGTCGTCTTGTCGGAAGGATGCTCGAGCAGCCTTCTCGCCATCCTTTTGATCCGAGCGTCTTGTGGCAGGGGAAGGCAAAAATCTTCGACTGGCGCTACCGAGAGTTGGTCGAGAAGGGTTGCGATCAGCCGTCCTTCACTGCCCTCTTCATCATAGGCTTCCGGCAGCTTGGCTGCTTCGATGATGAGTTCCCTGAGAAGGAGAGTAACCGAGAGCGTGTGGCACTGGGACAGGCCCATGGGGTCTCGACTCGGATCGATAAACAGTGAGTAGCACTCAGCCGCTCCCCAGCCGCGCAGCGAGTGCTCCGCGCCACCCGGAATCCAGATCGCGCAATTGGGTGGTATGACCCACACCGCATTGTCGACTTCGCAGTTCACGATGCCTCGCATCACATAAACAAGCTGCGAGCGCTTGTGGCGATGACGGCGATATTCCCAGTATCTCGCCTCGACGGGAACGCCCATTGCCGTGACTTTTCGGATGCCGGCGTCGACATCGAGATCGATGGGAATGTTGTCGTCTAAAGCAAGCATGAACGCATAGGACCGATATTTCGAAATTGGCAGCTACACGAAACTTATGATCGAAGTTTCTCCTATCGGCAATGCCACACAATTCGAAAAGTGTCCCAGCGTGGAGCAAACGGTCTGATAGCTCGCAATGCTGCCTCTGAACAACAGAACGAACTGATGCCGAAGCGGCGGCCTGGAGGCAGTCAGCAGAGGGCCGACGAATTGGAAGCGTTCTGATCAGGCTAATGAATGGGTCGTGCACGCTGGCGACGCAGACCATCACAGCCTGTCTTACGCCGAAGGGGAGCTTCGCCGTTTCAGACGCGAATCATTGGTCCGAGCGACGATGTGCGCTGCATGTCCGATTCAAACAACATCTTGGCCAAGCTTCGCTATCGGCCAGCACTGATGATCCGATACGCGGTGAGACCGTGTGACTTCTTCTTGGAAGTTCACTCAGCACCGAGTCGGATTTTCAGGGGGCAAGTTTGAATACTCAAATCATTCTAAAGAACGCATCGTCTACAAAGTCAACTGCCGTTGCTTCTCAGAGTACGGGCTCTTGCTCCAGAACGAACGCCCCTTCCAAAAGCGGCCGCCGTACCCGTCATGCATGGCGCTTCGCTCGCCTCCTGGGTCTGGGCACTGCGCTGTCAGGATCGCTGCATGCGTTCGCTGCATTTGCGCAGGAGCCACAGCTCTCCGACTCCAACGTGACAGTGCTTGACCCCATCGTAGTAACTGGCAACGGAGATAGTTCTGACTACACGGTGCAATCGTCATCCACGGCCACCAAGCTCAATCTCGAGCTGAAGGAAACGCCTCAGTCCGTCACGGTCATCACCCAGGAACGCATAAAGGATCAGAATCTCCAGACGATCGGAGACGTCCTGAACAACAGCACTGGGATTTCGCAGAGCACCTACGACAGCGAGCGCACCACGTACTGGTCGCGCGGTTTCCGCGTCGGCAATTTCATGTTCGATGGGATTCCGACGACGATCGACGCCACCGGAACCTACATCGATACAAACCTTGATTCCTCGATATATGAACGGGTGGAAGTCATTCGCGGGGCCAACGGGCTGCTGACCGGCGCTGGCGATCCGTCGGCAGCAGTGAATTTTGTTCGAAAGCACGCGACTAGCGATGTCTTCACCGCAACGATCACCGGCGGCGGCGGAACGTGGAACAATTGGCGAGGCACGGCCGATATCAGTACGCCGCTGACGAAGGACGGCTCTGTCAGGGGGCGGATCGTGACCACCCTACAGGACACGGAGTCGCAGCTAGACAGGTATAGCAACGAGAAAAAGCTGTTTTACGGTGTAATCGATGCGGACCTTGGTCCAAACACACTGTTGAGCTTTGGCTACGATTATCAGGAAGCGCGTCCCAACGGCGTAACCTGGGGTGGCTTCCCTCTCTGGAATTCCGCCGGCCAGCGGCTCGATTGGTCACGCTCCTTCAATCCTGCTCCGGCCTGGTCCTATTGGGACACGACGAACCATCGCGCATTCGCCAGCCTTGAGCACAAGTTCGATAGCGGTTGGACAGCACGAGTGGTCGGCGCTCACGCCGAAACAGAATCGAATGCGAAGCTCGGCGGCATTCAAGGCTGGCCAAACCCGGCCACCGGGGCAGGCACTTTTGGCCTTGCCAACTGGTACATCATGAATCGCAAGGTCGATTCCGTTGACGCCTACGTTAGCGGACCATTCGAGCTATTTGGCCGCCAGCACGAGCTTGTCTTCGGCGCGAGCGCAAGTCGCCAGCAAGAGCACACGAAGGGCACGAATTTCGCAATGTTCGCGATCGATAATGCCTTCACCTTCAACGGTTCCGTGCCAGAGCCGAACTGGGGGCCTTTAAATGACCAGGGTACGAATACGGTCTATCAGAAGGGCCTCTACGCCACCGCCAAGCTGAACATAACGGATCAGTTCAAGGTACTACTCGGCGGCCGTTTCGCAGATTGGCGGACGACGGGCGCGAACAGCGCGGAAGAGCACAAGTTCATCCCCTATCTCGGCGCCGTCTATGACCTGACAGACACTTACTCCATCTACGCCAGCTACACCGGCGTGTTTAATCCACAGACCTACAAGGACAGTAGCGGCGCTTACCTCGCGCCACTGGAAGGGGTAAACTACGAGGCGGGCATCAAAGCTTCCTACCTTGACGGTCGGCTGAACGCCTCTCTGGCGGTGTTCCGGACAGAGCAGGATAATGTTGCTGTGGTGGACGGCTCAAACATGGTGCCCGGAACCACTCAGCAGGCCTATCTCGCCGCTTCGGGGACGGTGAGCACTGGTTTCGAAGTCGAGGTGAACGGCGCCGTCACCGACCGCTGGAACGTCGGCGCAGGATTCGCGCACTATTCTCTGGAAGGCCCAGATGGGACGTCGATCAACACTGATGTTCCACGCTCCACGCTAAAGCTGTTCACCGCCTACACCCCGCCAATCCTCGACGACAAATTGGTAGTCGGTGGCGGCGTGAGATGGCAGAGCAAGACCTATCAGGACGCCACGGGGCCGTTGGGCGTGGAGCGTGTTGGCCAGGATGCTTATGCGCTGGTCGACTTGTTCGCTCGCTACAACATCACGTCCAATCTGCAAGCCCAGGTGAATGTCAGCAATCTCTTCGACGAGAAATACTACAGCCAGATCGGCTTCTACAATCAGGGCTCTTATGGGGCGGGCAGATCCGTATTTGCGTCTCTGAGTTACAAATACTGATCGATGGGAACGAGGTTCGGTGCACACCTTCTAACCCTGTTCGTCTTGCTGAGCGTGGCGTCGCTGTTCATCGGTGCCAAGCAATTGTCCTGGGAACAAATTGCGGGGCGATCAGACGATGCCTTGCTGATGCTCACGGCAAGCCGTCTTCCGCGCTTTGCTGCCCTCGTGACGACAGGGGTCGGCCTGTCGATCTGCGGCGTGATTTTGCAGCATATCGTTCAGAACAAATTCGTCGAACCCGCGACATCCGGCGGGTTGGATGCGGCCAGGCTCGGAATCCTGACTGCGCTGATATTTGCGCCCGGCGCGGGGCCGACAGGCAAGATGCTTTTTGCCCTGGCGTTTTGCTGTGCGGCAAACCTCATCTTTGTCGCGATCATTCGGCGGATCGGCATGAACAATACCGTTCTCGTCCCTGTCGTTGGCCTGATGTACGGCAGCGTGCTGAGCGGCATCGCGGAACTCTATGCCTACAGCAAGAACCTCGTTCAAAGCATGCAGGGGTGGCTGATCGGAGATTTCTCTAAGGTCATCGAGGGAAACTACGAGATTCTCTATCTCATCGTCCCGGTCGTTGCCGTCGCATATCTGCTTGCGCATCGGTTCACGGTTCTGGGGATGGGGGATAGCATCGCCACCAGTCTCGGCCTCGGCTATGCCGCGACGGCAGCCATCGGCCTGATACTGGTCGCCGTCACCGTCTCCGCATCTGTTATTGCTGTGGGCGCCATACCCTTCGTGGGTCTGGTCATCCCCAATCTGGTAGCGCTGCGCTGTGGCGAGAACCTGCGGAACACGCTGCCGCTGATAGCGCTGTCCGGGGCCTGTCTGCTGCTCGCCTGCGATATTGTGGGGCGCCTCCTGATCTACCCGTTTGAGATCCCGATCGGAGTAACAGCCGGTGGCTTTGGCGGCATGCTGTTCCTCGCGCTGATCATCTGGAAGAACCGATGATTATGCGCGCCAGATCTCGGCTTTGGCTGCCGCTCCTTCTCATCGTTTTGGTGGCTGCCTTCCTGCTCTTCAGGTCGGAACTCGATTTCGAATACATCATTCCCAAACGGCTCGACCGTTTGGCGGCGATGATGATCGGCGGCGTCTGCGTGGCCTTCTCCGCGGTGGTATTCCAGATCATCGCGGGCAACCGTATTCTGACGCCAGCGATCATGGGCTACGAGGCAGTTTACCTGCTGTTTCAATCGCTGTTGACGTTGCTGTTGGGCGGGCATCGCTTTGTCGCGCTCAACAGCACGGGATACTTCTTCCTCTCCGTGCTGTTGATGCTGGCCTATTCCTGGGTGCTCCATCAGTGGCTGTTCCGGGATGGCAAGCGCAACGTCTACTTCCTGCTGCTGACGGGTTTGATTCTGACGATGCTGTTCGGGACCTTCGCGCAGTTCATCGCGATCAAATTGAGTCCCAGCGATTTTGCCGTTCTCCAGGGCGCGAGCATCGTTTCGTTCAACAGGGCGCAATCCGTACAGATCGCCTATTCCGTCGTCCTGGTCGTGGCCAGTGTGGCGGTCGTACTCAGGACGCTCTCCTATCTCGACGTGCTATCGCTCGGCCGCGATCAGGCGATTTCTCTCGGGATCAATCACCGACAATACGTGCGCCTCTATCTCGCGCTGATCGCCGCCCTGGTGGCCGTTTCAACCAGCCTGATCGGGCCAACGGCCTTCATGGGTGTCTTCGTGGCTAACATTACCTACTCCATCACGCGTGCGACCCGCCCACACATAACCTTGTCGGCCGCCTGCGCTACGGCGATCTGCGTGTTCATCGTCGCGCAATTCCTCGTCGAGCATGTCTTCAACTACAAGACGACCGTGAGCATCCTCGTCAATCTGGTCTGCGGCATCTACTTCCTGATGCTCATGATCCGGACGCGAGGTGCTGCATGATCAGCGTCCGCAATCTCGACAAAGCCTATAGCTCGAGCCTGGTGCTCTCCGACATAAGCGCGACCTTTCCGTCACGGCGTCTGACATCACTTATCGGACCGAACGGCGCGGGCAAGAGCACGTTGCTGATGCTCATCGCCAGACTGCACCTGCCAACGCGCGGCGAGATCCTGATTGAAGACAAGCCGATTACAGACTTTCGCCTGAGCGATTACGCGCAGAAGATCGCGACGCTGCGACAGTCGCCGATCTTCAATCTTCGACTGACTGTTGAGGAACTCGTCGCTTTCGGGCGCTTCCCCTACAGCAAGGGTGCGCTTAACGACAAGGATCGCGCTCAGATCGAGCAGGCGCTGGAATTCCTCTCGCTCGACCGGCTGCGCAAGTCCTACATCGATGAACTCAGCGGCGGCCAGCGACAGTTGGCGTTCCTCGCCATGACCATCGCGCAGGAAACCGACTACCTGCTTCTCGACGAGCCTCTCAACAATCTCGATATGAAGCACGCCGTCCAGATCATGAGGGCCTTGCGTCGTTTGTGCGATGAACAGGGGCGAACCGCGATCATGGTGGTCCACGACATCAATTTTGCCGCCAACTACTCCGACCACATCGTAGCCATGAAGCACGGTTCGGTGCGGTTCTCTGGGCCGCCGTCAGAGGTTATCACCGAGAAAAATCTACGTGATCTCTACGATCTCGAATTCGAGATCCTGAAAGGCGAGCAGTCCATGCTTTGCAATTATTTCAAGCCATCAGGAGCGATATCATGAGATGGAAGAACAAAATCGGTTTGTGCATGACCGCAGCAGTCTTGACGCTGGCGGCGACATTGTACGGTGTGACGGCTGGCGAACAGGACTCACCGGCAACGGCAATAGCGGAGCCGGTCATCGTACAGCATGAGCTGGGAACCGCCACGCTGGCAAGCCGCCCGAAGCGCGTGGTGTCGTTCGATATGAGCGTGGTCGACTCGCTCGACCAAATGGGGATTTCGGTCATCGGAATGCCGAAGGACTATGTTCCCCGGTTCCTGTCGCAATATGCGGACAACCCGGATATCGCGGATCTTGGCTCGACCATTCAGCCCAATCTGGAGCGTGTTCATCGAGCCAAACCCGATCTGATACTGATTTCGCCGCTGACCGCGCGAAGCTATCAGGAACTGTCGCAGATCGCTCCGACGATCTATTTCGACTTCGATTTCATGAACAAGAGTGGTAACTATATCGAGGTCGTGAAAAAGCAGCTTGGGACATTGGGACGTGTCTTCGGCGTTGAAGCGCGGGCAGAGCAACTGTCAGCGGAAATCGACAGGAAGGTCGAAGAGGCCCGGCAGGTCACAAACGGTCGTCCTGAGAAGGCTCTCGTTATCATGCACAGCAACGGCTCGTTCACGACTTTCGGTGTGAAGTCGCGCTATGGCTTCATCTTCGACACGTTGGGGGTTAAGCCGGCAAGCCTGCATGTCGATCCAGGCCCCTATGGGCAGCCGATCTCCAACGAATTTATCCATGATGCGGACCCCGACATTATCTACGTGGTAGACCGCATGGCTGCGATCGAGCATCGGTCCGCTGATCCTGCTGTCCTGGAGAACCCTTTGCTGCGTGAAACCAAAGCATGGAAAAACGGACGCGTGCTCTTCGTTGATCCGGACTCTTGGTTTCTCACCAGCGCCGGGGCTCAATCGCTGCAGAATTTGATCGGCGACGTGATCAAAAGCTACGAGAAGTGAGCTGCGGAGCCGAGGCGTTTCATGTAGTTAGGGCCAATCGTCGAGCGGCCTAACCCCTTTCGGCTCCGTTAGTTGTGCGACGAGCTTTCGCAAAAGCGCGATCCGTGGCGATAAACCGCTCCAGCATGGGCACGATGAGTTTGACGGGATCGGCGGCGGGCTGACTGCTCTCGCGAGCCAGCACCTCTGCATAGGCGACCAGATTGCGGTGGAGCGGCCCCGGCAGTTCCACCGTTACTTTGACGGGCTTGTCCTCGACGATAGGACCGAGTTTCAGCTTTGCCATGGTCAGTTCCTGTAGGGTTCGAGTACGAGATCGCGCGTGACGATGACCCTGACCGGGAAACCTGGCCGGATGGTCAGCGTCGGCGCGACTTGCAACTGGCGCTGGACTATCTGCTGACCGGCCTGATTGACGGTGTCCTGGGCGCCGTCGCGAACGGCGCGGATCAGACGGTCATTGTCGTCGGTGGCGAGTTCTGCACCAACGCCGAGCAGGGTCGAGAGAGCTGCGGCCTTGGCGAGATCCCACCAGTGGTAATCGACGCCATCCTCCAGACCGGCATAGCCCTGCGTGTCCGCGCCCGGCTGGCGCTCCAGCACCATGGAGCGGCCGTTGGGCAGAATGAGACGGTTCCAGACGAGCAGCACGCGACGCTGTCCGAACTGGACGCTGTTGTCATACTGGCCGACGAGCCGCGTGCCCTGCGGCACCAGCAGAATGCGGCCTGTAGGGCTGTCATAGATATTCTCTGTAACCTGCGCGGTGATCTGGCCGGGCAGATCGGAACGGATGCCGGTGATGAGCGCGGCCGGGATGACTGCTCCGGCTTGCAGCACGAAAGGCGATGGCGGCGGCGTGACGCGATCGGGCGTCACGGTACGCCGGTCTGCCGCTGCATTGAGGAACGCAAGCTGCCGATCCTGCGCGGTCGGCTGACCAGTCTGACCGCCGAGATCGAAACTGGGGAAACCGGGTGTCGTTCCCGTCCCGGTCGTGTTTGCCGATCCCTGCCGCGACTGAAAGAAGACGGTGCTGACGCGGGCGGCTTCTTCCTCGGCGCGGCGGCGTTGCTCGGCCTCGTCGACGCCGGGTGTCGGAACGACGGGCGGGACGACGGGTTGCGCGTTGTTCTGCGCGGAAAGGATCGGCCGTCCGAGATCGCCGGGCAGCGCCGGACCGAGGATCGGGCCGGTATAGTCGCGTGGCAGTCCGGCGAGACCGTCAGCGGTCTGCCGATTGGCGGTGGAGTAGAGTTCTTCCCCGCCATCGCCAGGCGCGCGGGTCTGAAGGGCATAGATCAGCGCCCCGCCGATCCCGACCAGGGCGACGGCCGCGACGCCGGCAAGCATCTTGCGCGACAGGCGGGTGACACGGGGAGCTTCGGCGCGCAGGCGCATCGGGGCGGTGTTGGTTTCGGTCTCGCTCATGATTGCGGCCTCCCGTCGGTGCGAACAATCCTGACGATCTGCTGGCGGTCGCCGCTGCCAAGGCGCAGCTCCGCTGCACCGAACAGGCGATCGACGATCAGGATGTGTTGATAGATGCGGCTGTTGACGATCTGCGCTTCGCCCTCGGGGCCGATGACGAAGATCGGCGGCATCTCGCCCTGCACGATTCCGCGCGGGAACTCGACATAGACGCGGCGGCCGTCGTCATAGACGGTGGTCGGCTTCCAAGGCGGATTGCTGCTGCTGGTCAGGCTGTAACGGTAATTGCGCGCTGTGACGGCCGGAATGATCGGCGTCGCCGGGACGGCCTGCCGCCCGCCGCCTGCCGGTTGCGGATAGGCCCACGCGACAGCGGGCATATAGGGCTTCTCGCCCGCGCGTAGCTCGATCATATAGGTGCGGCGGTCGGTGGTGATGACGAGATTGGTCGTGATGTCGGCGCGCGTCGGCTTCACCAGCACATGCACGCGGCGGGTCGCGCCGGAACCGGATTCCGTGTCGCCGATAATCCAGCGGGCGGTATCGCCGGCGGCTATCGGGCCGGCGCCAGTCAGGCTCTCGCCGGGTTCGAGCGCGATGTTGGTGATCTGGCCGGGGGCGGCATAGACTTGATAGAGCGCGCCTTCCGACCATGGATAGACTTGGATGGCGTTGAAATATCCCTCGCGGTGCGGCTGCACACGCGCAGCCGCATTGGCGTTCTCGACACGGCCCGTCGCCGTGCTGGCCGTCTGGCCACCGCGCGCGACCGTCCAGGCCGGAGGGACATGCAGCGGCCTCGGCCGGTCGTCCGTCACCGATGCGGGAATGGCCGGTAAAGGCGGCACGCTGGCGTCGTAGCTGATCTGCGGCGGCTTGGTGGAGGCGCAGCCGGCGAGCATGGTCGCCGAAAGCAACACGGCGGCGATTGCGGATTTGCGGGGTGCCGGCGTCATTGGCTCATCTCCCGCGACCAGTTGATGGCGTTGACGTAGATTCCGAGCGGATTGGCTTTGAGCCGTTCGGCGTCGTGCGGCGGCTGGACGGCGATGGTCAGGATCGCGGTCCACCGCTGCGTGCCGGAGAGCTGACCGTTCTCGAAATGCCGTTCCGTCCAGGCGACACGGAAGCTGTCGGGCGACGCTCGGATGACACTCGAAACGTCCACGGCGATCTGCTGCTTGCCTACCTTGGCGAATGGGTCGTTGGTGCGGGCATAGTCGTTGAGCGCGCCCGCGCCGCGGTCGGTGGTCCATTCATAGGCGCGAAGCCAGTTCTGCCGGACGATGATCGCGTCCGCCGGGATCGAGCGGACCTGCTCGATGAAACGGGCTAGATGCCATGCGATCTGCGGATCGGTAGGGCGATAATTGGCCGTGGCGGGCGCAACGGTCTGTGCCTGACCGAGATTGTCGACCTGCACCACCCAAGGGACGACGGTGCCGCTCGCAGACTGCCAGACGAGAGCGGTGGCGAAGCCGGCTGAGAGAAAGAGCGAGCCAAACGCCATAAAGCGCCAGTTCCTCGCCTGCACGCGGGCCGAGCCAATGCGCTCGTCCCAGACCTGTGCAGCCTTCTGGTACGGGGTTTCAGGTTGAGGTGTTCTGCCGTAATGCGCAGCGGGTCGCTTGAAGAGGTTCATGAGCGGTCACTTTCAGAGAGGTTGACGGAAGAACCGGAGCTATGGCTGTCACCGGACCGAACGGCATGAGCGGTTGTCTGGACGGCGTGGCCCATGTGGCCGGATCGGCGCATTCGCTGTGCCCAGCCGGGCGTCGCACCGGCGGGCCGAGCCGATGCAGGCGGGGTTTCCGCCGCGCCGCCGACCGTCCCCATGGTCGAGGAGCCGCCGGTCGCGCCGAGGCCGGATTTGACGCCATCGGAGAAGCTGGATTTGACGCTGGCGGCGGCGCGGCGAAGCGGCGACATAGCCGCGCTGCCCGCCGCACGCCCGACGCCGCCCATGCCGGACGCGACACCCGTTGCACCGAATTGGCCGAGTGAACCGAGGCTGTAGGCGGCCGACGCCGCGCCCACTGCGGTCGCGCCGCCACGCACGGCGGCCGCACCCGTCGAGAGCGTGGCTGCGCCGCCTTTGGCGGCGAGGCCGGCAGCGCCAGCGCCGGCCAGCACCATGCCGCCCGCCGCAAGGCCGGTGCCGACGGCTGCGCCGGCGCCGAGCTGGGGACCGCCCGAGACGAGTCCGTTAGCGATGCCGGGGCCGAAGATGCCGAGGCCGAGCAGAGACAAAGCGGCGAGCACGACGGCCATCGCGTCATCGATGCTTGGTGTCTGACCGCCGAAACCTTGCGTGAATTGCGAGAAGAGCGTCGAGCCGATGCCGATGATGACGGCGAGCACCAGAACCTTGATGCCGGATGAGATGACGTTGCCGAGCACACGTTCGGCCATGAAGGCGGTTTTGCCGAACAGGCCGAAGGGGATCAAAACGAAGCCAGCCAACGTCGCCAACTTGAACTCGATCAACGTGACGAAGAGCTGGATCGCCAGAATGAAGAAAGCGAGGATGACCAGCGCCCAGGCGAAAAGCAGGCACGCGATCTGGATGAAGTTCTCGAAGAAGGCCACCCAGCCCATCAGGTCGGAAATGGATTCGAGCAGCGGCCGGGCGGCGTCGAGGCCGGTCTGTGCGACCTTGCCGGGACGCATTAAGTCCGCCGTCGAAAAGCCGGTGCCGCTTGCTTTGAGTCCAAGGCCCGCGAAGCTGTCGAAGACGATCTTCGCGAGGTTGTTCCAGTTGCCGATGAGATAGGCGAAGACACCGACGAAGAGCGTCTTCTTGACGAGCCGCGCCATGATGTCGTCGTCCGCGCCCCAGGACCAGAACAGGGCGGCGAGCGTCACGTCGATGACGATGAGCGTGGTGGCGATGAAACCGACCTCACCGGACAAAAGCCCGAAACCGGAGTCGATGTAGCGGGTGAAGACCCCGAGGAAATTGTCGATGACGCCTGCGCCGCCCACGGTTCACCGTCCTTCCGGCGCAGGCGACGCGGGCGTGCGGCCCAGGAAGCGGTCGCGAGTCTCGGCCCAGACGCGCAGGCAGTCCGTGTCGTTCGCGGCCTGCTGACCGAGATGCTGGCACCGGCGTTGACCTTCGCGCAGCGGGTCGCGGTCGGGTTGGTGAAGGCGCACCGGCGAAGATGCCGGCGCGTCCTCCTTGCGGTTCAGTTCGATCACCGTTGCTGTGATGGCTACGGCGACGAACACGATTGCGCCGAGGCGTGCCAGCATCTTGCTGTCCATGACGTACCCACCCTCTCGCGATCACTTGCCGCTGTTGAACATCTGCGCGTTGCCGGGCGTGTAGCCGCTGCCCGGCGTCAGGAACCGGCGGCGTTGTTCGCGACCCTGTTCAGCGGCAGCGGCGCGCTCGGCCTCGGTGAGTGCGCTCGCCCGGCCATTGGCGGCGAGCAACGCGACCAGATCGGAAAGCTGCTGCGACTGAAGCGCAAGAATCTGGTTGCCGGCTTGAGTCGCCTGAAGCGCGCCGGTCGCGCCCTGGCTCTGGCTGACAAGCGCCGACATCTGTGTGCGGTTGGTGTCGATATTGCCGACGACGCCAGCCTGCACCCGCATCGCGTCCTGCAAGCCCCCCACAGTGTTCTGCCAGCGCGAGCGGGCATTGGCGACGAGCTGCTGATCGGTGGTCGACATCGAGACGTTCCCATATTTTTGCTGGAACATCTGGTCGATCTGCTGGACGTTGAAGGCGATGCCCTGCGCCTGGCTCAAAAGCTGCTGGGTCTTCTGAACGTTCTGCTGAAGCTGCTGGAGTGCGGAGTAAGGCAGGCTCGCCAGATTGCGCGCCTGATTGATGAGCATCTGCGCTTCATTCTGAAGCGACGTAATCTGATGCGTGATCTGCTCCAGCGTGCGCGCCGCCGTGAGGACATTCTGCGCATAGTTCGACGGGTCGAAGACGATGATCGCGTGCGCGGGCGTCGCGACCATTGGCGAGAGCATGATCGGCGCGGCCAGAATGGTCGCGGCCAGAATGGCGGCACGCGAGCGGATTTTACCGGTCTTCATGATTCAGTCTCCTTTTCGGCTTGGGGGATGAGGGACGAGAAAGTCGGGATGAGTTCGGCGGCCCAGCCGACGTCGCGGGCCTGGAGCCACGCCGCGAGAAAGCCTTCGCGGCCGTGTTCGGCGACAAGGCTGGTGATCAGCGACTGGTCGGATTTGGAGGACGCAGCGCAGAGCACGAGGCCGACTTCGGACAGGCCCAGCTCGAACAGGCGATTACCGCGCCGGGACTGGCAGTAGTAGTCGCGCTTGGGCGTCGCCCGCGCGAGGATTTCGATCTGGCGGTCATTGAGCCCGAAGCGGCGATAGATGGCCGTGATCTGCGGCTCGATCGCGCGTTCGTTCGGGAGAAGCAGCCGCGTCAGGCAGCTCTCTATGATGGCCGGGGCGATATTGCTGCCGTCGATGTCGCTGAGCGACTGCGTGGCGAAGATGACGGAAGCGTTTTTCTTGCGCAGCGTCTTCAGCCATTCGCGGAGTTGGCCGGCGAAGCCTTCATCGTCCAGCGCCAACCAGCCTTCGTCGATGATGAGCAGCGTCGGGCGTCCGTCGAGCCGGTCGCCGATGCGATGGAACAGGTAGGACAGGACGGCCGGAGCCGCCCCGGTCCCGACAAGCCCTTCGATCTCGAATGCCTGCACGGCCGCGCGGCCAAGCTGTTCGGCCTCGGCATCGAGCAGCCGGCCATAGGCCCCGCCGACGCAATAAGGCCGGAGCGCCTGCTTCAGATCGTTCGATTGCAGCAGGACGCTGAGGCCGGTGATGGTGCGTTCCTCGGCCGGCGCGGAAGCGAGCGAGGTCAGCGCTGTCCAGATATATTCCTTGGCCTCGGGCGTGATCGTGATGCCCTCGCGCATCAGGATCGCCACGATCCAGTCAGCGGCCCAGGCACGTTCATAGGTGTCGTGGATGCCGGCGAGCGGCTGAAGTGAAACGGAGGTGTCTGAACCTTCGGTGAGGCCGCCGCCGAGATCGTGCCAGTCGCCGCCCATGGCGAGCGCGGCGGCGCGGATTGAACCGCCGAAGTCGAAGGCGAACACTTGGCTTCGTTCATAGCGCCGGAACTGCAAGGCCATGAGCGCGAGCAGCACGGACTTGCCCGCGCCGGTCGGACCGACGACGAGCGTGTGCCCGACGTCGCCGACATGCAGGGATAACCGGAACGGGGTCGAGCCTTCGGTCTTGCCATAGAGCAAGGGGGGCGCACCGAAATGCTCGTCCCGTTCCGGCCCCGCCCACACGGCGCTCAGGGGGATCATGTGGGCGAGATTGAGCGTCGAGACCGGCGGCTGGCGGACGTTGGCGTAGGCATGTCCGGGGAGCGAACCGAGCCAGGCATCGACAGCGTTGACGGTTTCCACCATGGCCGTGAAATCGCGGCCCTGAATGACCTTCTCGACGAGCCGCAACTTCTCGTCAGCGAGACGCGGATCGGCGTCCCAGACCGTGATCGTGGCGGTGACATAGGCCATGCCCGCAATGTCGGCCCCGAGTTCCTGCAAGGCCATGTCGGCGTCGAGCGCCTTGTTCGCGGCGTCGGTGTCCACGAGGGCGGATGCCTCGTTGGTCATCACTTCCTTGAGGATCGCCGCGATGCCCTTGCGCTTGGCGAACCACTGGCGGCGTATCTTCGTCAGCAGTCTCGTCGCGTCGGTCTTGTCGAGCAGGATCGCGCGCGTGCTCCAGCGATACGGGAAGGCCATCCGGTTGAGGTCGTCGAGTAGGCCGGGCGTGGTCGCGGTCGGGAAGCCGATGACGGTGAGGATGCGCAGATGTTCGCCGCCAAGACGCGGTTCCAGCCCGCCGGTCAGCGACTGATCGGCGAGCAGCGCATCGAGATAGAGCGGCGTTTCCGGCACGCGGACGCGATGGCGTTTCGTCGAGACGGTGGAATGTAGATAGGTCAGCGTCTCGCCGTCGTCGAGCCAGGCACATTCGGGCATGAAGCCGTCGAGCAGCGCCAGCACGCGGTCGGTGCGATCGGTGAAGCCGCGCAGGATCTCATGAGGATCAACGCCGGAGCGTTCACGCCCCTCGTAAAGCCATGTCTCGGCGCGTGCGGCTTCCTCGGCCGGGGGCAGATAGAGGAAGGTGAGGAAGTAGCCGGAAACGAAATGCGTGCCCGCTTCCTCGAAGTCGGCCTTGCGTTCGGCATCGACCAACCCGGAAGCCGGATCGGGGAATATGCTGTCGGGATAGGTCGCGGCTTCGGAACGCTGCGCCTCGACGAAGATGCTCCAGCCGGAGCCGAGACGGCGGAAGGCGTTGTTGATGCGGCCGGCGACAGCGACCAGCTCGGCCGCGACGGCGGAATCCAGATCGGGACCGCGAAACCGCGCCGTGCGCTGGAAGCTGCCGTCTTTGTTCAGCACGACACCTTCGGCGACGAGCGCGACCCACGGTAGATAATCAGCTAGTCGGCTGGCGGTGCGGCGATATTCGGCAAGGTTCATCATGACAGTGCCCCTCAGACCGACAGATGACCGGGGATGCGCAGGTGCCTGCGCCCGACCTCGACGAAGAGCGGATCGCGCTTGGCGGCCCATACTGCCGCGAAGTGGCCGACAGCCCAGATGAGGAGGCCGACCAGCCAGAGGCGTAGGCCGAGGCCCACGGCCCCGGCGAGCGTCCCGTTTAGGATCGCGATGGAACGCGGTGCGCCGCCGAGCAGAATATGCTCGGTTAGCGCCCGGTGGACCGGCACAGTGAAGCCCGGCACGTCGAGTTGCTCGAAGGCCATCGCCATCAGACGAGCGCCCCGCCGCCGAAGCTGAAGAAGCTCAGGAAGAACGAGCTGGCCGCGAAGGCAATCGACAGGCCGAAGACGATCTGGATCAGCTTGCGGAAGCCGCCCGACGTGTCGCCGAAGGCCAGTGCCAGACCCGTCGCGATGATGATGATGACGGCGACTATCTTGGCGACCGGCCCCTCGATCGACTGGAGGATTTTCTGAAGCGGCGCTTCCCACGGCATGGACGAGCCGGAGGCATGGGCGGCCGGGACGAGGACGAGATTGACGTAGGTGAAGGTGGCGGCCGTCGCGATCATGCGACGCACGCGGATAGCGGTGCGGATCATGTGGGTTCTCCTGTGGTGGGGGTGGCTTGGGTGATGCGGTAGTCGCAGTCGGAGCCGAGCCCTTCGACGCGGGCGAGTTCGGCGAGCCGGCGCGCGGAGCCGCGGCCGGACAGGACGGCAACGAGGTCGATTGTCTCGGCGATCAGCGCGCGCGGGACGGTGACGACAGCCTCTTGGATGAGCTGTTCGAGGCGGCGCAGTGCGCCGATGCCGGTTCCGGCGTGGATGGTGCCGATGCCGCCGGGGTGTCCGGTGCCCCAGGCTTTGAGAAGATCGAGGGCTTCGGAGCCGCGCACCTCGCCGATGGGAATACGGTCGGGCCGTAAGCGCAGCGACGAACGGACGAGATCGGAGAGCGTGGCGACGCCATCCTTGGTCCGCATGGCGACAAGGTTCGGGGCGGCGCATTGCAGCTCGCGCGTGTCTTCGATAATGACGACGCGATCCTGTGTCTTCGCTACCTCGGCCAGCAGCGCATTGGTCAGCGTGGTCTTGCCGGACGAGGTGCCGCCGGCGACAAGGATGTTGGCGCGGGCTGCCACGGCGGCGCGCAGCGTCGCGGCCTGACCGGCGGTCATGATGCCGGCGGCTACATAGTCGTCGAGCGTGAAGACAGCGACGGCGGGCTTGCGGATGGCGAAGGCTGGCGCGGCGACGACAGGCGGCAACAGCCCCTCGAACCGTTCGCCGCTCTCAGGCAGTTCGGCCGAGACGCGGGGCGCACGGACATGAACTTCCGCGCCGACATGATGGGCGACCAAGCGTACGATACGTTCGCCATCGGCGGCGGACAGCATCTCGCCCGTATCGGCCAGACCTTCCGACAGCCGATCCACCCAGATACGGCCATCCGGGTTCAACATGACTTCGACGACGGCGGGGTCTTCCAGAAACCGGGCGATGGCGGGGCCGAGCGCCGTGCGCAGCATCCGCGCGCCGCGTGCGATGGCTTCCGGTTTGTTATGGCTGGCAGTCATATCGCCCCCGTTTCTTCACGAGGCGCAACAGACAGTCCCCGGATCGGGGTCGATTAAAAGAGCCTGAAATCAGGCCGGTTCAACAAGTATCGGAAGGCGTGCGGGGATCGGCGGCTATCGGCGGCGAATAGGACGGTCGACTATTCAGGCGGGATCGCTGTTCGTCTCGAATTGATCTGCCGCGGGATCGTCGGGGACCGACTCGACATCGCGCGACAGCTCTTTGAGGAACCTGTCTCCCGTCGCCAATCGACGGCCGAGCGTCTGCATGAAACCCTTGAACCGCTCCGCACCTTTTGCCTTGGCGGATGCATGCGCGCCGTCTGGTAGCGGCGGTGTGACCATGAGCCAGAATTGGACAAACAGCGAGACGGCTTCGCCGAGCACGGCGAGATCTTCATCGAGCGTGTCGATCTGGCGGCCGAGCTTATCGAGACGGCGCGACATGGCCGCTTCCAGTTTTTCGCTCGCATCGCCCGACAGGAAGGATGCGACGGCGGCTTCGACGATGGCGGATTTCGACACCTTCCGGCGGTGCGCCAGCGCGTCGATCTGTTTGAGTAGCGCCGGGTCGAAATAGACATTCATGCGGGTGCGAGTCGTCATGGCGCGTTCCTCAAAGCTCGATCCCGTCACCGGGGTCCAATGACGCCTGCCGCGCGACCACGCGCATCTGGGCACGCATCGCGTTGGCCTTGGCCGCGTCCACGTCGGGCTCGTCGTCCAGCAACTCGAACTCCTGTGCCGGCGACGGTGGCGGCGCGACGATTTCCTCATGCTCGGGCAATTCCGGCTCGCGGCGGATGCCGGCATTGGCTGTGTCGCCATCGGCGTGGACCGTAGTGGTCGCGGATGCTCCATCCGCCGCCGAGACAACGCGGGCGGACCAGTCGTCCGATGTGGCCGGATTTGCAGCAGGCACTAGGGCCGCAAGGTCTGGAGGAGTCAGAATGCGCTCCTGCAACCGCGCGTCCTCGAAATAGCGAGCCTTGGTGGCGCGGATCGGCGGCGTTCCTGCCACCATGACGATCTCGTCGGTGGGTGGGAGCTGCATGATCTCGCCGGGCGTCAGCAACGGCCGCGCTGTCTCCTGCCGCGACACCATGAGATGGCCGAGCCAGGGTGAGAGCCGATGGCCCGCATAGTTGGTGGAATCGCGCAGCTCGGTCGCCGTGCCCAAGGCGTCTGAAACGCGCTTGGCGGTGCGTTCGTCATTGGTCGCGAAACTCACCCGCACATGGCAATTGTCGAGGATCGAATTGTTCTGGCCGTAGGCGCGCTCGATCTGATTGAGGCTCTGCGCAATCAGGAAGCCCTTGATGCCGTAGCCGGCCATGAAGGCGAGCGCCGACTCAAAGAAGTCGAGACGACCGAGCGCGGGAAACTCGTCCAGCATCAGCAGCAGACGATGGCGCTTACTGGAGGTCGTTAGTTCTTCGGTGAGCCGCCTGCCGATCTGGTTGAGGATCAGGCGGATCAGCGGCTTGGTGCGATTGATGTCGGACGGCGGCACGACAAGGTAGAGGCTAACGGATTTCCGGCTTCCGACAAGATCGGCAATACGCCAGTCGCAGCGTGCCGTCACCCGCGCCACGACCGGATCGCGGTAGAGGCCGAGGAAGGACATGGCGGTCGAAAGCACGCCCGACCGTTCATTGTCGCTCTTGTTGAGCAGTTCCCGCGCGGACGATGCGATGACGGGATGAACGCCGGCCCTGCCCAAATGTTGCGTGTCCATCATCGCGCGCAAGGTGGCTTCCACCGGGCGGCGAGGATCAGACAGGAAGTTCGCGACGCCGGCCAGCGTCTTGTCGGGCTCCGCGTAGAGAACATGCAGAATCGCACCGACAAGCAGGCTGTGGCTGGTCTTTTCCCAATGGTTGCGCTTGTCGAGGCTGCCTTCGGGATCGACCAGAATGTCCGCAATGTTCTGGACGTCGCGGACTTCCCATTCGCCCTGCCGCACCTCCAAGAGCGGATTGTAGGCTGAGGATTGCACGTTGGTCGGATCGAACAACAGGACGCGGCCATGCTTGGCGCGGAAGCCGGCTGTCAGGCTCCAGTTCTCGCCTTTGATGTCATGGACGATGCAGCTTCCCGGCCAAGTCAGCAGCGTCGGCACGACAAGGCCGACACCTTTGCCGCTTCGCGTCGGGGCAAAGCACAACACATGCTCCGGGCCGTCATGGCGCAGATAGTCGCGATCATAGCGGCCGAGCACGACACCATCGGGGCCGAGCAGGCCTGCGGATCGGATTTCCTTGTCCCCCGCCCATCGGGCGGAGCCATAGGTGGCTACGTTCCGCGCTTCTCGCGCTCGGATGATCGACATGAGGATGGCAGCAGCGATGGCGAGAATGCCGCCAGATACAGCGATGATCCCGCCTTCGGTGAAGATCGCGGGTGCGTAGGCGTCGAAAGAAAACCACCACCAGAAGAAGGCTGGTGGATAGTAGACTGGCCATCCGGCCAGCTCGAACCACGGATGGCCAAGCTGGGGCTGGAATCCGAGCCGCCATGCGGTCCATTGCGTCGCCGTCCAGGTCATGACGAAAACGATGGTCAGGACGACGGCGATCTGACCCCAGAGTATTCGGCCTCCACGCATACAGGCTCCAATCGGCAAAAATGTTGGAGCCGATCAGAGAATAGGCGTTTCCGAGAGTGGCAACAGGAATGGTGATGCGGGAGGGCTGCCGGATATTGTGGCGTACAAATAGGATGGTTTGGTCAAGCGATCGCCTGTGTATCCGGTAGCGATCTCTCACGGATCGAGCCGTCGTGCGGGCGGCGGCGCTAGACTTAGCAAGCTGCCAAGCGCGAAGGCCAGCCCATCCAGAGCGGCCTTGCTCAACCGAGCCGTATTATGATCGATCGTTTTTCGTGGACCCAGCCGGTAAAGACGGAGAATTGAGCAGGACTGACGATTGACGCAATTTAAGTGCAACACTGAGCAGGTTTGAGAGCACGGGGCTGCGATTGTTCGGAGACCATACCGCCGAAAAACGAACGCTCTCAGGCTCATCGGCAATGGGCAGGAAAACCACGCCTGGCACTGGCGTCAGGGCGCTTTCCTCCAAAAACAACGAGATACCGTGCTCAGCCGCTATCATCGAAAGGAGAGCACTATTACCAATATCCAAGCGGATGATGTTTGGAATTGGCCATCGTCCAACCGAGCGAAGTACGATCAGTTCTTGCACCTGCGGGCCTGATCCGCCTTGCCTAACAAGAAAGGGTTCATCGGCGAGTTGTTGCCAATCTATACTCGACCTGCTTGCCAGACGATGTGTTGTTGATACGGCCACCATCACGCGATCGTGCCAAACTACACGAGAATGAAGGTCCGGGATTTCTTTAATGTCAGCCATGAAGGCGATATCGAGTTTTCCTTCCCTGACCTTAATCTGCGCATCGCGGGCGCTGGTTTCAGAAATGTGCAGTTGGATAAGAGGATGCTCAGAGCGAAATCGCCGGAGCAGATGATCCAATGCACCTCCAGTTGTTAAAGAGTGTATTCCAACACGTAGATGTCCCTCTACACCATGCGCCCGCATGCCGGCTGTCTTGATGGCATCGTCGAGAATGACCATTGCTTCATCCACCTGTTCGACGAAACGCCGTCCAGCTTCAGTGAGGCTGACGCCGCGGGTATTGCGATGAAAGAGAAGAATTCCGAGCTCTTCTTCAAGTGATTTTACCCTCGCACTGACACTCGACTGACTGATGCCGAGCGCCTTCGCTGCCTTATGGAAGCTGAGGTACTCGGCGACAGCAAGAGTTTGAACCAGGGAAGCCATGGAGATGCGGCCGCCGAATAGGCGCAATGTATTTCGCGAATTTTTGTCGTTGAGATGCCGGCGCCGCATGTTGGTGACGGCATTTAGTTGCGATTGTACGGAAATGGAGACGGCAACGCCGCAATCATGCGCGCTCGCCCCGCCAGCGTTCCAAGGGCTGCCATCCTAACAGAAAGAACGCCGCCAACAGCTATCGGGAGGGACCAATTTCCCACCACATGATGGAGTTGCCCGGCGAGCGGAGGGCCACAAGCGGCCAGCAGGTTGCCAATGCACTGAACCATCCCGGAGAGGGTAGCAGCCTGAGAAGCGTTCCCGGTACGCAATCCGATGAAGATGAGGGCGAGCAGCATGCCAGCGCCTGTCCCTAATCCAAAACACGGAACCCAAAGAGCTGCCAAGCTGGGAGCAATGTACAGTCCCACGAACGCAATGCCGGTAAGGATGCCCATCAGCGCAGTTAGCCATCGCTGGTCCTTCAGGCCGGCAACGATCGGTCCGAGGACGAGACCCGGTACTGCCCAGGCGAACTGCATCACGCCATGAAGTGTGCCGGCTTGCGAAGCGGAGAAACCGCTTGAGGTCAAGATGGCTGGCAGCCAGCCGACCAGCGCATAGTAAAGCAGCGAAGTGACGCCCATGAGCAGTGTAACCTGCCAGGCAATGACAGATCGCCAGACCGGTCCTCCATGCGGTGGGCTGGGGGTGTCGGGTGTTGGCCTGGAGGGATGTCGCAGTTGAGGAAGCCATGCTGCCAATGCAACGGCTGGAAACACCAGGACGGACCCGAGCGCAATCTGCCATCCACAGACATTGGACAGAGGAACCGCAGTTGCGGATGCGAACGCGGCACCGATGCTGATTGCGCCTATACCGGTGATGGTGGGAACATGAGCGGGAAAATCCCGCTTGAATATGCCGGGGAGCAGCACGGTGCTGACGGCAATCCCAGCCCCAAAAACGACAGTTCCTAGGTACAGACACCACACTGGTCCGGCCGAGCGCACCGCTATGCCCGCGATTGTTATGAGAAGAGATCCGAACAGGGCTCGTTCGAGGCCATATTCCCGGGCGAAGATCGCTGCGAATGGCGAGAGGACACCAAAGGCGATCAAAGGCAGCGTCGTCAGGAAGCCGGCTAGAGCCGATGAAAGATCAAACGTCGATTGCAGTTCGCCCAGAATTGGTGCGACGGCGGTAACAGGCCCGCGAAGGCTTGTTGCGACAAAGATAAGCCCGACGATCAGCAGGGCTTTGTGAGCGTTGAATTTGCGACGTATGACCATCTTCAGGCTTAATTGCTGCTGGCGTCCCAGGAGATGCCCAAGACGCCAGTGTTGAGACGATACGGGGAAGCGCAGCGGGCCGTCAGGCAGCTATGCGCCACCCCTTGGCGGTCTGGCGTTGCGCCAGGAAGTGCGAATAGAGGCCGCCTTTCGTCTTCAACTCGTCGTGCGAGCCCTGTTCAGCAATCTTGCCGTCATCGAGCACGACGATCTGATCGGCCATGGCCACCGTAGACAACTGATGGGCTATGACGATCAGGGTGCGCTTGCCGCGCAGTCTGGCCAGCGTTTCCGCGATGGCCGCCTGATTTTCGGCATCGAGAGCGGCCGTTGCTTCATCGACCAGGAGAACCGGAGCGGCCTTGATCAGGGCGCGCGCGATTGAGATGCGCTGCCGTTCGCCTCCGGAAAGACGAGCACCACCTTCACCGACCGGCGTTTCCAGCCCTTGCGGCAGCCGTGCGATGATTTCGGCAACGCCGGCGAGCCGTGCGGCCTCCAACACCTCCGTATCGCTGGCACCCGGTTTGCCAAGGCGGATGTTGTCGCCAATGCTGCCCTGGAACAGATAGGTGTTCTGGAAGATCTGGCTGATCTGGCCCGAAAGCTGATCGTCCGACATGTCCCGCACGTCGATGCCGCCGATCGCAACACTGCCTCCGGTCACATCGAAGAAGCGCGCGATGAGGCGGACAAGCGTGGTCTTGCCCGAACCGGATGCCCCGACCAGAGCCGTCATCGAACCGGGGGCGATACGCAGGCTTACACCCTTCAGCACGTCTGGCTGCGCCGTCTCATAGCGGAAAGACACGTCGCGCATTTCGACCGACCCGTCGCGTGGTGCTTGCGGCGAACGCGCCTGCGGCAGCGGCGCTATGGCGAAGATGTCGCGGATGGCGTTGAGCTGGCCGCGCGCGCTGCGCATCGCCTCGCCATAACCCGCAACGTCGAGCAAGGGGTCGATGAAACGATTGGCCAGCATCAATGCGACGATGACCGCGATCATTGTCTCGGCTTCCAGACCGGCGCCCAGAGAGCTGTTCAGCCACAGCGCGCCGACTATCAGCAGGGCCGCGAAGATGACCTGCACCACCCACGCATTGAGGACCACGGAAACCGCCGACATATAGATGAGCTTCAAGCCCGATTTGCGCTGGTCTTCGATCGCCTGTTCGAGAAAGCGCGTGCCGCCACCTTCGCCGTTGAAGGCGCGCAGGACCGATTGTGCCTGAGCGAACTCGACGATGCGCTGGCTGGTCGCGGCCGCCTTGTGATGGAATCCTTCATCTGCCGCCATCCCCAGACGCGAGGCGATGACAAAGATGCCCGCGAGGATCGGCAATGCAACCAGTGCAATGAGACCCATCTGCCAGTTCAGGGCAAGCAGGGCCAGCACGATGACGATCGGTGTCACGGCGCTGCTGATCAGCGGAGTGAACAGGTGCGCGGGAAGCTGTGCGACCTCCATCATGCCGTGCGACACGACATGGCTGAGGCGTGCGGTATTCTCGGGCGAGAACCATCCGACCGGAAGGCTGGCGATGTGATCACCGATCCGGTGGCGCGCGCTCTGGACGATGGCCGTGCCCACCCCCATGCCGGCCTCCTCGACGTACCGGCGCAGCGCCCAGCAGGCGAGCACGCCGACGAAGAAGAAAAGGAGCCAGGACGCGGCAGTTTGTGTCTGGTTGAGCAGGAGGTTGCTGATGACGGGCACGAGCGCTGTGATCGTCAGACCGCTCAGCAGCCCATAAATGGCGGCCATGCGGACATAGCGGCGGAAGACAGGGGCGTCAGCACCCAGCAGTTGGGTCAGTGTGTTCAGCATGTCGGAGCGGCCTCTTTCTGGTTGGCGTCGTGACCACTCAAAGCCCAGAGCTGGGCATAGCGGCCACTTCGGGCTAGCAACTCAGCGTGGTCGCCCTGTTCGCGGATTGCGCCGTTTTCGATAACAATGATGCGGTCCGCGTGCATGACGGTGTCGAGACGGTGAGCGATGACCAGCAATGTGCGTCCTTTGGCGAAGCTCGAAAGCGTCTCCTGGATCGCGACCTCGTTCTCCGCATCGGCCGCGGCTGTCGCCTCATCGAGCACAAGGATCGGCGGATTGAGCAGGACCGCTCGCGCGATGCTGATGCGCTGCTGTTCACCGCCGGAAAGCTGCGCATCCTCGCCGATGACGGAAGCGTATCCGCGCGGCAGGCTGACGATGCGCTCGTGGACGTTGGCAGCGCGGGCCGCTTCCTCGATCTCCTGCTGGGTGGCCGAGGACCGACCGAGAGCGATGTTGTCGCGCACGCTGGCGTGGATCAGGCGGACTTCCTGTAGGACGAAGCCAATCTTGCGATAAAGCTCCGGCGTGGGGATGTGCCTCAAATCGGCGCCGCCGAGCGTGATGCGGCCTTCGGTCGGGTCGAAGAAGCGAAGCAGCAGGCGGGCGAGCGTCGACTTACCTGCGCCTGACGAGCCGACGATGGCCGTTACCGTGCCAGGCTTCAGTATGAAGCTGACATCGGACAGAACGGGATTCTGCTCGTCATAGGCATAAGAGACGTTTTCGACGCGGATCTCGGTCTGTTCGGGGGCTTTCAGGGAGCCTGCCGCCGGCTGATCGAGCACCGGCGTATCCAGAAGAGCCTGCACCCGCACCGCAGCACCCGTTGCGTTGCGCAGTCCATGGGTGATGTAGCCGATCATCACCAGCGAGGCCGATATCCCCGGCGCCACAAGGGCAAACGGCAGAATGTCGACGGGCGCGATCCAACCCAGCGCCACGAACGCGGTACCCGCCGCCAGCACGACGCCCAGCACCGTCGTCGGCGCGATGACGGCATTGGCCATTGCGACCGAGCGAAGCAACGGGCGCGTCATGCCAAGGAATGCTTCGGTGAAGGCATCGACCGCCTGCCGATAGCCGGCATGCGCCTTGCCGCTCGTCCCGAACGCCTTGACCACGGGAATGCCGTTGATGAACTCGACGACGGCGTTGTTGATGCGGGCCTGGCCGGTGACGAACTGATTCATGCGGTCTTCACCGCTCTTCATGGAGGCGCCGAAGATCACGAAAAACAGCGGGAACGGCAGGATGGAGATGATGGCCATCCGCCAGTCCATGAAGAACATATAGATGACCGACGCCACCATGGCGCCGATTGCGCGGCCCATCGTGGTGTAGAAATGGGCCGTCAGGTCATGCAGCGTGCCGACATCGTCCTGCATGGCCTGTTTGACCTCGCCCGAGGCGCGGCCGGTAAACCACCCGAGCGGCACCTGTGACAGTCGCCGTGTGGCCGCGACCCGCAAATGGTGGGTGACATGATTGTCGGCGAGGTGCGCGAGCAGTTCCGCGCACGAAACCAGAGCGAGCCCGGCAAACAGGCTGAGCAGACTGAACAGGACGGTCTGCCAGACTTCTGCCTGCGCTTGTCCAAGCGCTGCGATGGCTGACAGATCAGTATCGCTGAGGGCGATCTTGGCGATATGCGCGATGCCGGCCAGGGGGGCCAGAGTCATTGCGGTTCCGAGCCCCGCCATGACGGCCGCCACGGTCAACCGGCCGCGGATCGGTTGCAGAACCTGCCCGATGGGACTTTGCTTTTTTCCAGGCGGTGCCGCCTCACTGATACTCATAGAAACCTCCGGAAGGAATGTTCAAGGGTGCGCGGATATTGGCCGTGCGCTCGGCCAGGAAACGGCGTGGCGGCGCACCCACTTCCTTGCGGAACATGGTGACGAAGGCTCCGGGACTGTCATATCCGAGTTCGTCCGCAACCGACTGGATCGTCTGGCCCTGAGCCAGCAGCGGCAAGGCGGTGATGATGTGCATGTGGCGCCGCCATTTGCTGACGGAGAGGCCTGTCTCCGATACGAACAGCCGCGCCATGTTGCGTTCGCTCATGCCGACCCGGCCGGCCCATTGATCGAGAGTGGTATGGTCGGAAGGAGTTGCGAGCATCGCATCGGCGAGCTTCCTCAAACGCGGGTCGCTCGGCATCGGCAGGTGGAGCCATTCCGGCGGTGCGGCCGCCAGTTCGTCGAGCAGCACCCCCATCAACCGCGCCTGCGGGCCAAAAGAATCGTACTCCGAAGGCAAAGCCGCAGTTCGCTCGAGCAGCGCCCGCAGGAATGGCGATACAGCCATCGTGCTGCAGGTGTCCGGCAATGCGCCGGCGATCCGTGGTTCGATAAAGACGGCAAACCCCTTGGGGTCACCGGAATTACGGGCGCGGTGCACCATCCCACCGGGAATCCAGACCGCGCTCTGGGGCGGCACGACCCAGACGCATTCTTCGGTTTCGACCGTGATGAGGCCGGTATCGGCGAAGATGAGCTGGGCTTTGCGATGGCTGTGGATTGGATGCTCCCAGCTATCGGTCGCCATGCCCAATCCGATCACGATGATCGGGCTGTCGATCCTGTCCACATAGGCTGCGTCGAATACTTCTCCGCCGACGAGCATCAAGAGGTCTCCTGCGTTGATGCTCAGGATGCCAAAAGCGCCGCAGCCTTCTCCTGGGCCTCTTCCGGCGTGGCGACGATGAACATGGGATAGCCCCAGAATTTCTCGGATATGAGCGCAAATGCCTTGGCGGCTACGCGCTTCACGGTGTCCGGCTGAACATGGATATGCCCTTTGACGAGTCGGCGGATCTCGCCCTTGTTGGCTTTCATCCAGAGCGACACCTTCTTGCGGTCTTCGACGTTGTCGCCGCTGGTGTCGAATGCGCCTTCGCTCATGAAAAGGAAGGCTTCGTTCCGCGCCAGAAGATCTGAGAACTGCCGCAGTAGTTCTTCCACTGGCGCAACGCTCGGAGCGTCGTTGTTCATGCGAACGAAAGGAAAGTCAGACGAATCTACGTTCATAGCGCAGCTCCTGAGCTGCGCAGCGGCAGGCTCAAATTTTGAAGTTGAGTTGTGCTATCATATTAACTTGGGCCGTTTCCGCATTGCAGAGTTCAGACAAAAAACTTCGCAATTCAGCCAAATCAGCAGACGCGAGCGAGGCCGTGGCGCAAGAATTCCTGGCGAGATACCGGATGTAATCGCAGTGTCGGTGGACCTCGCAACTGCAAAGGAAAGCGGTTCGCTTGTGAACCTTCTCACAGGCCGATTCCTCTTTGCCGGCCGAACTGCCACGAAACCGATCCGCCCTGCACGACACCCGCAACGTCTCGGCCAAGATGACGGTCAATGACGGGCCGCCATGGAACAAGGGTGAACTCGTGGCTTTGCTCGACGATGGCGAACTTGCCGCTCGATAACTGCACGGTCCCGGTGAACTTGCCGGCGACGGTCTCGCCGTCCGTGGCGGCGCGGAACGGCAGTGCCTTGGTCGCGGCGATCTCGCTGCCGACACGAGCCACCTCGCGCTCGCGCAGTGTGGCGAGGAGATTGCGCCTATAGGCGATGCGGCCGTTCTGCTGAAGCGCGGCGTCACCCAGACCGATATGATGCTCGCGGCGACGATCCATCGCCTCGCGGACCTGCTGCCCGAAGCCGGACGGAGCGAGATCCGATGCCTCGGCCGAGATAAGCCGCCGGTCGAGCCAGGTGGCGCCGTCCGAGCCGATCTGCTGTTCCAACCGGGCGGCGGAGAGGATACGGATATTGGCCTGCCGGTTGCGGCCGGCGTCATAGGCGGCGGTACGGCTCTCGAAGTCTTCGGGGATGCGCCACTGGTCGGCCTCGATCCGCTCTACGATCCCGGCGCGGCGCAGCGCCTCCAGCCGGCGGACATGCGCATCGACATAGCCTTCGTAATCGCCGCCCGGAACGCGGCCCTCGAACTTCGCCTGTTCGAGATGGCGGCTCGGGCGATAGACGCCGCCCTCGGCGATGGCCGCGATGGTTCGGTCGGATGGACGGCTCGCGGTCTCGGCGGGGCCAACCTCGATGATGCTGCCGATCCGGGCGTCCGCGACGCGGGCGGCGTCGATGCCGGCGACATGGTGCGTCCGGCCGTCGATCCCATCCACCACGACGGTCAGGTTTTCGCCCAGCTCGTCGGTGAGAAATTTGTCGATGACGCGGCCGACGATGGGCGTCTCGGGTGCAGCGCCGTGAATATGGAAGGTCATGGGGTCGCGCTCCATGCCGTCCGCCTTCAGCGCCTTGTGCATATTGCGGATGATGTCGCCACGTTCGCCCAGATCGCGCAGAGCCGGTTCCATGCGCTCGCTCAATTCCCAGACGCCCGGAGCATGTTCGGTGGCGAGGCCCATCTTCTCCAGCTTGGCGAGACGGCGCAGGCGCAGCGTGCGATTGAACTGGCGTTTCGGATCGGCCGGCTCATGGCGCAGGTCGAGGAAGCGTTCATCGGCTTCCTCGGTCATGGCCCGGTCGATGCGGGTGAAACGGTCCTGGTCAATCTCGGCCGACAGCTTGCGGCTCTGCTCGATCTCGGTGACGGGACCAAGTTCGAGCGTGGTCAATTCGCCGGCGCGCTCCCTGATCCCGTTGGCGAGATAGTCGCCATTGATGACAAGGTTCTCGCCCAGTTCGTCCTTGCCCCGGACGATGACATGCACATGAGGATGTCCGGTGTTGTAGTGGTTGACCGCGACCCAATCGAGCTTCGTGCCGAGATCGGTTTCGACCTGGCTCATGAGGTCGCGGGTGTAAGCCGTCAGGTCGGACAGGTCCGCGCCATCCTCGGGCGAGACGATGAAGCGGAACTGATGGCGATCGTCCGCGCCGCGCTCGACGAAGGCCGAACCATTGGCGCGATCCTCGGTGGCGGAATAGAGCTGGCCGCTCTCACCGTCGCGTGAGGTGCCGTCGCGCTGGATGTAGCGCAGATGCGCGGCCGACTTCCCGTTCATGCCCGCGCCCTGGACATAGCGGGTTTTGACGATGATGCGGCGCATTCCGGGCGCGCTGTGCTTCCAGCCACCAGAGAGTGTGCGGGCGCGCACGAAGGCCGCGCCGCGCCCGCGCTTGAGGCCCGGACCTTTGGCCGCGCCGGAAGCTCTGCCGCTCTTCGCGCCGGGGGATGAGTTAGCGCGCTGCGCCGGCCGCGCCGACGATCTGGCCGGAGCGTTGCTATGCTGGCGCGCGATCTTCTTCGCCTGCGTGAGAAAGCTCTTGGCCTTACCCGCCTTCGGCGTATCGGCGCGGATGCGGCCGGGTCTCGGCCGGAAGCGGAATTCGTCGTCGGCGCTCATGGATGCGCCTCCGGCCCAACCAGCCGAAAAACGCCTGAATTCGGGCTAGAGTGCCGGTCGAAACTCTGCAAAGCCAAGGCTTTGCGCGGACACGCGGCACGTGGGGTCCAAAACCATGGTGCCGCTCGCGGCTCCCCCAAACAGTGTGCAGACAAGGGCTTGCCCTGAAACCAGACCGACATGGTGCCGGTTTCCTTTATCTTGCCCTCCGCCTTTTCTGCCCTTTCCGCCCTTCCTACCGAGAACGCAGCCAGGCGCGACCCTGCCTGACTGCACACCGGAATGAACACGAGCGAGCGCGGGAATGCCGTCATCATGGTGCTCCTCCGTCGCCTGCGCGCGCTACGAACATGCTGCCGTCTCGCGGCTCCGTATTGCGGCGCTCACGCACCGGAACGGCGGCGCGACCGTCGCCTGATGTGCCGATAGTCTGCACGGGATCGGCGACCCGCCTGTCGCTCGGGCGCATGACGAAGAGCGGTGCATCGCGCCAATCTGGTGGCGGTGCGGCCTGCTGCTCCGGCGTCTCGGATGCGACCGCGCCGCCAAGCGTCGGTGTAAGCGCAGCGACATAGGCGCGGGTTTCGGCGGGCAGCACGCGGCCCGTCAAACGATACTCGTCGTAGCGGCCGGGACCGGCATTGTAGGCGGCGAGCATCGCCGCGATAGTGCCGTAGCGGTCCCACATTTCACGCAGATAGGCCGTGCCGGCATGGATGTTGTCGCGCGGATCGTAGGGGTTGCGGCCGAGCCGATAGCGGACGCGCAGGCCCGCCCAGGTATCGGGCATAACCTGCATCAACCCCATCGCGCCCGCCGACGAGATCGCGCGCACGTCGCCCGCGCTCTCGGCGCGCAGGACGGCGCGAATCCAGCGCTCGGGGATGCCGAAACGCTGCGACGCCTCCGCGATATGCCCTGCGTGAGCATCGACGGCGACCGTCTGCATGATAGGTGCGGATTGCGCGAGCGTCACGGCCGGTCCCGTGCCGAGCGCAAGCACGCCAGCGAGCAGGAAAACGGCATAACGCCATGCCGACCTTTCTCCGCCACGACGCCAACCTGCCAGCGTGCTCGCTACGGTTAAGGGTACGCGCGAGGCGCCGGCCGATGGCCGCCCTTGACCTTCGCTGCGCGCGCCGGCCGTCCTGTGGTCGAGCGGGACGAAGGGATGAGACGGCCTTTCCGCGAACAATGGGATGAAGACTTTGAGCGCGATGATGACACGGGACCGCATGGCCTTAATCCCGCTCTTCGCGCGGTTTCGGGCGGCTCCAGTGCAGCGACCACGACGCTCCCGCATCGTCGTCGCGGAACAGGTTGGCGCGGATCGGCTGCGGCAGGGCCGGATCGTCGAGCAGCACGGAAAGATATTCGCCGGCCTTCTCGCCGGTGCGCTTCCACGCCGCGCCAATCTCCGGGCCGTCGTCGGCTCCGTGGTGGACGCGATAGTCCGGCGCGTTCTCCGCATCCGAATGTTCGGTGGGAGCGATGGTGATCTCGCGGTAAAGCGTGAGCGTGTGAACGCGCCCGGTGAAGCCGGATTCCTCGCGCGTGAATTGACCGATCTGTGGCATGGGTAATCTCCTTCGCTGGTGGTTGTGGTGGGGATGGTCAGTGCGTCGGTGCGCGCCAGACGAAGCGGCTGTCGCCTTCCTCGTCGGTCCAGAGCGGCAGCGCCCGGCCGATGACGGAGCTTGCGGGGATGGGGCCGAAGTAACGGCCGTCGAGGCTATCGCGGACGTCCCAATTCATGAGGAAAAGCTGACCGTCGGCGATGACGCGGCAGCCTTGCCAGACGGGCAGATCGCGGCCGATCCGGTCGCGGTCGAGCGCGTCGCCCATCTCCACGCCGTCGACGGTGACGGTGCGGCCGCTGCGGCAAACCCGCTGGCCCGGCAAGCCGATGACGCGCTTCAGCAGCGGCACGCCGCGACCGACATAGCCGCGCGCAACCATGAAGCCGGCGAGCGGTTCGGGTGGCATAACGGCGACGAGTTCCGGCACTTCGATCCGGTCGGCCGGCTCGATGGTGTAGAAGCCGACCGGCGCGCTCGCCGTGGCGTTCCAGATGAGTTTCGTCGGTGTCTCGACGGCGCTGGTGGCGGCAATGCCGACGATGGCGAGCAACGTCACCGCGAGAATGCGGCGGCGGCTCATGGGTCGATCCTTCGGCGACCGATCCATGCCGCATGACGCTCGGGCGTGTAGGGGCTCGGCTCCAGACCGGCAGTCAGCCGGTTATGGACGTGCCGCCAGTGATCGGGCGAAGCGTCGGCCGGATCGAGGCCAAGCGCCTCCACCGCGTCGATCGCACCAAGGGCGCGCTGGACCTTCGACCAACCGTCGAGGCGGAGCAGAATTTCGCCGCCAGGACGGACGAAGGGCAGCGTCTGGAACGGCTCGCCGCGACCGATGGCGCGCACGATGTCGATGCGCGAAATGATCGTGCCATGCTCGCCTGCGGCCCAGCGGACAAAGGCGAAGATATTTTCCGGCGCAAAGCCGACGATGCTGCGGCGACGGTCGAGAATCTGTTCGTAGCTCTTGCGACCGAAGCGTATCCAATGCTCGATCTTCTGTTTCTGGAAGGTCAGCTCGACCAGGGTGGTGAACGGCGCTGGTCCGTCCGGCAGTGGACGGCCATGCGCGCGGCGGGAGGCTTTGCCGCTCATGGTCGATCTCCCTGATTGTCAGAGAGGTCGCGGGCGAGCATGTCGCGCAGCACGTCGGCGACGGATCGGGCGGCACCGGCACCACGCCTCGCGTGCGCGCGCATCAAAGAAGAAGAGTTAGTTTCTCTGTTAGATTCTAAGTTAGCGGTCGGATTCCGCGTCGTAGACCAAAGGCTTAACTGCGGTTCGTGCGCCTGATGTGCCGATAGAGCTGCGCCCGATGTGCCGATACCCCGTGCGCCTGATGTGCCGATGGTATTCACAGGCGTTTCCACAGGCACTGTGGACAGGTTTTCGGGGCGGATGCGCACCAACTCGCGGCCGTCTTTTCGCTCGATCTGGAGGTGATAGCCGGGGAGCGGTTGGCGGGCCGCGATGCGGCGCAGGTCGAGCGCGAAGTCGGAAACGCGAGCGAGGCTGCCGGACTTCACATGGAGATGGGCGACCTCGAACAGCCAGCCGGTGTGCTGGTGGCCGGCGTGCTTTCGGGCGACACGGTATAGCCAGCGTTCTATGCCGCCCGTCAGCCGGAAATAGGCCGGGTCAATGGTGAGAACCAGCGAGCGGTCAACAACGCTGTTGTAGAACCATTCGGGCAGGACGAATTCCATGCCTTCGACGCGGCCGGCGCGCGTCGTCATCTCTTCCCATTCGTTGATCCATGAGAACTGCCGACGCCGCCAATGCGGGCCGTTGCGAATCGTCGTGGCGATGACGGTGGATTGCAGACGGGCGAGCGCGGCTTTCAACAACACATATTGGCGGTTGCCCGTCGGTCGTCCGATGGCGCGCAGCAAATGATAGGGTGTGAAGCGGAAGAAGCGCGACGTGTTGAGGCCGTTGTTCTCGGCGGCCACGATTTGCGAGGCCGCCCATATCAGCACGTCCGCGTCCCATATGGTCGCCATGCCGTGCTCGGGCATGGCGAGCACCTGCACTTCGACATCGGCTGCTTTGTAGAGAATCGGCTTGGTGCGCGGCGTCTTCGCCAGCGAGAAGAAAGGCCGCTCCATCAAATCGCGCTGGTCGCGCGGCGCGGCGTCTCCGGTTGCGACCACGAAGGGGTCGAGGCGGCTGCGCTCGCTGGCGTCGCCGAGCTGCGCGGGTCTGTGATCGTCGTCGCGCAGCATTCAGCACTTACCCCGCTCTTCAGGGGTCAGCGGACGCGCGGGAAAGACCGTGCCGGCGTTGGGATCGTGGGTGGATTTGCGGGTGCCGATCTCGGACCAGGTTTCCAGATCGCGGATGGTGTAGAGGACGCGGCCGCCGATCTTGCGATAGGTCGGGCCGGTGCCGTAGGTCCGGTGCTTCTCAAGGGTGCGGATGGAAATGCCGAGGAAGCGGGCTGCTTCCTGTGTGCGCAACAGGCGCGGCGGCATCTCCGCGTTGGGGCGGATGGCCATGGGATCACCTCCGGGTTGGTCAGGGTTGCCGCTGTCGGTGGTGACAGCGGGCTATGGCGAACCATGGCGAGGGATCGGCGGCGGATAGCGTGCCGCATTTGCGCTCATGCGCAGGCGGCACCCCGGAGAAGCTACAGTGAAGCAAATAAGTTGAGGTAATTCAGCGGTCATTGCCAGCCGCGAGGATTCGGCGAAGACATTCCCACGCGGTTCGGCTATGGCTGAAATCGGAGCAGACGCGCTGCTCCGGGGCGTCGAAACCCCTGATTAGCGGTTGTTGCCGGCCGATACGGCAACACACTTCTTGACCTATGGTCGGGGAGCCTGTGGCGTATACAACAGGCTTTCCGAGCTAAAGGCCATGGGGCCGTCTAGTCACGGTTTCGAACTCCCCGATCACCAAGAGTCAGAGAGGATGTTTGCGGGGGCGCACCGCAGACGAAACCCTCTCGGGAATGGGAGTGCCAATGCGGGTTGCAGTCGAACTCAATCCTGATGTGGCCGACGAAGCACCGAGCGGAAACATCATCACGCCCTATGATGAACAGCACTACGTCACCTATCTGCGCCTGCTGGACGCGAGCCGGGACGGCGCGGACTGGAAAGAGGTTGCCCGCATCGTCCTACACCGCGATCCTGTCGCAGAAGAAGCGTGTAGCCGCCGCTGCTGGGAAAGCCATCTCGCCCGCGCGCAATGGCTTTCCCATTCAGGCTACCGGCGCATTCTGGAGCAGGCTGCCGCTAGCGTTATGCTGGGTAGCGGACACGAGTGATCTCCGTTTGGATCGGTGGGCCTCATCTGGGCGGCGACTTGATCGGATAGTGCAGCAGCAGCCGATAGCCGCCGCGCATCATCTTGATGCCGTGAGCGACAAGACGGCGGGCCTTGTTCTTGCGTGGATCGACCTCGAAATCCTCCTTTGTGCCGTGAAAGCCGAGTAGGACTTCGGCGATGGCACGGTAGCTCTCACCGCGAAGGCGAGCGTCGAGAGCGCGCAGGGATAGGGTGTGCCATTGCCGGAGCTGGGCGGGCAATGCGCGAAAATCGGGACCCGGCGGACGGCCGTTGAGTGCGCGCCAGAATCGACGAGCGGCATGGGCGCGCAGTTCGAGAAAGGAATCCATCGGCAAGGATGCTGCGTAGAAAGCCGCCGCATCGGGAACGGCTTGCGGCAACCAGAATTGATGGGCGGTGCCATCGACCTGCCAGATGCCATGCCAGCCGTCTGTAGCGCGGCGCAGGTCGAGGCCGTCGAGATGCGCCAGCGTGATGATTGGTTCCGTCTCGCCGTCGCGATGCCACACTGGAGAGAGCAATATCGCCTGTGGCTGAAGGCTCGGATTCCAGAACAGTGATTGCCGATCAGACGGTGTTTCAGGATCGGTCGGAAAATCGTAGCCCCCAGCGTTGCACGAAGGCTTCAAGCAATTCGGGATCTTGCTCGCTCGTGGCGGTCATTGCCTGAAACTCGCGGCGATAATCGTCGTCGCGGCGAAGATATTCCCAAGCGAAACCGGCAGCGGGGATGCTCTTGGCAAATTTGTATGCCGCCGGTGAACGCCAGTCGATGCTCAGCATGGCGTTACCTCTCTATCCGGGCTCATGCAAAGCAATGCCCGGATAGAGAGCTTCAAATATGGCTGAAAGTAACTGTAGTCGTGCTGTTAAGATAACTGAAGCACCTAACGCGATCACCGTCTTGGTTATTTTATTCTTAAGAGTGCTTGTGTGATTCTGCGAGCCGGGCGCAACCCGGCGAGCGCGGCCATGTTTTCGAGCGTGACCGCGCGCCGCCGATCCGCACGGCCGGATCGGCGCGGTTTTTTTGGGGGGTGCTGAAAGTCTGTGGTGAAGGACAGGGCCGCGAAGTCGGCGGCCCTGTCGCCCTCGCGATCAATATCCTTTCAATCGCTGCATTCCTTCTGCCAGCGTCCAGAGCGCCCGATTCAGCGTCACGTTCTGGTCGATACCGTTGATGGCGCGGGTCTGGCTGCGGCGTATGCGACCTTCGGCGTTGCGCTTCTGGCCGCGCAGCCCGCCCTTGGTCAAATGCTCCTGAATCACGTTGAACGTGCTCCAAAGGCTCCCGCCCATATCCTCGCGGCGGCGCGGCTCGATGATCTGTTCGGGGCGCAGCGGACTTCCATCCTCGCCATAGCGGGCGACAAGGCTTGCCTCAGCCAGAACACGGCGCTCATCCTCGGAAATGCGGATTTCCTTCATGGTTTCGCTGGCGTCGATCAAGCGCGGGAAGTCTTCCGCGACCGTATAAACTCCCTCGATAATGTCATGCTGGATATTGCCCTTGTGCGGCACGCGGATTTCCTCGAACCGCTCGCCCGCAATCATGCTGTTAGTGCACACGAAACGCAGCATCCCGGCGAACATCTGATAGGCGCTGGTCCCGTCATGGCTGTTCACGATGATGACTTCGGCGGCCTGCGGCTTGCCGATGCCGTCATCCCGGCGCAGACGCAGCATATGCTTGGCGTGGCCGTGGCGGCTGTCGTCACGCGGAACGGATTGCACGGCGAAGAATGGAAACCACCCCTCCCGGCGTAACCCCTCCACGATATCGATGGTCGGGACATAGACGTAACGCTCGGAACGGCTGTCATGGGCCTCGCGGGCGAAGATAGAAGGGACGTGACGGTAAAGGGCTTCATTGTCGAGGGCTTCACGCCCGCTGATCTGATGCGAGTTGCGACCGAACCGGGTGGCGAGCTGGTGATACATGGTCTTGATCCTCATGGGCTTGGGTTGGAGCGCAGCGCTGCGCTGCAACCCTGGCCGTCGCCGAGACCGGGGTAGAAAGGTGCAAGGGCGGCCGGGCCGGAGGGGGATCACCCGGCCTGCACGGAACGGAGGAACGATGTGGAGGAAGGCTGGGGAGACCGGCCCGGTCGAGCGTCAGCGGTCCCTTGCGCCGCGCGAGGGCAGCGCCCTTAGTGTTTCAATAGATTAATCGTGCCGCTTGCGGCGCTCACTGAGTCGTTCGGAGAAAATTGTGGTGCAGAAGCTGATTGGACCGACCCATCCAAACTGGGAAGATATGTCCCCGTTTGTTGTTCATTTTACAAAGAAGTCGGCGGCGAGCAGCGAATACGATAATTCGATCTCCATTCTTGCGAGTCGCCGTCTCGAAGCGCGTAACCGCTTCGGCATCGGCAAGAATCACACAGAATCATCACCATGTGTTTGTTTCAGCGAAGTGCCGCTGCATCAGCTCAAACGTCTGGCCGACAAGCGCGGCTCATACGGAATCGTCTTCCGAAAAGAGTTCATCGTCGCGCGCAACGGAGGTCCGATCCTTTATGCCTATCAGGATACGCCGCACGCCTTGGCCTTACGCTCACTTATCGATGGCGCAGCGGGGAACCCAGACGATCCGATCTGGCGTGTGGCACCTTTCGTCGACCTACCCGGACAGTATGGAAGTTCGTCATACTTCTTCGAATGGGAGCGTGAATGGCGTCACACCGGCGATCTCCATTTCAAGGAAACCGATCCGGCCTTTTTGATTATCCCCGAAGATCTACACGAGGCCGCCAAAGATTTTTTCGATGACGCCGAACGCGAGCAACTCGGACCAAATTACAAATGTCCTTTTATCGACCCCTATTGGAGTCTGGATAAGATCAAAAGTCTTTTGAAGCCGTAGGCTCACGCGGTGGCGGCCATGAGCATAGAGAAGCCCCGCTCGCGGCGGGACTTCTTGGGAGGCTGGCTTTCAGTCGCCGTTGCGGCGGGACCAGATGAGGTTGTGGCCGCTGCCGTCTTCTGCTTCGACCAGGCTGGCGTAGATCGGGGCCGGGAAGCTCGGATCGTCCAGCTTGACGGAGAGGTATTCGCGCTGCGTCTCGCGGGCGGTCTTCTTCCAGGCCGCGCCGAACTCGGTCGCACCGGCGAAGATGCGGAAGTCGGGGCCGCGCTCGCTTTCGCCCTCGGAGGGGACGAACTTGGCCTTGACGTTGAGGGTCAGGGTCTTGACCGCGCCGGTGAAGCCCGCGCCGTTTTCGTTCTTGGTGAAGGTGCCGATGGTCGCCATTGCCGTATTCCTTTCCTGTCGGGCCGCACCATTGCGACCTCGATGGGGGGGCGTTTGACCGGGGGCTCTCGGCCCTGCACCCGTGAGGGCTGGAACGAAGTGGAAGGCGGCCGGAGACGGCTTTTTTGCTTCGCGATGCAAAGCCGAAGGCGGCGGAAAAAAGTTGGCGATGGACGTTGCGGAGACGAGCGAGGCGAAGCCGTCCTCCGGCTAGACCCATGCCAATCGAGATCGCGGATGGAGCGCCCGTTTCAGGAAATCGGGGAAATACGGCAATGGCGGCTATCCCTGCGCCTCGCCGCTCGAGAACGGAAACGGCGTGGGCCTCGCAGGCCGACGCACTACCGCCCTGATCCTCGCCGTCATGGCTCGGCAACTGTCCCCGGTGAGCGTGACGAACGTTCGGTCCTACTTTCCCATCGTTGCGTTGACCTCGAACGATGCTGCCGAACGTCCGCGCGCATGATGCCACGCCAATAGCTCCGGCCTGTCGGATGATCCGCGTTTCCCGGCCTTGCTATGTCGCCTGACAGGCCACGGGCGGCGCGGCCACAACCTCATCTGGTCCCGCCGCAACGGCGACTGAAAGCCAGCCTTCTGGAAGCCTCGCCATATTGGGGCGTCGGCGAAAGGACCGCTGCCGCCCCAAGCGTAGAATCGATCCAAATTCCGAGGATTTACGGCGAGTATGGAGCTATCTTGAAGCAAAATGCTGAAAGCAAGGATGGTGACGTGGAAGAGGATGACGAGAAAGAATACGTCGCATTCCCCGAGGAGGCGATCAAATACCTGCCTGCCGAGTGGCAGGAGCACATCTACGCCCTCAAAGAAGATGGCCAAACTGTTCTCGCGAGCGTAGATGAGAGCTTAAATAACTTGAACCGCTTAGTTCATGCGTTTCCCACGATGGCAAGTCTCCGCTACATTCAGCACCGATTGGCTTCCACTAACTTTGAAGCGACGATGGAGTGGACGCTAGAGAACGATATGCTGACCTTGGCATTCGTCACGACATACTGCCGCCTCGTCGACGGCGGCTTGGGGAGCGGTGTTTCTCGAAAAGCGTTACCAGCAAAGCTTCGCCCGGTGCATGACAACATAGTTGAACTTCGCAATAAGCGATATGCGCACAATGTTGGTCACGATACGATCAGCGGAAATTTGGTCATTGGCTTCGAAGGAGGCAAGTTCGATCTAAGTGTCAGCTTCAACATGGGGTTTCATGTCGGAGGTGCGCTTGAGTGGGAACCGCTGGTTATCTTTCTCGATGAGCTGATGATAAGCCGACTACAAAAACAACTGGAAAAGCTGAAGGAAAAAACCGGTCGCGAATGGTCCTTTCCGAGCGGCCCGGCACCTAAGTGGGTATCATCTGATTAGCGGGGGGACTGCGCTATCGTGTTCTGGTCAGGTGGAGCGTGGCGGCTGGAATCGCTAGCCGCATCACGGCCGACACGCCAACGAAACCGCCACTAATGATGCAGAAGATTTGCCGCCAGATTTCGGACGGTACGGATTCTTTGGTGACGCCGTGGACGAGTGCATATCCCGCAACGGCGGCGGGCGTGGCGAAGACCAGCGCCACAATCAGGCGCAAGGTAGGTGAGCGCAGCGTGTCGAACAGCAGCGCCAGGACGCCGAAGGCCGCACCGCCTGCCACCAGCCCCACGAGGCCCGCGCCGATGAAGCCGGAGCCGGTCTGATAGGCGAAGTGCGCGGCGGTCAGGCCGAGCATGAAAGGCAGCGCATAGACTGCGAGCGTATAGGCCAGGACGCAAAGCATTGCGATCAGAGCAACGCTCATGAACATTACGGCGACCATGATTCTTCTCCTTCACGCCTGGCGCGGGTTGCCGATCAATCGCTCCTTCCTTCGAGGATGGTGCAGTATTGGCGATCCGTGCCTGTCCTGTCGACCATGAACAGGATGTGTCATTGCGATGGTCGAGGTGAGCCGGCCGCGCGGGCAACCGCGCGGCCGCGATTTTTTCAGTGAGAAGCCGGGACCGCTTGCGCGGTCCCGGCTCGGCGATCATTCCGCTGCGACGACGAAATGGTCATCGCTCTGTGCTTCCGGTGCCATCACATCGGCGTCGGTGGCGAACGCCTCGGGCCGCTCGGTGCGCAGCACAGGCGGGAGCCAGCCGGTCCCGGCCAGAAGCTGCTCGGCGGTTTCTGCCATCGCCGGCTTCTTCATGTCCGCGATCCGCTCCGCCGCCTCGTCGCCAAGGGCCTCGCGCACGGCGGCGAGGATATGCGCCTTGGTGACGCGACCGAGATAAGCCCGCACGGTCGGTGTCCAGTGCGCCGTCATGTCGAGCGTCACCGCCGTCGCCAGCTTGTCCGCCGTCTCATGAGCGCGGCGCTTGCTGGTTTCCCACGGCAGCTTCACCGCATTGACGGTGAGCGAGGCGCAATGCGCGAGCAAGGCCATCAGACTCGCATAGTCCAGACCGGCGACAAACCCCCAGAGGTCGGCCACATCGCACGGCATGTCCGCCGCCCATCCGGCATGGCGATCCGCCAGCATCTTCGCCGCCGCCGTGTCCTCGATGCCGTCCGCGTGGGCCGCGAGGTAGTTGCTGGTCGGACGGATTTCGAGGCAATGGGCCTCGCCTCCGCCCTTATAGAAGGTCTGCGCGGCTAGCGTGTGGATGACCGCGATCAGCGCCATATCCGGCTGCTCGCCAAGGGCGAGACGCAAGCCAAGGGTGCGATGTGCGGTCAGGTCGCGGATAAGCGAATCCGGCAGCGGCTTGCCGTCATCCCCGGCATCTTCTTCTTCCGGCTCACTTGCGGGAACGTGGTCGCCTTCGCCGTCCTGCTCGTCGCCGTCGATGATCTCACCATCACCATTGACGCGCACCCCGTCGATGACAGTTTCGCCATCCTCGACGGCTTCCGGCTCCGGTGCCTCGTCCTCGGCCCGGATGAAGCCGCGCTCGATACGAGCTTGCCCGTCATGGGCCACGACGACGAACACACCGCCGCGCGCGATCTCGTCGGGATCGTAGGCGTGGCGCAGCGCGTTGATACGCTCGATCTCGGCTTCAAGCTCCGCGAACCGGGCGTCCACTTCGGACGGGAGGTCAATATCGGCGTCCTCCCATTCCGCCGTCAGGCGCTCAAGCTCGTCCTGCGCGGCGTCGTAGGAAGCGGCGTCCGCTTCCGAAAGCTCCACCGAATGCGGGTAGACGCGGTGCATCCCATGGGCATGGGGGAAGTCGAGATAGGCGGCAGTCCACTTCCACCCCTCGGCCTCCTGCACCTCAGCGGCGACCCACTCCAGCTTCTCGATGGCGAGCCGGTCCAGCAAGGCGGGGTCTTCAAAGAAGCCGCCGCGATCCTCGGTGAACAGGTCGCGGATGATGTTGCCGCCCGCCTCGGCATAGGCTTGCGCGCCGACGAAAACCGCGCGCCGATCCGTCGCCGCCACGTTCATCTTGGTCAGGTCACGCCGGATGATGGACGGATCGCGGTTATAGGACAGGTTTTGATAGACATGTTCCTGCCGCGCGTGATCGTCGGTGATGGCGAAGGCCATCAACTGATCCAAGGTTAGTTCGCCGTCGCGGTAAGCCTGCAACAGCTTGGGGCTGACAGCGCCAAGACGCATCCGCTGCTTCACCACATGTGGGGACACGCCGAAGCGGGCCGCGATTTCTTCCGCGCCCCATCCGTGGTTTTCCGAAAGCTCGCGGAAGCGCTCGTATTCATCAGCGGGGTGTAGGTTCTCGCGGGTGACATTCTCGTCAAGGCTGATCTCCGCCGCGTCGTTCGCCGTGTCGATGACGCAGCGGATGGGTTCGGTCTTCTTGATCTCCTTGCGCTTCACTCGGAGCATCTGCGCCAGCCTGCGGCCTTCGCCGATGGTGACGAGATAGCCGCCGGTCGGTTCGCCCGCCGCATCAAGCTCCGGCTCCACCACCAAATTTTGCAAGATGCCCTTGGCGGCGATGCTCGCTGCCTTCGCCTCGATAGACGCCTCGCTGTGCGGGGTCTTGCGGGCATTCTTCGGGTGCTTCTTGAGCTTGTTAAGCGGGATGAAAACCGTCGCGCCATTTTCGACGGTCGGGATGCTGTTTGCGGTCGTGGTCATGGTCGTTCTCCTATGGGCTTGGGTTGGAGCGCAGCGCTGCGCTGCAACCCTGCCCGTCGGCGAGACCGGGGTAGCAGAGGGCAAGAGCGGCCGGGCGGAGGGGGATCACCCGACCTGCACAAGCGGATTTCCGTAGTTCTGGGATTACTGAAAGCCGTATCCGCGCGGAAGGTCGGGGATACCGCCCGGCCGCTCTTGCCCGCCGCGAGGGCGGAGCCCTTAGCCCTGAGAGGCGGTGCGAGCCCTTGGGATCACTGAGAAAAGTCGCAACACCGTCGAGATATGGAGCCTCGCCGCTCTTCTACTTCAATTGAGCAAATTGCAGCGGTTGTATATTGTGGCTGTGGGAGATCGCTTGGGGGGAATCAGTATGTCGGGCAGTTTTGACTTTTCACTCGATGAGGACTGGTCGACGAACATCGGTAGGCTGAAGGCTCACCTTGAGACAATTGATGCCGAGTGCGCCAAAATCCTCTTCGATAACCTCGCCATCCTGGAAACCGGCGACAACAACGCGCGGCGAGATTTCAATCAGAAGGTCCTTGAAGCCTTGGAGGCCGCCGCGCAGGCGGAGATAGCCTCTCAAGGAGGCGAGTGATGCCCCGTTACTACCTGACCAAGCTCGGCGTCGAAGGGTTTCGAGGCATCAAGAACGAGGGAGATCCGCTCACCCTTCGCTTCAAGCCAGACGCGGTCAATTCCATCTATGCCCAGAACGGCATCGGCAAGACCTCGCTGTTCGAGGCCATCAGCTACGCCATCTTTGACAAGCTGCCCAAACTCGACGGGCTCCAGCGGAGTGAGCGGCCAGAGACATACTATGTGAACCGCTTCCATACGGGCGGAGTCGGCTCCATCTCCTTGGAGTTCACACCTGACGACGGCACCGCACCAATCGAAATCGTCGTCCAGCGCACGGCCGCAGGCCAGCGCACCGTGACAAGCCCGACAGGACATACCGACCCCGAAGCGTTCCTCGCCGCGTTGGCCGAAGATTTCACGGTCGTCGACTACGCTAAGTTCGCCCGCTTTATCGACGATTCGCCCCTTGATCGGGGGCGCACCTTCTCCTCCTTGATCGGACTGACCCGCTTCGCGCACCTCCGCCAGCGGTTCGACCAGGCGAGCAACACTCGGGCTTTCAACACCGATTTCCAGATGGCCGCGTTGAAGGCGAAGCTTGAGGCCGCCGAGAAGCTCGTGCGGGACCATCGGGCCGCGGCGTTGTCGGCTTATGAGGCTGTGACGGGAACGGCAATCCAGGACCTGTCGGCGGAAGCGCAGCGGGTCGTGGAAGTCACGGCCGCACTGGCCGCCATTCCGACGCTCGCGCCTGTCTTCGCCGGAAAAGACATCCTGACGGTGGATATGGAAGCCGCTCGCGCCGCCATCGTCGCGGCGGAGGGTGGCCCGGCGAAGGCCGAATATCAGAAGGTGCTGCGCAATATCGAGGAGCTTTCCAAGAGCGCGTCCACGCCGGAAGCGGCGGCCGATATCGGGGCGCTGCTCGACCTGGCACGCCGCCATGACGCGGCGGTAGCACTCGCCGGCAGCAAGAGCCGGCAGGACCTTTTCGGGGCCGCCAAGGGCGTGGTCGAGGAAGCGGACTATAGCGATCCTCACCAATGCCCCGTCTGCGACACGCATATCGAAGAGCCCATTGCCACGCGGATGGAGCGCCTGCTTGAGCGCTACCGTGAAGCAGACCAACTCGGCGAAGAATTCAAGCAGGCCGTGACTGCCAGCATCTGGCTGGATTGGCTCAACAAGCTGGAAAGCTGTGCCGCCCTCACCGTCCCGGACAACAAGAAGCACCGGGCGAGCATCCGACAGTTGGCGATCGAAAGCCGCCTGACCGAGGGTCGCCTACGGGAAGCGGTCGATAACGCGCAGCAGCTTGAAGAAGAGCGAAAGTCCGTCCTGGAGGCAGTGCAAAAGCGGGAACAGGAGCTTCAGGCCGAATTGCCGCCGTCGCTAGTTGCGCTGACCCAGCAACTCGAAGCCGGAAGCCGCTTTCGTGAAGCCATCCTCGGGCATCAAACAGCGGCAAAGGAAGCAAGCGCCTGGCGGACGCACAAGAAATGGCGAGAGCGGTGGCAAACCTTCATCGGCACCGCCGCCAGGACCGTGGGCGAGGCGGAGAGCCGGTTGGCGACCCAGCGCATCAACGCGATCGAGGCGAGCTATCAGAACCTGTTTCGGGGTCTAGTGCGGGGCGGCGTGGATATGCGGCCCAAACTGGAGCGGTCGGCGGACAGCGAAGACGTGGATCTGAAGCTGGAGAACTTCTACGGCGAGGCCGGCATCTCGGCACGGGCCGTCCTGTCGGAGAGCTACCGGAACGCCATCGCCGGCTCGATCTTCTTCGCGGCGGCGGTCAAGCAGAGCGGTCCCGCCCGCTTCATGGTGCTCGACGACATCACCTCTAGCTTCGACGGCGGCCACCAGTTCGCCTTGATGGAGGCCTTGCGCACCAAGCTGCAGGCTTCAGCGGCAGCCGACGGCCTGCAATTCATCGTGCTCAGCCATGACACGCTGCTGGAGAAGTATTTCGACAAGACGGCGAGCGAGCAGGTGGGTTGGCACCACCAGCGCCTGCAAGGCGCAGCCCCAACGGGGAACGTGTACGCCAGCCAGCTCGATGCGAACCGGCTCAAGAATCTCGCGACGACACATCTTCAGGCCGGGCAGGTGGACATCGGCCAGCCGTTCGTACGGCAGTACCTGGAGTTCAAGCTGTCGCAGATCATCTCTAAGCTGAAAATTCCGGTGCCGCCCGACTATGCGATCCGGAGCGACAACAAGACTGTCGGGAATGCCCTCGACGCCATCTCATCGGCCATCGACCTTTTCGACGGCGCCGGCAGAATCGTACTGAGCGCGCAACAGAAGACAGATTTCCGCAACCAGCATGTCCCTGCGATTATCGCGAACTACGTCAGTCACTATGAGACAGGCGGCGGCACACCGATCAATGCCCACGTACTGCTTGGTGTCCTCCAATCGGTAGACGATCTCGCCGAATGCTTCCGTTACGATGACATCTCCAAGACGCCGCCCGAGCGGAAATGGTATCGGAATCTAGGACAACAGTAGCCAGAATGCCGGTCCTTTCGGGCTGAAAATAGTTCGGCCGCCGCACCCGACGAGGACAATATCAATCGCGTATGAACGAACGACTTCAGGATTTCTGCATCTGCAATACTGCCGCCCACAAGGTTTCAACAGCCTCGTCGCGGAAACCCATGCGATCGACGGCATCCTTCGTGTTACGAAGATAGTCCAAAGCGCTTCCGTCCCTGCCGCGTGCCCGTAGTACCATGGCAGCTACTTCCTCGACGTTCGTGGCTTGAATGAGATTCTTTCCCTCGTAGAAAAAGCAGCACCCCTGAACTGCTTGGCCTGCATCCAATGTGAGCTTTACCTGCCGTCGCCAAAAGCTTTGCCCCTCTCGCTTCGAGAGATAGGCAATGACGGCATCTTCCCTTGATGTCTCAAACTCAAATGCGATGCCGCGGCATACAGCACCTTCACGCGGAACGACGCGCAAGGTGGGAGCAGGATCGTCCTTAGAACCCCAGTTGAGCGTCGACGCCTTGCTGAAGGAGCGTTCATAACCAGTAAGCGCGGCTCTTTCGCGACGGAGGCATGCGAATTCCTTTTCCCATCCGTCCTCCATCAGTGAGCCATATCCGAAAATCCACATAGATTTGCTTTCTAAGGCGAAGATTCCTGTGCCAACCGTCATCACCACGGTTGACCTCTCCACCCGTCACCAGCCGTCGATGGCTAGGCGCCTCCTATCCGACAGTTCGCGTGAGCGAGGCGGTCTTCGGGTCGTAGGCATAGCCGGTGATGGTTCCGTCCCTGATCTTCTCGATTGCTTCATCGACCACGAAAAGCGGCACAAGGAACCATTCTCGCGGGATGATCGGCATGCCGAAGCGATCCTTGATCTCGATGTCAAGGCGGGCCTTGCCGAAGATCCGATGGATCAGGTTCTCAAGCCGGGTGCGATTGATGTTGAATAGCTCGTAGGTCGCGACGACCTCGACATCGGCCATAAGGAAGGTCGGGTCGAGCTTCGCGTTGGCGAGGCGACGCGCGACGTCACCGCCGGTCACGCCGATCTTGTGCAGCACGTCACGATGCGCGGCAACGGCTGGATGATCGGATTTGCTACGCAGCACATAGACGATGCCGCTCGCCTCGTCTCCTTCCTCGCTCTGGTCGGCGAACAAGGGACCTGCTACCGGATCACTAATTCGCCTGCCGGCCTCGTCCTTATAAAGCGCCCGCTGAAGCGATCGCAAAAGCAGATCGCTTTCGGTTCCGTTGGAATAGATGACTCTGAGTCGCGCATCCGTTTCCCCATTCGGAGCCTTGAACGGCTCTCCGACCTCGGCGACGTAGGCGGTTTGTCCGCCAAGGACAAAAAACTGTCCCGCCTTGATTTCCGCTTTCAGGAAACCCGCGTCCTTCACAAACCGCCGTGTCATGCGAACGCCGTTTTGAAGATCGCGCTGCACCTGCTCGAACAACGGCTTGAACTGGTCGAAATCCTCGCATTGCTGGCGGTTGGCGATTTCCTCGGCCGCCCGCTTCTCTGCAGCCGACCGAACATGCCGGAGTTCCGTGATGTCGCTCGGCTCGTCGACCACCCCAAGCTGCGCGAGAAGCTCGTCATCGTCGAGGTCATCGGGCGCGCTGACAGGGGCAGGCTCCGTAGCACCTAGAAGCCCTTGATGATCGAGGCGTTCGATCACGGCGCGGCAATCGGCCCGCTCGCGCAGCCGATCGAGGCGCACCGCATATAGGCGCTCGAAGATGTCGCGGTGCTCACCGTGCTGCGGAGGCCGGCCGTGCTGCTCGACGAAACGCTGAATCTCCTCGAAGCCGGCGATAACGCGCTCTTCGCGCGGTGTCCGGCTGGATTCCTTCTTCGCCTCGACTTCTACGCCAAGCTCTTCGAGAAGCGCGTCATCCTCGTCGGTGAAGCCCTTAGCCACGCGCCGCCTCCGTCTTCATGCGTTGAAGGAACGCCACGCCTTCGGCCATGCGCTTTTCCCAGGCGTCGGGCGAGGTGATCGAGGGGAGTCGGCCACGCTCCTGCTTGAACTTCAAAGCCCGCTTGGCAAGCTCGCGCGCCTCCTCGATCGTCAGCGTGGCACGCTTGGCCCCGATCACGGCCGCGACCTGCTTTAGGCTCTCCTCGCTCATGGTCTTCGCGAGGATGGCATAGGCTTCGCCGAAGGGGTTGATACGGTCGATCAGGTCGATGTCCAGCTCGCGCACGTCCATTGCAAACTTGCGGACACCCTCGACGAAGGCCGTGTTCGGGCTCTTGTCGCCGTCGCCATCGGCTCCGCCCAAAGCGACTTCCTTGGCCTTCTGCGCAAGGTTCAGAGCGGCGACGGCGTGCTGGCGCACGGCCTCCTGATCCTCTTCGTCCAGCTCGGGAAACTTGTCCTTGATGATCTTGCCCATGCGTAGCTGGGTCAGCTCTTCTGCCAAGGTCTCGCCACCAGCGTGCTCGCCATCAAACAGGCCGCGCGTGATCGTCGTCTTGTCCTGCACGAAGGCGGCGATGACCTCGTTCAAGTCCTGCTGGCAGATGCGCTGCGCTTCCTCGCTCTTCGGCGCGACAAGACCTTTGATCTCGATCTGGAACTGCCCCGTCTCCTCGTTGAAGCCGACGTTGGTCTTATTGGGATCATAGCCGCCTTCGCCATAGTCGAAGCCGGGCGTCGGTCCGCTCTGCGGGTTCTTGGGCTTGAACTCGAAGCGCGGCGCAAGCACTTGCTCCATGAGCAGGCTTGCCGCGATGGCCTTCAGCGTGTCGTTGACCGCCTCGGTGACGGCTTCCTCGGAGGCGTCCGGCTCGGCAATCAGGTTGGTGAAGCGGGAGCGGGTCTTGCCCGGCGCGTCGCGGGTGGCGCGGCCGATAATCTGCACGATCTCGGTGAGGCTCGACCGATAGCCGACTGTCAGCGCGTGCTCGCACCAAATCCAGTCGAAGCCTTCCTTCGCCATGCCGAGCGCGATGATGATGTCCACATGGTCGCGGTTGTTCTTCTGTGCCGGGTCCTTCAGCGCGGCGGAAACCCGGTCCCGCTTGGCGGCGTCATCATCAACCAGGTCGGCAATCCGAAGGACGCGGCCTTCGGGCGTCTTAACCAGTTGGAAGCCGGTGGCGAGGTCTGCCCCCTGCCATTCGCCCAACTCCTCGATGATGTGCTCGACCTCCCTGATCTTGTCCTTCGTGCTCTCGCGCGAATTGACGGAGGGGATGTGGACTATCGTTTTTTCGGCGGGGTCGAGCACCTTCAGGATGTCGTCGGCATAGGAACCCGAATAGAAGAAATAGCCGATGTCGAGCTGCTTCAGATATTCGTAGCCATTGAGCTGCTCATAATAGGTGTAGGTGACGGTATCGAACTTCGACTCGTCCTGCGGGGCGAGCACGGCTTCGGCATCGCCCCGGAAATAGGAACCCGTCATCGCAACGATATGCACGCGGTCGCGGGCGATGAACTGGCCGAGATGCAGGCCGAGCTTGTTGTCGGGGTTGGCGGAAACGTGGTGGAATTCGTCAACGGCGATCAGCCGATCGTCGAAGGCTTCTACCCCGAACCTGTCCACGGCGAAGCGGAAGGTGGCATGGGTGCAGACCAGCACCTTGTCGTCGCTTTGCAGGAACGCCTCGACCGAATTGACCTTGCCGCCATTGTCCGATCCGGGCGCGTTGCAAAGGTTCCATTTCGGCGCGACGGTCCAGTCGGCCCAGAAGCCGAATTTCGTCAGCGGTTCGTCGTTGAAGCTGGCGCCGATGGATTTTTCCGGCACGACGATGATCGCCTGCTTGAGCCCCTGATTGTGAAGCTTGTCGAGGGCGATGAACATAAGCGCGCGGCTCTTGCCCGAAGCGGGCGGCGACTTGATGAGAAGATACTGCTCGCCCCGCTTCTCATAGGCGCGTTCCTGCATCGGGCGCATGCCAAGGGCATTGGCCTTGGTCGAGCTGCCGTTGCGGCCGTAAGAGACTGAAACAGACGGGACGGATTTATCGGCTCTATTGGTCATTTCTTACTCGCCTGTTGTGGATCGGCGCGGTCCTTCATGATGGCCTTGCCAAACCAATCCGGCACGTCAGTCATTTGGGAATCGATGACATTCTCTGGAACGTCCCGCCAGAACGCCAAGATCGCGTCCGAGAACGCCTGAAATTGATCGTCGCTCACCTTGAGGTGCGTGTGGTCACGATATTTTGTGTCTGAGAAAGCGCCGCCGGAGCCGTTGAACAGGTCATCAAGATATTCAGGAAAACTACTTTTCAACTCATCGAGAGATTTGCCCTCGCCGTGTTTGTAGACGTTGACCACAAGGCGGCACGCATCAAGCGTGCGGAAGTAGTCTGCATTGCGGACATTCCAGCCGAAGCTTTCTAGCAAGTCGGCGATCTGGCCGAAGTCAGCCGACCAGACCTTCAAGGTGGCGTTGTCGCCACGATGCCAATGCTGAATCTCACGTGCCAGCCAATCGCGTAGCTGCTTGTCCCACTCGTGGAACATCCCAGCGACGGCGCTCAAGCGGGTTTGCTCTCGCATGCCGCTCAAGAGCCCATAGAACTCGATGCCCACGTCGTTGGCTGCTTCATAGAAGTCGCCGGGGTCATGTCGGTCCGGGTCAAAGTGCTGACCACTTTGCTCCAGCCACTCCTCGGCTGCCTGGTCGGCATCAACCTCAATTTCGTCGAACTGCGAAAGCAAACGCTTCCGCGCCTGCTCGACATAGAACAAATGCCCCTTGATCAACGATTGCCGAAACGGTCCCCACATTTGGAACAACACATAGCTGCTCATGCCGACGCCGCCTTCCTGGCCTTGAGGGCCTTGCCTGGGGTGGCGGTTATCTTGGTGTAGAGGTCGAACAGCTTTTCCAGCCGCTCGGTATCGTTGCGGAACCGGCGGCCGATATAGATGCGCTCAAGCACCTCGTCGTTGCGCTCGTGGGCCTCCCGCAAGTCGGCGGGCATATTGTCGGGATTGTAGAGATCGGCGACCGTCGCCGGGAAATGCGCTTCACGCGCCAACAGGATGTCCTCGGCGCAACGCGTCAGGTCGGCTATGTTCTTCTCGGTGAGCGCGGGGACCGGGAAAGTGTTCCAGCCGAGGGTGTTGGAATATGCAAAATCGGTTCGCGTGCGCCCGCATACCGTCGCGATCCACATTACGTGAAGACGTGATGCTATGATCGATAGCAGCCAAATTGGTTCATCATATAGAGCAAAGCTTTGACTGCTGACCACGCCGCTAGCGTCGATAATCCCAACAGGCAGAAATTCTCGATTCTCTGACGTAATTCTCGGAAGAACGATAGTATGGTTTCGGGCTCGCCTCATCTCACGAAACTGATGAGCGCGATCGGCCATCTGGTTGGCGCTCTTATCTGGGCTCGCGAGCCTAAGAGCTTTCACCGCCTCTATCCGTTCAGCGACTGTTGGGTAGCTCATGGCTTCAGATAGATTTTTATCATCAATCCATAGGCAGTACACACTCTCTCCACGAATAAAATCTGCCGAACCGTAAATCCGTCGAATGATATTTCGTTTGCTCTCTTCTGGAAGGCCAAGTCCACCTATTTCATCACGGCTCATCCGCAGATGTCCGCCGTCCACCACCTTATTCCCGAAGATCATCTTTGGAATGGTAGAAATAGGGGAGCTTTCTTTGCTCACGATGATGTTGCGACCAGCCGCTAGGTACGCATTGATGTTGTCCGTCTGTTTCTCAATCGTTGTGCCGTTCTCGCCGATCGAAAATAGCCGCCGCAAATTGCCTGCGTGATTTGAGATGCCAATGATGGCAACCGTTACACCTGCATTATGGCTCGCCAGATTAGCCCACTTGAATGAGGTGTGTGCGAACGCGATCTCATGGCCGGTCTGCAAGATCAACGGCCAGAGGATTGGCACTTGCTGACCTTGGCAAATTGAATTGGTGGCCACAAAAGCAGAAATGGTATTAGTCTGCGTGCCGTAATCAGCAGCTTTCATGAACCAACCAGCGACATAATCGAGCGATTTCCAGCTCTTTGTGCGTCCATCGAAAATTTGCTGAAGGTCGTATTTCTGCTCGGCCGATTGCCATGTCGAGCCGAGATATGGCGGATTTCCGCAGATATACGTCTCTCCTCCTTCATTCTCGAAGTCGATCTGAGCCTGATCGAGCGGAGTGTGGAACAGATCATCAGCCTGGTGCTTCACGCCGGTCCCCGTGGACGGGCAGATACTCAGCCAATCCAGCCGCAGGGCGTTGCCGCACGTAATCCAGTTCTCGGCGTCCAGAGGCAGGAAGTCTCGCAGGGCCTCCTTTTGGCCGCGATAGAGCACGTCGCACTGATACTCGGCGATAATGAGTGCAAGGCGTGCGATCTCGGCCGGGAAGTCGCGCAGCTCGATCCCTCGAAAGTTTGTGAGCGGGATGTCGCTGCGCCGGTCGGCCTCGCCGCGGCGCTTGTCGATCTCAGCTTCGATCGCCCGCATCTGCTTGTAGGCGATGACAAGGAAGTTGCCGGAGCCGCAAGCCGGATCGAAGATCCTGATCCGCGACATGCGCTTGCGTAGGTTCAGCAACATGCGCGGATTGTCCCCGGCCTCGGCCAGCCGCGTGCGCAGGTCGTCGAGGAACAGCGGATTGAGCACCTTCAGGATGTTCGGAACGCTGGTATAGTGCATCCCGAGCGCGCCACGTTCCTCGTCCTCCGCGACGGCCTGAATCATCGAGCCGAAGATGTCGGGATTGATCTTCGTCCAGTCGAGATTGCCGATGTGGAGAAGGTAGGAGCGCGCGATGCGGCTGAAGCGCGGCACGTCCATGCTGCCGGAGAAGAGCCCGCCGTTCACATAGGGGAACTGGTCGGCCCAGCGGGGAATCCCTGCCGCAACGCGATCCGCGCTCTTCATATTCATGGCGCGGAACAACGTGCCGATCACCTCATGGGTGTTGGACGAGTCCTTGGCGCTCATTTGCTCGACGGTGGTGGTGAAGCGCCGCGTGCCGCCGAAGATGTCGGTGTCCTCCGCGAAGAAGCAGAAGATCAGCCGCGCCATGAAATGATTCATGTCAGGCCGGCGTTCGGCCGTTCCCCATTCGGGATTGTCCCTCAGAAGCTCGACATAGAGGCGGTTCAGGCGGCTGGTCGCCCGGATATCGAAGGAACTGTCGCGTACCTGCTTCACGGTGGTGATGCCGGCGAGCGGCAGGAAAAAGCCGAAATGGTCGGGGAAGTCGGCAAAGGCGCAGACGACCGTCTCGCCCGATGCCAAGTCCTCGGCCTCGAACGTGTCGCCATCGGTCGCCTGCACGAATCTCGCCTTCGCCCGCGTCGTTGCCGGGCTGGCCTTCAGCGCAGCAAGGGTGTTCGTCACCTCGCCGGGTGCGGCGACGGCGATATGGATGTTGTTGGTCTGAAGGACGCCGCCAAGGTCGGACTTGTTCGACTCGCCCTTGCGCAGCCGCTTGAGAGTCGTTTCCTTGTTCCCGAAGGCTTGCAGGAAGAGATAAGGAAACTCCCCCGCGTCGAACGGCTGCTCTGCGAGCGCCGATATGGCCTCTTCAATCTCGACGGCGTTCATGCATCCCCCCGCTTTCCGTAGCCGAGGCGCGGAAAGGCTCGACCTTGATCTTGTTGGCCCGGTGCATGACCTCGGCCAACTCATAGTCGAGCTGCCGGATCAGCCATTCGCGGGCTGGCGTGCCGAACGCCTTTTCCAGCCGGATGGCCATCTCGGGCGAGATTCCCGACCGGGCATTCAGCAAATTGCTGAGGGTTTGCCGATCGACGCCGAGGATTCGGGCGGCGTCGGTTACGCTCAACCCGTTCTTTTCAACGCAATCTTGCCGGACGGCCGTTCCTGGGTGCATCGCCTGTCGATTCGTATCGCCCTTCGTTCATGCAGGACTACAGTGATAATCGACACTGGGCAAGTTCCTCCAGGCCCGGCCTGCTATCAGGCCATTGGATTCACAGACTTATTTTCTTTGGCCAACGGTGTCCGGTACCGCAACGTGATCGGGCTTCCTAGAAGTCCGATACGCTTTATGGCTGGCTCATTCGTGACCAAAGCCGTCGGTGGATCGCGATGTTGGTCTGCGACGATGGCATTCCACTGGTCCAAAATGTCAGGACATATCCATTAAATATTGACTTTGTCAGATTACGTGCCTATGTTGCCGACATGGGAGGCGATCATGACTGATGGACCATTCAGAAATGCGGAACTGCCCAGCCGCTGGAAGCGCTACGGCCAGGAACTGGTCAGTGATGCCGCGAGCCCGGAAGAGCGCACGATGCATGCGTGCCACAGCATGATTGGTGACGTGGACATGAAGGCATTCAGTCCTCTTTTCGATGAACTCAAAGCTCACGCCGGGCGTGCCCAAATGGACCTGGACCCTGTCACGACGGTCGAAACGATTTTCGACAATCATGCGCCGTTGCCTTTGACGGACGCCCTACAACGGCATTTGATAGCCAACCTCCAAGATCAAATGTCTCCCGACAAGGCCCTCGGTGAGGCGCTCGAAAGCACGGCAAAAGAGTGGATCGGCATTACCAAGAACCGCCTCGACGAAGAATGCATCCGTGCCCGCGAACTCGGCGATATGAGCCGAGAAGAGTACCGGAAGGGAATCGAGCGGAACCGCGAGACGTTCGCTGCGATCAAGTCCAGTGAACTCAGCGACGCCTTAGCAACGGGCAACAAGCGCGCTTTCAGTCAGGCAGTTCAGAAGAAAGCCGGCGTAGACGCGGGGCCCGAGGAGTGAGCACCCATCCGAACAAGTCATCGATGCCAAACAAGCGCCTGTTCGTTATCGAGAAGGGGCAGAAGCCGGGCCGCACCGTCCCGAAGGACGCGGCGACCGCAGAGGTCGGCCGGCACATTCGTTTCGACGCAGCGGTTCTGGATACCTTCGACGTGAAGGGGTGCGAACCGCTGCATTACGACTTGCTGGTCCTCTGTGCCGCCGTCGAGTTCGCTGACCGTCGTTGGAAGCGTCCGCTGGGCTGGCGCCGCACCTTGGATGTGACCCTTCCAGTTATCGACTTCAAGAGTTGGCAGAAGCCGGATGTCCTGAAGAGCCTTCATAGCGTCTTGAACCATCTGACCGGCGACTCGTGGCGATTTACCTTCGTTCAGGCGAAGAACCTGTCGCCTATCGGCTCGCGGCAGATGCCGCTGGACTTCGGCAAGACCAAAACCTTCGCTGTCGCCTATAGCGATGGTTTGGATTCCCGTGCCGTCTCAGCTCTCAGCGGGGACAAGGAACAGGCGCTCTGTATTCGCGTCGCCGGCAATCGCCAGCGCCGGAAAAATGGTGACAGCTATTTCACGCGAATTCCGTTCAAGGTTAAGGGGTACCGCGGCAACGAAAGCAGCTTCCGCTCGCGCGGATTCCAGTTTGCGGCGGTGACGGCGATTGCCGCGCAGCTCTCAAGCGTGCCGCGTATCGTAGTTCCGGAGAGCGGCCAGGGCGCGCTTGGTCCCGTGCTGCTTCCGCTGCACAACATCTACGCCGACTATCGTAACCATCCGACGTTCTTCCGGAAGATGGAGCGGTTCATCAAGGCATTGCAGGGCTACCGGGTCCAGTTTGAGCAGCCGCGTCTGTGGTCTACGAAAGGCCAGACGCTACGCGCATTTTTGGGCATAGCCGGAAAGTCCGAAGGGCATCTGACGAGTACCCATTCCTGTTGGCAGACCCGCCGGATCGTCAATGTAGGTGGCAAGAAGCAGTGTGGCCTGTGCGCTGCCTGCATGCTGAGACGCCTCAGCATGCATGCCGCTGGCGTCAACGAGGCACCTCGAACGTATGTCGTGTCCGACCTTGCCGCGTCTGACGCTGGCGATGCTCTGTCGGTCATACCCCAGAAGGCTGATCGGGACATCATGGTCGAGTACGGAAGCGTCGGTGTGCGCCACCTGCAGCATCTCGCGGACATGAGCGGCTTGCCTGACGACGACCTTCGCGTTCACGCCTGGCAAATCGCGGCCGCAATAGGGGAAAGCTACGAGGAAGCTCTGAAGAAACTGAGGACGATGTTGGTAACGCATGCCGAGGAATGGCGGGCATTTCTGTCCGCACAAGGAGAACAAAGCTTCTTGAAGAGCTGGATGGATGGAGGGCGCTATGGGCGATCTGAATGAGCTGAGCGCACAGGAAATTGGACGTCGGCTACGGATAGCACGGGAGAATGCAGAAATCCGCCAGGATGACGCGGCTCAAGTCATCGGCATGTCCCGCCCAACGCTGGTATCAATCGAGAAGGGTGTGCGCCGGGTGCGCATTCAGGAAATCCAGATGCTCGCCCGCCACTACGGCGTATCGGTGAACGCACTCCTCCGCCGAGAAGCTGTGCATACCGATCTGATGCCCCGCTTCCGCAAATTGCGGGAAACCGAGGACGCACACACCAACGAAGCCGTTCAGTTGTTCAACGACCTAATCAAAGCCGACGTTGAACTGGAGAACATCCTCGGCATCCAGCGGCGGCGAAATTATCCCCCGGAGCGCGGCATCAACGAGGGCGACGTTGTGGCCCTGGCCGAAAAGCATGCGAAGGATTTGCGCGACTGGCTGGGTCTTGGTCCGGGACCGATTGCTGACATCTTCTCGGTCATCGACCTGGGTCTCGGCATCCGGTTGTATCAGCGCCGGCTTTCTTCCGGTTCGAAGGTTGCCGGTCTTTTCACCTACGATGAAAGCGTCGGCGCGTGCATTCTTCTCAATGCCAACCATCCATTGCCGCGGCGCATCCAGTCCGCGGCGCATGAACTCGGCCACTTCTATGGCACCCGCCAGACTCCGGAGGTGCTTGAAGACGATGAGAAATTCCTGTCACGCGATGAGCGTTATGCTAACGCTTTTGGCCGTGCATTCGTGACGCCAGCCGAGAGTTTCTCGGAAAGCTTCCGCCAACTGAAGGAGATCACCGGCAAAACGACCCGGCGTCTGATCATTCTCCTCGCCCAACAGTATAATATCTCGCGCCAAGCGTGCGCTCTCCGACTCGAGGAATTAGGCCTTGCCAAGAAGGGCACCTGGGCCTGGTTCGAAAACAACGGCGGCATCACCGATGAGCATGTCCAGGAGGTTCTCGGCGAAATGACCGATCGCCGCGATCCAGCGAAGAGCGACGCGGACCGGCCCATTTCCCACCGCATGAGCCTGATGGCGCATGCCGCCTGGAAGCGTGAACTGATGTCTGAAGGACAGTTGGCGGAACTATTAAAGGTGGGCCGAGTGGAGCTTCGCGGCATTATTGACCAGATCGAGCTTGAGGAAAGAGAGACGGATGAGTTGCTCAAGCTCCCTGATTGATATCGCGGATCCGCTTGTTCTCGACACGAGTGTTCTGATCAATCTTCACGCTTGCAAGCATGGCGAGCGCATCCTCACGGCCATCCCTAACGATATCGTCGTGCCGGAGATTGTGGCTGGAGAACTGGAGCACGAGACGAGCCGCCGTAACGGCGAGCACAGCTTTCTGCACGGCCTCGTGACGGGTGGAATCGTGACTCTCGCCAATATAACCGACGTGGAATACGAGATATTCCACGAACTCACGTCGACCTCGCCTTCGCTGGACGACGGCGAGGCCGCGACGATCGCGGTCGCCGCCTCTCGATGTCTCCTGCCGGTTATTGATGAACGAAAGGGGCGTACCCGCGCCGGCATCCTAATGAAAGCGCGACCGCCTGGCTGGTCGTTAGACCTCTTTTGTCATCCGACGGCCATCGCCGACCTCGGCGATCAACCTGCCGTCGAAGCGCTGTATCTCGCCCTTCGCGACGGTCGTATGCGAATCCCATCGGAAAGGGCGGACGACGTCATCGCGCTCATCGGCCTGGAGCGTTCACGCAGTTGCACGTGCCTTCCTGGGTATCGAGAACGATTTAGTCTGGGACGGGATGTTCTGGACGCTCTCGAAACGCCGCCAGCTTAGAGCTATGCGAACTTGCGAAACATTGCGACGGCCGCTTTTTCACCCCGCAGCTTTTGCAGCCTTGGATCTGAAGTGCGCTAAAGTGGGTATTGTCGCTCAATCGACTCAAAGGAGAGCTGTGGAGGGCATTAGAGGGCGATAGCGTAGACATAGTTCTCATCATCGCCTGAGACGGCGCGCCATTTTCATAAAATCCAGGTCAGCCAATCGCTTGTTGCACACCTCTGGCCAGAGGACCATTGGCACCGAATATTCCGCGATAGCCACGCCGTGCTTACCAGTTGGTTTTCGATGACTGAACCTGACCTGGTTGATCGACCTCTTCTTCGGATGGCTCGCGTCCTGCAGCCTTGATCGCCTGCCAGACAGCGGATGCATCTTCAACAAGCTTCCTATCCTGAAGACCATAGAGGAAGCTTTTCGTCGACACGACGTGCACGTTTTCTGGAATGACGAACCGCTTCCTCTTGAAGTCGGAATCTTCATAGATGAGGAGAGCAGCCGTATCCTCAAAGCGCACCTCGAATTCAGTGAGGAATTCGGAGATGGCCGCTTCGCCCAAACTGGATTGCCGCATTCCGAGGCGGCCGCCTTCGCGGGCAAAGCGTGCGTTTTCCCCTGTCTCCGTCTCGGCGATGTGAATGAGGTCAGAATTCTCGGCGACAAATTCCGCGATGAGCATGGCGTCAGGTTTGTCTCTGTTGCGGGTTGCCTCCCAGTAGACCTGATCCATCACATAAACGGGCAAACCCAGAGCCGTTAGCAAGTCAAGCCGATCTGCTTTGGCCAGGCTGATCAGCGGGCCTGCGTCCGGCACGACGATGACGACGTTCGTCATACACCCATGGCACCCAGGAAGTCGGACATTTTCCGTCCAGCGGCTTCAGCCTCTTCATCGCTGATTTCCGGAATGGAAAGGCGGCGCTGCGCCAGCAGATCCCATAGATCCGAGTAGTCGACATCGAGCAGTTGCATGGCGCGCTGCCGGCTGATGCGTCCTTCGGAAAAGTCGATCAGCGTCTCTTCGACGGTCGGACCATCCTCTTTAGGGTTGAGCATAGCGGTTACCTCTCTGGATACCCGTATCATAGTCCCAATGGCCGCTCCAATCAAACAGCATCCATACTGATGGGTTCGGCTGGCTTTGAGATCCGGACTTATCGTGCATGAGTGCACGCTTTTGTCGGAAGATTTGAAAATTCAACGAAAAAACGAGCCAGAATCCGCGTTTATGTGGCTCATCGATAAAAAATCCCAAACCTCCGATGCCCTACGCCCCCACCATCTCCAGCATCGTGCTGACCACGCGCGCATGGTCATAGGGCTTGCTGAAGAACCGGCCTTTGACCGGCAGCGCGTCATCGGTAAGGTTGCGGTGGCCCGAGGTCACGATGATCTGGACGGGGGGCCAGCGGTCGCGCACGGCGACGGCGAGTTTCAGGCCGTCCATGCTGCCCGGCATGTCGATATCGGTGAACAGAAGCCTGATATCGGAATGGGTGTTCAGCAGGACGATCGCATCGTCCGCATTGGCGGCTTCGTAGACGGTGAAACCCTCGTCGGTCAGCGACATGGCGATATCCATGCGGATAAGCGTCTCGTCCTCCACAACAAGCACTGCAATCCCATTATGCGCCATCCGTCGTCTCCGCCTTTTACGCCGTAGCTATTGTTTTTAATCAGTCGGACGAACAGGTGTAACGCATGCGTGGCTGGAATGATCCGTCGGGAAACGGCTCTTTGTTTGCACCGCCAGCGCCGCCGCTGTGGCGGTACAAACGATCGGCAGGCGGCGCGACCCTACGCCTCATGGCTGGACGGCGCTAGACGCGACAGCGGGCCGCTGGCGCTGCAGCGAAACCCGGATGGCGCAAAGACGATCTCGGGACTTTTGCCGAACAGGCCCGCCAGCGCCGAGCGCACATAGCGTGTGCCATAGCCCTGGCGCGTCGGCTCGCGGACGGCGGGACCGCCCCTTTCGATCCAGGTCAACGACAGCGCGGGATCATCACCATCTGAAACGTCCCAGAGGATGTCGACCTGTCCGTCGGCATGGGAGAGCGCGCCGTATTTGATGGCATTGGTGATCAGTTCGTGCAGGCAGAGCGCGATCGTCGTGCCGCCCTGGCGGTTCACCGTCACATCCGGCCCGGCGACATGAATGCGCCGCACGCCATCGCTGTAATAGGGAGATACCGTCAACTCGACGACGGAGCAGAGCAGCACCTCCTCGCCTCCCGCCTCGAACACGGCGGTATGCACATTGGACAGGGCCTGCAGGCGACCGGTGAAATCGTGCGCCAGATCCTCGACCGTCGCCGCGCCGCGCCGCGTCATCTGGAAAATCGAGGTGACGCTGGCCAGGATGTTTTTCACGCGGTGGTTCAGTTCCAGGCGCAGTTCCCGTTCGCGCTCAATGGAATCGCGCACCTGGCGCTGGCGCAGCCGCACCAGCAGATTGGACTGGATGCCGTTGACGAGTTCCAGCGGCGCGATCGGACGGGTGTGGAACAGCAGACGCGACCCGGTCCAACAGCCGGCCAGATGGCTGCGGATGCGGGAAATCGGCGCCGCACGCTCCAGAAGCACGAAGATCGGCACTTCCGACCAGTCGGGCTGCGTGGCCAGATGTTCGGCAATCCTTGCCACCACATCCGCATTCAGCGCCTCGTGCGAGACGACGATAATGCCCGGCGAGAGCGCCAAGTGCTCATTCAGATCGTCGGCCGGCCGGCCGGTCCTGACCTCGATAGCCTGCTCGCGCAGAAACGCCGCGATATAGTCGGCATCCTTGCGAAAGGGCGCAACAACCAGCACCCAGTCGAGCTCGCTGCCGCTCGCAACCGCGTTCATTTCGGGTCCGGCAGAGGGTTATAGGCGACAACGCTGACGCTGCCGCTCTCGATCTGCAATTCGCGAATGTTCAGGTCATGCGGACCATGGCGCTTCTTCACCACGGTGATGTTGCGCCGCAGGCGCCCCTCATGCTCGACGATGCGCAGCAGCAGGACCGTATCGCCCAGAAAACTGACATCGACATCGAGACTGACATTCTGGCCGATCAGCCCATGCTGGGCGACGATCAGCATCGTCAGCACGCCGGAGCGCGCCAGATACTTCAGCAGCGACTGGATATCGCGCACCGCCTTCTCGCGATGCGGCAGCGAGTTCAGATAGCCGGTCAGGCTGTCGATCACCACGACGCGCACCTTGTTCTCGGTGACGGCCTCCTGGACGATCTTGCCGAATTCGCCGGGGGATATTTCGTTGGGATTGAAGTCGCGCAGGATCAGCTTGCCGTCTTTATGAAACTGCCGCAGCTCCATGCCGAGGCCCTCGGAGCGCCGGAAGAAGGTTTCGAGCCGTTCCTCGAACAAAAACAGCGCGACACTCTCGCCGCGCTCCAGCGCCGCCGTTGCATACAGCGACGACATGGTCGATTTGCCGGTGCCGGACTGGCCGATCACCAGGGTCGTCGTGCCCGCCTCCTGGCCGCCCCCGAACATATCGTCCAGTTCGGCAACGCCCGATTTGATCAGCTGCGGCTTGCCGCTGTCAGACGCGGTGTTCGGCATGATGCGCGGAAACACCACCACCCCCTCGCCTTCGCGGATCGCCATGTCGTGATAGCCGTCTGCAACCGGCACGCCGCGCATTTTCGACACCTCGACGCGGCGGCGCACGCCGCCATAGTCCTCCAGCGACTTGTCAAACCGGATCACGCCATGGGCCAGCCCCTCGACCTCCTCGCCGCTGCGGTCACAGCCGGCCGACTGTGTATCGAGCAGCAACGCCACGACATTCTGCTTGGCCAGGAAGGATTTGAAGCCGATCAGCTCGCGGCGGAAGCGGGGCGAGTCACCGGTGATCAGGCGGATCTCCAGGAGGGAATCATAGACAAGGCGGCGGGGCTTGTGCTCCACGATCGCCGCCTCGATGGCCTTGCGCGTCTCGTCGAGGCGCAGATCGGTGGTCAGGAATATGCTCTGGTCATCGGCTTCGTTGACGGTGCCCGACGTCGACAGCTCTTCGACGCGAATGCCATCGAGCGTCCAGCCATGCGACCGGGCAATCGCCTCGAGTTCGGCAGCGGTCTGCGACAGCGTGACATAGATGCAGCTTTCGCCGGCCTCGACACCGGCCCGCAGGAACTGCAGCGCCGCCGTCGTCTTGCCCGAGCCGGGAGCGCCCTGCAGCATATAGAGATTGGACACCGGCAGGCCGCCCCGCACGATCTCGTCAAGTCCGGCGATCCCAGTGCTGACCACTGACGTCTTTCTCCGCTTCGTCATTACGTCACATTCCACAAAAAGACTGTTGGCACATTCTTAAAAACAGCGGCAGGGATCTACCCTTGCACCATGCTTGGCCCGTTATATGGGCCTTCTCGAAATATTGACAATGTCGGGCAGCCTGTTGACCGCGACCGGTTGTATTTAAGACACGCTGTGACCGATAAAGCCTTGCAACCAGCCGATTGCTCGCACCGATCAACCGCTTGAAAGTTGATCTTTGAAAAAGAAAAACTAAAAGTTGACGCCGGCCTGTGGACCCTCTATGTATGGGTTGTCGATATTTGCTTGCTGAGCTTTGGTTAACGCGCGATTGGCACCGCGCCCTGAACGAACCTTCCTTTCAAAAATCGTTATCACCATCCGCAGCATTCGTGCCGCGGTCGTCTCTTACTGCTATGAAAGGGTTCATCATGACCACTGGCACAGTTAAATGGTTTAATTCCACCAAGGGCTTCGGCTTCATCCAGCCTGACAACGGCGGCGACGACGCTTTCGTTCACATCTCGGCCGTAGAGCGCGCCGGCATGCGCGAAATCGTTGAAGGTCAGAAGCTCAGCTTCGACCTCGAGCGCGACAAGAAGTCGGGCAAGATGTCTGCCTGCAACCTGCAGGCCGTATAATCGGTAACTGCTTTCCTTTGACCACGGATGTACCGGCACTGTCGAAGGCAAATTACCAAGCGAGGTCAGGCAATATGCCTGGCCTTTTTTTATGCCCGGTTGCCATGCTCCTGCAGCGGCGGACATGCGGGCCCCACCCGCCGGAGATCCCATGACGGAACAGACCAGCGAGCTTCAGGCAATCAATACGGCCTGGCAGATCGCCATTCAGGAAATTCTGCGAATGGTGATCCGCGACATGTACACGTCGGGCGGCGAGGCCGCCTTTCACGCCCATATCAAGCGCATTGAAGAGGCGGCCGTCGACAGCATCTATTCCGGGCTGATGCTGCGCGGCACCAATGAGTGGACCGAGGTTCTGGTCAAGGAAAAGGCCAGCAATTTCGTCACGACGCTGCTGACCTCGTTCACCTACGACAAGGCGTAACGTTTCAATTGAGACAGAGCCGCCTATCGCCCGCGATCGCCGGCAAATGTGCCGCGGCGGGACTGGCAGCAGCCCGCTGCTGCAGACCATTCCCCGCCAGCGGCCAAGGACGTCTTCAGCCCATCGCCTTCAGCAGCGCCTTGATGCTCATGGTGGCGAAATTCGAATAGGTGTCGGAGATCGCGTATGGCAGGATGATGATATCCTTGTGGCGCATGGCGCCGCAGGTATAGACGACATTCGGCACATAACCTTCACGCTCGGTAGCCTCCGGACGCAGCAGCGGTTCGCTGGAGCGGGCCAGGATCTTGGTCGGATCCTCCTTGTCGAGAAGGGTCGCGCCGATCGAGTAGCGCCGCACCGGCCCGACGCCATGGGTCAAAAGCAACCATCCTTCGTCCAGCTCGATCGGCGCGCCGCAATTGCCGATCTGCACGAATTCCCAGGGAAATTTCGGCGACATCAGCATATCACCACCATCCCAGCGATAGAGATCGTCGGAATAGATGAGATAGAGGTTCTCGTTGTCCTGCCGGGCAACCATCGCATACTGGCCGCCGATCTTGCGCGGAAACAGCGCCATGCCCTTGTTGCGGGCCGCGCTGCCGTTCAGCGGCGTCATGCGGAAACTGACAAAATCCGTGGTCTCAAGCAGTTCGGAACGGATCGCCTGACCGCTATAGGCGGTGTAGGTCGCGTAATAGGTGGTAACACCCTCATCGACAAACGCGACGAAGCGGGCATCCTCGATGCCGTTCGACTGGGAGGGCGTGACCGGAAAGATCACCCGTTCGCTCAAGTCGCTGTCCGCGCTGAAATTCAGCCGGATCGCATCGCCATAAGCCGAGGCGGACGAGCTGACGATTTCCGGCGGCGAGGCAAGCCGTACCGGCGGATCGATCCGCACCGCGCCATCGGCAGTGACTTCCCCCGATCGGAAGGTCAGGGAGGAAATGTGTCCCTCCCCCACGGCGCGAAGGCTGAGGATGAAGCGCTGCGCTCCCGGCGAGGCGCTCGACTGGTCGGGATGCAGGACAATGCTCGGGTTGAAGAGGGCAGCCGCCTCGAACGAATATTCGTTCATGAAATAGGCACCGACCAGTTGCCGCTGCTTCTGGGAGAAGGGCTCATGTCCCACCAGCGCGTCTTCCATGGAATCGGCGCGAAGCTCGAATTTGCGCAACAGGTTGCGGTGCCGCCCCTCGAAGTTCTCGAGAATGTCGGTCAGCAGTCTTGCCGCCGTCACGTCGTCCAGCGCCAGCACCCGGTCGACGATATGGTTGGCCCGCGTCTTGTCGGTCGGCTTCAGGTCGCGGGCTTCGGTTGCCGGCTTGAAGGGGCGCACGATGACTCGTGCTGGATCGGGACGGAGGTAGAGGGCCTGGCGATTGACGAATGCGGAATGGGACAAAATTGCCTCGAGGTTTCTTTACTGGCGGAAGGAAGGCGGCGCGCTCAGGCGCGCCGCTGCAGGAGGCCCGGATGGCTGTCGCGGTTTCGTGACAGCTGGCGGATTTCGACGCTGCTGATCAGCAGGCAGACGACGGATTCGCCGCCGCGGTTCTGGTTGGCCCGGTCGGCATGCAGACCGTCGAGGCAGCCGCCGGTCTCGTCGTCGATGAGCGGCACGCCAAGATCGTTATTGCCGGAAAACCAGGTGAACACCCGGAGGGCCGTGTCGCGCCAATTGCTATCGCCCGTCACCCGCCATGCGGCGATGCAGGCCGAGATGGTGGCCGTCGCTTCGACCGGCTGCTGATCGAACAGCCGCGGCGGTTTGCGCTGCTCGAAGAAACCCTCCGTGCCGATGGGGCGGAAATGGCCGCGCGGTGCGGTCTGCTTGGTCATCAGCCACTCAAGCGTGCGGATGCCGGCTTCGACATATTGCGGCGCAAGCGTTGCAACGCCGGTCAGGATCAAGGCCTGCGGCAGCCGGGCATTGTCATAGGAAAGCCCCTCTTCGAACCAGAGCCATTGCGGCGTCTCGACCGACGCCAGCAGCGCCATCAATCGCTCGGCCAGCACGATACGCAGGCGCGCCGCCCTGCGATCCTCCGGCTTGCTGCTGCAATAGCCATCAAGGCCCAACAGCGTGAACGCCCAGGCCCGCGGCGAGGCGAAGCCCTCGACCGCCTCCATCGCTTTTGGAAACAGCCCCTGCGCCCAGCGGCGGCGCGACAGGTCCACGTCGGTGGAGGCGGCAATGCCCAGTGACCAGAGCGTGCGGCCGTGGCTGTCTTCCGAGCCGGTATCTTCAAGCCAGTTGCGGCTGAAACTCATGAAATTGCGAAATCGCCCGGTATCCGGGTTCCAGGCATGCTGCACGAAGGCGGAAAACCCGGCCACCAGCGGGTCGGGTATCGTCTTTTCGCCGGCCGCCACCAGTCCACAGGCAAGAATCAGCGCCCGCGCATTGTCATCGACACAATAGCCGTGCGATCGGTCAGGCACCGAGTGCACGGCGTGCTGGTAGATGCCGGTATCGTCGCACATTGCCAGCAGATGGCCGAAATTGATGCCCGGTCCGCCGCCGATCGCCGGCAACCCGCCCTGCCCGCCGGGCGCCACCAGACGCAGCGGTTGGCTGCGCCGGGCCGCGTTGAAGGTTGAAAGGTATTTTTCAGCCGTGTGTTCCCAGGTCATCGAGCGGCTGTCGGCATAGGCCCGTTCGCGCATCGCCAGACGGCGCGGTGCATCGCCCAAAAGCTCGGCGATTGCCTGGCCGGTCTCGACCGGGGCATTGAACGGCACCAGGCAACCGCGACCATCGGCCAGCAATTCGCGGGCATGCCAATAGGGCGTCGACACCACGGCCTTGCCAAGCCCGAAACTGTAGGCGAGCGTACCGGACGTCATCTGCGCTTCATCGAGATAAGGCGTGACGTAGACGTCGCACATCCCGATGAAATCGAGAAGTTTCGGCAGGTCGACGAACTGGTCGAGAAACACCACCTTGGCCCCGACGCCCAGCGCTTCGGCGCGCGCCTTCAGGCTGTCGCGATAGGCTTCGCCCTTATCGCGCAACAGGTTGGGATGGGTGGCACCCAGAACGACATAGACCGCATCCGGGCAGGTCTTGAGGATCTGCGGCATGGCGTCGATCATCACCTCGATGCCCTTGTTCGGTGACAGCAGGCCAAAGGTCAGGATCACCGATTTGTCGGCAAAGCCGAGCTTGGCCTTGGCCTGGTCCGGCTCGGCAAAGGCCACTTCGGGAATGCCATGGGCAATGACGTCGATCTTGGCGGCCGGCGCGCCATAGACGGTCTGCAACAATTCACGACCCTTTTCCGCCATGACCACGATGCGTGCCGACGTGGCAATAATTTGCTGGAGAACAGCCCTTTGCGCCGGGCTTGGTTCCGACAGCACGGTGTGCAGCGTGGTGACGACGGGCATCCGCAGGCGCGACAGCAGGGTCAGGATATGGCCGCCGGCCTCGCCGCCGAAAATCCCGAATTCGTGCTGTAGCGACACCAGATCATAGCCGCCGGCATTCAGCTGATCAGCCGCCGCGATATAGTCCGTCACCACCTCTTCGTGGATTTCGGCAATCACCTGCGGCGGATAGAGATAGGTGCGTCCCTTGTCGGTCATCGCCACCATCGAGGTTTCGATGCTCTCGAAGGATTGCGTCATCGCCCGGTGCAGATCGCTGCTGAAGGTGGCGATCCCGCAACGGCGCGGTAGAGAATTGCCGATGATGGCCAGACGTTTGAATGCGCTCATTCCGGTGTACCCTTCGTGCAAGACAAGATTGAAGCAAGCCGGAGTTTAGAATTGCCGACGAATGTCGAAACGTTTCAAATATATAAAAGTTCCATAATTAAAATAAAAACACACAGACAACACGTATTATCGATTCAAATGAACGTATAATTGTTCCAATTGATCATTTTGATTTCATTTTTTTGGCTTGAAAATTACAATCCTGCCTCATTAATATCACAAATATTCCTGACAATAAGACGGCAATATGATTTTGGGAACGAATTCTGGCTTTAAGTGCCTGAATTCGTCTGCCTCGGCTGTGGCCGAGCGCTCGACCTGTCCCTCGCACGGGCAAAACCCGCCGCCCCCTCGCCCGCACATGTCCGGCTCGCACCAATCGGCCCGCATCCCACGGACAAAGCGCCGCGCTTCACTGACCATTGACAGGAGACCCGCATGGAACTGGACCGACTGACGCGCTATTTCATCGATGAAGCGCTGCCCAAATGGGCGATGTCCGCCTATGACGAACAGCGTGGCCATTTCATGGAGGCGCTGCAACTCGATGGATCTGCGGAGGCGACAGGCATCGTCCGCACGCGAACGGCGGCGCGGCTGATCTATGTCTATGCCCATGCCAGCGCGCTCAATGTGGCGCCAGCCGGTGCCCTCGAAAAGGCCGAACGCGCCTTCGCCAATCTGCATCGCGTCGCCTGGATTTCCGGCACGAGACCGGGATATGCGCGGACCTTCGACCGCTTCAGCGACGAGGTCACCGATCCCGAGCGCGACCTCTATGACAGTGCCTGCGTCCTGCTGGCGCTCGCCTGGCTGGCGAAAGCCACCGGCAAGCCCGTCTATCGGCGACACATCAAGCTGCTGATCGCCGCGATCGACCAGACGCTCGGCGATCCCTTCGGCGGCTGGGCGGAAGACAGCGCCGGCACCTTGCCGCGGCGGCAAAATCCGCACATGCATTTTCTGGAAGCCAGTCTGGCCCTGTGCGAAACGGACAGTGACCCGCAATACCCTCCGCTGGAAGCAAAACTGTTCGCCCTGCTCGGCGACCATTTTTTCGACGCCCGCAAAGGCCTGCTGCGCGAATTGTTCGGTCCACGCTGGGAGCTTTCCGATCGCTATCAGTCCGATACGCTGGAGCCGGGGCATATGTGCGAATGGGTATGGCTGGTCCGGCGGCATGAGGCTCTGACCGGACAGGGCGATGACACCCTTTGCGCCGCCTTGCTGTCCAAAGCGCTGGCGCTCGGGCGGCTCGAGGGTTCAGCGTTCCTTCTCGACGGCGCCACGGTCGGCGGCGCATCGACGGCGAAGCATCGCCGTCTGTGGCCGCAGACCGAGTTGCTGAAGGCGTTTTTGGTGCAGCACCGAGCGCATGGCAAGGAAGAAGACCTGCAGCAGGCGGAAACCGTTGCCGCCGCGCTGTTTGGCTCCTATCTCAAGGATGCGCCCGCCGGCTGCTGGCATGATCGTTTCGACCTTGAGGGGAACTCCGTCGCCAAGACCATCCCGGCAAGCTCCCTCTACCACCTCTGGACCAGCGTCGTGGAGCTTCTCCCAAAGGCCGAGGCACCGTCCCGCGCAGACGGCCCGGCCGCGATGGCCCTGAGCGCCTGACCATCCAGACGGCAGGGCACAAAGGCACAGTCTACACCCGCACCGCCGTGCCCGTGTCGGGTGTTCTGCGCCGCATGGCGCGGTAGAGCGTGGCGCGGCTGACGCCGAATTCAGCCGCCGCCGCCGTCACCGTCCGGCCATCGACGCGAATGGCATGGAGGGCGTCGTCCATCGCGGCGGCCGGCAGCTTGACGGGCCGGCCGATCAGGCTGCCGCGCGCCTTGGCGGCCGACATGCCGGCGCGGGTGCGCTCGGAGATCAGCGTGCGTTCGAACTCGGCCAAAGCCCCCATGATGTGGAAGATCAGGATGCCGCCGGCCGAGGCGGTGTCGATTGCCTCGTTGATCGAATAAAGCCCGATATTGCGCCGGCCAAGCTCGGCCACCACGTCGATCAGATGCGACAGCGAGCGGCCGAGGCGGTCGAGCCGCCATACGACCAGGGTATCGCCGGCGCCGAGCTGGTCGAAGGACTGTATCAGTCCGGGCCGGGCACGCGAGGCGCCCGAAAGTCCTTGGTCGGAGAAGATCCGCTCGCATCCGGCGGCCGTCAGCGCCTGCAACTGCAGATCCAGGTTCTGGTCGGATGTCGACACGCGTGCATAGCCAATTCTCATGGATTCATCGCGCCAATTTTCCAGACAACCGAGAACAATTTCAACGATCGACCGGGCAAGCCAAGCCGATCCCCTGTGATGAACTGTATCACAACCGTTCCTTTTTGATCACACCATTAAGTTGCTGTCAATTCCAAAAACCCCATAAAGCTGCATATTTTCTTGAGTTGCGTCCTCGCCTCCATGGCCGGGCCGCAGGCCCCGTCCGCAGGGGTTTTCGGCCCTCGTGACCGGTCAGCGCCGGCCGCTTGCGGATTGAAACCCGACACAATTCAAGGGTTGAAATCATCGCTGTCCCGGTTGTGCGAATAGGAACGCTTTAGAGACGAAATACCGTCGCGGAGCATTGAGAAAAACCCAGCAGCAAGGAGCACCAACGTGACGACTTATTCCCTTACCCTGCGCTTCGCCGGCAATGTCCTGACCAACATCAAGAATGCCGGACAGCGCGTTGCCATCGCCAAACCGGTCGGCACGATCGGTCCCAACGTGATCTGGCTGGACGTCGATCCGTTCCCCTCGACCACCATCGAATGGGAGGAAAACTACTGGATCTATGCCTCCACTGACGAGGTTGTCGATGGCGCCAAGATCAACAAGCTGACGGAGGTTGATCCGGGTCCGGCGCTCGACGGCGGCTATTATGACCTGGCCACGACCAGCGTGTTCGGGCCCTACCAGAAGAACAACGCCATCCTGCCGGTCTCGGGCGGCACCTATGCCGCCATCAACAAGATGCCCTACGACAAGTACAACTCGCTGACCTTCGGCCTGGCGCAGACCGCCCTGGTCAACAACAAGCCGGAGGACCGCCGGCCGATCTCGGCGCAGACCGTGCTGGCCACCCAGCATGCCAAGATGACGCCGTTCATCAACCTTTATATCTGGTTGCAGAGCGAATTCACCAGCCAGACCGTGATCACCGAGATCGCTGGCAATCCGACCATTGCCAAGTTCGGCGGCGCCGTCACCGATGCGGATCTGACCTACGATCCGGTCCACGGCCAGTTCCTGCCGACCTGACACGACTGACGATTCTGCCTCGATCGCCGCCCCCACAGCCGGCGATTGCGGCAGATGCACCGCCCGGTCGCGGCCGATAAATCCGCAACCGGGCGGCCCCACCTTCCCTTCACCAGTGGCGTTGCCGGCCTGCCGCCCATGACGGAGCGGAGCCCGTTCCTGCGCCCATGCCAGAAAGGTCATGACAATGGACATCACATCCCGAGACACCCTGCCGCGCCCCCAGCCCACAGCTCGACCTGGCTGCGGCACCCTGCTTGTGCTTGCTGTGCTGCTCGGCGGCCTGCCGGTCCTGGCCCATGCCGACGAGAAGATCGACAGCATAGAGAACAGCGGCACATCGACGCTGCTCAGCCTCGAAGAGATCGAGGCTGCCGAGCCGCTCGACGAAACCGTCACGCCGGAGGAACTTGAGCTGATGCGTCAGCGCTACCGGGAGCTCAATCCCGGCCTGCTCGAAATCGAGCCCGGCGACCACACCGAGAACCTGCAGCAAGGCGTGCCTGCACCGGTCAACGATCCTGACGCCAACAGCCCCTACTGGAGCACCGGCAAGCTGGCCTTCAAGAAGGCGGACGGCAAGACCCATCGCTGCACGGCGCAATTCGTCGGCGACCTCAAGATCATCCTGACCGCCGCCCATTGCGTCTATGACATCAAGGCCGGCGCCTGGAACACCAACTTCACCTTTAAACGTGCCTATACCAGCGGCAAGTCGGCGCAGACCGTCGGCTGGCGCTGCATGTCGATCTTCGACGCCTACCATGCGCCGGCGAAGAACTATGCCTATGACTATGCCTTCATCCTGACCGACAAGAACGACGAAAAGCCCCCCCTCACCCTGCAGATTGGCATCCCAGCCACCAAGCCGCTGACCGCCGTCGGCTATCCCCGCAATTACGGCAACGGCAAGGTGCTGCAAAGCGTCGATGGCGAATGGGCCTCGGTGCTGGGCGGCATTGTCACCATCAGCGGCAATCCGATGCGCAAGGGCAACAGCGGCGGCGCCTGGTTCTCCAATTTCAAGATCGACGGCGGTTCGGGCGACAACCTCGTGGTCAGCCTCAACTCCCATCACCTGGTGGGCAATGACGTTGACGAGAACGGACCGCTGTTCACCGCTGATACCGCACGGCTGCTGAAGTATGTGCTGGAAGAAAAATGCCTCTGAGAAAGCCTCGATAGACACGCGCGCGTCTACGCCCGTCGCCCGATGCCACAAGACCGGTCGCCCCGCCGGTTGGACCGGCATCGGATGGCGGGCGACTTTTTGGCCTGGACAATTCCGCCGGCCATATTGCTCGCAAAATATGTGCCCGATCGCCGCAGTGCCGCTTCGACCCGTTGCACGGGCCGGCCTAAACCGGCAAAAGAAAAGCGTGCGATGACGAGGATCCCGGGCTTGAGCGAAGACACCATCACTCTCTACGAGGCCATCGGCGGCGAGCCGACCGTGCGCGCGCTGACCCGGCGCTTCTACGAGCTGATGGATACGCTGCCCGAAGCCGCCCGCTGCCGCGCCATCCATCCACCGGATCTCTCGGGCAGCGAAGAGAAACTCTACGACTATCTGACCGGCTATCTCGGCGGCCCGCCGATCTATATGCAGAAACGCGGCCATCCCATGCTGCGCCGCCGCCATATGGTGGCCGAGATCGGACCGCAGGAGCATGACGAATGGCTGCTGTGCTTCAGTCGCGCCATGGCGGAGACGATCGACAACGAAAAGCTGCGCGACATCATCTGGGATCCGGTCGTCCGGTTGGCCAAACACATGCAGAACAAGGAATAGCCCCCATGCCTTCCGCAATGTCCTCCGGCACGCCGTCAAGCGGCCTGGCCCCTCGCGTCGTTGTTCTCTTGGCCGGGCTGATCGGGGCTGCCGGCGTTGCCATGGCGGCGGCCGCCACCCATATGGGCGGCGCGCTGCTGGGGCCGGCATCGGCCATGTGCCTGGCCCATGCGCCGGCTCTGCTGGCGTTGCATGCCGGCCGCCGCTCGATCAGAACGGCAACCGCTGCCGCCCTGTTGATGGGATTGGGTGCCATCCTGTTTGCCGGCGATCTGGCGAGCAAGCAATTCCTCGGCTTTGGTCTCTTGCCCATGGCCGCCCCGACCGGCGGCATGCTGATGATCGCGGGATGGCTGGTGGCCGGCGCCGGCGCCTTCTTTCGCAGCGACAGCTGAGCAGCCGCGGTCAGACCCCGTTCATTGCGGCACGCGGCCGAATTTCAGCAGATTGCCGTGCGGGTCGGAGACATAGAATTCCTCCATGTTCCACGGCCGCACAGCCATCTCCGACAGGGATTTGACGGCGCGCGCCGTGAACTCCGCATGCAACCGGTCGATGCCGCCGCCGCGCAGATAGACCGCGGAGCGCTCGCAGAGCGAGGGGTCGTCGGTCAGCCAGAAATGCAGCTCCAGCGGCGCGCCGCAGAACTGCCGGCGCACGATCAGGTAGTCGCCGCTCTCGTAGACGATCTCGTCGAAGCCGAGTTGATCGCTATAGAAAGCCCGGCTTTCCGCGATCGACAGCGACGGCAGGATCGGCAGAATCTCGATGCGGTTGTCGTCGTCGGCCATGCCCGTCAGACCTTCTTGCGGGCAGCGTTCTGCTGCCATTTGGGAGCCGGAAAGGCGATGACATTGTCTGTGTCGCGCGGCCCAGACGGCCGCCAGCCATCGGCCAGATGCTGGTTGCGCGACACGGGACGCTCGTGCAGGCCCGGCAGCGCAATCACCTCGGCGGATGCCGCCAGGCAGGCCTGCTGGTCGGCCAGCCGCTCCAGAAGCTCCGCGGCCAGACCGTCGCCATTCTGGGCGGCCAGTTTATGAAGGCCGATCAGCAGGGCCGGATCGAGACCATCGTCAGTCATTGTGCGTCATTCCTCTCGTTCAGGGTCTGCAGCGCCCGCTCCAGACTGGACTTGCTGCCATTGCGCAACGGGATGAAGGTCTTGCCGAACTTCTTGCAGCCGGTCTTCACCCGCAGACACGCATCGTGGCTAATACAGTCGATGGGGCAGAAGACGCAGTCGACCGACGGCAGCACCGTATCGATGCGGGACACCGCTTCTCTCAAACCGCCATCGTGATGGATCAGTTCGGCGCCGAAATTGCTGGCGATCTGGCGCAGATGGGCGACCTGGCAATCGCGCCCGCCGACATAGAGAAAGCTCTTGACGTCGAGCGCCGGCTTCTTGACCGGCGTGGCATCGCCACCCGACTTGCCGCCATTCTTCTGATCGGCGCGCTTTTTCTTGGCCATGTCGTCCCTCTCAAGGGTGCGGCGAGCCCTGCCCGATTGCAGACTCGTGCCCTTTGGATCTGGACCATACAAAACATGAGTTTTTGAGTAAAGTATATACCTGATTATTTTTCTCATATTAAACGACAAAAGAAAACCGCCGGTTTACCCAGGCCGCCGATCAGGTCCCGGCACCATTCCTGAAGGCCGAGGGCAGCCAGTCCCTGATCTGTTGATCGGTGAGGTTGGCACCGCACAACATCGTCGCCACGCGGCAACCTTTGAGCGCGGAGGCCTGGGCCAGAACAGCGGCAAGCCCCGCCGCCCCGGCGGGCTCGACGAGACGCGACCAGGTGTCCTGCGCAAAGCGCATGGCCTCCAGGATCTGATCGTCATCGACCAGAACGACCTCGTCGATGGTATCCTGAAGCCAGTCGACGGCCGACGGGACCGGAATGCGCACCGCAATGCCATCGGCGATCGTGCGCGCCTCAGGCGTCGAGATCACCTGACCCGACGCAAAGGACAGCGCCATGCACGGCGCACCCTTTGCGGCGACGGCCACGACCCGTGTTCGCGGCGACCGCGATTTGAACCAGCAGCCGATCCCGGCCGCCAGCGCGCCGTTGCCAAGCGGAATGAAGACCGCATCGATATCGTCGACCTCGTCGGTCAACTCCGCCGCGATCGTTCCCGCCCCTTCCGCAATGGCGGCACTTGCACCATCCTCGACGAACGGAAGACTCCGTTGGGCGGCATAGGCTCGGGCGGCGTCCTTCGCGGCGTCAAAATCCTCTCCGGCGAGCAGGACCTCCGCCCCGAACCGGCGCATGGCTTCGATCTTCAGGCGATTGGCGTTGACGCTGGCAAAGACCACCAGCGATCGCCCGTGCCGCGCCGCATTATAGGCAAGCCCCTGGCCGAAATTGCCGGCCGATGCCGTGACCAAGGGCGCCGTGTCGCCCGTGGGATCGGCGAGAAAATACCCCGTTCCGCGGCCCTTGAAGCTGCGGATCGGATTGTCGGTTTCGTCCTTGGCAAACAGCGACAGCCCGAGCCGATCGCTACGCAGGAGTTTGCTGTTCAGGAAAACCGGATCGATCTTCGTGCGGGCATCGTCGATATGGACGGCGGAAAGCGGTGCTTGTTTTGTCATGGGCAGATGGTATGAATTTTCGACGCGGAGAAACCGCGCAACTCTGAAAATCTGCAAGGATTTTCCGCTTACAGTCGGGATCAAACGCCGTGGACACTATCGATCGCACCATTCTGGCCATGCTGCAGGACAATGCCGACATTCCCGGCAAGACGATTGCCGACGCGGTCAATCTGTCGACCTCGGCCGTCGAGCGGCGGATCGGCCGACTGAAGCAGGATGGCATCATCCAGAAGATCGTCGCGGTGGTCAGTCCGAAAGCCGTCGATCGCACCTTGTCGGTTCTGGTCGAGCTTGAAATCCAGAACGAACACCGACACACGCTGGAGCAATTCCAGCGCTGGCTGGACCGTGCGCCTGAGGTGCAGTCATGCTGGTATGTCACCGGCGACATGGACTATGTCCTGCTGGTCGCTGTCCGCAATCTGGACGAATACAACGCCTTCATCGAGCGACTGATGAGCGAGCAGCAGGCCCTTGTGCGAAAGTACAAGAGCCTGATCGCCCTGAAAACCGTCAAGCACAGCCTGGGACTATCCGTCCTGGAACCGTGAAGGCCTTGTCCCCGCCCGGCCGCCGATGGCCGGGAGAATGGCCCGCCTAATAAGGCAGTCCCACATAGTTTTCGGCCATCGCCGTCTGGGCCGCATGGGAGGACGAGAGATAGTCGAGTTCCGCCTCCTGCACCTTCTGGCCGAACTCGCCATCCGCCGGAAACCGGTGCAGCAGCATGGTCATCGACCAGGAGAAGCGCTCGGCCTTCCAGATGCGCTTCAACGCGCGGCCCGAATAGGCGTCGATGCCAGCCATGGACTTTTCGCCGTAATGCTCGCGCAGGCCCTCGAACAGGTAATGCACGTCGGAGGCGGCCAGATTGAGCCCCTTGGCGCCGGTCGGCGGCACGATATGGCCGGCATCGCCGACCAGGAACAGGGCGCCGAAGCGTAGCGGTTCGGCAACGAAGGAGCGCAGCGGCGCGATCGACTTCTCGATCGACGGGCCGGTCACCAGCGCCTGCGCCACATCGTCGGGCACGCGGCGGCGCAGCTCGTCCCAGAACGCGTCGTCCGACCATTGTTCGACCTTGTCGGTCAAAGGCACCTGGACATAATAGCGCGACCGGGTATGCGAACGCTGCGAACAGAGCGCGAAGCCTCTCGCATGGTTGGCGTAGATCAACTCGTGATGCACCGGCGGCACGTCGGCGAGGATGCCGAGCCAGCCGAACGGATAGACCTTTTCGAAGGACTGGATGCCCTTGTCCTGCACCGAGGCGCGGCACACGCCGTGATAGCCGTCGCAGCCGGCGATGAAATCGCAGTCGATGCGGTGGGTCACGCCGTCTTTCTTGTAGGTGACATACGGGTGGGCGCCGTCAAAATCATGGGGCGTCACGTCCTCGGCATTGTAGACCGTCAGCCCGCCGGTCGCCTCGCGATGATCCATCAGGTCGCGCGTCAGTTCCGTCTGGCCATAGACCATCACCGACGTGCCGGTCAGGTCTTTGAGATGGATGCGATGGCGGCGCCCGGCAAAGGACAGGTCGAACCCGTCATGGATCAGGCCCTCCTTGTGCATGCGCTCGCCGGCACCGGCCTTGCTGAGCATCTGCACGGCGCCGGATTCCAGGACGCCCGCCCGGATCCGCCCGAGAATATAGTCGCGGTCGACCCGGTCGACGATGATATTGTCGATGCCGGCCTTGCTGAGCAATTGGCCGAGCAACAGGCCCGAAGGCCCGGAGCCGATGATGGCAACCTGGGTACGCATGAAGTCTCCTCCCTCATTTCTTGCCGAATGATAAACCGGGGCCCCTTGCCGGCAATGGAAAATTCCGGCAATTTATTGGACAATTCGAACATGCAGGCCTGCGCACGCCATGAACAAACCGGTACCCACCTACAATCTCTATGGCGAGGAATTGTCCCAGAAGCCCGAATTCTGGGTCCATGCGGAGTCGATCGCCAGCCGCAGCCGTTTGCACGACTGGGAAATCAAACCGCATCGCCATGAGTATCTTTTTCAAATTCTGCACATCCGGCATGGCGACGGCCAGGCCCTGCTGGGCGGCCAGTGGCAGCCGTTCACGGCGCCGGCGGTGATCGTCGTGCCCGAACAGCATGATCACGGCTTTCGGTTTTCCAGGACGATCGACGGGGCGATCATGACCCTGATGTCGAAACGCTTTCCGGCGCGCCTGCCGGCCCATGCCGGCCTTGGCGAATGGCTATCGCAGCCGCGTCTTCTGACGCTCGCCGCCGACCATGGCGACGCGGTTTTCCTGGGCGACATCCTCGACCGCGCCGAACGGGAGATCCTTCAGGATGCGCCAGGCTCGGCCGCCCTTCTCGAGGCGATGTTTGCCACCGCCCTGCTCATGGCCCATCGTCTCGCCGGAGCGGTGCCGGCGCAACAGCACGACCGCGACCAGCAGCGCTTCGAGCGATTGACCGCGCTGATCGGCGACGGTTTTCGCGCCCACCTTCCCGTCGAGACCTATGCCCGTCGCCTCGGCATGTCGGTAACCCATCTCAACCGCATCACCCATTCCCTGACCGGCAAGCCGGTCAGCCGGCTGATTGCCGAGCGCATCGTCTCCGAGGCCAAGCGCGACCTGGTCTTCACCTCGATCTCCATCCAGCAGATCGCCACCGGTCTTGGCTTCGACGACCATGCCTATTTCAGCCGATTCTTTTCCCGCCATACCGGCCAGTCCCCAAGCACCTATCGGCAGCGGGAACAGGCCCTGCTCGACGGCTGAAGCCTTGTGCCGCCGGGAGTTTGCGTCTGCGATTTCTGAAATTTTACCGTTTGATAAATTTTTTAAGCTGAGTTACCTTTGCTGCAATCGCGTTATAAAAAAGAGGGAACTGCGATGCGAAGACTGGAACCGGGCCTGAAGGCCGGGCGGCTGGACGCTGCCCAATACGCAAAGAACTTTTCCGATCTGCACCCGCGCCTTGGCGACCACGAGGCGCTGGTGGCGTCCGACCGCTGTTATTTCTGCCATGATGCGCCCTGCATGACGGCCTGTCCCACCTCCATCGATATCCCGCTGTTCATCCGGCAGATATCGACAGGCAATCCGCTCGGCTCGGCCAAGACGATTTTCGACCAGAACATTCTTGGCGGCATGTGCGCCCGCGTCTGTCCCACCGAAACGCTCTGCGAAGAGGCCTGCGTGCGCAACACGGCCGAAGAGCGCCCGGTCGAGATCGGCCGGCTGCAGCGCTACGCCACCGACATCGCCATCGAACAGAACCGGCAGTTCTACACGCCAGCCGCCCCCACCGGCCAGACGGTCGCCGTGGTCGGCGCCGGTCCGGCCGGCCTTGCCTGCGCCCATCGCCTGGCGATGAACGGCCATCAGGTGACGATCTTCGACACCCGCGAAAAGGCCGGCGGCCTCAACGAATACGGCATCGCTGCCTACAAGACGACCGGCGATTTCGCCCAGACCGAAGTGGATTACATCCTGTCGATCGGCCGCATCGACGTGCTGGCCGGCCAGATGCTCGGCCGCGATTTCACGCTCCATGAGCTGCAGGCCAAATTCGACGCGGTGTTCCTCGGCATCGGCCTTGGCAATGTCAACATGCTCAATACCGAGGGCAGCCACGTCAACGGTGTCGTCGACGCGGTCGAGTTTATCTCCAACCTGCGCGAGGCCAAGGACAAGGCCGACGTTCCGGTCGGCCGCAATGTCGTGGTGATCGGCGGCGGCATGACCGCCATCGATGCCGCCGTCCAGGCAAAACTGCTCGGCGCGGAAAACGTGACGATCTGCTATCGCCGCGGCAAGGAGCACATGAACGCCTCCGACTTCGAACAGGACCTGGCGACCTCCAAGGGCGTCGTCATCCGCCACTGGCTGCAGCCAAAACACCTCGACCATCACGGCGGCCACGTCTCCAGCATCAGGCTCGAATATACCCATGTCGACAACGGCATCATGAAGGGCACCGGGCATGTCATGGAGATTGCCACCGACCAGGTTCTGGTCGCCATCGGCCAGAAGCTCGACGGCACCGGCATCGAATCGCTGAAGCTTGACGGCAACAAGATCGCCGTCGACGCCGAGGGCCGCACGTCGATTGCCGGCGTCTGGGCCGGCGGCGACTGCGCGGCCGGCGGCCAGGACCTCACCGTCTCTGCCGTTGCCATGGGCCGCGATGCAGCGGAATCCATCAACCGTTCTCTCGCCGCGCTTTCGGCGGGAGCAAGTGCCGTCGCCTGACGGCTTTGTTTCAACGCAGGTCCGTCGCGGAAACCCGTGTCATGGCTTTCCCGGACCTGCTTTTCGAGAGGACATTTTAAATGGCTGATCTGCGCAATGATTTCGTCGGCATCAAATCGCCGAACCCCTTCTGGCTCGCCTCGGCGCCACCGACCGACAAGGCCTATAACGTCGAGCGCGCCTTCAGGGCCGGATGGGGCGGCGTGGTCTGGAAGACGCTCGGCGAGGAAGGCCCGCCGGTCGTCAACGTCAACGGCCCACGCTACGGCGCCATCTGGGGTGCCGACCGCCGATTGCTCGGCCTCAACAATATCGAACTGATCACCGACCGGCCGCTGCAGATCAACCTGCAGGAAATGAAGATGGTCAAGAAGAACTGGCCGGACCGGGCGCTCATCGCCTCGATCATGGTGCCCTGCGTCGAGGAAAGCTGGAAGGCCATCCTGCCGCTGGTCGAGGAAACCGGCGCCGACGGCATCGAGCTCAATTTCGGCTGTCCGCACGGCATGTCCGAGCGCGGCATGGGGGCGGCCGTCGGCCAGGTGCCGGAATATATCGAGATGGTGGTGCGCTGGTGCAAGCAGTATAGCCGCATGCCCGTCATCACCAAGCTGACCCCGAACATCGCCGATATCCGCAAGCCGGCCCGCGCCGCAAAAGCCGGCGGCACCGACGCCGTGTCGCTGATCAACACGATCAACTCGATCACCTCGGTCGATCTCGACAACTTCTCGCCGGAACCCTCGATCCACGGCAAGGGCACCCATGGCGGCTATTGCGGCCCGGCCGTCAAGCCGATCGCCCTCAACATGGTCGCCGAAATCGCCCGCGATCCGGAAACCTACGGCCTGCCGATCTCCGGCATCGGCGGTGTGACCACCTGGCGCGATGCAGCCGAATTCATGGTGCTCGGCGCCGGCAATGTGCAGGTCTGCACCGCGGCGATGACCTACGGCTTCAAGATCGTCCAGGAAATGATCACGGGCCTTTCCGACTGGATGGACGCCAAGGGCCACCGCAATCTCGACGACATTACCGGCCGCGCCGTGCCCAATGTCACCGACTGGCAATATCTCAACCTCAACTATATCGCCAAGGCGCGCATCGATCAGGATGCCTGCATCGAATGCGGCCGCTGTCACATCGCCTGCGAGGACACCTCGCACCAGGCGATCACCAGCTCGGTCAACGGCATCCGCCATTTCGAGGTGATGGAGGACGAATGCGTCGGCTGCAACCTCTGCGTCAACGTCTGTCCGGTCGAAAACTGCATCACCATGGTCGGCCTCGACGCCGGAACGCTCGACCAGCGCACCGGCAAGCCGGTCGATCCGACCTATGCCAACTGGACGACCCATCCGAATAACCCGATGTCGGTCCAGGCCGCCGAATAGACCGACCCCGGCATCTGCAGAGGGCAAAGCCCCCTTCCCAGGGGCCTTGTCGTTTTTGGGATGACAAAACGCCACCTGGTCAAGATTCTCCGCTTGTCTTCAGAGTTTATTGAAGGATTACGTGCATCCCTTGAATCGGGGGTAAAGGGTTTGCCGGAAAGATGCACCCTTAAGCTCTGGCGAGGGACCATTCCTGAATGACGGCGCATGAAAGAAACCGATTTCCATGGAACGCACTCGGCACGGCGGCGCAATACTACGCGCCGGCCCTGATCGTCATTCTGGCGGTCGCCCTGTCGATCGCCTATGCCGACGTCCAGAAACGCGGGTTTCACCGCGAGATGATGCGCTTCGGCGTCACCCAAAACCTTGGGGTCGTGCGCGCCAAGCTTGAGGGAGATATCAACGCCAATATCCAGCTCATGCAAGGATTCGTCGCAACGCTGGACACCGAACCGGACATCACCCAGGAACGGTTTTCGGCCCTGTCCGCACGCATTTTCGAGGCGCCGTCGCAATTGCGCAATATTGCCGCCGCACCAGACCTCGTCATCAAATTCGTCTACCCTTACCAGGCCAACAAGCAGACGATCGGCTTCGATTTCCGCACCGATTCCATCCAGCATGACGCTGTCATGCGGGTGCAGCAGACCGGTCGATATGTGGTCACCGGGCCGGTCGACCTTCTCCAGGGTGGCCGTGGCCTGATCGTGCGCTATCCCATCGTCAATGAAACCATCAACGGTGGACGCACATTCTGGGGCATCCTGTCGGCCGTCATCGACATTGATGCCTTGTACCGCGACAGCGGCCTTCTGGTCGACAATCCGTTTCTCGACATCGCCATCGCGTCGAAACGGGACACAGACAGCTCCAGCATCCTGTTTTTCGGTGACCAGTCAACGATGCTCGCCGATCCAGTCCGCATGGAAGTCAATTTCGGCCAGGAAACCTGGATTCTGGCCGCTGTTCCGAAAGGCGGCTGGGACAGGCTGCCGCCCGACATCTGGCTCTTCCGCACCGTCATGATGCTGGTCGCCGTGATGATCATGGCGCCGGTTCTCTGGGTGGCGCGGTTGCTGCGCGAACGCCAGCGCAACATCGCGGTGCTGCGCCAGCGCGAGGAGGAATTGCGGGCCCTGTCGCATCGCTTCCAGATCGCCCTGGAAGCCTCGAAGATCGGCGTCTGGGAGCTCGATGTCGGCAGCGGCAACCTCGAATGGGATACCCGCATGAAGCTGCTCTATGGCGTCGACCCGGCCCGCGAGGCCTGCACCTACGAGGATTGGCGGTGTGCCATCCACCCGGACGATCTGGAGGAGGCAGAGCGCGTCTTTGCAAACGCCGTCAAGTCGGGCCGCGACTACTCGACCGAATTCCGCATCGCCTGTGCCAACGGCGAAATCCGCCATATCCGTGCCTATGGCACGATGTATCGCGATGCACGCTTCCGCAAGAAGATCGTCGGCGTCAACTGGAACGTCACCGCCGACATCCGGCTTCAGGAAGAGCTGCGGGCCGCCAAGTCCGAGGCGGAGATCCACAATCTGGCCCTGGACCAGGCCCGCCGGCACATGGAGCATAACTCGCTGCACGATGCCCTCACCCTCCTGCCCAACCGGCGCTATCTCGACCAGTATCTGCTGGAGATTGACCATGAGCCTGTTGCCGATGCACCGCTGACCCTGTTGCATATCGATCTCGACCGCTTCAAGGACATCAACGATACCATGGGCCACGGCGCCGGCGACGAGATCCTGCGCCATGCCGCCCAGCAATTGCGCGACCATATCCGCGCCGGCGACTTTGTCGCCCGCATCGGTGGCGACGAGTTTGTCGTGGTCTGCCGGGGTCTCAGGACGGAACCGGAAGCAGGTGACCTTGCCCGCCGGCTGATCGACGCCGTCAACGTGCCGATCAGCTATGCCGGCCACGAATGCCGGGTCGCCGCCAGCGCAGGCATCGCCACGCGCCGGCGCGCTGAGTTCGCCGTGGAGCAACTGCTGATCAATGCCGATATCGCCCTCTATGAGGCCAAGCGCCAGGGCCGCAACCGCGTCGAGCACTATACCGACACGCTGAAGTCGATGACCATCAATACCAAGCGCACCGCCGACGCCATCCTGCGCTCGCTCGACCAGGACGGTTTCCTGGCATTCTTCCAGCCGCAGTTTGATGCCGAGACCCTGGAAATCTCCGGCGTCGAGGCGCTGGCGCGCTGGCAGCATCCCGAACACGGGCTGCTGTCGCCGGACGCCTTCCTGAAGGTCGCCGAAAACCTCAACGTCGTCTCGCAGATCGACGCGGCGATCCTCGAACAGGCGCTGCTGCAATCGACCCGTTGGGCCGCCGCCGAACTGAACATTCCCAGAGTTTCGGTCAATATCTCGGCGCAGCGCCTGTTTGACGAGACCTTGATGAGCCGCCTGCAGGATCTGCAGATCGCACCCGGCTCGCTCTCCTTCGAATTGCTCGAGTCGATTTCCTTCGACGACAAGGGCGAGGCTGTGGCCGTGGCCATCGAACGCATCAAGAGCTGCGGCATCGAGATCGAGATCGACGATTTCGGCACCGGTTATGCCTCGATCCTCAGCCTGCTGAAACTGTCGCCCGCCCGTCTGAAGATCGACCGGCAGTTGACCATGCCGATCCTGACCTCCGAGCCGCAGCGCCGGCTGATCAGCTCAATCGTCGATATCGGTCGCTCGCTCGGCATCGAGATCATTGCGGAAGGCGTCGAGACCCTGGATCATGCCGATATCCTGCGCGATCTCGGCTGCCATACGCTGCAGGGTTTCGCCCTCGCCCGGCCGATGAGCGCCGATGCTTTCATGACCTTCGCCACGGACCGCGCCTGGCTGTCGCTCGGCAAGGGCGCTCGGGCCTGACACCAAAATCGGTCGCCGGGGCCTGACCGCGGGAGGCCAACACATCGCCATCTGCCTTTGCGATTGTCCGTGCAAGGCGCATCTGACAGGCCGCGGCGACCAATCAGGCGGCCGGCCGCGTAGCGCCCCGTGCCGTTTCGGCGTCGCGCGCCGGAGGCAGCCCGAACAGTCTGCGGTATTCCCGGTTGAACTGCGACACGCTCTCGTAACCCACCGCAAAAGCGGCGCTGCTCGCCGTCCTTCCCTCCGACAGCATGATGCGTCTGGCCTCGATCAGGCGAAGCTGCTTTTGAAACTGCAGTGGCGACAGTGAGGTCTCACTGCGAAAATGCTGGTGGAACGACGACGGGCTCATGCCGGCCAAAGAGGCCAGTTGCTCGACCCGCAGCGGCTGCGCGAAATCGGACCTCAGCTTGGCGATGGCGCGTCCGACGCGATGCGAATGACCGTCCGGCCAGCCCAGACGCCGGATCTCCGCCCCGTGCCGCCCGACCAGAAGCCAATAGTGAAGCTCCCTGACCACGGACCCAACGAGAACGGGAAGGGATTCCGGCCGATCCAGCAGGCTCATCAGCCGCAATGCGGCATCGGCCACCTGGGAATCGGTCGGCTCCACGCGAACCGGCGGCCCGGCAACCGGTGCATCCTTCATCCGCAGCGACAGTTCGGCAACGACCGCCGTGTCCAGTTCCAGCACGAAGGACAGGTAGGGTTCGTCCCGACTGGCCCTGGTGATCTGACTGACCGTCGGCACATCGGCCGTGATCAGCAGCGAATCGCCCGCGCCGAACGCAAAGCTCTGTGTGCCCATCGCCACATGCTTGTCGCCCTGAAGGACAAGACACACGAGCGGCCGGCTGATCGCACATTCGAGACCGCTCGGCGCCAACAACCGGACGATGGACAGGCCGGAGATCGGCGTCTGGCAAAGGCCGGTCGAATCGGCATGGGCCTGGGAATAGCTAAGAACAGCATCAAGGAGCGGATTGGTCATGGCAAATCCCTAACAGATTTCCGATCGGCTCGAAACCACTCTGGAGGAATAGGCAAAGATCGTCACGGTTTCGGCAACGACGTCTCCGGCCTCGGTCGACTACTGATGGTCCTCGCAAAATTAGGAGTTTTCGACATGACCAAGATCGCCATCATCACGGGAGCCAGCCGCGGACTGGGCCGCAACACCGCCCTCAACATCGCCCGAAAAGGCAATGACGTCATCGTCACCTATCAGAGCCGTAAACAGGATGCGCAGGCCGTCGTTGCCGAGATCGAGGCCATGGGTCGCCGGGCCGTCGCGCTGAAACTCGACACCGGCGCTGTGGCCGGCTTCAAAGCCTTCATCGAGCAGTTGCAGGCGGCATTGCGCAACACATGGGGCCGCGACACATTCGATCATCTCGTCAACAATGCCGGTCATGGCGACATGGCACTGATTGCAGAGACCACGGAGGCGCAGTTCGACGCCCTGGTCAACGTCCACTTCAAGGGCGTGTTCTTTCTGACCCAGGCCTTGCTGCCGCTCATTGCGGACGGCGGCCGCATCGTCAATCTGTCGTCGGGACTGACACGCATTTCCGCGGCCGGCTGGGGCGCCTATGCCGCCGTCAAAGGCGCCATCGAAGTCCTCAGCATCTATATGGCCAAGGAACTCGGCGCCCGCGGCATTACGGTGAATACCGTGGCGCCCGGCGCCATTGAAACCGACTTTTTCGGGGGAGCGGTGCGGGACACGCCGGACTTCAACACGTTCTTCGCCGGAATGACGGCGCTTGGTCGCGTTGGTCTGCCAGATGATATCGGCCCGATGATTGCAAGCCTTCTGTCCGATGACAATCGCTGGATGACCGGCCAGCGCATCGAAGTCTCCGGCGGTCAGAGCATCTAAACCCCGTATCATTCGCCGACGACATCCGGGTGCACATCACTGCCACAGCGACCGGCACCCGGATGCCCGGGAACTCAGAGTTCCGAAACCTTCGTGACGATTAGCCCGCGCACGAACAGGTCTTCGAGAAACCGTGCCGAATCCTCGAAGCGGTTGTCCGAGCGCTTCCCCTCGCCCAGCACCGCCGTCACCTGCACGTCGAAATCGGCATAATGCTGCGTGGTCGACCAGATCGAGAAGATCAGGTGATAGGGATCGCAGGTATTGACCTTTCCCGCCCGCATCCAGCTGCGGATGACCTCGACCTTCTCGTCGACCAGGTCTTTCAGCGGCCCCTGCAGCATGTCGATGATATGTGGGGCGCCCTGCAGGATCTCGTTGGCAAACAGCCGGCTCTCGCGCGGGAAATCCCGCGCCATTTCGAGCTTGCGGCGGATATAGGCACACAGTTCGGCCTCCGGATCGCCATCGGCATCGAATTCCCGAAGCGGCTCCAGCCAGCCTTCGAGAACCCGGTCGATCAGTGCCCGGTGCATGGCCTCCTTGGTGCGGAAATAATAGAGCAGGTTGGGCTTCGACATGCCCGCCACCTCGGCGATCTGGTCGATGGTCGAGCCGCGAAACCCCCTCAGCGAAAACACGTCGAGGGCGGCCTCGAGAATCTGCTCTTCCTTTTCTTCCTGGATACGGGTCCGGCGCTGGGTTCTCGCTGCTCTCGGGATGGCCATCACGCTGTCTTTGTCCTCGAATTTCAATAGGTTCCGCCCAATGGACCGCTTTATAGCCTGCCGCTTATTTTAAAGGCAAAATGCCCGATATTTTGTCGGTATTTTTCGTCTTTTCCGTCTTGAGTGCCGCGCCGGAAGTTGTAATGTTTACCAATCGGTCAAATATCGACCAGTTGCTGCGCAAAGGCAACCATCGATATAACAACCCGGAAAAAGCCAAAAAAATGGCCGCCGGAGACCGGGGAACAGATTGGGGACAGACCGCTTGCAGGCTCCCCAGAGAAACAGGCGAGGACTTTTGTAATGACGGCAGCACCCGGCGAGAACATGCGCGTGAATGGCGATCGTCTGTGGGATTCGCTCATGGACATGGCGAAGATCGGCCCTGGCGTGGCCGGTGGCAACAATCGCCAGACCCTGACCGACGAGGACGCGGCGGGCCGCTCGCTGTTTCAGACCTGGTGCGAGGATGCCGGCCTGACCATGGGGCTCGACCAGATGGGCACGATGTTTGCCACCCGCCCCGGCACCGACCCGGACGCCCTGCCCGTCTATGTCGGCAGCCATCTCGACACCCAGCCGACCGGCGGCAAATATGACGGCGTGCTCGGCGTATTGGCGGCGCTCGAAGTGGTGCGCTCGATGAACGATCTCGGCGTCAAGACGAAACATCCCATCGTCGTCACCAACTGGGCCAACGAGGAAGGCGCCCGCTTTGCGCCGGCCATGCTGGCCTCCGGCGTCTTTGCCGGCGTGCACAGCCTCGACTACGCCTATTCGCGAAAAGATCCGGACGGCAAGACCTATGGCGACGAGTTGCAGCGCATCGGCTGGCGCGGCGAGGAAGAGGTGGGCGCGAGGCAGATGCACGCCTATTTCGAATATCATATCGAACAGGGGCCGATCCTCGAGGCCGAGGATAAACAGATCGGCGTCGTCACCCACTGTCAGGGCCTGTGGTGGCTGGAATTCACGCTCACCGGCCGCGAGGCCCATACCGGCTCGACGCCGATGAACCTGCGCGTCAATGCCGGCCTTGCCATGGCGCGCATCCTGGAAATGGTCCAGACGGTGGCGATGAGTGAACAGCCGGGCGCCGTCGGCGGCGTCGGCCAGGTCAAGTTCTCGCCCAATTCGCGCAACGTCCTGCCCGGCACGGTGGTCTTCACCGTCGACATCCGCACGCCAAGCCAGGACAAGCTCGACCGCATGCGGGCGAAGATCGAGGCGGAAGCGGCGACGATCTGCGCGGCACTCGGCGTCGGCTGTTCGGTCGAGGCCGTCGGCCATTTCGATCCGATCACCTTCGATCCGAAACTGGTCGACAGCGTGCGCAACGCCGCCGAACGGCTCGGCTACAGCCATATGAACATCATTTCCGGCGCCGGCCACGACGCCTGCTGGGCGGCCAAGGTGGCACCCGCCACCATGATCATGTGCCCCTGCGTCGGCGGCCTGTCCCACAACGAGGCCGAGGAAATATCCAAGGACTGGGCCTTGGCCGGCGCCGACGTGCTGCTGCATGCGGTGCTGGAGACGGCGGAGATTGTGGGGTAAGTTGCAGTGCCTTCTTGATCGAACAGGAGATCACCATGGGACGACCAACGGAATTGTCGCAGGAAGAGCGCGCTGATCTGATGCGCCGCGGCTACCGGCCAGTCGAGATCTGGGTGCCCGATCTCGATAATGAGGTGCTCCGCAGACAGCTCCAGGAGGAAGCGCAACGGATCGCGCAAGCCGATGCGAAGGAAGGCATCATGGATTGGATTGAAGCTGTCGGACCCACGGATTGGGACAAGCCGTGAAGTTGAGTCGGGGAGACGTCGTAATCGCTGTTTTTCCGGGTGAACTGGGCAAACCGAGGCCGGCTGTCATTCTCCAACCAGACCAACTGACAGAGATATTCAGCACTGTTCTGGCCTGCCCGATGACAACACACCTGATCGATGCTCCCATACTGCGACCGATCATTGCACCGAATGGTGAAAATGGTTTGCAGGAATTCTCACAAATCATGGTGGAAAAAATCTCGCCATTGAGGAAGGACGTCATTCGTCAGCAGATCGGACGGCTGGGCGCTGGAGAGATGAAGCGGCTCGAAGCAGCGCTTATTCACGTCACTGGCCTGGGATATGCAATTTCTCCCGCGAATGAAGTCGAACAAACAGGGGAACAACAATGACCACAGTCATCAAGAACGGCACGATCGTCACCGCCGACCTCACCTACAAGGCGGACGTCAAGATCGACGGCGGCGTGATCGTCGAGATAGGTCCAAACCTGTCCGGCGATGAGACCCTGGACGCCACCGGCTGCTATGTCATGCCGGGCGGCATCGATCCGCATGTGCATCTGGAAATGCCCTTCATGGGCACCTATTCAGCCGATAATTTCGAGAGCGGCACGCGGGCGGCCCTTTCCGGCGGCACCACCATGGTGGTCGATTTCTGTCTGCCGGCGCCCGACCAGTCCCTGCTCGATGCCCTGCAGATGTGGCACAACAAGACGTCGCGCGCCAACACCGACTATTCCTTCCACATGGCGATCACCGGCTGGAACGAACGGGTGTTCGATGAGATGAAGACCGTCGTTCAGGACAAGGGCATCAACACCTTCAAGCATTTCATGGCCTATAAGGGCGCGCTGATGGTCAATGACGACGAGATGTTCGCCTCCTTCTCGCGCTGCGCCGAACTCGGCGCCCTGCCGCTGGTCCATGCCGAAAACGGCGACGTGGTGGCGGCCATGTCGGCCAAGCTCTTGGCCGAGGGCAACAACGGCCCCGAGGCGCATGCCTATTCTCGGCCGGCGGAAGTCGAGGGCGAGGCCACCAACCGTGCCATCATGCTGGCCGACATGGCCGGCGTGCCGCTCTATGTGGTGCACACCTCCTGCGAACAGAGCCACGAGGCCATCCGCCGCGCCCGGCAAAAAGGCATGCGGGTCTATGGCGAGCCGCTGATCCAGCATCTGACACTCGACGAGAGCGAATATTTCAGTAAGGATTGGGACCACGCCGCCCGCCGCGTCATGAGCCCGCCGTTCCGCAACAAGACGCACCAGGACAGTCTTTGGGCCGGCCTGCAGGCAGGCTCGCTGTCGGTCGTCGCCACCGACCACTGCGCGTTTACAACCGACCAGAAACGCTTCGGCCTTAATGATTTCACCAAAATCCCCAACGGCACCGGCGGCCTGGAAGACCGTCTGCCGATGCTTTGGACCTATGGCGTGGCGACAGGTCGCCTGACCATGAACGAATTCGTCGCCGTCACCTCGACCAATATCGCCAAGATCCTCAACATCTATCCGAAAAAGGGCGCCATCCTAGTGGGCAGCGACGCCGACATCGTCGTGCTTGATCCAAAACGCTCCAAGACGATCTCGGCCAAGACCCAGCAATCGGCGATCGACTACAATGTCTTCGAGGGCAAGACCGTCACCGGCCTGCCGCGGTTCACGCTGACCCGCGGCAAGGTGGCGATCGAGGAAGGCACGGTGAAGACGGAAGAAGGCCACGGCCAGTTCGTCAGCCGAGAGCCTTATTCGGCGGTCAACAAGGCGCTGTCCACCTGGAAGGACCTGGTCTCGCCGCGCAAGGTGGAACGCACCGGCATTCCGGCGAGCGGGGTTTGACGATCTCTGAGATGGCGCATTCCGTGGCTTTCCCCCCCCTCTGTCGCTCCGCGACATCTCCCCCTCAAGGGGGGAGATCGATCGCCGCCGAAACACGCGTCAACCACAGCTTCCAGACTTTGCCTCCGGCAGGAGTACGGATGGAGCCGATCTCCCCCCTTGAGGGGGAGATGCCCGCCAGGGCAGAGGGGGGTAAAACCGCCCGTCAGTCCGCCCGGCAGCAGCTTTCCTCACGCCGGCAGCGGCATCTCCACCAACGCATCCAGCTCCGGCAACAGCACGACGCTTTCCTGCTCGTTGGGATCGGTGCGGGCGATCAGCGCCGTGCAGGGCGTGCTCGACAGGTTGGCCGGCACATGCGGCACGCCGGCCGGGATGTAGAACAGCTCGCCGGCATGCACTATGACATGGTGTTCCAGGCGCTCGCCGTACCAGGTATGGGCCGAGCCCGACAGCATGTAGATCGCCGTCTCGTGGCTCTCGTGCAGATGCGCCTTGGCCTTGGTGCCCGGCGGCATGGTCAGGATATGCATGCAGATGCCTTTGGCACCCGTGCTTTCGGCCGAAATGCCGTGAAAATAGGAAAGCCCCTGCTTGCCGTCATAGGTGGCGCCGGGCTTGACGAGCCGGCAGGTGGGTTTTGATGCTTGATCCATTGCCGAATTCCTCCTCGAAAAGGGCCGTTGCCACAAAACCCGATAGGCCGGGCTGTCTCCATGGCCCTATGATAATACGCCAGATGCAAAGCGCATTTGCAAGAAGTCCGATGGGTCCCGCTTGATGACATCCGCACCGTTTTCCGTCGTTTCGGCCAAAAATCTCTGCCTGACCTTTCAGACCGGCGATGGGCCGGTGCATGCCCTGTCGAATGTCGACCTGGAGGTGAAGAAGGGCGAATTCGTCTCCTTCATCGGCCCGTCCGGCTGCGGCAAGACGACCTTCCTGCGGGTCATCGCCGATCTCGAAAAACACACCAGCGGCACCATCACCGTCAATGGCATGACGCCGGAAAACGCCCGCAAGGACCGCTCCTACGGCTATGTCTTCCAGGCTGCCGCCCTTTATCCCTGGCGCACCATTGAGGACAATGTCGCCCTGCCCCTGGAGATCATGGGTTTTACCCGCGACGAGCAGAAGAAGCGGGTCGGGCAGACGCTGGATCTGGTCAATCTCGCGGGCTTCGGCAAGAAATTCCCCTGGCAGCTCTCGGGCGGCATGCAGCAGCGCGCCTCGATCGCCCGGGCGCTCGCCTTCGATGCCGATCTGCTGCTGATGGACGAACCCTTCGGCGCGCTCGACGAGATCGTCCGCGACCATCTGAACGAACAGCTGCTGAAGCTCTGGGACCGCACCAACAAGACCATCTGCTTCGTCACCCATTCCATTCCCGAAGCGGTCTATCTCTCCACCAAGATCGTCGTCATGAGCCCCCGCCCCGGCCGCGTCACCGACATCATCGAATCGACCCTGCCGAAGGAGCGCCCGCTCGGCATCCGCGAAACGCCAGAATTCCTGGAGATCGCCCACCGGGTTCGGGAAGGTTTGAGAGCGGGGCATAGTTATGAGGAATAATCGGCTGCATTTGCCCCTTGCGGTAGCCGAACGAGGTCAACCGGCGGCATGCGCGGTTACCCCCCTCTGTCACTCCGTGACATCTCCCCCTCAAGGGGGGAGATTGGCCGCCAACGCTGCGGCCGTCTTGAGAAGGAAAACGCCAACAGCAGCTCGCCCTGGAAATCTGCGCAAAGCGTTTCGCGTCTTGCCAATCTCCCCCCTTGAGGGGGAGATGTCCGGCAGGACAGAGGGGGGTGTGTTTTCCACAAGGCTGACCAAGGACATGACCCCATGAACCCCGCCTTCCTCCTCTGGCTCGGCGCCGCCATGGTGGTCTTTCTCGGTGCCGCCACCGCCTCGCGGGCCTATATTGCCAGCAGCAATCTCTGGGTGCTCGGCGGATCGCTGGCGCTCTATTGCATCGGCAATCTGCTGATGGTGAAGCTGATGCGCGAAGGCGGGCTGGGTCTGGCGATTTCAGCCTCCTCGGTCGCCCAGCTGCTGCTGATCAACATCATCGCCTTCCTCGTCTTCGGCGAGCGCCTGACACCCGTGCAGATCGCCGGCGTGGCGCTTGGCGTCGTGTCGATGGGACTGATGCTATTTCCCTCGAAGGGCGGTGTCTGACCATGACAAAGCCAAGCCTATTCCGCGACCGCATCCTGCCGATCCTCACCGTCATCCTGGCGATCCTGGTGATCTGGCATCTTTGCGTCATCTCCCTGAATGCGCCCTTCGTGCGCGATCAGGCGGCGCGCGCCAAGGAGACCATCAGCTTTGCCCAGCTGGTCGAGCGCACCTTTGTCCAGGAGCGCCCGGTCCTGCCCGCCCCGCACCAGATCGCCGTCGAACTCTGGGACACCACCGTCAACAAGGCGGTGACGTCCAAGCGCAGCCTCGTCTACCACGCCTGGATCACCCTGTCGGCGACGCTGGCCGGCTTTGCCATGGGCACCGTGCTCGGCATTGTTCTCGCCATCGGCATTGTCCACAACCGCGCCATGGACCGCTCGCTGATGCCCTGGGTGATCGCCAGCCAGACCATCCCGATTCTCGCCATCGCGCCGATGATCATCGTCGTGCTCAACGCCATCGGCATATCAGGCATCATGCCGAAGGCGCTGATCTCGACCTACCTGTCCTTCTTCCCGATCGTCGTCGGCATGGTGAAGGGGCTCAGAAGCCCCGACACCATCTTCATCGACCTGATGCACACCTATAATGCCAGCCCCGCCCAGACCTTCTGGAAGCTGCGCTGGCCGGCCTCGATACCCTATCTCTTCACCTCGCTGAAGGTAGCGATCGCCATTTCGCTGGTCGGCGCCATCGTCGGCGAATTGCCGACCGGCGCGGTCGCCGGTCTCGGCGCGCGCCTGCTGTCCGGCTCCTATTACGGCCAGACCATCCAGATCTGGGCAGCCCTGTTCATGGCCGCCGGCCTTGCCGCCGTGCTGGTCTCGATCGTCGGTCTTGCCCATACCTCCGTCCTCAGGCGCATGGGGATGAAGCCATGACCGGCGCGTATCTCATCTTTGCGCTTGTCTTCTGGGGAGCAGCCTGGGCGCTCAACGAATGGCTGGTGCGCCAGCGTTTCGCCCATGCCCCGACCCAACGGGCGGTCAATATCGCCGTGCCGGTGCTGTTCGGCGTGACCCTGCTGGTGATCTGGGAATGCGCGGTACGCGGCTTTGCCATCCCCGCCATCCTTCTGCCGGCGCCGTCGATGATCTGGATCCGGCTGATCCATTCGCTGCCGATCCTCTGGGCCGATTTTCAGCAGACTTTCTTGAAATCGGTGCTGACCGGCTATGTCGCCGGCTGCGGGCTCGGCTTCATCGCCGCCATCCTGATCGACCGCTCGCCCTTCCTGCAGAAGGGCCTGCTGCCGATCGGAAATTTCGTCTCCGCCCTGCCCGTCGTCGGCGTGGCGCCGATCATGGTGATGTGGTTCGGCTTCGACTGGCCATCCAAGGTCGCCGTGGTGGTCATCATGACCTTCTTCCCCATGCTGGTGAACACCGTGCAGGGGTTAGCCGCCGCCAGCCCCATGGAGCGCGACCTGATGCGCACCTATGCGGCCTCCTGGTGGCAGACGCTGGTCAAGCTCAGGCTGCCCGCCGCATGGCCTTTCATCTTCAACGCCCTGAAGATCAATTCGACGCTGGCGCTGATCGGCGCCATCGTGGCAGAATTCTTCGGCACCCCGATCGTCGGCATGGGGTTCCGGATTTCCACGGAAGTGGGGCGCAGCAATGTCGACATGGTCTGGGCCGAGATTGCGGTTGCCGCACTCGCCGGCTCGGTCTTCTATGGCGTGGTGGCGCTCGCCGAGCGCGCCGTTACGTTCTGGCATCCGTCTGTCCGTGGTGGGCAGGCATAAACAAGAAGAGGGAACGAAGACAATGAAAACCAGGATTGCAACAGTGCTGCTGGCCAGCGCCGTCTCGCTGATGGCGATGCAGGCGGCCGCTGCCGACAAGGTGACGCTGCAGCTGAAATGGGTGACCCAGGCGCAGTTCGCCGGTTATTATGCCGCCAAGGACAAGGGTTTTTACGAGGCTGAAGGCCTCGATGTCGAGATCAAGCCGGGCGGACCGGATATCGCACCGGCCCAGGTCCTGGCCGGCGGCGGCGCCGACGTGATCGTCGACTGGATGCCGTCAGCGCTTGCCACCCGCGAAAAGGGCGTGCCGCTCGTCAACATCGCCCAGCCGTTCAAGTCGTCCGGCATGATGCTGACCTGCCTGAAGGAAACCGGCATCACCAAGCCGGAAGACTTCAAGGGCAAGACGCTGGGCGTCTGGTTCTTCGGCAACGAATATCCGTTCCTGTCCTGGATGGCGACGCTCGGCATCAAGACCGACGGTTCCGAAGGTGGCGTGACCGTGCTCAAGCAGGGCTTCAACGTCGATCCGCTGCTGCAGAAGCAGGCGGCCTGCATCTCGACCATGACCTATAACGAATACTGGCAGGTCATCGACGCCGGCATCAAGCCGGAGGAACTGGTCACCTTCAAATACGAGGATGAAGGCGTCGCCACGCTCGAAGACGGCCTCTACGCGCTGGAAGACAAGCTTGCCGATCCGGCTTTCAAGGAAAAGATGGTCAAGTTCGTCCGCGCCTCGATGAAGGGCTGGAAATGGGCCGAGGAAAATCCGGATGACGCCGCCGACATCGTCCTCGAAAACGATGCCTCCGGCGCCCAGACCGAACAGCACCAGAAGCGCATGATGGGCGAAGTGGCCAAGCTGACCGCCGGCTCCAACGGCGCCCTCGACAAGGCCGACTACGACCGCACGGTCAAGACCCTGCTTGGCGGCGGATCGGATCCGGTCATCAGCAAGGAACCGACCGGCGCCTTCACCACCGAGATCACCGACGCCGCCCTGAAATAAGGGTCGCTTAAGCTTTTATTTGAAAAACTGAGGCGCGCGGGCTGTTGTTCGCGCGCCTTTTCTATAGAACAGCCGGTAGCTGTTTGTTCTGCTAGAAAACAACATGAATCCGCGCCCATGTATGATTGATTTGTGCGGCGCGGCGGCTTAAAATTGTACGAACGGAATCCTGAAGCATGGGCCTTGTAAGTGTATCGCCCGGCCCCACTTTAGGACACGGAATCGACTAAGCAGAACCGCCGGGGATGGAGGAGCAACGCAACACCGCGTTACGTTGCACGGTTGGAGAGGAACTACAGGATTACATCCTGCGCATCCGTATAGTTATAGTTTATTACAATTTATCCGAAATTTCGGAAGGGGCCCATGGTTCGAGATCTGCACAAGACCGCAGCCGCGCTGATGACGATCGGCGTCCTGTTCACGCCCATACACGGCCTCGCGCAGGAACCGGCGGCAGCGCCGCCAGCACCCAAGCTGCCGTCGATTGTCGTGACCCAGCCCGAGACCCGGCAATTGGTCGACCGCATCGTGGCGACCGGCACGATCAAGGCTGTCGAGGAAATCTACGTCCAGCCGCTGGTCGACGGTCTGTCGATCAAGTCGCTGGCGGCGGATATCGGCGACCGTGTCGAAGCCGATGGTATTCTGGCAACCCTCAATGTCGATGCGCTGCTGCTGCAGAAGAGCCAATACGAGGCAAACAAGGCGAAGGCCGAAGCCGGCGTTGCGCAGTACCAGGCACAATTGATCGAGGCAAAGGCCAATCTCGACGACGCCATCCGCCAGCGCGACCGCACCAAGAAGCTTGGCAGCAATGGCACGACGTCCATTTCGCAGGTCGAACAGGCCCAGGCGACCGCCGACGTGGCTGTGGCCCGCCTCAATGCGGCCGAGCAGGCCGTGACCGTCGGCGAAGCCGACGTCAGGGTGGTCGAAAGCCAGATCGCCGATGTCGATCTCAACCTGGCCCGCACCGATGTCAAGGCCCCCTATGGCGGCCTCGTCGCCTCGCGCAATGCCAAGATCGGCGCGATTGCCGCCGGCGCCAGCCAACCGCTGTTCACGATTATCCGCGATGGCGAGATCGAATTGGTCGCCGACATTTCGGAAACCGACATGCTGCGCATCACGGTCGGCCAGAAGGCGATCGTCAAGGTGGCGGGCGCGAGCCAGGCCCTCAGCGGATCCGTCCGGCTGATTTCGCCGACCGTCGACGCGACGACCAGGCTTGCCGCCGTGCACATTGCCATCGACGATGACCAGCGCGCCCGCGCCGGCATGTATGGCAGCGCCGAGATCGTTATCGAGAGCCAGGAGGGCATTGCCCTGCCGCTATCGGCGGTCAACACCGACAAGGACGGCTCCACGGTGCGCCTCGTCAACGACGGTATCGTCAAGCAGGTCAAGATCGACACCGGCATTCAGGACGGCGCCTATATCCAGGTCACCAGCGGCATCGGCGGCCAAGACGAGGTCGTGGCCAAGGCCGGCGCCTTCGTGCGTGATGGCGACCATATCAACCCTGTCCGCGACCCGGCGGCGATGTCGAATTGAGAAGGACGCCGCGATGAATTTCTCAGCCTGGTCCATCCGCAATCCCATTGCGCCGCTGCTCGCCTTCTTCCTGCTGATGGTCGTCGGCACGCAGGCCTTCCTGGCGCTGCCGATCACCCGCTTCCCGAATATCGACGTGCCGCTCGTCGCCATCACCGTGACCCAGAGCGGCGCCTCGCCGGCCGAGCTGGAAATGCAGGTGACCAAGGAGATCGAGGACGCCGTCGCCAGCATCACCGGCGTCGACGAACTGTCTTCGACGGTGACCGATGGCCAGTCCCAGACGGTCGTGATGTTCCGCATGGAAATCCCGACCGAACAGGCCGTCCAGGACGTCAAGGACGCCATCGACGAGATCCGTGGCGACCTGCCCGCCTCGGTCGACGAGCCGATCGTCTCCAAGGTTGATGTCGAAGGCCAGGCGATCCAGACCTTTGCGGTCTCCTCCCCCAACATGACGCTCGAAGAGCTGTCCTGGTTCGTCGACGATACCGTCAAGCGCGCTTTGCAGGGCCAGGCCGGCATCGGCCGCATCGACCGCTACGGCGGCGCCGACCGCGAAGTCCGCGTCGAACTCGATTCCGACCGGCTGAACGCCTATGGCATCACGGCCGCCGACGTCAACAGCCAGATGCGCACCACCAATCTCGATGTCGGGTCCGGTCGCGGCCAGGTGGCCGGTGCCGAACAGGCAATCCGCACGCTGGGCGATGCCCGCGATGTGTCGCAACTCGCCGACACGACCATTGCGCTGTCCGGCGGACGCTTCGTCAAGCTGTCGGATCTCGGCACGGTCGAAGACACCTATGAGGAACAGAAATCCTTCTCGCGCTACAATGGCGCGCCGGTCGTCACATTTGCCGTGTTCCGCGCCAAAGGGGCCAGCGAGGTCAGCGTCGCCGAAACGGTCGGCGCCAGCCTCAAGCAGGTCCGCGCCGACAATCCCGATGTCGACATCGAGCTGATCAACGATTCCGTCTACTTCACCTACGGCAATTACGAAGCCGCCATGCATACGCTGCTGGAAGGCGCGATCCTGGCCGTCATCGTCGTCTTCCTGTTCCTGCGCAACTGGCGCGCCACGCTGATTTCCGCCGTCGCCCTGCCTTTGTCCGCGATCCCGACCTTCTGGATCATGGACATGATGGACTTCTCGCTCAATCTCGTCAGCTTCCTGGCGCTGACCCTGGCAACCGGTATTCTCGTCGACGACGCCATCGTCGAGATCGAGAACATCGCCCGCCATATCAAGATGGGCAAATCGCCCTATCGCGCCGCCATCGAGGCCGCCGACGAAATCGGCCTGGCGGTCATCGCCACGACCTTCACCATCATCGCCGTCTTCGTGCCGGTGTCCTTCATGCCCGGCATTCCCGGCCAGTACTTCATCCAGTTCGGCCTGACGGTCGCCTTCTCGGTGTTCTTCTCGCTGATGGTGGCGCGCCTCATCACGCCGCTGATGGCCGCCTATCTGATGCGCGCCGAAGACGGGATAGACGACCATCACGACAATGACAGCCTGTTCATGAAGGCCTATACACGGCTGGTACGCACCACCACGACCAAATGGTATATGCGCTATGCGACGCTGATCGGCGCCTTCGCCTTCCTGATCGGATCGATGATGCTGTTGGCGCAGGTGCCCGGCAGCTTCCTGCCGCCGGAAGACGCCGGTCGCGTTTCGCTGTCGGTCGAATTGCCGCCGAATGCGACGCTGGCCGAGACTGAACGCAAGACCGACGAAATCTATGCCGCCGTCAAGGATCTCGACGGCGTCGAAAGCGTCTTCATCCTCGGCGGCGCCTCGCCGAAGGGCGATCTGGAACTGCGCCGGGCAAGCGTCACGCTCAACCTGGCCAAGATCGAGCATTCGCTGCTGAAGACGCTGGTCAACAAGGGCCTCGGCGGCCTGCCGGTGATCGGCCAGTACATGCCGAAAATGCATGTCGAAGGCCGGAAGCGCCCGCAATGGGATATCGAGCTGGAAGTCTTCCAGAAGCTGCGGCCGATCGCCGACATCCGCGTGCTGAAGCTCAATGACCGCGGCGAGCGCGACCTTGCCTTCAACTTCCTCTCCAAGAACGAGGACGAGTTGAACGACGCCGTCGGCGTGCTGGAAGCAAAACTGCGCACCGTGCCGGTTCTGGCCAATGTCAGCGCCGAAGGTGCCCTGCCCCGCCCCGAACTGCAGATCCGGCCGCGCAAGGACGAGGCAGCCCGTCTCGGCATCACTCCGAGCCAGATCGCCGAAACGGTGCGCGTCGCCACGATTGGCGACATCGACGCCGCTCTGTCGAAGATCTCGCTCGACAGCCGCCTGATCCCGATCCGCGTGCAGGCCTCGCTGGACCTGCGCAGCGATCTGGCGGCCATCCGGGCGCTGAAAATCACGACCGCGACGGGTGCTGCGGTTCCCCTGTCGAGCGTCGCCGATATCGACTATTCGGAAGGCGTCAGCTCGATCAAGCGCAACAACCGCAACCGGGTCGTCACCATCGGCGCCGACCTGCCACAGGGCGTCGCCCTCGACACGGCCTCGGCAGCCTTCCGCCAGACGGTCGATCAGGCCGGCCTTCCGGCCGGCGTGCGGCTGGCTGAAAGCGGCGACACCAAAGTGCAGAACGAGATGCAGCAGAGCTTCCTCAACGCCATGCTGCTCGGCCTGCTGCTGGTGCTGACCGTGCTGATCCTGCTGTTCAAGGACGTCATCCAGCCGTTGACCATCCTTCTGTCCTTGCCGCTGGCGATCGGCGGCGTGGCAGCGGCCCTGATCATCACCGGCAACGCCCTGTCGATGCCCGTGCTGATCGGGATCCTGATGCTGATGGGCATCGTCACCAAGAACGCCATCCTGCTGGTCGATTTCGCCATCGAGATGCGCCACAAGGGCCTGCACCGCGTCGAAGCCATGGTGGAAGCCGGCCGCATGCGCGCCCGGCCGATCATCATGACCTCGATCGCCATGTCGGCCGGCATGCTGCCCTCGGCGCTCGGCGTCGGCGAAGGCGGCTCGTTCCGCGCCCCGATGGCGATCGCCGTGATCGGCGGCATCATCGTCTCGACGGTAATGAGCCTGCTGGTCGTTCCGGCCTTCTTCCTGATCATGGACGACCTGTCCCGCCTGCTCGGCTGGCTGTTCAGCCGCATGGTCGGCAAGAAGGAGCAGGAACCGGAAGCCCTGGCACCGGAGGTGCTGACGGAACTGGCGAAATCCAACCGCCAGGCCCTGACCTCGATGGAAGAGCGCCTGACGACCATGGAAAAACGCCAGGACGCCGCCCGCCGCGCCCAGGAACCGATCCGCATCGTTCCACGTCCGCCGCTGGCCGCCGAGTGACGGCGCAGAGGCAAAGGCCGAGAGAGACGACACAGGAGCCGGGTCCAGCCCGGCTCTCAAGCTAAATTCGGATTGCCTTCCGTGGCAGCGATCCGTCGCAGAACACGAAATAGTATAGCCTGATTTTGCGACGGAAACGCCCTCGGTTATCCGGCGACGGCTGATCTGGCGTCAGACATGGGAGGTTCGCAAAATCTACTCGGATTGCCTGCTGATGTCGGAACCGGGAGGCAACACGTCCAGACTCCGCCGGTCCATCTGCGCCACGACTTCGTCAAAGCCGAAGCGTGGCTGCCACCCAAGTCCATGCTTTGCCCGCGCCGAATGATATACGCGATCGATGGATTTGGGCAGGCTCCATCCCCTCCGGTCAAATTCGGCAGCAAGGGCCGGAGCCCTTAGCTTTATGACAGACGCTGCGTCAGTCGCGAGGTCTTCACAGTCCTGCATCGTGAACGGACTGGCGGCCGAAACGATATAGCGCTGGAAATTCGCTCCCTCATTCGTGAGCGCTGATACATGAGCGTCGGCAACGTCGCGAATATCAATGCCGCGATGCAGCCTGTACCCCGCCATTATATCGGCTGGCTCGGGAAAGCTCCGCGACATGCGCAGGACACGCACGGCCAATTCCGGGCCGGCCATGTCTTCCAGAACGCGCTCAGCGTCGAGCTTCGTCCGGTGATAGATGCTCTTGGGTTTCGGCTGCGTCTCTTCGTCGATCCATGTGCATGAGGAGGGAGAAACGGCGTAGCCATACAAGGCTGTCGTGCTGGTGAAGATCAGCCGTCTCACGCCTGTGGCAATCGCCGCCTCTGCGACCAGACGCGTTCCTTCCACATTGATGCGCTGAAACTCCTCATCTGGAATTGTGCCAACATGAGGAGCGTGAAGCGCAGCCACATGGATCACGGCATCCGCGCCCTCAAAAGCAGAATGCAAAAGCATTGCATCGGCGAAATCCCCGACAAGATGTGTGGTTGAGAAAGGCGAGCGGTCGATTCCGACGACCTCGTATTTGTCAACCAGGGCGCTGAAAATTGCGCGGCCGACCCGTCCAGAACTACCCGTAAGCACTATCCGCATCTGTCGCTTTCAGAATTCCTATTTCACATAATCTCGGATGACCTTGAGAGACCGGCGCCCCTCTAGCCCGTCTTTAAAATGTCTTCTTCAGCCATATGCAGGCATGGCCCGGCGGAAGTCCGTCGATCCGGCCGAATTCCTCGTAGCCGTTGCGGCGGTAGAAATCCGGCGCCTGGAAGCTGAACGTATCAACATAGGCACCCAGGCAGCCGCGCCCGCGCGCCGCATCTTCGGCCTTGGTCATCAGGTGCCGGCCGGTGCCATGGCCGCGTGCCGAGGGGGACACCCAGAGCCAGTCAATGAACAGCCATCCATAGTATGTCCGGCCTTTGAGGCCGCCGCAAACGCTGCCGTCGCTGCCACGGGCGATGACCCATAAATCCTCGGCATTGTCAGGCCCGGCCCGCTCAGTATTGAAGATATCGAGCCCCTCGTCGATGAGCCGTTGCACGTCTTCATCTGGCGCTGTCTCGATCTCGATGTGGATCGTCAATGTCTGTTGTGCCTCCATGGTCCAGTCGCGGTCGGTCGATCTGCAGAATGCGTCGCAATGACGGTTTCGGCAAGCCGGACGGGCTCGATCCGGCCGCCTTTGCCATGTCGCTCTCCGTTGTTCTTCAAAAATGCGGCGCGACGTCTCGGTTCTATTGATCGAAATCAACCCGCCGCCATTTTGACTGCCCTATTCTACGGGCTGTTGAGGAATGCGTGACCAGCCCATACGCGGCGATTGCCAAAGGGAAGACGTCCGCGCCATCAGTCTTTCGATCGTGAGAACCAAGCGTGATCGTGGCGCGTGTCGCTGATATTTCCCAGTTGAATTTTGCGGGTCGTTGGGAAAGGCATGGCGCTCTTGGCAGCGCCGCTTGAAGGAGCCGGGAAGCCGTGAACAAGGTTTTGAAATTGAACACACGCGATAGAAATATCCTGCTCAAGACGCCGCTGATGGCGTCGCTCGGTCCGAACGCTTTGGCGCGCATGATCGACATCGCGACCGTGACCAGTTACGAGGCGCGCGACCTGCTGTTTCGCGACGGCGAGGCGGCCGAGTATTTCTATTGTGTTCTCAGCGGCTATGTCCGGCTCTATCGGCTGAACAAGGACGGCCGCGAAGCCGATATCCGCATCTGCGGCCCCGGCGACACCTTTGCCGAATGCCTGCTTTCGGTGGGCGATACCTATTATTACAACAGCCAGGCCGCCGAGAATGCCACGGTGGCGCGGTTTGAACTGCAGAAGGTTCGCACCATCGCCGAGCAGGAAAAGGACGTGGCGAAAGCCATCATCCAGTGCCTGTCGAACTATCTGCGCAGCACCATGGACTGCATCGCCAATGACCGGCTGCAGACAGCACCGCAGCGCGTCGCCCAATACCTGCTCGACAATTGCCCGCGCGACAGCGCCTCTGCCTCCATCCGCCTGCCCTTCCAGAAAAGCCTTTTGGCCGGCAAGCTGGGTCTGGCGCCGGAAGCCCTGTCCCGCGCCTTCTCGGCCCTGCGCCGGGCTGGTGTCACGGTGCGTGGCCGGATCATCCAGATCAGCGATATCAGCGCCCTGAAGCAGATCTGATTGTCTCGCAGGTCGGCCGGCCTCTCCCGTCAGAGGCCGCCGGTGTCTTTCAGAAACCGCACGATCTCCTCGACGCCGGCGCCTCGCTTCATGTCGGAAAACAGGAAGGGCTTGCCGTCGCGCATGCGATGCGCATCCCGCTCCATGACATCGAGATCGACCTCGACATAGGGCGCCAGGTCCTTCTTGTTGATCACCAGCAGGTCGGATCGGGTAATGCCCGGACCGCCCTTGCGCGGGATTTCCTCTCCCTGACAGACCGATATGACATAGATCGTCAGATCCGCCAGATCCGGCGAAAAGGTCGCGGCCAGATTGTCGCCGCCCGACTCGATGAAGACGATGTCGAGGTCGGTGAAACGCCGGGAAAGGTCGGCGATCGCCTGCAGATTGATCGTCGCGTCCTCGCGGATCGCCGTATGGGGACAGCCTCCGGTTTCCACCCCGACCACCCGGTCGGACGACAGCGCCTGCATGCGCACCAGCGCCTCGGCATCCTCGCGGGTATAGATGTCATTGGTCACAACGGCGACCGAATAGTCGTCGCGCATCGCCTTGCAGAGCTTTTCCGTCAGTGCCGTCTTGCCGGAGCCGACCGGTCCGCCGATCCCGACGCGTAAAGGGCCATTCGCCGATTTCATCATCTCTATCCTTTATGGAACGGCCGCCTTGGCAGCCCTCATTGTCGGCAGGACCGAGGCCGCCCGACCGCCTACGAGCGGAACAGCCGCGTTCCTTGAATTTCATGGGCAAGCGACGCGATATCCGCCCGGATGGTGGCGCTGCCGAGATCGTCAAGCGTCGAGGCCGCCCCACGCTGCGCCACCGCCTCCAGCAGCGGCTCGAGCTCCGCCACAACAGCCACCCCCTGCCGCTGACCCGCCACGCCAAGCCGGATACCGGCCGAGACCAGTTGCGAGACGGCCGCATGCAGATAGGCGCCGATCGCCTGGCCGGCCGCAATGCCATGAGCCCCGGCGACGGCGCCGACCGCCACGGGATAGGCAACGGTCTGCGGCAGCAGGCCAACCACGTCCGCCGGCCAAGCCCCGGCCGCCTCCACAAAGGCATTGCCCAGCGCCATGGTTTCGGCATGCCGCTCGCGCGATCCGGCCAGCGCCTCGGCAAGTTCGGCCACGGCATGAAGCCGACCGGCATCCGCATGGGCGCTCAGCGCCTCGTTCAGCAGCACGGCATCGTTCCAGGCCGAACCATGGTCGACCACTGCTGCGATCCAGTCGGACAGGCCATGCTCACCGGCCAGCAACCCATCGGCCACCGCCCGTTCCAGCCCCCCGGAATAGGCAAAGGCGCCAACCGGAAAGGCCGGCGACAGCCAGGCCATCAGCCGCAGCAGGCTGCGCATGTCGGTCGCCTTGGTCATAGCGACGTCAATCCGCGTCGGGGGCATGCACGGCCGCAGGATCGTGCTCGGTCTTCGCGCCGTGCCCGTGCGAATGACCATGGCCTGGCGTGTGATAGGCACCGCGCATCGGCTGGAACGGCTCGATCACCTCGCGCACCTCGGCACCAAGACCTTTCAGCATGGCGGCAATGACGTGGTCGCGCTGGATCAGGATACGGTCCGTTTCGACCTGCGCCGGCAGATGACGATTGCCCAGATGCCAGGCAAGCTCGACCAGATGCAGGGGATCGCGCGGCAAGACCGACAGAAGGCGTTCGTCCGCCGCATGGATTTCGACCAGATCGCCATTCTCAAGCACCAGCCGATCGCCATGGGCAAACAGCACCGGCTCCTTCAGATCGAGCATGACCATGTCGCCATTGTCGAGATGCAGCAGCTTGCGCCGCAGATGACGCTCGTCATGGGCAAGGATGACGGTGGCGACAGGACATTCGCCGGACGTTCCGGCGGTGAGATAGGAGGTAACGCGCTGCATTTGCACTCCGAATTGGCAGAGCAGAACCATGCAAAATAAAGCGCCAGCCTGCAACAGGAAGTTTGCTGCTATCGCCGCCCAAAATTCTTAGAAGCCGCCCGCGGCTTCCTTCAGGGGTGTTTCAAACAGGGCGACGCCGTCGTCTTCATGGACCACCCGATTGCGCCCGCCGGCCTTGGCCAGATACAGTGCCCGGTCGGCTGAGGAATAGATCGCCTCGATGCGCCGGCCGCTGCGGATCTCGGCAACACCGGCCGAGATGGTCGTCGAGATCACCGCACCGTCCAGCGTCATGATCCGACCGGCAATCGCCGCCCGCACCTCTTCCACCATCGCCAGGCGGCTTTCCGGTGTGCCGCCATGGATGATCACGCCGAACTCCTCGCCCCCGAGCCGGGCCGTTACGTGACGTTCGCCGAACACCTCGCGCAGAATGCCAGACACGCCTTGAATGACCGCATCACCGGCGCAATGGCCATAGCCGTCATTGATGGATTTGAAGCGGTCGAGATCAAGGATCGCCAGGGAAGCCGGACCGACGGTCTTGTCGAGAAAGTCGGAAAAAGCCCGCCGGTTGTGAAGACCGGACAGCATGTCGGTCCGGCTCAGATGCTCGAATTCAGCTTTGGAGAGCGACAAGTGCCGGATCATGTGACCGGTCAGGATACCGAGCGCTCCGGACGTCCCACCCACAACCAGCCAGGACATGACGACGCTGAGGCGGATCGCATCGCCGAGCGCCATCGGCACGAGACCCAACGAATGACAGATCGGCAACACAATGAGATTGAGTATAAAAGACAGAAGAATGGCTCTTAACGCCATTTTCAGCGCAAATTCATAGACCGCGCCCTTCCTCGTAAAGCTCCCAAGATCGACTTGAAGCAATATCCAGTTTTTGAACAAATGCATCTTGTCGCTCCTCGTTCCTTCCCTCATCGAATAGGAGGCTTTTATTGGCGTAGTCCTAAAACAATCGATAAAATGCCGACAAAGCTCAAAATATCTGAATTGTCCACAGAAACGGAACGGCGCGCCATCGCAGATTGTATCCAGCAACGGCCCATCTCGGTGACAAAGCATCAGAATAGGAAGAAACTTTGCACCAAAGCATAGAAGCAACCGAAAATATTCGCTTGCCGCAGAATTGCCACCTGTCAATTATCAACCTGCGGGTGTAGTCCTATTGTTCAGGCCCCGGCACAATATTGTCCCACTTTCGGGCATCGTCCGTTAACACTTGTGCCTATTTGCGCAACTGTAACGGCAACAACCGGAATACGACAATTTCTTCGTTTCAAGCCTGAAATCGTCCCTCAACGTCACAGCATCCGCCAATCGGGGGCGCCACGGCTGCGGGACCTTGCAGATCCGGCAGCCCCAATTCGCCGGTCCGGCAATCGCGAATAAAAAAACCCGGCGCGCGGCCGGGTTTTTCAGGTCGAACAGGAAAAAGGGCGGGATCAGGCCGCCTTCTTTTCCTTGAGTTTCTCCAGGATGTTCTGCGGCGACGACACGCCATAGGGATCGCTGTCGCAATTGTCGGAATAGCCTTCTTCCTCGAACCACTGCTCGACCAGACCGTCGTTGATGACGGCAGCGTAGCGCCAGGAGCGCATGCCGAAGCCGAGATTGTCCTTGGAGACCAGCATGCCCATCTTGCGGGTGAATTCGCCAGAACCGTCCGGGATCAGCTTGACGTGATCGAGGCTCTGCGACTTGCCCCAGGCATTCATGACGAAGGCGTCGTTGACGGAGATGCAATAGATCTCGTCGATGCCCTCGGCCTTGAACTGCTCGTACATCTTCTCGAAGTCCGGCAGCTGGAAGGTCGAGCAGGTCGGGGTAAAGGCGCCCGGCAGCGAAAACAGCACGACGCGCTTGCCGGCAAAATAATCGTCGGAGGTCTTGTCTTCCCAACGGAAGGGATTCGGGCCGCCAACCGCCTCGTCGCGAATACGCGTGCGGAAGGTAACGAACGGGACTTTCTTGCCGATCAACATAAACAAATCTCCTTAAATTCAGGGCCGCAACGCCCAGCGTCTTGGGAGGACGCGGGGCGGCGAAAGAGGAAGATTTTGGTGTAGCCGAAATCCTGCTGCGGCGCAGCATCAAACCATGGAACAAAAGCCCGCGCATGGCAGCCTTGCAGACGACGCATGCCTGGCGAGAGGCCATGCACGGATGCCTGCTCAGTTGAACAGGGCCAGGGACGTGGTCAGCGTTACCGGCAGGGGGTTCCACCAGCCGGTGCGCATACCCGCCGCCCGCAGAGCCGCCGCCGTCCAGGTGTTGCAGCCAAGCAGAGCACTGAACCAGCCATCGGCTTCAAAGAACCGGTCGTTCGCCCCATAACCGGCACCCGGGATCACGTCGACCCGGTCCCCCTCGCCGCGGAAACTGGCCGCGATGAAGGCCAACAAGGCCTGATAGCGCTCCGCATCGACGTCGAAACCAATGATGCCTTCGGAGGGTTCCACGATATCCCCGGCCACATCGACATGCATGACCGAGCGGTCCAGCGTCAGCCCCTTCAAAAGCGGCAGAGGCTTCAGATCCGCCCAGGTCGGGGTTTGCGTATAGAAGGCCCGTCCGCCCCAGCCCAAGACCAACCAGCGGGCCTCCGGATGGGACAGCGGCATGCCGCTCTCGTCCAGAAAAGCAAAACGGCGTCGCGTCTCGTCATCGAGCGGAATGGCGATATCCGTATGGATCGGGTTGCTCAGCACCAGAATGCGCCGCGCCGCCGCCTCGGCCGACCCAGGGTGGCCCGCCGACCATAGCGGCCGCGGAACGAGCGTGCCCGCCCCTGCCAGAGCCAGCAAGCTGAGCAGAACGGCCAGCAGACTGCGCACCGGCTTTAACAACAGGCCCGCTAAACGTCTCGGCACCCGCCGCCTAGAACAGGAAATAGCGCTGCGCCATCGGCAACACGGTCGCCGGTTCGCAGGTCAGCAATTCCCCGTCGGCCCGCACCTCGTAGGTTTCCGGATCCACCTCGATCTCCGGCGTCAGATCGTTATGAATCATCGACTTCTTGGAAATGCCGCCGCGGGTGTTCTTGACCGCCAGCAATTGCTTGGCAACGCCGAGACGTGCGGCAAGACCGGCATCGAGCGAGGCCTGGCTGACGAAGGTCACCGAGGAACTGGTGCGCGCCTTGCCATAGGCGCCGAACATCGGCCGGTAATGCATCGGCTGCGGCGTCGGAATGGAGGCGTTCGGATCGCCCATCGGCGCCGCGGCGATCATGCCGCCGAGCAGCACCATGCTCGGCTTGACGCCAAAAAAGGCCGGGTCCCAAAGCACCAGGTCGGCGCGCTTGCCGATCTCGATCGAGCCGATCTCATGGGACAGCCCCTGTGCGATGGCCGGGTTGATCGTGTATTTGGCGATATAGCGCTTGACCCGGAAATTGTCGTTGTCACCCACTTCCTGGGTCAGGCGGCCGCGCTGGCGCTTCATCTTATCGGCGGTCTGCCAGGTGCGGATCGCCACTTCGCCGACGCGGCCCATGGCCTGGCTGTCCGACGAGATGATCGAAAACGCGCCGATATCGTGCAGGATGTCTTCCGCCGCGATGGTTTCCTTGCGGATGCGGCTTTCGGCAAAGGCGATGTCTTCCGGGATCGATGAGGACAGGTGATGGCAGACCATCAGCATGTCGAGATGTTCGGCAATGGTGTTGACCGTGTAGGGCCGGGTCGGATTGGTCGACGACGGGATGACATTCGTCTGGCCGCAGATCTTGATGATGTCGGGCGCATGGCCACCGCCCGCCCCCTCTGTGTGAAAGGCATGGATGGTGCGGCCCTTGATGGCGTCGATCGTGTCTTCGACGAAGCCGCTCTCGTTCAGCGTATCGGTATGGATCATCACCTGCACGTCGTACTGATCGGCGACCGAGAGGCAGCAATCGATGGCGGCCGGCGTCGTGCCCCAGTCCTCGTGCAGTTTCAGGCTGGAGGCGCCGGCGAGAATCATTTCCTCCAGCGGCGCCGGCAGCGAGGCGTTGCCCTTGCCGGCCAGGGCGAGATTCATCGGGAAGGCATCAAAACTCTCGATCATGCGCTCGATATGCCAGGCGCCGGTGCAGGTGGTGGCCAGCGTGCCGTGGGCCGGGCCGGAGCCGCCGCCCAGCATGGTGGTCATGCCGGACATCAGCGCTTCCTCGATCTGCTGCGGGCAGATGAAGTGGATATGGGCATCCATGCCGCCCGCCGTCAGGATCTTGCCTTCGCCGGCTATCACCTCGGTCGACGGGCCGACAATGATCGTCACATTCGGCTGGGTATCGGGATTGCCCGCCTTGCCGATCCCATGGATGCGACCGTTCCTCAGACCGACATCGGCCTTGACGATCCCCCAGTGGTCGACGATCAGCGCATTGGTGATGACGGTGTCGACCGCACCAGTGGCCCGCGTCACCTGGCTCTGGCCCATGCCGTCGCGAATGACCTTGCCGCCGCCAAACTTCACCTCGTCGCCATAGGTGGTGAAATCCTTCTCCACTTCGATGAACAATTCCGTATCGGCAAGCCGCACCCGGTCGCCGGTGGTCGGTCCGAACATCGAGGCATAGGCGGCGCGGGACATCTTGTAGGGCATACGGTCAGGCTCCTTGGGAGAGGGGAGTAAAGGGCAGGCTTTTTCCGGCTTTTCGATCGATCGTCACCGTCGAGGATGCACCGGCCGCTTCGTTTAGTTCGGCAATCAGATAGTCGGCAAAACCGGCGCTTCCGCTTTTATACGCTGCAAGAGCGCGGGAAACGGCATCGGCCTCACCCACCACAATCGTATCGGCAAGCAGCAGATTTTCAATCAGAAAGGCGAGCTTTTCGCGATCAAACTGCGGCAAACGTCGAATGGTCCACACCAGTTCGACCAGCGTGATAGGGTTGATGTAGCCCGGACGCTGTGGCGACAGTTTCGTATCGATGAAATCGGTGGCGATCGGCGACCAGACCGGGTCGTCGTCGAGAATGTAGCGCACCAGTACATTGGTATCGAGCCCGATCAAGGATCGACACCCCCGGATTGTGGATCGGTTCGCCGTTCGATCGTCTCCGATACGGCAGCCTCCACATCCACCGGCGCTGCCTGCGGCCCGAACAGGCCTTTCAGATGCCGCAAACCGCTCTTCTTGGCGACAACGCTGACCTGACCTTCGGGCGACACGATGAACTGAAGGGAACCGCCGGGCTCAAGGCCGATCAGGTTACGGATTTCCACCGGAATGGTGGCCTGACCTTTGCGGGACGTCTTGGCTTCGTACCGACCCATGAGAACATTTCCTGCTTTTTAGCGATCGCCCTACTTTATCACAAGAGCCCTACCCATCCAAGCAACCAACCTTCAGCGTCTACCCGAGCCTGTGCAGCGATCCCTGCGCCACATAGGCCTCCACCAGCCGCTTTTCCGCGGCAAAGGGATGGCCGTCCCAGCCCTCATGGCTGAAACCGGCAATCGAGATGGCGTCCTGCCCATAGGCCGGATTGTCCAGCAACGCGCCGATCACCACCATGCCGCTGCTCGGCACGACATAAGGCGGCGGCTGATGGGCGGACAGGGCCGCGTCCATGGCCTCGTGGACCCGTCGGTCGATCACCTCATGCACCTTTCCCTGACCTTCGGCAAAGGTCCGGAAGGCCTCGGTATAGTCGTCGCAGAAATCGTCGAGCTCGGGATGGCTGAGGACGAGAGGCCGGCGCATCTCCTCAAACTTTTCCGGATCGCGCACCGACCAGATCTGCGAACAGGCAACGACCGGCGCACTGTCGCGCCAGGTCTCAGACCCGATCATGTTGCGGGCCGGCCGGCCGGTATTGCAGACCGCGATCACATCGGTGCGCTGACCGGCGCGCCCAAAACTGCGACAATCGTTGAACCGGATGACAAAATCGGCTGCATCGATCACGGCATCGGCACCCTCCGGGACCGGTCCATTGCCGACGATCATGATCTGCCGCGCAAGGCTTGCCAACCGTCAGTTCCCCAGACCGTCGGCCAGCGCCTTCAGCTCCTTGGTGCGCGCATCGGTGAGTTCAGCCAGACAGCCCGACACCAGCATCGGCTCCATGCTGCCGCCGCGCGCTTCGAAACCGGCCAGCGTGCATTGCGCATCGCGATAGGCGATCCAGGCCCGCTGCCCGTCGAGCAGCGCCTTGGACGCCCCCTTGAGGGCCTCGTCGAGCCCGCTGTCGACGTCGGCCATCGCCGTCTTGGTCAGCTTCCACTGCGCATTGAGCCGCGCATCGGCTGCCTCGTAGTCTTTTTGGGCGCAGGCATTCATATCGAACTGCGTCATGGCATTGGCGCAGTCGACCTCGTCCTCGCCCGAGGCAGGCGCGTCGACCAGCAGCACGCAGCCGCAGAGCATGAGAAACAGCGCGGATTTCATAAGCAGCCCCCTCCCCAGATCGGGCCGCTCACAGCTTGCCCATCACCTTCTGGCGAAAGCCGTAGACTTCGCGCTTGCCCGCCAGCGGGATCAGCGTCACCTGGCGGGTCTGGCCGGGCTCGAAACGCACCGCCGTGCCGGCCGGAATATCGAGCCGCATGCCACGCACCTTGTCGCGCTCGAACTCGAGGCCGGCATTGGTCTCGTAGAAATGGTAATGGCTGCCGACCTGCACCGGCCGATCGCCAGTATTCGACACCTCGATGGTGAGGGTCGGCTGGCCGACATTGAGTTCGATCTCGCCTTTGGCGGCAATCACTTCGCCTGGGATCATGGACTAATCCTCCATTCGTTGTTCATAGGTTCATTCAAAGCAGGCGCTGAAGTCTTACTTAATTCCAAGATCACGATAATGACTATCCCAGCCTAGTATAGGTCGGAATGCATCGTCGAACTTTTTCGAATGCCGACCAGGAGTTCGATCATAGGCGCGCCGAAGCCGTTTATTTGTGTAGAGCAGACTACGGACCACCTCAGGCGGTAAGGGCATCAAAGGATTCCATATTGTCTGAAGTGCCGTTATCTGAGCTTGAGCAGAAGCTGCGAGGTCCGGCTCAAACGCGGCGACATAACTAGACGCGCTCCAGTTTTGGCTCATCAGTCTGGCATTTTCCCGAAGCACGGCGTTCTTGAAAAATCCAAACATTTCGCACCCCTCAGCGGATCGTTTCGTAGCCGGCCTCAAGCTTTGTACAGTTTGAAAACGATACCTAGACTGAACATCCTGGATCAGATTGAATACTCCCTCGATCACCTCGTCGAGGGTGAAAACATGCACGGCCGGACTTATCTGGTCGGTACACTAGCGGCAATTTCAGGCGGCCTTGGAGCCGACACAGCCCTCGGCCTTCAGGACCCGTTGTGTGGACGGCGGATTGTTTACGAGTTTTCCGGCCGGTCGGATTGGTCGGCGCACCAATTCACCGCCGCAATTCGGGCAGAGGCCGGCCAGCACCCCGCCAGCGCAGTCGGCACAATAGGTGCACTCAAAACTGCAGATCATCGCGTCGACGCTGTCCGGCGGCAGATCGCGGTCGCAGCATTCGCAGTTCGGACGCAGCTCCAGGGCCATGATCGTATTCCCCTCAGCGGATCGGTTCGTGCACGGTCACCAGCTTGGTGCCGTCCGGGAAGGTGGCTTCCACCTGCACGTCATGGATCATCTCGGCGATGCCCTCCATCACCTGGCCGCGGGTGATGACATGGGCGCCCGCCTCCATCAGGTCGGCAACAGCCCGACCGTCGCGCGCCCCTTCGACGACGAAATCGGAAATCAGCGCGATCGCTTCCGGATAGTTGAGCTTGACGCCGCGCTCCAGCCGGCGCCGCGCCACCATGGCCGCCATGGCGATCAACAATTTGTCTTTTTCTCGGGGGCTGAGATTCATGGTTGCTCCGCTATGCTGGGCCGGTGTCAGAGATTCCAGACTTTCGGCACAGATGCGCCGCCGCGCAAGACCGAAATGACCGGGATCAGGATTTTTCTCAAGGCAAAGCCATCATCGGCCGTCAGACGGACCACCAGCTTGTCCTGCCACTGGCTGGCGCCGCCGCAGGCGCTGCCCAACGCCTCGCGCACCTGCGGCAGCAGCGCCTCGGCTTTTGCGCCGGTATAAAGCGCCGTGGCAAAGGCCACCTGCCCGCCCAGCACCGGCGTTTCGGCGGTGAGCCTCGCAATATCGCCGTCAAGGTTGAGGTCTTCGGCATGGATCAGCCGGCCGCTGCGGCGAATCCGCCAGCGATCGCGCATCTGCCCTTGCCGCATGGCCTCGCCCATCGCCTTGCGGCCGAGCAGCACCGCCTCGACGGCCAGGAACTCGGCGTCAGGGGCGAGATCCACCTCAAGCCGGCGCGTCAGCGAGGCATTGTCGAACAGGATGCTCTCCTGGGGCAGCCAGTCGAAGCGGGCGCCCTCGCCGACCGAGATGGTCGTGGCGATCTCGGCAGTGCCGAACGAGGCCTTGTAGATTTTTTCGCAGGCTTGCGTGGTGGCGGTCAGGAACGTATCCGCGCCGGCGGTCAGCGACCACGTCAGTTGATCGCCGCCAGTCAAACCGCCGGCCGTATTGATCAGCACGGCTTCCATTTCGGAGGTGAAGGTCTGGGGCAGGCGGATCTTGCCCGCCCCTTCCTGGTAGAATTCGACAAGGCGCGTACGCCCCTCGAACGCCTTGGCTACAAGGCGTCCGCTGCCGTATGCGCGTTGCTGTCTGGCTTGCCCGGCTGGCTGCACGTCTTTCCCTTCGCATCCGCCTTGGAGATAGCGGCAATGGCATCGTCCGGGCAATCGCTCTTGGCCCGAACATCGGCAATCAGCTTGCCCTGGCTGTCATCGAAGAAGTTCCACATTCTGGTCGCCGCATCAACCTCTTCCGACACCTTGTCTGCAGCCGATGCCAGCGAGAAGCCGACCGTCTGCGACGGCCAGGCATGGCTGCCATCGGCAATCGTATAGGACAGGATGCGCGCCCCGCCCTTGCACTTGTCGAAGGACATGTAGGAAATGCGCTCGCCTGAGGCCACCTTCATGTCGCCTTCGCAACCATCGAGCTCCGCCCAGCGCTTCAGCGCCGTCTCGCCGCTATATTGCCAATAGGGGCTGCCGCCACCGGCAAACGGGTTGGTATTGTCCTTCAGGCCCCAGAAGGCGATGATCGACACCGGCTTCGGCGGCGCGCAACTGGTATTGTCGGGAAGCCAGACGCCATCCTTCTGTCGTGGATAGCCGGCACGCAGGCTCATCACGAAACCGGCCGCAGCAAAATCGCCATTGCCGTTGCAGATATACTGCGACAGCATGCGCCCGCCGCCGGAATAACCGGACGCATAGATCCGCTCGGCATCGACGCAGAACTTGGTTTTCACGGTTTCCACCGCATCCTTCAGGAAGCCGGCATCGTCCGGACCATCACCGGCCGTCACGCCCGGCACGTTCCAGGCATGGGTGCCGGCCAGCTTGCCATCAAGGCCGCCCTGCGGCGCCACCACCAGAAAGCCCTCGCGTTTGGCGACATCGTCCCAACGGCTGCGCGCCAGCTGATCCTTCGGATAGCTGTTGCTGCCATGCAGGTCGAACACCACGGCGACTTTTTTCTTGGCGGTGTAATTTGCCGGAACAAAAACGATCGCCCGGCGTTCCAGTCCACCGGACTGGATGATCAGCTCCTGTTGTCCGGAGCGAACCGTTGTTCCGCAGCCTGCGGCATGGGCCGTGCTGGCCAGGCCTGAGAGAAAAAGAGCTCCGGTCGCAAACGCGCGAAGCATCGTCTCCAGCCGAAAACGGCGGGAAAGTGCTTTGTTGGTCATGAGACGCCTTCCGTTAGCAGTTGCGGTAAAAATAGCATACTGCGCACCAGCATCAACCGCTTATTCCTAATAAATCATCAACCCTGCCCTGCAGAAATCACACGGTCAGGTGTCGGCGCGCCTCCGGCGTGTCGAGCGTCTCGGCCGCTCCCTGGTGGACGATCTCGCCGCGATCCATGATATAGACATGGTCGGCCAGCTCCCGGCAGAAGTCGAGATATTGCTCGACCAGCAGAATGGCCATCCCCGTGGAATCCCGCAAATAACGGATCGCCCGGCCGATATCCTTGATGATCGACGGCTGGATGCCTTCGGTCGGCTCGTCGAGAACAAGGATCTTTGGCCGCGTCACCATGGCCCGGCCGATCGCCAGCTGCTGCTGCTGGCCGCCCGACAGATCGCCGCCGCGCCGCGACAGCATGGTCTGCAAGACAGGAAACAGGCTGAAGATGTCGTCGGGAATGAACCGGTCCTTGCGCGCCACCGGCGCAAAGCCGGTCTCAAGGTTTTCCCTGACGGTCAACAGCGGGAAAATCTCCCGGCCCTGCGGCACATAGCCGATGCCCTGCTTGGCGCGGTTGAACGGCGCCATGCCGTTGAGCTTGGTGTCGCCGAAGGTGATCGTCCCGGCCGAGATCGCATGCTGGCCGGTGACGGCCCGAAGCAGCGACGACTTGCCGACCCCGTTGCGCCCCAGCACGCAGGTGATCTTGCCCATCTCGGCCTTGATCGAGACACCCCTCAGCGCCTGCGCGGCGCCGTAATGGAGATTGACGTTTTCGACTGTCAGCATGGGATGCTCCTGCAAAATGGCAACACGCGGGGTTCACCCCCCTCTGTCACGTCGTGACATCTCCCCCTCAGGGGGGCAGATGGGAGGTAAGCGGCCTGCCCCATACCGATCTCTCCCCTTGAGGGGGAGATGCCCGGCAGGGCAGAGGGGGGGATTTCGCTGCACCGATGAGCCATCCTCACCGCCCCAGATAGTTTTCGATGACCTTCGGATCGTTGGACACGAAGTCGATCGAGCCCTCGGCCAGCACCGAGCCTTCGGCCAAGCAGGTCACCTTGACGCCGAGGTCGCGAATGAAGCCCATGTCGTGTTCGACGACGACGACCGAACGGGTCTTGGCGATCTCTTTCAAGAGGATGGCCGTCTCCACGGTTTCGGCATCCGTCATGCCGGCCACCGGTTCGTCGACCAGCAACAGCTTGGGCTCCTGCGCCAGCAACATGCCGATCTCCAGCCATTGCTTCTGGCCGTGCGACAGGTTGGCGGCCAGATCGTCCTTGCGGCCGGTCAGCCGCACGGTCTCAAGGATTTCCTCGATACGGGCCCGGTCGTCGGCCGTCAGCCGATAAAACAGCGTGGCGAACACGCCGCGTTTGCGGTTGAGCGCCAGTTCCAGATTGTCCCAGACCGTGTGGCTTTCGAACACCGTCGGCTTCTGGAATTTCCGGCCGATGCCGAGCTGGGCGATTTCCGCCTCGTCCTTCTTGGTGAGATCGACCTCGCCGTTGAAGAACACGACGCCGCTGTCGGGCCGGGTCTTTCCGGTGATGATGTCCATCATCGTCGTCTTGCCGGCACCGTTCGGGCCGATAATGGCGCGAAGCTCGCCGGGTTCGATGACGAAGGACAGCGAATTCAGCGCCTTGAACCCGTCGAACGAGACGGAAACGCCATCGAGGTAGAGCAGGCTTGTCGGTTTTGTCTCGGTCATATCCATCACTCCGCTGCCTGGCCGACCGGCAAGCCGGTATCCCTGCCCTTTTCCGCCTCTGCCGCCGCCTTCAGATCCTTTCGGGCGGTCCAGCGCTGCTGGATCGTTCCAACGATGCCCTTGGGCAGGAACAGCGTCACGCCGATGAACAGGCCGCCGAGCGCAAACAGCCAGAGGTCGGGGAAGGCGCCGGTGAAATAACTCTTGCCCGCATTGACCAGGATGGCGCCGATGATCGGGCCGATCAGCGTGCCGCGGCCGCCGACCGCGGTCCACACCACCACTTCGATGGAATTGGCCGGTGCAAATTCGCCGGGATTGATGATGCCGACCTGCGGCACGAACAGCGCTCCGGCAATGCCGGCCATCATCGCCGAGACGACGAAGGTGAAGAGCTTGATATTCTCGACCCGGTAACCCAGAAACCGCACCCGGCTTTCCGCATCGCGCACGCCGACCAGCACCTTGCCGAATTTCGAATTGACGATGCCGGAGGTCAGGAGCAGGCAGAGCGCCAGCATCAGCGCCGAAGCCGCAAACAGCACGGCCCGCGTGCCGTCGGCCTGGACGTTGAAGCCGATGATTTCCTTGAAATCGGTCAAGCCGTTATTGCCGCCGAAACCCATGTCGTTGCGGAAGAAGGCAAGCAGCAGCGCATAGGTCATCGCCTGGGTGATGATCGACAGATAGACGCCGTTGACGCGGGAGCGGAAGGCGAACCACCCGAAGATGAAGGCGAGCAGGCCGGGCACGAACAGCACCATGACCATGGCGAACGGGAAGATGTTGAAGCCGTGCCAGAACCACGGCAATTCCTTCCAGTTCAGGAAGACCATGAAGTCGGGCAGGATGGGATTGCCGTAAACGCCGCGCGAACCGATCTGGCGCATCAGATACATGCCCATGGCATAGCCGCCGAGCGCGAAGAAGGCGCCGTGGCCAAGCGACAGGATGCCGCAATAGCCCCAGACCAGATCGAGCGCCAGGGCCAGCAGGGCGTAGCACAGATACTTGCCCATCAGCGCCATGGCATAGGTCGGAATGTGGAAGAAGCTGTCTTCCGGGGTGAGCAGATTGAGCGCCGGGATCAGCACGGCCACGCCCATCAGTATGGCGATGGTGACGATGATCCGGCCTTCGAGGGCGCGCAGGATGAAACCGGTGATCATGCTTCGATCGCCCTTCCCTTGAGCGCGAACAGGCCGCGCGGTCGTTTCTGGATAAACAGGATGATCAGCACCAGAACTAGGATCTTGCCGAGCACGGCGCCGACCGATGGTTCAAGGAACTTGTTGAGCACGCCGAGCGACAAGGCACCGACCAGCGTTCCCCACAGATTGCCGACGCCGCCGAACACCACGACCATAAAACTGTCGATGATATAGGCCTGGCCGAGGTTCGGCGAAACGTTGTCGATCTGGCTGAGTGCCACGCCGGCAATGCCGGCAATGCCGGAGCCGAGCGCAAAGGTGAAGGCATCGACCCAGGGTGTGCGGATGCCCATGGAGGAGGCCATGCGGCGGTTCTGGGTCACGGCGCGCATCTGCAGGCCGAAGGCGGATTTCTTCATCAGCACCAGCAGCGCAAAGAAGATCGACAGCGAGAACAGGATGATCCACATGCGGTTCCAGGTCACCGTAATGCCGCCGAGCGGAAAGGAGCCGGACATCCACGAGGGGTTACCGACCTCCTGGTTGGTCGGCCCGAAAATGGTGCGGATGCCCTGCTGCAGGATCAGCGATATGCCCCAGGTGGCCAGCAGCGTTTCGAGCGGCCGGCCGTACAGAAACCGGATGACGCCGCGCTCGACCACCAGACCGATAAAGCCCGTGACCAGGAAGGCGACCGGCACGGCGATGGCCAGCGACCAGTCGAACAGGCCGGGATAGCTGGAGCGGATCACCTCCTGCACCACGAAGGTGGAATAGGCGCCGATCATCACCATTTCGCCATGCGCCATATTGATGATGCCCATCACGCCGAAGGTGATGGCAAGGCCGATCGCCGCCAAAAGCAGCACGGAGCCGAGCGACAGGCCGTACCAGACATTCTGCGCCAGATCCCAGAGGGCCAGATCGCCCTGCAGGTCGGCAATCGCCGCATCGAGATCCGGTTTCAGTGTGGCATCGATCGACGAGGACACGGTCATCAGCATGCCGATCGCCTCGCGGCCGCCGATCGACTGGACGGTGTCGATCGCGGCGCGCTTCTCCTCGACGGAGCGGTCGGAGGCGAGCACCGACACGGCGCGCGCCTCTTCCATGCGCAGCTTGACTTCAGCGTCGGTTTCCTTGGCCAGCGCCGTCTCGACCAGATCGAGATTTTCGGCACTCGGCGATTGCAGCACGGATTGCGCCGCGGCCAACCGCACCGATTTGTCGGGGCTGAGCAGTGTCAGGCCGCCAAGCGCCGAACGGATGGCGCGGCGCAGCGTGTTGTTGACCTTGATCTTGGTAAAGGCGGCCTTGGGCGCCTCGCCGGCGCTCTCGCCGGTCAGAGGATCGATCGCCTTGAGATTGGCGCCGGCCGATTTGGTGATGACGACAGCGCCGTCGGTCTTGCGCAGATAGAGATCGCCCTCGGCAAAGGCCTCCAGCGCCGGCACGACGCGGGTGTCGCCGCTTGCGGCGATCTGCCCGAGCAGATCGGCAGCCTCGGTGAAGCTCGCCTTGCCCAGCGCATTGATCAGGTCCTTCGGATCGCTCTGCGCCAGGGATGGCGTGGCGAGGGCGAGCATCAAAAGTGCAAAAAACGCCTGGATGAATATTTTAAAGGTCATGAGATCGCCCCTCATCCGCCCGTCGCATAGATGCGCCGTGGCGATGGTTTCGGGTGTCAGTGGACACTGACTCCCCCTCTGGCCTGCCGGCCATCTCCCCCACAAGGGGGGAGACAATTCGTGGCATCGCCCCGCGTCTCTTCAACAATGACAAGCAGATGCAAACGCCCCGCCGTAAAGCCCCTCCCCCTTGTGGGGAGGGGATTGCCCGATCAGGCGCCCTTGCCGCCGCACTTGCCGGTGGCAACGTTGAAGTTGCCGCATTCCATCGGCTTGCGCCAATCGGAGATCAGGTCCTTGGAGTCCGGCAGATAATCCGACCATTCGTCGCCGACCACGGCCGGGGTTTCCTGGACGATTTCGAACTGGCCATCGGCCTGGATTTCACCGATCAGCACCGGCTTGGTGATGTGGTGGTTCGGCATGACGGTGGAATAGCCGCCCGACAGGTTCGGAACGGAGGTGCCGATGATCGTGTCGAGAACAGCGTCGGTGTCGGTCGTCCCGGCAGCCTCGACGGCCTTTACCCAGGCATTGAAGCCGATATAGGCGGCTTCCATCGGGTCGTTGGTGACGCGCTTGTCGTTCTTGGTATAGGCATGCCAGGTCTTGATGAACTCGGCATTGACCGGAGCGTCGACGGACTGGAAGTAGTTCCAGGCAGCCAGATGGCCGACCAGCGGCGTGGTGTCGAGACCGGCCAGTTCTTCTTCGCCAACCGAGAAGGCGACGACCGGAATGTCTTCGGCTTTGATGCCCTGGTTGCCGAGTTCCTTGTAGAAGGGAACGTTGGCGTCACCGTTGATGGTCGACACGACGGCGGTCTTCTTGCCGGCCGAGCCGAACTTCTTGATGTCGGACACGATCGTCTGCCAGTCGGAATGACCGAACGGCGTGTAGTTGATCATGATATCCTCTTCCTTCACGCCCTTGGAGAGCAGGTAGGCCTTGAGGATCTTGTTGGTGGTCTGCGGATAGACATAGTCGGTGCCGGCCAGAACCCAGCGCTCGACGCCTTCGGTTTCAGCCAGGTAGTCGACGGCCGGGATGGCCTGCTGGTTGGGAGCGGCACCGGTATAGAAGATATTGCGCGAGGATTCTTCACCCTCGTACTGCACGGGGTAGAACAGGATCGAGTTCAGCTCTTCGAACACAGGCAGAACCGACTTGCGCGACGACGAAGTCCAGCAGCCGAACACGGCAGCGACCTTGTCCTGGGAAATCAGCTGGCGGGCCTTTTCGGCAAACAGCGGCCAGTCGGAGGCCGGATCGACGACGACAGCTTCAAGCTGCTTGCCGAGTACGCCACCCTTCTTGTTCTGCTCCTCGATGAGCATCAGCATGGCATCCTTGAGCGTCGTCTCGGAAATGGCCATGGTGCCGGACAGCGAATGCAGGACGCCGACCTTGATCGTGTCATCGGCCGCAAGCGCGCCGTTGAATGCCGTGGTGGACAGCATGGCAGCAAGCAATGCGCCGGTCAGTTTGGCTTTCAGTTTCATCTGGAACTCCCCTCTATTCGTTGGGCAATCGGTGGGTAAAGAAAACTTTAACCGTTGCTGAAGGGGACTATCGGACGCTGCACTGCAAAACCGTATACGTCATATGACGTAACCGAGGGGGGAGAATGGGGGGATTCGCCTCAGGGGACACTGGATCTGGCCAAGCGCCGCTCCGCTCAAAACGAGCCGGGCAAAGAAATTCTTCCAGAACCCGAATTTTGCCGGTACATACGAATAAATAATTTTCCAATAGTCCAATCTGATAAAATATTTTTATAAAAAACTTGCTTTTTCGATGCCGGAACTTATATTTAACGCATCGATCCCTGTCTGCGACCATCACCCGTAAGCCTAAGCTTTCGCACGATTCCATTCACTATCGATCCGCCGCCGACGGATCTCCGTCGGCAAGATTAAGACGAATGGAGGAATGGAACATGGCTTCAGGCACTGTGAAGTGGTTTAACAGCACCAAGGGTTTTGGCTTTATCGAGCCTGACGACGGTTCGACGGATGTGTTCGTACACGTGTCCGCAGTCGAGCGTTCGGGCCTTTCCGGTCTCGCCGAAGGACAGAAGATCCAGTACGAAGTCGCCAAGGACAGCCGCACGGGCAAAAGCTCGGCTGCCAATCTGCAGGCGATCTGACAATTCGGTTCCAGCGACCGGTGACCGCGGATATGCCGGCACCATAGTCGCTCGAAACGGCAGGGCCGAGCCATCGCTCGGCCTTCTTCGTTTATCTTGAGCTTTGCCGACGTCGCGTTCCGACCGAAAGCGCATCATCTTGAAAAGCGGAAATGGCCCGAGCCTTTTCGCCCGCAACGACCACATGAAAGCCGACCGCCCGGATCCAGATGATCCAGGGTCAAGGCCAAGGAGTTCCATTGCAAGTTCTGGTAAGAGACAACAACGTTGATCAAGCTCTGCGCGTTCTGAAGAAGAAGATGCAGCGCGAGGGTCTTTTTCGCGAAATGAAGGCACGCTCGGCTTACGAGAAGCCGTCCGAAAAGCGCGTTCGTGAAAAGGCCGAAGCCATTCGCCGGACCCGCAAGCTGGCCCGCAAGAAGATGCAGCGCGAAGGCCTGCTGCCCATGCCCAAGCGCGTCGTGCCTGCCGCCCGCGCTTGAATTTTCTGTGAGTTTGTCGCTTCGGGAACGGCCTTCGTTTCCCTGACGAGCTCTAACAGACCGACTCCGGTTCGGGCCGCCATTTCTGGCGGTCCCGCGCATGACAACCGATCTGCGAGGATATGACATGACCGCAACGACTGAAGCATTTTTCAAGCCCGAGAAAGTCTCCAAGATCGCCAAGGCGCAGCAGACCGACGACAGCGCCCGCGCCATTATCGAGGCCGAAGCGACAGCCCGGGAAAAGAAGACCCAGAAGCTGCGCGAACTGCGCATGCAGCAGGAAGGGGTGGCCCCCGTGGAAGACGAGGCGCCCAAGAAGAAGACCGTGCGCAAGACGCCCGCCAAGACTGCGACGCCCAAGAAATAAGACGCTTCCCATCCAAGATGATCGCAGGCGCCGGAAGTCCTCCGGCGCTGTTGCGGGGCCGTGTCTGCCTACCGGGCCTTCAGGATGCGCTTCCAGATCGTGCCGCCGAGATAGCGGTTGCAGATCACGAAATAGCCGATCATCAGGGCAAACAGCAGGATGGCCGGTCCGCCGGTCAGATTGAAGCCGCCCTCGGTCGCGCCGCCGAAGATCCGGGCGATCAGCAGGCCGAACACCCAGAACACCATGAAGAAATCAAGGATGAAGGCCAGCACGACCCGCCAGGTCGACGGCCGTTGCGGTTGGTTTGCGGTGTCCATTCTCGTCCCTCCCAGGGTCGACCCCTGTCGGCATCATCGGGCAAGCCTTAGGACAAAGCCCCGGACTTTGAAAGCCGGCCCAAGCAACCCGGCCAGACCATTTCTGACCCGCTCCGGCCTTTCGCAGCGCAGCAATCCGCCCTTGCAAATTGCCAATAATCCGCCGACACTTAGACCTCAGGTCATCATCCCCTTTTGTCGAGAAGTTAGTCAGGCCGCATGGCAGCACGCCAACGCATCATTCCCGTCCGGCGCGAATACAATCGCTGGGTCGCCAACCAGACCCTGGAAGACTATGCGCTGCGCTTCACCGCCAAGAGCGCAAGGCGCTTCTCCTCCAGCCGCATCTCCCAGACGGCCATCGGCGCGATCTCGTTCCTGGCGCTGGAGGCGATCGGCGGCACCATCACGCTGTCCTACGGCACCACCAATGCCTTCTTCGCCATCGTTGCCGCAGCGATCCTGATGCTCGGCATCGGCCTGCCGATCAGCCGCTATGCGATCCGACACGGCGTCGATATCGACCTTTTGACCCGCGGCGCCGGCTTCGGCTATATCGGCTCGACCATTACCTCGCTGATCTACGCCGCCTTCACCTTCATGCTGTTTGCCATCGAGGCGTCGATCATGACCGGCGCCCTGGAGCTGGCCTTCGGCATCCCGCTGTGGATCGGCTATATCATCTCGGCCGTCGCGGTCATTCCGCTGGTCACCTATGGCGTGCAGCTGATCTCGAAATTCCAGCTGATCACCCAGCCCTTCTGGATCGTTCTCAACGTCCTGCCCTTCATCTTCATCGCCTTTTCCGACTGGGAAAAGTTCGATCTCTGGCGCTCCTTTGCCGGCGTCGGCCATTCCAATGCGGAACCGGGCCTGGCCGCCCCCTTCGATCTCCTGGAATTCGGCGCCGCTTCCGCCGTGATCCTGGCGCTGATGCCGCAGATCGGCGAGCAGGTCGACTTCCTGCGCTTCCTGCCGCCGGAGGGCGGGCGCAAGCTGCATCATCGCTTCGCGATCTTCCTGGCCGGCGCCGGCTGGGTGGTGCTCGGCGTGCCGAAGCTTCTGGCCGGCTCCTTCCTCGCAGTCCTGACGCTCTCGACCGCCGTGCCGATCCGCGAGGCGGCCGATCCGGCCCATATGTATCTGACCGCCTTTGGCTACATGATCCCCAACGACACCGCCGCCATGCTGCTGATGGCCGCATTCGTGGTGATCTCGCAGCTGAAGATCAACGTGATGAACGCCTATGCCGGGTCGCTCGCCTGGTCGAACTTCTTTTCCCGCCTCACCCACAGCCATCCCGGCCGCGTCGTCTGGCTGGTGTTCAACGTGGCGATCGCCCTGCTTTTGATGGAACTCGGCATCTACCGGCTGCTCGAACAGACGCTCGGCATCTTCTCGATCATCGCCATGTCCTGGCTCTGCACCATTTCCGCCGACCTCTTCGTCAACAAGCCGCTCGGCCTTGCCCCGCCCGGCATCGAGTTCAAGCGCGCCCATCTCTACGACATCAATCCGGTCGGCTGCGGCACGCTGCTTCTGACCGGCGGCATCGCGCTTTCCGCCCATTTCGGCCTGTTCGGCCCACTGCTGGCCTCGCTTGCCCCCTATCTGACGCTGATCGCCTTCCTGATCTCGCCGCTGATCGCCTGGCTAACCGAGGGCAAGTTCTATCTGGCCCGCAAACCCCGCCAGAGCTGGAAGAATCTTTCCTCGATCACCTGTTCGATCTGCGAACACCCGTTCGAGCCGGAAGACATGGCCTGGTGCCCCGCCTATGCGGCGCCGATCTGTTCGCTGTGCTGTTCGCTCGACAGCCGCTGCCACGACATGTGCAAGCCGCAGGCCAAGCTCAATGCCCAGGTCGGCACGGTGGCCGGCGCCTTCCTGCCGGCCGGCATCATCGCCCGACTGACCACCCGGCTCGGCCGCTATGTCATCACCGCGGTGATCTCGATCTCGCTGATCGGCGCCATCCTGGCGCTGATTGCCCATCAGGTGGCGACCGCCTCGCCGGACACCGCCGATGTGGTCAACAGCTCGGTGCTGATCGTCTTCTTCGTATTTTCGGTCATCACCGGCGTGGCCAGCTGGTTCTATGTGCTGGCCCATGACAGCCGGGTGGTGGCGGAAGAGGAATCGTCACGCCAGAACACGTTGCTCCTCAAGGAAATCGCCGCCCACAAGAAGACCGACGCCGCCCTGCAGTCGGCGAAGGAAGCAGCGGAAGCTGCCAACCGCGCCAAGAGCCGCTATGTGGTGGGGCTCAGCCACGAGCTGCGCACCCCGCTCAATGCCGTGCTGGGTTATGCGCAACTGCTGGAGCGCGACGAAACGATCCCTGCCCCCCGCCAGTCGGCGATCCGCGTCATCCGCCGCTCGGCCGATCACCTATCCGGCCTGATCGACGGGCTGCTCGACATTTCGAAGATCGAGGCGGGTCGCTTGCAGGGCTATTCCAACGAAATCAACATCCAGGATTTCCTCGACCAGATCGTCGACATGTTCCAGCCCCAGGCCGAGGCCAAGGGGCTGACCTTCCAGCACGAACGGCCGCGCAACCTGCCGCAATATGTGCGCGCCGACGAAAAGCGGCTGCGCCAGATCCTTGTCAACCTGCTGTCGAACGCCATCAAGTTCACCGATGCCGGCACCGTGCGTTTCGACATAACCTATCGCAGCCAGGTGGCGACCTTCACCGTCGCCGACACCGGCCGCGGCATTGCCGAGAAGGACCTGGCCCGCATCTACGAGCCCTTTCAGCGCGGCGAGGCCGAAACTGTGCGGCCGATGCCGGGCCTGGGTCTCGGCCTGACGATCACCCGCCTGCTGACCAATACACTCGGCGGCGAAATTGCCGTCACCAGCGAGAAGGACAAGGGCTCGACCTTCCGGGTCCGGCTGATGCTGTCGACCGTCGACCGGCCGAGCACGGCACCGGCACCGGAACGCAAGATCGTCTCCTATTCCGGCCCGCGCCGCACCGTCGTCGTGGTCGACGACAACGAGGACCACCGCGACCTGATGCGCGAAGTGCTCGGACCGCTCGATTTCGTCGTGCTGACCGCCAATTCCGGACCGGACTGCCTGACCCTGATCGAGGGCGTCAAGCCGGATCTCTTCCTGGTCGATATCTCCATGCCTGGCATGAACGGCTGGCAACTGGTCGAAAAGCTGCGCGACGGCGGCCAGACTTCGCCGATCCTGATGCTGTCGGCCAATATCGGCGACGGTTCGGTGCGCAGCGCCGGCGAGGACGGTCACAATGATGCGATCTCCAAGCCGGTCGATGTCAAGAAGCTGCGCGACAAGCTCGCCATGTATCTCGGCCTCGACTGGATCTATGCCGACGAGATGCCGGCCCCCCTGAAACCAAAACCGCCGGCCCGCCCGCAAAGCCCCGGCGCCGGCCATATCGAGGATCTCGTCCAGCTGGGCGAAATCGGTTATGTCAGGGGCATCGAATCCAAGCTCGCCGACCTTGCCAAAAGCCCGGAAAACCTGCCATTTACGGAAGCTCTGCGGGTCTACGTTCAGGCCTTCGACCTGTCGGGTTACGCAGCCTTCCTGAAGCAGTTCCAGTCGGAGAAAGAAGACACCCGTGGCTGACGGCAACCAACCCCGCGATATCATCCTCCTGGTGGATGACAGCCCGGACGCACTCGGTTTCCTCACCGATGCGCTGGAGCAATCGGGTTTTTCCGTGCTGATCGCCACCTCCGGCACGGCAGCGCTCGGCATCGTCGAGCGCATCAGCCCCGATCTCATCCTGCTCGATGCCGTGATGCCGGCCATGGACGGTTTCGAGACCTGCCGCCGCCTGAAGGCCAATGCCGCAGTGGCGCAGGTGCCCGTCATCTTCATGACCGGCCTGACGGAAACCGAACATGTGGTGCACGCGCTGGAATCGGGCGGCGTCGATTACCTGACCAAGCCGATCAATATCGACGAATTGCGGGCCCGCATCCGCGTGCATCTGTCCAATGCCCGTTCGGCCCAGAGCGCCCGCGTCGCGCTGGATGCCGCCGGCCGCCACCTTCTGGCCGTCAAGGGCGATGGCTCGGTGCACTGGTCGACCCCGCAGGCAACCCGCCTCGTCAATGCCGCCACCGGCCGCGACGATGGGCTCGAAACCGTCGCCCGCTCGGTCGCCACCTGGATGGCCAGCCGCAACACACCAGGCTTTTCACGCGATACGTCGTTTGCCTTTGCCCATGACGGCGAGGCCGCCCTGCAACTGGCCTTTCTCGGTGCCATCGGAGCCGACGAATACCTGTTCCGCCTGACCGCCTCCAGCCAGAAGAGCGACGACGAAACCCTGCGCCAGAGCTTTGGCCTGACCCAGCGCGAATCCGAAGTGCTGCTATGGATCGCCAAGGGCAAGTCGAACCGCGATATCGGCGACATCCTCGGCCTCTCGGCCCGCACCGTGAACAAGCATCTCGAACAGATCTACGTCAAACTCGGCGTCGAAAACCGCGCCTCGGCCGCGGTCAAGGCAGCGCATGTGTTGCACGAGGGGTGAGTTTTTTCACGTCTTTTGAGACACGACGGTGGATAGGGTACCCCCCTCTGCCCTGCCGGGCATCTCCCCCACACGGGGGGAGATCGAATCGCGGAAACGCTCAGCCCATCAGCAATGTAGTGATTCCTGGTCATGGCCATGGTTTGACGGCACCGGCGGCTCAAGCCGATCTCCCCCCGTGTGGGGGAGATGGCCGGCAGGCCAGAGGGGGGTAACCGTCTCATGCAAGGGTCTGCAACAAGACAAAACGCCCCAACCCCTAAAGCGCCCTCGCCTTTTCCCGCAACAGATACTTCTGGATCTTGCCGGTCGAAGTCTTCGGCAGAGGCCCGAACACCACCGTCTTCGGAGCCTTGTAATGGGCCATGTTGGCGCGGCAGAAGTCGATCAGGTCTTTCTCCGTCACCTCAGCGCCGTCCTTCAGCCCGACAAAGGCGCAAGGGGTTTCGCCCCATTTCTCGTCCGGTCGGGCGACGATGGCCGCCTCCATCACCGCCGGGTGGCGGTAGAGTACGCCCTCCACCTCGATCGACGAGATGTTCTCGCCGCCTGAGATGATGATGTCCTTGGAGCGGTCCTTGATCTCGATATAGCCGTCGGCATGGGTCACGGCGAGATCGCCGGAATGAAACCAGCCGCCGGCAAAGGCCTTGTCCGTCGATGAGGCATTCTTGAGATAGCCGCGCATGACATTGTTGCCGCGAAAGAAGATCTCGCCCATCGTCTCGCCATCGTGCGGCAGCGGCTCGAGCGTCTCGGGATCGGCGACCATCAGCCCGTCGAGCACGCAATAGCGCACGCCCTGGCGGGCCTTCAGCCGGGCCTTTTCGGAGATGTCCAGCGCATCCCATTCGTCATGCCAGGCGCAGACCACGGCGGGGCCATAGGTCTCGGTCAGACCATAGGCATGGGTGATCTCGAAGCCGAGCGCCTCCATGGCCTCGATCACCGCCGCCGGCGGTGCCGCCCCCGCCGTCATCACCTTGACCGAATGATCGATGCCGACCTTTAGCTCGGCCGGGGCATGGGCCAGCAGGTTGAGAACGATCGGCGCGCCGCAGAAATGCGTGACCTTTTCCGTCTTGATCAAGCCGTAGACCGCATCGACCCGGACCGCCCGCAGGCAGACCGAGGTGCCGGCCGCAGCGGCGATGGTCCAGGGAAAACACCAGCCGTTGCAATGGAACATCGGCAGGGTCCAGAGGTAGACCGGATGGGTGGCCATGCTCCAGGTCAGGATATTGCCGATGGCGTTGAGATACGCGCCGCGATGGTGATAGACGACGCCTTTCGGGTCGCCCGTCGTGCCGGAGGTGTAATTGAGGCTGATCGCATCCCATTCGTCGGCCGGCCGCTGCCACGGGAAATCGGCATTGCCTTCTGCCAGCAGGGCGTCATAGGTCTGGGCACCAACCTGCCGTCCGCCGGCAAAGCTCGGGTCAAGGATATCGATTATCTCGATGGACCGACCGGTGATGGCCACGGCGCGCTCGGCAAGATCTGCAAATTCCGGATCGACGATCAACAGCTTCGCCTCGGCATGGTTGAGGATGAAGCCGACCGCCTCGGCATCGAGCCTTGTATTGATTGCGTTCAGCACCGCGCCGCTCATCGGCACGCCGAAATGGCACTCGAACATTTCAGGGATATTGGCGGCGATCACCGCGACGGTGTCGCCCTTGCCGATGCCGCGATTGGTCAGCGCGCTGGCCAGCTTGCGCACCCGATCATAGGTCTGCGCCCAGTTGCGCCGCAGAGTGCCATAGACGATGGCGGTGCGCGCCGGATAGATCGCAGCAGTCCGCTCGATAAAGCTCAACGGCGACATCTGCGAGAAATTGGCGGGGCTCTTGTCGAGGTCGCGGTCATAGATGCTGTCGCTGCCGGCAGCTGTCATTGCATGCATGGTTCTGGAGCCTCCCAACTCGTTTCCCAGCTTTCAAGTATTACCGAAACGCCGATGCACGCAACGTTATTATTTCCGGATGCCCGACGATATCGGCTGCGGCGCCGCAAAACAGAAAGCCCGGCGCGAGGCCGGGCTTTCCAGTATTTTCAGGCAAAAGCGAACAGCTTATTGCGGAACGTAGGTGAACTTGCCGTCGGCGCCCTTTTTCCACTCGTACATGATGTAGCCTGGGATCTTCGGGTCGCCCTTTGCGTCAAACGACATGTCGCCGAGAGCGGTCGGGAACGGGCCCTTTTCCTTCATGGCAGTCGCAACGGCTTCCGGCTCGATGGAATCGGCGGCCTTGGCGGCAGCTGCGATCGTCTGCATGGCTGCATACGAATAGAGCGTGTAGGCTTCCGGGTTGAAGCCGGCAGCCTTGAACTTTTCGACGAGTTCCTTGTTGGCCGGGTTCAGTGTCGGGTCAGGGCCGAAGGTGTTGAGCGTGCCTTCGACAGCGTCGCCGGCAATCGAGGCCAGTTCGTTCGAAACGATACCATCGCCCGAGACGAGCGTGGCCTTGAGGCCCTGGTCGGCAGCCTGGCGGATGATCAGGCCGGCTTCGGTGTGGAGACCGCCCCAGTAGATGATCGTGACGCCGGCTTCCTTCATCTTGGCGATGAGGGCCGAGAAGTCCTTGTCGCCGGTGGTGACGCCTTCGTACATGACTTCCGTCAGGCCGAGAGCGTTCATCGCCTTCTTGGTTTCGTCGGCAAGGCCCTGGCCGTAAGGCGTCTTGTCGTGAACGACAGCGATCTTGGCGTCCTTGAACTTTTCAGCGAGATAGGCACCGGCAACGGCGCCCTGCTGGTCGTCACGGCCGCAGGTACGGAAGGTGTTCCACATGCCGCGCTCGGTGAAGACAGGGTTGGTCGCAGCCGGGGTGATTTCGAGGATGCCGTTTTCAGCATAGACTTCAGACGCCGGGATCGAAACGCCGGAGTTGAAGTGACCGATGACGAACTTCACGCCGTCAGCCACGAACTTGTTGGCAACCGAGATGCCCTGCTTCGGGTCGGACACGTCGTCACCGAGAACGATCTTGATCTGCTCGCCATTGATGCCACCAGCAGCATTGATGTCTGCGGCTGCCTGTTCGGCACCCTTCTGGAGCTGTGCGCCGAAAGCAGCATTCGGGCCGGTCAACGGACCACCGACGCCGACAAGGATGTCAGCCCAGGCGTTGCCGCTGAAGGCGACCATGGCCGACAGCGCAACGGCGGAAAGAAGAGTTTTCTTCATAGTGATACTCCCAATTTCTTAGGCGGGTTTGGTTTTTTAGAACCCTGCGCAATACCCACCGTGATTGCGCCGGGAAAAGCTGTTCCACTCGTTGAAAGCATCCGCTTCACTTGCCAATCTGACAAGAAAAGCGCGGCTGTCAATCTTTCTTCCGCCATGAGAAGGCGGAGGTCTTTTCGTAAAGCCAATAATAGTTATCGGCCATTTGGTTGGTGCGTTTCGTGCGGAAACCCGCGGTCGAAAACACCAGCAGCAGCGCCACATCGATGACGTAAAAGAAGGGGCTGATGAAGGGGCCCTGAAACAGGGCATAGTGGAGGAAGCGCATCACAACGCCCAGAAGCGCCGTGTAGATCACCACGGCCGGATAGTTCTGCCAGCCGTCGGCAACCGCTCGGCCGGCCCGCCATGCGGTCCAGAAACCGACCAGCATGACGAGGACGCGCAGCACGTAGCGAACGCCGGTATCGGTATCGAAAAACAAACCCTGCATATCAATCGCTCCCCTGACCGCCGCTCAATGTCGTCCGCCTTCGAGATAGGCGGCGCGAACCTGCGGGTCTGCCAGCAGTTCCTTGCCCGAGCCGCTCATGGTCACCTGGCCATTGACCATGACATAGGCGCGATCGGACAGTTTGAGGGCTGCAAAGGCGTTCTGCTCGACGAGGAAGACGGTCAGTCCCTCTTCCTTGTTGAGCTTCTTGATCGCCTCGAAAATGCCCTTGACGATCAGCGGCGCAAGCCCGAGTGACGGCTCGTCGAGCAGCAGCAGCTTCGGACGAGCCATCAGCGCGCGGCCGATCGACAGCATCTGCTGTTCGCCGCCCGACAGCGTGCCGCCGCGCTGGGCGCGCCGCTCCTTGAGCCGCGGAAAGAGCGTGAAGATCTTTTCCACGTCCTCGTCGAAATATTTCAGGTTGTCGAGGCCGGCGCCCATCTGCAGGTTTTCGAGCACGGTCATGCGCGGAAAAATGCGGCGGCCTTCCGGCGACTGGGCAATGCGGCGACGGGCGATCATATGCGTCTGCATGCGGGTGATATCCGTGCCGTCGAAGATGATCGAGCCGGCGCGGGCCTGCGGACTGCCGCAGATCGTCATCATCAGCGTCGACTTGCCGGCGCCGTTGGCGCCGATCAGGCTGACGATCTCGCCCTTGTTGACATGCACATCGACCCCGGCCAGCGCCCGGATATTGCCGTAATAGGTTTCGACACCTTGGACTTTCAGAAGGGCTTCATCGGTCATCAGATCGCCCCTCCGTCGAGTTCATGCGCAATCACGTCTTCCACTTCGTCGTCTTCCACGCCCAGATAGGCCGCGATAACCTTGGGATCGTTCTTCACATGGTCCGGCGTACCATCGGAAATCTTCTTGCCGTATTCCAGCACGACCACGTGGTCGGAGATCTCCATGACCACCGACATGTCGTGTTCGATCAGCATGATCGACGTGCCGTTCTCGTCGCGGATGCTGTGCAGCAGCGTGTTGAGGGCCGCCGATTCCCGCGGATTGAGGCCGGCGGCTGGCTCATCGAGGCACAGCAGTTCCGGCTCCGTGCACATGGCGCGGGCGATTTCCAGACGGCGCTGCGCCCCATAGGGCAGATCGCCGGCCGGATCGTCGGCGCGGTCGAGCAGGTCGGCCTTTTCAAGCCAATGGGCCGCGAAATCCACCGATTGCTTGGCCGCATTCTTGTAGGCCGGCAGGCCGAGCAGGCCGAGGACCGTATAGCCGGAGGCCAGCATCAGCTTGTTGTGCTGGGCGACCAGCAGGTTTTCCAGAACCGTCAGGCCGGAAAACAGCCGGATGTTCTGGAAGGTGCGGGCGACCTTGGCCTTCTTGGGGATCTCGAAGTCCGGCAGGCGTTCGAGCAGGAACTGCTTGCCGGATTTCTGCGTCATGGTGATCATGCCCATCGTCGGCTTGTAGAAGCCGGTGATGCAGTTGAACACGGTGGTCTTGCCGGCGCCGTTCGGGCCGATCAGCGCGGTGATCTCGCCGCGCTTGGCGTCGAAGGAGAAGTCGTTGATGGCCATCAGGCCGCCGAACTTCATCGACAGGTGTTCGACTTTCAGGATCGTATCGGTGGTCATCGTTTCTGTCCCGGAGGTCATCAGCCGTGACCCTCCTTGGTAAAGCTGCCTGAGACGGACTTGCGCTCCTTGAGGAAGGCCGTCGGCTCTCTGGACCCCACGAAGCCACGCGGCTTGAACAGCATGACGATGATCATCGCCAGGCCGAACAGCAGCATGCGGTAGAGTTCAGGCGTGAAATCGGGCCCGAACACGTGCTTGAGGAACTCCATTTCGCGCAGCAGTTCGGTGCCGCCGACCATGACGATCGCCGCAATCGCAATGCCGGTCAGCGAGCCCATGCCGCCGAGAACGACGATGGCGAGAATAACCGCCGATTCCAGGAAGACGAAGCTTTCCGGTGAGACAAAACCCTGGCGGGCGGCAAAGAACGAGCCGGCAAAGCCGCCGAACATCGCGCCGATGGCAAAGGCCGTCAGCTTGGTCGTCACCGTGTTGATGCCGAGCGAACGGCAGGCGGTCTCGTCCTCGCGTAGCGCTTCCCAGGCCCGGCCGATCGGCATGCGGCGCAGGCGGATGGTGACATAGGCCGTCAGCATGCAGAGTGCCAGGATCAGATAGAACAGGAAGACCTTGTAATAGGCCGACGACATCGGCAGGCCGAACAGCTTGGCAAAGCCGGTGGCCGAGGCATCGAACTTGATGCCGAACAGTGTCGCCTTGGGAATGCCGGAAATGCCGAACGTGCCCTTGGTGACATCGGTCCAGTTGATCAGCACCAGCCGGATAATTTCCCCGAAGGCGAGCGTCACGATGGCCAGGTAGTCGCCCCGCAGACGCAGGACCGGGAAGCCGAGAATGATGCCCCAGAGTGCAGCAAGCGCGCCGGAGATCGGCAGCAGCACCCAGAAGGACAGGCCATATTGCGACAGCAGCGCGTAGGAATAGGCGCCCACCGCATAGAAGGCGACATAGCCGAGGTCGAGCAGACCGGCGAGACCCACGACGATGTTCAGGCCCCAGGCCAGCATGACGTAGATCAGGATCTGGATGCCGAAGTTATCGACATATTTCAGCGAGCCCTGGATACCGGCCAGCCACATGATGACAGGCGGATAGAGGATCAGCGCGATCAGCGCGATCTTCAGGAAATGCACCTTGAAGAAACTCGGCTTGGCGTCGATGTCGGCATCGGCCGCCTTGGCGCGGTTCATCTTGCGCTCGGCAAACCACGGCGCGAACACCGCCACCATCAGGAAGCGGCCGACCCCGGCCACCGCCACGAACACGGCCAGAAGGCCCCAGCGCGTATACCAGATCAGTTCGTTGGAAATGTTCTGGTCGGTCTTGATGCCGACGAACAGCAGGAACATGCCGAATGCGATGGCTGCGGCAAACAGGCCTTCCTTCACTGCCCGTACCAGAAGACTGGACGGCGCCTTGTCGGTCTCGATTGCAGAATGTGCCATCCGCTTACACCTTCTCGACTTCGGGCCGGCCCAGAATGCCGGTCGGCTTGAAGATCAGCACGAAGGCCAGGAGGCCGAAGGTCGCGACATCCTTGTAGGCGATCGAGAAATAGGCCGACCACAGGCTTTCGATCAGGCCGATCAGCAGCCCGCCGAGCACGGCGCCCGGCAGCGAGCCGATGCCACCCAGAACGGCTGCAGTAAAGGCCTTGACGCCCGGAATGAAGCCATCGTTGAACGAGGCGACGCCATAATACATCAGGTACATGGTGCCGGCGACGGCAGCCAGTGCTGCCCCCATCACGAAGGTGATGGAAATCGTCTTGTCCACGTCGACGCCGAGCAGAGCCGCCATCTTGCGGTCTTGTTCGGTGGCGCGCTGGGCGCGGCCAAGCGGCGTCTTGTTGACGATGTACCAGAAGATCGTCAGCAGCACGGCCGTCACGGCGACGATGATCAGCTGCTTCAGGGACACGGTGATCGCACCGAGATGGAACACATCGGTGACCAGCGGCGGGATCGGCTTGTTGCGCGGTCCCTGCGTTACCTGGATGAAATTCGACAGCACGATCGACATGCCGATCGCGGTGATCAGCGGCGCCAGGCGGAACGATCCGCGCAACGGCCGATAGGCAACCCGCTCGATCGCCCAGTTCCACAGACCCGTCATCAGCATGGCAATCACCAGCATGATCAGCAGCGCAAGCGCCACCGGAATGCCGGCGAAGAAGGATGTCAGGATGAGGTAGACGATCAGGGCGGAGAAGCCGCCAAGCATGAAAATATCGCCATGAGCGAAGTTGATCATGCCGATAATACCGTACACCATCGTATAGCCGATAGCCACCAAGCCATAGATGGATCCAAGAGTCAGCCCGTTGATGAGCTGCTGGACGAAATACTCCATTTACTATCCCCCGGACACGGTCCTTTGGACGCCGCGTCTCTTGTATGTTGTCCCATTCGGGTTCTTAACATGAGGGCGATTTGATAGCCTTTTCGTTTGAAATGTGAAGCGCAAAAGCTGTGCAGCGCGCATTTTGTTACCAGTTGCACACAATTTGGCGCAATCAGGATCAGTTTCATCAAAAAAGCGGCATGATCCGCTTATTTATTGACCAGATCGGCAGGGATGCCGACCTGGTATCTTGATAATCGTTATATGCTATACATGACTAATACAGTTGCCCGCCATCAAGAGCGCATGCGCGAACCGTTGGCGTCGAACAGCGGCTGCGGCTGCAGCTTTGCCGTCAGCATCTCGCCCAGCAGCTCGATGCTCCAGCCTTCGAGCTCGTTGGCGATCTCTTTCGGCACATAGCCGAGCGCCACCGAGACGCCGCTTCCATGGGCATAACCACCCGAGGTCACCCAACCGCGCACCTCGCCGTTGAACGAGATCGGTTCGTCACCGATCACGTCGGCATCCCGCGCCTCGATGAGGAAAGTGCAGAGCCGCATCGTGCCGCCCTCTGCCTTTTCGAGGGCCGCCGCCGCCTTGCCGATGAAATCCGCCTCCTTCTTCAACGACACGAAACGGCCAAGGCCGGCCTCATAGGGCCCATAGAGCGGGCGATATTCGCGCGACCAGCTGCCAAAGCTCTTTTCCAGCCGGAGCGCGTTGAGCGCCCGCAGGCCAAACAGCGTGATGCCGAATTCGGCGCCGGCCTCCATCAGCGCGTCGAAGAGATAACGCTGGTATTCCGGCCGCATCCACAGTTCATAGCCGAGATCGCCGGTATAGCTGACGCGCCCGACAATCGCCGGCGCCATGCCGAGATCCATCTCGCGGATATCCATGAACGGAAAGGCAGCATCCGACAGGTCGAGATGGGTGAGCTTCTGCAGCACCTCGCGTGCCTTCGGTCCTGCAATCGATAGACCGACCAGCCCGAGATTGAGCGGATTGATCTCCACCGAGCCGTCCTCCGGCAGATGGCTCTCGAACCAGCGCATGTGATAGTCCTCGGCAATGCCGGAGCCGATGATCAGGAATTCCTCGTCATCGAGATTGGCCAGCGTAAAATCGCCGATCAGCTTGCCGTCGTCCTTCAGCATCGGTGCCAGCACCATGCGGCCCATGTCCGGGATCTTGCAGGCCAGCATCCGATCCAGCCAGTCGCGCGCCCCCTCGCCGCCCACCGAATATTTGGCAAAGCCCGAGGTTTCCATCAGCCCGACGCTGGCGCGCACCGCCTTGGCCTCCGCACCGACCGCCTCGAAATCGGTGGAGCGACGCCAGGAGAACTTGTCCTCGACGCCCTCAGGCGCAAACCACAGCGGCGTTTCCAGACCATAGGACGCGCCGAACACGGCGCCTGCGCTTTTGAGCTTGTCGTAGATCGGCGTGGTCAGCAGCGGCCGGCCGCCCGGCAGTTCCTCGTTGGGATAGCGGATCGAGAAGCGGCGCGAATAGTTTTCGCGCACCTTGGCATTGGTGTAGCCAAGCGTCGCATAATCGCCATAGCGGCAGACATCCATGGCAAAGACGTCGAAGCCCGGATCGCCCTCGATGATCCAGTTGGCCAGCGCCAGGCCGACGCCGCCCCCTTGGCTGAAACCGGCCATGACGGCACAGGCCGACCAGAAATTGGTCATGCCGCGCACCGGACCCACCAGCGGGTTGCCGTCGGGCGAGAAGGTGAAGGGGCCGTTGATGATCTTCTTGATCCCGGCATTGTTGAAGGCCGGGAAATGCCGGAAGCCGATTTCCAATTCGTTGGTGATGCGCTCCAGGTCTTCGGCCAGCAGCTCGTGGCCGAAGGTCCACGGCGTCTCGATCGGCGACCACGGTCGGCAATCCTTTTCATAGGTGCCCATCAGCATGCCGTTGCGCTCCTGGCGGATATAGATCTCGCCATCGAAATCGACGCAATGCATCAGCTCCTTGCCGCGGCTCTGGTTGAACTCGACGACCTCGGGCATGTCCTCGGTGATCAGGTACATATGCTCCATGGCCAGAACAGGCAGTTCCAGCCCGACCATGCGGCCGACCTCGCGCGCCCAGAGACCGGCGGCATTGACGACATGCTCGGCGCGGATTTCGCCCTTGTCGGTGATGACCCGCCAGGTGCCGTCTTCGAGCTGCACCAGATCCTCGACCTTGGTGTGCAGATAGATCTCGGCGCCGTTCTTCTTGGCGGATTTCGCATAGGCATGGGTCGTGCCATAGGGGTCGAGATGGCCTTCGTGCGGATCGAACACCGCGCCGACGAACTGCTTGGGATCGAGCAGCGGCATCATCTCATAGGCTTCTTCGGCCGAGATCAGTGTCGCCTCTCCGCCGGCATATTTGCCCTTGGCGAGCAGCGACTTCATCCAGTCGAAGCGCTCGGTGGTAGCCGCCAGCATCAGGCCGGAGGTCATATGCAACCCGATATCCTGGCCGGAATATTCTTCGATCTCCTTGTAGAGCTCGACGGTATATTTCTGCAGCTTGGCAACGTTCGGGTCGCCGTTGATGGTGTGCATGCCGCCGGCCGCATGCCAGGTCGAGCCGGAGGTCAGCTCCGAGCGCTCGACAAGCACGACATCGGTCCAGCCGAACTTGGTCAGGTGATAGAGCACCGAACACCCGACGACACCCCCGCCGATGACGACAACTCTGGCATGGCTTTTCATGAAACGCTCCTTTGGGTGCTTGCAGGCGATTGCCCGAAGCTAGAGCGGCGCGGGAAAAGCCGGAAGCCCACGCTGCGACGAAACATGTCGCTCAAGACAAAGAAACTGTCCGAATAGCGCCGCGGCCACAGGTCGGCCGGGGCGGACCGTCACGGCGCGGCGCGGCGCAGCGTGATGCGGGTCAGCTCGGCCGTCGTTCCCAGCCGCAGAGCAAAGCCCGGCCAGAGCGCCGTCCCGTTGTTGACGTAAAGCTGCATGGCCCCGACCCGGTAGAGACCGGACACGAAGCCGTTGTTCGCTCTAGCCACCATCCGATCGAGGCCGACGATCATTCCGCCATGGGTATGACCGGACAGCTGCAGTGCGACGCCGGCTTCCGCCGCCTTTGCCGCCAGCATCGGCTGATGATCGAGCAGCACGACGGGCACATTGGCCGGTGTCCCACGCAAAGCCGCAGCTAGGTCCGGAGCGGGAGAGCCGCTCCGCTCCGCCGAGAGGTCCGTGACACCAGCCAGCACCAGCTCGGCTCCGTCGCGCCTCAGGATCGCATGGTCATTGGCCAAAATGCGCATGTTCTGGCCTGCAAAGTGTTGCAGCCAGTTGTCCACGCCAAAGAAATATTCGTGGTTTCCAGGAATCGTATAGACCCCATCGGGGGCCTGCAGACCCGATAGCGGAGCAACATCCGCGCGGCGATGGTCAAGGTCGCCGTCGATCAGGTCTCCGGTGATCACGATCACATCAGCCCCGAGCGCATTGGTCCGCGCCACGACGGCCTGCGTCCACGCTGCCGGAAAAAGCCGGCTGATGTGAAGGTCGGTCAGTTGCACGAGACGATAGCCGTCGAATTCCTGGGGAAGGCCGGGAATGGAAATTTCCACGTCTTTCAGCGGCGGCACGATGATGGCGCGGCTGACACCCAGACCCGCAAGGGCGATGGCCGCGCCGCCCAGCGCATATCGCACCCCGACCGGCACAACGGGAAACGATCCCTTGACGACCATCACCAGCAGCGAGGCCGCATCGAGCACAATCTGGAACACCGCCAGCATCAGGATGGCGCCCAACAGCACGTTGAAGCCAATGACCAGCGGGCGCGGAAACTCCGGCGCAAAAACCGATCCGGACGAAAGGCGGCTGAACAGGTGGTACTGGGAGGCAATCAGCAGCATGATCGCCAGCGCCAGCTTGAAGGTCCAGTTCCAGGGCAATGGCTGGATAAACCGGACGACGACCACCAGCCACGGCAGCCCGAAAATGAGATGAAACATCAAACGCCTTTCGTGTTGATCACCCTGCACTACGGCCGGAAGGCACCGGCAGATCACAGGGGTTCGAGCGTTTGTGCCAAGAAGCCAGCGGCGTCGATATCACGCGGATCGCTGGTGCATTGCCCGTGCAACGATCGTCGGCTGCTCCGGCGCCGGGCCGAGGATCAGCGCCAGCGCGATGTCGATCCTGGTCTCCAGTTCGTCGTTGATCCCGTTGCAATCGAGCTTGCTGATCAGCGCCTTGAACTGCAGCGCGCCGAGCGTTGCGCCGATGAAGACATCGGCGATCATGCCGGGATCGTGGCTCTTCATCGTCACAGCGCTATTGCGCTCGATTTCCTGGGAGACGAAGCTGCGCGTCTTCTGAACGCAGTCGTCATAGAATTGCTGCGCCAGTTCCGGCGATTTGCCGGCTTCCGAGATCACCAGCCGGGTCAGACGAAGCTGCCGCGGCGAAAACACGAACCGGGCAATATCCAGCAGCAGGTCATGCAGCGCCTGCCGCCCCACTGTTGCCGTGGCCGGATCGGTCGGTCGGGTGATTGCCGGATACTCGTGGCTATTGATCAGGGCGGTGAACAGAGCCTGCTTGTCGGGATAGAGCCGATAGACGGATTTCTTGGCCATGCCGCAGTCGCGCGCGATCTGCTCCATCGTCGCATCGCCGTAACCGGTCGCCGAAAACACCCGCTCGGCAGCCTCGATGATCAGCATCCGCCGCTCCGCCTCCGGCATGACCGGCGGCCTGATCGATACGCTCTCTTTACCCTGACGGGCGGTTTCGAGGTCCATACTCCGTCTCCTTGACATTTTTCTTGACAAGAGGAAACGAATACGTTTCCTGTTTTGTAGCGGAAACGTTATCGTTTCCTCTCCTGTCTGGCAAGCGGAACCGTCCGCACGAGAAAGAGATGCTTTGATGGACAAGAAAACACTGCCGATCGCCCTGTGCCTGGGTGCGCTCTGTGCCCTGGGGCCGCTCGGCACCGATATGTACCTGAGCGCCATGCCGCAAATGTCTGCCGATCTGGGCGCCCCGGCCGCCAGTATCCAGATGAGCGTCATGAGCTTTTTCCTGGGCTTTACCATCGGCCAATTGTTCTACGGTCCGATTTCGGACCGCACCGGTCGCAAGCCGATGGTCTACCTGGCCCTTGCGATCTTCCTCATCGCCTCGATCGGCTGCACCTTTGCAACCAGTGCCGACCAGTTGCTGGTCTGGCGCTTCGCCCAGGGCATCGGCGGCTCGATCGGCATGGTGATCAGCACAGCCGTCGTCCGCGACCTCTACACCGGCGTCATGGCCGCAAAGCTGATGTCGCTGGTCGTCCTGGTTCTGGGCATGGCGCCGATCATCGCACCGCTGATCGGCAGCCTCATCCTGGAATTTGCCGAGTGGCGCTACATTTTCGCGCTGCTGGCCGCCTTCAGCCTCGCCGCCGCTGCCATGATCTACAGCCGCCTGCCGGAAACGCGAACGCCGGACCTGCGCGCCGGCAGCAATCCGGCTCATGCCTTGAAGCATTATGCACGGCTGCTGGTCAGCGGCAGCTTCGTCCCGTTTGCCGGGACGCTCGCCCTCACCCAGGGTGGCTTCTTCGCCTATATCACCGGCTCGTCCTTCGTGATGATCAACATCTACGGCCTGTCGCCGCTGGTCTATTCGATCATTTTCGGGGTCAACGCCGTGGGTCTTGGCATCGGCACGCAGGTCGCCGCCAGCCAGATGAAGCGGTTCGGCGCAAAGACCATCGTCAAGACAGCGACCCTGGTCTACGCCTCGGCCGCCGTCCTGCTGCTGGCACTGGAAATGAGCGGATTGTCCGGCCTCTGGCAGGTCTGCCTGTTGCTCTTCTTGATCATCTCCGCCCTTGGCGCCATCATGCCGTCCTGCAATCTCTTGAGCATGGAAGCCCATGGCGCGATTGCCGGAACGGCCGCGGCGCTGATGGGCGGGCTTGGCTTCGGGGCGGGTGCCTTGGGAAGTTTTCTGATCGGCATCTTCGAAGACGGCAGCGCCATCCCGATGGTCGCTATCATCGCCGGCTTCGCCCTGCTGGCGGCACTTGTGGCCCTTACCAGCTTCGATCGTCAGGCCGTTTTGGCGACCGAGCAGCCCTGATCAGGACTGCCGCAGCGGCCGACCCCGGCTGCTGCGGCCCGTCCGCACCTCAGATCGTCAGAACAGTTCCGGCACAGGCGCCTATCAAAAGGCTCTCGACCGGGTCATCGGCACGACAACCTCGCTCCGGTCCGGCCCCAGGACGAGGGTCAGCGCATCGGCAATACGCTCATCCAAGGTTTGCAGCACTTTATCCGGATCCGTATGGCCGATCAGTGCGGCGATCTGCAGGCCGCCGGTCGCAGCCCCGATGAGAGCGGTCGCGATCGATGACGCATCCCTGACGGGGCCGGGCATTATCTCAGGGTTTAGAGCAAGCACGTGAACGACGGCATCATGCGCTTTTTGCTCCCAATCGCCGTGCAACAGAAGTGGACCATCCGGCGTACTGTCAGCTTGGGAAATCGCCTGACGTGTCACTTGCAGCTGGCGTGGCGAACATAAGACCAGCGCGAACCCCATCAGGATTTCATGCAGGGCCGCTCGTCCGCGTGTCGCTGGATCGGCAGCCTCTGAGAAGGCAGCGCTGTTGGTATCGTAATCGACCGCCTGTGAGCCCCGTTCAGCCATATCACCTTCGTTGCCGGTCCCGATCTTATCCATGCGCACTCATACCCGTCCAACCGGTGGAACATTCGCGTATAAAAATATACGTGCAAAGGAAACGGGTACGGGACGAAAAAGATCCAGTGCTAACAAAATAAATCTGGGTTGAATATCAGAGGGATAGGTCTGTTGCAATCAGTGCGCGAACCTCGTCGTCATGGCACATTCGCGGCCCATCTCCACCAGTTCCTCGAAGACGAAGCCGGCAGTGGAGCGCATCACCACGATCTCGAACGTATGCTCGGCCGTGCGGGCGAGGTTGGCGGCGACATGGCAGCACTGCGCATTGGTGGCCCGGCCGATCGCAAATTCGTCCGGATGCAGGTCGAGCGCCAGGCATTTCGCCAGGATCTGCCGCACCCGCGGCCCGACGATCCGCAGCACCACGCGGCCATCGCTCTGGTCGAGCGCCGAGACCTTTTCAGGCCCCAGGGCCGCCACATCGCGCAGCAGGCTGTCGGCACCTGATGTGCCGGAGACCAGCAGCCATTCGCCAGGACCGGCAAACCGGCAGGAGACATCCGGCAGGGCCTGCAAAGCCTTGGCCACGTCGGCCTCGAAACCGGCATGGACCATGACCGAGATCACTGTCGGACGTTTCAGCACATCAAGATGATGCGGATTGGGCTCGGCCTCGAAACCGGTGATGAAGTCTTCGAGCGGGTGTCTGTAGATGAAGGTCATCGCGCCCTCTCCTCTCAAAGATGCAGCTGGATATTGTCGGGATCGACGAAGACCGGGCTGCAGACTTCCGCCAGCACTTCCGTTCCGCGCAGTCCATCCCAGACCACCACCCGCTCGCCGAGCCGCTCGCGGCCCGATTTCAGGAAGGCCAGCGCGATATACTGGCCGAGCACCGGCGAATAGCAGACCGAGGAGACATGGCCCTGGTCATTGGTCATCGACGGCTTGGCGTTTTCTTTCAACAGATGGGCGCCGGCCTTGATTTCCTTGTCCTTTTCGATCGGCTTCAGGCCCACCAGCTGCGGCCGGTCGGCGGCCGTCAGGCCAAACCGGCTCGACAGGCGCTTGCCGATGAAATCGGGCTTCTGGGTCGAGAACATTTTTCCCAGGCCCACATCGTCCGGCGTGGTGCGGCCGTCCAGCTCGTTGTGGGTGACATGGCCCTTCTCGATGCGCAGCACGTTGAGCGCCTCGACGCCATAGGCGCAGATGCCATGCGCCTTGCCGGCCTCCATGATCTGATCGGCAACCGCCTCGCCGTAGCCGGCCGGAACCGCCAGCTCGAAGGCCAGTTCGCCGGAAAACGAGATGCGGAACAGCCGCGCCTTCAGCCCGCCTTTCAGCGTCACGGCACGGGCCGACAAGAAAGGGAAGGCCTCGTTGGAAATGTCGTCTTCGATCAGCGGCTGCAGGATCGTCCGCGCCTTCGGCCCGGCCAGCGACATCTGCGCCCACTGATCCGAGGACGAGACGAAGCGCACGTCGAGATCCGGCCACAGCGCCTGCGCGGCAAATTCCATATGGGTCATCACCTCGCCGGCATAGGCCGTGGTGGTGGTGACGAAGAAATGCTGGTCGGCGAGCCGGCTGGTCGTGCCATCGTCATAGACCATGCCGTCTTCGCGCAGCATCAGCCCGTAACGCGCCCTGCCGACCGGCAGTTTCAGGAAAGCGTTGGAATAGAGCCGGTTGAGGAATTCGGCGGCATCCTTGCCTAACACCTCGATCTTGCCGAGCGTCGAGACATCGCAGAGCCCGGCATTCTTGCGCACATTCAGCACTTCGCGGTCGACGCTCTCGCGCCAAGTCTTCTCGCCCTCTCTCGGGAACCAGGAAGAACGATACCAGAGGCCCGTCTCGACAAAGACGGCGCCGTTCTTCTTGGCCCAACCATGCAGCGGCGACTGGCGCACGGGCCGCGAATGCTCGGCCCGGCTGGTGCCGGCCATCGCCCCGAACGACACCGGCGTATAGAACGGCCGGAAGGTCGTGGTGCCGATCTCGGCCGGCGACACACCGCGCATGCCGGCAATGATGCCGGCGGCATTGACATTGCCGAGCTTGCCCTGGTCGGTCGCCATGCCACCGGTGGTATAACGCTTGGTATGCTCGACATGGCCCATGGCCTCGCGCTGCGACAAAGCGAGATCCTTGACATGCACATCGTTCTGGAAATCGGTGAACGCCTTGTCCTTGGCGCCCGGCACATACCACAGCGGCGCAAACGAGGCGTCATAGTCGCCCTCGACCTCCGGCAGATCGATATCGCCGACCAGGCGTCCGAGAGCGGCAATCGCCGCATGGCCCTTGGTGGCGCCGTCCTTCAGGCAGTCAGACAGCGCGGCAAACCCGGCAGCCGCACCAGCCGGCACGAAGTGTCCGCCGACATCCGGCGCCAGGAAGGCCTGATGGTCGTCCGACCACACCGGCTTGGCGCCGCGCTGGCAGGCGAGATGTATGATCGGGCTGAACCCGCCCGACATCGCCAGCGCGTCGCAGGCGATGGTTTCTTCCAGACCGGAGCGCCCGGCAATCAGGCCGGACAGCCTGAGCCGGCCCGTCGTCTTGGTGACCGAACCGCCGCGAATGACCCGCACGCCCTGCGGCCCGGCATCGTTTGAGCCGGCGCGGCTGTCGATGATCGCCGTAACTTCGACGCCGGCAGCGCTCAAGTCAGCCGCCGTGCGATATCCGGCGCCGCCATTGGTGAAGACGGCAACCGTCTGGCCCGCCGCCACGCCATAACGATTGAGATAGCTGCGCACCGCACCTGACGTCATCACACCCGGCTTGTCATTGCCGCCGAACACCAGCGGCCGTTCTTCCGAGCCCGATGCCAGGATCGCCCGCTTGGCGACGATGCGCCACAGCCGCTCGACCGGCAGGTCGGCGGACGGCAGCGCCACATGCTTCTGGACCTTTTCGACCGCGCCAAAGACATTGTCGTCATACCAGCCGAACACGGTGGTGCGCGGCATCAGCGTGACATTCGGCAGGCTTTTCAGCTCCGCCACCACCTGATCGGCAAACGCGGCGGCCGCCATGCCGCCGACCGAAACCCGTTCCGACAGCAGCGAGCCGCCGAGACGAAAGCTCTCGTCGGCGAGGATCACCCGCAGACCGGCGCGGCCGGCCGCCCGCGCCGCCATCAGGCCGGTCGGACCGGCGCCGATGACCAGCAGGTCACAATGGCCCCAGGCCTTTTCATAGCGATCGGGATCGGCCTCCATCACCGCCTTGCCGAGACCGGCGGCGCGACGGATGATCGGCTCGTACACTTTCTCCCAGAAAGCGGCCGGCCACATGAAGGTCTTGTAGTAGAAACCGGCACCGAGAAACGGCGACAGCAGGCTGTTGACCGCGCCGATATCGTATTGGAGCGACGGCCAGCGGTTTTGGCTGGCAGCCATCAGCCCGTGATAAAGCTCGGCCGCCGTGGCGCGCGTGTTCGGCTCGCTGCGGGCGCCCGAGCCGATGGTCAGCAGCGCATTCGGCTCGGCGGACGAAGCCGTCACAATGCCGCGCGGCCGGTGATACTTGAACGAGCGGGCCACCAGCAGCTGGTCATTGGCAATCAGCGCCGAGGCCAGCGTATCGCCCTCGAATCCGGTCATCTCGCGACCGTCGAACGTAAAGGACAGGGCACGGCCGCGATTGACCAGACCGCCGGAATTGAGACGGAAACCGGTCATCGCGCCACCTCCCTGGCCTTCACCGCCGCATCGGTCACCGCATAGACCTCATGGCTTGCAGCATTGTCGCGCTCGACCACCAGCCAGCGCCGGCAGCCGAGCGTATGATGCCAATATTCCGAGATACGTCCCTTGGGATTGTCCCGCACGAAGACATAGGCATGCCAGGCGTCTTCCGAGGCGCCGGGCGCCGGGCGCGTGAGCGTCGCATCGCCGCGAATGGAGAACTCTTCCTTGGGACGGGCGCCGCAATGGGGGCAGGATATCAGGCTGGCCATGACAGGATCTCAATGCAAATTGGGTTGCGGGCCCTTGCCGCCTTCGTCCACGGCAAAGCCGCGGCGGAAGCGATCAAGCCGGAGCAGGCGGGCGACGGGATGGGGCTCGTTCTTGGCAATCAGATGGGCAAAGCAGAAACCGGAGGCCGGCGTCGCCTTGAAGCCGCCGTAACACCAGCCGCAATTCAGGTAGAGATTGTCGATCGGCGTGCGGTCGATGATCGGCGAGCCGTCCATCGACATGTCCATCACCCCACCCCAGGCGCGCAGCACCCTGAGACGCGACAGACCGGGGATCAGCGACACGCCCTCCTCGATCGTATGCTCGACGGTCGCCAGATTGCCGCGCTGCGCATAGGACGAATAATAATCGATATCGGCGCCGAACACCAAGCCGCCCTTGTCGGACTGCGAAATGTAGAAATGTCCGGCCCCATAGGTGATGACATTGTCGATCACAGGCTTGATGCCCTCCGACACGAAGGCCTGCAGCACATGGGTCTCGATCGGCAGCTCGAGGCCGGCCATCCGGCCGGTGACCGATGTATGGCCGGCGGTGGCCAGCGCCAGCCGGTTGCAGCCGATAAAACCCTTCGAGGTCTCGACGCCGACAACCTTGCCGGCCTCGTCGCGGCGGATGCCGGTCACCTCGCATTGCTGGATCAGGTCGACGCCGCGGCTGTCGGCACCGCGGCCATAGCCCCAGGCCACCGCATCATGGCGCGCCGTGCCGGCCCGCTTCTGCAGAAGACCGCCGAAGATCGGAAAGCGGGCATGGTCGAAATTCAAGTACGGCATCATCTTGCGGACCTGCTCGCGGTCGAGCAGCTCGGCATCGACGCCGTGCATCTTCATGGCATTGCCGCGCCGGGCCGCCGCATCGCGCTGGCCATCGGAATGGAACAGGTTGACGATGCCGCGCTGGCTGACCATGGCATTGTAGTTGAAATCCTGCTCCAGCCCCTCCCAGAGCTTCATCGACAGCTCGTAGAACGGCTCATTGCCTTCCAGCAGATAGTTGGAGCGGATGATCGTCGTGTTGCGCCCGACATTGCCGGAGCCGAGATAGCTTTTTTCCAGCACCGCGACATTGGTGATGCCGTGCTCCTTGGCCAGATAATAGGCGGTCGCCAGCCCATGCCCGCCGCCGCCGACGATGATCACGTCGTAATGGGCCTTCGGCTGCGGCTCGCGCCACATCGGCGCCCAGTCGCGATTGCCGGAAAGGGCATTCTTCAAAATGGAAAAGGCGGAATAGCGCATCGAGCACCCCAGAAAGATTTCGCCGCACATTTGCACATGCGGCGAAAAGGGCAAGTCCGGTTGGGACGGAAAGTGGTGCGTTTGGGACATGCGCCGGATTGGCAAGGCAGCGCATGACGCGGCAAGGCGGCGGGCGCCGTTCCGGCTGGATCGACGCCGGCGACCTCTTCCCGAAATCCGGTGTTTTAGTCCTCACGCTCCGGTGCCGGTGCCAATTTCTCGGCGCGGGCGGCAATCTCGCTGTCGTCCAGCACCCGCAGAGGCCGCCCCAAACTCTTGCGCATCTTCTCGAACTCGACCGTCAGGGTTTCCGGCGAACCCACGAAGAGATCTCCGGCTGCGGCGTTATAAGGCGTCGCCGCCTTGAAAACGGCCTCGACCTGCAGGATGCTCTGCAGGGTTTCTGCACCATATTGCTGCAACAGGCCGTCCGTCACCACCACCGACGAGGGGTAAAATACCGGCCCCACGGCCGGATTGGCGAAACCGCGCACGTCAAGCGCCAGCGGCGCACCCGGCGCCTTCACGATAGCTTCAAGCTTGTCGCGAATGCGCAACAGGGACTTGCCGTCGAACCCGAAATCGGGATTGGAAAATTGCGCTTCGGCCCACTCGCTGGCCTTTGGAACAGAGCCTCCGTCCGCCGCAAGAGCCTTGTCGGCTACCATGGAAAACTCGAGGCGCGACAGAACCATGGGAATGCCGGCTTCGGACCAAATGCTGGGCAGGTCAATATAGCGCATGCCGATGCTTGGCTTGCCCATCAAGCGGGCTTCGAACAGCATGGTGCTGTTCACCGATACCACGAGATCGGCATGGGCAATGGTCTCTTCCGGCGTCAGCACATACTCCCCGGCAATATCGACGGCGATGTTGGGCGAACTGTTGAGCTTCTGTGAAAGGAACGTCGGAATGACTTCGTCTCTGGACGGCGGGGTCCTGACGACAAGCTGGTGTCCCCGCTCTTCGCAATAGGCCAGAACGTCGGATATCGCTCTTGCCTGATCCTCCCGCGCCGAGCGCTTGCTATCGTAATTGTCCATTGGCTGCATGGCAAAGACGATGATTTTTCCACCTTCACCCAGCCCGAAAATCTCCCGATACTGGGAATTCGACAGGATCGGCTCGTATGTCACGTCAAAATCAAGCTTCGGCGATCCGACCTTGATCAGACGATCACTCGGATAGCCTCGATTGAGAAAAATCTGCTCCTGCAGTCCGCCCCAACACAGCACGTAGTCCGTCATCGGCGCATTGGTCTTGCGTCGCTTTTGAACATAATACGTATCGGGCGTCGAAAAGACACTCTCATGGGGCACGAGGATCGTCGTGATGCCGACACTGCGGCAGGCAAACACGATCTCCCGCAATGGCGCTGTCCAGTCAAGCGTCAGGACAACAGCCTTAACGCCGCTCGAACGCAGTGCCAGAATCTTCTGCAGCAGAATCCGACGATACCGAACCGGCTCCCGCTCCGACGCTTGCGTCAGTTCTCTACGCAGAGCCGGCCCATCCTGCCCCCGAAACGCATCGAGATCCACGAAATCGAACAGGGGCGTTGCGCCGATGATCCTGGCAATCAGAACATCGCTGTGTTCCGGGATCCAGCGCACATAGGCGATTTTTGTCGCGCCGTCGTCGATTTGGTCGATCGGGTTTGTGGCAACCGCCCACCCCTTAAAAAGGTTAGCCTTGGCTTCGGAATTGTTTGATTTGGCTGTGGATCCTAGCCGGAAGAGCGCCGAACAATAACGAACCGCCATTGTCACTATTCTTTTAATACTTTGCATTAGTCACCTGGCTCCGGGATTTTATTCCGCTATGCGACATCTGGAACTAAGAGGTGGATTTTCATCGCATATCACCCTCATGAGGGGCTCACCTGATATCAACCAGCGAAACGAAAGTCTACCTCTGGCAAACCGTATGGTCCGCCACACAATTGACCATTTTTGTATGAGAAAGCAGCTGATAGCCACCGCTTTACGGCCTTCCGGGATTGGTGACAGAAGCACTGCGAGACTCTTACTTCACCGGCGGCCAGACGGCTCTGGATGCTGACAGCCGGTCTTCGATAGCACGATGCGACTTCGCGAGGCTCGAAAAAAGTGGAATGCGTTTTTCATATTCATGTAAATAGATATACGGCTATGACAACGCTCACATCTTGCTTGAATCGCCTGTGGCGGCATTGGCAAGAACGTCCGATCAGGTGCGATGGCTGGACCGAACAAATTTAACGACCGGGCGTTAGCGCGACGACGAACACGTCGCCCAGTGATGGCTGAGACCAATAAACTGACACCTAGGAAAACGGCAGATAAATGACCATACAAAGCAATTTAACAAGAATCGCCAAACGCCTTGCCCGCCCGTTTACAGGAAAAAGCCACCTTCGCGCCATTCCTGACAGCCTCAGAGAATACATGGGCAAGGGGTCATCCGGGGGCTTTCCCAGCCCTCCGCTGTTTGCCTTCTTTTTCGATGACCGCAAGCTGTTCCTGAAAAAATGGTTTCCCGACAGAACATTGCTCATCATGGGCATGCGGGTTGATCGTAAAATGTTCGACCAACACTTCCGGCGCAGGCTGCTGGCCGATTCACGCTCGGAAATTCTCTCCTGGGGATATCGGGCAGACAAATGGGTCTATGACTTCGCGCGCGAAAACTCCATCCCGGTGATCTACTGCGAGGATGGCTTTATTCGCAGCACCGGCCTTGGCAACGAGCGCCAGCAACCCCTGTCTCTCTGCTTCGATCGTCAGGGGCTCTACTTTGACGCGCGGACGCCATCGGATCTTGAGACGCTGCTGCAAAACTACGACTTCGACAATGATGTCGAACTGATGCGACGGGCCGAGGAGTGCGCCGCAACGTTCCTGAAGTCCGGGCTGAGCAAATATAATTTTGCCGAAAACATCGATATCGCCGCCCTTTACGGCGAGAAGAAAGCCAAGCGAATTCTCGTCATCGGCCAGGTCGAGGACGATGCGTCGATCCGATATGGCTGCGATCAAAAGATAAACAACAATGACCTGGTGCGACTGGCCCATGCGGAGAACCCAGACGCGCAGATCATCTACAAACCCCATCCCGACACGATCTATGGCAGTCGCAAGATGCTGTCGGACCCGAATGAAGTGGCGGACATTGCGACCGTCGTTCTCGACCGCATTCCCTTCAGCCAATCCCTCGAGACGATCGATCACGTCTACACCATTACATCGCTCGGCGGTTTCGAGGCTCTTTTGCGGGGCATTCCGGTGACCACCTTGGGCTGCCCGTTCTATGCCGGCTGGGGATTGACCGATGCGCGGCAGCCCAATCCGCGCCGAACCAGGACGCTCTCGGTCCTCAACGTCTTCGCGGCAGCCTATATTCTCTATCCCCGGTACTTTCACCCCATCGAGAATCGTACGATCGAGATCGAGGAAGCGCTTGAGGTGATGATGTCTCTCAAGACAAGCCGTGAAGATGGTCAAGACCTGACACCGTCGGCCCTTAAGCTCACTTGAAGCGCCTGCAGTCGATGCGGGCAGCGACCGGCCAGAAGCCGGAGCCATAGGCCAATCTTTAGCGGGCGAAACGACGCGCACCCAAGCTCCGTGAAAGCTATGGGTGCGACTGTGATGTGACACCATGCGTCGAAAGAACATCCAATGCCCCTAACCCATCTGCAGCGTCTCGAAGCGGAAGCCATTCATATCTTCCGCGAGGTAGCCGCCACGTTTGCCAAGCCGGTCATGCTCTATTCCGTCGGCAAGGATTCCTCCGTCATGCTGCATTTGGCGATGAAGGCCTTTTATCCGGCCAAGCCGCCCTTCCCCTTGCTGCATGTCGATACCACCTGGAAATTCCGCGAGATGATCGCCTTTCGCGACCGGATGGCCAAAACGCTCGGCTTCGACCTGCTGGTCCATGTCAATCCCGACGGCATCGCGCAGAATGTCGGCCCGTTCACTCATGGGTCGAGCGTGCATACCCATGTGATGAAGACGCTCGGGCTTCGCCAGGCGCTCGATCACTATGGTTTCGATGCAGCCTTCGGCGGGGCACGGCGCGACGAGGAAAAGAGCCGCGCCAAGGAGCGCATCTTTTCCTTCCGCAATGCCCAGCACGCCTGGGATCCGAAGAACCAGCGCCCGGAAATGTGGAAGACCTACAATACCCGCGTCGGTCCCGGCGAATCGATCCGCGTCTTCCCGCTGTCCAACTGGACCGAGCTCGACATCTGGCAATACATTCTGAAGGAGGACATCCCGATCGTGCCGCTCTACTTTGCCGCCAGGCGGCCGGTGGTCGAGCGCGACGGCATGCTGATCATGGTCGATGACGAGCGCATGCCGCTGACCGAAAACGACAAGGTCAAGGAACGCCTGGTGCGTTTCCGCACGCTCGGCTGTTATCCCCTGACTGGCGCCATCGAATCGGATGCAGCGACGCTGGAAGACATCGTGCGCGAAATGCTGACCGCCCGCACCTCGGAGCGCCAGGGCCGCATGATCGACAAGGATGAAGCCGGTTCGATGGAGAGGAAGAAGCGCGAGGGCTATTTCTGATGGATACCATGACCAAGACCGAATTCCCCAGGAGCGTCGTCGAGTACCTGCACGAGCAGGAAAACAAGTCTCTCCTGCGCTTCCTGACCTGCGGCTCCGTCGATGACGGCAAGTCGACGCTGATCGGCCGCCTGCTCTACGATACCAAGCTGATCTTCGAGGACCAGCTGGCAGCGCTGGAGCGCGACAGCCTGAAACACGGCACCAATGGCGAGGACATCGATTTCGCCCTGCTGGTCGATGGCCTCGAGGCCGAGCGCGAACAGGGCATCACCATCGATGTCGCCTATCGTTTCTTCGCCACGGCCAAGCGCAAGTTCATCGTCGCCGACACACCCGGCCATGAGGAATATACCCGCAACATGGCCACCGGCGCCTCCACCGCCGATCTCGCCATTGTGCTGGTCGACAGCCGCCAGGGGATCCTGCGCCAGACGCGCCGTCACTCCTTCATCGCCTCGCTGCTCGGCATTCGCCACATCGTTCTGGCGGTCAACAAGATCGACCTGGTCGGCCATGACCAGACGGTCTTCGACCAGATCGTCGCCGACTACATGGACTTCGCCAAGGATCTCGGCTTCACCTCGGTGCAGCCGATCCCGCTCTCGGCCCGCTTCGGCGACAATGTCTCCAGCCGCTCGGCCAAGATGCCCTGGTATACCGGCCCGGCGCTGCTTGAACATCTGGAAACCGTGCCGATCGAGAACCTCTATATCGACAAGCCGTTCCGCTTCCCGGTGCAGCTGGTCAGCCGTCCCAATCTCGATTTCCGCGGTTTTGCCGGCCAGGTCGCCTCAGGCTCTATTTCGATCGGCGATGCGGTGACGGTGGCCAAATCCGGCCAGCTGTCGAAGATCAAGGATATCGTTACCCAGGACGGCTCTCTTGCAACCGCGGTCGAAGGCCAGGCGGTCACCATCGTTCTAGAAGACCAGATCGACGTGTCGCGCGGCAATATGCTGGTGGCCCCTGACAACCGGCCGCATATCGCCGACCAGTTCCAGGCCCATGTCATCTGGTTCGATGCCAACGCGCTGATGCCGGGCCGCAGCTATGTGCTGCGCACCGAGACCGACAGCGTTGCCGCCACCGTCACGTCGCTCAAGCACAGCGTCGACGTCAACACCTTCGCCCAGATGGCCGCCAAGTCCTTGCATATGAACGAAGTCGGGGTCTGCAATATCTCGACCCAGACGCCGATTGCCTTCGACAATTATGCCGACAACCGCATTACCGGCAATTTTGTGCTGATCGACCGTTTCACCGATGCGACCGTCGGCGCCGGCATGATCGATCATCCGCTGCGCCGCGCCGACAACGTTCATTGGCAGGCGCTGGACATCAACCGCAAGTCACGCGCCGAATTGAAGCATCAGCGCGCCGGCGTGGTCTGGTTCACCGGCCTGTCCGGATCGGGCAAGTCGTCGGTTGCCAACAACCTCGAAAAGCTGCTGCATGCCGAAGGCAAGCACACCTATATGCTCGACGGCGACAATGTCCGCCACGGGCTGAACCGCGACCTCGGCTTCACCGACGTCGATCGCGTTGAAAACATCCGCCGCGTCGCCGAAGTCGCCAAGTTGATGGCCGATGCCGGCCTGATCGTGCTGGTCTCGTTCATCTCGCCCTTCAGGTCCGAACGCCGCCTGGCGCGCGACCTGATGGAGCCCGGCGAATTCATCGAGGTGTTCATCGACACGCCGTTTGAGGAATGCGCCCGCCGCGACCCGAAGGGTCTCTACAAGAAGGCTTTGGCCGGCGAGATCAACAATTTCACCGGCCTTGATTCACCTTACGAAATCCCGGAAAACCCGGAACTGCATCTGGAGACGGTCGGCAACACGCCGCAGGCGCTGGCCATGCAGATCGCCGATTTCCTGATCAGCAACGCAAAGGACTGAACGACCATGCTGGCACTCTTTGAAACGGCAGCGCTTGCCGCCGGTCGGGCCATTCTCGACGTCTACAATTCGGGTCCGAATGTCACAATCAAGGCCGACGCCTCGCCGGTGACGGAAGCCGACGAACGGGCCGAGGCGATCATCCTCGAGCATCTGGCAAAAGCCTTTCCGGACATTCCGGTGGTGGCCGAAGAGGCGGTGGCGGCAGGCCAGATCCCGCAGACGGCGGGCCGCAACTTCATTCTGGTCGATCCGCTCGACGGCACCAAGGAATTCATCAACAAGCGCGACGATTTCACCGTCAACATCGCGCTGATCGAGGCCGGCGTGCCGGTGGCCGGCATCGTCTATGCCCCGGCCAAGGGCGTCGCCTATCTCGGCTCCAGGGCTGGCGCGGAAAAGCTCACGGTCGATGCGGATTTCACCGTCACCGACCGCAAGGCAATTGCCGTGCGCAGACACGAAGGCGCACCGATCGCGGTTGCCAGCCGGTCGCACAACAGCCCGGAAACCGAAGCCTTCCTGCGCGACAATGGCGTTGCCGACTACAAATCGGTCGGCTCCTCGCTGAAATTCTGCCTGCTGGCAGAGGGCGAGGCCGATGTCTATCCGCGCTTCGGCCGCACCATGGAATGGGATACGGCCGCCGGCGATGCCGTTTTGCGCGCCGCCGGCGGCATCACGCTTGGTCTCGACGGAGAGCCCCTGCCCTATGGCAAGATCAACCAGGCGACCGATTCCGATTTCGCCAATCCGTTCTTCGTCGCCTGGGGCGGCAAGCGCGGCTGATCCCGAGACAGAGCGACCCATCAATCCGCCCCGCCACGGAAAAAACCGATTGCGGGGCGGAAGCGTTTTCGCGGCTTGGCAATCTTTTCAGGCCACAAACCCCGCGGTCGTCCCCGATGCTGTGCCGCGCATCATAATGCTCCACACAGCAACCCGCGGAGCACGCCATGTCGGACGCCACAGCCAATCTCGCCCTGCCCTATATCCTGCCCTCCCAGGCGCAGAAGCACGTCACCCACAACGAGGCCCTGCAGCGCCTTGATGCGGCGGTGCAGCTGGTCCTGGCCGCCCACCTGCCCGCACCGCCGGACGACGCCAGCGAGGGCGCCTGTTATGCCGTCAACGCGCCCGCCACCGGCGCCTGGAGCGGCAAGGCCGGGCAGCTGGCGCTGCGCCAGGACGGCGACTGGATTTTTCTGCAGCCCCGCCAGGGATGGCGCGCCTACGATCTGACGAGCCAGAGCCTGCTGGTCTTCGTCGGGGGAGAGTGGTCCGATCTGCCGCTGCCGCAAAATCCAACGGTATCAACCCTCGGCATCGGCACGACTGCTGATGATTTCAACCGCCTGGCGGTCTCCTCGCCGGCAAGCCTGCTCACCCATGCCGGCAGCGGCCATCAGTTGAAGATCAACAAGGCGGGGCCGCTCGATACCGCGTCGCTGCTGTTTCAGTCCAACTGGCAGGGACGGGCTGAATTGGGCCTGACCGGTTCCGACGACCTCGCCATCAAGGTCAGCGCCGACGGCGCCCTGTGGAAAACGGCACTGAGCATCTCTGCCGACGGTTGCGTGCGCACCGGCCACCGCCCGCTTGTTCGTGCCGCCCTCACCAGCACGGCCTTCACGCCGGCAAGCGGCAGCCAGACGGGCTTCGATACGCTGCATCTCCAGCAGGGCGGTTTTTCTCTTGGCACCGCCTTGTCCTCCGGCCACGGCAACCGGCTGCTGATACCGGTCGATGGAATCTATCTCATCGCTGTTCATCTGAGCGTTTTGACGTCGACCGGCCACGGCATGGAACTGATCCTGAATGACAGCAGCGCGCTCTCCGGCTGCCAGGGCACGGGCGGTCCCCTCACCCAGTCTCTGACGACATTGGCTTCCCTCTCGTCCGGCGACTGGCTGACGCTCTCCCATACAGGTACCGCGCAAGTGCAGTTCGGCTCCGGCAAGACCGAGCTAACAGCGGCGATGCTATAGCCGCAACCCCTTCCACAATAAGGAACGTTAGGTTGTTCTTAAATATAGAAACATCCTGTTTATCTGGAACATCGATGAGTTGCTGCTTTGTTACAGTGAATGAATTATTGGCAAGCAACATGTCCCATGCAATATCAACCCTTGCTTTGTGAGTTAACCATTTATTAAGAATAGCGGTGACTTTCGGGAATGCCTAAGATATTCATGTCGCAGTGATGAGAAGCGAACAGTGATAAACCAGGGCTGGATGAAGACAGTGAGTATCCCCCGAACACATAATCGCACTGCAACGCGCCCCTTTGATCTTGAGGGAGACAACACTCATCATGCTGAATATTACAGCAAGATGACATTTTCCGATCAAATAAAAGCCGGAAGCGCACATTTTTTCGCCAAACGAATACTGGATATTGCTGTATCTCTCGCGGCACTGATTCTGCTTTTGCCATTTTTATTGGCAGTGTCATTGGTCATCCGCCTGGACAGTCCCGGTCCGGTACTGTTCACCCAGACCCGCTGGGGCAAGGATTGCAGAAAGATCCGCGTCTATAAGTTCCGATCCATGCGCACGGATCTCTGCGATATCTCCGGCGTACAGCAAACCGTGGCCGGCGATCCCCGGGTGACCCGTATCGGCGCAATCATCCGCCGCACCAACATTGACGAACTGCCGCAGCTCTTCAATGTGCTGAAAGGCGACATGTCGCTGGTCGGCCCGCGCTGCCACGCCATTGGCATGCTGGCGGCCGGGCGTCTTTACGAGGACCTCGTGCCCCATTACCACCGCCGCCACGCCATGCGCCCCGGCATGACCGGTCTGGCTCAGATGCGCGGCCTGCGCGGCCCGACAGATCGACCGCGCAAGGCGCGGGCCCGCATTGCCTGCGACCTGCACTATATCGACAATTTTTCGTTCTGGATGGACCTGCGCATCATCGCCGGCACGATCCGTGCCGAACTGACCGGCGGCAACGGCTTTTAAAGCGTTCAGGAAAACGACGGCGGTCCCCTGGGATATCAGAGCAATCGATACCGACAGGCGCGCGCCACCGCCTGCATCCGATTGACCGCATCGAGCTTGCGCATGACGCTTTTCAGGTAGCTCACCACGGTATGGGCTGAAATGCCGAGGATGATGGCAATCTCTTCGCTGCTCTTGCCGGCCGCCGACCATTTCAGACATTCGAGTTCCCGAGCAGAGAGACGCTCGCGCGGCCCTTCCTGCGCCCGGATATTGTTGAAACAGGTATCCAGCAGTTCCATGCAGCCGAAATAAAGTGCGGAAATCTCGCTCTGCTCCAGCCTCTCCTTGGTGCCGGAGAACACGAAAATATATTGGTTGAGTTCGGCATCGTGCAGCGAGAAGGCCAGATTGTCTTGCAGGCCGGCCGTCAGGAACGCCTTGTCCAGGTCCTCCGCCAGCTTGGACGCACGGTTGGAAAACAGACCCTTGCGGCAAAAGGCCGGAAGAATGCTGTCTTTGAGGCGCGATACCAGGGTGCTGATGCCGAACATGTCGCTGGCATCGTAGCCGTCGATCAGCGCGCGCGGCCAGTTGCTGAGCAGATGATTGGCGGCAAATTCGATCCGGTCGCCCAGCGGAAACCGCGTGACCAGAAAGAAATCGAGCCCCGCCTTGCGCGCCAGCGACTGAAATTGCCGGCCGATGGCGCAAAGCGCACTGTTGCCTGCGTCAGCGGTGGCGCCGGACCCATCCTGGGCCAGTTCACCGAATGTCGATTCCGTCATTCTCACTGATGTTTTCCCTTCGCCGCGACAAGGCTATGCCTTGGGCCCAACGGCCAACCGAAACGCTTCAAAGCCCAGGAGGGAACGATTTCCCTTCCGGACACCATACTTGATTTTTGGAATTATCCGCGGCCGTGCCACGACAGCGTCAATTGTTATCAGGAACCGGACGCTTCAGTTCTACTGCTGCTTTTACTCTAATTTTTAAATAGAAATAATTCTAATTTAGCATAACTCCTATGCAACTGCCGCAAGTTTACGCAACGGCAGGCAAAGACCATCGCGACCCTGAATCCGCCGCTTCGAACTCGCTCAATTTATTAGCAAATTGTTACGACAGGCTTAGCCAAATTTTAAAGATGCGCCGCTAGGATGCGCATCTGTGGTCTTGAGTATGTGTAGAGAGTCCAATGACCGAATTGATACGTCCCCGAGTTAAATATGTCATCGGTCCCGATGGCAGCCCTTTGACGATTGCCGATTTGCCGCCTGCCAATACCCGTCGTTGGGTCATTCGCAGAAAGGCCGAGGTCGTCGCTGCCGTTCGCGGCGGCTTGCTGAGCCTGGAAGAAGCCTGCGAGCGTTATACATTGACGGTCGAGGAATTCCTGTCCTGGCAGTCGTCGATCAACGATCATGGCCTGCCCGGTCTGCGGACCACGCGGATCCAGCAATATCGCCATTGAGATCCGAGTACGTCGGGTATTTTATTCCTTTTTAAGATACGATCAGGCCGCCCTGCGCAGCAGGATATTTAACAGCCCGGCCATCACGGACGAGATAGCATAGAACCAAAGGCCTGGCTGAGTGAACGCACTTGCCAGGCCGCTGGTCTTGGCCGCGAAGATAACGATGGCCACCAGCATGACATCCATCATCGACCATTTCGACAGATGCGGCACGATGCGGCGCACCAGCAAGGCGGCAGCGCCCGTCTCCAGAGGCGCAAGGGCCTCGGCCATCAACCCGACCATCTTGACCGCAGGAAAGACGATCGACAGCAGACCGACCAGCACCGCCAGCCCCGGTGATCCATTTTGCCACAGCGACAGCACGATGCCGATTAACGATGGATCCTCGCTGAAGAAATACAGCTTCTCAAAACGGACCAGCGGCAGCACCAGCCCAAGCGCCAGGCAAAACGGCGCCAGCGCCAGCATCGCGGATTTCACCCAGATCATCCGACACCCCAGTTTGGACCGTCCGTCGTGGCCGATGCCGCATGACCGGCCAGCCCGACACATCTTTGCCGTACGAATCGACAGATGTTAAGGCAGGACCATGCAACTTGTGGAGCACGACATGACCATCGTTCATGAAGAAACCAAGTCCGGCGGGCGCTATCTGCTGGGGACGCAGGAACCGCGGGCGCTGATGACCTATTCGCGCAGTTCGCCGCAACTGATCATCATCGATCACACCGAAGTGCCCGACAGCTTGCGCGGCCAGGGCGCCGGACAGGCCTTGGCCCGATATGCAGTGGAAGACGCAAGGCGCGGCGGCTGGAAGATCATCCCGCTCTGCCCGTTCTTTCGCGCTCAGCTGGACCGCCACCCCGACTGGCAGGATGTGGTCAAACACTGAGGCTGACCCGTGCAACACCCGCAAGGGCGCATGCTGGACGGCGTTGGGGCGGCAAATGCCGCCGCCGCGGCCAGCCTTAGGCCGCCGCGGATTTTGAAGTCAACGCTTCGGGGCGCAGCGCGCTACGCCCGGACTCGCATCTGGCCGTCCCGCTCCTCGAGCGCTGCGGCCTTGGCATACTCAGCCTCCGCCTCCTCCAGCCCCAGTTCGGCCGCCTCCTGCTGCACCTTCAACTCCCGGATCGAGGTTTGAAGATTGTCGGCCCGCTGACGCGCCGCCTTGGCAAACGTCGGGTAGGCGAAGTGGTTGGGGTCGGTTATCCCGGATTTCTTTTCTTCCACGGTGATCTGGTTTTCCAGGTCCTTGGACATGCGCTCAAATTCCGACATCATCAATTGCAGCTGCTGCAACTGCCGACGCTTTTCGGTGACCTGAAAACCTTTCAGGCGCACCAGGCTCTCACGCGACTTCATACGCAATACTCCCGTGATGCGAGATGGCCCGCTTTCACACGCTTTACAAATGCGCCCGCACGCAAAAAACGAATCACCAGCGAAAAAAATCGGCGGCGTTAACAAAAAACTACCGTTGGTAACCTTTCGTTTACGGGCATCGTTAATGATAAGGAGGATCACTTAAGGGTCAGTAAATGCCAGGGTCTAAATATGGGCCAATGACAATGATGAGTCATTTGAATCGGTTATCGGGAAAGCCTGACAATCCGATTCATATATGGCAATGGCGAAATCGCATTCAAAATCAGGAGACTGCTCTAATTATTTAATAAATTCGATACACCTTGCCATAGGGAATCAGAATTTGTTAACCATTTGGTGGCAGCCTTCAAATCAGGCAACGACTGGATCCGTAACGCGTAGGGGGCCAATTCGACCTGTCGGCGGCGGTAAAGGGGATAATTATGCGGGTTCTACTCATCGAAGACGACAGCGCGACAGCGCAGAGCATCGAATTGATGCTCAAATCCGAGAGTTTTAACGTCTACACGACGGATCTCGGGGAAGAAGGTGTCGACCTCGGCAAGCTCTACGACTACGATATCATTCTACTGGATCTCAACCTGCCGGACATGTCCGGTTACGAAGTGCTGCGGACGCTTCGTCTCTCCAAGGTCAAGACCCCAATCCTCATCCTGTCCGGCATGGCCGGCATTGAAGACAAGGTTCGTGGCCTTGGTTTCGGCGCCGACGACTATATGACCAAGCCGTTCCACAAGGACGAACTGGTTGCCCGCATCCATGCGATCGTCCGCCGTTCGAAGGGCCATGCCCAGTCGATCATCATTACCGGCGAACTGATCGTCAACCTGGATGCCAAGACGGTCGAAGTCGGCGGTCAGCGCGTTCATCTGACGGGCAAGGAATACCAGATGCTGGAGCTGCTCTCGCTCCGCAAGGGCACGACGCTGACCAAGGAAATGTTCCTGAACCACCTCTATGGCGGCATGGACGAGCCGGAACTGAAGATCATCGACGTCTTCATCTGCAAGCTGCGCAAGAAGCTGGCCAATGCTGCCGGTGGTGCCAATTATATCGAAACCGTCTGGGGCCGCGGCTACGTGCTGCGCGAGCCGGACGCCGCCGAGTATATGGAAACAGCCTGACCCTTTCGACCACCGCCGATAGTACCCAAAAAGCCTGCCCTTCGGGGCGGGCTTTTTGACGTTATGCGGCATGTCGGCTCCCGACCATGCAAAAAGGCCGGGCGGTGGAAACCACGCCCGGCCTTGCGATTGTTCTCGGCAGTCGAAAATATCAGGCAGCGATACGATCGGTAAAGATCGTCGTCAGGATCTTGCGGTCGAAGGGCTTCAGCAGGAAGTCGTTGGCGCCGGCGCGCTTGCCCATCATCATGGTCTTCAGATCGGCCTCGATGACGCAATAATAGATCCGCACGTCTTTGCCTTCCGGCAGCGCCCGGATGTTGGCGATCAGATCGAGCGCACCTTCCAGGCCGGCATCGACGATGACGATATTGGGCAATTCGCCTTCGCAGCGCTTCAGCGCTTCGCGCGCCGTCGACGCTTCCATCACCAGGAAACCAAGTTCGGAGAGGATTTTCTTGCCCACTTTGCGAACCACATCCGACGAATCGGCGATCATCAAGCGCTGCATGCCCATCTCCATCTTTTTTCCACGCCGCAACCTGCAGACGCGGCTGCCTCGCATAAAGTGTAGGGCTATTCGACTAAGGAAAGGTTACCGCTGACTGTCCCGTTTTGCGCCACAAAGGAGCGCGCTGCAGCTGTCGCCCATGAAAAAAGGGACGATTTCCCGCCCCTTTTGCGAATAGTCCGAACCCGTCCGTCCGCAGCCGGTCAGGCCGCGACGGTCTCGGCGGTGAAGATGATTTCCTCGTCCGTCACCTCGTATTTCAGCTCCATGCCGGATTCGTCGGCCAGCAGAACCGTATAATAGGGCTGGATCGAATGGGCATCGACGGCCTCGTCGAGACGCCCGGCGCAGATTTCCGCGAATTTCGCCGGAACCCGCATCATCCGGCCGCGCGCCGCCAGGCGGAACTTCGCCTTGTCTTCCGGATCCTCCAGCGTCACGTCGATGACGCCGCCCCGTGGAATGGCGCTGTAGGCGACGAGGAAGAGGTTCAAGAGCAGTTTCACCTTGTTCTTGGCAATGATCGACCGCGGGCCTGTCCAGGTCACCTCGGCCTTCTTTTCGGCCGCGGCAAAATCCTTGGCGGCCTTCTCGGCCTCGCCGGTATCGATCGATGCGCCGACCGAGCCCGAGGCGCCGAAGGCCAGGCGCGCGAATTTCAGGCGAACCGAGGCATTGAGCGCGCTGGTGCGGATCAGGTCCATGGCATCGGCATCGGCGCCGCCTTCGTCCAGCAGTTCCAGGCCATTGTTGATGGCGCCGACCGGCGAAATGACGTCATGGCAGACCCGGCTGCACAACAGCGCCGCGAGATCAGGACCGGCAAGGGTAAGCGTGGGATTCTTCAGCATCGAGTTCTCCTGAACTGCGGGATCGGCACATATCGGCCCCAGGTGCCACGCTTATGCAGCGCGCGCATCTGGCCGGATACCATTGCCGCCATAATGACACCATATTTGGTAAACCGATTATTAAGACGATCGAAGCAAGATACGCCAACCTGTCTCAACGACAGCCCTTTATATTGACTTTGGATGGAGGACGCCATGCGCCTTGTCAGAAATCGCGGGACCGCTCGTCTTTGCCTGCTCGTCGCGGGCCTGCTGCTGTCCGCCCTGACGCTGAACCCGCGGCATGCCGAAGCTGTCGACAACAGCCAGTACTCCGTTCAGGAAGTGGTCGATGCCGGCCATGGCTTCTTCGGCTCGACCAGCGGCGCGCTGGCCAAGGTGCTCGAAAAAGCCTTCCAGCAATACGGCCTGCCGAACGGCTATATCCTCGGCCAGGAAGGCTCGGGCGCCTTCATCGCCGGCCTGACCTATGGCGAAGGCATTCTCTACACGAAGAATGCCGGCCAGCATGAGGTCTTCTGGCAAGGCCCGTCGCTCGGCATCGACTACGGCGGCAACGGCACCCGCTCGATGATGCTGGTCTATAACCTGCCGGCCGTCGACACGCTCTTCACCCGCTTCGGCGGCGTCAGCGGCTCGGCCTATGTGGTGGCCGGCGTCGGCATGACCGTGCTGAAATCCAACGACGTCCTGCTGGTGCCGATCCGCACCGGCGTCGGCGCCCGCCTCGGCGTCAATGTCGGCTATCTCAAGCTGACCCGCGCCCCCACCTGGAACCCCTTCTGATCGCCCATTGACCCTGAAAAGACCATCGCCAACGGGCTTTTTGCGGGCATCCCCAGGCCCACGGCTTGTCGGCGGCGAGGCCCGTGGGTTAAGGATCGGATGATGGCATGGACTCGAGCTGAAATGGCGCCGCCGTGATTGAATATGCTCTGCTGTTCGGACTGGGCTTTTTGAGTGCGGCGCTGCTGGCCATGCTGCTGGCGCCGGCGATCCATCGCCGCATCGTACTGTATACGGAACACCGCCTGAAGGCGACGACGCCGCTGAGCGCCCAGGAAGTGCGCGCCCAGAAGGACATGGCCCGGGCGGTCTATGCCGCCGAAAACGCCAGGACCGCCCAGGAGCTGCAGCGCGAGCGGGAAAAATCCATGGCGCTCGAGATCAGCAACGATACGCTGGCGAAAGAGACCAGCCATGCGCTCGCCGAAAGCCAGGACCTGCGCATGCAGATTGACGAGATGAGCACCGAGGCCGGCACTCTGCGCTCGCAGCTGCGCCGGGAGGCGACCAATCTGGAGCAGATGAAGGACGCGCTGCTGCGCGTCGAGGAAACCGCGGTCGCCAAGGATCTGGAGATCGAGAGGCTGACCCAGCGGATCACCCGGCTCAACGGCGAAATCGACAATCTGAAGATCGAGGGCACGACGCGGGAGACCCAGATCGAGGACCTGCGCATGCGCGTCCAGACCCTGCGCGACGAGCGCGAGGCCCTGCGCCAGGAGGTCAAATCGACCGGCATCCGCGCCAAGCAGGCCGAACAGCGCCTTGCGCAGGAAGAACACAAGCTGCTGCGGCTGGAGGACAAGCTGGCCCGCGCCATGGCGACCTCCGTCGACAAGGACGGCACGATCGAGCGCCATCTGAAAGAAATCGCCCGACTGAAGGAAAAGCTGCAGGAACCCGACTTGAACGGCCGCGCCGCTGTCAGACCCTCACGCCCGGCAAAACCGGCTATCGCCCGGGATATGCCGCAGCGCATGCCGGTCGATATCGTCGGCAGCGTCCCAGCCCCCGCCCCGGACCCGGCCACTGACGCGCTTGCCGACGAGGTGCGCCATCGGCATATCGCCCTGACCGAACGGCTCCTGAAGGCCCGCACCGACGCCAACGATCCGGCCCTGCGCGAAGAAGTGGCGGAGATTGCCGCCCGGATGATCGCCTTGACGGCTGCGCGCGAAGGCAGCGCCTCGCCGATCCCATCGCTGCTGGCAGGCGCCGCCGATGCGCCCGCCCCAAAACCCGGCTCGCTGGCCGAACGGGTGGCCCGCCTGGCACCGGATATTGCGCTTACGCGTAATTCTTGACCGATCGTAGTTTTTAAACTACATCGAGATATGATCGAATTAAAGCAGACGGAAACGTTTCGCACATGGTGGACCAAGCTCAAGGACGAACGTGCCCGAGGCGCGATCTTTGCCCGGCTTGATCGGCTTGCTTACGGCCATCCCGGCGATGCCGAGCCTGTGGGGGAAGGAATAAGCGAGCTGCGCATTCATTACGGCCCGGGCTATCGAGTGTATTTTCAAAAGCGCGGCACCACCATCGTCATCCTGCTTTGCGGAGGCGACAAGAGCACTCAGAGCAAGGACATCAAGACGGCGAAACGTCTGGCAAAAGAATGGAGTGAATGACATGGTTGAAAAACTGACGAACTTCGACCCTGCAGAAGGATTGAACTCCGATGAAGCGATTGCCGCGTTCATGGCAGAAGCATTCGCATCCGAAGATGCGGGATATATTGCCCATGCGCTCGGCGTGGTCGCGCGCGCAAAAGGCATGACGCAAATCGCCAGTGAAACAGGGCTGTCCCGCGAACAGCTGTATCGCTCGTTCAGCGAAAACGGAAACCCGACGCTTAAGACAACGATTGCGGTGATGAAGGCGCTTGGAATTGAATTGACCGCAAAGTCGCATGATCATCAGCCGAGTCTCGCCTGATAGATTCTATTCGGGCGTTGATACGTCTTTCAATTGAAAGACGTAGCCTTCTCGACAGTCGATTGTGTCGCCTGATTTCAGTTAGACAGGCTTCACACCTGGTGCAGGTCCTTCGCCTTTTTAGAGCCGCCCCATGGCCTGCGCCAGGCCATAAAGCGCGATGCCGCTGGCCGTGCCGACATTGAGACTGTCGAGACCGGGCGCCTGGGCGATGCGGGCCGTTTGAAAGCGCGCCAGCACCTCGGCCGGCAGCCCCTCACCCTCGGTGCCGACCACCAGCGCCATGCGCGTCGACGCCGGGATGTCGCGGAGCTCAACGGCGCCGGACGGCGACAGCGCCCAGATGGCGAAACCGGCATCGGCAAGACTGCCGAGCAACTCGACCGCACTGCCCTGTCGATCATACGGCACGCTCAACACCGAGCCGACCGACACCCGCAGCGCCTTGCGATAGAGCGGATCGCAACAGGTCTCGTCGAGCAGCACGACGTCGGCCGTAAAACCGGCCGCATTGCGGAACATGGATCCAATATTGTCATGGTTGGAAATGCCGCAGCCGACCAGCACCAGCGATTGCTCCGGCAGGCTTGCGATCAGCCCAGATGCCGGCAACGCCGCGTCGCGAAGGCCAAGCGCCAGCACGCCGCGATGCAGGTGAAAGCCGGCAATGGCATCGAGCAGGGCGCTCTCGGCCACATAGACCGGGATATCGGGCGGGAAGGCTGCCAGCAACTCGTCGAGACCGCCAACCCGGTTCTGCAGCAGCAGGATCTTTTCCGCCCTTATGCCGCGGCCAGCGCCATGCGCCTGCGCCAGCATGCGCAGCACCACCGTGCCCTCGGCGATGAACCGGCCCTGCCGGCCCGTCAGGTCGCGCTCGCGGATCTGACGGAACTCGGCAATGCGCGGGTCGTCGGGGTCTGTGATGGCAATCAGCGCCCGTTCCCTCATCGGAGCATCCGCCAATCAGTTGCCGGCAATGGTGACGTCGGCAACGATCCGGCCGACCGAGAGATCGAACACCAACGCCTTGCGGGTGCCGTCGCTCGTCGTGCCATAGAACAGGATCTGGTTGTTCGACAGATCCGTGGACAGCACGGTGAAGCCCGGCGGCAGGAGTGCTGCCACGACGATCGGCTGGTCGGCGGGAATGGCAAGACCCGGCTGGGCGACAAGGCGCTCCGAACCGTCCGGACGGGTCACCTTGTAGACAATCGCCGCCAGCACCGCCATAAACATCAACAGCATGATGCCGCCCGACACCAGCTGCAGCTTCACCATCTTGCGGCGGACATTTTCCATGGCCGGATCGAGCGGCTTTTCGTCCAGGTCGTCGGGTTCGATATCGGCCATCGGCTTTTTGTCTCTGCTTCTCTTGCGTCCGCGGGATCTGGGCGTTTTCCCTGGCTGCGAACCTCGGTTCAGGGAAAAAGAGCCACGTTATATGGCTGTTCGATTGTAGAATGCGGCAGTCTGTGCCAAGTGGCACCGAAACCAATGCGCCGCAAGCCGGTGGTGCACACGCGGGATGACAGAATGAACGACCCCTTTAAACAAGCCGATCCGTTAAGAAAAGCCCTGATTGCCGGAGAAGACGCCGAAGGGCGGCTCGACGCATGGCTTGCCGGCGCGCTTGGCGGCGATCTGTCGCGCAACCGCGTCAAGGCGCTGATCGAGCAAGGGGCGGTCTTCATCAACGGCACGGCCGTCACCGAACCCAAGCGCAAGATCAAGCCGGGCGACAGCCTGGCGATCGTCATGCCCGAGGCGGAAGACGCCGAACCGCAGGGCGAGGACATTCCGCTCGAGGTGCTTTACGAGGACCGCGACCTGATCGTGCTGGCGAAACCCGCTGGCCTCGTCGTGCATCCCGGCGCCGGCAACTGGACGGGCACGCTGGTCAATGCGCTGATCCACCATTGCGGCGACAGCCTGTCGGGCATCGGCGGCGTCAAGCGGCCGGGCATCGTGCACCGACTCGACAAGGAAACCACCGGCGTCATGGTGGTCGCCAAGAACGATCTGGCCCATCGGCATCTGGCCGACCAGTTTGCCGACCATGGCCGCACCGGACCGCTGGAGCGTGCCTACCGGGCGATCGTCTGGGGCCGTCCCCGCACCCTCAAGGGCACCATCGACGCGCCCCTCGGCCGCGCCGGCGACCGCACCAAGCGCACCGTCAAGAAGGAAGACACCGACGACGCCCGCGAGGCGATCACCCATTACACGGTGGTCGAGCGCTATGGCGAGAAGCCGGACGCCACCTGCGTCGCCTCACTGGTCGAATGCCGCCTGGAAACCGGCCGCACCCACCAGATCCGCGTGCACATGGCCCATATCGGCCATCCCCTGATCGGCGACCCGGAATATGGCGCCGCCTTCAAGACCAAGGCCAATCTCCTGCCGGACGTCGCCAGAACCGTGGTCAACGGCTTCCACCGTCAGGCCCTGCATGCCTATCTGCTGGCCTTCGAACACCCCTCGACGGGCAAGACCATGCGTTTCGAAGCCCCGGTGCCGGCCGACATGCAGGCCGTGATCGACGCCTTGCAGGCGGTGTAGGACCTCACTTAGGTCTGGCAGGCACTGCGGTTGAACATCGTGGTGGAAACGACGTGCAGGGTGACGGCGGACAGCACGACGGTTCCGCCGACAAGGGTCGTGACCGACGGCACCTCGCCGACGAACAGCCAGACCAGGAATGGCGCCAGCGGCGCATCCAGCGCACCGATCAGGGCGGATTCGACCGGCGGCAGTGCCCGCGAGCCGATGATCAGCAGCACCACGCCGAGCGAAAAGCCGAACACGGCAAACAGCACGACGACAGCCAAGTCGTGGCCGGACACGGCCAGCGGTGCGGCAAACGGCACCGCGAAGGCAGCAGTCAGAAGCGTCGACAGCACCGAGCAGGCCAGCACCGGCTTATTCGGATAGCGCCGCACCAGAACCGTCCACAGCGCGACAGTTGCAGTCATGGCAAAGGCCAGGATGTCGCCGAACAGCGAGCCCTCGTCTCCCGTGCCGATCATCAGCAGCACGCCCGCCATCGCCACGCTGCTGGCCACCAAGGCACCGCGGCCCGGCCGTTCACCGAGAACCGCAAAACCAAGTCCGGCGGCCAGGAACGGGCATGTGGCGAAGATGATGGCGACATGCGCCACCGTCGTTTCATGCAGGGCCGAGATGAACAGGGTCGCACTGGTGGCAGAGGCGATGCAGATCGCCAACCCGGAAAACCCGAGCCGGGCGAAATCGCCCCGCACGCCCCGCCCCTTCCAGACGAGCAGGCAAAGCAACAGAAAGGCGCCGCTGATGATCCCTCTCCAGAACAGCAGGGTCGGGGCATCCATGGTGATGAGCCGCGTCATCAACCCGGCGGTGCTGAGCGCCACGGTAGCCGTCAAGACAGCGGTGAGGCCGAAGACATAGGGAGAGATTTTCACGGAGCGTGTGTCCTTGGCGGTTGGAAAGCGTCGCCAGCTGTAGCAAGGTGCTGCTGACAACAGCCTGTCAGCAGCATGGGCCACACAATCGAAGGCCACTCAATCGAAGGACAAGACCGTGGCGCAGTCCAGCCGCATGTTCGACATCATCCAGATGCTGCGAGCCTCGCGCGTGCCGCTCACCGCCGATGCGATCGCGGCACGGCTGGAGGTGACCAAGCGCACCATCTACCGCGACATCGCCGCCCTGCAGGCCTCGCGCGTGCCGATCGAGGGCGCGGCCGGCCTTGGCTACATGATGCGACGCGGTTACGACCTGCCGCCGCTGATGTTCTCGCACGAGGAGATCGAGGCGATCGCCGTCGGTCTGTCGCTGGTCGCCCGCACCGGCGACAACAGCCTTGAGGCCGCCGGCCGCAGCGCCGCCGCCAAGATCGGCGACGTGCTGCCCTGCGACCGCACCAGCATCGACGCCATGCCGCTCTACGTCTCGACCTGGCATTCCATTCCTGAAGCCAGCGTCGATCTCAACATCATCCGCCGCGCCATCCGCGACGAGCGCAAGCTGTTGATCGTCTATCGGGATGCCGTCGGACGCCAGACGGAACGCACCATCCGGCCGCTGGCCCTCGTTTATTATGTGGACGGCATTCATCTGGCGGCCTATTGTGAACTGCGCAACGGATTTCGCCATTTCCGTCATAACCGGTTCGAAGGTTGCTGCCTCCTGGATGATGGATTTTGCGACGGTGCGGCATTGCGGAAACAATGGCGCGACAGCCATACGCTGTTCGACTATTGAGCCGCCGGAACATTACCGAAACGTAATGTCATTACATTTTCGTGATCCCTTGAATCCCTAGTTTGCCACACTTATTTGTTACATGGATTTTTGTGGGATTTGGAAAATCCACAACAGTCTTGGCTTGCCCGACCAGTCCGCAAGGGAAGCCAATAGCGAAAGGGGGTGCTTTATGGCCCGCAACTATCTGCCAACCATTACTGCCGGCGAAGCGGGATTGAACCGCTATCTCGACGAGATCCGCAAGTTTCCGATGCTGGAGCCGCAGGAAGAATACATGCTTGCCAAGCGTTATGCCGAGCATGCCGACCGCGATGCCGCCCATCGGCTGGTGACGAGCCATCTGCGTCTGGTCGCCAAGATCGCCATGGGCTATCGCGGCTACGGCCTGCCGATCGGCGAAGTGGTGTCCGAAGGCAATGTCGGCCTGATGCAGGCCGTCAAGAAATTCGATCCGGAACGCGGTTTCCGCCTGGCGACCTATGCCATGTGGTGGATCAAGGCGTCGATCCAGGAATATATCCTGCGCTCGTGGTCGCTCGTCAAAATGGGCACCACCGCCAACCAGAAGCGGCTGTTCTTCAACCTGCGCCGCCTCAAAGGCAAGATCCAGGCGATCGAGGAAGGCGACCTGCGTCCCGACCAGGTCGCGGAAATCGCCACCAAGCTGAACGTCTCGGCCGAGGAGGTCATCTCGATGAACCGCCGCCTGTCCGGCGACGCATCGCTGAATGCCCCGATCCGCGCCTCCGAGGGTGAATCCGGCCAGTGGCAGGATTGGCTGGTCGACGACCATGAGAGCCAGGAAGCCGTGCTGATCGAGCAGGACGAGTTGGAAACCCGCCGTCGCATGCTGAGCCGTGCCATGAGCGTGCTGAACGACCGCGAACGCCGCATCTTCGAAGCACGTCGCCTGGCAGAAGATCCGGTGACGCTGGAAGAACTGTCGAGCGAATTCGACATCAGCCGCGAACGCGTCCGCCAGATTGAGGTGCGAGCCTTTGAAAAGGTCCAGGAGGCCGTCCAGAAGGAAGCCCTGGAACGCGCCAAGGCTGTTCGGCTCGTCAACGCCTGATCGGCAGCATCACGCTGACGTTACCCCCGAATACAGAACGGCCGGCAAATTGCCGGCCGTTTGTTTTTGTCTATGCACCCTGAGAAAACTCAGCCGCCGCGGGCGCTGCTCATCGTCGACCATTCCTTGATGACGCTGTCGAACACGGCCTTGCCCTGCGCGCCCTTGTCGAGGGTCAGCAGTGCGCGGCGGCCATTGCGGTAGGTCACCGGAATGTCGATCCAGCCGCGGCTCTGCAGCAGTTCCAGATTGCGCGCCACCACTTCGGCGAAATCGTTGAAGGCGATCATGTAGGTGTCGTCGGTGATCTTCGCGGTCACCGCGATCAGCGGATCGCCGCGGTCCTGCTCGGTCGCCTTCATGGCGATCCGCTGGATGCTGTCGATCGCCCCGCCCTCGAAATCGGCCGGCACGGAGAACACCACTTCCGCCAGATGGCTGGCCGGCAAGGAATTATCGGCATTGCGCTTGAAGGTGATGAGCGCGGTCAGGCCGCGGCCCGGAATGGACAGGCTGCCCTGGATGACCGGCTCGGCCTTGCCGTTATCGGCGGTTTCCCGAAGCGCTGTCCAGACGATATGGCCCGGAACCGTGGTGGGCACGGTCTGGCCGAGCCGTTCCTCATAGAGAAAGGCCTTCTGCCCGTCGACCGGCATGGCAACATCGCTGGCCGCAGTCGCAGCTGGAGCAGTGGGCGCACCCGGGGTGGCAGGTGCCGGGGTCGTCGTGGCAGCCCCCTCGGCAGCGGCAGGCGCCTGGATGGCTGGCGTTGTCGGCGATGTCGCGGAGGGAACGTTCTTTTCCGCGACCGATGTGCCTTCGCCGGCCGGCACGGCACTGCCGGGTGCTGCGCCGACACCCTCGTCGACTTCGCCACCGTCCGGCAGCAGCCGTTGCGTGAATTTGTGGCCGGTGACCGAACCATCGGCAGGGGGAGTGCCATTGGCCGCGGGATCAGCCGGTATCGTGCCATTGCCGGACGGCACGATCGTACCCGGCGTCTCCGTGTCGGCGGTGGTCTCTTCGCTCGCTGTCTCCGTCTGCGGAGCCGAACTCATCAATCCTTCGACGAGGCTGCCGACAGCGTCGCGGTTGATCCACAATCCATAGCCGGCACCGGCCAGCAGCAGGACGCCAGCCACGCCCAGCACGACGGGCGCATAATTGCGGCGCGGCTTGTCATCGCGGCGGTAGGCCTTCTGCTCGGCGTTCGCCAGAAGCGCATCGATATCCTCGGTCGAAGCCGTCTGAGCCTTGGCGCCATTGCCGCGGGCCGCGGCCGGGACGGCGCTGGCGTTGGCCGCTCCTTGATCGAAATCCTTGAACCAGCCGGCATCCGCTCCATCCGAAAGATCCGCGTCGGGAGCTGCGGCCTTGCCGGCAAAGCTGGTCTGATGATCGGCTTCGTCCCATTCGAGAAGATCGAGCGCCGGCGGCATTTCCGGCGCGGGCCGCTTGCTCTGACCACTGCGAACGAAATCGTCGAATTCGCCGAGCGCGCCGGCTTCGTCGAAGGTCTTGGCCTTCGGCGCGTCGGGGGCAATCGGAGCGACCGGTGCAGTCGCATCCTCGGGCAAGACGAAGGGATCCGGCGCGTCCTCCTCATAAGGCGGCCAGTCGCCGAAGGCCGGCGGCGCCGTAACGGGCGTAACCGGACGGTCCTGAACGTCGCCGTGAACCACGGTCTCGGCATCGTCCGGCCATTGCGCAAGGCGGTCGGGCTGAGGGGTCTCGTCCCAGGCTTCGACGTCGGCAGCGGGTGGTGTCCGGACGGGTTCAGGCTCGGGCTCAGGCCAGGGCGCATAGGCGCCGGGCGCAGCGGAACCGGCATCCGCGGCAAAGTGATCGTCGGCGTCAACAGCCGGCGACGCACGATCGGCCGCGGGCTCGTCGGCTGTCACCTCGGGATAGTCGTAGCGCGGTCGTTCCGCAGCCACGGCACCGCTTCTGTCGTCGACCATAGGGGCAAACACATCGGGGTTCTGCGCCGCATGCTCGACGGGATGCGCAGCATTCTCACCGACAGAGGCGGGCTCGTCGGTGTCCACGCTCGGGCTTGCAGACGTCTCGGGCTCGGGGCTCCACGGTTCCGGCGCGGCGGCCACGACCGGCGCTTCGACAGGGGCCGGCTCCGGTTCGGCGGGCGCTTCGGGTTCGACGGGTTCAGGCGGGACTGGCTCCGGCTCGACAAAGGCCGGCGCGACATAGGCTGCCGCAGTGGCCGTCGCCGCCTCCTCCTCGATCGCCATCAAGGCCTCGGCATGCTCCGCCTCGACCTCGACGATCGCGGCTTCAAGCTTGTCGAGCTGACGGCGCAGCATTTCCTCCGGCGGGCGGGGCGACATGTTCTGAAGCTGGCGCATCACCGCGCCACGAGCCTTCTCGTACACCTTCGCGCGCATTTCCGGGGTATTGTTCGACAGGCCGTCAACGGCCCGTCGAATAACTGCTACAAAGTCAGCCATCAGCACTTTCTCATGGTCGACGGCCCGTGCCGTATGACAATTGGTTAATTATTTCTGACATTAATCCTCAAACGGATCGGTCACAAGTATGGTGTCGTCGCGCTCCGGGCTGGTCGAAAGCAGGGCGACCGGCGCTCCGATCAGCTCTTCCACCTGGCGAACATACTTGATCGCCTGGGCCGGAAGTTCTGCCCATTTGCGGGCGCCGACGGTCGATTCCTTCCAGCCTTCCAGGGTGATATAGACCGGCTCGACGCGGGCCTGAGCGCCCTGACTGGCCGGCAAATGGTCGATTTCCACGCCATCCAGCGTATAGCCGACGCAGATCTTCAACTCGTCAAGACCGTCGAGAACATCGAGTTTGGTGAGCGCGATGCCGGTGATGCCGTTGGTGGCAACCGACTGGCGCACCAGCGCCGCATCGAACCAGCCGCAGCGCCGTTTACGACCGGTCACCGTGCCAAATTCATGACCTTTTTCCCCAAGAAACTGTCCGATCTCGTCGGTAAGTTCGGTCGGAAACGGCCCTTCGCCGACGCGCGTGGTGTAAGCCTTGGTGATTCCAAGGATATATCCGAGCGATCCGGGACCCATGCCGGAGCCGGCAGCGGCCTGGCCGGCCACCGTGTTGGACGAGGTCACGAAGGGATAGGTGCCGTGGTCGATGTCGAGCAGCGACCCTTGCGCGCCTTCAAACAGGATGCGCGACCCCTTGCGGCGTTCCTTGTCGAGCAACAGCCACACGGTCTCGCGGAACGGCAGCACCTGATCGGCGATCGAGGTCAATTCCTCCATGATCGTCTTGTGTTCGACTTCGGCAACGCCAAAGCCGCGGCGCAGCGCATTGTGATGGGTCAGGATACGCTCGACCTTGCCTTCCAGCGCTTCCAGATCGGCCAGGTCCATGACGCGGATGGCGCGACGGCCGACCTTGTCTTCATAGGCCGGGCCGATGCCGCGGCGTGTCGTGCCGATCTTGGTGCCGCTATTGGTGGCGGCATCTTCGCGCATGCCGTCGAGTTCGCGGTGCAGCGACAGGATCAGCGTCGCATTGTCGGCAACGCGCAGATTTGCCGGGGTGACTTCGACGCCCTGGACCTTCAACCGGCCGATTTCAGCAATCAGCGCATGGGGATCGACGACCACGCCATTGCCGATCACGCCCATCTTGCCGGGGCGCACGACGCCGGAGGGCAGCAGCGACAGCTTGTAGGACACGCCGTCGATCACCAGCGTATGGCCGGCATTGTGGCCGCCCTGGAATCGAACCACGATATCCGCACGCTCCGAAAGCCAATCGACAATCTTGCCTTTGCCTTCGTCGCCCCACTGCGAACCCACCACCACGACATTGGTCATTTCAAAATCCTGTTCCATGCGCGAAAACGCGCCTACCGCAAACCCGCGCATCTATACTGCGTTGTTTTGCGGAAATCGACCTGTTTATGTTCGCCGATTTGGCTTTTTGCGTGACAAAGTCAAGGCTCTGCCCTATTCCGGCTGGGCAAACGGCGCGGTGGGCCCACTTCGCGCCTTCCAAACAGCGGTATCTCTCCATTGCCTTTTAGAGCTTATACCTATCTGGTCGTCACCACGATACTCTGGGGCGGCAATACAATGGTCGGCAAGCTTGCTGTCGGTCATGTCAGCCCGATGGTGCTCAATTTCAGCCGCTGGATGATCGCCACCCTGATCATCCTGTTGATTTCCGGTCCGCAACTGAAGAAGGACTGGCCGCTGCTGCGCCGCCATTGGAAGCTGCTGCTGGCCTATGGCGCGATCGGCTATACGGCCTTCAACGGTTTTCTCTATTCGGCCCTGCAATATACCAGCGCGGTCAATGGCGCGATCGAACAGGGCGGCATTCCGGTGCTGATCTTCATCATCAACTTCGCCATCTTCCGCATTCCGGTCTCCCCCGTGCAGATCCTCGGCTTCCTGATCAGCTTCACCGGCGTGGCGCTGACGGCGGCCCATGGCGACCTGGCAAGCCTGCTCGGCCTGACACTGAACTACGGCGACGCGCTGCTGCTGCTCGCCGTCATCAGCTATGCCATCTATACCGTGGCGCTGCGCTTCAAGCCGCCGGTGCACTGGAAGAGTCTGATGGCCGGCCCGGCGCTGGCCGCCACCCTCACCTCCCTGCCCCTCGTCTTCTGGGAACTCTCCAACGACCGCTTGATCGCGCCCGACATGCTCGGCTGGGCGATCATGCTCTATGCCGGCATTTTCCCCTCGTTGATTTCGCAGATCCTCTACATCAAGGGAGTCGAGGGCATCGGCGCCAACCGCGCCGGCCTGTTCATCAATCTGGTGCCGGTGTTCGGCACGCTGCTGTCGCTCCTCATTCTCGGCGAGAGCCTGGAAACCTTCCACGTCATTGCCCTGGCGCTGGTGCTGGGCGGCATCGCCATTGCCGAATGGGGCAAGCCGAAAACAGCAGGCTAGCAGGCTCAAAGGCTAAAGCCCGCAGCGATCGTCAGAGTTCCTCGGCCGCCCCGTCCGCGAGCTTCAGGACGGTCAGCCGCCCGGTGGCATAGGCCCCCGTATCGATGCCGACCCGGCGCGTTCCGTACATCACCTCTGTCGCTGGCGTATGACCGTGGATCACCAGCACCGGCAGATCCGGACCGCGACTGAGGAACGGCTCGCGGATCCACATCAGATCCTCGTCGATCTGCTCCTCCAGCGGCACGCCCGGCCGAAGCCCGGCATGCACGAAGACCAGCCGGCCGACGCAGAGCAGGGACGGCAGGCCTTCCAGAAATTCGACATGCTGGACCGGGATCGTCTGGCGCACGGTGTCCGCGAGCATTTTTTCGCCACCGGAGCGCTCCAGCATATGGGCCGCATCGATGCCGTAGGAATAAAGCGTCTCGCGACCGCCCAGCTCGAGCCATTCCATATGGTCGCGCGGCGTCTTGATAAACTGCAGGAAGACATCGTCGTGATTGCCGCACAGCGCCACCCGCTCGAAACCCTGCGGCGGCGCCTGGCAGAGATGATCGAGCACCTGGCTGGAATTGGGTCCCCGGTCGATATAATCGCCGAGCATGACGATCAGCTTGCGACCATCCCGCTGGCTGGCATCGCGCAGGATCCGCTGCTCGGCGCCCAGAAGCTCCGTATAGCAGCCATGCACGTCGCCGATCGCATAGATCGCAGAAAACGCGGCTCCCTGCAGCGACAGGCGCGACCGGGCGTCAGCGCCCCGCCCGCGTCCCGAGCCATTGGAGAAAATTCTGCGCAGCAAACGTCTCATCGGGGCTCCGGCCATTCCATGCTTAAGCCCTCTCTACCCCGGCTGATCGACCTTCACAACTGCCGGCCCCGCCACAGGCCGCCGCCGCCAACCGTCTTGGCGTCGGGTGTGTAGCACGCAATTCGGGAAACGGCCGGCCCCGGCGTGCGCCCGGCGCGCCATTGCGCGCTTAAAAGCATCATAGCGGTGACAAATTGGTGCTTTTCCAGCGCCGCGCAATTGCCGTATCGGTAGTGCCTGCAAACAGAGGAGCGGCCATGGGCACGCCATTTTACTGGAACGAACTGAACACCGCCGACTTCGCGCTCCTGTCCCCCGACACCACCATCGCCATCCTGCCGATCGCCTCGACGGAGCAGCACGGACCGCACCTGCCTGTCGCCACCGACGTGGCGATCGCCAACGGCATGCTCGCCGAACTGCGTGTCCAGCGGCCGGACGATCTCGATTTCCTCGTCCTGCCCACCCAGGAAATCGGCAAGGCCAACGAGCATATCTATGGCCCCGGCACGCTGTCCTTCGGCCCGGAGATCCTCATTCCGGCCTGGACAGCCATCGGTGCGAAAGTCGCCGAGGCCGGCATCCGCAAGCTGGTCATCGTCAATTCCCATGGCGGCAATGTCGATGTGATGAGCATCGTCGCCCGCGAACTGCGGGTTCGCCACCAGATGGCCGTGGTCAGCACGCAATGGGGCCGTTTCGGCAATCCGGACGGTTTGATTTCCGAGCATGAAACGAAATTCGGCATTCATGGCGGCGAGGTCGAGACATCGCTGATGCTGCATTTCCGGCCCGATCTGGTGCGCATGGACAAGGCGGAGAATTTTGTCTCGAAGGCCGAGGAGATGAAGGCCCATTCCCGCTTCCTGCAGCCGCTGCCGCCCCATTCGCTGGCCTGGATCGCCCATGACCTCAACCCGCATGGCGTGGTCGGCGATGCCTCCAAGGGCACGGCCGACAAGGGGGCTGCCATCTGCCGGCATCAGGTCGCAGGCTTCATCGACCTGCTGCGCGATCTCAGCACTTATCCGCTCTCCAATCTCTACAGCCGCTAAGCGAGATCCCGACCGCGTTCATCCCGGATCGCGGTCGAGCCCGCCGCGCTCCAGCGGTGATTTTTCGACGGGCGGAATATAGCCCCGCTCCTGCAGTTCCTGCACGAGACCAAGCAATTCCTGCATCAGATATTCGACGAACAGGCTGGTGGCGGCGTCAAGCGGCGCGCGGGCGCGGGCAAACAGCTTCATCGGCTGGTGACGGGCATGCTGGTCGGCAAAGGGGCGGAACACCAGTTCGCCGCGCCGACATTCCATGATCACGTCGAGCGGATTGAGAATGGTCAGCGCCGTGCCATATCTCACCAGCTGCTTCAGCAGTTCCGAGGCATTGGTCTCGACGACCGGCTCGACCGGCAGCGGCAAAGGGGCGAGCGCCAGATTGATGACATTGCGCAGGCTGGTGCCGGGCTGCGCCAGCACCAGCCGTTCCTGCACCACGTCGATCAGGTCGATCGGTCCAGTCTCCTTGGCCAGCCGATGCCCAGGCGGCAGCACGGCACCGATCGGAATGTCGAAATTGGCGAGCGTCCGGATGCCGGGGGTCGCTGGAATATTGAAGCCGAGGCCGATATCCACCTCGCCGGTCAGCACCGCATTGATGGTCGTCGAGCCGCCATCGTTGCGCAGCTGGATGCGCACCCGCGGATGCGCCTCGATGAAGCGGCTGATGATCTCCGGCAGCGGGCCGGCCGCAAGGCCCACCGTGGTGACGATCGATACCTTGCCGGCCTGCGGCATCTTCAGGCTGCGGATCCGGCTCTCCAGCCGCTCGTAGTTCTTCAGCACATCGCGGATATGCTCGACGCAGAGTTCGCCGGCCGCCGTCAGCCGCAACCCGCGCGGCAGGCGTTCGAAGATCGGCGCGCCGAATTCCTCCTCCAGCGCCAGGATCTGCCGGTTGACGGCCGACGAGGCGACATTGAGCCTGGCCGCCGCCTTGCGGATCGAGCCGCAGCGGGCAATCTCGTCAATATATTGCAGCTTTCTTGAGTGTAGCATACGCTGTGCCTGCCTGTTTTTTGATCAATGCGCCCAATCCGATAACAAAGCGGCGAGCGATGCCTCAAAGGCATCAATGCGGACGAATTTTGATGCTTTTCAAAGCGCAACGCAACGGCTCAAATGAAGAAAATGGGCGTCCATGAGGACGCTGCATGGCTCAAAAGGGGAACAGATCGACATGCTCCAGACACTGAAATCCACATCCCTTCTCGCCTGTATCGGCCTCGGGGTGGCGTTTTCGACGACCAGCCAGGCCCTTGCGCTGGACGAAGTGAGCTATGGCACCAACTGGCTGGCCCAGGCCGAGCATGGCGGCTTCTACCAGGCCGTCGCTGATGGCACCTACGAGAAATACGGCCTCAAGGTCACCATCGTGCAGGGTGGTCCGAATGCCGCCAATCGTGCACTTTTGATCGCCGGCAAGGTCGATTTCTACATGGGCAGCCCGCTCGGCGAAATGGATGCCATCAAGCAGGGCGTGCCGCTCATCGACATCGCGTCGATCTTCCAGAAGGATCCGCAGGTTCTGCTGGCCCATCCCGACCAGGGCATCGAGAAATTTGCCGATCTGGCCAAGCTCGACAGCATCTTCATGGGCAAGGATGGCTACGTCACCTATTTCGAATGGATGAAGAAGAATTACGAGGGCTTCAAGGACGAGCAGTACAAGCCCTATACCTTCAACCCGGCGCCCTTCATCGCCGATCCGAAATCCGCCCAGCAGGGCTACCTGACCTCCGAGCCCTACGAGATCGGCAAGCAGGCCGGCTGGGACCCAAAAGTGTTCCTGCTCGCCGACAATGGCTACAACCCCTATTCGACGATGATCACCACGACCACCACCATGGTCGAGACCAAGTCGGATCTGGTGCAGCGCTTCGTCGATGCCTCGATCGAGGGCTGGTACAACTATCTCTACGGCGACAACAAGCCGGCCAACGATTTGATCAAGAAAGACAATCCTGAGATGACCGACGGCCAGATCGAATATTCGATCAAGAAGATGAAGGAATATGGCATCGTCGAGTCCGGTGAAGCGCTCGACAAGGGCATCGGCTGCATGACCGATGCGCGCTACAAGGATTTCTTCGACGACATGGTCGAAATCGGCGTCGTCGACGCCAGCCTCGACTACACCAAGGCCTATACGACCAAATACGTCTGCAAGGGCGTCGGCATGGCGCTGAAGAAGTAATCGACGATTGCCCTTACAAAGGCCCTCTCTGGCCTGCCGGCCATCTCCCCCACAAGGGGGGAGAAGACTTAGCGGAAACCCCTCGGCTCCATCCACCAAGAGTGCCGCGGGTTAAGCCCTCCCCCTTGTGGGGAGGGTTTGGGAGGGGATCTTTTCATATGCTGTACCCTTCCCTCATGGGCAGGGTACAGCCAAGACCCGACGCCGAACCAAGCGACCGTCGAGACCCAGTATCCAAGGCCTGTAATGATCATTTCAGACGCACCGACCACAAGCCTGCCGCCCGAAACCCTCAAGCGTCCGCTGGTGGTGATGGATCGTGTGTCGAAAATGTTCTCGAACGGCACCCTGGCCCTGTCCGACATGTCGCTGTCGGTCAATTCGGGCGAGTTCGTCAGCCTGCTCGGGCCGTCGGGCTGCGGCAAGTCCACGGCGCTGCGCATCATTGCCGGCCTTGGCGATGTCTCGGCCGGCTCGATCGACTGGCCAAGCTCCCGCATCAATTCCCGCGGCCTGCCGGAGGGCGATATCAGCTTCGTCTTCCAGGAGCCGACCCTGATGCCCTGGCAGACCGTGTTCGGCAATGTCTATCTGCCGCTGAAGCTGCGCGGCCAGTCGAAATCCTCCGTCAAGACAGAGATCATGGCAGCGCTTGCCGCCGTCGGTCTTGCCGATTTTGCCGATGCCTATCCGCGCGAACTGTCCGGCGGCATGAAGATGCGCGTCTCGATCGCCCGCGCCATGGTGACCAAGCCCAAGCTGCTGTTGATGGACGAGCCCTTTGCGGCGCTTGACGAGATCACCCGGCAGCGACTGAACGACGACGTGCTGCGGCTGTGGAAGGAGACCGGCATCACGGTGATCTTCGTCACCCATTCGGTGTTCGAGAGCGCCTATCTCTCGAACCGCATCGTGGTGATGAAGGCGCGGCCCGGCCGGGTGCATGCCGATTTTCCGATCCATACCAGCCTCGACCGCGACGCCCATTACCGCACCTCGGAAGAGTATCGCGTCACCTGCGAAAAAGCCTCCAACGTGCTTCTGGAGGCCATCGGCTTCCCGCTCGAACCCGGCAAGGACGGTCACTGATGGCACCGCTCGACACCCAGACCCTTCTGCAGCCGAAGCCTCAGACCTTTTTCACCCGCTATGGCGAGACGCTGCTCAGCATCGCCGTTCCGGTCGGTGTCGTCGCGGTGCTGATCCTGATCTGGCATATCGGCGTGCTGGTCTCCGGCGTGCCGCAATATATCCTGCCGGGGCCGGTGGCGGTGGCCGGCGCGCTCATCAAGGACTGGGGCACATTGGCGCCCGCCCTCTGGGTCACCACCAAGATCACGCTGGCGTCGCTCGCTCTGGCGCTGATCGGCGGCGGCGGCATGGCCATCTGCCTTGTCCAATCGAAATGGATCGAGACCGCCTTCTATCCGATCACCGTCATCCTGCAGGTCACCCCGATCGTTGCCATCGCGCCGCTGATCCTGATCTATGCACCGTCGACCCAGGTGGCGCTGTTGATCTGCGCCTTCCTGGTCGCCTTCTTCCCGATCCTCTCCAACATGGTGCAGGGCCTGAAAAGCGTCGATCACAACCTGCTGAACCTGTTCGATCTCTACGGCGCCAGCCGCTGGCAGACCCTGCTCTATCTGAAGCTGCCCGCAGCACTCCCCTATTTCATGACGGGCCTGAAGATCGGCGGCGGCCTGGCGCTGATCGCCGCCGTGGTCGCCGAATTTGCCGCGGGCTCGGCCGGGGCCGGATCGGGCCTCGCCTTCCGCCTGCTCGAAGCCCAGTACCGCCTCAACATCCCCCGCCTGTTTGCCGCCCTCTTCCTGCTCTCCGCCCTCGGCGTGACGATCTTCGCCATCACCTCCACCATTGCCTGGGCAAGCCTGCATCGCTGGCATGAAAGCAGCCTGAAAAGAGAAAACTGATGAGTTCGTCCTTCCTGTCGCTGCCCAATTCTGATCGTTTCGTGCTTGCCAACGCCACCCTGCCGGCCATCGCCGTCGATGGTTTTGTGACACCGGCCAAAGAAGGGCTGATCGCCGCCGATATCGTGGTCTCGGCTGGCCGTATCGAGGCCCTGCTGCCGGCCGGCACCGCGCCTGCCGACCTGCCCTCCGCCGATCTGGGCCACGGCATGGCCTGGCCCTGCTTCGTCGACATGCACACCCATCTCGACAAGGGCCATATCTGGGACCGCCGTCCCAACCCGACCGGCGATTTTCCAGGCGCCCTGGATGCCGTCAGGAGCGACCGCGAGGCCAACTGGTCGGCTGCCGACGTGCGCGCCCGCATGGAATTCTCGTTGAAGTCAGCCTATGCCCACGGCACCCATCTGATCCGTACCCATCTCGACAGCCTGGCGCCGCAGCACCGCATCTCGTTCGAGGTGTTTTCGCAGGTTCGTGAGGCCTGGAAGGACCGCATCGCACTGCAGGCCGTCGCCCTCTTCCCGCTCGATGCCATCACCGACGCGGCCTTTTTCAAGGATCTGGTCGAGGTCATCGTCACCCACAAGGGACTGCTCGGCGGCGTCACGCAGATGTGGCCCGATCTCGACGCCCGCCTCGACCTGCTGTTTCGCACCGCCGCCGACAACGGGCTCGATGTGGACCTGCATGTCGACGAGACGCAGGACAAGCAGGTGCTGACGCTCAAATCCATCGCCGAGGCCAAGCTGCGCAACCGCTTCGAGGGCGCCGTCACCGTCGGCCATTGCTGCTCGCTGGCCCGCCAGGACGAGGACGTTGCCAAGGCGACCATCGATCTTGTGGCTGAGGCGAAGATCGCCGTGGTGTCGCTGCCGATGTGCAACATGTATCTGCAGGACCGCACGCCCGGCCGCACGCCGCGCTATCGCGGCGTCACGCTGTTCAAGGAATTGGCCGCGGCCGGCGTCGCCACCGCCGTCTCCTCCGACAATACCCGCGACCCGTTCTACGCCTATGGCGACCTCGATGCCGTCGAGGTGTTCCGCGAGGCGGTGCGCATCCTCCATCTCGACCACCCGCTCGACGAGGCATCCCGCATCGTTACCCGCTCGCCCGCCGATATCCTCGGCCGCCCGGATCTCGGGCGCATCGCCGTTGGCCAGGCCGCCGATCTCGTGCTGTTCAGCGCAAGGCGCTGGAGCGAATTCCTTTCCCGTCCGCAGGCCGACCGCATCGTGATGCGGAATGGCAAGGGCATCGACCGTCGCCTGCCGGATTACCGTGACCTTGACCCGATCGTGAAAGACTGACCATGCCCGATTATAGAGAGATCAAGGCCCTTCTCGAGGCCGAAGGCATCGCCGTCGAGGACAATCCGGCCCTCGTCAAGCAGAAGAGCCGCGACTTCTACTGGTATTCGCCGATCCTCAAAAGTCAGCTCGACAATGTCACCGGCGACCTGATCGTCTCGCCGAAGTCCGAGCAGGAGGTGATCACCACCCTGAAACTCGCCTTTGCCCATGGCGCGCCGATCACGCCGCGCGGCGGCGGCACCGGCAATTACGGCCAGGCCATGCCCCTGTCGGGCGGCATCGTGCTCAACCTGCTCGGCATGGACAAGGTTAGGGATATCCAGCCCGGCCGCGTCATCTGCGAGCCCGGCGTGATCATTTCGCAGCTCGACAAGCAGACCAAAGCCCATTCCGGCCAGGAACTGCGCTTCCATCCCTCGACCGCCCAGACGGCCACCCTCGGCGGCTTCATCGCCGGCGGCTCGGGCGGCGTCGGCTCGATCACCTGGGGCGGGCTGCGCGATCTCGGCAATATATTGCGGCTGCGGGTCGTCACCATGGAGGCAGAACCGCGCGTTCTCGACCTGTCCGCCTGGGACCTGCAGAAGGTCAGCCATGCCTATGGCACCAACGGTATCATCACCGAAGTGGAAATGCCGCTTGCGCCTGCCTATGACTGGGTCGATGTCATCGTCGGCTATGACACATTCATGGAGGCCGTGCGCTTCGCCGATGCCCTGACCCATCGCAACGGCATCCTGCTGAAGGAAGTGGCACCGATCGCCGCCCCCGTGCCGTTCGACTATTTCACCCGCCACAAGCCCTACCTGAAGGACGGCCAGTCGGTGGTCGTGCTGATGGTGGCGCCCCATTCCATGGGACCGTTCCTGGCCTATGCCGAGAAGATGAACGGCGACGTGCGCTTCCGTTCCGACACCGTCGAGAGCATGAAGGGCATGCCGCATGCCTATGAACTGGCCTGGAACCACACGACGCTGCGCGCCCTGAAGGTCGATCCGACTTTCACCTATCTGCAGGTCCAGTATCCGGGTCCGGATCACGTCGCCAAGGTCGAAGCGATGGTCGAGCTGTTCGGCGACGAGGTGATCGGCCATCTCGAATTCATCAAGTTCAACGGCGCCATCCAGTGCTCCGGCCTGCCGCTGGTGCGCTATACGACGCCGGAGCGGCTGGAGGAAATCATCCGCTTGCATGAGGAAAACGGCTGCCCGATCTTCAATCCGCACCGCTACACGCTGGAAGAAGGCGGCATGAAGCAGACCGACACCGTGCAGCTGGATTTCAAGAAGGAGACCGATCCCAAGGGTCTCCTGAACCCCGGCAAGATGATTGCCTGGGACAATCCCGATTTCGATTTCAAGGCCGGCAAGAACTATCTCTTCCCCGGCCTGCAATCCTTCATGGAGGCCTGACGCCTCTTGTGAACTGTCACATTCCGAAGGTACTCCCGATCCCGGCCATCGCCTGACGTGCCGGGATCGATGATCGGTAACGGTCATGAATGCCGCTCCCCGTCGGACACGGGGAAACGGCAGTCGGACAAACGGCGCGGAAGTTTTGAATTTGCACCCGAAGGCTTGCAGCCGACGGGCAATGACTTGGAGCTTTGACAATGCGCGTTCTCGTTCTGCACTCCCACCCGCTGGATGAAAGCTATGGCCGGGCGCTCTATCGCCAGACCTGCGAAAGCCTCACAAAGGTCGGCCATCAGGTCGATGGCTGCAATCTCTATGAGGAAGGTTTCGACCCGGTCCTCTCGGCCCATGACCGGGCGATCTACCACACCTATCCCGACAATACGGCGCTGGTGAAACCCTATGTCGAGCGGTTGAAACAGGCCGAAGCGCTGGTCATCGTCACCCCGGTGTGGAATTTCGGTTTCCCGGCCATGCTGAAAGGCTATTTCGACCGCGTCTGGCTGCCGGGCGTGTCCTTTGTGCTCGAAGACGGCAAGCTGACGCCGTCGCTGCGCCATATCCGAAAACTCGCCGCCGTGATGACCTACGGCGCCACGCCGATGCGCGCCTTTCTGGCCGGCAATCCGCCGAAGAAGATCGTCACCCGCGTGCTGCGCGCCCAGATCAAGCTCGGTGCGCCGGTCAAGTATCTCGCCCATTACGACATGAACAACTGCACGGACGAGACGCGCGCGGCATTTCTGCAGCGGGTGAAGCGCGAGATGGAAAAATTCTAGACCGGCTGGATCTGCGCCTAAGAGGCTACACAACACCGTTACGAGGAACGATTGTTGTATTTCACACCTTGCGTCGAGCCGATGCAGGTGGGACAGAGCGGTGTATTCCGGATCATCCTTGCACGATCGCAGGTTCGTCCATCGTGTCCCGCTGATCAAGACGGGCCTTGAATGGGATCTCCTCGTGGCGCAGGCTCCGGAATGAGACATCAGCCGGAGTCCCTCTCAGTATGCCCCATTCTTCCTTCCCTCCCACCATTCTTGGACGCCTGTATCTGGTCCTGCTCGGCCTCGTGGTCGTTCTGGCCGGCCTGGCGCTGCTGGGTGGCGGTGCCTATCTTCTGTCGCTCGGCGGCAGTGCCTATTTTGCCCTGATGGGCCTGGCGCTGGTCGTCTCCGGCCTCCTGATCATCAAGGGGCGCCCGCTCGGCGCCTGGATCTTCGCCATTGCCACCCTGGCCACCATCGGCTGGGCGATCTGGGAAGTCGGCCTGGACTATTGGCCGCTGATCTCGCGCCTGCTGGCGCTCGGCGTCGGCGCCACGGTCATCGCCCTATCCTTCCCGCTGCTGCGCCGCAGCGTTGGCAAGGCGCCGGCCTACAAGGGATCGTTTGCCATCGCCTTGATGCTCGCCATCGCCTCGGGCGCCGGCTTTGCCACCATGTTCATTCCCCATCCGACGGTGACGGCCAGCGGCGCTCTTCCCGAGCGCGTCGCGGTGACGCCTGAAACGGAACAGAAGAACTGGGAACACTACGGCAATACGCCGGGCGGCAGCCGTTTTGCCGCCCTCGACCAGATCAATCTGGACACGGTCAAGGGCCTGCAGGTCGCCTGGACCTATCACACCGGCGATACGCCGATCAGCCCCGGCGCCAATGGCGCAGAGGATCAGCAGACCCCACTGCAGGTCGGCGAGCGCGTCTTCCTGTGCACGCCGCACAATAACGTCATTGCCATCGATGCCGATACCGGCAAGGAAATCTGGAAGGCCGAGATCAACGCCAAGTCATCCGTCTGGATGCGCTGCCGCGGCCTGGCCTATTTCGACGCGACGCGGCCCCTCGAACAGCCGACCGCACCGAACTCCACACCGGTGACCGCCGTCGCCGTGGCACCCGGCGCGCTCTGCGAACGCCGCATCCTGATGAACACCATCCAGGCCGAACTGATCGCGCTCGATGCCGAGACCGGTGCCTTCTGCCCGGATTTCGGCACCAATGGCCGCGTCGACCTGAAGATCGGCATGGGCGATGCGCCGGATCCCAGCTATGTGCTGACCTCAGCACCGACCCTTGCCGGCACCACGGTGGTGGTCGGCGGCCGTATCGCCGACAATGTCAGCACCGACATGCCGGGCGGCGTCATGCGCGGCTTCGATGCGGTCACCGGCGCCCTGCGCTGGGCCTTCGATCCGGGCAATCCGGCGATCACCCTGCTGCCGCCTGAAGGCCAGACCTATACCCGCTCGACCCCGAATGTCTGGGCGTCGATGTCCTACGACCCGGCCTCCAACACCGTCTTCATGCCGGTCGGCAGTCCGTCGGTCGACCTCTGGGGTGCCGACCGCACCGCGCTTGACCACAAATACGGCGCCTCAATGCTGGCGCTCGACGCTACCACCGGTCGCGAAAAATGGGTCTACCAGACCGTCCACAACGACCTCTGGGACTTCGACGTGCCGATGCAGCCGACCTTCGTGGATTTCCCGCAGAAGGACGGCACCACCGTGCCGGCGCTGGTCTTCGGCACCAAGGCCGGCCAGCTCTACGTGCTCGACCGCGCCACCGGCAAGCCGTTGACCGACGTGGTCGAACAGCCGGTCAAGCCGGGCACGATCCCGGACGAGCCCTATGCCCCGACCCAGCCGCGCTCGGTCGGCATGCCGCAGATCGGCACCGAAACCCTGACCGAAGCCGATATGTGGGGCGCAACGCCGATCGATCAGCTTCTGTGCCGCATCGCCTTCAAGTCGATGCGCTATGACGGCCTCTACACGGTGCCGGACACCGATGTCTCGCTGAGCTTCCCCGGCTCGCTCGGCGGCATGAACTGGGGCGGATTGTCGTCGGATCCGAACTCCAACTACATCTTCGTCAACGACATGCGCCTCGGCCTGTGGATCCAGATGATCAAGGTCGAGACCAAGACGGCAACCGGCATCAATACCGGCGGCGAAAGCGTCAATACCGGCATGGGCCTCGTGCCGATGAAGGGCACGCCCTATGCGGTCAACAAGAACCGCTTCCTGTCGCAGCTCGGCATCCCCTGCCAGAAGCCACCCTATGGCACGCTGACCGCCATCGACATGAAGACCCAGCAGGTCGCCTGGCAGGTTCCGGTCGGCACCGTCGAGGACACCGGCCCGCTCGGCATCAAGATGGGCCTGCAGATCCCGATCGGCATGCCGACGCTCGGCGGCACGCTGGCCACCCAGGGTGGCCTCGTCTTCATCGCCGGCACGCAGGACTACTATCTGCGCGCCTTCAGCACCCAGACCGGTGCAGAAGTCTGGAAAGCCCGCCTGCCGGTTGGCAGCCAGGGTGGCCCGATGACCTACAAGTCGCCGAAGACGGGCAAGCAATATGTGCTGATCTCGGCCGGCGGTGCCCGCCAGTCACCGGACCGCGGCGATTACGTCATCGCCTACGCCCTGCCGGATGGCCAGTAATTCCATCCCCTGACATGAAAAAAGGCCACGCCGTCGCCGGCGTGGCCTTCTTCGTTGAGAGATGGCGGCAAACCAGCCTCAGTTGCTGGCAGGTGCGGCAGCCGGTGCGGGTGCCGCGGGGGCCGGTGTCGCCGGAGCGGGCGATGACGGGGCCGATGCGGCCGGCGCCTCTGTTGCCGCTGGTGCAACATTGACGTTGACGTTGCCGCCGCCGGTCATCTGACCGTCCGAAAAGACGAAGAAGGCGCCGAGCGCCAGCAGCACGGCCAAGATCAGGGCAACAGCCCATCCGGCGCCACCTTCTCCGGTATTAATGACAGTTGGGGCTCTATCGTCAGTCATGGCGTCACTCCTTTGAGGACAAGTCTCAATCCCGGCCGACGAAATCGCGGGCTTTCTCAGGATCAGTATAGAAGCGCGGACCGACCATACGAATGGACGAAGCGTCGCGAAGGGAAAGTCCGCCATTGGTGTCGACAGCAATCGAAGCCGGTTCCGAAAATTCAGGCTGTGTCTCAAGCGAAGTCAGGCTGTGTCTCGAGCGTTGGAGCCGAGGACGATGCCGTGGTCGAACCGGCGACCACAAAAAACGCTCCAACAGCGGCCGCCGCAAAACGCGAATCCGCCGGAGTCATCATCATCAAATGTTTCATGGTTTCTGCCCGCAAGCCGGGTTTGGAACGAGCCATTGCAGGGCCGCGAAAGGCGGCTTGCCGCAATGGCTCATCGCAGTTTTTACTCGACGATGCCGACGACCACATGGGTCTGCGGATCGACGATGACGCGCTGATTGTTGATCACCGTATAGGAATAGGTCGGATTTTCCGGGATCGGCATGAGCACGACCTGCTGCGGGATCGGTTCGCCGACCGCCACACGCTGGTCGATTACAACGGTTTCAGGCGGCAGGGGCTGCTGGCGCACATAGGTGACGACAGGGGCCGGCGGCGGATCAATGGCCGTGCCGGCAATCGCACCGACCACACCGCCGACGGCAGCGCCGACCGGACCGCCAACGATGGCACCAGTCACGGCACCCCCGGCAGCGCCGGTCACGGTGCCTTCCTGGGCAACGGCTGTGCCGGCAATGGCACCGATCATAACGGCAGAGAGAATCATCAGTTTGGTCTTCATGACTTGGTCCTTTGTTCCTGCATAATCAGGTGCACGAACAACGGATGATCGCCATTTTTGTTCCACCGCGATCGATCCACGCGCTGCGGCTAGAGCAACTTCGCTGCCGTCACCTCCACCTCGACCAGGAATTCCGCACAGGTGAAACCGGAAACGATGATCAATGTCGAAACCGGTTTCGGATCGAGCGTATAGCGATCCCGCACCGCCATGTAGGGCGCAAAATCCTCCCGCTTCGTCACGAATCCCGAGATGCGGATGACATCGGCAAAGGTCATCTCGGCCTCTTCCAGAATGGCCTTGATCGCCTCGAAGCAAAGCTCGGCCTGCGATGTCACGTCGTCTGGAACCGTATCGTCCGGACGGATGCCCAGTTGACCCGATGTGACCAGCAGGCTGGCCGCGGCCGGCACCAGCAGGCCGTGATTGTAGTGACCGAACGGACGCCGCACCGACGGCGGATTGAAGACCTGTTTCATGGGCAGACTCGATTCTCGAAGAGGATAGCGCGGCAAAGGACAAAGGTCAGTGAACCGCCTTTCGTCCGCCGGTTCAAGCCTTGGCGGCAGGTGAGAGCGTTTCCTGGTTAGATTGAAGCATTCTGCCGGAGCAGGTTTTCGTCAGGGCAAAGGCGATTGGCGAAGGGCATACCCGAAGGTACGTCCGAGCCGATCGCCTTTGCCCTGACGGAAAGATGCCCGGCCCTTCGGGTTGGCTGAAACGGGCTGCCTGATCGCCCGACCGGCTTGGCCGTAGGGCGTGGCTACGACACGCGCCGGTCGGGCGATCATCCAACTCCGTTTGAGCCAACAGAATGTTTCAATCTAACCAGGAAACACTCTACGCCAGGCTCTCAGGTGCTGCCACGCCACCACGATCACGACGGACTTCGTAGAGGATATGCCCGAACAGCGCTGCCAGCACGATCGGCCCGCCGATCATCGTCGAGGCCGATGGCAGTTCGCCGAGGAACAGCGCCACCCAGAGCGGCGTGAGCGGCACTTCCAGCGCCGTCAGCAGGCTGGCATCGGCCGCCGGAATGCGGCGCGAGGCGGCGGTGTAGAGAATGAGCCCGACGGCATTCTGGACGATGCCGAAGGTGACGATCAGTCCGAGATCGGCGGCGGAAACGGACAAAGGCGCGGCAAACCAGAAGGTCGCAGCCGAGCACAACCAAGCCGAGCCCGCCATGGCCGGCAGCATCGGCACGCTGCGATGCCGGCGCATCACGGTCGCCAGACCCGCTACGCTGACCGTCATCACCACGGCCAGCAACCTGCCCACCCAGCTTCCAGGTTCGCCATCGCTGTCGGCCAGCATGACGAACACGCCGATGACCGCGACGGCGCTGGCAATCAGCGTCGAACGGCTTGGCCGCTCGCCGATCGTAAGAAAGGCGACGCCCGCCGTCACGAAAGGCACGGTGGCGTAGATCACCATGGCATCGGCAATCGAGGTGTAATACATCGAGCCGATGCCGCTGATCATGCTGACGGCCGACAGCACCATGGCCGCGATCGACGGCCCGCGCATGCGCTTCAGGATCGCCAGCGCCTGGCCCCGCTCCATGAAGAGAAAGACCAGGAAGACGCAAGTGCCCGACACCAGGCCGCGCAAGAACAGCATGGTCATCAGGTCCGTGGTGATCGAGCGGATGAACAGGCCCGACGTCGACCAGGCGAGAGCCGAGGTCGCGGCATAGACCACACCGGCCCGATACTGGCGCTGATTGTCAGGAGGCATGGAGGAACCGGGACTCGTGAAGAATGACCGACCCTATCGCGACGATCGGGCCCGAACAAGCGCGGTCCGCGCTGTTTCCTGTCGCGATGGGATAAGGCCGGGGAGACGTTCGTCCCTCCCGGCCTCAGGCGTCTCAGGGATCAGTCGCCGTAGCCGACGATGCCCTTGATTTCGAGGAAATCGTGGATCGCCCAGTCGGCATATTCGCGGCCATTGCCGGACTGCTTGTAGCCGCCGAACGGCGCGAACGTATCCCAGTCGGGATAGTTGATATAGACCGAGCCGGCCCGCATCCGGGCGGCCACCTTGCGGGCATGGCCGATCTCGCCGGACTGGATATAGGCCGCCAGCCCATAAACCGTGTCATTGGCGATCGAAACCGCCTCTTCCTCGTCCTTGTAGGGCAGGATCGACAGAACAGGACCAAAAATCTCCTCGCGGGCGATCGTCATGTCGTTGGAAACATTGCCGAACACGGTCGGGCGGATGTAATAGCCGCGGTTGAGGTTTTCCGGCCGGCCCGGACCGCCGGTGACGAGCACCGCCCCTTCGGCGATGCCCGCCTCGATCAGCCGCTGGATCTTGTCGAACTGCACCTGGCTGACGACAGGCCCGAGCATGGTCTCGTCGGAACGCGGATCGCCGACCACGAAGGTCTCGGCCGCCGTCTTGGCAATCGCCAGTGCCTCGTCATGGCGATCGGCCGGCACCAGCATGCGGGTCGGCGCGTCGCAGGACTGGCCGGAATTTCCGAAGCAGCCGGCAACGCCATCGGTGACCGCCTGCTGCAGATCGGCATCCGGCAGGATGATATTGGCCGACTTGCCGCCCAGTTCCTGGGCGACGCGCTTGACCGTATCGGCCGCCGTCTTGGCGACGATAATGCCGGCCCGGGTCGAACCGGTGAAGGACACCATGTCGACATCGGGGTGGCCGGCCATGATCTGCCCGACATCCGGGCCGTTGCCCTGCACCATGTTGAACACGCCCTTCGGCGTGCCGGCGGCTTCCATCACCTCGGCAAAGATCACGCCGCTGATCGGCGCGATTTCCGAGGGCTTCAGCACGACGGTGCAGCCGGCGGCAATCGCCGGGGCGACCTTGCAGACGATCTGGTTGAGCGGCCAGTTCCACGGCGTGATCAGCGCGCAGACGCCGATCGGCTCCTTGACCACCATGGTCGAACCGCGCTTTTCGGAGAATTCATAGGTCTCGAAGGCAGCGATGGTCGATTCCATGTGGCCGCGGCCGGCAGCGGCCTGGCTGTCGCGGGCAAAGGACAGCGGCGCGCCCATTTCCTGGCTGACGGCCTGGGCGATATCCTCGAAGCGTTCGTTATAGACCTCGAGGATGCGCTTCAAGAGCGCCATGCGCTCGTCCTTCGACCACAGCGAAAAGCTGGCAAAGGCGGCCTTGGCGGCAGCAACCGCCTTGTTGACATCGCCTTCGGAGCCGAGCGAGATCTGCGTATAGGCCTCTTCCGTCGAGGGATCGATGACATCAAGCACCGCCGGCTTGACCGGATCGACCCACTGGCCGTCGATGAAGAACTGCAGATGGTGGCTCATGGCTTACTCCTCTGAATGCGGTGTGTGCCGCGCACTATCAATCAAGCCCTCCGCCGCCGCAAGCCGCAGACGCGCACGGGGAAAATTTTCAGGAATTATGAAGTAGAGAAGAAGATCATCGACCATGGCACCGCCAGTCAACGCTTAGCCAAAGCCACCCGCCCCTTCTTCATCGTCTCATGAAGTTTGGCTTTGATCCGTTCGAAGAGGTCCGGCGGGATCATTCCATAATGATAACGGCTCGGATCGGAGAGGAGTGGCCTGAGGTGAACGCCGGGCCATTCAAATCTGTTGACCTCGCTCACGCGAATCCAGTTGGCGTCATCGTCCAAGCCGAGCTGCTTGCAGAGTTCGGGCGGAACCTCGAGGGAGAGATCTTCCTCACCTAGTTCGGGTGGAGAATGCGTGATCGGCACGACGATGGTATCGTTGGTCTTCGAGTGATAAACGACAATGGCGCAAGGCCTATCCTTGCTGCCCACGGAAAAGCCCTCGCTCTTTTCCTTGTCCCACAGGTAATTGTAGCGCACGACGAGGCCCGCAACCGGCCTTGGGTATGTCACTCGGAAGCTTTGCCGTATTCAGAATTCATGATCAACGCCATGGTTTCGTCGTCAATTTCGCTGACACGAATGACGTCTCGCTCACGCTTTTTCATGTCGTGATAGTGATTGAGCTCCGCGGCAGAGAGGAACCCGCCGATCGTGCGGTTATGCGCCGTGACTTCAATCACACCCGCCGACTGCACCTGTTCCCTGAATGTCGTAAATTTACGCGCGAACTCAGTAGCGGAAACTTTTAAAGCTTGGGCCATGATTGCTCGTCTCCCTTTTTGCGTAAATTACGTGTTTTACACATTTTGTCAAGGATAGAGACGTTGAACGAGTGCGCTGGTGAGCATGATCCATAATCTGATCTGACGCGCTGGCTGCTGTCGACACCACTCGCAAATGTCAGGCGGCACAGGAACCCCTCAGCGCTCGCGGCTGTCGAGCATGCGGTACCAGGTGATCATCGCCGCCACGCCGATCTGGCGCAGGGCATGCAGCGGGATGGGCCGGATCGGCGAGATCGGGAAGGGCAGCGTGGCCGGATCGCCGCATTCGATGTAATCGGCAAAGCTGTTGCCCAGCGCCGTCATCAGGCCGACGCCGCGGCCCTGGCAGCCCGCGGCCATCAGCAGGCCCTTCTGCGGCTCGTGGATATGCGGCAGGTGGTCGGCCGTCATCGCCACCTGCCCGAACCAGCGATGCTCGATGTCGATGCCGGCAAGCACCGGGAAAAGCCTGAGCAGCGCGTGTTCCAGATGCGCCCAGTCTTCGCCACGGCGCGGCCCCGCCATCCGGCCCCGCCCGCCCAGCACCAGACGCCCGTCGGGGCTGCGGCGGTAGTAGACGAGAATGCGCCGGCTGTCGGAAACCGCCTGGCCATGGGCGAGGATCAGGTCCTGTTGAGCAAGAGGCAGCGGCGCCGTGGCGATCTGGAAGGAATTGAGCGGCACCAGGCTCAGGGCAAGCCCCGGCACCAGCCGGTCGGAATAGGCATTGCTGGCGACCACCACCGTCTTGCCGCGCACCACACCGCCGGCCGCCGTCTCGACCGTCCAGCGGCCGTTCTCCTGCCGGAGTTTCGTTGCCCGCGCACCGTCGGCAATCCGCACGCCGGCTTCCACGGCCAGCCGCGCCAGTTCCAGCACGAAGGCCAGCGGGTTGATGACCCCGGCGCGCCGGTCGAGCCAGCCGCCGACATAACCGCTGGCACCCGTCATGAAGGAGATCTCGGCATCGTTGAGCAGCGTGACATCGGCGCCGCGCGCCTTCCACTGGCGATTGCGCTCGGCGGCGGCAGCCAGTGCCGTCTCGGTGTGCGCGGCCTGGATCCAGCCGTGGCGACTGTGCTCCACATCGAGCCCGTTGCGTGTGATCAGGTCGAAAACGGTATCGGCCGTTGTCTGAGAAAACGCCGTCAGCCGCTCGCCGCGGTCATCGCCGAAATGCTGCAGCAGCCATTCCGGATCATATTTCAGGCCCGGAATGACCTGCCCGCCATTCAGCCCCGAGGCACCTTCGCCAATCCGGCCGGCCTCGATCACCCGGACCGACAGTCCTTTTCTCGCGGCATGCAGCGCCGTCGACAGCCCTTGAAAGCCGGCGCCGATGATGACGAGGTCAGCCTCTTCGTTTTGCTCAAGCCCGACGGTGGCCACAGGCGCACGGTTCGGGCGCCTCCACACCGGGCGGGAGAAGACAGGCGGTATCATCGGTATTGATCCTAGGAATTCAATGGAATATGTCCAAAGTATGCCGAATTTGTTCCACTTGAAAAGCACTAAGATTTTAGGGGTCCAGCCGGTGCCGCGCGACGCCGCTGCAGCGCACCATCAGGCCGTATGCGGCGCATCCGGCAGGCGCCAGTCGATCGGCTCCAGCCCGCGCGACACCAGGAATTCATTGGCCTTGGAAAACGGGCGACTGCCGAAAAAGCCGTTATGGGCCGAGAGCGGCGAGGGATGCGGCGACTTCAGCACCAGATGGCGCGTCTGGTCGACGAAGGCCGCCTTCTTCTGGGCATAGGCCCCCCACAGGATGAACACGACATTCTGGCATTCGTCGTTGACGGTGCGGATCACCGCGTCCGTAAACCGCTCCCAGCCCTTGCCCTGATGGGAGGCGGCCCGTGCCTCCTCCACCGTCAGCACGCTGTTGAGCAGCAGCACGCCCTGGCGCGCCCAGCTTTCGAGAAACCCATGGCGGGCCGGCGCAATGCCGAGATCGGCCTGCAATTCCTTGTAGATATTGACCAGCGACGGCGGCGTGCGCACGCCCGGCTGAACGCTGAAGCACAGCCCATGCGCCTGCCCGGCGCCGTGATAGGGATCCTGCCCGAGAATCACCACGCGCACATGCTCAAGCGGCGTCAGGTCAAGCGCCCGGAAATATTCCGGACCCCTCGGGAAGATATGCTTTCCCTGCGCTTTTTCCGCCAGCAGGAATGCGCGAAGCTGCTGCATGTAGGGGCTGGAAAACTCCGGCCCGAGCACCCGCTTCCAGCTGTCTTCCAGCCTGATCTCCGTCGCCGTCATAAAAGCCGTCACCCTTTACCGTTCTGCACTGTCCTGATTGAAAGGGCGGTGTCCACCGTGTCAACCCCCGACGGCCGGGGCACCCACGGACGGTGCCGGCAGGGAACCGGCGCAACATCAAGGTTCCGCACCACCACTGATGCCGGCCGGCACAGCAGCCAAGCCCACAGCCGTTCATCGAACTGTCACACAGCCCCTATATCCCGGACGGGCCGGATATAAGGAAAACACCATGTGGGCACTGTCGATTTTCTGCGCGACGGCCTTGGTCAGTCAGATGCTCAGCATCGCCTGCGCTGCCTGGCGCATCCGCAAGGCCCAACCGCACGCCACCGAATGGCAGGTCAGGCGGCCGCCGGTCAGCATCCTGCGGCCGGTCTGCGGCCTGGAGAACAATCTCGCCGAAACCCTCGAATCGAGCTTTCATCTCGACTGGCCCGAGGTCGAGATCCTCTTTTGCGTCGCCGCCGCGGATGACCCGGCCATCCCGCTCGTCGAGCGGCTGATCGCCGCCCATCCCGATGTCGCGGCCCGCCTGCTGGTCGGCGACGTCAAGGTCAGCGTCAATCCGAAACTCAACAATGTCGTCAAGGGCTGGAAGGCAGCGCGCCACGACTGGATCGTGCTGGCGGACAGCAATGTGCTGGCGCCGTCCGATTATCTCGACCGGCTGTTTGCCCGCTGGCTGCCCGGCACCGGCATGGTGTGCTCGCCGCCCGCCGGCTCCGCGCCGGAGGGATTCTGGGCCGAGGTCGAATGCGCCTGGCTGAACAGTTTCCAGGCCCGTTGGCAGCTTGTCGCCGACGAGATCGGCTTCGGCTTCGGCCAGGGCAAGACCATGCTGATGCAGCGCAGCCTGCTGGGCGCCAGTGGCGGCATCGAACGGCTTGCCGAAGAGGTGGCCGAGGATGCCGCCGCCACCAAGATCGTGCGAACCGCCGGTCTTTGCGTGCGCCTGACCCTCGAGCCGTTCCAGCAACCGCTCGGGCAGCGCAGTTGGACCGGCATCTGGCGCCGGCAATTGCGCTGGGCGCGGCTGCGGCGGGCCTCCTTTCCGCTCTATTTCGCACCGGAAATCGCAAGCGGCGGCGCCCTGCCGATGCTTTCGACCGCGGTTCTCGTGGGGTTCGGCGATTGGCCGTTCTGGGCCGGGCTGCTCTATGCCGCCCTATGGTACGGGTCTGAAATCCTGCTGACCGCTCTCTTTCGCTGGCCGCTGTCGCCGCTGACGCTGCTCGCCATGCTGCTGCGCGATGCCGCCCTTCCCGCTCTCTGGGCTGCGGCCTGGTTCGGCAACGGCTTTGTCTGGCGCGGCAATCAGATGGCAGTGCCCCCTGCCCGCCACCGCCGGGACAAGATCGCCGCCTGACACGCACAACTGCGCGCCCGGATTTTTCTCGCGGGCGCGCAGTGCGGGATCGTTCAAGCCCCCGCCGTCAGATGCTGCCGGCCGACATTTCCGCAGCGATATGGTCTGCCTGGCGGATGGCCAGCGACACGATCGTCAGGGTCGGATTTTCCGCAGCCCCCGTGGTGAACTGGCTGCCGTCCGAGATGAACAGGTTCTTGATGTCGTGCGCCCGCCCGTGTTTGTTGACGACGCCATCTTGCGCCTTTTCGCTCATCCGGTTGGTGCCGAGATTGTGGGTCGACGGATAAGGCGGCGTCGGGAAGGTGCGGGTCGCGCCGACCGCCTCGTAGATCGCCATGCCCTGCTTATAGGCGTGGTTGCGCATCGCCACGTCATTGGCATGGTCGGTGAACGAGACATCCGGGATCGGCATGCCATACTTGTCCTTCAGCGTTGCATGCAGCGTCACCGCATTCTGTTCCTGCGGCATGTCCTCGCCGACGATCCACAGGCCGGCCATATTGGCATACTGGTCCATGGCCGAGGTGAAGGAGCGGCCCCAGCCGCCCGGATCGAGGAAGGCCGCCATGAACGGAATGCCGAGCGACAGGGTTTCCAGCTCATAGCCGCCGACGAAGCCGCGCGACGGATCGTGGCGCGCCTCGTCGCGGATGATGCCGGCCATGGTGGTGCCGCGATACATATGCACCGGCTTTTCGAACACGCCATAGACCGAACCGGTGGTGTGGCGCATGTAGTTCTTTCCGACCTGGCCGGAGGAATTGGCAAGGCCATCCGGGAACAGCGACGATGCCGAATTCAAGAGCAGCCGCGGGCTCTCGATGGAATTGCCGGCCAGACAGACGATGCGCGCCTTCTGCCTCTGCAGCTTGCCGTCCTTGTCGGCATAGACCACGGCATTGACCTTGCCGTCCTTGTCATGCTCGATCTTGACCACATGCGAATTCGGCCGGACTTCCAGCTTGCCGGTCGCCTCGCCCTTCGGGATTTCCGTATAGAGCGTCGACCACTTGGCGCCCCATTTGCAGCCCTGGAAACAGAAGCCGGTCTGCTGACAGCTGTTGCGGTCGTCCCGCGGCGCCGAGTTGATCGCCATGTTGCCGGTGTGACATTCCTTGTAGCCGAGCTTGTCGGCACCGGCTTTCAGGATCTTGAAATTGTTGTTGCCCGGCAGGCCGTCGATGCCGTTGGTGCGGGTCACGCCCATCTTGTCCTCGGCCTTGGCATAGTAAGGTTCGAGATCGGCGAGCGTAATCGGCCAGTCGAGCAGGTTGGCGCCCTCGACCTTGCCGTAATGGGTGAGGTCCTTGAACTCGTGCTCCTGGAAGCGCAGCGAGGCGCCGGCCCAGTGGGTGGTGGTGCCGCCGACCGCCTTGACGATCCATGCCGGCAGGTTGGGAAAGTCCTTCGACACCCGCCAGCCGCCGCCGGTGGTGCGATTGTCGAGCCAGGCCAGCTGCGAGAAGCTTGCCCATTCGTCGTTGACGAATTCCTCGTATTCGATGCGGTTGCCCGCTTCCAGAATGACGACGTCGATGCCCTTCTGTGCCAGTTCGTTGCCGAGCGTTCCGCCGCCCGCACCCGAACCGATGATGACGACCACGCTGTCGTCGTTGAGATCGTAAGGAGCTGCCATGTTTTCCTCCCAGAAAGTCGAAATCAGCTATGAAGTGATGTCGCGTGGCGGCGCCTATCGAGGCGCCGGCTTCACGCAGGTCTTTGGAAGCGATGAAGGCTCAGAGCCACTCGATGTCGCTGAAGCCGCGCTCGATATAACCGCCCTTGGAATAAGACTCGCCCTCGTAGCCGAAGATCGGCCAGAGCTCCGGCTGGTTATAAAGGCTGACGACGAGGTCGCCGCGGATCGCCTGGAAGAACGGTGTGGTCTCGATCTCCCGAAGGAGCGCCACCCGGTCATCCTCCCAGCCGAGCCCGGAATAGCCGCCGGCCCCGGCGCGGGCGTTGAGATCGGCGATGCCGTCCTCGATCAGCGCCTTGTGAGCGGCATCCTTAGCCGCGCGGCCATCCTGTCCTTTGACCGCGATCGCATAGAAGCGGTCGGCCAGCTGGTCATGCGGATAGATGTCTCGGGCAAGCGTGATCAGGGTCGCCATGGTCTCCGGCTTCAAGGCGGTCGTCTCAAGGCCCCAGGCATTCTGCGGGCTGATCACCGCCGTGCCGCTGATCACCAGCATGGCGCCGATGCTGCCGCGCTTCAAAAGATCGCGGCGGGAAAGCCCATTCGTCTTCTCGTAAACTGTTACCACGTCAGTCTCCTCCCAAAGTCCTGCGGTTCATGAAACGGAGCCGGCCTCACCCGGTCCGCTGTCGGACGGCACAATCGAAGTGCCGGCCGGAATTTTCGATCAGAGCGGCGGACCTCCTATCCGCCGCTGCCGACCGCCTTACTTGTAGCGCCCGTTACTTGTAGCGCCCGTGCCGCTGCAAAACCTCGATCTTGTAGCCGTCAGGATCGGTCATGAAGAAGAACCGCGCCAAAAGCGCGCCGTCCCGGTTGAATTCGACGATCTTGCCCGGGTTCAGCCCGAGATCGGTCACGCGCAAATGCTCGGCATCGAGATCGGTGACCGACACCGCCAGATGGCCGTAGCCATCGCCGAGGCCATAGGCTTCGGTGCGGCCCTTGTTGACCGTCAGCTCCAGCTCGAACTCGCTCTCGCCATTGCTGAGATAGAGCAAGGTGAAGGTTTCGAAATCGAGCCGCTCGGCCACCGACAGACCGAAGGCCGCCTCGTAGAAGGCGACCGACCGGGTCTCGTCCAGAACGCGGATCATCGAATGGATCATCTTGGCCAATGGCAACTCCTTGAAGGACGTCAGGCAAATCATCTTATATCAGCAGTTTGCTACCGACAGCGTCGATGCGGGTAGCAGCCCATTACCGCACCCCTGATTTTCCGCGGGAAACCGACGGATGACTTCGAAATTGACCCCCATCAAAAGCGGACGCATAATGGGTGCCAAAACAAGAAACGGAGGAGGATTTACGCCATGTGTGAGGTGTTTGCAGGACAGGATCCCGGCCGCTACCGCGCCGTCAACCGGTCGGTGCGGATCGGCGGCCATTCGACCAGCATCCAGATCGAAGCGGCCTTCTGGGATCTGATCGACGAGATTGCCGCCGGGCAATCCATGTCGACATCGCGCTTTCTCTCGACGCTCTACGACGAAGCGCTGAACATCAACGGCCAGGTCAGCAATTTTGCCTCGCTGCTGCGGACAAGCTGTCTGATCTACCTGATGGGCAAGGCCCAGCATCCGGACCGCGCGCACGAATTCCACATCATCGCGGCGGAATGAAAAAAGCGCGGTCCGCTTCAAGCAGACCGCGCCTTGGTTTCGGCTTACCGTCTTGGGTCGGCGCCGAAGATTACTCCGCCGGGTTGAGGGCCGGCGCGGGTACGTTTTCCTCGTAGACCTTGCCGCCAAGCGCTGCATGCAGCAGGCCTTCGTCCAGCTCGCCTTCCCAGCGGGCGACCACGACGGTTGCCACCGCATTGCCGATGAAGTTGGTCAGTGCCCGGCATTCCGACATGAAGCGGTCGATGCCGAGGATCAGCGCCATGCCGGCCACCGGCACGGAAGGCACGACGGAAAGCGTCGCGGCCAGCGTGATGAAGCCGGCGCCGGTGATACCGGCCGCCCCCTTCGAGCTCAGCATGGCGACCGCCAGAAGCAGGATCTGGTCACCGAGCGGCAGGTGAATATCGGTTGCCTGGGCAATGAACAGGGCAGCCAGCGTCATGTAGATATTGGTGCCATCGAGGTTGAAGGAATAGCCGGTCGGGATGACCAGGCCGACGACCGAGCGCTTGCAGCCGGCCTTTTCCATCTTGTTCATCAGGCCCGGCAATGCCGCTTCCGAGGAAGACGTGCCGAGCACCAGCAGCAGTTCTTCCTTGATATAGCGGATCAGCGCGAAGATCGAGAAACCGTTATAGCGGGCAACGGCGCCAAGCACGACGACGATGAACAGGAAGGAGGTCAGGTAGAAGGTGCCGATCAGCATGGCGAGGTTGGCGACCGAGGCAATGCCGTATTTGCCGATGGTAAAGGCCATCGCCCCGAAGGCGCCGATCGGGGCTGCCTTCATCAGGATGGCGACCAGCTTGAAGATCGGGTTGATCACGGCATGCAGGAAATCGGTGACCGGCTTGCCGGCATCGCCGACCAGCGCCAGCGAAATGCCGAACAGCACCGAGAAGAACAGCACCTGCAGGATGTCGCCATCGGCAAAGGCCCCGACGATGGTGGTCGGGATGATGCCCATCAGGAAGCCGACGATCGACGAGTCATGGGCCTTTTGCGTATAGGTGGCGACGGCCGCCGCATCGAGCGAGGCCGGATCGATATGCATGCCGGCGCCCGGCTGCACGACGTTTGCCACCACCAGGCCGACGACCAGCGCCAGCGTCGAGAAGGTCAGGAAGTAGAGCATGGCCTTGCCGGCAACCCGGCCGACCTTCTTCATGTCGCTCATCCCGGCAATGCCGGTGGTCACCGTCAGGAAGATCACCGGCGCGATGATCATCTTCACCAGCTTGATGAAGGCATCGCCCAGCGGCTTCAGCTGCGTGCCGATGTCGGGATAGAAATGGCCGAGCAGGATGCCGGCGATGATGGCCGCCAGGACCTGGACATAGAGATGCTTGTAAAAGGCTTGTTTTACGCGTGGGGTCTCGCCCGCGGATGCGATGATCATGGTATCCTCCAATCATGCCCGTCGGAAAGAGTTCCGCCTCCCGGGCAACCTTGCGTTCGTCAAATTCAACGGCCTTGACCGATGATAGATCTGAACAGCAAGGCCCGTGCCAACTGGCGCCGCGAGCGACAAGCCATTGATTGTAAAACATAATAATCTCGAGAGTGGGAAAGGCCATCCTAGTGTGTGCGGATATTCGCACGACGGCCTTTGAAATCCGTGCGAATTCATGCACAATACGGCCATGAGCGGAAACGGCGACGACAAAACATCAGCAGTAAGGGAGCGACCCGGCCGGGCCTGGCTGGTCTTTGCAGCCGTCGCCGCCCTCCTGCTGGCGGCAGTGCTCTATGCGGCCGGCGACTATGGCCGAGGGGCGGCGCTGGAGCGCATCGAGGCCGATGCCCGCACCGATGCCGGCCTCAAGGTGGCGCTGCTGCAGGCCGTGCTGGAACGGCCGCGCGCCCTGCCGCTGGTGCTGTCAGCCGATGCTGACCTGCGCGGCGCTCTGGCCACCAAGGACAAGGGCCTGCTGGACGGCCTCGACCGCAAGCTCGAAAGTCTGATCGACGAGACCAAGGCCTCGGTCATCTACGTGATCGGCACCGATGGCGTGACGGTTGCCTCCAGCAACTGGCGCGAGGAAACGAGCTTCGTCGGCAGCAGCTACGCGTTTCGCGACTATTTCCGGCTGGCCATGAGGGACGGGACCGCCGAACACTATGCGCTGGGCAGCGTCAGCAAGCGGCCCGGCCTCTATATCTCGCGGCGCGTCGAGACGGCCGGCGGCGACGTGCTGGGCGTCGTGGTGGTCAAGGTCGAATTCGACGGGCTGGAGCGGGAATGGGGCGCCTCCGGCAAGCCGACCTTCGTCACCGACCAGAGCGGCATCGTCCTGATGACCAGCCGGCCGGAATGGCGGTTTTCGAGCATCGTGCCGATTGCGCCCGACCGGCGCGAGGCAATCCGCGACAGCCTGCAATTCGGCGAAGCGCCGCTGACGCCCCTGCCCTTTCTCGAAACCGGAGACCGGCACCGCGGCCTGATCACCGTGCAGCCGCCCCCAGACACAGCCGGACCCAACCAACAGATGCTGGCCCTGCAGGCGGCGGTCGCCTCCACCCCCTGGACCCTGCACCTGCTGACGCCGGTCGATGCGGCCGCCAGATCCGGTGCATGGCAAAGCCGAATGCAGGCACTGCTGATCCTGCTGCCCATGATCGGCCTTGCCGCATGGTTGCTCTATCGCCGTGAGCGCGCCCTGCGCCGCGCCGCTCAGGACCGCAAGGGGCGCGACGAACTGGAGCGCCGGGTGATTGAGCGGACCCAGGCGCTCAGCCTTGCCGGCGAGCGCCTGCAGGCCGAAATCGCCGGCCACCGCAGCACCGAGACCAAGCTGCAGACCGTGCAGCAGGAACTGGTGCAGGCCAACCGGCTGGCCATTCTCGGCCAGGTGGCGGCCGGCGTCGCCCATGAGATCAACCAGCCGGTGGCCACCATCCGCGCCTATGCCGACAATGCCCGCACCTTCCTCGACCGCGGCCGCCCCGAGACGGCCGCGGAAAACCTGGTCCTGATCGCCGGCCTGACGGAGCGGATCGGCACCATTACCGACGAACTGAAGACGCTGGCCCGCAAGGGCCGCGGCGCCGCCGAACCGATCGCCGTGGCAACCGTGCTGGAGGGCGCCCTCTTCCTGCTGCGCAGCCGCTTTTCCGGGCGCATGGACACGCTGCACATCGCCGAAATTCCACCGTCGCTCTGCGTCCACGGCAACCGCATCCGGCTCGAACAGATCTTCATCAACCTGCTGCAGAATGCGCTTGAGGCAATCGGCGACAGTCCCGGCGGCCGCATCGACGTGTCGCTTGGGCTAGCCTCCGCCGGCGAGGTGGTGATCGAGGTTGCCGACAACGGGCCGGGCATTCCAGACGCCATCCTCAAAAGCCTGTTCATTCCCTTCAACACCTCCAAGGACGGCGGCCTCGGTCTCGGCCTGGTGATCGCCAAGGACATCGCCGCCGATTATGGCGGCGGCATCGATGTCACCAGCAGCAGCACCGGCACGACATTTGCCGTGACCCTCAAGAAGGCGGACCCGGCATGAGCACGGCGATTGAAATCATCCTGGTCGATGACGACGCGGACCTGCGCCGCGCCACGCAGCAGACGCTGGAACTGGCCGGCTTTGCCGTCCGCGCCTTTTCAAACGCCGCCGCCATGCTGAGCGAAACCACCGCCGAGACCCGCGGCATCGTCGTCACCGATATTCGCATGCCCGGCATGGACGGGCTGCAGCTGTTCAGCCGCCTGAAGGCGATCGATGCCGACCTGCCGGTTATCCTGATCACCGGCCATGGCGATATCCAGATGGCGGTGCAGGCGCTGCAGGATGGCGCTTATGATTTCATTGCAAAGCCCTTTGCCGCCGACCGACTGGTGCAAAGCGTGCGCCGCGCCGCGGAAAAGCGCCGGCTGGTGCTGGAAAACCGCGCCCTGCGGCAGATGGCGGAGAGTGCCGGCGACGACCTGCCGCTGATCGGCCAGACGCCGGCCATGGAGCGGCTGCGCGCCACGCTGCGCCAGATCGCCGACACCGATGTCGACGTGCTGGTGGCCGGCGAAACCGGCAGCGGCAAGGAAGTGGTGGCCACCCTGCTGCATCGCTGGGGCCGGCGGCGCAGCGGCCAATTCGTGGCGCTCAATTGCGGCGCCCTGCCGGAAACCGTCATCGAGAGCGAATTGTTCGGCCATGAGCCCGGCGCCTTTACCGGCGCCCAGAAGAAGCGCATCGGCCGCATCGAACATGCCGGCGGCGGCACGCTGTTTCTCGACGAGATCGAGAGCATGCCGCTGGCGACGCAAGTGAAGATGCTGCGCGTGCTGGAAATGCGCGAGGTCATGCCGCTCGGCACCAATGAGGTCAGGCCGATCGACCTGCGCGTCGTCGCAGCCGCCAAGGTCGATCTCGGTGATCCCTCGCAGCGCGGCAGTTTTCGCGAGGACCTCTATTTCCGGCTGAACGTGGTGACCATCTCGATCCCGCCGCTGCGCGAGCGGCGCGGCGACATTCCGCTGCTGTTCTCCCATTTCCTGCATCGCGCCGCTCAGCGTTTCCGCCGCGACGTGCCGGACCTGCCGGCCTTCGTCCATCACCATCTGATGAGCCATGACTGGCCGGGCAATGTCCGCGAACTCGCCCACTACGCCGAACGCACCGTGCTGGGTCTGGCCGAAGACGCCGCCGCCCCCATTCGGGACGACACACCGCCGGGCCTGTCGCTGCCCGACCGTATGGAGCACCACGAGGCGGCGCTGATCCGCCAGGCGCTGGCCGACAATGCAGGCGATGTCCGCCGCACGATCGAGGCGCTCGGCATTCCGCGCAAGACCTTTTACGACAAGCTGCAGCGCCACCAGATCAGCCGCACCGACTACGAGGCGTAAGCGCGATCCGCGTCAGGCGTTGCGCGCCGCTGCAACCACCTCGTCGTCGATCTCGATGCCGCCTTCCAGCGCTTTGGCCCGCAGGGTCTGGCCACGGCGGCCCGGAATGCGCACGCCCTCCTGCGCGCCGATCTCGTCGGCCAGGTCGCGCAACCGGTCGAGCACTCCGGTGCCGCCGGTTGCCACCGGATCGATGGCGATGATCGTCTGGCCAAGCGCCACCGGCGCACCCTGGTCGTCGAACAGCGACGAGGCCTCATAGGCATAATTGGCGCCGATCATGCCGGCCGACAGGATTTCCACCATCATGGCCAGCGCCGCCCCCTTGGCTCCACCCAGCGGCGCCATGGTGCCGGCAAGCGCCGCACGGGGGTCGGTTGTCGGATGGCCGTCGACGTCGAAGGCCCAATCCTCCGGCACCGGCTCGTTCTTCTGCACGGCCGCCATGATCTTGCCGCGCGCCACCTTCGACAGCGCCAGATCGATGACGATCGGCTCGGCGCCGGCAACCGGCGTGGCAAAGGCGATCGGATTGGTGCCATAGAGCGGCTTGCGGCCGCCCCAGGGCGCCATGGCAGCCGGCGCATTGGCAAACATCATCGCCGCCAGCCCCGCTTGCGCAAAACGCTCGACGGTCAGCGCCATCACCCCGGCATGATGGGAGCGGCGGATCGCGGCAATGGCGATGCCCTGCTCGCGCGCCATCGGCACCAGGTGCTCGACGGCGAGATCCAGCGCCGGATAGGCATAACCGTTCTGGGCATCGATCAGCAGCACGCCGGGTTTCGGCCGGGTTGCGACAGGCACCGCCTGGCCATTGACCTTGCCGGCCACCGCCTGGGCCGCATAGGCCGGAACGCGGCGCAGGCCATGGCCGCCCTGCCCCGCCACCTCCGCCGCCACCAGCGCCCGGGCCACCGACCGGGCATTGCCTTCCGCCACCCCCTTGCCCATCAGCACTTCGGCAACCAGGGTTTCGGCATCAGGGATCGACAGTTTCATGGCAGGTCCATTCGAGTTATGCGGCATCGTTGTGCCCTGCGGTATCGCTGCTCGAAAATGCGCGGTCAACGGGGAAAATGCTGAGAGCCCTCTCTCGCGTTCAAGATCGACGACCCTCGCACACCGGGACATGGCAGGACGCCTGCGGATCGTCTTCTCCCCTCGGGGAGAAGGTGGCGCGCAGCGCCGGATGAGGGGGTAAGCGCCAGCGCACTCGGCCCCCTCATCTGCCCTTGCGGGCATCTTCTCCCCGCTGGGGAGAAGAGGGAGACCCGATGACCCCATGCGCCTCTTCCACATGCAGACACAGCCGCCGGTCAGCTCTTGATGCGCGCCATGCCGGGGTCGTAGAGCGGCGCCAGCGATACCGTGCAGGCAAACCGCGTCATTGCCACATCCAGCTCGTAAGTGCCGGACAGCACATAGTCTTCCGTCACGCCGTCGGGGTTGCGCACGAAGCCGTAGCCGATCGGTTTGCCGAGCGTGTAGCCGAAGCCGCCGCTCGACAGCCAGCCGACCCGCTGGCCATCGCGGTAGATCGTCTCGCGGCCGAGCAGCACCACGGCCGGATCGTCGACGACGAAGGCTGCCATGCGTTTCCTGACGCCGGCAGACAGCTGCCGCTCGATCGCCTCGCGGCCCTTGAAGGGAATGGCTTTGCGCGTCTTGACCGCCCAGGCAAGGCCCGCCTCCACCGGCGTATGGTCCGGCCCGATATCGGAACCCCAGGCGCGGTAGCCCTTTTCGAGCCGGCAGCTTTCGATGGCGCGATAGCCGGCATTGACCAGACCATCCTCCTTGCCGGCCGCCATCAGCGCATCGTAGACACTGCCGGCATATTCGACCGGCAGATGCAGCTCGTAGCCGAGCTCGCCGACATAGGTGACCCGCAGCGCCCGCACCGGGCAGCCGGCAATGCCGATCGTCTTCACCCGCCCGAACGGGAAGGCGGCGTTGGACACATCGGCCCGCGTCACCTTTTCCAGGATGGTCCTCGCCTTCGGCCCCATCAGCGACAGCACCGTATAGGCCGAGGTGACGTCGACCAGTTCGGCATGCAGGCCTTCGGGGATGTTTTTGGCGATCCAGTCGAAATCATGGGTGGCAAAGCCGGTGCCGGTGACGATGTAGAACTCGGTCTCGGTGATGCGCGCCACGGTGACGTCGCATTCGATGCCGCCCTTGTCGTTGAGCATCTGCGTATAGGTCAGCGTGCCGACCGGCTTTGCCACGTCGTTGGCGGCAATCCATGACAAAGCGGCGTCGGCGTCGCGGCCCTTCAGCACGAATTTGGCAAATGAGGTCTGGTCGAAGATCACAGCGTCCTCGCGCACTGCCTTGTGCTCGCGGCCGACCGCAGCGAACCAGTTCTGCCGCTCATAGCTGTAGACATCCTTGGCCACCTCGCCGGCGGCAAGATCGGCGAACCAGTTGGGCCGCTCCCAGCCGAGCTTTTCGCCGAAGCAGGCGCCTTGCGCCTTCAGCCGGTCATAGAGCGGCGACTTGCGGCAGGGGCGGCCGCTTGAATATTCCTCATGCGGGAAGGCCAGCGTATAGTGCTTGCCATAGGCCTCCAGCGTGCGGGTGCGCACCCAGTCCGTGTCGAAATGCGGACGGCCGAAACGGCGGATGTCGACCGGCCAGAGATCGTAGGGCGGTTCGCCCTTGTGCACCCATTCGGCCAAGGCCATGCCGGCCCCGCCGCCCGACGCGATGCCAAACGCATTGAAGCCGGCGCCGACGAAAAAGTTCTTCAGCTCCGGCGCCTCGCCGAGAATGAAATTGCCATCCGGCGTGAAGCTCTCCGGCCCGTTCAGCAATTGCTTGATGCCGGCCGTCTCCAGCGCCGGCACGCGGCCGAGCGCCTGTTCCATGATCTGCTCGAAATGGTCGAAATTGCTGTCGAGCAGCGAATAATGAAAGCCGTCGGGAATGCCGTTCACCGCCCAGGCGATCGGGTTCGGCTCGTAGCCGCCCATCACCAGCCCGCCGACCTCTTCCTTGTAATAGGTCAGCCGGTCGGGATCGCGCAGGGTCGGCAGATTGGACGGCACGCCGAAACCTTCGGTGATCATGTATTGATGCTCGACGGAGACCAGCGGCACGTTGACGCCGAAGCGCGCCGCAAAGGCCCGTGTCCACTGCCCCGCGCAGACCACCACCCGCTCGCATTCGATGCGGCCGCGCGAGGTGAGAACGGCGCGGATCCGCCCCTTGTCGATCTCCAGGTCAAGCACCTCGGTATCCTCGAAGATCGAGGCGCCGGCCATGCGCGCACCCCGCGCCAAGGCCTGGGTGATGTCGGACGGATTGGCCTGGCCGTCGGTTGGCAGGAAGGCCGCACCGACCAGGTCGTCGATGGTCATCAGCGGCCAGAGGTCCAGCGCCTCCTTCGGCGTCAGCAATTGCATGTCGAGCCCGAAGGATTGCGCGGTCGTCGCCTGCCGCTTGACCTCGGTCCAGCGCTCGGCATTGCAGGCGAGCCGCAACCCGCCATTCATCTTCCAGCCGGTGCCAAGCCCGGTCTCGGCCTCCAGTGTCTTGTAGAGCTCGACCGAATAGCCGAGCAATTGCGTGATATTGGCGCTGGTGCGCAACTGGCCGACCAGGCCCGCGGCATGGAAGGTGGTGCCGGAGGTCAGCTTGTGGCGCTCCAGGAGCACGGTATCGGTCAGACCAAGCTTGGCCAGATGATAGGCCGTCGAGCAGCCGATAATGCCGCCGCCGATGACGACGGCCTTGGCTGTGCTGGGCAGGTCTTTTTTGCTCATGGTCTCACCGCGTGCTGAAGATGTCATAGGCCTCGTTGAAACGGGCCAGGTTCTCGGCCGTATAGGCCGCATAGTCGAAGTCGATCGTCGAGTGGAGTTCCGAGATCATGCTCCACAGGGTCTCGCGCAGCAGCGAGGCGCATTTCATCGCCCGGTAGCGCCGCATCTGCGCCTCGCCTTGCGCCGTATCGAAATAGCTCTCAAGCAGCCACCGCTCGTCGTCGTCGGAAAATCCGTTGTTGGAGGCGAGACCGCCGAGATCGAACAGCGGCGTGTTGAAGCCGGCATAGTCCCAGTCGATAAGCCACAGCCGCTTGCCGTCGTCGAGAATATTGGCCGCCAGCAGGTCATTGTGCCCGAAGGCGAAATCGAAGGGCCCGGCCGCCCGTTCCAGCCCTTCGGCTTTGGCGACCAGCGACGGCAGCAGGGTCATGTGCCGGCTGCCGCTGTCGGCAAGGCTTGCCGCATAGTCGCGGATCACATGGAAGACCCAGAAAATCATCGCCGGACCGCGGAAATACTTTGGGATCTCGTGGTGGCAGGCGCGGATCAGCGGCACGATGCGGGAAAGCATCTGCGGCTGGCGCACCTCTTCGGCTGAGAGCGTGCGCGCCTCGATATAGTCGAGCACCAACAGGCCGGGGGCGGCATGCACCACCGCCGGCGAGATGCCCGCCGCATGGGCGGCGCGGCTGGCGGCAAGCTCGTTGGCACGGCTGATATGGTGCACGGGAATGTCATCGCCGAACCGCACCACTGAGCGCCGGACGGTGTCCTGCACCAGATAATTGCGGTTGGTCATGCCGCCATCAAGCGGCGCGATGCGGACCGGACCCGACCAGATGTCGAGCGCGGAGATCCTGTCCTCCGGCGAAGTGACCATGCCTATCCTCTCGTTCCCGTCGCCCATATCCGAGCCGGCTGGAGGTTGAAAACCTCGATCCGCTCGCCTGCGCATTTGCCCGAAATGGTTGGACACAACGCCTTCCCTGTCAAGATAAAACCACAGAAAGAAACGAAATATTGGGAATATGTGGATTTTTATCAGCAGCCGCGTTAGGCTTTCGAAGCATCGAGCCGTGCCGATCCCATCTCATGCGGAAGGGAGGCGGTCGATGCACGCAGCATTGATGTCGACGACAAACCCCATGGACGTCTCAAGAATGGCAGAACCGGACCCGCAGCAGGCCTTTTCCAACCACCGCGAACGGGAAATTCTGGACGAATTGCGTCTGGCCGGCGGATCGGTCCGCATCCAGTTCCTGGCCGAACGCCTTGCCGTCTCGGAAGAAACCATCCGCCGCAATATCCGCACACTCGAGGCCAACGGCCTGGTGACCAAGGTGCATGGCGGCGTCCATTTGAAGGACAGCGGCAACGAACCGCCTCTGCATTTCCGCATGGGCGAAAACCCGGAAGCCAAGCGCTCGATCGCCGCTGCCGTCGCCAGCCGGATCGCCGATGGCGACACGCTGTTCCTCGATATCGGCTCGACCACCGCCTTCATCGCCGTGGCGCTGCAAAAGCACCAGAATCTGTTCGTCGTCACCAATTCGCTGGCCGTCGCCCAGACGCTGGCGACCCGCAACGGCAACCGGGTGTTTTTCGCCGGCGGCGAGTTGCGCTCCCACGATGGCGGCGCCTTCGGGCAGGAGGCGATCACCTTCGTGCGCCGCTTCCAGGTCCGCTACGCCATCCTGTCGGTCACCGCCATCGATGCCGCCCATGGCTTCATGCTGCAGGACATGAATGAGGCGGATTTCTCCCGCGAAGCGGCAAAGCAGGCCGACTGCCGGATGATCGTCGCCGATGCCGGCAAGTTCGGCCGCAAGGCGCCGATCATCATCGGCGCGCCGTCGACCTATGACATGCTGGTCACCGACCGGCGCCCGCCGGACGATATCGCCGCGATGCTGGCCGACAACCAGGTGGAGCTGGTGCTGGCATCGAACCAGAACCCGTCCTGATCGGCGCTCGCTCGGCACCCGCTCGGCAATTGACAGCCAAATCCGGCAGGGTTACTCAGATTAAGGCAAAGGGTTTCCATGGCACGCAAAGCAGGCAGCAACGGACGATTTGACGATGCGGCACGGGCCGGATGGCTCTATTACGTGGCCGGCCGCACCCAGGACGAAATCGCCGCCGCCATGGGCATTTCCCGCCAGAGCGCCCAGCGCCTCGTCTCGCTGGCCGTTGCCGAAAAGCTGATCAAGGTCCGCCTCGACCACCCGATCGCCGTCTGTCTCGAGCTCGGCGAAGCCGTGAAGCGCAAATATGGCCTTAGGCAGGTGGAAATCGTGCCGAGCGATCCGGGCTCGGACTCGGCCACCACGGGCCTTGCCGAAGCGGGGGCCGCCGAAATCGAGCGCTGGCTGAAACAGCCCGAGCCGCTGATCCTGGCCATCGGCACCGGACGAACCCTGCGCGCCGCCGTCGACCAGTTGCCGCCGATGGCCTGTCCGCAGCACCGCATCGTCTCGCTGACCGGCAATATCAGCCCGGACGGCTCGGCCGCCTATTACAACGTCATCTTCTCGATGGCCGACGCCATCCAGGCCCGCCATTTTCCCATGCCCCTGCCCGTGCTGGTCTCGTCGCGCGCCGAGCGCGACCTGCTGCACCAGCAGGCCCTGGTCATCCCGACGATTTCGCTGGGCGCCAAGGCCGACGTGACCTTTGTCGGCATCGGCGAGATGGACCACCAGGCGCCGCTCGAAGTCGACGGTTTTCTGCAGGCCAATGAGATGGAAGATCTGCTGGCGGCCGGCGCCACCGGCGAGATCTGCGGCTGGATTTTCGATGCCGACGGGCAATTGCTCGACAATCCCGTCAACGAGCGCGTCGCCAGTATTGCGCTACCGTCGCGCGACACCTCCTGCGTCATCGGCATTGCCAAGGGCAAGCGCAAATACGCCGCCATCCGCGCCGCCGTCAAAGGCCGCTTTGTCAACGCCCTCATCACCGATGAGGACACGGCGCGCTACCTTCTGAAGATCTGAGCATCCTCCAGAATAAGTTTTTCTGACATTGATTCAACGCGCTAACCTGCCGCTTCGGCGGTGCAGCATGGATTCAGCATTGACTTTCGCACCGTCAAAAGTGAGTAATTGCCCATGAGCCTAGCGATTGCTCATTTCTCTTCTGGGAGGAAGACCATGACACTGAAAACAATTCTACTGGGCGCCTGCTCGGTATTGGCCCTTGCCACCATGGCCTCGGCTGAAACCCTCACCGTTGCCACCGTCAACAACGGCGACATGATCCGGATGCAAAAGCTGACGGAAGATTTCACCGCAAAAAACCCCGACATTCAGGTTGAATGGGTCACGCTGGAAGAAAACGTGCTGCGCGAACGCGTCACCACGGATATCGCCACCAAGGGCGGCCAGTATGACGTCATGACGATCGGCACCTATGAAGTCCCGATCTGGGCCAAGCAGGAATGGCTCCTGCCGCTCGACAATCTCGGTGCCGATTATGACGCTGCCGACATCATCCCGGCGATTGCCGGCGGTCTCTCCGTCGACGGCAAGCTGTATGCAGCCCCGTTCTACGGCGAAAGCTCGTTCATCATGTACCGCAAGGACCTGATGGAAAAGGCCGGCCTCACCATGCCCGACGCGCCCACCTGGGAATTCGTCGCCGATGCGGCCCGCAAGATGACCGACCGCAGCACTGAGATCAACGGCATCTGCCTGCGCGGCAAGGCCGGCTGGGGCGAAAACATGGCCTTCCTGACAGCCATGTCCAACTCGTTCGGCGCCCGCTGGTTCGACGAAGAGTGGAAGCCGCAGTTCGACCAAGCCGAATGGAAGAACACCCTGCAGTTCTACGTCGACCTGATGAAGGACGCAGGCCCGGTCGGCGCCTCCTCCAACGGCTTCAACGAGAACCTGGCGCTGTTCCAGCAGGGCAAATGCGGCATGTGGATCGATGCCACGGTGGCAGCCTCCTTCGTGTCCAACCCGAAGGACTCGACGGTTGCCGACAAGGTCGGCTATGCGCTGGCCCCCGACACCGGTCTCGGCAAGCGCGGCAACTGGCTGTGGGCATGGTCGCTCGCCGTACCGGCTGGCACGCAGAAGGCCGAAGCCGCCCAGAAATTCGTTTCCTGGGCAACCGGCAAGGCCTATCTCGACCTCGTCGCCTCCAAGGAAGGCTGGGCCAACGTTCCTCCGGGCACGCGCTCCTCGCTCTACGCCAACCCCGAGTACCAGAAGGCGGCTCCGTTCGCCAAGATGACGCTCGACAGCATCAACGCCGCCGACCCGACCAAGCCGACTGTCAAGCCGGTGCCCTATGTCGGTGTGCAGTTCGTCGCCATTCCTGAATTCCAGGGCCTTGGCACGACGGTCGGCCAGCTCTTCTCGGCAGCCCTTGCCGGTCAGATGAGCGTCGACGACGCGCTGAAGCAGGCCCAGGATGTCTCGACGGCAACCATGACCGAAGGCGGCTATATCCAATAAGAGTGCCGCTTGCATGCAGCAGGGTCTGGTCCATTGAACCAGACCTGCCAACTGGCCGCCCGTCAAAGCGGGCGGCCTTTGTCTCTCTCAAGCCTGAAATGAAAGATCGCCGATCGTTCCAAATTGTTCAGGCATGACACGTCACGCAGTTGCATGAAGACCGCGCCAGCCCCTGTGATCCCATCGGCCGCATGGTCGCCTAGAAAAAATACCGAGAGACCGAACGGTCCAGATCAATCGAGGGAGGACTTTCATGGCCACGCGACAGACGCAAACCCTTGCCAGGCTGATGCTGGCGCCATCCGTGCTGATGCTGTTCATCTGGATGATCATACCGCTCGGCATTACCCTGTGGTTCTCGTTCCAGCAGTACAATCCGCTGAACCCGATCCGCGACGGCTTCGTCGGCTTTTCCAATTACGCGCTGTTCTATTCCAACCCCGCCTTCCTCTATTCGATCATCAACACGCTTTTGATCGTCGGCAGCGTGCTATTGATCACCGTGATCGGCGGCACCCTTTTGGCGCTGCTGCTCGACCAGCCGATCTTCGGCCAGGGGATCGTGCGCATCCTGGTGATCTCACCGTTCTTCGTCATGCCGCCGGTGGCAGCCCTGGTCTGGAAGAACATGATCATGCACCCGAGTTACGGCGTTTTCGCCGATATCTCCCGGTTTTTCGGCCTGCAGCCGGTCGACTGGTTCGCGCAATATCCGCTGTTTTCGATCATCATCATCGTCGCCTGGCAATGGCTGCCGTTTGCCACCCTCATCCTGCTCACCTCGCTGCAGTCGCTCGACGGCGAGCAGAAGGAAGCCGCCGAAATGGACGGCGCCGGTTTTCTGTCGCGCTTCTGGTATCTGACGCTGCCGCACATGTCGCGGGCGATCACTGTGGTCATCCTGATCCAGACGATCTTCCTGCTGGCCGTCTATGCGGAAATCCTCGTCACCACCAATGGCGGCCCCGGCTACGCCTCCACCAACCTGCCCTTCCTAGTCTACCAGAAGGCCTCGCTCGAATTCAAAATCGGCCAGGCATCCGCCGGCGGCATCATCGCCGTCATCCTTGCCAATATCGTCGCCTTCTTCGCCATGCGCGCCGTCGGCCGGAACCTGGACAAGTAGGAGAAGACATCATGGCACGCGCTATCAGCACAAAACGCAAGGCAGTCTTCACCGTGGCGGCCTGGATCGTCGCCCTCATCATCTTCTTTCCGATCCTCTATACGATCATCACGTCGTTCAAATCGGAAACGGAGGCGATCGCCGGCTTCAACATGATCCCGTCCGGGACACTCGAAAGCTATGCCGAGGTCCAGGGCCAGTACAACTATTTCAAACCCTTCATGAACTCGGTGATCCTGTCGGTCGGCTCCACGCTTTTGGCGCTGCTGATCGCCGTTCCGGCCGCCTGGTCCATGGCCTTTTCGCCGACCCGGCGCACCAAGGACATCCTGATGTGGATGCTGTCGACCAAGATGATGCCGGCGGTGGCGGTGCTGTTTCCGATGTACCTGATCTTCCGCAACCTTGGGCTTCTGGATAGCCGCATCGGCCTGACCGTCATGCTGACCATGATCAACCTGCCGATCGTCGTCTGGATGCTCTACACCTACTTCCGGGAAATTCCGTCGGAAATCCTCGAAGCGGCCCGCATGGACGGCGCCTCGCTGTGGAACGAGATCATCTATGTCCTGACCCCGATGGCCGTGCCGGGCATCGCCTCGACCATGCTGCTCAACATCATCCTTGCCTGGAACGAAGCCTTCTGGACGATCCGCCTGACGGCGACCAATGCCGCGCCGCTGACGGCCTTCATCAGCTCGTTTTCCAGTCCGCAGGGGCTGTTCTGGGCAAAACTGTCGGCCGCATCGACGCTCGCCATCGCGCCGATCCTGATCATGGGCTGGTTCAGCCAGAAGCAACTCGTGCGCGGCCTGACCTTCGGCGCGGTGAAATAAGAGACGTCGGCAATCCAATAAGCCGAGAACGCTCGGGGAGAAAACAACATGGGCAATATCGTACTCAACAAGGTCTCCAAATCCTTTGGGGCGACCATCGTCATTCCAGGCATCGACCTGGAGATCAAGGAAGGCGAATTCGTCGTCTTCGTCGGCCCGTCGGGTTGCGGCAAGTCGACGCTTTTGCGCCTGATCGCCGGCCTGGAGGACACGACAAGCGGCCATATCGTCATCGACGGCCGTGACGTCACCGGCGAAGCGCCCGCCAAGCGCGGTCTTGCCATGGTGTTCCAGTCCTATGCGCTCTATCCGCATATGTCGGTGCGCAACAACATCGCCTTCCCGCTGAAGATGGCCAAGCTCGATCCCGCCGTCATCGACAAGAAGGTCAACGACGCCGCCAAGGTGCTGAACCTCACCAATTATCTCGACCGGCGTCCCGGCCAGCTGTCCGGCGGCCAGCGCCAGCGCGTCGCCATCGGCCGTGCCATCGTGCGCGAACCCTCGGCCTTCCTGTTCGACGAACCGCTATCCAACCTCGACGCCTCGCTGCGCGGCACCATGCGGCTGGAGATCAGCGAGTTGCACCAGCAGCTGAAGACGACGATGATCTACGTCACCCACGACCAGGTGGAGGCCATGACCATGGCCGACAAGATCGTCGTGCTGAGTGCCGGCCATATCGAGCAAGTCGGCTCGCCGCTCGATCTCTACAACAAGCCCGACAACATCTTCGTCGCCGGCTTCATCGGCTCGCCGCGCATGAACTTTGCCAGCGGCGCGCTGGCCCCCCCATACCAGGCCCACACCATCGGCTTCCGGCCGGAACATATCAAACTCTCCAAGGAGAGCGGCACCTGGCCCGGCACCGTCGGCGTCGCCGAGCATCTGGGATCCGACACCTTCCTGCACATTCATGTCGACGAGATCGGCATGGTGACGGTGCGCACCAGCGGTGATTTCCCCGTCGGCCATGGCGACAAGGTCTTCCTGACCCCGGATGCCGACCGCATCCACCGCTTCGACGACAAGGGGCTGGCAATCCGATGAACAGGCTGGATGGAAAAAGCGCCCTGATCACCGGCTCGGCCCGCGGCATCGGCCGCGCCTTTGCAAAGGCCTATATCGCCGAAGGCGCCACCGTTGCCATTGCCGATATCGACTTCGTGCGGGCCAGCGACACGGCAGCCGAACTCGGACCGAATGCCTATCCGGTTCTGCTTGACGTCACCGAACAGTCCTCCATCGACGCCGCCGTCCGCGCCGTCGAGGAAAAGACCGGCGGGCTCGATATCCTGATCAACAATGCCGCTTTGTTCGATCTGGCGCCGATCGTCGAGATTACCAGGGCCAGCTACGACCGGCTGTTTGCGATCAACGTCGCCGGCTCGCTGTTCATGCTGCAGGCCGCAGCCCGATCGATGATCTCGCGAGGCACGGGCGGCAAGATCATCAATATGGCCAGCCAGGCCGGACGGCGCGGCGAAGCGCTGGTCGGCGTCTACTGCGCCACCAAGGCAGCGATCATCTCGCTCACCCAATCGGCCGGCCTCGACCTGATCAAGCACGGCATCAATGTCAACGCGATCGCCCCCGGCGTGGTCGACGGCGAGCATTGGGATGGTGTCGACGCGCTGTTTGCCCGACACGAAAATCTGGCACCGGGCGAAAAGAAGAAACAGGTCGGCGCCGCCGTGCCCTTCGGCCGCATGGGCCGGGCCGAGGACCTGACCGGCATGGCGATCTTCCTCGCCTCGCCCGAAGCCGACTACATCGTCGCCCAGACATACAATGTCGACGGCGGCAACTGGATGAGCTGAGCGCTCCGGCGCTCAGATCGCTGAAAGACTTTGCGTCTCGCACCCCGAGGACCGTGACATGACCCATACCCTATCGCTCGCCCATCTCGCCGACATCGCCTCGACGGCGTCAGTGCCCTCCTATCGCCGCGACCAGCTGAAAGCCGGCATCCTGCATTTCGGCGTCGGCAATTTCCACCGCGCCCACCAGGCGATCTATCTCCATGAGCTGTTCAACAAGGGCCGGGATCTCGACTGGGCCATTCTCGGCGCCGGCATCATGCCGTCGGACCGGCTGATGAAGGAGAAGCTCGAATCCCAGGATTATCTGACCACCGTCGTCGAGCAGGACAACAACCGCAGTGCGGCCACCGTCACCGGACCGATGACCGGCATCCTGACCGCGCCGGATTTTGACAAGATTGTAGCCGCCCTGGCGGACCCGGCGATCCGCATCGTGTCGATGACGATCACCGAGGGCGGCTACTACATCGACCCGGCCACCGGCAAGTTCGATCCGACCCATCCGGCCATGGTCGCCGATGCCGCCGATCCGAGCCATCCGAAAAGCGTCTTCGGCCTGATTATCGCTGGCCTCAGGGCCCGCCGCGCCGCCGGCATTCCGCCCTTCACCGTGATGTGCTGCGACAATATCCCCGGCAATGGCGAAGTGACCGAGGCGACCGTCACCGGCCTCGCAAAGCTGTCGGACCCGGATTTCGCCCACTGGATCGAGGAGAATGTCGCCTTCCCCAATGCCATGGTCGACCGCATCACGCCGGCCACCGGCGAGCGCGAGATCGGCATTGCCCGCGACACCTACGGCATCGACGACAAATGGCCTGTGTTCTGCGAAGAGTTCAAGCAATGGGTGCTGGAGGACAAGTTCCCGCTCGGCCGCCCGGCGCTGGAAGAGGTCGGCGTCACCTTCGTGAAGGACGTCGCCCCTTACGAGCTGATGAAGCTGCGTATCCTCAACGGCGGCCATGCGGCCATCGCCTATCCGGCCGCCCTGATGGACATTCACTTCGTGCACGAATCCATGGAAAATCCGTTGATCCGCGCCTATCTCGCCAAGCTGGAAAACGAGGAGATCATCCCGATCGTGCCGCCGGTGCCCGATACCAGCCTGGCCGACTATTTCACCCTGATCGAAAGCCGGTTCCTCAACCCGAAGATCGGCGACACCATTCCGCGCCTGGCGCAGGACGGCTCCAACCGCCAGCCGAAATTCATCCTGCCCTCGACCGCCGATCGCCTTGCCAAGGGCCTCGACGTCACCGGTCTGGCGCTGGTATCGGCCCTGTGGTGCCGCTATTTCGAGGGCGTCACCGACAGCGGCAAGGAGATCACCTTCAACGATCCGAGCGCCGACCGGCTGCATGCAACGGCACTGGCCTCCAAGGCCGATCCTCGCGTCTTCCTGGCGCTTGGCGACATCTTCGGCAAAGTCGGGGAAAACCCTCAATTCATCAAGCGTTTCGGTGAGGCTCTTGCTAGCTTGCGCACAGTCGGCACCGCTGAAACCCTTCAGCGCTATCTCGACGGCACACTCGGCGGATAGGATAACCGGCATGGCGCAGACGGCACAGCAGCTCATCATCTTTGATTGCGATGGTGTGCTCGTCGACAGCGAACCGATTTCCGTCGAGGTGCTGGTCGCGGCTCTGGCGGCGGCAGGCGTCGCCATCGACAGCGAGGAGGCCTATCGCCGCTTTCTCGGCCGCAGCCTTGGCGCCGTGATCGAGACGGCCCGCGACGAATTCGGCCTGGAGATCGACGAAGCCTTTCTGCTGAAACTGCGCAATGATCTTTATGCGCGGTTCCGCCGCGACCTGCGGGCCATTCCGGGCATTGAAACGGCGCTCGACGACCTGGAAGCCAACGGCTTTTCCTGGTGCGTCGCCTCGTCCAGCCAGCGCGAGCGCATCGAGCTGTCCCTGACCGTCACCGGCCTGATCGACCGCTTCGTGCCGCATATCTTCAGCGCCAGCATGGTCAGAAACGGCAAGCCGGCGCCGGATCTGTTTCTCTATGCCGCGGAGCAGATGCAGCGCGATCCCAAGGACTGCATCGTCATCGAGGACAGCCCGGCCGGCATTGAGGCAGCCAAGGCCGCCGGCATGACGGTGTTTGCCTTTACCGGCGGCTCCCATGCCGGCACACCAGGCCATCGCGACGCCGTGACACGGCTGAAGCCGGACGCCGTGTTTGACGCCATGGCCGAATTGCTCCACCTTATCGCAAAATGAAAAACCGGGACGGAAACAGGCCATAATGCGGGACCACGTGATTGCGGTGGATGTCGGAACGGGCAGCGCACGCGCCGGCGTGGTCGACCGCAACGGCCACCTTCTGGTGCGCTGCGAACATCCGATCCTGCTGCGCCGGCCGCAGGACGAGCGCGGCGAACATGCCTCCGAAGACATCTGGCGCGCCTGCTGCCATTCGGTGCGGAGCGCCCTGGCCCAATCCGGCATTGCGCCGGATCGCATCGCTGCCCTTGCCTTCGACGCCACCTGCTCGCTGGTGTTGCGCGACCACGACGGCGCGCCGCTGGCCCTCGATTGGCAAGACGGCGAGGCCTTCGACACCATCGCCTGGCTCGACCATCGCGCCACCGCGCAAGCCGAGGAATGCAACCGCACCGGCCATCCGACCCTTGCCCATAGCGGCGGCAGCATTTCGCCTGAAATGCAGATGCCCAAGCTGATGTGGCTGAAGCGCCACCGGCCCGACCTCTGGGACAGGCTCGGCTATCTCTTCGACCTGTCGGATTATCTCACCTGGCGGGCCACCGGTTCGACCGAGCGCTCGGTCTGCACCCTGACCTCGAAATGGAATTTCGTCGCCGGCCGCGCCAGCGGCTGGCAGGCCGATTTCCTGCGGCTGATCGGCCTTGACGATCTGGTCGAGAAGGGCACGCTGCCGGACGTCGCCGTCCCGGTCGGCGCGCCGGTCGGCCGTCTCTCGGCGGCAGTCGCGGCGGAACTGGGCCTTGACGAGACGGTCAGCGTTGCCGCCGGCATGATCGATGCCTATGCCGGTGCGCTGGGCGTTCTCGGCGGCGTGGCGGCCGATCCGCACGTGCTGCACCAGCAGACGGCGCTGGTCGGCGGCACGTCGAGCTGCATCATCAGCTTTGCCAGCAATCCGCAATTCGGCAAGAGCCTGTGGGGCCCCTATCAGGAAACCGTGTTTGCCGGCCAATGGCTGGTCGAGGCCGGCCAATCGGCAACCGGCGCCCTGCTCGGCCATCTGCTCAGGCTGCACAGCCTTGGCGGCGACCCGACGCCCGAACGCCACCAGCAGGTCATCGCCCGCGTCCAGCAGCTGCGCGCCATAGAAGGGTCTGGCTTTGCCGAGCGCATTAATATCCTGCCGGATTTCCACGGCAACCGCTCGCCCTTTGCCGATCCGCACCTGACCGGCGTGATATCAGGCCTGACGCTCGACGCCTCCTTCGACGGCCTCTGCCGGCTCTATTGGCGCGCCTGCGTCGCCATTGCGCTGGGGCTCCGGCAGATCCTGGAGACCATGGCCGAGAGCGGCATGCACAGCAGCGTGCTGCACCTGACCGGCGGCCATGTGAAGAACCCGCTGCTGGTCGAGCTCTATGCCGATGTCACCGGCTGCGACCTCGTCATTCCCGACAGCCGCGATGCCGTGCTGGTCGGCACCGCGATGAATGCCGCCGCCGCCGGCGGGCTCTATAAAAGCCTCACCGAAGCCGGTGCCGCCATGGCCCCCTCCGGAGAACGCATCGCCCCGAACCCGGCCAACCGGACGCTCTACGACCGGGATTATGCAAAGTTCCTCACCATGCAGCGCCACCGGGTCGAGCTGAACGGACTTTGAGCGGGGCGGAAGAAAAACCCTCTCTGGCCTGCCGGCCATCTCCCCCACAAGGGGGGAGAAGACTCGTGGAAGCCGCTCGGCTCCTTCCACCAGGAGTTGCGACTGGGTTAAGCCCTCCCCCTTGTGGGGAGGGTTTGGGAGGGGTCTTTCTGACTGCCGTCTGCCGTACCCTACCCCCACAACCCCGCCACCGGCACCTGCATCTGCGAGCCCTCGTAGCGGATCGCCTCGCCGCGGTCGCTAGCCAGCAGCAGCGGGCCGTCGAGATCGGCGTATGGGGCGCCCTGGGCCACCAGGAAGGCCGGCGCCATGGCAAGCGAAGTACCGAGCATGCAGCCGACCATGATGTCGAAGCCGGCGGCCACCGCCGCATCGCGCATGGCCAGCGCCTCGGTCAGCCCGCCCGTCTTGTCGAGCTTGATATTGACCGCATCGTATTTGCCGGCAAGTGCGCTAAGCGACGCCCGGTCGTGGCAGCTCTCGTCGGCACAGACCGGCAGCACGCGCTCGATCGTCGACAGCACCTCGTCCTGTCCTGCCGGCAGCGGCTGCTCGACCAGCGCCACGCCAAGCCGCACCAGCTCCGGCGCGAGCGCCAGGTAATGCTCCGCCGTCCAGCCCTCGTTGGCATCGACAATGATCGTCGAATGCGGCGCCCCGGCCCGGACCGCCAGGATGCGCTCCAGATCGGCATCCGTGCCGAGCTTGACCTTCAGCAGCGGCCGGCCGGCATTCTTTTCCGCCGCGGCGCGCATATTCTCGGGCGTATCGAGCGACAGGGTGAAGGCGGTCTGGATCGGCTTTGGCGGGTTGAGCCCCGCCAGCTGCCACACCGGCTTTCCCGCCCGCTTGGCCTCGAGATCCCAGAGCGCACAATCGAGCCCGTTGCGCGCCGCCCCGCCCGGCAGACGCTGCTGCAGGCCGGCCCGATCGAGCCCTTGGGCAAAGTCCTTGGCCAGCGACAGGATCGTCTCGATCACCCCTTCGACCGTCTCGCCATAGCGCCCATAGGGCACGCATTCGCCGCGCCCAATCTGCACACCGTCCGAGATCTCCACCGTCACCACGCGGATTTCCGTGCGCGAGCCGCGCGAGATCGTGAACGTGCCGGCAACCGGAAACCGTTCCTCGACGGCGCTGAGCGTCAAACCTTTGTGCATCCTAACCCTCTTGCTTGGCCCATCCGGCCCGCTCGCCGAATCAGCAACCCCTTGCATGCCGGCCCATTCCTTTCTATATCCCTCAACAATCGGATCGATATCGAGAATTGCCGCTGACCCGCAATTTGGCCCCTCCCGCGGCGGCAAAGCCTTTGAGGACGCGATCCCACGCAACGCTTGAGAATGGCGGAACGCCCGTGAATAGCCTGGATTTTGACAAAAGGCCGGAAGACACCCGCGTCGTCGTCGCCATGTCGGGCGGTGTCGATAGCTCCGTCGTCGCCGGCATGCTGAAGCGCGAAGGCTACGACGTGCTCGGCATCACCCTGCAGCTCTACGACCATGGCGCAGCCGTGCACCGCGCCGGGTCCTGCTGCGCCGGCCAGGATATCGACGATGCGCGCCGCGTCTGCGAAACGCTCGGCATTCCCCATTACGTGCTGGATTACGAACAGCGCTTTCGCGACACGGTGATCAATCCGTTCATGGAAAGCTATGTGGCCGGCGAAACGCCGATCCCGTGCGTGGCCTGCAACCAGACCGTCAAATTCGCCGATCTGCTGGCAACGGCGAAGGAGCTCGGCGCCGATGCGCTGGCGACCGGCCATTACATCCGCTCGAAATCCGTGCCGCTCGCAAACGATCCCGGCCACCGCGCGCTGTTCCGGCCGATCGACAACGAACGCGACCAGAGCTATTTCCTGTTTGCCACCACCCAGGAGCAGATCGACTACCTGCGCTTTCCGTTGGGGCACCTCTCCAAGGCCGAGACCCGGGCGCTGGCCGAAGACATGGGGTTAGTCGTCGCCAAGAAGGCCGACAGCCAGGACATCTGTTTCGTGCCGCAGGGCAAATATGCCGATATCATCAACAAGCTGCGCCCGAATGCGGCGCTGGCCGGCGAGATCGTCCATCTCGACGGCCGTATTCTCGGCACCCACGACGGCATCCTTCATTACACGATCGGCCAGCGCAAGGGTCTGGGCGTTGCCACCGGCGAACCGCTCTATGTGGTTTATCTCGACGCCCGCTCGCGGCGCGTCATCGTTGGCCCGAAGGAAGCGCTGGAAACCCACCGCGTCTATCTGCGCGACATCAACTGGCTCGGCGACCTGACGCTTGCCGAGGAAGCGGCCGACGGCTTTGCCTGTTATGCAAGGGTGCGCTCCACCCGCCCGCCGGCACCGGCCACGCTGCATTGCGACAGCCGCGGCACCTATGTCGACCTGGAGATCGGCGAAGCGGGCGTGGCCCCCGGCCAGGCCTGCGTGCTCTATTCCGGCCTCGGCCCGGATGCCCGCGTTTACGGCGGCGGCTTCATCGAGCGCTCGGAACGCTCCCACGAGGCCGAAGTGAGCCTGCAGGCCCTGCTGCAAAGGCCCGTCGCCGCCTGAACCGGCCCGGCCGGCGCCGGCCGACGGGCCAGCCAAAACCCCATGCCGATTTTTCACGACACAAAGATGAAGGCACCGCTTGACAGGATGACGAGCCGCATCTTATAAGCCGGCCAACCTAAGGCCGGAGCGGCGAACGCCCCTTCGGACCCCTGTGGCGGGGTAGCTCAGTTGGTTAGAGCGTGGGACTCATAACCCCAAGGTCGGCAGTTCAACTCTGCCTCCCGCTACCATTTTTTACCGGATGTTTTTGGTGTTGTGTAGTCGCCGCCGCGAGTCGGTGCTGTGTGGTATCGGCTGTGGCCGACATCGAACTCTCGCACCAGGCGCGTGGTGTTTCCCGACGACTTCATGCTAGGCATGCTTCGTTTCAGCATGGAAACCACAAGGAGCCAGCCGTCATGAAGTGCCTGCGCATCTATGCCACCCCGGATGGCGAGTCGCATTTCGACGAAGTCGAACTCCCCACCACGAAGATATCGGTGCACCCCGATGCCGCGCCGTTCGACGTCACGGCCAGTTATCCGGCATCCCGCGTCCGCCTCACCCATATCCCGGCCGGCATGCGACAGGTCGCCTGGCATAAGGTCCCCGAGCCTGTGCTGACGGTCAGACTGGATGGTTCGGTGGAATACGAGACGAGCGACGGTGAGGTGCGCTGCGTCAAGGCGGGCAGCTTCGTGCTGGTGGAAGACACCCACGGCAAGGGCCATCTGTCCCGTCATTCCCCTGAGGCCCAGACCGTCATCTGGATCTCGCTCCCGAACGGCCTCGATGTGCCACCCGCATAGTCCGCAAATGGGACGCCCGAAAGCCTAGGCAGGTCAGGGTCAGGAAAATAGCGGCTTGGCCATGGAGCCGCGCCTGTCGCCCCCAACCCTCCCCTTCCCTAAAAAGCCCCACAAAAATAACAGCGCATCGAAACCCCGAGCGCCTATGGTCGCGTCCCAAGCCGTTCGAAACACCGGAGTTCGCATGCCCATCCTCAATCTGAAGACCCGCATCCTTTCCATGCTGCTGCCGCTCGCCCTGCTGGCGGCGCCGATAGGGGCGCAGGCCGAGACCGCAAAGCCGGCTGAGAGTGCGGAGGACGGAAAACCGGCGCCGGAGCATGAGGCTCACGAGCCCGCCAAGCCGGCAGACAAACCCGCCGAGGGCACGATCATCGTGCCGGAAAAAGGCCTGTTGAAAGACAGTATCGACAGCGGCCATGAGGGCGGCTGACGCCTCTAAAGCACATCATCCGGATCCTGCCCCGGCAGCGCTTTGCCTGCGGCTATGTGCCAGCCATGTCCTGGTCTGATACCAAGTGTCGATGAGGCAGCCGGGACCGTTTCGCCGGATGTATACGACAGGAAGCCGTTCGTTTATCCGACCTTCTGTTCCGGGACAATTGCTGTGGAAATGCCAAAAGCATAGTTCAAGTGCCGTGCAGGGCCCATTTCGCGGTTGTTGCGCGAGTAGTCGTTATCAAAAATCATTCGTGGTTAAGTAAATCATATCTTGCAATTGCAGTTCGGTTATTTCCAATATAGACATAGGCAATTCTGGTTATCGAGACCGGCCCTCTTACAAAGAGCAAGCGCTTTATGGGCTCGAAACATCCATTGCCTTCACCGCAGTTCTTCTTTCGTACCGATATCAATGGCCTTCGCGCACTTGCCGTCATCGGCGTTTTGTTTTTTCATTTCCATTTCACCTATCTCCCGGGCGGGTTTGCCGGCGTCGACATCTTCTTCGTAATCTCCGGATATCTGATGACAAGGATCATCATCCAGGGGCATGAGCGGGGCAATTTCTCGCTGCCTGGTTTTTACACCGCGCGGTTTGCCCGTATCGTTCCAGCGCTGGCCGTCATGGTGCTGGCAATGCTGATCGTCGGATGGATCTTTGTCGATCCTATTGCCTATGAGGCGATCGGCCTTCAGTCCGCCGCCTCCCTGATTTTCGTTTCGAACATTCTTTTCTTTTTCACCAGCGGTTACTTCGCACCGACATCCGCCGATCTCTGGCTTCTCCACACCTGGTCGCTCTCGGTGGAGTGGCAATTCTATATCGTCTACCCGATCGCTATGGCGCTTGTGTATCGGCTTGCGCCAAGCCATGCCGGCCCGTTCGTGATCGGCAGTTTCGCCATTGCGTTTGTCGTTCCGCTCGGCCTGACGCAGATCGGTGGCACCCGGATGGCATCCTTCCTGTTCTACATGTTCCCGTCGCGCGCCTGGGAAATGCTGCTCGGTGGATGCGTTTTCGTGACGCGCCTGAAAACTCCCGCTCCCAAAATTCTGATCGAAAGCCTCGGTCTCATCCTGATCGCCATGTCCTTCCTTGCCTTGACGGAGGCGACCCCGTGGCCAGGATTTGCCACGCTGCTGCCAACGCTGGGGACCGCCATGGTGATCGCAGCCGATCGCGGCAAGGACGGTGGGCTACAGCATGAGATCCTGCAGCGCGTCGGCGACTGGTCCTATTCCGTCTATCTCTGGCACTGGCCGCTGCTGGTGGCACTTCGCTATACGGGCCTCACCTCCTGGCCGCTGCTGGTCGCCGGCTTTGTCACAAGCTTCATGCTCGGTTACCTATCCTTCGTTGCGATCGAAACGCCGGCGCGCAAGCTGGTTCGCGCCATGCAGGGCCGCCGGCTGGCATCCGGCCTGGCCTATGCCGGCTGTGCTGCCGTCGCGATGGCCAGCGCGGGCGTTTACATGGCAGGCGGCGTGGAGGCGCGTGCGCAGCCGACGGAACGTCCGATCATCGCCGACGCGGAGCAGGCCCGCCAAGACTGGACGTTTCCGAACGGATCCTGCGACGGGCTGGACCAGAGTGGCGCGGTGCGCGTCTGCAAACTCGGTCCCGAGACGGATCGGCGGACCCTCGTCATCGGCGATTCCCATGCCCAGATGTGGTATCCGCGCTTTGCAGCGCTTGCCGAAAGCAGCAGAGCCTCCATCGATTTTGCGACTATGGCAGGCTGCCCGCCGGTCAGCGGGCTCGGAAAAATCGGCCAGCCGAAATGCGGCCCCTTCAATCAGGCCGTTTTGAAGCTTGCGGACGATCCCGCTTATAACAAGGTCATGATCATTGCGAACTGGGTCGGTTTTCTGGACTATGAAAAGCCTTTAAATACTGTCTGCGTCATCCGTGATGCCGCATGCAAGCGGATCAACGATGTGGCGACCTTCGAGGCGGCCCGGACGCTGATCGGGCAAACCGTTGCGCGGCTCAAGCGCCAGGGCCGCCGCATCGTGGTGGTGCTTCCTGGCCCTATTCTGCCATTTTCAGGTCCGGACCGCATTGCGCGGGATGCGTTCAACGGCTTCGATTTGCAGATCTATGGCAACCTTCCGCGTTCGATGCTGATCAACGACCGCCATGGCGTCGGCGCTTTTCTCCTCGGCCTTGCCGACGGCGACACTGTTCTCGCCGATCCTAACCGGGCCTGGTGCAGCGGCGAAACCTGCAGGATTGTCGGTCCGGACCTTCACGTCCTTTACAAGGACGACAATCATATCCGGTCGAGCGTCGCGCAGCAGCTATCGGTTCTCGACAATTCATCATTGATTAGCAATTTGGACAGTAGCGACAGCGGCCACGAGGGCGGCTGACCACTCCCCTCACAACACATCATCCGGATCCCGCCCCGGCAGCGCTTTGCCCCTGGGCAGCTGCCAGCCGTAATAGAGCGCGCCGCCGCGCACGGCGAAGGCTGAGAGGAAGCCGAGCACGGAGGCGGCCGATTGCGGCAGGCCGACCCAGCTCGAGAGCACGAAGACGAAGGAGCCGGTGAGCGCCGCCGTGACATAGATCTCCGGGCGCAGCAGCACCGAGGGTTCGCCGGCCAGCAGATCGCGCAGCACGCCGCCGAAGGTGGCGGTCAGCGCCCCTGTGACCAGCGCCACGGTGAGGGAGCCCGTGGCCGCAAAGCCTTTGGCCGCCCCCATCACGCAATAGGCGGCCATGCCGATCGCATCGAGCCAGACCAGCACGCGGTAGCGCGATTCGAACAGATGGGCGGTGAAGAACAGGACGATGGCGACCGCCGCGCTGATCAGCAGATAGATCGGGCTTGCCACCCAGAACACCGGCGTCGCCCCCAGCACGACATCGCGCATGGTGCCGCCGCCGATCGCGGTCACGCAGGCCAGAAAGACATAACCGATGATATCGAGCTGTTTTCGCGATGCCGACAGCGCGCCGGTCGCGGCAAACACGGCAATGCCGGCATAGTCCAGAATGTCCAGTATCGGCATGCCCATCTCCACCCGGTCGTCTTTTTCTATCACGGCACCCCATTGCGCATCGCCCGCTGCCCGTGAGGTCCCCTTATCAAACCTATTCCCGGTCGTTCGGCAATGGGCGGTTGGTCTCGGCGGCCCATTGCCCCATCGATCGGCTCAGACCGCCTGCGGCGCGCCCGTGACCATTTCGCCACACACCTGAAATGTTGAGTAACATATTCACCTTTAAAGTTGACTCAATTAGTTCAGTTCATAATGTCGCGGCGAAACAGACGGATTCGACCGGGGACAGGTCGCGCCGGGACTGCGATTGAGAGACAGCATCAAGGAGAGCAGAGATGGGGATGATCGTTCGGGCCAAGGCCGGAAACGGCGGCAGGAAGAGGATGGCCAGCCATTTGAGGGCACTTTCGGCCGGCGCCGCAATTCTGGTTCTTGCCGCGCCGCTGGCGCCGGCCCTGGCCCAGGATTCGACAACGACCACCACCCAGGACGGCACCACCCAGCTCAATGCGATCACCGTCACGGGAACGCAAAGCGGCGGCCCGGTCGGCCCGGATACCTCGATCGTCGCCACCCAATCGGCAACCGCCAGCAAGACCGATGCGCCGATCATCGACGTGCCGGCCGCCGTCTCGGTCGTGACCGCGCAAGAGCTTGAAACCCGCGGCGTGGATAGCCTTCAGGCTGCCCTGTCCTATACGTCGGGCGTGATGGTCGACGAGTTCGGCTCCGACGACCGTTACGACTATTATCGCATTCGTGGCTTCGATCAGACCGTTCTCGGCACCTATCGCGACGGTCTGCCGGCGCGCATTCCCGCCTGGTTCACGGCAAGCCGCCTGGAGCCCTATGGCCTGCAACGCGTCGAGATCCTGAAAGGGTCGACCTCGACCCTGTTCGGCCTCAACGGTCCGGGCGGCCTGGTCAATTCGGTGACCAAGCGGCCGCAGGACGAGTTCCATGCCGAGATATACACCACCTTCGGCGAAGGCCATCTGGAGACGGGCACGGATTTCGGCGGCGCCATCGATCCGGAAGGCGTCTGGAGCTACCGCTTCACCGGCCTCTGGCAGGATGGCGACCACGGCACCGACTATTCCAACGATGATCGCGTCTATATCGCCCCGGCCCTGACCATCAGCCCGGACGACGGCACATCGCTGACCATCCTCACCGATTACAGCAAACGCGACGGCAATGGGGCGCGCGGCTTTCCGAATGGCGTCGACATCGACACGGACACCTTTCTTGGCGAGCCGGACTACAACAAGTTCGACACCGAGCAGACCGATATCGGCTATCTCTTCGAGCACGATTTCGACAATGGCGTGACCTTCCGCCAGACCGCCCGCTATTCCCATCTCAATCTCGACTATGAGGAGGTCTACGGCGCCTCGACCGACGCCACCGCCGACCGCACGTCCTTTGCCGTCTACAGCACGTCGGATCGTTTCTCCATCGACAACCAGCTGCAGTATGACAGCAGCTGGCAGAACATGGACAGCAAGCTGCTGGTCGGCGCCGACTTTACCTATGACGATACCCATGAGGATATCCGCTACGGCACGGCTGGCCCCATCGATATCTACAATCCCGTCTATTGCGGTCGTGCCTGCGTGGTCGATTCTCCCTATGTCGACTGGGTCGTCAAGCAGAAGGCGGTCGGCATCTATGCGCAGGAACAACTGACCATCGACGAGCGCTGGATCGCCACGTTCGGCGGGCGCTACGACTATGTGGATACCACAGCCGATTACCTTCTGACCGGCACCTCCGACCACGACACGGCCAGTGCCTTCACCAAGCGGGCGGGTCTCACCTACAAGATTAATCCGCAGTTGGCCGCCTATGCCAATTATTCCGAATCCTTCCAGCCGCTGGTCGCCCCGACCGGCAATGGCTACACGGTGGAGGGCTCGCTGCAGCCACAGGAAGGCACCCAGTACGAGATCGGCATGAAATATCAGCCGGAAGGTTTCAACGGCCTGTTCACCGTCGCCCTGTTCGACCTGACCCAGACCAATGTGCCGACCTATATCAGCCCGACGGTGCAGCGCCAGATCGGCGAGGTCAACGTGCGCGGCGTCGAGCTGGAAGGCAAGATGGCGCTCAACGATCGCTGGAATGTGACGCTGGCCTATTCCTACTGGGATGCCGAAATCGTCGAGGACGGCATCAGCGGCAATGAAGGCAACCGCCCGGACCGCGTCCCCGAGCATATCGCCTCGGCCTGGCTCGACTATACGATCCCCGGCGATGGTTTCCGCGGCGACCTGACGCTCGGCGGCGGCATTCGGTTCGTCGGCTCCACCTATGGCGATGCCGCCAACACGGTTCCGGTCGACAGCTACACGGTGGTCGATGCCTCCGCCAAATATGCGGTCACCGAGAATGTCAGCCTGGCGCTCAACGTCACCAACCTGTTCGACAAGAAATACGAGACGACAAGCTATTACGGCACCTCCTACTACGGCGACCGCCGCAAGATCGTCGGCACGCTGAAATACACCTGGTAGGCGGATAAAGCCTCGCCGCATCGGTGATGGACAATGGAAACCCCGGCAACGTTCTGACAACGCTGCCGGGGTTTTTTGGTCTTTGGTAGAGGCTGAAGGGCGGCCAGGCGTGCTGGGACAAAGATCCCCGCCCCACCCTCCCCACAAGGGGGAGGGCTTAACCCAGCCGCACCCTCGATGGATAAAAGCGAGCGGGTTCGTCCGGGTCTTCTCCCCCCTTGTGGGGGAGATGGCCGGCAGGCCAGAGAGGGTCTTTTTGCTCATAAGCGAATGTCGGCTGCGGCCCGATCAGCGGCGCCGCATCAGCAGCATCAGGAAGGGTGCGCCAACCAGGGCGGAGACGAGGCCGGCCGGGATCTGGTAGGGGTAGACGATCGTCCGGCCCACCCAGTCGGCCATGACCATCAGGGCCGCGCCAATCAGCGCAGCACCGATCAACTGCGGGCGGGCGCGGGTCAGCCCCGCCTCGCGCGCCAGATGCGGTCCCATCAATCCGACAAAGCTCAGCGGTCCGACGCAGAGCGTCGCCGCCGCACTCAAGAGCCCCGCCAGCGCAAACAGCGAGAGCCGGGTGCGCGACAGCGGCAGGCCGAGCGCCGTGGCCGCCGTCGGCCCGAGCGGCAGGATATCAAGCCAGCGGCGGGAAAGCACCGCCAGCGCCACCAGCGCAATCGCCGCCCCGCAGACGGTGACGGCGGTCGTGCCGGTGACATTGTAGGTCGAGCCGCTCATCCAGCGCATCAGGAACATCGCCCGCGGATCGCCGCTGGCCGCCAGCACGCCGACCAACGCATCGACCATGGCGCTGAGCGCGATCCCGGCCAGCAGCACGCGCTCCGGCGCAAGCCCGGAGCGCATCGCGAAGAGGAAGATCACCAGGAGAACGAGGATCGAGCCCGCCGCGGCAAAGCCAAGCTGCGCGCCGAGACCGGGTGCTGCAAAGACGAACAGCGCCACCGTCACGCCGATCGTCGCACCGGCGCTGATGCCCAGCACTTCAGGGCTTGCCATTTCATTGCCGGTCAGCCGCTGCAGGATCGAGCCGGCCACCGCCAGCATGGCGCCGGACGCCAGCGCCGCAAACACCGGCGGCAGCCGCAGCGGCAGGATATCGGCAAACAGCGATCGGTCGAGAAGCGTCCAGCTCCCCTCGATACTGCGCCCGAAGACCAGCGCCAGCACCACGATCAGCAACAAGCCGGCGCCAGCCAGCAGCCCGGCCCTCAGGCCCGGCGCCCGCCGGTGCGCCTGGCGGATCTGTTCCTGCAGAACCCGGTGGCGGGTTTTCAGACGCGGCAGCAGCAAGAGCAGCAGCGGCGACCCGAAGATCGCGGTGACCGCCCCGGTCGGCAGGAACTCGGCCATGGGGCCGGCCAGAGACTGCACGGCGCCATCGGCAAACCACAGCAGGCAGGCGCCGATCAGGCTTGACCAGATCAACATCTGCGCCGGCCGCCGCGCCCCCGACAGCCGGGCAATGGTCGGCGCAACAAGGCCGATGAAACCGACCACGCCGACCGCACTGGTCACAAAGGCCGCCAGCGCCACGGCGGCCGCCACCGCCAGAAACCGCAGATGCGACAGCCGCACACCAAGGGCACTGGCGCCGCTGTCGCCGAGATCAAGCAGCGATAGCGGGCGGATGATCAGCCCGGCGAGAATGGCGATCACCGCCAGTTTCGGCAGCAGCGACAGAGGAATGGCCCAGCTCTGCTGCGACAGCGAGCCGGCGCCCCAGATGAACAGGCTGACCAGATAACGCTCGTTGAGCAGCATCAGCACGGCCGACAGGGCCCCGCACCACAGGCTGATGACCAGGCCCGACAGCACAAGCGAAAACGGCGAGAAGCCGCGCCGCGCGCCAAGCAGGAAGACCAGCGCTGCCGCCGTGCCGCTGCCGACCAGCGCGACGAGATCGCGGCCGATGCCAAGCAGGCCCGGCACCCACAGCATGGCGACCACCAGCGCCAGATTGGCACCAGCCGAAATGCCGAGCGTGGTGGGAGAGGCCAGCGGATTGCGCAGCACCTGCTGGAAAAGCGCGCCCGACAGGGCCAGCGCCGCGCCGCAGATCAGCGCGGTCGCCATGCGCGGCAGGGTCGAATAGAGAAACACCATGCGGCCGATATCATAGCCCTCGCCGGGCACCGCCTGCAGGGCGGCCCGGATCGGCATGGAGGCAAAGCCCGCCGCCAAAACCGCCAGGGCCAGCGTCGTCAGCGCCGGACCGGTGCGCTGCCAATTCGGGGTCACGGTGGTCATAGGGTGTCTTCCAGATGGGTGGTGATCAGCCGCGCAAACCGCAGGGCATCGTTGACCATGCCGAACATCAGGGCGGGCGGCAGCACGGCAAAATGCCCAGGCCGGGCAAAGGGCAAGGCGTTCCACAACGGGCTTTGGCCAAGCTTCGGCAGGACATCGGCCGGCACCGGATCAAAGGCGATCAGCCGGGCGTCGGGCGACGTCACCGCAGACAGTTGCTCGATGCCGATCGTCTCGAACCCCCAGTAATTGCCCGGCCCCTGCCAGGCATTGGTCAGCCCGATCCGGGTCAGCACATTGTCGTAGAGACCTGATTTGGTATAGATCCGGGCGTGCCGGGCATCCATGAAATTGACCAGCGCCAGCGGCGGCGCGGCGCGGCCCGAAAGACGCTGCCGATACGCCTCAAACGTATCGTCGGCGCGTTTCAGGAAATCCTCGGCCTCACGAACCCGGCCGATGCGTTGGCCAAGCTTGCGTGTCGCGGCAATCGCCTTGGGCAGGATATCGCCGCCTTCGGCCGAAAAGACCTCCAGCCGTGCGACCGGTGCCACCGTTTCCAGCCGCGGCTGCAGCGCGTCGAGATAGGGCGTGCTCAAGATGAGATCCGGCTTGAGGCTGACCAGCATCTCGAAATTGACCTCCCAGGAATTGCCCAGATCAATCGTGCTGGCCGGCATTTCGGGCTCCACCACCCATTTGCCCCAGTCGGCCAGCGAGGCGACCGCCGCCGGCACCACGCCCAAGGACAGCAGGGTCGAGGCAAGGCCGTAATCGAGGCTGACGATCCGCGACGGCAGCGGGTCGGCAAGGGCCGGCAAGGCTGGCAGAACTGCGCTGCCGGCCATCAGGGCCAGCAAGGCGCGGCGGCTGTGCAAGGTCGAGAGGGGCACGGGATCAGCAGACATAGGCAAGCGGAATGTCGAGACCCGGATGGGGCGTGGTATCCATGTCGATGCCGTAGATGTCGCGCAGCACAGGCCCGTTCATCAGGCTGGCCGGCCGGCCGCTGGCCACCACCTCGCCCTGCTTCAGCGCATGCACATGATCGCAGAACCGCGCCGCCATGTTGATGTCATGCAGCACGATGACGACGCTCAGACCCTTGTCGCGCGACAGCCGGCGGATCAGCGCCAGGACCTCCATCTGGTGGGCGATGTCGAGCGCCGAGGTCGGCTCGTCCAGGAGCAGGCACTGGCTGTCCTGCGCCATCAGCATGGCGATCCAGGCGCGCTGCCGCTCGCCGCCCGACAGGGTGTCGACCATGCGGTCGGCCATCGCCTCGATATGGGTGAGCCGTAGCGCCTCCTCCACCTTGGCGGCATCGGTGGCCGTGAAGCGCCCGAGCGCGCCATGCCAGGGATAGCGCCCGCAGGCGACCAGCTCGCGCACCGTCATGCCATGGGCTGCCGTCATGTCCTGCGGCAGATAGGCGACGCTGCGGGCGAAATCCCGCGTACCGATCGAGGCAAGCTCACGATCACCGAAGCGGATGCTGCCCGCTGTCGGCGTCTGCTGGCGGGCCAGCAGCTTCAGCAGCGTCGATTTGCCGGAGCCGTTATGGCCGACAAGACCGGAAATCTCGCCCGCCTTGAAGGCCAACGAGACGCCCTTCAGCAGGCGTCGCCCGTCAACGGCAAAGGTCAGATCGGTGACCGAGAACGCATTCGTGTCGCCGATGGCAGTGTTATCCCGCATTTTTTGCCCGTTCATGCCGAGGTCCTTCCCGGCCCACTACAACAGGCCTTGTATGCCCGTTACTAAATATGATATTTTTAATCAAGTATCTATTGCAAATGGCCTGCCGGGACGATCCGCAAAAGCCCGCTTTGTCCCAAGGAGACGGCATGACCTATCTGCCGCGCATGAACAACAAGATCGACGGTTTCTCCGTGCTGGACGGCTATCACCGGCGCTACTGGAACGGCATGGTTGCCGATCTGTGGAATGTCGACTGCGCACCGAGCGCCGGCGGTTATTATGTCGGCAATGATCCGCGACTGTTCATCGTGCTGGATGCGCACAGCACCGAGACCGGCAATTTCACCATGGCCGAGATCGGCGGCCCGGTCCTGAACGGCTGCCAGCGCCGGGCGGTATCCTTTATCCCGGCCGGCATGGAAATGCGCACCCAGGTGCACGACATCCAGTATCTGCGCCATCTCGACCTGCATTTCGACACCGACGCCCTGAAGCGCCGGATCGGCGAGAACCTCGATATCGAGGCCCTGAGACGGCCGCGCTTCCTGCTCAACGAACAAAAGCTGATGGCGCTGGCCGAACTGATCGCCGCCGAATGCAGCGCCGCCCAGCCGCTGCACGATCTCTACGGCGATGGCCTGACCCTGGCGCTGCTGATCGACGTGCTGCAGATCGCCCCTGCCCAGAACCGCAAGCGCACCAAGCTTGCCGGCTGGCAATTGCGCCGCACCTGCGACTTCATCGAGGAACATTGCCTGCGCAGCATCCGGCTGGAGGAACTGGCCGAGCTGACCGGCCTGTCGCAATCCTATTTCAGCCATGCCTTCAAGGCCTCGACAGGCTTGTCACCGCACCAGTGGCAGATGAAGGCGCGTATCGCCCGGGTCAAGGAACATCTCGCCAACCGCACTCTGCCGCTGACCGCCATTGCCGCCGAAACCGGCTTTGCCGATCCCGCCCATTTCGCCCGCGTCTTCCGCCAGCAGGTCGGCATGTCGCCGTCGGCCTGGCGGCGCACCCATGCCCTGTAAGGGCTGGAAACTGATTTATGGCAATTTCATGGGTGCAGTGCGAAGTTTACCCAAATCCGTTCAAGTCGGCACCGCTTCAGACAAGCGCCGCGTTAATTCTTGAGCTAACTACTCATCTTATACTTTGAGTGGGGACCGGCAGCGCCAACCGCGCCTGCCAGCTAGTACGGGGTGCTTCATGCGCAGCAAGACAGGACTGATGTTTACCAACCGCCATCTGAAAACCGGCGTCGCGCTTCTGGCGCTCGCCCTGCCGGCGTCGCTTGCGCCGATCCAGGCCTTTGCCCAGGATGCGGACACGCAGTTGTCGACCATCACCGTCGAGGGCAAGGGCGAGACGGCCACCGGCCCGGTCGACGGCTATGCCGCGACGCAATCCTCGACCGGTTCCAAGGCCGACACGCCGATCAACGAAATTCCCCAGGCCGTGTCGGTGATCGGCACGCAGGAACTCTCCGATCGCGGCGTCGTCAACAAGGTCGACGAAGCCCTGCGCTACACGGCCGGTGTCACCACCCAGCCGTTCGGCGTCGATGGCGATACCGACTGGATCTATATCCGCGGCTTCGACGCCAGCCAGACCGGCCTGTTCCTCGATGGCCTCAGCCTCTACGGCTACAGCTACGGCAGTTTCCAGACCGATCCCTTCACCCTGGAACGCGTCGAAGTGTTGAAAGGTCCGGCCTCGGTGCTGTACGGCGGCTCCAATCCGGGCGGCCTCGTCAACATGGTCAGCAAGCGGCCGCTGGATGAGAAACACACCTATACCGAAATCGGCATCAACAGCGACGGCAACGCCTTTGTTGGCCTCGATGCCGGCGACGTCAACAGCGACGGTACGATCAGCTATCGCTTCACCGGCAAGGTGGCCGGCGGTGACCAGGCCGGCGACGATGCCGAAGACCTGCGCGGCGTCTTCATGCCGCAGATCACCTTTGCGCCGGACGACGCCACCAAGCTCAACATCTCCGCCACCTATTCGAGCCTGGACCAGACCCGCTCGAGCAACGGCTTCTTCCCCTATGTCGGCACCGTCGTCGACGCGCCCTACGGCCGGATCGATCCCGACGCCAATTATGGCGAACCCGATATCGACGACAGCGAATACCGGCAGAAGACCATCGCTTACGAATTCGAGCATGAATTCGACAATGGCTTGACCTTCAGCCAGAACGCCCGCTACGGCCATCTCAACAAGCGCGAGGTCGGGCCCTATACCTATGGCTATTACGATCCGGCAACCGATACCGGCTATCTCGAAGAGCCGACCAGCGCGGACGCCTATCTGCAGCGCATCGGCTTTGAAGGTGTCACCAAGGTCGACACCTTCGTCATCGACAACCGCCTGAACGGAAAGTTCGACACCGGCGCCCTGAAGCATGACCTGACGATCGGCATGGACTACAAGTATTATCGCCTCGATAACGTGCAGAAATGGAGTTCCGCCACGCCGATCAGCGTCACGGATCCGGTCTATGGCACGGCGCAACCGGACAACACTACGCAGATCGACGAAGTGCTGACCCAGCAGCAGTTCGGTGTCTACGCCCAGGACCAGATCCATTTCGGCACCGGCTGGGTGGCGACCCTCAACGGCCGCTATGATTTCGTCAACACCGAGGTCGACGATCGCCTCGGCACCGACAGCTACGAATCCGATGACGGAGCGCTGAGCGGCCGCGCCGGCCTCGCCTATGAATTCGCCAATGGCCTGACGCCCTATGCCAGCCTCGCCACCTTCTTCAACCCCCAGATCGGCACCACCAGCGGCGACGCCCTGAAGCCGGAAGAAGGCTTCCAGGTCGAGGGCGGCTTCAAATACGAGCCGAGCTTCCTGCCCGGCATGATCACGGCGTCCGTCTTCCATATCAACAAGGAAAACTGGACCGTCACCGACCCGCTCACCTATCTATCAACGCAGATCGGCGAAGTGACCTCGACCGGTGTCGAGCTGGAAGGCAAGTTCGACATCGCGGCGGACTGGAAGATGATCACCTCGTTCACCTACCAGGATCTGGAAATCCAGGAGCATGCCGATACCAGCCTGATCGGCAACACGCCGTATCTGATCCCGGCCGTGCAGGCCTCCGCCTGGCTCGACTACACCATTCCGTCAGGGGTGTTTGAAGGCGTCAGCATCGGCGCCGGCCTGCGCTACCAGGGCGAATCCTGGGCCGACATGGCCAATACCAAGAAAGTGCCCGATGCCACGCTGGTGGACGCTGCCATCCGCTACGAAAAGAACGGCTGGGGCGCCTCGCTCAACGTCACCAACCTGTTCGACAAGGAATATGTCACGGGCTGCCAGGGCACCCTGGTCTGCGGCTACGGCCAGGGCCAGACATTCACGCTGAAGCTCAGCAAGGCCTGGTAAGCGACGCGGCCGAAGGGCACCCTCCCTCTTCCGTCATTCCCGCGAAAGCGGGAATCCAGCACGGCGCGTCTGCGCCGTGAAAGAGTCTTTCGTGATCAAGGACTTGATCACGCTGGATCCCGGCTCAAGGCCACAGCTGTCCGGTTTAAATTTGTGGACATGGCGCATGACATTGATTCTACTCGTATTTGAACGTTTGAGCGCGTTTCGGACACGAGCAAGGGATCAATGCCATGCAGCACCACAATAGTGTTTTTCACGCCGTTTTGAAGCAGGTTCCCTGGGGCGTCTTTGATCGCCTCGTCCGTCAACATGATGCCGATCACAGAGTCCGCAGGCTGTCCACAAAAAGTCAGTTCGTGGCACTGCTTTACGGTCAGTTGAGCGGTGCGGTCAGCCTGCGCGATATCGAGATAGGGTTGTCCAGCCACTGGCGTGGTCTCTATCACCTCGGCGCCAAGAGCCCGGCGCGCTCGACCCTTTCCGATGCCAATGCTCGCCGGCCGGCCGCCGTGTTCGAAGGGCTCTTTTCCGCCTTGGCGCAAGGCGCCGATCGCGCTGCCCGCCGCAAGATCGGTGATGCGGTGCGTCTCGTCGATGCGACGAACATCAGGCTTTCCGCCAACTGGGCCCACTTCTCCGCAAAAAGCTGCGCCGGCAAGATCCATGTCGTCTACGATCCCGACGAGGCCTCGCCGGTCTACGCCGTCGTCACTGCCGCCAATGTCAACGACATCACGCCGGCGCAGAACATGCCGGTCGAGACCGCAGCGACCTATGTTTTCGACCTTGGCTACTACGATTTTGCATGGTGGGCCGAGCTGAAGGCAAAAGGTTGCCGCATCGTTACACGCCTCAAGACCCACACGCCGCTACAGAGTATCGAGAGCCGGCCGGTCCCCGAAGGCGGCGACATCCTGTCTGACAGGATAGGCCATCTCAATCGCAGGATCGGATATGGGCGCCCCAATCCTTACGTCGATCCCGTTCGCGAGGTCATGGTCAGGATTTCCACGGGCAAGATCATACGCATCGTCACCAGCGACCTCGACGCACCGGCGCAAGAGATCGCCGCCCTCTACAAGAGGCGCTGGCAAATCGAGCTGTTTTTCCGCTGGGTCAAGCAAACCCTGCGCATTCGTCATTTCCTCGGCACCTCGGAAAATGCCGTGCGCATCCAGGTCATGGTCGCGCTCATCACTTATATCCTCCTCGCAAGCCTCAAGAAGACCCAGGCCAGAATCGAAAGCCCGCTCGCATTCGCACGGCTGGTCCGCGCCAATCTCATGCATCGAAAGACGATCCAGAACCTCATCGAGCCGCCCAAAAAGCCGCCCGAAGATAACGCACAGATCTCCTTCGATCTCAGGCCAACTTAAACCGGACAGCTGTGGCTCAAGGCCGGGATGACGGCTGCCTAGAGCACAAACGACAGGACTCCGTCACTGTCGATCTGCCACGCCCTCACCTCTTCTCATTCCGTCGCCCCTCACTCCGGCAGCGGCACTTCGACGGCACCGGTCAGAACCGGCGCGGCTGTCGGGGCTTTGGCGTTCGACGGCGCGCTCACTGCCGCAGCCCTTGGTTTCGGGGTTTCCGCCACCTCGACCGGCTGCGCACGCACCACAGCCGGCATCTCGGCAGCGACGGGCGCAAACGATTCAAACGGCGCAACCGGCGCAACCGGTGCAAACGATGCCGCGGCAGAGGAGCCTGAGGCAAGACGCAGCATGTCGAGGGTCTGGCTGGTGATCGGCTTGATGCGCAGATCGCCGAGCAGGGTCGCCAACCGGTCCGGTGTTGCCGCCGTGTCGCAATAGCGTAGCCGGATGCGGACCGGATGGGCCCGCTGCATCAGATTGCCGACCGCAGGCGCGCCGTTCTCCATCTGGCCGTCCTTGATCAACTGCCAGGCATAGACGCAGGCGCCGCCGGACGGCAGAGAGCCGGTCGCATAGCCGTAGACGCCATAGGCATTGCGGCCCATCGCCTCGGTCATCTTCATCGGCACACCGCGCAGCGACGCTTTCATCTCGCGCATCACATCATTGCGGCTCGGTGCCTGGCGGAACACGCCTTCGCCGGAAAGCCCAACCTCGATGGTCAGGGCATTTTCGCCGTCCTGGACCGTGTCATTGGCAAAGACGATGGTCTGCACGGCGGTCTCCGCCGTCAGGTTCTGCCGGATCGACAGGATGCTGGCCGGCAGCCCCGGCAGCGAGGCCAGCGCGAAATGCGGCGCCACTTCGCTGGTCGAGGCAGACGCACCGGCAACCCTTGGCGCATTGACCGTCGAGGCCGTCAGAAACGGATCCTGAACCGAGGTGCAGCCGCTGAGCAAAGCAAGAGATAGGGAGGTGAGAAGGGTTTTGATCATTGTCCACTCAATCGGTCGTTGATGACGGCGATGCCGCGCAGATTGGCCGGATCGCTGATCGCGGCATTCAGCTGTGCGAAGATCGCCTTGGATTGGGAAAGATTGCCGAGATGGTAGTGCGACCAGGCCCGCATCTGCGAAATACCAGCCGCTTCCGGCGCGATCAGCAGGCGGGCGTTGAGCGCCTCCAGCACCTGCTGGTATTGCTTGCGGTCGAAGGCATCCCGCGCCCGCAGCCAATAGATCTCGCTGCGGATCTCCCTGTCGCGCGCCGCGGTCAGCGGATAACGCGACAACACCGCCTCGGCATCGTCGGTGAGTTTGGCGCGCAGCAGCGTCAGCCCCAAGCCATAGGCCGCATCCTGGCCCTTCTGCCCGCCGGCAGACAGCACCGCCGAGAACGAGGCACGCGCTTCGCTCAGGTGGTTGAGCTCCAGATGGCACCAGCCCTTGATCAGCAGCGCATCGGCGGAGAGCGTACTGCGTGCCTCAAGCGCCCTCAGATCGGTGATGCAGGCGCCGAACTTCTTGTTGCGGAAATTCGCCACATAGGTCGCATCGATATTGGCGGCCGGTGCGGCGACATCCTTGCCGCGCTTGCCCTTCGGCGCCGTCATCGCCTTCAGGTCTTCGAACGCAGCGGGATAGGCGGCCGCATACTCGGATTTCAACGCATCGAGCGTGGCGGTATCCTTCATCTGCGCCGCACTCAACACCAGGCCCTTCAGGCTGTCGGGATGCTTCTGCCACTCGAAGGACTTGCCGAACCAGGCGGCAGAGGCGGCAAATTGCCTCGAATTATAGGCATACCAGCCGAGCACCGCCGCATGATCGGCCGACAGACTTTTCTGGATCGCCGCCGAATAGGCCGTGACCACCGCCGCGTCGATCTCGCCGAGTTCCGGTTTCTGGAAGCGCAGCGACAGCGTGTCGGCCAAAAACTCGCTCTCCTCGCCAAGCTCTGCCAGGTGATCCACCACGACCTGATAGGCCTGGTCGTCCTGCTTCTGCCGCAAAAGACTGAGCGACAGGCCCTTGATGGTCTCCACGGAGGCCTTCTGCTCCAGCGCCAGGCGGAACCACTTTTCCGCCTCTTCCGGCTTTTCGGTCTTCAGCGCATACCAGCCGAGCAGCGTCAGGTCTTCGGGACGCTTGCCCTCGCCTGCCACGACCCTGAGCTTTTCGATCATGCCGGGCGCCACGGCAGGACCGCCGGCAGCAGCGCTGTTGAAATCCGCGACCTCACGGCGCAGAAGATCCAGCGACAGGTCGCGCATGCGCTCGGTCATCGAGGGCGACACGGCAAACTGCGCCACCGCCTTGCGCAACTCGGCCACCGGGAAATCCTCGACGGCCTTTTGCAGCGTCGTCATGATGACATCGTCGCTCATGCGCGCCTCGCCTTCGCGAAACAGGATGCCGCGATAAAGAGGCACCAGCGCCTCGGCCATATGGCTCTCACGATAGGCCTCGATCAGCATCCACAACAGGTCGACCTCGGTTTCCCGCTGCGGATCGAGCGTCTGCCCGGCGGCGATCACCGACGGCCAGTCCTGGTTCTTGTAGGCCTCGCTCATCAGATGGCGCTGCTTGCGGCGTTCCAGCTTGGTGCGGAAATCCTCCGACGGTTCCCAGCCGAGATTGGCCGCGGCAATCCGCGTCACCTCGGTCTCGATACCGCTGTAATCGTCGGCTTCGTAAAGCGCCCAGAGCGAGCTTTCGTCCACAGGGGCTGCGGCCTCGGGCGCAAAGACGTCGCCCGGCATGGAGAAGCCGGGATATTTCAGCTGCAGCCGCCGTGTCTCGGCGGTGACGCGGTCCATCCGGCCTTCCTTGGCATAATAATAGAGCGCCGCCAGTTCGACGGCATCCGGTGTTGGCCCCTGGGCATCGCCAACGACCGCACCGTCCTTGGCGACGGCCGCTTCAGCCGCAGGCGCGGCCGGCGTAAACAGCGATAGGGTCTGCTGGGCGACGGCGCCCGTGGCCAGCGGGAATAGTACAGTGCCCTGCAGCAGCAGCGCGGTCAGGCGGGTAAAGCTTCGGGTCATTGATCGGTCCTCACGCCCTTGCGGGGAACAGCATAGCCAAGCCACAAGCCGAACACGCCCATGCAGGCGATGACCAGCAGCACATAGATCTGGAAATGGTCGGACAGCCACGCCGCGGCCAGCCGGCGCAGATTGGAGAAGCTGGTATCGCTGGGGGCCGAGAAGGAATAGCTGGCCGGCATATAGGTGACGAGAGAATGATCGTCGCGCTTCATCAGCGCCGTGCCGCCTTTCAGCGCACCCCAGACGGCCGGTGCTGTCAGGCCGCGCACGCCGGCCTCCAGATCCTGCGGGCTATCGGCCTCGATCACGGTCCACACGCCATTGCCGAGCGGCGCCCGCGTCTGGGTCATGCTGACCAGCACATCGGAGCGGTCAAGCCGCGCCACGTCGTCGATTGCGTCCTCGTATCTCAGCCAGTGATTGATGACGCGGGACGCCTTGCGCATCCAGACCCACACCCGTGTCTTCAGCGACAGATGTTCATCCTCCAGCGCCGTGCTCTGCTGGAAGGCATCCAGCAGAACATCCGACTGCGACGCCAATTGCGGGCCACCGGGGACCGCTGAGCCGATTGCTGCCGTCTTCACCATGTCGAGCTGCCCGGCATTCTCACCTGCCGAGGCAAGCGGCGTGACACCCTTTGCAGGCGGCGGGCTGCCGTCCTGCCGGCCATTGGCGGTGACAATGAGCGCGTCGCGATCGACGGAAGCGTCCGGTGCACCGACCTTCAGCGACGCATTGAGCGGCTTCCTGGCCGCCAGCGCCAGCCGCGTCACCATGGTCATCGCCGCACCGAGCGACGCGCCATCCGGCCGGTCGACATGCACGTCAAACGGCACCGCATCCTGGAAAGGATAGGCCTTGCCGGAAAACGCCGCCAGGTCCGGCAGGCGGCCGATATGGGCAACATCGGGGAATTCGAAGGCCGAATCCTCCAAGAGCAGGAACCGCGGCCGCTCCTGCGACCGGCCGGCCGGCTCGCAGGCCTTGTCGGACTCCATGGGCAACTCGGCCAGGATCTCGACCTGGTTGACGCCAGGGTGGAAGGCGCGCAGCGGCAGTTCGATGCGCTTGCCGTCGAATTTCGCCCCTTCCGGATTGTAAAGCATATGGCTGGTGACGGCCCGCTGGTTGACCCGGAACAGAAGCTGGGAGCCAGGCGCCAGGCCGGGGGCGGTGGCCGCCTTCAGATAGAAGTCGATCGCGCCATAGTCGCCAGGATAGAAATCGGCCGGCATGTCGATATCGAGCGTGGTACGAAACAGGCGGCCGGTAAACGGCGCGGTGCGATAGCCGGCATCGGCCAGCGTGACGCGTCCGGTCTCAGTGCCGTCGATCATGCCCGGCTGGGCCTTCAGCACGCCGGCCTCGAAGCCGGGACGCATGACATTGCCGACCGCGGTTTTAAGCGAGGCCGACAGATCGGCAGGGTTGGCACCGCGCATGACGACAGCGACGCGACCCGCCGTCTCGCCGCGGCGCACCGAAAGCCCGTTGGGGGCTGCGGCGAGAATGGCACGGGCCTTGGCGGTCTGCGGATAGCTCCTGACATCACCGAAATAGAGATCGATGCCGGCACCCTCGCCCGGTTTGTCGGCAACCGAGATTTTCAGGTCATCGCGGTTGAGATAGAGCGCCAGGGCCTGCACGGTCGCCAGGCTGTCGGCCGCCATCACCGAGCGATCGCCTTCCGGTGAGATCAGCCGCAGTTCGGTGATACCCTCGGCCGTCCGGCCGATCGCCAGGAGATCGTCAAGGGTCTCAAACTGCCCCGCCGCACCCGACACAAAGCCGCTCTCAATCGGATCGACCTGCGTCCAGAGCTCATAGACCGCATCGAGCGAGCAATCGACGCGGTGATGCTGGCGCGCCCGCAGCCGCACGGCATTACGGCCGGGGACGAGGTCTGTCGGCGACAGCGCCAATTGTTCGGCAAGAACACCATTCGGTGAGCGGATGGCAAAGGAACCGACGGCCCGGCCGTTAACCTCGACATCCATGATCGCGTCGTCGGGCAGAACCGACACGGCATTGGTATAGGCGATGCGCAGCGTGCCCGGCTGGCGGGCCTGCTCGCTGCTGAGATGGAAGCTCAGCAGGCGCGCGGCGTCCTCGCCGATCAGCCGAAGCCGGTCGCCGGACTGTTCGAAGGGCACCAGCCGGCCATCGGCTGCGGCAAGTTTGGTCAAGGCCGGTTCAGCGGCCGCCGTGGCCGGCTCGGCGCCGGGAAACAATTGCAGCGGGGCGGCAAGGCTTGGCGCGGCAAACAAGCCGGCACTCAGGATGATAGAGAGCGCGGTAGCGCTTGCGAGCTTAGCCATAGACGACGCCTCCAACCAGAACCGGATAATCATGGGCATGGGAATTCTCGCCCTCTTCCAACGGCGCGTCGCCCCTATCGGTGATGACCATTGGCGCATCGGAAAAGGACTTGACCTGCTGCTCGCGCACCAGACCGCCGGCATATTGCAGCGAGCGCAGGGTCTCGGCCACGGTCCATACGGCAAAGCGCACGGTGCCCTGGAAAAAGCCCCGGCGCTTCTGGCGCCGGGTCAACCGATCCTGCAGCACCGACTGGTCGGAATACATCAGCTCGGCAATCACCAGGAACGTCTGCGGCGTGCGTTCGGCATAGGCAAAGCCATGCACGGTATCCTCGTCACGCTTGCTGGTGCTGCGGTAGACGACGTTGAGGCCCAGAGCCTTGCCATTGCGGCGCAGTTCGATGAGGGCCTCCAGCGGCGCGCCCTTGTCCATGACCGGCTTGCCGTCGAGGAACTGGATGGAGACGCCGCCGCTTGACGCGTCCTGGATGATGATCGTGTAGACCATCTCGCCGACACGCATCAGCGCATGGCGCTTGACCGGCAGGCGCTGGTTGCGGCGCCGTTCGCGACGCTCCGAGACGACGCCAAGCGCCGCACCGGCAATGCCGAGATTGATGAGGTTCCAGCCGGCAACGATCAGCAGCAGTTCGGACGGCATCGGCTCGGTCATGTAGCGCCAGACCGCATAGAGGCTGGCACCGAGCAGCAGGAAGAAGATCGCGAAATAGGGCCGCGCCAGGGGCGACAGCTTGCTTTCGTCCAGCGTCTGGCCCTTGGCCGTGACGTTGAAGGTCGGTTTGCGCGGATTGCGCACGACGCTGATGATCGAGCCGAACAGCAGCACCGACTGCACATATTCGTAGAGTTCGGAGATCCACGGCCAGCGCACCTTGCCGTAGAGATAGCTCTGCATGGCGAAGGACGAGACGAGATAGGTCACCGTATAGGAGGCGAATTCAAGGATATTGGCCTGGAAGATTTCCAGCGAGAAGAAGATGTACAAAAGCGGCGCAAACATGAAGGTCAGCCGCGTCATCGGGAACAGCCAGAACAGGTTGGTGCCGGCATAGCAGATACGCTGCGCCACGCTCAGGCCGCCCGCAAGGAACGGCCGGTTGAGGATCAGGATCTGCAGCATGCCCTGGCACCAGCGGGCCCGCTGGCCGATGAAGGAGACGAAGGTTTCCGGCTGCAGGCCGGCGATCAGCGGCTTGTCGACATAAACGCTGTGCCAGCCGCGGCTGTGCAGCGACAGGGCCGTTTCGCAATCCTCGGTGATCGACTGGCCCGAAAAACCGTCGGTCTCCAAGAGCGCCTCGCGGCGCAGCACGGCGGCCGAGCCGCAGAAGAACGAGGCATCCCACTTGTCGAGGCCACGCTGCACGACCGAATAGAACATCTCGTTCTCGGACGGCATGCGGGCGAAGGTCTCCAGGTTCTTTTCCAGTGGATCGGGATTGAGGAAGAAATGCGGGGTCTGGACGAGGAAAAGCTTTTCGTCCTCTGCAAAGAAGCCGACCGTCTCGTTGAGGAAATCGCGCACCGGCGCATGGTCGGCATCGAAGACCACGACCAGTTCGCCCTTGGAGATCTGCAGGCCGGCATTCAGATTACCCGCCTTGGCATGGCTGTTTTCGGCACGGGCATGGTAATTCACGCCCATCGCGTCGCATAGGGACTTGAGTTGCTCGCGACGGCGCAGCGCCGACAGGGCCGTGCGCGGATCCTTGTGGCTGCATTTGGCATCCGTCCCGCCGTCATCGAGCAGGTAGATGGTCAGCTTGTCCTTGGGATAGTGCATCGAGCGGGCGGCGGCCAGCGTCAGTGCCAGCAGCTCAGGCTCCTCGTTATAGCTCGGGACGAAGACGTCGACGGTCGGGCAATCCTTGTCGGCGGCCCTGGCCGGGGTCTTGCGCTTCAACGGATCGGCCACAATGAAGAAGCTGATCGCCAGCATGAGCAGGCAATACATCTCGGCCACATAGAGAATGAGTCCCGGAATGTAGTTGAGCGGCTCGGAAAAATTCGGAAGGGTCTCGGTCGTACGCCAGAAGGCGTAACGAAGCGCCAGAATGGCGGCGAATACGAAGGTCATCAGCCGGAGCGTCTTGTTGTCCGGACGCGTCATGCAGAGCAGCATGAGGCCAAGGACGGCAATGCTCAGAACCAGCTGTGCCTGCAGGCTCATCGGGAGCCAGATCAGAAACAAACCAAAAACGCCCGCAATGATTGCAGGCCACTTAACGCACTTCATGTGCCCAGTCCCCATTTTTCATTGCCCCACAAGTCATCTGCGGAGGTTCCAGATAGGAACAATGCCACACTACGGACCAAGTCCTCAACGAAATGCTAATAATTTGCAACCGGACAAGTCTCTGATTTCAAATGGTTAATATGCATTTAACGGCACCAAAACCCAGGTTTTCCGGGCCTTTTGCGCCGTTTGGCACAGAACCTTGAAAAGCGCCGGGTCCGAATGGCCCGTTTCAACTATTAAGAAGGGCTGAAAAGGTTGTATCGTTCTTGTTTCAAATGCCAGCGCCGGACTCTGGGCCCTGCACCGGCGCCTCGCGCCAACAGACGCGGCAGGCGTTAACGCCACCGCCGCGCAATCGCCGTTTTCCGGCCATTTGTCTTAACAATCCAGCGATCTGCGCGCCGTCACGGTTAACCCAATCGCCAAACGTTTCGTTAAATTTTACCTAATACAATAGCGGGTCAAAGAGAGGTCCCGCGATGCGTAGCGTCTTAATCGTCGCCCTTTTCCTGGCATTGGCCGGTTGTGCCAAGCCACCGAGCCAGACCAAGAACGCCTGCGCCATTTTCGAGCAGCGCGATGGCGTGTTCAACAACTGGCGCAGAGAGGCCAACAAGGCCTCGCGCGAGTATGGCATTCCCGTGTCGATCCTGATGGCGACAATCTATACGGAGTCCGGCTTCCGCCACAACGCCCGCCCGCCGCGCCGCAAGCTGCTGGGTTTCATTCCGTGGAAACGCCAGTCGACGGCGTTCGGCTATTCCCAGGCGCTCGATGGCACCTGGGAGCGCTACAAGCGCGAGACCGGCCGCGGCCTGGCGCGCCGCACCGATTTCGGCGATGCCGTGCGCTTCATCGCCTGGTATCACTACCAGAGCCATCGCCGCAACAACATCGCCCTCAGCGATCCCTACAACCTCTACCTCGCCTATCATTCGGGTCATGAGGGATTCAAGCGCGGCGCCTATCGCGGCCGCCCGGAAGCGCTCAACGGCGCCAAGCGCTTCACCAATATCAGCTACACCTATGCCCGCCAGCTGAAGGATTGCAGCAACTATTAGGGCGACCCTGCCCTCGGTGATTGGCCGGAGTTGACAGTCTCAACGGTTACGCCGTGCGTCCATCGGGATATTCCGCAGGCCCCTTGATCTCGATCTTGTTGCCGAACGGGTCGTGGATATAGAACGAATGCCCCATGCCTCGGGCACCGCCATGGAAGGCCTCGCGCGAGATTTCGACCCCATGGCGTTCCAAATGGGCACGGAGGTCTTGGTGATCAAAGGGGCTGGTGGCGATGCAGATATGATCGACATTGCGGCCGCCAGCGACAGGCGGCGCCGCCGTCCGCCCGCCCGGATGGGTAATGTCCCACAACACGATCAGCGACGATCCGCACCAGACCTGCTCCATGCCGAGCGCCGGATAGGAATAGCCCGGCTGGCACCCCATGACCTCAAGATAGAATCGAAGCGCTCGGTCCATGTCATCGATCAGCAAGACGACATGATCGATGCCGACAGGGGAGAAAGGAGGTGCCATGCCAGGTGCCCATCATTTGACGCCGTCGTGGCTCAACGGCGATGCCAGCAAATGATATCAGCCGTTGGCGTAACAGGCGAGCGCCCTCTCCTATTCCTGCCATGACCACGTCCCAAAACAAAAAAAGGCCCGAAGCACCATTCCGTGCTTCGGGCCTTTTGGTCTTTGTGATCAGGCGGCGTCCGTGCCCTGGATGGCGGAGACCTGCCAGCCGGCGCCGGGGCGGCGCACGAAGGTCCAGATCTCGACCGAGTCGGACGCAGTGTCCGGGTCGCCGCTGACGACGGCGCCGGTGGTGCGGTCGCGCATCACGTCGATCGCCTCGTAGCGCATGGCGATGGTGGCATAGTCGACCGTGCCTTCGCGCCAGCTCTCCGCCACGTCGCCCTGCACCAGATGCACGTCGCGCACCTCGTTGCGCAAGCCCTTGGTGGCGTTGTCGCTCAGTTCTTCGGCCAGATAAGACATAGCTTCCGGCGTCGTCAGGCGGCGCAGGGCCGCATAGTCTTCCGCGGCATAGGCGGCCTGCACATCCTTCAAGATGCTTTCGAACGTGTCGAGATCCTGCTTCTGGATGCCGATTTCGTCAGCCGATACGGGCTTCGAGCCGCCGAGCAGCGCGCCCATGCGGGGAATTTCGAAACCGGGCGCCTTGTTGCCCTGCGGCGACGGACCGCCGGTCGGGGTCGAATGGGCCGCCTGCTGGCGATTGCGGAAGAACCGCATGGCAAGGCTTGCCAGAACCGCGATCAGAATGACCTGGAAGATCAGGCCGAGGAAGCCGATGCCGCCGCCCATGCCGCCGCCGAGCATCATGCCGATCAGACCGCCCATCATCAGGCCGCCGAGCATGGAGCCGCCAAGGCCGCCGAAGAAGCCGGGACGCTGCTGGTTGGCCGGCGTTGCATTCGGCTGGGTGGTATTGGTGCGCGGCGTCATGCTGCGCTCGACGGGTGCTGCCGGAGCCGGCGCCGTGCGAGTGGCCGGCGGCGCCGAGAAGGTCTTGGTGCCACGGCTGCCGAAGCCGCTGAAGCCACCGGCCTTGCGGGCTTCGGCCATGTCGGTGGTGGCGATCGACACCATCAGGCCGACGGCCAGGATCCCCAGATATTTCGAAATGCTGCGAATGGACACCAATTTTCCCTTTCCTCCGGACGCTCCCATGCACCCGTTTCAATCTATATGGCGACGGCGTGCCGGCAATTGAAGGGCACGCCGTCGCTTTTCGCCAAATTCGTGCCGCGCGCCTAGACCGCAAGGGCCAGCTTGATCACCAGCGCCACGGCGCTGACCGCCAGCAACCCGACGAACCAGAGACCGACGAACCACCCCAGGCGCTTGGGCAGGGATTGCTTCTCCATCAGTGATAGCCCTCCTCCGGATCGACCTTGCCGCGGAATACCCAATAGGCATAGGCGGTATAGGCGAGGATGATCGGCACCAGCACGGCCGCCCCGACCAGCAGGAATTTGAGGCTCGAATCCGGCGCCGCCGCATCCCAGATCGTCAGCGAGGTCGGCACGATATAGGGATAGAAGCTGATGCCGATCCCGGCATAACCGAGCACGAACAGCCCGAGTGCGGCCACGAAGGGCCGGATGTCCTTGTTGCCGCGTACACCGGTGACGATCAGATAGAGGCAGCCCAGCACCAGCACCGGCACGATGACGCTGAACACCGCCGTCGGGAAGCTGAACCAGCGCTCCAGATAGAGCGGCTCGAGCCACGGGGTCCACAGGCTGAACACGCCCATGGCGCCAACCGTCAGAAAGGCCGTGACCACGGCGAAGCGCCGCGCCCGGGTGGCAAGTTCATCCGTGGTCTTCATGACCAGCCAGGTCGACCCCAGCAGCGCATAGCCGAGCAGCAGGGCGAAGCCGGTGGCCACCGAAAACGGCGTCAGCCAGTCCCACCAGCCACCGGCATAGGCGCGATTGACCACCGGAATGCCCTGCACCAGGGCGCCGAGCGCCACCCCTTGAGAAAAGCCCGCCAGAATGGAGCCGCCGGCGAAGGCATAGTTCCACAGATGTTCGGCCCGCTTGGTGCGCCAGCGATATTCGAACGCCACGCCGCGAAAGATCAGGCCGAGCAGCATGGCGATGATCGGCGCATAGAGCGCCGGCAGGATGGTCGCATAGGCCAGCGGAAACACCGCCATCAGCCCGCCGCCGCCCAGCACCAGCCAGGTCTCGTTGCCGTCCCAGACCGGCGCCACCGAATTCATCATCTGGTCGCGGTGGCGTTTTTCCGGAAAGAACGGAAAGAGAATGCCGACGCCGAGATCGAAACCGTCGAGCACGACATAGGCGAGAACCGCGAAGGCGATGATCGCCGCCCAGACGAATGCCAGATCAATGATCATGCTTGCCTCCCTTGGTCTGAGCAGCCGGCGTGATGCCGGACGTGCGGATCGGTCCGTCGTCGAGATCGGCCATCGGGTCGCGCGGCAGGCGCGCCATCAGCCGCAGGATGTAGAAAGTGCCGGCGCCGAACACCAGGAAGTAAACGATGATGAAGGCGATCAGCGAGGTGGCGACGGCCGGTGCCCCGATGGGCGACAGCGAATCCGCCGTCAGCAGGTGACCATAGACCGTATAGGGCTGCCGCCCGACCTCCGTGGTGACCCAGCCGGCCAGCACCGCCACAAAACCCGCCGGCCCCATGGCCACGGCCGCCCGATGCAGCCAGTCGTTGTCGCGCAGGGTGCCGCGATACCGACACCACAGGCTCCACAGCCCCATGCCGAGCATGGCAAATCCGATGCCGACCATCACCCGGAACGACCAGAACACGATCGCCACCGGCGGCTCCAGCTCGTCCGGCACGGTGTCGAGACCGGAAAGCGGCGCATTGAGGTCATGCTTGAGGATCAGGCTTGAGAGCTTTGGGATCTCGATGGCGTAGTCGACCCGCTTTTCCGCCGTGTTCGGAATGCCGAACAGGATCAGCGGCGCGCCATTCGGATGGCTCTCGAAATGGCCTTCCATCGCCATGACCTTGACCGGCTGATGTTCGAGCGTGTTCAGCCCGTGCATGTCGCCGGCAAAGATCTGGATCGGCGCGACGATCGCCGCCATCCACATGGCCATCGAAAACATCTTGCCGGCCCGGTGCGGCGCGGTCTTGCGCAACAGGTGCCAGGCGCCGACCGCCCCGACCACGAAGGCGGTGGTGAGATAGGCGGCCAGCACCATATGCACCAGCCGATAGGGAAAGGACGGGTTGAAGACGATCGCCCACCAGTCGACCGGAATGAACTGGCCGACATCGTTCATGGCAAAGCCGGCCGGTGTCTGCATCCAGGAATTGACGGCCAGGATCCAGGTGGCCGAGATCAGCGTGCCGAGCGCCACCATCAGGGTCGCCAGAAAATGCAAGCCCGGCCCGACGCGCTTCAATCCGAACAGCATGACGCCGAGGAAGCCGGCCTCCAGGAAGAAGGCGGTCAGCACCTCATAGCCCATCAGCGGCCCGATGACCGGCCCGGCCTTGTCGGAAAACACGCTCCAATTGGTGCCGAACTGGTAGGACATGACGATGCCCGACACCACGCCCATGCCGAAGGCGACGGCAAAGATCGTCTTCCAGAAGTTGAAGAGCTCCAGATAGACCTCTTTCTTCGTCCAGAGATAGAGGCCTTCGAGCACCGCCAGATAGCTGGCGACGCCGATCGAGAAGGCCGGAAAGATGATGTGAAAGGACACCGTGAAGGCGAACTGGATTCGCGCCAGCAGTTCCGCATCGAAATTGTCAAACATCACATAGACTTCCTCTGGACGGTGCCGACCATAATCTGATGAAAGTCAAATAGGCTTATCGCCCGAAGGATCAATGCGACATCGCGCCCGCATGATGCGACAGGACCGCACAGTGCGACCGTTTGCCCCCTCCGGCAAGCTGGAATGAGAAAAACCCGGCGCGGAGGAGGCTCCGCGCCGGGTTTCGAACTCTGCCGGATTGGCGATCAGCCCGTCAGTCGATGTTGAACACCAGCGGCTTGGCCTGCTTGACGGCCGGGTTGGCGGTCAGCTGGTCGAGCACGGTCTGGGCGACCGGGCCGTCGACATAAAGAAGCGCGATGGCGTCGCCACCTTCCTTGTCGCGGCCGAGCTGGAAGTTGGCGATGTTGACGTTGGCATTGCCGAGCGTGGTGCCCATGAAGCCGATCATGCCGGGAACGTCGGTGTTCGAGATGTAGATCATGTTCTGACCGACATCGGCATCCATGTTGATGCCCTTGATCTGGATGAAGCGCGGCTTGCCGTCGGAGAACACCGTGCCGGCAATCGAGCGTGTCTGCTTGTCGGTGGTGACGGTGAGCTTGATATAGCCGTCATAGACGCCTGTTTTGTCGCGCTTCACCTCGGAGACGATGACGCCCTTTTCCTTGATCATGATCGGCGCCGAGACCATGTTGACGTCGGCCACCTGCGGGCGAATGAGACCGGCCAGCAGGGCAGATGTCAGCGCCTTGGTGTTCATGCCGGACGTGACGCCGTCAAAGAGGATCTCGATTTCCTTGATCGGGCCCTCGGTCATCTGGCCGGCAAACGAGCCGAGCACATCCGCCAAACGAATGAACGGCTTCAGGATCGGCGCTTCTTCCGCCGTGATCGACGGCATGTTGATGGCGTTGGAGACGGCACCCTTGACCAGGTAATCCGACATCTGCTCGGCCACCTGGAGCGCCACATTTTCCTGGGCCTCCGTGGTCGAGGCACCCAGATGCGGCGTGCAGACCACATTCGGCAGGCCGAACAGCGGGCTTTCCTTGGCAGGCTCGACTTCGAAGACGTCGAAGCCGGCACCGGCCACATGACCCGACTTGATGGCTTCGGCAAGGGCTGCTTCATCGACCAGGCCGCCGCGGGCGCAATTGATGATGCGCACGCCGGGCTTGGTCTTGGCGAGGTTTTCAGCGCCCAGAATACCGCGCGTCTTGTCGGTCATCGGCACATGCAGGGTGATGAAATCGGATTTCGCCAGCAGGTCGTCGAGTTCGACCTTGGTGACGCCCATTTCCTGGGCGCGCTCGGCCGACAGGAAGGGGTCATAGGCCAGAACATGCATGCCAAGGCCGATGGCCTTCTTGCAGACGATGCCGCCGATATTGCCGGCGCCGATGACGCCGAGCGTCTTGCCGGTGATTTCGACGCCCATGAACTTCGACTTTTCCCACTTGCCGGCCTGGGTCGAGGCATCGGCCTGCGGCAACTGGCGGGCCACGGCGAACATCAGCGCGATGGCATGTTCGGCCGTGGTGATCGAGTTGCCGAACGGCGTGTTCATGACGATGATGCCGCGGCGCGAGGCGGCCGGGATATCGACATTGTCGACGCCGATGCCGGCGCGGCCGATGACCTTGAGATTGGTGGCGGCCGCAATCAGCTTTTCCGTCGCCTTGGTGGCGGAGCGGATGGCCAGGCCATCGTAATTGCCGATGATCTCGGCCAGCTTGTCCTTGTCCTTGCCGAGCTGCGGCTGGAAATCGACTTCGACGCCGCGGTCGCGGAAAATCTGGACGGCAGTTTCCGACAGTTCATCGGATACGAGAACGCGAGGTGCCATGGTAGGCCTCCTGGTTAAGACGTTGGATCTGAATTCGGGAATGAAAGGCTCCGCCGAGCGGGCGGAGCCGGAACCGCTTAGGCCGCAGCCTTGGAGAGCGTTGCCTTCTGGGTCTCAAAGGCCCAGGTCAGCCACGGCATCAGGGCCTCCATGTCGGGAGTCTCGATGGTGGCACCGGCCCAGATGCGCAGGCCGGACGGCGCATCGCGATAGGCGCCGATATCGAAGGCAACGGCCTCCTTCTCGAGCAGGCCGACAACGCCCTTGGCAAAGGCAGCCTGTCCGTCGGCGTCGAGCGCCAGCACGTCCTTGTCGACGATGGTCAGGCACACGGATGTATTGGAACGGGTCTCGTCGACCTTGGCCAGATTGGCGAGCCAATCGGTCTTGGCGGCGAAATCGAAGATCACCTTGGCATTGGCATCGGCACGGGCGATCAGGGCCTTGAGCCCGCCGAGCGACTTCGCCCAGTTCAGCGCATCGAGATAATCTTCGACGCAGAGCATCGACGGCGTGTTGATGGTCTCGCCGGTGAAGATGCCCTCGATCAGCTTGCCGCCCGAGGTCATGCGGAAGATCTTCGGCAGCGGCCAGGCCGGAACATAGGTGGTCAGGCGTTCGACAGCGCGCGGGCTGAGGATGATCATGCCATGACCGCCCTCGCCGCCCAGCACCTTCTGCCAGGAGAAGGTCGTCACATCGAGCTTGGAGAAGTCCATGTCTTGCGCAAAGGCCGCCGAGGTGGCGTCGCAGATCGTCAGGCCCTTGCGGTCGGCCGGAATGAAATCGGCATTGGGAACGCGCACGCCCGACGTGGTGCCGTTCCAGGTGAAGACCACGTCGCGGTCGAAATCGACCGCGGAAAGGTCGGGCAGCAGGCCGTAATCGGCATTGAACTTGCGCACGTCGGCCAGCTTCAGCTGCTTGACCACATCGGTCACCCAGCCGGCGCCGAAGCTTTCCCAGGAAAGCATGTCGACGCCGCGCTCGCCGAGCAGCGACCAGAGCGCCATTTCGACGGCGCCGGTGTCGGACGCCGGCACGATGCCGATGCGGTAATCGGCGGGAACGTTCAGAATTTCGCGAGTGAGGTCGATGGCCTGCTTGAGCTTTGCCTTGCCGACCTTGGCCCGGTGCGAACGACCGAGCGGGGCATCGGAAAGCGCGTCGAGCGACCAACCGGGGCGCTTCGAGCAAGGGCCAGAAGAAAAATGGGTGTTGTTCGGACGCAGGTCCGGCTTCGTCGTGGTCATCGTACTACCCTTCCAGGTATATGGCCTCTCGTTGGGGAGAGGTGTCCCACTGACCGGACTATCGCCAGCTTTCTTTTCCGTCAAGCGTTTTTTGCCGAACAGTGCGTTTTGCAAAACTCTTCCGATCGGCTCAACTTTATTGACATAGGTCAACTCGAAATCCGCCGGGCGGCCTATCCTGCCAATCGTCAACTGCAGCTCGGAAAACTGCCACGCAGTCGTGACGAAAGACAACGATAACGCCATCGAGCGGCTCTCTTAACGGCAATGCCGGGGGAGGCTCCGCCCATTGCCAAGAAAGACCTTTCCAATGACCGACAATACATCCTTTTCGAACCCACAAGAACGCCTGTGGATTCCAGTCCTTGGCGGATTTTATGACCGGTTTGCGCAACCCTTTGCCTGGACGGCATTTCGTATCGCAATCGGCGGCATGCTGATGGTCGAAGGCTGGCCGAAGCTCATGGCACCGCTTGCCCAGGTCGGCTTCGTCGAAAATCTCGGCTTCTACCCCGGCTGGATCTGGTCGCCTTTGCTGGCGGTGATGCAATTCTTTGGCGGCTTCATGATCGCCATCGGTCTATTGACCCGGCCGGTGGCGCTCGCCAACATGGTCATGCTGGCCATCACCCTGTGGTTCCACTACGCCTTTCCCTATGGCCATGCACTCCTGACGGATGCCGGCATCGAAGCCCTGAAAACCGGCAGTGATTTCTTCACTCCGGACGGCGTCAAGCGGCTTGCCGACGGCGGAACGAAATTCCTGGAACAGGTCCAGACCAAGGCCGAGCTCGCCTCGCTGTTCTGGACGGGCGGTGCCGGAGTGTTTGCGGCCTTCGGTGGCGGCTACTGGTCGGTCGACCGGCTGTTCCTCAAGAAGGAATTCTGATCGGCCCATCGCTTCCGACACACGAAAACGCCCGCATCACTGGTGGATGCGGGCGATTTGATTCGGTCCGGGATCGGGCCGGAGAGCGGTGTCTTACTTGTAGACGATATCGGCCGGAGGCGGCTCATAGGGAGCCGGCTGGTCGCAGCCGCCAAAGGCATAGCGGGCGCCGACGCGGGCTTCGTGCATGTTGAAGCCCTTGTCTTCGCCGGGACCGCCGCCGAGATTGTAGCCGAACATGTCGCCGCCGGAGATATGGCGGAAGCGATAGCCGACATCGGCCTTGATGTTGCAGGTCACGTCGATCGATGCGCCGGCCATCAGCGCATAGGTCAGGCGCCAGCTGCCCTTGCCGTCGTGATCATAGGTCGGGTCGCAATTGGTCGAATCGGCCGTGTCGCACGATGTGTTGTGCAGGTCTTTCCACTTGACATAGGAGCCACCGATACCGGCGCCGACATAAGGGGTGACAGAGCCGTAGGTGCCGAGATCCACATAGGCATTGGCCAGCAGGCTATAGACCGTCATCGACGTTTTATCCGAAGAGGTGCAGTCGTCGGCCACGCCGCACGAGCCGCTGGTCGAGCCGTTGAAGTCGGCCCTGGTCAGGTAATCGAAGGTCACGTCCGTGCGCAGGTAGTTGTTGACCTGGTAACCGACACCGGCGCCGAGCAGGAAGCTGTCGTCCAGATCCGCGCTGTCGAAATCGACGCGGTTGGAATTGCTGCCCTGGAAATAGTTGGCACCCTTCATGTCGTTGAACGAATAGCCGATATCGCCCCGCAGATACCAGCCGGAGGCTTCAGAAACCACGACTTCCGGAGCATCCATCATCGGCGCGGGCTCGGGCTGATACACATCGGCGGAATAGGCGGTGGTTGCCGCCAGCAGCGCGACAGCCGCGCTCAAAAGGCCCAGTTTCATGGCGATATTCTCCAAATCCTCGTTGAACCACGGGCCGTTATCGCGGCCACCATCCTGATCTCGTTTGGATAATGAAGAACAAAAGTTAAGGGGCGATTAACTACGTCTGTTTACTTTAAATTGCATCAGAACTCGAACTGTACTACTCCCGACAAAGACAAACCGGCGGCAACGTGTCCGCCACCGCCGGTCCAAAATCCAAAACCTGATTGTGCCGGCCTGCCCGTGTCAGGCCGCTGCGCGCATCAACTGCCCCAAACCGGCGAAAAGCTCGACGGACCGCAGGCGTGCCTCGACATCGTGAACCGGCATCGAAATGATCAGCTCGTCGGCCCCGGTTTCGGCCAGGAACTGCGAAAGCTTGTCATTGGCGGTGCGTGGCGAACCGACCACGGCATAGCGCAGCGTATGTTCGACGCTGAACTTCTCCATCTCGCTCCACAATCCCTCCATGCTGTCGACCGGCCGGGGAAAGGCCTGGCGCACATTGCGGCGCAGATTGATGAACTGCTGCTGCGCCGATGTGAAATGCCGTTCGGCTTCGGCATCCGTATCCGAAACGACCCCCATGACGCCGACCATCATATAGGGTGCGGCCAGTTCTGCGGAGGGCTGGAAACGATCGCGGTAGATGGAGACGGCCTCCATCAGCGAATCCGGGGCGAAATGCGAAGCAAAGGCATAACGGAGCCCCAGCGCCGCGGCGAGATGGGCGCTGTAGAGACTGGACCCGAGCACCCAGATCGGCACATTGCTGTTCATGCCGGGAACGGCCAGCAGGCCCTGGTCCTCGCCGGCCGGCCCGAGCAGCCGCTGCAACTCTATGATATCGTTTGGAAAGCTTTCGGCACCCGCCTCCAGATTGCGCCTCAGCGCCCGCGCCGTGCGCATGTCGGTGCCCGGCGCGCGGCCAAGGCCGAGATCGACGCGGCCGGGAAACAGCGCCTCCAGCGTGCCGAACTGTTCGGCGATCACCAGCGGCGAATGATTGGGCAGCATGACGCCGCCGGACCCGATGCGGATCCGCTTGGTGGCGGCGCCAACATGGCCGATGACGATCGAGGTCGCGGCGCTGGCAATGCCCGGCATGCCATGGTGTTCGGCGAGCCAGAAACGGTTGTAGCCAAAGGCTTCCGCCTGCTGTGCCAAACGGCGCGACGCATCGAGCGCCTCGCTGACGCTATGGCCTTCGGACACCGGCGAAAGGTCGAGAATGGAAAACGGGATCATGGACGAGAGCCTTCATAAAACGGGATATAAAAACGGTTTGGTTTCTCATGTAGTCACGCCCTGCGGATTTACCAATATTTGCCTGGCCGTCATGCGGGCCAATGGTCGATGTTTTTGGTTTGTTCACTTTTCGCTGGCACTTCTGCGATCCGGAAGGATATCATCGATCATGAATAACGCGATTCGCATCATCGGCATCGACCCAGGCCTGCGCCGCACCGGCTGGGGCGTCATCGAGACATTGGGCAATTCGCTGCGCTTCGTCGCCTCCGGCACGGTGACCTCCGATGGCGACATGGACCTGGCCTCAAGACTTTGCCAGCTGCATGACGGCCTTTCGGAGGTCGTGCACAGCTATCAGCCGCACGAGGCGGCCGTCGAGCAGACCTTCGTCAACAAGGATGCGGTGGCCACCCTGAAGCTCGGCCAGGCCCGCGGCATCGCCATGCTGGTGCCGGCCCGCGCCGGGCTGCCGGTTGCCGAATACGCCCCCAATGCCGTGAAGAAATCGGTGATCGGCGTCGGCCACGGCGACAAGAAACAGATCCACATGATGCTGAAGATCCTGATGCCGAAGTCGGAATTCAAGGGCGACGACGCCGCCGATGCGCTGGCCATCGCCATCTGCCACGCCCACAATCGCGGCGGCGACCGGATGCGCAAGGCGCTGCTGGCCGGCTAGTTTGTTCTTGACTTGTTCTCGCTCCCTCGATAAGTAATACCTTGGAGGTATTACAATGCGAGTGACCGAAAAAGGCCAAGTGACCATACCGAAAAATGTCCGCTCCAATCTCGGCATAGACTCCGGCAGCGAGGTCGAATTTGTGCTGCGTGACGGAGAAGCCGTGTTACGGCGCGTTCAGCCATCAAGCAAAGAAGCAGAGCGCCGCGTGCAGGAGCTTGTCAATCACCTGCGGCGCCAGCAGGGCTCGATGTCTCTCGGCGACATGACCGGTGACGAGTTCTACCGGTTGCTGCGAGACTGAACCCATGGCAACGCTGGTCGATACCAATATCCTGATCGACGTCTTTCACACGCGAAGCGCATTCACGGAATGGTCTTTCGCCCGGCTGCAGGCAGCCCGCTTTGAGGGCGCACTGATCATCAATCCTCTCATTTATGCCGAAATGGCGGCCGGCTACGCCACCGTGGCAGACCTGGAGGCGGCGTTGGTGCCGAGCCTCTTTCAGCGGGAAGACCTTCCCTGGGAAGCGGCCTATGCCGCGGGCCATGCCTACCTGCAGTATCGCCGCGGCGGCGGAGAGAAACGCGCGCCGCTGCCCGACTTCTACATCGGTGCCCACGCCATGGTGAAGAACCACAAACTGCTCAGCCGCGATGCCGGTCGGTACCGCACCTATTTTCCGCTCCTTTCCCTCATCTCCCCCGAAACCCATCCCTGACGGACACCCCCATGATCGGCAAACTTAAAGGTACCATCGAGGAGATCGGCGACGATTACGTGCTCGTCGACGTGCATGGCGTCTGCTACGTCGCTTTTTGCTCGTCGCGCACGCTCGGGCGGCTCGGTTCGCCGGGTGAAGCGATCGTGCTCTATATCGAGACCTATGTGCGGGAGGACCAGTTGAAGCTCTACGGCTTCATGACCGCGCTGGAGCGCCAATGGTTCAACCTGCTACAAAGCGTCCAGGGCGTCGGCGCCAAAGTGGCGCTGGCCGTGCTGTCGACGCTGACGCCGGGCGAACTCGCCAATGCCATCGCGCTGCAGGACAAGACATCGATTTCACGCGCCCCCGGCGTCGGGCCAAAGGTTGCCATTCGCCTGGTCACCGAATTGAAGAACAAGGCTCCCGCCTATGCCGGCGAGGCCAGCGCTAATATCGGCCTGAAGCAGGAACTCGGCGAAGGCGTCGCCTCGGCGCCGGTCTCGGACGCCGTCTCGGCGCTGACCAATCTCGGCTATTCCCGCGACCAGGCCGCCAACGCCATTGCCGCGGCGCTGAAGAACGGCGGCGAGGACGCCGACAGCGCCAAGCTGATCCGGCTGGGGCTGAAAGAGCTGTCGCGGTGATATCCTTGCTTTTGGCGTAGTTCCTTACTATTTTGGATTTGTAAGGAGCAGGACAACTGACGAACCTGAGGACGCAGAGCATGAATGTCTTCTATGCGACCATGACTTCCAAGGGGCAGACCACGGTCCCTGCTGAAATCCGCGAGCTTTTGAAGTTGAAGCCCGGCGACCGGCTTCGGTACGTCGTGAAAAACGGCGAGGTCACGCTGAAAGCCAAGAATAAGCGGCTGACCGATCTTGCGGGCATCCTGCATCGTCCAGGCATGCCGGCCATGACGGTCGAAGAGATGAACGAGGCTATTGGCGAGGCTATCGTCGACCATGTGATGGGACGCGAATGATCGGCATCGATACCAATGTCTTGCTTCGCCTCACCATCCGGGACCATGATGAGCAGACGAAACTGGCGCTCGCGTTTGCTGGCAGCCTCACGCTTGAACAGCCTGGCTTCATCAACAGCGCGGTTTTGCTGGAATTCATCTGGACAGCCCGTCGGCAGGTAAAAATGTCCAAAGAGGAATTGAAGATCATCCTATCGGGCTTGCTCGATTCTGAAAATCTGGTGCTGGAAGACGAAAACGTCATCGAACTGACACTGGATGAAATGGATCGCAGCAACGAGGAATTCGCCGATATTTTTATCGCTCTCAAGAACCGGGAGCTTGGCTGCAGGACAACCATGACATTCGACCGGAAAGCCGCAAGGACAGTCCCCCACATGGAACTGCTCGCATGACCGACCCTGCCCGTCTGATCACCCCGGAAAAGAAGGGCGAGGATCTCGACACCACCCTGCGGCCGCAGACGCTGGACGAGTTCACCGGCCAGGCGGAGGCGCGCGCCAATCTGAAGATCTTCATCGAGGCGGCCAAGAACCGTGGCGAGGCGCTGGATCATGTGCTGTTCGTCGGCCCGCCGGGCCTCGGCAAGACGACGCTGGCGCAGATCATGGCGAAAGAACTCGGCGTCAATTTCCGCTCGACCTCCGGTCCGGTCATTGCCAAGGCCGGCGATCTCGCCGCCCTTTTGACCAATCTCGAAGAGCGCGACGTGCTGTTCATCGACGAAATCCATCGGCTCAGCCCAGCGGTGGAGGAAATCCTCTATCCGGCCATGGAGGACTTTCAGCTCGACCTGATCATCGGCGAAGGCCCGGCGGCCCGCTCGGTGAAGATCGACCTGTCGAAATTTACGCTGGTCGCCGCCACCACCCGTCTCGGCCTTCTGACAACGCCGCTGCGCGACCGCTTCGGCATTCCTGTGCGCCTGTCCTTCTATACGGTGGAGGAACTGGAGCTGATCGTTCGGCGCGGCGCGCGGCTGATGGGCCTTGGCATGACCGACGACGGCGCCCGCGAGATCGCCAGACGGGCCCGCGGCACGCCGCGCATTGCCGGCCGCCTGCTGCGCCGGGTGCGCGATTTTGCCGAGGTCGCCCGTGCGCCAGCCGTGACCCGCGAGATTGCCGACGAGGCGCTGACCCGCCTGCTGGTCGACAATATGGGCCTCGACCAGCTCGACAAGCGCTATCTCAACATGATCGCCGTCAATTTCGGCGGCGGCCCGGTCGGCATCGAGACGATCGCCGCCGGCCTGTCCGAGCCCCGCGATGCCATCGAGGACATCATCGAGCCCTATATGATCCAGCAGGGATTTATCCAGCGCACGCCGCGCGGCCGTGTTCTGACCGCAAATGCGTGGAAACATCTCGGCCTGCAGCCTCCGAAAGACATGGAGGCCGCGCAGTTCAGGCTGACGCTCGAGGACGATTGATTGATCAACAGACGGAATTTTATGAAAACGCTTGGCGGCGGTGTCGCCGGCATGATGGTCCTTGGCTCCTATGCCTTCGCGATCGAACCCCTCGCCCGCCTCAATATCACCCGCTACGCCCTGACGCCGCCCGGCTGGACGCCGGGCCTCAAGCTTCGGATCGTGGCGCTTGCCGATATTCACGCCTGCGAACCCTGGATGTCGGCCGACCGCATCGCGACGATCTGCGCCCGCGCCAATGAGCTTGGCGGCGACGTCACCGTTCTGCTCGGCGACTATGTCTCCGGCATGAAGCTGACCACCGGCACCGTTGCCCCGGACCGATGGGCGGCAGCGCTTTCGACGCTCACGGCACCGCTGGGCGTCCATGCGGTGATGGGCAATCACGACTGGTGGGAAGATCCCGAGGCCCAGGACGGTGGAACCGAAACCTTCAGCCACCGCGCCCTGCGCGATGTCGGGATCACGGTGCATTCCAACACCGCCATCCGGCTGGAAAAGGACGGTAGCGCCTTCTGGATCGCCGGCCTCGAAGACCAGATCGCCTTGCTGCCGAATTCGAAGTTCAACCGCCATGGCGTGCAGGGCCGGCACGATCTCGACGGCACCTTGGCCAAGGTGACCGACGAGGCACCGGTGATCCTGCTGGCCCACGAGCCCGATATCTTTCCCAACGTGCCAAGCCGGGTGGCCCTGACGCTGTCCGGGCATACCCATGGCGGCCAGGTCCGGCTATTTGGCCATGCGCCCGTCGTTCCGTCGCGCTTCGGCGACAAATATGCCTATGGCCATGTCGAGGAGAATGGCTGTAACCTGATCGTCTCCGGCGGGCTCGGCTGCTCCATCGCACCGATCCGCTTCGGCTCGCCGCCAGAGATCCTCGTCATCGACTTGGGATAGTTTTATGGCCAAACGCACGATGATCACCATCAAGGCCAAGCCGAAGCGGTTCAACTACCGCATCGCCGGCCTTGGTTTTCGCGATGGCCATGTGCTGGTGCATCGCGCCACCCATGAGAGCTTTTGGACCTTTCCCGGCGGCCGCGCCGAAATCGGCGAGACATCGGCAGACACGCTCAAACGCGAAATGATCGAGGAACTGGGTGTCGAGGTCACCGTCGGGCCGCTGCTCTGGGTGGTGGAGAACTTCTTCCATTATGAAAAGCGCGACTGGCACGAACTCGGCTTCTACTACCGCATGGAGATCCCGGCCGATTTCCCCTTTCATCCGACCGACATCGTCCATCGCCTGACAGACGGCGGCAACGATCTTGAGTTCAAATGGGTGGAAGCGACCACCGCCAGCCTGACGGCGCTCGACATCCCGCCCTATTTCATCGCCGAGCAGATCGAAACCCTGCCGGACACGACCCGCCATCTGGTATGGTTCGACGGGGAGCTTGATCAGAAATGACCGATCCAGTCCGCGTCTTCCGCAAACTCGCCCATGCCAATGCGCTGGCCAATCACCGGCTGCATACCGCCTGTTCCGCCCTGCGTCCCGGTGAATTCGAAGCGGCGAGACAGAGTTTCTTCCCCTCGATCCGCGCCACCTTGAACCATATCCTGATCGTCGACTGGTTCTATGTCGACGCCCTGGAAGGAGGCACGCTCGGCCCGAAAGCCTTCGAGAACCGCGAGCCCTTCCCGGACCTACCTGATCTCTCCAAGGCACAGACCGACGTCGACCGCCGCCTGATCGCTTTATGTAACGCTCTGGATGGCGAAAAACTTGCCGCCATCGTCAACGTGCATCGCGGCAGCCGCATCCAGCACGACCGCTGCGACGATATCCTCAGCCACCTGTTCCAGCACCAGACCCACCACCGCGGCCAGGTCCATGCCATGCTGTCGGGCACCAGTGTCAGACCGCCGCAGCTGGACGAGTTCATCGTCGGTGACGATGCAACGGCCCGCACCGAAGACCTGGCGGCATTCGGATGGACCGAGACGGATCTGATGCGTTAGCCGGCCTGCACCTCGCAACCCGCCAGCCGCCGAACCGTCTCCTCCAGCAGCGTTTGCCCGCCCGGTCGCCAGCCGAGCGCCCGGATTTTGTCCGTCGGCATTGCCGCGACCGCGCCTTTGTCGGAGGCGTCTGGCAGCGGATGCTGACAATGCGTGACCGTCTGGACGGTGGCCAGAATGTCATGCCGGTCGGTGACGATATCGGAGACGTTGAACACCTGACCGCTCACTTTTGCAGCCTCGGTCTCCAGCATCAGCCGAACCGCCTGGCCGACATCGCGCCCATGCACCTCCGAGCCCACCCGCGCCGCGATCGGCCGGCCCGCCAGGTAATCACCCAACAAATCGTCCCATTTGTTCGGCCGCAGGTCGCCATAGACACCGGTCAGCCTGAGGCTTGCCCCGGTAAAACCCGGCGAGGTCAGGTCGCGCAGCACCTGCTCGGCCCTCAGCTTGACGTCGCCATAGAGCGTCTGCGGCGAGAGCTGCAGGTCTTCGACAAGCTCTGTGCCCGATTCGACCCCATCATAGACAGCACGGCTCGACAGGAAGACGCAGCGCCGCACACCCGCCCGTCTGGCCGCGTCGAACAGGCTGACCGTACCGTCGAGATTTCTCCGCCGGAAGCCCGAGGGATCGTCCCCCTCCCCGCCGCGATACCGGCCGGGCAGATGATCGAAGGCCGCGTGGACGAAGAAATAAGCCTCGTCGAAGGCCGAGATCTGGTCGAGATCGGCATCCAGCAGCAGCGGCACGAAACGCACTGGCCTGGAGAACAGCGAAACCTGCGGTGCGTGTCGCCCGCCGACCGTCACCTCATAGCCGCCCGCCAGCAGCGCCTCGACCACATAGCGCCCGACCAGTCCCGTGCCGCCGGAGACCAGCACCTTCATGCGGCAGCAACTTGCTCAGGATTGGCCAGCGACGCAATGTCCGGAATATCCCGGCCGGTATAATAGGCCTGCCACAAAGCGATCAGCGGCTTCAGCCGGTCCGCCTTGGGATGATCGATCTCCCACGGCTTTTCATATTGGTAATGCAGAACAGAGATGCTCTTCCAGTCCCAGAGATCCGGCAGCGCGAACCACACATATTGCAGCATGTTCATGAAAACAGGCAGACCGTGCCAGTCGGGAAAATAGTCCTCGAGAAAGGTCTGGTCGGTGCGCCGCCAGAAGGCATCCGGCTGGTCCAGCCGCTTCAGCATCGTCTCGAAGGTCGCAAGCGACGGCCGGGCGACGAACACGCCGGAATTGAGCCTTTGAAAATCGGCCAGGCTTTCATAGACATTCGGCGCTGCGGAAAATTCCGGGTAGTCGAACAGCCTGTCGATGGATTTCAGCACAATCGCATCGGCATCGATGAATATGCAGGCCCTGTAGTCGATCAACTGCCAGAGCCTGAGCTTGCAGAAATTGTCGAGCGGCGCGTGGAAGGCCGGCTTTCGCCCCTTGGTGAAGGGCGCCGCGGCATGCACATTGCCCTTGGCATGGCGTTGATTGAAGCCGTCCGACAGCGGCAGATGATCGACCTCGACCAGCCGGCAGCCGAACGGCAGCAGCGGCTCAAGATCGTCAGCCGCGACGCCTTCCGTATGCAGCACGACGATGTCGGCATGACTGCCGGAAAGCCGGATCGAACGGGCCAGCGCCACGGCCCCCATGGCATAATCGCCATTGGTCACCAACGTGACATAGGCCTCGCGGGAGCTGGCGGGGGTGGCAGAGCGCATGCCGCGCAGCATTTCGGTTCCCATCATCACGAGACGGATTTCAGCCGCCTGCCTTCCGGATCGCGGTTGATGGTCTGGGCGATGTCCTTGGTCCAGGCCGAGACAGCCGGAACACGCGACCGGTCGACGCGATAGGAGAACTTCTTCGCCACATCGACGATCTCGGCCAGCAGACCGCTTTCCAGCGTGGTCGGCGCAAGGCCGAGTTCCAGGAACTTGTCGTTGCGGACGATCAGATCGTTCTCCGCTGCTTCCTTGCGCGGATTGGGCAGCCAGGCGATCTCGGCGCCGGAAATCTTGGCAATCATCTCGGCGAGGTCGCGAACCCGATGGGTCTCGGTCATCTGGTTGAAAATCTCGACCCGCGCGCCGCGGACCGGCGGATTGTTGAGCGCGATCTCGATGCAGCGCACCGAATCCTGGATATGGATGAAGGCGCGGGTCTGGCCGCCGGTGCCATGCACGGTCAGCGGATAGCCGATCGCCGCCTGGATCAGGAAGCGGTTGAGAACCGTGCCGTAATCGCCGTCATAATCGAACCGGTTGATCAGCTGCGCATGGCGCCGGGTCTGCTCCGTATGGGTGCCCCAGACGATGCCCTGGTGCAGGTCGGTAATGCGCAACCCGTCATTCTTGGCATAGAACTGGAACAACAGTTGATCGAGGCACTTGGTCATGTGGTAGATCGAGCCGGGATTGGCCGGATAGAGGATCTCCTGGCTGACCGAGCGGCCGTCGACCGTCTCGATGCCGACCGGCAGATAGCCCTCGGGGATGGCAGCACCCACCGTCGAATAGCCGTAGACGCCCATGGTGCCGAGATGGACCAGATGCGCATCGAGATTGAGTTCGGTGAGCGCGTTCAACAGATTGTGCGTGGCGCTGACATTGTTGTTGACGGTGTAGTTCTTGTGCCGGTCGCTTTTCATCGAATAGGGCGCGGCGCGCTGTTCGGCGAAATGGATGATGGCGTCCGGCCGGTTTTCGGCAAGCCAGTTCTTCAGCAGCTCGTAGTCCTTGGCGAGATCGATCAGATGAAAATGAATGCGGCGGCCGGTCTCGGCATGCCAGATACGGGTGCGTTCCTGGATACTGTCCATCGGCGTCAGCGATTGCACGCCAAGCTCGGTATCGATCCAGCGACGCGACAGATTGTCGAGGATATGAATGTCGTGACCAGCATCCGACAGATGCAATGAGGTCGGCCAACCGATAAACCCGTCGCCGCCCATTACCGCTATTTTCATGGAATCGTCTCCTGTGGCCACATGATAGACGACCGTGATAATGCCGATTTGTGACAGAACTACAACGCCGACCCTGGCCGAGCGACGCGGCGGCCCCGGCCGATCTGCTGTAAAGGATAGAGAGATGAACGATGTCAGCGCGCAGCTGAGCGGCGAACTGTCCGAGAATGGACACCGGTTGTTGCAGCGGGTGTATTACGAGGACACGGACTTTTCCGGCCTGGTCTACCACGCCCGCTACCTGCACTTCCTGGAGCGCGGCCGCACGGATTATTTGAGATGTCTCGGGGTGGAACAGAGCGCCCTGCACACGGTCGATGCGGAGGGGCTGGTCTTCGTCGTGCATCGCATGGAGATCGACTTCAAGAGCCCGGCTCGCATGGACGATATTCTGCTGATCGAGACATCGACCGAGAAGGCCGGTGGCGCCAAGATGGTCTTGAAGCAGCAGATCAGCAGCGCCGGACGCCTGTTGATCTTAGCCAACGTCATCATCGCCGTCGTCAACGCCAGCGGCCGGCCTCGCAGATTGCCGGAGGATCTGGCCGCCAAGTTCTTGGGATGAGTGACGATATGCTATACTGGTATGCTAACGCTCCGTTAACCGTAATGATGTCTTAATCGCCCGAATTAGATTTGTGCGGTGCACGCCTTCCTTTAACCAAATTTGAAGGCAAGAAGGCAGACTGGGTACTTGGGGCTAGACCAGGGCGTTACACGGAAGCCCCCGGACATATCTTGGCAGTAATACCACTTGAATCGCCCGGTCCTGCGCCGGGCGTTTGGATTTCGGGGACGAAAGAGCGATGGAACAAGTAGGATTGGCAGCGGCGACCCACGATGTAAGTCTGTGGTCGCTTTTCATTCAGGCCGGCCTTGTGGTGAAACTCGTCATGCTCGGCCTGCTCGCCGCATCGGTTTGGACCTGGGCGATCGTGATCGACAAGGTCATGAGCTTCTCGCGCGCAAGACGCCAGTTCGACCAGTTCGAACAGGTCTTCTGGTCCGGCCAATCGCTGGAAGAGCTGTACCGCACGCTCGCCGAGCGCACCAATACCGGCATGGCGGCGATCTTCGTGGCAGCCATGCGCGAGTGGAAGAAGAGCTTCGAGCGCGGCGCCCGGTCGCCGATCGGCCTGCAGATGCGCATCGACCGCGCCATGGACGTGACGCTGGCCCGCGAAGCGGAAACGCTCGAAGCGCGCCTCAGCTCGCTGGCCACCATCGGCTCGGCCGGCCCCTTCATCGGCCTGTTCGGCACCGTCGTCGGCATCATGACCTCCTTCCAGGCCATTGCCGGATCGAAGTCCACCAACCTGGCGGTCGTCGCACCCGGTATCGCCGAGGCGCTGCTGGCAACCGCCATCGGCCTCGTTGCCGCTATTCCCGCCGTTATTGCCTACAACAAGTTTTCCGGCGAGGCCGGCAAGCTCTCGGCGCGCATGGAAGGCTTTGCAGACGAATTCTCTGCCATTCTTTCGCGCCAGATCGATGAGAAGCTGCAGCCGCGTCAAGCCGCGCAGTAAAGGGCAGCACGGTAAGCGCAGCGCAGTAAACAAGCTTGAAGGCTAAGGGTTAGACGATGGGTATGGCAGCTGGAGGAAATGGCGGCGGAGGCGGCGGTCGTCGCGGACGCTCGCGACGCGGCGGTGGCAAGCGCGGCCTGGTCAGCGAAATCAACGTCACGCCGCTGGTCGACGTCATGCTGGTGTTGCTGATCATCTTCATGGTGGCCGCACCGATGATGACCGTCGGCGTGCCGATCGACCTGCCCGAGACCCAGGCCAAGGCGATGAACTCCGATACCCAGCCGATCACCATTTCCGTCAATCCGGCCGGCGAGATCTATCTGCAGGAATCCGTCATCGCGCTGGAGGAAGTGGTTCCGAAACTCGAGGCGATCGCCACGACAGGCTACAACGAGCGTATCTATGTGCGGGGCGACACAACCGCCGCCTACGGCACGGTGATGAAGGTCATGGCGCAGATTTCTGCGGCCGGCTTCAAGAATATCGGCCTTGTAACCCTACAACAACAGGACAAGTGATCCGCCGCAATGAAGGGCAGCATTGTCACATCTGCTATTCTGCACGTCACCGCGCTGGCATTCGCGCTGATGTCGCTCGGCTCGCCGGCCTCTTTCGAGGTCGCCGATGTCGAAGCGCTGCCTGTTGATATCGTGCCGATCGAGGAACTGACGCAGATCCAGCAGGGCGACAAGAGCGCGCCGCTGAGCGAAAAGCCCGCCCCCGTGCCGACCAAGAAGCCGACACCGGTCGAAAATGCCGAAAACGTCGGCGACAACGATGTCGACCTGAAGACACCGCCGACGCCGATCAACAAGCCCGTGGTCACCGAGACCGCAGCGGCGCCCGAAAAGGTCGAGAAGGTCCAACCGACGATCGACGACGAGACCAACGACGTCAAGGAAGTCGCCAAGGAAGAAACGGTGACGGCACCGGCAACAGAAGTGGCCGCCAAGGCGGAGCCGCCGCGCGAGGTGACGCCGGAGACCAAGCCCGAGCCGACGCCGCAGGAACAGCCGCCGGAAGAAGCCCAGGCCGAAGAGATCCCGCTGCCCGAAAACGTGCCCGTGCCGGCCTCCAAGCCGAAGCCGGAACCGACCAAGGTGGCCGAGGCAAAGCCCGCCGAGACCAAGCCGGCCGAATCCCAGACCGCCAAGACCCCGGACCGCAAGCAATCCGACAAGGCCCAGGAAACCGCCAAGTCGAAATCCTCCAAGGAGAGCGATTTCAACGCCGACGAAGTGGCAGCCCTGCTGAACAAGACCGAAGCCGTCGGCGGCGGCGCCAAGCGCTCGCCCGACAAGGCCTCGGCCGGCGGCAAGAAGACCACCGGAACAAAACTCAGCCAGAGCGAGATGGACGCGCTGCGCGGCCAGATCCAGAACAACTGGTCGATCATGTCCGGCATTGCCGATGCCGACGGCATCCAGATTACCGTGAAGTTTAGCCTCGACCAGGATGGCATGCTGGTTGGGGACCCCGAAGTGTCCGCCAGCGGCGGTTCGCCATCCGCGCAGCGGGTGCTGATGGGTGGCGCCAAGCGCGCCGTCCTGAAATCGGCGCCCTTTAAAAACCTTCCCAGAGACAAATATGATGCTTGGTCCGAAGTGATCGTCCATTTCGACCCAAGCGAATTGCTGTAAGAGCTGAAAGGCTTGCCCTTATGAAGACATTCTCTCTCTTTCGCCTCCTGATCGTCGTGGCCGGTCTTGCCGGCGCCTTCGCGACACCGGCTGCGGCCGTGGTCGAGATCAACATCAACAAGGGCAATGTCGAGCCCATGCCGATCGCCATCACCGACTTCGTGTCGGGCGACGGCATCGGCGCCAAGATCTCCGCCGTCGTTGAAGCCGACCTCAAGCGCTCGGGCCTGTTTGCCCCGGTCAACCGGGCCGCCTTCATCGAGAAGATCTCCAATCCCGACCAGGCACCACGGTTCGAGGACTGGAAGGTCGTCAACGCCCAGGCGCTGGTCGTCGGCCGCATCACCAAGGAGGCCGATGGCCGCCTGCGCGCCGAGTTCCGCCTGTGGGACACCTTTGCCGGCCAGCAGATGACCGGCCAGCAATTCTTCACCCAGCCGGAAAACTGGCGCCGCGTCGCCCATATCATTGCCGACGCGATCTATGAGCGCATCACCGGCGAAAAGGGCTATTTCGATACCCGCATCGTCTTCGTCTCCGAAAGCGGCTCCAAGATCGACCGCAAGCGCCAGCTCGCCATCATGGACCAGGACGGCGAGAACGTCCGCATGCTGACCGGCACCAAGGACATCGTCCTGACGCCGCGCTTCTCGCCGAGCCGCCAGGAAGTGACCTACATGTCGTTTGAAGGCCAGCAGCCGCGCGTCTATCTGCTGCAGCTGGAAACCGGGCAGCGCGAGGTGGTCGGCAATTTCCCCGGCATGACGTTTAGCCCGCGCTTTTCGCCCGATGGCCAGAAGGTCATCATGAGCCTGCAGCAGGACGGCAATTCCAACATCTACACCATGGACCTGCGCTCGCGCACCACGACCCGCCTGACCAATACGGCGGCGATCGACACCTCGCCGTCCTATTCACCGGACGGCAGCCGCATCGTCTTTGAAAGCGACCGCGGCGGGCGTCAGCAGCTTTACGTGATGGGCGCCGACGGCTCCGGCCAGCAGCGCATCTCGTTTGGCGACGGCTCCTACTCCACGCCGGTCTGGTCGCCACGCGGCGATCTGATCGCCTTCACCAAGCAGTCGGGCGGCAAATTCTCGATCGGCGTGATGAAGACCGACGGTTCGGGCGAACGCATCCTGACCACCGGCTTCCACAATGAAGGCCCGACCTGGGCACCGAACGGCCGCGTGCTGATGTTCTTCCGCCAGACCGCCGGCGCCGGTGGCCCGCAGATGTATTCGATCGACCTGACCGGCTATAACGAACAGCTGGTCCGTACGCCGACCTACGCATCCGACCCGGCCTGGTCGCCGCTGCTGGAATAGCTCTTGAGAAGAGCGAAGAGGCGCTCTGCCTCTTTGTTGCCGCAAAGTCTCGTGTAAGAACCCTGATAGGGCGCGATTTTAGACAAAATTAACCACGTTCGTTTGAGGCCAGTTAACCGAGAATGGTTATTGTTCGGCAACCCTAATGGACAATGCAAGGAGACCGGCGATGAGCCGCATTCACACTCCGGCGAAAAGCCGTATGCAGCAGCTGGCAACCAATCCGGTGATCGTGGCAATCGCCATGACGCTGGCTCTGGCTGGCTGCGCCTCGAAGAAGAACCTGCCGAACAGCGCATCCGAGCTCGGCCTTGGCGCCGGTGCTGCAACGCCGGGTTCGACCCAGGACTTCACCGTCAACGTCGGCGACCGGATCTTCTTCGATACCGATTCGTCGTCGATCCGTGCCGACGCCCAGGGCATCCTCAGCCGTCAGGCGCAGTGGCTGGCCAAGTATCCGCAATATGCCATCACCGTCGAAGGCCATGCCGACGAACGCGGCACCCGCGAATACAACCTGGCGCTCGGCGCCCGCCGCGCTGCCGCCACCCGGGACTTCCTGGCCTCGCAGGGCGTTCCCGCCCAGCGCATGAAGACCATTTCCTACGGCAAGGAACGTCCGGTCGCCGTCTGCGACGATATTTCCTGCTGGTCGCAGAACCGCCGCGCCGTGACGGTTCTCGGTGGCGCCGGAATGTAAAGGACATCCGTTTCGGATGGGACGAGCAGGGCGGCCGAGAGGCCGCCTTTTGCTTTTGTCCACACTTTGGCCGAACTTCAGTTGCTTTTTGCGGGCAATTGGAAAAACTCCTGTCCGCGCCGATGCGGCGCTTGGATCAAACTCGAAACAGGAAAGAACGACATGAAGAAACTTGTCATGGCCGGAATGCTGGGGCTGGCAGCATTCGTCGGCTCGCATGGCAGCGCAAGTTCCCTGCCGCTCCTGCCCATGGACGGTGCACCCAAGGCATCGCCGCGCGCGCAGGCCGGGCAGCCGGTTCAGCTGGTGCAAATGGCGGACCCCGCCGTCCGCGTTCAGCAGCTGGAGGAAGAAATCCGGGCCCTGAACGGCCGGATCGAGGAGATGAGCTTCCAGATCCTGCAGATGCAGGAACAGATGCGCAAGACCCAGGAAGACAACGAATTCCGCTTCCAGGAGCTGGAAAAGAGCGAAAACGGCACGACGCGCCCGCGTGACACGCCGGTCGCCCGCAATGTCACACCCGATCAGGGAAGCTCCGTCACCGATATCATCACCCAGTCCCGGGACACCACCGTGTCCGGGGCTGACCAGGCGCCGCCGGAGACGGTTCTCGGCTCGATCGAGCTCGACGCCAATGGCATGCCGCGCTCGGCAACCCTCAACGGAGAGGCCGGCGCCAATGCCAGCCTCCCCGGCGTGGAAACCCCCAATGGTCCGAAAGTCGCCTCGCTCGACCGCGAGGCCGATGTCTACCAGGTGGCCTACGGCCATGTGCTGTCCGGCGACTACGGTCTTGCCGAAACGGAATTCAACGATTTCCTGTCCCGCTATCCAAAAAGCGCCAAGGCCGCGGATGCCAATTTCTGGCTCGGCGAGGCGCAATATTCGCAGGGCGATTTCGGCAATGCCGCCAAGACCTTCCTCAATGCCCACCAGGCCTTTGGCAAATCCGCCAAGGCGCCGGAAATGCTGCTGAAACTCGGCATGTCGCTGGCCGCCCTCGACAACAAGGACACCGCCTGCGCCACCCTGCGCGAAGTCTCCAAGCGCTATCCGAGCGCCTCGCGTGCCGTGCTCGGCAAGGCGACCAGCGAACAAAAGCGGCTGGCCTGCTGATCAAGCGCCGGCCCCGCTGTGCGCCACCACCCTCTTTCTCCTGAAGACGCCACCCGTCAGTTCCTGGGCTGCATGCGCCAACCGGCCCGCCTTCTGGTCGCCATCTCCGGTGGCAGTGATTCGACCGGCCTGCTGATCGCCCTGCATCAGGTCCTGCGCACCAATGCCTTTCCCCATATCACCCTCGCCGCTGCCACGATCGACCATGCCCTGCGCGACACATCCGCAGCCGAGGCCGCCGACGTGGCAAAGCTCTGCGCCAGTCTCGGGATTTCCCACACCATCCGCCGCTGGCATGGTCAAAAGCCGGCAACGGGGATTTCAGCCGCCGCCCGCGAGGCGCGCTATCGCCTGCTGGCTGAAGCCGCCGCCGAGCTGGGCGCCACGCTCATCCTGACCGCCCATACGCTTGAGGACCAGGCCGAGACCATCGCCATGCGGGCCGCCCGCAGCGACACGCAAGCCTCCGGTCTGGCCGGCATGGCCGATGCTGTTCTTTACGATCGCCGCATCTGGATCGCCAGGCCCCTGCTCTTCTGCCGGCGTGCCGATATCCGCCGACTGCTGACCGACCATGGCCTGGGCTGGATCGACGATCCCAGCAACACCGATGCCCGCTACGAGCGGGTCAGAACCCGCCAGGCCCTTGCCGCGACCGGTCTACCGGAGCTGGATCCACAATCGACCACCCGGCGGACCGCCCTGTCGGCCCGCGCCGCCGACCGGCTGCGTAACCATGCAAAGACCATTGCAGGCGCTGCAGTGCAGATCGCCCCGGCCGGCCTGTCGGAGCCCGGCGAAGACCTGCGCCATATGCTAAGCGCTGCCATCGCCACGGTCGGTGGCCGCGTCCATGGTCCCGGCCGCGACAGCATGGACCGCGTCCTGGCTTTGCTCCGCCAACCGCCGGGTGGCCAGCTGACCACGGGGCGCACGGTGCTGTCCAACCGCCGCGACGGCCTGTTCATCCTGCGCGAGAACCGCGGTATTTTGCCGCTGGTGATCGCAGCCGGCGATGTTGACCTATGGGACGACCGCTTCGAGATCGCCAATCTCTGCGATGTCCCCTTAACCGTCGAAGGTGACGCCGATGGTGCCATTCCCGACTTGGCGCTGAACCTGCCGTCGGGGCTCGCACGCCTTGCCCGCAAGGGCCTGCCGAGCCTCAGCCGCAGCGACGACGGCCAGCCCGTTGGATCACAGGACGCGCGGATCACCCTGCGGATCGCCCCGTTCGATCTGTTCCTGCCGCGATTCGACCTCACACTGGCCGACGCTCTTGCCGCAGTATTCGGCCGGGACCCGTATTTGCCGCCGCCGTTTTAGGACTTATTGACGGAAAACACAGATGGAAGCCCGGTTTGCCTTGGCAAGCACGCTCGGCAATCCTATGTTACAGCAACATAAAGAAGGCGCCTTGTGCGCCGAGCACAGTCCTGGGGAGTTCAATGAACCCGAATTTGAGAAATTTCGCGCTGTGGGCCATCATCGCCCTCTTGCTGATCGCCCTGTTCAGCATGTTCCAGACGTCACCGTCCCAAACCAGTTCGCGCGAGATTCCCTATTCGCAGTTTCTGCGCGAGATCGATTCCAGCCGCGTCCGTGACGTGACCGTGACGGGCAACCGCGTCACCGGCACCTATGTCGAGAACGGCACGGCCTTTCAGACCTATGCCCCTGTGATCGACGACAACCTGCTCGAAAAGCTGCAGGCCAAGAATGTCATGATCGTTGCCCGCCCGGAAACCGACGGGTCCTCCGGTTTTTTAAGCTATATCGGCACACTGCTGCCGATGCTGCTGATCCTCGGCGTCTGGCTGTTCTTCATGCGGCAGATGCAGGGCGGTGGCCGCGGTGGCGCCATGGGCTTCGGCAAGTCGAAGGCCAAGCTGTTGACCGAAGCGCATGGCCGCGTCACGTTTGAAGACGTCGCCGGCGTTGACGAAGCCAAGCAGGACCTTGAGGAAATCGTCGAATTCCTGCGCGATCCGCAGAAGTTCCAGCGCCTCGGTGGCCGTATTCCCCGCGGCGTTCTGCTGGTCGGCCCTCCGGGCACCGGTAAGACGCTGCTGGCCCGCGCCATTGCCGGCGAAGCCAATGTGCCGTTCTTCACCATTTCCGGTTCCGACTTCGTCGAAATGTTCGTCGGCGTCGGCGCATCCCGTGTGCGCGACATGTTCGAGCAGGCCAAGAAGAACGCACCCTGCATCATCTTCATCGACGAAATCGACGCCGTCGGCCGCCATCGTGGCGCGGGCCTCGGCGGTGGCAATGACGAGCGCGAACAGACGCTCAACCAGTTGCTGGTCGAGATGGACGGCTTTGAAGCCAATGAAGGTGTGATCCTGATCGCTGCCACCAACCGTCCCGACGTTCTCGACCCTGCTTTGCTGCGTCCGGGCCGCTTCGACCGTCAGGTCGTCGTGCCCAATCCTGATATCGTCGGCCGCGAGCGCATCCTCAAGGTTCATGCCCGCAACGTACCGCTGGCGCCGAATGTCGACCTGAAGGTTCTGGCCCGCGGCACGCCCGGCTTCTCCGGTGCCGATCTGATGAACCTCGTCAACGAAGCCGCCCTGATGGCCGCCCGCCGCAACAAGCGCGTCGTCACCATGGCTGAATTCGAAGACGCCAAGGACAAGATCATGATGGGTGCCGAGCGCCGCTCGTCCGCCATGACCGAAGCCGAAAAGAAGCTGACCGCCTATCACGAGGCCGGTCACGCCATCTGCGCCCTGAAGGTCGCCGTCGCCGATCCGCTGCACAAGGCGACGATCATTCCGCGCGGCCGGGCTCTCGGCATGGTGATGCAGCTGCCGGAAGGCGACCGCTATTCGATGAGCTACAAGTGGATGGTGTCGCGCCTGGCCATCATGATGGGTGGACGCGTTGCCGAAGAACTGACCTTCGGCAAGGAGAACATCACCTCCGGCGCATCCTCGGATATCGAGCAGGCCACCAAGCTTGCCCGCGCCATGGTCACCCAATGGGGCTTCTCCGATGTTCTGGGCCACGTCTCCTACGGTGAAAACCAGCAGGAAGTATTCCTCGGCCATTCCGTCTCGCAGTCGAAGAACGTCTCGGAATCGACCGCCCAGAAGATCGATACCGAAGTGCGCCGCCTGATCGACGAAGCCTATACCCAGGCCACGCAGATTCTCACCGACAACCATGATGGCTTCATCGCCATTGCCGAAGGCCTGCTCGAATACGAGACCCTGTCCGGCGAGGAGATCAAGGCTCTGATCCGCGGCGAAAAGCCGGCCCGTGACCTCGGTGACGACGGTCCGTCGAACCGTGGCTCGGCCGTGCCGAGCACCGGCACCAAGAAGGACGGCCCGGCCGATGCCAAGGGCGGCGGCGAGCCCGAAGGCGGCCTGGAACCCCAGCCGCACTGAGCATCTTCCGATTGAACCGACGAGGGTCATGCGCCGCAAGGCGTGTGGCCCTTTCGTTTGCCGGTAACGGGTTATAATCGATTTTGATGGTAATTTACGTGCTTGGCGCTGCGAATTATGCAATGAGCGGCGATTGAGAACCGCGCCATATCCTCGTCTGCCGATCGGATGCGGCACCTTGGATGGCGCGGATGACAGGATTTTGGGAGAACCCATGACACGACGCTATTTTGGAACGGACGGGATCCGCGGACAGTCCAACTTGTTTCCGATGACCCCTGATCTGGCCATGCGGGTTGGCATTGCCGTCGGCACGATTTTCCGCCGCGGCCATCATCGCCACCGGGTGGTGATCGGCAAGGACACCCGGCTGTCCGGCTACATGCTGGAAAACGCGCTGGTGGCCGGTTTCACCGCCGCTGGTCTCGACGTCTTTCTGCTCGGCCCCATCCCGACCCCGGCCGTCGCCATGCTGACCCGGTCGCTGCGCGCCGATATCGGCGTGATGATTTCGGCCTCGCACAATCCCTTTGCCGACAATGGCATCAAGCTGTTCGGCCCTGACGGCTACAAGCTGTCCGACGAGATCGAGGCGCAGATCGAGGGCCTTCTCGACCAGGACCTCTATTCGCAGCTCGCCAAGGCCGAAGATATCGGCCGCGCCAAGCGCGTCGATGGCGACATCTACCGCTATATCGAATTCGTCAAGCGCACCCTGCCCCGCGACGTCACCCTGAACGGGCTCAGGATCGCTATCGATTGCGCCAATGGCGCCGCCTACAAGGTGGCGCCCGCCGCTCTCTGGGAACTCGGCGCCGAAGTCGTCACGATCGGCAACACGCCGAACGGCGTCAACATCAATCTGGAATGCGGCTCGACCCATCCCTCCGCCCTGCAGAAGAAGGTGCATGAGATCCGCGCCGATATCGGCATTGCACTCGATGGCGACGCCGATCGGGTCATCATCGTCGACGAGAACGGCGCGATCGTCGATGGCGACCAGCTGATGGCGGTGATTGCCGAGAGCTGGGCCAATGACGGCACCCTGAAGGGCGGCGGCATCGTCGCCACCGTCATGTCCAATCTCGGCCTGGAGCGCTTCCTCGGCGACAAGGGCATGTCGCTGGCCCGCACCAAGGTCGGCGACCGCTATGTGGTCGAGCATATGCGCCAGAACAATTTCAACGTCGGCGGCGAACAGTCCGGCCATATCGTGCTGTCGGATTTCGGCACCACCGGCGATGGCCTGGTGGCAGCCCTCCAGGTGCTGTCGGCCGTCAAGCGCACCGGCAAGACGGTCAGCGAGATCTGCCACCGTTTCGACCCCGTACCGCAGCTCCTGCGCAATGTGCGCATATCCGGCGGCAAGCCGCTGGAGGACACCAGGGTCCTGCAGGCCATTGCCGATGCCGAGAGCGAGCTGTCGCGCAACGGTCGCCTGGTGATCCGCCCCTCCGGCACCGAACCGCTGATCCGCGTCATGGCCGAAGGCGACGACCGCAGCCAGATAGAGCGCATCGTCAACGACCTGATCGGCGTGATCTCCCAGGCCAAGGTCGCGGCCTGAGGCCGCCTGCCCTGTTCTCTACATCTCATAAAACCTCGGGCCGCGGCGCCGAGGGGCTTGGTCCCCTCGGCCCAGGCCGGGCGGGGTCCCAGCAGACGTCGCTGTAAGGAATCGGCAGGCAAGTCCTACAGATATTGCGGTACTTTTGCTTTCAGCAGGAGGACGAGTGACGGATCCATGTAATCATAGTCATCCGGAATATGAAGACAGATCAGCCTCTTATCCTTCAAGGCTGATCGGTACTTCTGTTGCATCTTGTTGCGATGGGCTTTCTCCATCACGAAGATGATGTCAGCCCATTCAACCTGTTCGTCCGACAGAGGGTTCTCGGCATCATTGTTCGTGCCGGCAGACAGAGTTTCGATATCTGGCCAGTCTGCAAAAACCTGTTCAGCCGTGGGGCTACGAAGCTTGTTCTGGCTGCAAACGAAGAGGATCTTTTTCATGGAAGCGCCTCACTTTCCGACAGATGTTACCAACAAAGACCCAGTCTGAAATCTTGAGAATGACAGGCGGCCAGATAAACAAAAGGCCCGGCATCCTTGGGTGCCAGGCCTCAATATTGCTCCGGTCCACGACGATCAAGCCGACAGCTTGGCCATCACTTCATCGGACACTTCGAAGTTCGAAAACACCGTCTGCACGTCGTCGTCGTCTTCCAGCGTGTCGATCAGCTTCATCAGCGATATCGCCCGCTCTTCGTCGACCGGCACGGTGTTCTGCGGCTTCCAGATGATCTTGACGGTCTCGGCTTCGCCCAGCGTGGCTTCGAGCGCCTTGGAGACTTCGCCGATGCTTTCGAATTCGCAGATGATCGTGTGGCCATCCTCGTCCGTCGAGACGTCCTCGGCGCCGGCCTCGATGGCGGCTTCCATCACCTTGTCGGCACTGCCGACCGACAGCTTGTAGCTGATTTCGCCGACCCGGTCGAAGGAGAACGACACCGAGCCTGTTTCGCCCAGTGCGCCGCCGGCCTTGGTGAAGGTCGAGCGCACGGTGGAGGCGGTGCGGTTGCGGTTGTCGGTCAGTGCCACGACGATGACGGCAACGCCACCCGGGCCGTAGCCTTCGTAGCGCACTTCTTCGTAGTTTTCACCATCGGTGCCCGAGGCCTTCTTGATGGCCCGGTCGATATTGTCTTTCGGCATCGACTGCGCCTTGGCATTCTGGATCGCCAGGCGAAGGCTGGCATTCATGGCCGGGTCGGGCAGGCCTGTCTTTGCCGCCACGGTGATTTCGCGCGCCAGCTTGGAGAACATTTTCGACCGCACGGAATCCTGTTTTCCCTTGCGGTGCATGATGTTTTTAAACTGTGAATGGCCAGCCATGGCACCCCTGCTTCAGGTCTAATTGTTCGGAATGGGCGCCTTATACGGGCGTTGTTGCCGCCATTCAAGAGGATTGCCGGCTTTTAACGGCCCAAGATGCTGCCACAGTGAGCCGGCACGGGTCAAAAGCGCTCCACCGGCATCACCCGCTCTTGGGAACAAACCACCCGCCGCAACCGTTCGGCCTTTCGAATTCGACGACAAATGAAAAGGAAGCGATATGGCCAGTTTTTCTGAAGCACGCGAAGCGCCCGCCAGCCAGCTCTGGGACGAGATCAACAATATCCATGCCGGCATGCTGGGCTTGGAAGGCAACCATATGCACATGCAGCCGATGGCGCCCTATGCCGATCCGACCACCAACACGATCTGGTTCTTCTCCAAGACCACGACCGATCTGGTTCAGCAGATCCGCCCCGGCACCCGTGCGCATTTCTGCGTGATCGGCAAGAACCACGACTATCACGCCTGCCTGTCCGGCGTCATCGAGCAGCGCAACGATCCGGCCAAGGTCGATGAATACTGGAGCGCCGTCGTCGCTGCCTGGTATGAACACGGCAAGAAGGACCCGACGCTGGTTCTGCTGGCGCTGCATCTCGACGACGCGGAGATCTGGGCCTCGACCGGCAGCACGCTGAAATTCGGCTGGGAAATCGCCAAGGCCAACCTGCATGACGAGAAAATGCCGGATGTCGGCGTACATCGCCGCTTGTCCTTTGCCTGAACCAAAGGCCTATCGAGAGAGCATGCAAGGCGCAGTCAACCGACTGCGCCTTTTCCATTGCCACTATCAAACGCCCTTCAGGACCAGGATCAGCGGCTTCTTCGGCAGGGTCCGCATCGACACCGTCACTCCCGGACTGTCCGACAGCCGCCAGTCGAAACTGGCATCGAACATCGACAGGAAGTCGCCGATCGGCGGGCCGCGCCGGTGCATCGGCAGGATCAGCGCCGAGCGCAGCCGCTTGATGGTACGGCTCATGCTGTCCGCCCCCATGGTCAGCCCGCCATCGACCGGCACCATGACGATGTCGAGGCGGCCGATCTCGGCATAATGCTTGTCGGTCAACTCGTGATGCAGATGGCCGAGATGGCCGATGCACAGGCCCGCCACCTCGAAGATGAAGATCGAATTGCCGTTCGCCTCGAAACCGCCGAACGAGCGAATGTCGGTCGCGACATTGCGCACATAGGCATCGCCCAGCACCACGTGATGCTCGACCTTTTCGCCGGGATTTGTCGCGTTCCAGCCCTGCAGCACATGGGTAATGGCGGGATCGGGCGACAGCGTATAGTGGCTCGAATGGGCCTTGTTCATCGTCACGACATCCGGCAGCCGCGCCGAGCGCAGCCAGCCATTGTAATCCGTGGCGATCTCGATGCCGCCCGGCGTGTCGATCTGAAATGTCGAATGGCCGAGATAGGTGATGGTGACGTCTTCGGCCAGCGCCGCAAACTGTTGCCGACCGAGCGGCGGCTTGAAGCTTGCGAAGGTGGCGGAGGGCAGCGTCTCGGCCACCAGCTGGCATTGACTGACGGGCGGGCGATCCTCGGCCGCGATGCCAGGCATCACGGTGGTCAACAGACCAAAAACTGCAAATGCAAGTTTCAGCAGCATCATGCCGCTCCCGCCCGAACCATTTTCGAGTATCAGGATGCGGCACGGCCCCCGGCAGGTAAAGGCCGAAGATGAGCGTTACCGCTCACATTTTCGTCAACACGCCGACCTGTTCACAGATGAATCAGGTCGATCAGCGCCAGAAGTCCGGAATGGTTTCAGCCAGCCGCGGCCCTAGCCGCAGCGGCGCGATCTTTTCGGCAAGACCGGTGCTGTCGGAGATTTCCACGCCGACGCCACAGATCGTCGCCGGGCCATGGGCCGCCTCGAAACGGCCTTTCGGCATCTTGGAGATGAAGCGGTTGAGCGGCTCTTCCTTTTCCATGCCGAGCGACGAATCATAGTCGCCGCACATGCCGGCATCCGACATATAGGCCGTGCCGCCGTTGAGGATCTGGCAATCGGCGGTCGGCACATGGGTATGGGTGCCAACCACGAAGCTGGCGCGGCCATCAACGAAATGGCCAAAGCACTGCTTCTCGCTGGTCGCCTCCGCATGAAAATCGAAGATGATGGCGTCGGCCTGTTCCTTCAGCGGGCAGGCCGCCAGAATGCCTTCCGCCGACTTGAAGGGATCGTCCAGTTCGGGATGCATGAACACCCGGCCCATGATATTGGCGACCAGGATCCGGGCGCCGTTGCGGGCGTAGAAAAGGCCCGAGCCCTTGCCCGGCGTGCCGGCCGGATAATTGGCCGGGCGCAGGAACTGGTCGTGGCGCGTGCAGAAGGTGACGGCCTCCTTCTGGTCCCAGACGTGATTGCCGGTGGTCACCACATCGGCGCCGGCATTGATGGTCTCCAGATAGATGTCCTCGGTAATGCCGAAACCGCCGGCGGCGTTCTCGCCGTTGACGATCACGAAGTCGAGTTTCAGGTCGGAGATCAATCCCGGCAGCCTCTCCCACACCGCCGTCCGGCCCGTCTTGCCAACCATGTCACCCAGAAAAAGCAGCCGCATTCCGTTGTCCAGTCATCCCCTGAATTGCCGATATCCGCTTTCGGTCAGGATAGCGTCCAATCCCACGTCATGCGGCTCAAAGGGCACATGTGCCACTTCCTGGCAGTCGAATGCAATGCCGATCAGCCGCGGTACAAGGCCTTTTTCCCGCAATCGGGCAATCGCCCGGTCGTAATGGCCGGCGCCGTAGCCGATGCGGTGACCGCTGGCATCGAAAGCCGACAGCGGCACCAGCAGCACGGACGGATCCACCACCGGCGCATCCGGCCCCGGCCCGCTTGTGCCGAAACCCGTATCGACAAGCTCCTGGCCGGCCATCAGCTCGCGAAACACGATGGTCTGGCGATCCATGACGACCGGCAGGCACAGCCTTGCGCCGCGATCCTTAAGTTTCGCCATCAACGGTCGCAGATCCGCCTCGGAGCGGATCGGCAGGAAGCCGGAGATCATCGTGCCAGGCTCGAACGCTATGGCATCGCCGCCGAACTCGGCCATGGCCAGGCTGTGCTCTATCCTGACCTCCGGCGCGATACTGTCGCGAACGCCAAGCCGCTCCGCCCGCAGCTGCGCCTTTTTCTCTTTGCTGGTCATGAGCCCCGGTCAAACTGATTGAACTGCCCGCACAATATTCAAACGCTCCGGCAATGCAATCTTGCCATGTCTTCTGTGCCAGATCGTCCGCAATCGCAATTCAGAAACCACTAAATTGAGGCAACGATGATTTAACAAAAGTCAAGTAAGACCAAGGAAGGGAGGATATTTTACGGAAGGTATACTCCATGAGACTTTTCTCGCGCTTCGGTCTTGTCGGAACCGTCACGGCGACCACGATACTGATCCTTGTTCTGTCGCTTGGCGCCGTCGCATGGGCCATCTCCAGCAGTATCAACGGCCGCATCGCCGCCCAGGCGATCGACGGCCAGAATGCCAGCCTCAGAACGGCGGCGACGATTGTCGAGCGCGATTTTCCCGGCACCACGGTGACCTGGGGCCGCGACGGCAATGTCGAACGCATCGTCATGACCGCCATTCCGGATACCTTCACCGACCACAAGATGATCGACACGATCGGCCGCATGACCGGCCAGACGGCGACGATCTTTGCCTGGAACCCGGAGAACAAGGACTTCTGGCGCAAGACCACCAATATCATCAAGCCGGACGGCAGCCGCGCCGTCGGCACGGCGCTTGGCCAGACCGGCGCCGTCTACCCGATCGCCACCAAGGGCCAGACCTTCCGCGGCGAAGCCGTCATTCTCGACGTACCGTATTACACCATCTATCAGCCGATCTTTGCACCGGCCGGCGAGGTCATCGGCATTCTGTATGCCGGCGTCCGCTCAGCCGATATCAACAGCATCGCCAACCAGATGGCCTGGACGATCGGCATCACCGCTGTCCTCGTGCTGATTGGTGCCACCATCGTCGTCGTCCTGGTCGCCCGCAAGATCATGGGTCCGCTGCCGCAATTGACCGCCACCGCCGAGCGTCTCGCTGAGGGCCGGCTCGACGTGACGGTGCCGCACAAGGACCTGAACAATGAGATCGGCGCGCTGGCCCATGCGCTGGAAGTGTTCCGCGAAGGCGCCGTGCAGAAGCAGGAGCTGGAGCGCCGCGCCGCCGAGCACCTGTCCCAGAGCGAAGAGGAACGCCTGGCGCGCGAGGCCGCCAAGGCCGCTGAGGCCCGCGACGTGCAGAGAGCCGTCGATGCGCTGGCCGCCGGCCTGCAGCGCCTCAGCGAAGGCGACCTGACCATCCGCATCGACCAGCCCTTCACCGATGGCCTCGACAGCCTGCGTCTCAACTTCAACCAGTCGGCGGAACAGCTCAACAACACGCTGTCCCAGCTGCGCGAGGAAACCCTGGCGATCGAAGCCAATTCCAACGAAATGCGGTCTGCCTCCACCGAACTGGCCGGACGCACCGAGCAGCAGGCCGCCTCGCTGGAAGAGACCTCGGCAGCCCTCGACCAGATCACCGCCACGGTTCGCAACGCGTCGGCCCGTGCCGACGAAGCCTCGACAATGGCTGCCGCTGCCCGCCAGAGCACCGAAGGCTCCAGCAAGGTGGTATCCGACGCCATTGCCGCCATGGGCCGCATCGAAGGCGCCTCCAGCGAGATTTCCAAGATCATCAACGTGATCGACGAGATCGCCTTCCAGACCAACCTTTTGGCGCTGAACGCCGGTGTCGAAGCGGCCCGCGCAGGCGAGGCTGGCAAGGGCTTTGCCGTCGTCGCCCAGGAAGTGCGCGAACTGGCGCAGCGCTCGGCCAATGCCGCCAAGGACATCAAGGCGCTGATCACCAAATCCGGCACGGAAGTGGCCGGCGGCGTCAAACTGGTGCGCGAAACCGGCGAGGCGCTGAGCGCGATTTCCCAGCAGGTGGACAAGATCAACAGCCATATCGGCTCGATCGCCACATCGGCCCGCGAACAGACCACCGGCCTGCACGAGATCAACACCGCGGTCAACCAGATGGACCAGTTCACCCAGAAGAACGCCGCCATGGTCGAGGAAACCACCGCCGTGACCCACCGCCTGGCCGAAAGCGCCACGGCGCTGGCGGGCCTTGTCGGACAGTTCCAGGTCTCGGGCGCCGGCCCATCGACATCCTGGTCAAGCCAGCCGACGGCGGCAGCGCCAAGGACCCCTGCCCCGACGCGCTCCCTGTTTGCCAAGGTCAAGCCTGCCGAACCCTCTGCCCGTCCGGTCGCATCGCCGGCCCGCACCATGGTCGGCAAGCTGACCCAGGCATTCTCCGGATCAAAAGGCCCTGCCGCGGCAAGCCCGGCTACCAGCAATGACTGGGAAGAGTTCTAAGGCCGGCAAACAGACCGGTTTCCGTCATAGGCCTCTCCGTTCAGCGACAATCACCGCTTCGAAAGTCGACTCCTCGAGTCATCCTCGGCCTTGAGCCGAGGATCCATCTGCTTCCATGAAGTATGGATGGTCGGGTCAGGCCCGACCATGACCGGAGAGGTCGGCGCACCTTATCATGACTCGAAAGGCAGCCGCAGGGCTGCCTTTCCGGCATTGCGAAGCCTCTTTTTTTCGCTAGCATGCTGACCTCAGGATCATTCCGCTGCGAGGTCATGCATGTTTCTGCTGTCGCATATGATGAAAGCCTTCATTCGCAAGGGCCAGCTGACCGTCATCGATGCCGAGGGCAAGCGCCATGTCTTTGCCGGCGAGCACGGGCCCCATGTCACCATGCGCCTGACCGACGCGAAACTTTACCGCACGCTGGTCTTCAATGCCGAACTGGCGGCCGGCGAGGCCTATATGGATGGCACGATGCGCTTCGAGGAAGGCTCGACCCTGCGCGACTTCCTCACCCTGTTCTCGATCAACCGCCTGTCGCTCGGCTCCTATCCGATCCAGAAGATCCTGCGCGCCATCAAGATGCGCTTCCGCAAGCGCCAGCAGTCGAACCGCAAGGGCCAGGCCCAGAGAAACGTCGCCCATCACTACGATCTCGGCAACGACTTCTACAAACTCTTCCTCGACCGCAACATGCTCTATTCCTGCGCCTACTTTCGCGAGCCGGACGAGACGCTGGAACAGGCCCAGCGCAACAAGCTGCGCCTGCTGGCCGCCAAGCTCGACCTGAAGCCGGGCATGAAAGTGCTGGATATCGGCTGTGGCTGGGGCGATCTGGCCCTCTATCTCGCGCAATTGGAAGGCGTCGAGGTGCTGGGCGTCACCCTGTCGAAGGAGCAGCAGGCGCTCGCCACCCAAAGGGCCGAGGCTGCCGGCCTGTCGAGCCGCGTGCGCTTCGAACTCAAGGATTACCGCGACCTCGACCAGACCTTCGACCGCATCGTCTCGGTCGGCATGTTCGAACATGTCGGCGTGCATCACTATGACGAATTCTTCAAGAAGCTGAACGCCCTGATGCCCGATGACGGCATCGCCGTGCTGCACTCGATCGGCCATATGAGCCCGCCCGGCATGGCCAGCGCCTGGCTGCGCAAATACATCTTCCCCGGCGCCTATTCGCCAGCGCTCTCGGAAGTCTTCGAGGTGGTGGAGCAGAACAGCCTCTGGGTCACGGATCTCGAATTCCTGCGGGTCCATTACGCAACGACGCTGGCCCATTGGGAAAAACGCTTCCAGCACAACCGCGACAAGGTGGTGGCCCTCTACGACGAACGTTTTGCGCGGATGTGGGAATTCTACCTGATCAGCGCCGAGATGATGTTCCGCACCGGCAGCCAGCTGGTGTTCCACATGCAGCTGTCGCGAAAACGCGACGCCGCCCCGATCGTGCGCGACTACATCACCGACCAGCAGCGCGCCTATATCGACAAGGAAAAGACGCTCGATCTCGGGGTTTGAAAGATTTCTACGGTCCTGGGTGACTACAAATTGAGGGTGTGACAACCAACCAGCCGTCATGAGACATGGCGTCTTTTAAGGCAGCAGTATATGTTAAAATACTAGCCCATTTTAACTTGGGGTCGATTCGCAATGCTGACCGACGTATTCGTGACTCGTTACGAAGATACACCGATTTGGACTTCATTCGGTGACCGTGAGCGGCGGTTCATGGTCCAGGCTGCTAAAATCATAACCGAGCAGGTTTTTCCGTATTACATCAACGGAGACTTGAATCATTCGTCCAAAGAAACACTGCAAGCAATCCATGACAAGATTGCGATGGAGATAGGCATAGACCCCCTCTCGCCCCTTTATCTCGGAACTTATCGCTACCAAATTGTAGATGTTGTCAAAAATTTCTTCACGAGAGATTTTGAACCTGGTTTAGACGTAGATATCTTTATCAAGCGTCGCGTGAGCTTCGTAGAACTTGCGATGCGTGAATACGAAAATCAGCTGGAATTTGCCCATTCTGAATTCGAGCGTCGTGTAGCTGCCAGTCGGGGCGATGGGAACCTTTATAATCTAGCGCGTGCATTACACATTCCCGAAGCTACCGAAGAGTTCATGCGCCAACAATACGATGCCCAAAGCAAAACTCTTAGCCAAAATGTTGCTGAGATAAACGAGAGATTTCGACAAGCGAGGTTTCCACTCTTATACCGCAACGGTTTTGTTCAATTTTCGGAAGACGCAGTGATAGCAGCGACTATTGAAGAACCATTCTGGTCCTTGATGTCCGATCCAAAATGGAAAAATGTTGAACACGACTTGCTGGAAGCCATCGATCGTCGTGATAATAAACGCAAGGATGCTGCCCTATCAGCAGCAAAAGCTCTGGAAAGCACTATCAAGATCATTTCTGATGAGAAGGGCTGGACCACCTGCAATGAGAAAGGCGCCGCCGGATACATCGACAATCTGGTCAGTGCAAAAAACGGTCGGTTTATCGATGTTTGGGAAGCAACCCTCCTAAAGAGTTTTTTTGGCGAAGTCAGAAACAAGCTCGGTCATGGTTCAGGTACGGCCCCAATGCTTGAACTCAGCAAGCAGCAAGACAGTTGGGCAATCCAAACCTGCATGTCGTGGATCAGTTCGCTGATTACGAGACTTTAATAAATATCGATGCGGATGGACGCCGGTGCGCGCCGCTCTCCTAGAAGCATATTTCAGCAGGGGCATCTAAACGATGACCTAGCGGCCAGTAAAAGCCGATATAATTTCAAAAAGGGAAAAGTGCGATCCACGGCAACCGGTGGTTTTTACGATCCTGGGTGCCTACAAACGTAGGTGGGCGCCGTGTGTCCAAGCCCACGGGCCTGGCCAGGGACAGCTCCCTTTGGATCGAGTATGGCCCCAGGGATTGTGGTACCTGTCGAGAGGCGCAGACCGCACTTCGAGATATAGGGCCGAACGACGCAAAGCGCCAGAGGCAGGTGGCGGATCTTTGAACGATTTACGTTTCGGCCGGCACGCGCTGCGAGGCGGGGGCGGTCAGCTTGCGGCTGATGCCGTTGAGGCGCTCGGTCAGTTCGGCAATCGCGCCGGTCAGCCGCTCTTCGCGCGCCAACGCATTGTCGAGTGCCGTGTCGCGGCCCTGTCTGAGCGTCGATAATTCGGCTTCCATGCCGGTCAGCCGGCGCTTCACGTCGGCCAGCTCGTCCATGACCATGATGCCGGCCATGACGGTGATGCGCAGGTCGCCGATCTCGCCGAACTGCCCCTTCAGATGGTTCACATACTGATCGAACTGGGTCGCAAGCTCGGTCAGATGACCTTCCTGCCCCTCCTCGCAGGCCATGCGATAGGCCTTGCCGTCGATCGTCACCGTAACCTGAGCCATAGAGCCTTCCGAATTGCAAAATCTGTGTGAGCAGGCCGCCCGATTTACCGGTCGAGAACGGCGCGGATCGTTTCCATAGCAGTCACGAGGCGCCGCGACACCTCCCTGTTGACCTCTTCCAGCCGATTGGCGCGAAACTCCGACTGATCGAGCTCCTGCGCAAGCCGGGCACGGTCGGCATGAACGCGCCTGACCTCGCCCTCGACCTCGCTGCTTTCGCGCTGCAGTTCGATCCGCATGTCGATCGCATTTTCAAGGCCGGCTATGGCCTGCCGCAAAGCGCTGAGCGCTGTTTCCGTCTTGTCCGTCGGCATTCCTATGTCCAGGCTTTCGCAAAAGGTCACCGAATCAACTCTGTAGACCCACTACAAAGATTGGCGACAGTACCCATCTGCATTGCCGCCCGTCAACAAAGCCGCGGTTTCAAAGCCACCCTGCTTGTGGACGACGGGACGAAAAGTCAGCGCCCGCGGTCCCGCAACAGGCAGTGCCTAGCAAACAGGCAGACGGCCAGAATCTTAGCCTTGAGCGTGCCAAGCGCGGCCGCATTTGTTGACTTGCGCGATCCACCTGATAAGGATCAGCCGCTTTCAGATGGTTGCTGGAACAGCCTCCATTCCTTGAGACCCGGAACAAGCGGAACAGTCATGATCTCTCCTGAAAAACATCATCGCATGGCCAATGCGATCCGTTTCCTCGCCATGGATGCCGTCGAAAAGGCCAATTCCGGCCACCCCGGCCTGCCCATGGGCGCTGCCGATATTGCCACTGTTCTTTTCAGCCGCTACCTGAAATTCGACCCGAAAAACCCGCTTTGGCCGGACCGCGATCGGTTCGTCCTGTCGGCCGGTCACGGCTCCATGCTCCTCTATTCGCTTCTCTATCTAACCGGATATGAGGACATGACGATCGAGGACATCAAGCAGTTCCGCCAGCTCGGCGCCAAGACTGCCGGCCACCCCGAATATGGCCATGCCTCCGGCATCGAAACCACCACCGGCCCGCTCGGCCAGGGCATTGCCAATGCCGTCGGCATGGCGATTGCCGAACGCAAGCTCGCCGAAGAGTTCGGCTCCGAGCTGCAGAGCCATTTCACCTATGCGCTGGTCGGCGACGGCTGCCTGATGGAGGGCATCAGCCAGGAGGCCATCGCCATGGCCGGCCACCTGAAGCTGAAGAAGCTGATCGTCTTCTGGGACGACAACAAGATCACCATCGACGGCGCCGTCTCGCTGTCGGATTCGACCGACCAGATCGCCCGCCTCAAGTCGGCCAACTGGAACACCATGGCCATCGACGGCCATGACCAGGAAGCCATTGCCGCAGCGATCGAGGAAGCCCACAAGTCGGACCGCCCGACCTTCATCGCCTGCAAGACCATCATCGGCTTCGGCGCCCCCAACAAGCAGGGCACCCACAAGGTCCACGGCTCGCCGCTCGGCGCCGAGGAAATTGCCGCGGCCCGCAAGTCGCTGAACTGGGAAGCGGAAGCCTTTGTCGTTCCGGCCGACGTGCTGGACAGCTGGCGCCTTGCCGGCCTGCGCTCCACCAAGGCCCGCAAGGAATGGGAAGCCCGGCTGGCCGGCACGGACGCCGAAAAGCGCGCCGAGTTCAACCGTCGCTTTGCCGGCGAACTGCCCGGCGGCTTTGATGCCGCGATCGACGCCTTCAAGAAGAAGATCGCCGCCAGCAACCCGACCGTTGCCACCCGCAAGGCCTCTGAAGACACGCTGGAAGTCATCAACGGCCTGTTGCCGGAAACGCTGGGCGGTTCGGCCGACCTGACGCCGTCCAACAACACCAAGACCAGCCAGATGACGTCGATCACCCCGACCGACTTCTCCGGCCGTTATATCCATTACGGCATTCGCGAACATGCGACGGCCGCTGCCATGAACGGCATCACCCTGCATGGCGGTCTTATTCCCTATGCCGGCGGCTTCCTGATCTTTTCCGACTATTGCCGCCCCTCGGTGCGCCTGGCCGCCCTCATGGGCATCCGCGTCGTGCATGTCTGGACCCATGATTCGATCGGCGTCGGCGAAGACGGCCCGACCCATCAGCCGGTCGAGCATTTTGCAGCGCTTCGCGCCATTCCGAACCTCTTGTTGTTCCGCCCGGCCGACGAGACCGAAACGGCCGAATGCTGGCAGATCGCGCTGAAGGAAAAGCATCGCCCGTCGGGCCTGGCGCTGACCCGCCAGAACCTGATCCCGGCCCGCACCGAATATGACGAGAAGAACCTCTGCGCCTATGGCGCCTATGAGCTGATCTCGGCCAGCGACGCCAAGGTCTCGATCTTCGCCTCCGGTTCGGAAGTCGAAATCGCCATCAAGGCGCAGGCCGCACTCGCCGCCAAGGGCATCTCCGCCCGCGTCGTCTCGGTTCCCTGCTTCGAGCTGTTCTTCGAACAGTCCGCCGACTACCAGACGGCGATCATCGGCAAGGCACCGGTCAAGATCGCCATCGAGGCCGGCATCCGCCAGGGCTGGGACAGCTTCATCGGCTCGGACGGCGCCTTCATCGGCATGAAGTCCTTCGGCGCCTCTGCCCCGGCCAAGGACCTCTACAAGCATTTCGGCATCACCGCGGAAGCGGTCGTGGCGGCGGCCGAGGCCAACCTCGCCTAAAGTCCGAATTGACGAAGGGCGCTTTTCAAGCGCCCTTACGCACCATCCTCTGAAGCTCTGTTTTAAAACGGGAGTGCATCCATGACTGTGAAAGTTGCCATCAACGGCTTCGGCCGTATCGGACGTAACGTTCTGCGCGCCATCGTCGAATCCGGCCGCACCGACATCGAGGTCGTGGCCATCAACGATCTCGGCCCGGTCGAGACCAATGCCCACCTGCTGCGCTACGACAGCATCCACGGCAAGTTCCCGGCCGACGTCAAGGTCGAAGGCGACACCATCATCGTGGCCGGCGGCAAGCCGATCAAGGTGACCGCCATCAAGGATCCGGCAAGCCTGCCGCATGGCGAAATGGGCGTCGACATCGCGCTCGAATGCACCGGCATCTTCACCTCGCGCGACAAGGCCGCCCTGCATCTCCAGGCTGGCGCCAAGCGCGTCATCGTCTCGGCACCGGCCGAAGGCGCTGATCTCACCGTGGTCTTCGGCGTCAACCACGACCAGCTGACCAAGGACCACCTGGTCATCTCCAACGCCTCCTGCACCACCAATTGCCTGGTGCCGGTGGTCAAGGTCCTGGACGACGCCATCGGCATCGACCACGGATTCATGACCACCATTCACTCCTATACCGGCGACCAGCCGACGCTCGACACCATGCACAAGGACCTCTACCGCGCCCGCGCGGCAGCGCTGTCGATGATCCCGACCTCGACCGGTGCCGCCAAGGCCGTCGGTCTCGTTCTGCCGCACCTCAAGGGCAAGCTCGACGGCACCTCGATCCGCGTTCCGACCCCGAATGTCTCGGTCGTCGATTTCAAGTTCGTTGCCAAGAAGACCACCACGGTCGCCGAAGTCAACGACGCCATCAAGGCTGCCTCCAACGGCGCGCTCAAGGGTATCCTCGGCTACACCGAAGAACCGCTCGTCAGCCGCGACTTCAACCATGACAGCCATTCGTCGATCTTCGCCATCGACCAGACCAAGGTTCTGGAAGGCAATTTCGTGCGGATCCTGACCTGGTACGACAACGAATGGGGCTTCTCCAACCGCATGGCCGACACATCCGTCGCCCTGAGCAAGCTGATCTGACTGACATAAGGCCTTCGGGCCGTTCCTGCCCGCATTGCACGCGGCGGCATCCATTGGCGATGCCGCCGCGTTTTTATTGAAATAACGAGGATGCCCACCACCATCCTGATGGTTGCGTGCGTTTAATTTACACTACAACCATTGAAGTATTTAAGTATCCGGACTACAGTGCCCTGGGGTGGAGGGGCGCGTTCTTGTGTAGAGCATTGCGGTCTGGCATTTGGGTTCTGCTTTACCTCGCCATGCTTGCGGGTTGTACTGCTGGCGTTCCGCTGGAGGACCTCAAGAATTTCCGGGAAGCATTCCTGGAGGCGCAAAAGGCCGGTGACCTCGTCTATGACGAGATCGCGCCCATTCTGTCCAAGGAATCGGGACATGCCGAGGCCTGCACCACCGACCGGAGCGGCACGCCCAAATGTTTCGATCCCGACCAGGTCATCGGCAACGCGACCCGCAGCAACGAGGACCCGAGCCTGCGCGCCCGTCGGCTAGCGCTCGCTCTCCTGTCCGAATATTCCCTGGCCCTTGTTGAGCTATCGGACGGACGCTCGCAGCAAGAGCTGACCCGCAGCATTCAGGAGACGGCCGAGCTTGCGACAGCCCTCACGGCGCTGGCAGGTGCGGCCGCGCCTGCCGGCTTGCCGGCCTTGCTGACGCAGCCGATCATCGCGTCGTTCACCGATCTCGCCGTCCGCCTCGACAGGGTCCGAACGGCTGAAACGGTGCGCGCCGCGCTCATCGCCAACCAGGATACCATCGCCCGCCTGATCGATCAGCTGATTGCCGACACCCGGCCGATCTACGCGATCTATTACCGGAACCAGACCATACGGGTTCTGGAAAGCCCCGCGGCGGCAACGGCAAGCGAGATGGCCAAGGCGGCCAAATATCACGAAGCGCTGACCGCCTATGTCGTCATCTTGCGACAGATGAAAGCCTCCAATGCGCGCCTTGCCAGGCTGGCGAGCGCCGCGCCGGGCAGCGCGGGCGAACTGCGCGCCGTGGTCGAGGAGGCGACCCGCATCAAGCTTTCGGCGGAAACATTCTGGAGTGCCATACGAGAGGTTCGCAAATGAACTATTGACCGGTTCAACCACGAAAGGGGGGACATGACATGTCGAGCGAAGCGCAGATGCTGGCCGATCAATTGTTCGATGAATTTCTCGCCGCGCAGAGCGATGCCGACCGCGAGGCCATCCGCCCCGCGGCCCTCGCCGCCGCGCACAATGCCCTCGCCGAGGCGATTGCCAGCTTCCGCGCCGGCACCGCCAAGATCCTGGAGATCTCGACAAAACTCGAGGATGCCATCCTGAAACTGGGATCGCAGGCCTCGCGCGAGCGGCTGGAGGCCATAGCCGTGCGGCTTGGCGATCTGCAGCGACAGGTGCATGATGCCGAGGGAATGCGAACGACCTGGGAGAATACCGAGGAATTCGAGACCAATTTCCCGGACGAGGACATGGTGCCCGCCTCCGGTCAGCACGGCCCCATTCCGCTCGGCGCAACCCTTGATAGCGATCTCCAGGACAGGCCCCTGTCCACATCGAGAAAATTCGAGGATCTGGCGGACGAGTATATCCGCCTGTTTCGCATGGCACGCTATAAGGATGCCGTAAGCGAGAAGGCCGCCAAGGGTTTCGCCGAAAAGGCCATTGCGCAACGGCCGCGATATCAGACCGTCGGACAGCCGCTCGGTATCCCCTGGTGGTTCGTCGCAGGCGTTCACCTGCTTGAGTCCACCTATAATTTCCGCACTCACCTTCACAATGGCGACCGGCTGACGGCCAGAACCTTCCGCGTGCCGGCAGGCCGCCCGCACAGCGGTTCACCGCCCTTTACCTGGGAGTTCAGCGCCGAGGACGCCCTGCGCGGCGAAGGCCTGGCTGGCCTCGCCGACTGGTCGCTGGCGCGGTCGCTCTATCGATGGGAGGTCTTCAACGGCCTCGGCTATCGCAGCAGACGAATCCCCACTCCCTATCTCTGGTCCTTCTCCACGGTCTATAACAAGGGCAAATTCGTCGGCGACGGGGTCTTCTCACCGACCGCCGTCTCGCAGCAATGCGGCGCCGCCGTGTTGTTGAAGGCCCTGATCGATCTGGGCGCCGTCGATGTCGGCATCGAGATTTTTACCGAAGGCGCTGGCGACAATGCCGAGTCGGATACCGCCGATGCCGAGGCTGCTGTCAGAGACAAAGCGCCCAATATCGACGGGACGATCTCGACCAATACCGATTTCAAGAGCTTCTTCGCCGCCCGTTTGCCCGACATCAAACATTTCCAGTGGCATGAATTCCTCATCAAGGGAGGACACCACGCCCAGAACGGCCTGAATACCGACCCGCCTCGGGATTTGTGGCCCAATATCATCCCCACGGCGCGCATCCTGGAACGATTCCGAGAGGAAGTCGGGCACCCCGTCGTCATCACCAGCGCCTATCGCAGCCCGGACTACAACAAAGGCCTTCCAGGCGCCGCCAAGAACAGCCAGCATATGCAGTTCCGGGCTGTCGATATCAAGGTGCCTGGCGCCGGTACGCCGGCCCAATGGGCAGCAGTCCTCAAACGGTACCGCAGCGAAAAAATGTTTGAGGGCGGCATCGGCATTTACAACACCTTCGTGCATGTCGATACCCGCGGCCACAACGCCGACTGGTGAGCGCAAGACGAAGTCCGGCGCGAATCCGCATCGACCGAACGACCGCCCCGAGTTCGACGGCGCAGTCGTGCATTGCCCTCAGCAAGCTGATCTGACAGCAACACGCAGTCAAACGCCGAAAAAAGGACGGATCGGGCAATCGATCCGTCCTTTTATTTTGTTCCATCGCCCTACTCTGATCATGATTGGCGGCAAGACTGAACATTGGCGATTCCGCCGCGTTTCCCGGCTGTTGCGTCTGCCCATCCAAACCTTAGCATTGCCGACTTTTTTCAAGCCGGTGGCGCTGCCGTATTGGTTTCAGGCTGACCGCGACCTGACGGAGCGTTACGCAGACGGACAGACCGAGAGCGATGGGCAAAGCGGAGAGGCACGGGCTTGGAAAATTTTTACATCGTCATGCTGGTCCTGACCGCCCTCGTCCTGTTCGCTGCCTTCTCAAGCCTGCTTGCCTTCCGCTTCGGCGCCCCTCTGCTCCTGCTGTTCCTGCTGATCGGCCTGGGGGCGGGCGTGGATGGCCTGGGTATCGAATTCAGCAACAATTCCGCCGCCTATATGCTCGGCTCCGTGGCGCTCGCCATCATCCTGTTCGATTCCGGCTATCGCACCAATATCCAGTCCTTCAAGCTGGCCGCGGTTCCAGCGATTACCCTTGCCACCTTCGGCGTGCTGGTGACGGCCGCCCTGTTCGGGCTGGTCGCCAGCTGGCTGCTCGGCTTCTCCCTGCTGCAGGGCATGCTGCTCGGTTCGATCGTCGCCTCGACCGATGCGGCAGCCGTGTTCTTCCTGCTGCGCATCGGCGGCATCAGCATCCGCGACCGGGTCCGCTCGACGCTTGAGGTCGAATCCGGCACCAACGATCCGATGGCGATCTTCCTGACCATCGCCCTGGTCGGCGCGCTCAGCGCCGAGGAAAACAGCGCGACGCTGGGCCTCGACCTGCTGCGGCTGTTCGTCGAGCAGATGGGCATGGGCGTCGCGCTCGGCTTGATCGGCGGCGCGCTGATCGTTTTTGTCATCAAGCGGCTGGACGTCGATCGGGGCCTCGCGCCGATCATCGTGTTGGCGCTGTCCCTGCTGGTCTTCTCCTATACCGGCGCGGTGGGCGGCTCCGGCTTTCTGGCGGTCTATGTCGCCGGGATCTATGCCGGCAATCGCAAGATCCCCGGCGGGGTGACCATCGCCCGTTTCCAGGACGGCATGACCTGGCTTGCCCAGATCATCATGTTCCTGGTGCTCGGCCTGCTGGCCACACCGTCGCAGTTTCTGGAGATCATGTTCCCGGCGGTGCTGCTGGCCCTGTTCCTGGTGTTCATCGCCCGGCCGCTCGCCGTCTGGCTGTGCCTGCTGCCCTTCGACTATACCCAGCAGGAATCGGGCTTCATCGCCTGGGTCGGCCTGCGCGGCGCCGTCTCCATTCTGCTGGCCATCCTGCCGATCATCGGCGGCCTGGAGGATGGCCAGATCTATTTCAACATCGCCTTCATCGTCGTGATGATTTCGCTGATCATCCAGGGCTGGACCATCAAACCGGTCGCCGAGAAGCTCGGGCTGATCGTGCCGCCGCGCATCGGCGCGATCGACAAGCTGGAACTGGACCTGCCGGGCGCCGCCCATCACGAGCTTCTGGCCTACCGCGTCGTCGCCGACAGCCCCGTGCTGCGCGGCGAGCGCATCCCCCGCTGGGCGATGCCGTCGCTGGTGATCCGTGACGGCAAGTCGATGCGCTATCAATATGCCGGGCGCCTCAAGGAAAACGACAAGGTCTACCTGTTCATCGCGCCCGGCTATTCCCGGCTGATCGACAGGCTCTTTGCCAGCAAGCTGCCCGTCGATGCCAATGACAGCGAATTTTTCGGCACCTTCGTCATCTCGCCGTCGCGGTCGGCGGCCGAACTGGATGTCGCCTACGGCCCCGATATCCTGACGGAGATCGACAAGACCCGGACCGTCGGCGAACTGATCGAACTGAAACTGGGCGGCAAGCCGGACTATGCCGACCGGGTTCGGCTGGGCCGCATCATCCTCATCGTCCGCGACCTCGACGAGACGGGACATATCGCCTCAGTCGGCATCTCCATGGAGCCCGTGGCGCCGGCCACCCGCTGGCCGATTTTCCTCAATATTCGGGAACTTGCCCATCTCGTGCGCGATTTATTGCGAAATTATCGGGTCCGCCGGCAGGCCTTCTGGCAGTCGAAAAAACGTCCCTGATCGCCTTGCGTCCGACCGCAGGAATAGTAAGGTCCGCGCCACAAGCCTCCGATTTCAACCAGACACGGGTGGGACCATGCCGGATTTCAAGACTCTCGACGATTTGACCGACGTCGCAGGCAAGCGCGTGCTTGTCCGCGTCGACCTGAATGTTCCAATGGCGGATGGCAAGGTCAGCGACGCGACCCGCATCGAACGCGTCGTCCCGACCATCCGAGAACTCTCCGAAAAAGGCGCCAAGGTCATCCTTCTGGCCCATTTCGGCCGCCCGAAGGGCGAAGTGGTGGCGGACATGTCGCTTGAGCCGATTGCCCATGCGGTCTCGGAAATTCTCGACCAGGCCGTGGCCTTTGCCAGCGACTGTATCGGCCCGGTGGCCACCGACGCGATCGCCAAGATGCAGAACGGCGACATCCTGCTGCTCGAAAACACCCGCTTCCACAAGGGCGAGGAAAAGAACACGCCGGAATTCACGGAGGCTCTCGCTGCCGACGGCGATATCTTCGTCAACGACGCCTTTTCCGCCGCCCATCGCGCCCACGCCTCGACGGAAGGGCTTGCCCATCATATGCCGTCCTATGCCGGTCGCACCATGCAGGCCGAACTGGAAGCGCTGGAAAAGGGTCTCGGCAAGCCGACCCGTCCGGTGGTCGCCATTGTCGGCGGCGCCAAGGTCTCGACCAAGATCGACCTCTTGATGAATCTCGTCAAGCGCGTCGATGCGCTGGTGATCGGCGGCGGCATGGCCAATACCTTCATTGCCGCCCGCGGCACCGATGTCGGCAAGTCGCTCTGCGAGCATGACCTGGCCGATACGGCCAAACAGATCATGATCGAAGCCGCCACGGCCGGCTGCGCCATCGTGCTGCCGGAAGACGGCGTCATTGCCCGCGAGTTCAAGGCAGGTGCGGCCAACGAGATCGTCAGCATCAACGCCATTCCCGCCGATGCCATGGTGCTCGATGTCGGGCCAAAGTCGATCGAGGCGATCAACGGCTGGATCTCCAAGGCCGCCACGCTTGTGTGGAACGGCCCGCTCGGCGCCTTCGAAATCGAACCCTTCGACAAGGCGACGGTGTCTGCAGCCCGGCATGCGGCCGAGCGCACCAAGGCGGGCAAGCTGGTCTCCGTGGCCGGCGGCGGCGATACGGTGTCGGCCCTCAACCACGCCGGCGTTGCCGACGATTTCACCTATGTCTCGACCGCCGGCGGCGCCTTCCTGGAATGGATGGAAGGCAAGGAACTGCCGGGCGTCGCGGTCCTGACCAAGGGCATCTGACCCATAGGCGGAGGGCCGGCTCTGCGGCCGGTCCTCCCATACTAACTCTTTTAAATTTTTTAACATGTTTCAAACGATTGAAATCATTTCAATCGTTTCAATTACTTATGGGTCATTCCCCTTTAAAAATACTTCTGTTATCCGCCGATGGTAACCTTGGGAGATCCGGAGGTTGAACCACCCGGCGTTCGCCGGCTGTTTGTAAAACCGAAGATAAGCGTGAGCGCTGAACGCGCCATTTTTAGCGATAGGAGTGAGACATGGTGGACGCGAAGATGTTGAACAAGATGAGCTCGGCGCCCGGATTCATTGCGGCGCTGGATCAGAGCGGTGGTTCGACACCCGGTGCACTGCGTCTCTATGGCATTTCCGAAACCGACTACCAGGGTGACGAGGATATGTACCGCCTGATGCACGCCATGCGCGCCCGCATCATGAGCGCGCCGGCCTTTACAGGCGACAAGGTCATCGGCGCCATTCTGTTCGAGCGCACCATGGACGGCGACGTCGACGGTCTGGCAGTCCCCTCCTATCTCTGGGAAAAGCGTGGCGTGGTACCCTTTCTGAAGATCGACAAGGGTCTGTTGGCGGAAGAAAACGGCGTTCAGCTGATGAAGCCGATGCCCGATCTGGACGCTCTGCTGATCCGCGGTCGGGATAAGGGAATTTTCGGCACCAAGATGCGCTCGGTGATCGCGCAGGCCGACAAGTCAGGCATTGCCGCCGTCGTGAAGCAGCAGTTCGAAGTGGCGCGGCAGATCATCGGCCAGGGCCTCATGCCGATCATCGAGCCAGAAGTCTCCATCAAGAGCCCGACCAAGGGTGAGGCGGAAGCCATTCTGCGCGACGAGATCGCCCAGCAGCTCGACAAGCTTGCCGCTGATGAGACCGTCATGCTGAAATTGACCATCCCGACATCGGCCGATTTCTACGCGCCTTTGGTCGCCCACAAATCCGTCATCCGCCTCGTCGCCCTGTCCGGCGGCTACACCCGCACGGACGCCTGCGAAAAGCTCAAGCAGAACCATGGCATGATCGCCAGCTTCTCGCGCGCGCTCACGGAAAACCTGCGCGTCACAATGAGCGATGCAGAGTTCAACGCCAGCCTCGCCGAGACGATCGACGAAATCTACGCAGCAAGCGTCAACAAGGCCTGAGAGGGCGGCCCGAGCCCTCTTGATCGATCGACCTGCCCTATCGAGCCCGGCTGCGCCCAGCAGCCGGGCTTTTGCATGCCTGGGCCCCCGCAATTGTCCCCGCGACAAGTTTATGGCTTCCGTCGCGACCGCCGGCCGATTTAGCTAAGGCAGATCCTGAGCGAGTATCGGAGCGCCGACCCATGACTGCACCTACGACGACCTATGCCTTTGTGACGGTCGACGTCTTTACCACCGAGCGCTTTGCCGGCAATCCGCTGGCCGTGATCCTCGATGCGAGCGGCATGAGCGACGAATGCATGCAGGCGATCGCCGCGGAATTCGGCTATTCGGAAAGCACCTTCGTGCTGCCGCCGCGCGATCCGGCCCATACCGCAGAGGTGCGGATCTTCACACCCGTCACCGAAGTGCCCTTCGCCGGCCATCCGAATGTCGGCACGGCCTTCGTGCTTGCCAATATGCCGGAAGTCTTCGGCAAGGCACCGGGCGACCGGCTGGTCTTTGAGGAAAAGGCCGGCCTTGTCGAGGTCGAGGTGCAGCGAAAGGACGGCAGGGCGGTCAGTGCATCGATCGTCGCCCCAAAGCCCTTGAGCATCGGCAGCACGGTCGACACCGCCCTGCTGGCACGCTGCGCCAGCCTCACCGGCGCCGACATCGAAACCGCCCGCCATGCGCCGGTCTTCGTCTCGGTCGGACTGAAATTCATCGTCGCGGAAGTCGCGTCTCTCGAGGCGCTCGGTCGCGCCAAGCCCGAGCTCGGAGCCCTTGCAGAGGCGGTCGAGCGCTACGCCCACGAAAACTGCGACTGTGCCCTGTTTCTCTATACCCGCCAGGGCGGCAATCATCTGCGCGCCCGGATGTTTGCGCCCTTCGACAATGTCCCGGAAGATCCGGCCACCGGAAGCGCGTCGGCCGCCCTTGGCGCCTATCTCGCGACGCTTGCCGGCGAGCCTGATCTGGAGATGGACTTCAGGATCGAACAGGGTGTGGAAATGAAACGCCGCAGCGAGATCGGCATTCGCGTCAGCAAGAAAGACGGCGTGGCGACACGGGTCGCCATCAGCGGCGCCAGCGTCGAAATCCTGCGCGGCACCTTGCACGCCTGACCGGCGTCACGGCCTGACCAGCAGCGTCACCGACCAGATCACGAAGGCGATCACCGCGATTTTCCAGAAGTCGCCGCGCTTCTTGAGGCCCGGCAGGCCGAGCGGCCTGATGATCTGGACGGCCATGGCCAGGATGAGAAACCCGGAAATCACCTTGGTCATTGCATATCCTTGATGAAGCAAAAGCAACAATGCCATAGGGAAGACACTTTCCCTTCCCAACATTGCGCATCATGGCGTTATCGTCAGACCCGCCGCTGCGCAAGCATTTCAGTGAACTGCGACGTTGCACCCTACCCGCCCTTGCTTTTTCGGCAAACACACGCGACACGGGATCATGAGAAGAAACCTATTTCCTGTCCTCTCCCTGCTGCTGGGAACCCTCTTCCTCTTTCTCGGCAACGGCCTGCACGGCCTGCTGCTGCCGGTTCGCGGATCGGCGGAAGGCTATTCCAACGAAATCCTCGGTCTGCTCGGCACCTCCTGGGCTTCGGGCTTCGTGCTCGGCTGTTTTTTTGCCCCGAAACTCGTCATGCGCGTCGGCCATGTCCGGGCCTTCTCGACCTTCGTCTCGGTGATTGCCATCGTTGCCCTGACCACCGGCGTGATGGTTGACCAATATTGGTGGGTCGCCCTTCGCGCCCTGACCGGCTTCTGCACCGCCGGCACGGCGATGATCATCGAAAGCTGGCTAAACGAGCGCGCCACCAACGAAAGCCGCGGCGCGATCTTTTCCTTTTATATCTCCATCACCCTGTTCGGCGTGGTGGGTGGCCAGATGCTGGTGCCGTTCGGCGATGTCTCGACACCGATCCTGTTCATGTTCTGCGGCATCTTCTATTGCCTGGCCATGCTGCCGACCACCCTGTCGACGGCCGCCTCGCCGCAGCCGTTGAAATCCGTCAAGCTCGACCTGCCGCGGCTCTATCGCAACTCGCCGGTGTCCTTTGTCGGCATCCTGCTGATCGGCATCGCCAATGGCGCTTACGGCACGCTCGGCGCCGTGTTCGGCGCCAGGGCCGGCATGTCGGGCACCACCATCGCCCTGATGATGAGCCTGACGATCTTTGCCGGCGCCGCCATGCAATTTCCGGCCGGAAAGCTGTCGGACAGGACGGACCGCCGCTATGTGCTCGCGGGCATCGGCCTGGCGGCGGCCCTGGCAGCCCTGCTGATCGTCGTCTTCCAGCCCCACAATCCGATCGTGCTGATCGCCCTCGTCGCCTTTTACGGGGCAACCTCCAACGCGCTCTATCCGATTGCCGTTGCCCATGCCAACGACTTCGCCGACACCGGCGATTTCGTCAAAGTGTCCGGTGGCCTGCTGCTGCTGTTCGGCATCGGCACCATTATCGGCCCGACGCTTGGCGGCCCCGTGATGACCCATTTCGGCCCCTATGCGCTGTTTGCGGTGACCGCCTGCGCCCATGTCATGCTCTGCGCCTATGCGCTGTTCCGCAGCCGGCTGAGAGCGGCGATCCCGACCGCCGGGCGTGGCAGCTTCTCGACCATACCGGTCGGCACATCGCCGATGAGCACGCCGGAGAGCCTGTCGCTCGACCCGCGCGCCGCCCCCCTGGACGGATCCGCCAGCATCCACGACGACGAGACGATGAAGGAGGCCAAGGCATGAGCTTTCTCGATGAAGACCGCCCGAAGAAACCGGCCGGCCATGAACTGGGCTGCGACCTGTCGCTGCTGTCGGCCGACGAATTGACCGGCCGCATCGCGCTTCTGCGCGAGGAAATCGAGCGGCTGGAAGCCGAACGCACCAGAAAGACGGCGGGCCGGCAGGCCGCCGAAAGCTTTTTCAAGTCTTAGCGACGATGGCGGCAACTGCTGAGTCGGCCGGCGGCGGCACGGCGATGCCCCTCGTTGCTGCAAGTATTGTTTCAAAAAGGGCCGCGGTATTCGATACCGGCCCATCGCCGTTGCCTTTTATTCAGCGGATTAACGCTAAATTAATCGTTATGTGGGATTGTATAGTCATCCGGAGCTTCTGGATTCAGGCAGTTTCACCGCTTGGCGAATTGGTCTGATTTTTCTCCCTGTTTTACCTTGAGAGCCGCAATTGCGGCTCTTTTTTTGTTTTCGCCACAATCCTAACTCAAAACTGTGGGAATTAACCCTTCTTTAAGAAACGGCTTGCGCATTTCGGGTATTGGTATCATCGTTAGGCCAATCAGACGGCAGCCGGCTCCCCGGACACGCTGTCTTACCTGAAGTAAGTGATGCGTAGGGCAGGGATCATGTCAATGTCGGAACTCGGATTGAATACAGTCAACTTTGCAGGACGTGCCGCCGCGTCGTCGCAGTTCAAGGCGACGTATGCTGAAGGCATGGGCCTGGTCGAAGAAACCGCCGCCTATCTCGACGGACCCGGCCGCTCGGCAGCCAAGGTGCTGCCCCGCATGGCCTCCGTGCTTTACGCAGCAGAATCCATGCGCCTGACCACCCGCCTGATGCAGATGGCCTCCTGGCTGCTGCTGCAGCGCGCCGTCAACAATGGCGAAATGAGCCGCGAACAGGTTATCTCGGAGAAGAGCAAGGTTCGCCTCGACGGCTTCAACGTCGACCGCTCGGCTCCGGGCTGGCTCGATCTGCCGGAAGCCTTCCGCGATCTCGTCGAGCGCTCTTTGCGCCTGCAGAACCGCATTGCCATTCTCGACCGCGAGATCTATCGCCCGAGCGAAGCTGCCATCGTTCCCGATAACGAAAACAGCGTCCAGGCCCAACTCAACCTGCTGCGCACCGCCTTCGGCACCAACTGATCGTTTGACGAGCGCCCCGGCGGAAACGTCGGGCTGATGCTTCGAATCGAGACAGATTGATCCCTTCTACCCGGCCTTGCCCCGCGCAATGCCGGGTTTTTTAATGGTCAGAAGGCAAGCTCAACCACCACGCACCGACCAACGCAAAAAAGCCCGGCACTGCCGGGCTCTTGAAATGCTGTCAACCGTCGAGCGATTAGAGGCCGAGGCCGCCGAAACGCTTGTTGAACTTGGAGAGACGGCCGCCGCGGTCCATAAGCTGCTGGTTGCCGCCGGTCCAGGCCGGGTGCGACTTCGAGTCGATTTCAAGGTTCATGACAGCACCTTCCGAACCCCAGGTGGAGAACGTTTCATATTCGGTGCCGTCGGTCATGACCACTTTGATCATGTGATAGTCGGGATGAATGCTAGCCTTCATAACGATCTTCCTGCTGTGCCGGAGGGTCCATTTGCCGCAATTGCGTCGAGTGACCCTATTCAATAAATGAAGCCGCAGTCTGATCAGGCTACGGCTTCCCAATTCGATTGGGAGCCTATACATCAAGGTCGCAAAGATAACAAGTACCCAGACACCAAGACGATGGCGTGATGGGGGGAGAAAACATCCGTGTCAGATACTGTCGAAGCTCAGCAGAAAAACAGCCGCAATCTGCGTCCCCTCGCCCGCCTCTGGCCCTATCTGCTGCGCTATCGCGGCATGGTGATCGCTGCTCTGTTCTTTCTGACGCTCGCCGCCGCAACCACGCTCGCCCTGCCGCTGGCCGTGCGCCGGATGATCGACCACGGTTTTGCCGCAACCGACAGTGCCTTCATCAACAAGTATTTTGCCATGCTGATCGTGCTGGCGGTCGTCATGGCGATCTCCAGCGCCATGCGCTACTACTACGTCATCTCGATCGGCGAGCGCATCGTCTCGGATATCCGCCGCGAGGTCTTTGCCCATGTGACGCGGCTGTCGCCGGCCTTCTTCGACATCAACCAGTCCGGCGAAATCGTCTCGCGGCTGACCGCCGACGCTACCCAGATCAAATCCGCGGTCGGTGCCACGGCATCGGTGGCGCTGCGCAACACCATCATGTGCATCGGCGCCATGGTCATGATGATCTATACCAGCCCCAGCCTCTCGGTCCTGGTGCTGGCCGCCATCCCGGTCATCGTCTTCCCGCTGGTCGGCTTCGGCCGCTCGGTGCGCAAGCGGTCACGCGCCGCCCAGGACACCCTGGCGCATGCCTCCGCCTTTGCCGGCGAAACCATTGCCGCCTCCCGCACCGTCCAGGCCTTCAACGGCGAAGCCGTGGCCGCCGCCCGTTACGGCGATGCCGTGGAAGAAGCGTATCAGGCCGCCAAGGCGGCGGTGAAGTCCCGCGCCCTCCTGACCGGCTTTGCCATCATCCTCGTCTTCGGCAGCATTGCCGCCGTGTTGTGGTATGGCGCGCAGGGCGTGCTGTCCGGCACGATCTCGGCCGGAACGCTCGGCCAGTTCGTGCTCTATTCGGTGATTGCCGGCAGCTCGCTCGGCCAATTGTCGGAAGTCTGGGGCGAACTGGCCCAGGCCGGCGGCGCCGCTGAACGGCTGACGGAGTTGCTCTACGAAGTCTCGGCGATTTCCGCGCCCGCCGTTCCGGTCGCCCTGCCGATACCGGCCAAGGGCATTGTCGAATTCTCCGACGTGCATTTTTCTTATCCGTCCCATTCCGCCCGCTCGGCGCTGAAGGGCCTGAGCTTCAAGGTCGGCAGTGGCGAGACCGTCGCCATCGTCGGTCCGTCCGGAGCCGGCAAGAGCACGATCTTTTCGCTGGTGCTGCGTTTCTACGACCCCGTCAGCGGCACGGTGAAGCTCGATGATGTCGACATCCGCACGGTGACGCCGGAGGCCCTGCGGTCGCGGCTGGCCATCGTGCCCCAGGATGTGACGATCTTTGCCGCCTCCATCCATGACAATATCGCCTTCGGCACGCCGGGCGCGACGCGCGACGGCGTCAAGGCGGCAGCGGCCGCCGCCCAGGCCGACGAGTTCATTGCACGGCTGGAAAACGGCTACGACACGGCCGTCGGCGAACGCGGCATCACGCTGTCGGGCGGCCAGCGGCAGCGCATCGCCATTGCCCGCGCCATCCTGCGCAATGCCCCCGTGCTGCTGCTCGACGAGGCGACCTCGGCGCTGGATGCCGAAAGCGAAACGCTGGTGCAGAAGGCGCTCGACGGATTGATGAAAAGCCGCACCACGATCGTCATCGCCCACCGGCTGGCGACCGTGCTGAAAGCCGACCGCATCCTGGTTCTCGATGACGGCCAGATCGTCGAACAGGGAACGCATCAGAGCCTGATCCAGCAGGGCGGGCTCTACGCCAAACTGGCAAGGCTGCAGTTTGAGACCGGCGCCCAGGACTTTCTGGCCGCCGCGAAATAGGCAAAGCCGATCAGGTCCCGACGGAACGCCCGGCGACCCGGCCTGAAAACAGGCAGCCACCGAGGAAGGTCCCCTCCAGGGCATTGTAGCCATGCATGCCGCCGCCGCCGAAACCGGCCACTTCGCCAGCGGCATAAAGGCCCGGCACCGCCTGGTTGCGGCTGTCCAGCACCCGCCCCGCCAAGTCCGTGTGCAGGCCGCCCAGCGTCTTGCGGGTCAGGATGTGCAGGCGCACGGCAATCAGCGGCCCAAACTTTTTATCGAGCAGCATATGCGGCTTGGCGGTGCGCATCAGCCGGTCGCCGAGATAGGCCCGTGCGCCGCGAATGGCGGTGACCTGCGCATCCTTGGCAAAACTGTTCTCCATGGCGCGATCACGCGCCTCGATCTGGCCCCGCAGATGCCGGATGCCGATGCGATGCTCGCCGCTGATCTCGTTCATCGCGACGACCAGATCCTCGAGCGTATCGCGCACGGCAAAATCCTCGCCTTTGTCCATGAAGGCCTGCACCGGACCCGGCGGATCGCTGCCGAGCCGCTTCAGCAGCAGCCTGATATTCTTGCCGGTCAGATCCGGATTCTGCTCGGAGCCCGACAGGGCGAATTCCTTCTTGATAATCGTCTTGTTGAGGATGAACCAGCTGTAGTCGGAGCCGCTGTCGCGGATCGCCTTCAAACTCGCCATTGTGTCGAAACCCGGCATTGCCGGCGCCGCGAAGCGATTGCCATCGGCGTCGCACCAGAAGGACGATGGGCCGGGCAGGATGCGAATGCCGTGGTTCGGCCAGATCGGGTCGAAGTTTCGCAGACCTTCCGTATAGTGCCACATCCGGTCGCCATTGATCACCTCGCCGCCCGCCTGCTGCGCAATGGCCAGCATGCGCCCGTCGACATGGCTCGGAACGCCGCTGACCATGCTTTTCGGCGGCGCCCCCAGACGATCCACCGGCCAGCTCTTGCGCACCAGATCATGATTGCCGCCGATGCCGCCGGAGGTGACGATGACAGCGCTGGCATTGATCTCAAATTCACCGACCGGAAGACGGGAGCTGGTCCCGCCACGCACCACGGCATCCGGCTTCAGAATGGTGCCCCGGGCACCGCAAACGACACCATTGGTCACGATCAACTGGTCCACCTGATGGCGAAATCGAAACGACACCAGGCCCTTTTCTTCGGCAGCGCGAACACGGCGGATGAACGGCTCCAGCACGGCCGGCCCGGTACCCCAGGTAATGTGAAAACGCGGAACCGAATTACCGTGACTATGAGCAAAGGAGCCGCCACGCTCGGCCCATCCGACCACCGGAAACCAGCGCATGCCCTGGTTTCTCAGCCAGTCGCGCTTCTCGCCGGCGGCAAATTCCAGGTAGGCTTCGGCCCATTGCCGCGGCCAATAGTCCTCCGGCCGGTCGAAGCCAGCCGAGCCCTGCCAATCCTGCCGGGCCAGGTCGATACAGTCGCGGATCCCTAAGCGCCGCTGCTCCGGGCTGTCGACAAAAAACAGGCCACCCAGCGACCAGAAGGCCTGACCGCCGAGATTCTGCTCGCCCTCCTGATCGAGCACGCAGATCCGCAAACCTCGATCTGCCGCCTCCGCCGCTGCAACCAGACCGGCAAGGCCGGCCCCAATCACCAATACGTCAAAATTCATCCGCAAGCCTCCACCCACAAGGTGCGATAACTTACTCTTACGAGAACGTAAGACATTCGCAACCCCCGAGAGACACGTATACGGCCCAATCCTTCCCTTAGGGGCAAACTTTAGTAGATATAGCAGGGCAGCCGGTTCTGGATCGCTGCAAAACCCTGCCGCGATCGACGCGCCCCCTGCCCTCCAGCACTAGCGCTCCGTTAGTTTCAACTCGATCCGCCGGTTCTGGTTGCGCGCTTCGGGCGTGTCCCCTTCGGCAATCGGCTGATACTCACCAAAGCCGGCCGCCACCAGCCGCGCCGAAGGCACGCCCTTGGAAATCAGGAACTTGACCACGGAGATGGCGCGCGCTGCGGAAAGCTCCCAATTGTCGGCATAGCGGCCGGAGCCGGACAGCTGCACATTGTCGGTATGACCATCGACGCGCAGCACCCAGTTGATCTCGGCTGGAATCTCCTTGGCGAGATCCAGCAGGGCTGTGGCCAGCTTCGCCATCTCGACCTGGCCCTCAGGGTTGAGCTCATTGCCGCCGGACGGGAACAGCACCTCCGACTGGAATACGAACCGGTCGCCGACGATGCGGATATTGTCGCGGTCCGAGAGGATTTCGCGGAGCCTGCCGAAGAAGTCGGAGCGATAGCGATTGAGTTCCTGCACGCGCTGCGCCAGCGCCACGTTCAGGCGACGGCCGAGATCGGCAATCTTGGTCTGCGAGCTCTGGTCCTTCGCTTCGGAGGCCTGCAAGGCCTGTTCGACGGCCGCAATCTGCGCCCTGAGCGCTGCGATCTGCTGGTTCAAGAGCTCGATCTGGCTCAGCGCCCGGCCGCTGACCTGTTGCTCCTGCTCGAGCTTTTCGGTCAAGAGGCCGATCTGCGCCCGCGAACTGTCGGCCGAACCGCTGCCCGATTCCAGCAGCGCCTGCAGCCGCGTCCGCTCATCCTCGGACACCGAGAGAGAGGATTGCAGCGAGGCCAGCGTGTCTTCCATATCCTGCTTGCCGCTCTTTTCCAGCGCCAGCAGCTGGGTCAGCTCGGCGATCTGGCTGTTGAGGCGGTTGAGAACCTCGTCCTTGCCGGAGATCTCGCGGCTGAGGATGAACTGCGCCAGGACAAACACCGTCAGCAGGAACATGATGGCCAGCAGCAGCGTGGACAGGGCGTCCACGAAACCCGGCCAATAATCGACTCCGCGATCTCCGCGGCGATTGCGCCCCAGGGCCATCGGTTACTTGCTCCCGCCGATCTTGTCGTTGAGCCGGTCCAGCGTCTTGCGCATAGCGCGGGCATCTTCCTGCTGCGCCTCGATCCAGTCGCGCAGCATCTGCTGCTCGTTGCGCATGTTTTTCACCAGGCCCTGAATGCCTTCGGCTAGCCCGGCAATGGCGGTGACCGACCGGTCGTTGCTCTGGGCGGCCGGCTGATCGGCGATCCGCGTCAGCTGTTCGATCAAACGGTTCAGGTCTTCCGCGGCAATCGACGCGCCGGGCTCGCTGGCCTGCACCATGTCGGAGCCGACATCGGTGACCGACGACAGCCAGTTTTCCAGCTCCGTATAGAAGCGGTTCTGCGCCCGGCCGGCCTGCAGGTCGAGAAATCCGAGAATCAACGATCCTGACAGGCCGAGCAGCGAGGACGAAAATGCGGTGCCCATGCCCTCGAGCGGACCGGCCAGACCGGTTTTCAGCGATTGCAGGACATCGTTGCTATCGCCGGAGCTCGGGTCGAGCGACTGGATGACGGCACTGATCGAGCCGATCGTGCCGAGCAGGCCCCAGAACGTGCCGAGCAGGCCGAGAAAGACCAGGAGGCCGATCAGGTAGCGCGATGTGTCGCGCGATTCGTCGAGGCGCGTGGCAATCGAATCAAGGATCGAGCGCAGCGCCGCGGTCGAAATCGCCACCGAGCGGCGGTTGCCGATCAGGGCGCGCATCGGCGCCAGCAAGCGCGGATCGCGGCCGACCTTCTCGGCATTGCCGGCGGCGCGGAAGGAATTGAACCAGCGCACTTCGGGAATGAGACCGAGCACATGGTTGAAGACGAGGATGATGCCGACCGCCAGAACGCCGAGGATCAGGCCGTTCAGCCCCGGATTGGTCATGAAGGCGGTCTGCGCCTGCCGGAACAGAATGGCAGCGATGAACCCGACGATGATCAGGAAGATCAGCATCGTCGAGAAGAATGGCATCGGGCTTGAAAGCTTGTTGCCGTAGGCGCCGGCCTCAGCCTCAGTTGCTTCCAAGTCCGCCAGTTTCACTTTCGCCATATCGTCCTGCGCCTCCGGTCATGTTGCGCCGGAGGCTAGTGGATAATTACGACGAATTGAAGTGAAAAGCCGGTCGCATTGGCAAGTCACTGAGGAAAAAGACATTATCCCTTGGGGATGGGCCGGTTGACCACCTCGGCCAGCGCCTTGTGGATATACTCGTTGCCGGCCACGACGCTGCGCGACCCGAACATATCCGTACCGCCGGACATGTCACCAACGAAACCGCCCGCTTCGCGGATCAAAAGGATACCGGCGGCGATGTCCCAGGGCGAAAGTTCGACCTCCCAGAAGCCGTCGAAACGGCCGGCTGCGACATAGGCCAGATCGAGCGCTGCCGCACCCATGCGCCGCACGCCGGCGACCTCGTTCATCACATGGCGCAGTTCGACCAGGAACTTGCCGTGATTGCCGCGGCCGAGATGCGGAACGCCGCAGGCCACGACGCAATCCGACAGGACCTTGCGGGCCGCAACCCGGATGCGCCGGTCGTTCATGAACGCCCCGCCGCCACGCTCGGCGGTGTAGAGTTCGTCGGTCGCCGGATTGAAGATCACGCCGGCAACGATCTCGCCATTGCGCTCAAGCGCGATCGATACGGCAAACTGCGGAATGCCGTGCAGGAAATTGGTGGTGCCGTCGAGCGGATCGACGATCCAGCGATGGGCGCCGTCGGTGCCCTTGACCTCTTCGCTTTCCTCGCCGAGAAAACCATAGGTCGGCCGCGCCTTCATCAGCTCTTCGCGCACGATCTTCTCGGCCTTGATATCGGCCTGCGAGACGAAATCGCTCGGTCCCTTGACCGAGACCTGCAGGTTCTGCACCTCGCCGAAATCGCGCGACAGCGACTTTCCGGCCTTGATCGCGGCCTGGACCATGACATTGAGAAGGGCAGAGCGAGCCATGTTGATTTATTCCTTGAATTGGCGGCATCAGGCCGGCTCGCAGCGCCATCGATGGCAAGGCTGCGCTAGGCGGCGATCGGTTGGCGGGTTCAAGACCATAAAAATCGCCGGAATTCAAGGGGCATGCGCCAGAGGTCTGGCTCTGGCGCCTTAAACGGCAAGCAAGACCTCAGAGAACGACAGCGATCAGCCCCTGCGGAATTTGTTGGCCCCGTCGATGGCCTTTCTCTGCTGCTCGTCGGTCAACCCCAGATAATGGTCCTCCAGCAGAGGATCCTTCAGGCCGGCCCGGCGCGACAGGACATACCATTTCGCCGCCTCGACGGCATCCGGCCTTGTTCCAAGCGCATTGATATAGAGATGCGCCAGCCGGTTCTGCGCCACCACATTGCCGCGATTGGCAGCCGTTCTCAGCCAGTTGAACCCCTGCTCGTAGTCGCGCTCGCCACCAATGCCATTGACCAGCCAGAGGCCGATATCGAGCTGGGCGGTGTCGAAACCCGCCTTGGCGGCCCTGGCCATCCAGCTCCGCGCCGTGGCTTTCTTGTCGGCCGGCACATCGCCAAGGGCGTTGTAGACCTGCGCCACCGCATATTGCGAATCGGCGACGCCCTGTTCGGCCGATTTCTCGTAATAGGGAAGCGCCAGCCTGAGGCCCTTTTCGCCGGGATTGTCGGCCACCAGCGTCTGCGCCCAGTTGAACTGCGCCGAACTGTTGCCGGCATCCGCCGCCTTCTTCATGTAATCGTCGGCCTTGACCTTGTCGCGTTCGACATCGCGGCCTTCCATCAACAGCAGCGCGTATTTGAACATCGCCGCCGGATCGCCGCCGGCCGCCGCCTGGCCATACCAGAAGGCCGCCATCTTCGGATCGCGCTTGGTGCCAAGGCCGCGCGACATCATCTCGGCAATCAGCGTCTGGGCAGCGGCATCGCCCAGTTGCGCGCGCGGCAGGGCCTTGTCGAGCGCCGTGGTGAACAGGCCGCGCTGGAAGGCGCCGAAGGCGTCATCGACCGGTCCCTTGTATTCCGTTTCCGGCGGCAAGGCCGGCAGAGGCGCGCCCATGCGGTCAAACAGCGTGATGCCGGAGGACGGCTCGGTGGCTTCGGACCCTTTGGTCTCGATCTTCGAAGTCTTGTCCAGCGTCTCCGGCGGCCGCACGACGCGCTCCGTCGTATCCGCTTTGCCGATGTCGAGCGACGGCTCTTCCTGGGCAAGCGCCAGGGTTCCGGCGCCCGCCAGAGAGGCGGTCAACAGGGCAGTCAGGATGGATCGCGATAGGGTACGGCTGTTCGGCATGAAACCTTCAACCGCCAAACCGTGGCGCTTTTTCGTCCAGCATTGCATTTATCTGCGCGACCACAGTGGCAGCCATCGCCGGATCGTCGAACACCGCACGGCGCAGCGCCACGAATTCCGCGCCCGACTCGGCCACCGTCAGGGCCGAATCCGGGTCGCTGCCACCCATGACGATGCACGGGATCGACACCATCGAGGCCCACCATTCGCCCAGATCGACATTTTTCGAATGGGCTTCTGGCTTGATATCGCCATCGAGCTTGCCGAAGAACACGTAATCCGGATTGGCCTCGCCGACCTCGAGCGCCACATGACGCTCCATGGCGCGGCCGGCGCCGATGATCATCTTCGGCGAAAATTTCTCGACCGCCTCGGCAAGTTCCTCGGCGCTGCCGGTCAGATGCAGGCCATCGGCCTTGGCCCGGCCGGCGACGCGGCTGTTGTCGACGACGATGGCGGCGGCATTGGCCGCCTGGATCTCCGGCACCAACGCTTCGACCCGCGCCTGAAAAGCATCGTCGCCAAGTTCGTATTGCGGAATGATGACGGAGGCCACGTCTCCGCCCTTCAGGGCATCGGCAAGAAGGCGAGCACCGGTGGCGTCATCGGCAAAGTCCGGCACGATCAGGACGAGGCGGCAGCGGCTCTCGGGACGGGTCATGGCATATTCCGTTTCATCGGTTTTGGCGGCGAGCGAAAACCACTCGTTTTGGGCGATCAATTCCGATAGACCGGTCTGGCGAAAGGATCAACCGAAACAAATGCTCCCGGACATCCAGTTTTTCTACGCTGCCATCCCGGCAGTCATTCTTGTTGGCCTTTCCAAGGGCGGGCTGGGCGGCGCGCTGGCGCTGCTGGGCGTGCCGATTCTCGCCATGGTCGTGCCGCCGATGCAGGCGGCGGCGATCTTTCTGCCGATCCTGCTGGTCATGGATGCCGTGGCGCTGTGGGCCTGGCGTCATCACAACGACCGCAAGACTTTGGTGCTGATGCTGCCCGGCGCAATCCTCGGCATTGTGCTCGGCTGGGCCACATCCACCTATATTTCCGCCGGTGCCATGCGGCTGGTGCTGGGCACTGTGACGATCATCTTCGTCGCCCGCTATGTCTACGACACCTACGGACCGAACTCCAAGATAGAAACGCCGCCGAAGCCGCAGCGACCGCTCGCCGCCGGTCTCTGGAGCACACTGTCGGGCTATGGCAGTTTCGTCGCCCATGCCGGCGGGCCGCCGTTCCAGATCTACGTGCTGCCTTTGAAGCTCGACCCGCGTACCTATACCGGCACCAGCGTGCGCTTTTTCGCCATCATGAATGCCGTGAAAGTCGTGCCCTACTTCGCCCTTGGCGAGTTGGACACCGCCAACCTGACGCTGTCGGCCTTTCTTCTGCCCGTGGCCCTGGTCTCGACCCTGGCCGGCGCTCGCCTGGTCCGGCTGATGAAGCCGCAGACCTTCTATCCGCTGATGTATGCAATGGCTTTGCTGGCCGCGCTCAAGCTGGTGTGGGACGGAGCAGGGTTTTAGCACGTCGATTGCCTGCAGGGGTGTCAAAATGCGCTTCGCTGCAGCGCAATACGCGCTTGCCGCGACAGCCCGCATGCCGTAGCTTGGTCACCATGTCGAACACGGATCCCTTTACCGCGATAGCTGACCCGAACCGGCGCTACCTGCTGGAAGAGCTGCGTCGTGCGCCGCGCACCGTGAACGATCTCGCCAATGGTCTGCCGATCAGCCGGCCGGCGGTGTCCCAGCATCTTAAAGCCCTGCTCGACTGCAACCTGGTGACCGTCACCTCGAAGGGCACGCGGCGGATCTATTCCGTCAACCCGCACGGGTTCGATAAGCTCAACCTGTGGCTCGACCAGTTCTGGTCCTGAACCCAAATGAAAACCCCGAAAGCCGCTTTGGCTTCCGGGGTTCAATCTGTGACCGATAAAGCGAACGCCGGTCTCACTGAATTGTCTTGGGCGGCTATACATGCCGCGAACACGATGGCCGCGAGTATCTCGCGGCACTACGCCTTAATGGCGCGTGGAAGACCGCAGGCGTTCCATTTCGTCCTTGAGGCGCAGTTTGAGGCGCTTGATTTCAAGAATTTCCTTGTCGTCGACGGAGGGAGAGGCAAGAGCGGTATGAAGCTTTTCCTCAAGAGCTCCGTGCTTCTTTGCAAGCGATTCAATATGAGCCTGTATGGTCATTTGAGACGTCCTTCCTTTTGCCTACCTCCAGCAATCCATCGCTGGAGTTTCAGGGTTTGCGAAAGTAATGTGACACGAACCGGGGACTTTGTCGAAGGCGAAAACCAGGTATGAACAAGGCAATTTCAAGATTAGGGATAACTTCCCGTTACCGCTGTTTGGTGATAGGAGCTTGCGCCAATCCAGGATGCATCTCAAAAAAAGATGCGGGAACGCGATAATGGGGACAGGACAATGCCGGATCAGGAACAGGCGGATGCAAGGCTTCAGCTGGCACGGCTGCGCCAGGAGCACGAGGATTACGATGTGGCGATCAATGCCATGATCGATACCGGCTGCGATGCCTTGCGGATCCAGCGGATGAAAAAGAAGAAACTGGCGATCAAGGACAAGTTGACCAAACTTGAGGACCAGATCATTCCCGATATCATCGCCTGATGCGTGGGAGGCAACAGCATGCATGAAGAGCGTCCACCCGTAGCCATCATCATGGGCAGCCAATCGGACTGGGAAACCATGAAGAATGCCGCCGACACCCTCGACGTCCTCGATGTCGGCTACGAGGCCCGCATCGTTTCGGCGCACCGCACCCCGGAACGCATGTTCGAATTTGCCCGCCAGGCGCGCGACGAAGGCTTCAAGGTGATCATTGCCGGCGCCGGCGGTGCTGCCCACCTGCCCGGCATGACGGCGGCCATGACGCCCCTTCCCGTCTTCGGCGTGCCGGTGCAGTCGAAAACCATGTCTGGCCAGGACAGCCTGCTCTCGATCGTGCAGATGCCGGCCGGCATTCCGGTCGGAACGCTTGCCATCGGCAAGGCCGGCGCCATCAATGCCGCCCTCTTGGCCGCGGCCGTGCTCGCTCTGTCCGACGAGAATCTCGCCGGTCGTCTCGACGACTGGCGCGCCCGCCAGACCGCAAGTGTTGCAGAATACCCGATAGACGAGGCTCCATGACCGTCCAGACCATCGGCATCATCGGCGGCGGCCAGCTCGGCCGCATGCTGGCAATGGCCGCCGCACGCCTCAACTTCCGTACGGTGATTCTCGAGCCCCAGGCCGACAGCCCCGCAGCGCAACTCGCCAACCGCCAGATCGTCGCCGAATACGGCGACCCGGTGGCGCTCGGCGAGCTGGCGGCACTCTGCGACATCGTCACCTACGAATTCGAGAACGTGCCCGTCGAGGCGGCCGAGATGCTCGCCCGCAACGTCCCGGTCTTTCCGCCGCCGAAGGCGCTGCAGGTGGCCCAGGACCGGCTGACGGAGAAACGCTTCCTGAACGGCTGCGGCATCCAGACGGCCCGCTTCCACGCCGTCGACAGCCAGGCCGAGCTGGAAGCAGCCCTTGTCGATTTCGGCGGCAAAGGCGTGCTGAAGACCCGGCGCATGGGTTATGACGGCAAGGGCCAGCGGGTCTTTCGCGGCCCGCAGGACCGGCCGGAGGGTGCTTTTGCAGCCCTCGGCAACGTTCCGCTGATTCTCGAAAGCTTCGTCGCCTTCGAGCGGGAAATCTCGATCATCGCCGCCCGTGACCCGAATGGCGCCATTGCCTGTTACGATCCGGCCGAAAACGTGCACCGCGACGGCATTCTCGACACCTCGACGGTGCCGGCGCGAATCACTGCGGCGACAGGGACCACCGCGCGGGACTCAGCCGCAAAACTGCTGACGGCGCTCGATTATGTCGGCGTGGTCGGCATCGAGTTCTTCGTCCTGCCGGACGGCGCGCTGATTGCCAACGAGATCGCCCCGCGCGTCCACAATTCCGGGCACTGGACCGAAGCCGCCTGCATCGTCTCGCAGTTCGAACAGCATATCCGGGCGATTGCCGGCCTGCCGCTCGGCGATCCTGTGCGCCATTCCGACTGCGTGATGACCAATCTGATCGGCGACGATATCGATGCCGTGCCCGATTGGCTGTCGCGCCGCAATGTTCTTGTTCATCTCTACGGCAAGTCTGAAGCCCGCCCCGGCCGCAAGATGGGCCATGTCACGGAGCTGAAATAGCAGGAAAAACCCGGTGTTTCGGTCGAAAAAGCCCGGCGCCGGTTGACACAGAGGGGGCATAGGGGTATTTGCCACCAACCCTGAAGGAGCGCGCCCCCGGCGCGCTTTTGAATGTTAAAGACACTGGCGGAATAACAGAATTCCCCGGCAACCTTGCGGATCAGAAAAATGAAGATCAAGAATTCGCTGAAAGCGCTGAAGGCCCGTCATCGCGACAACCGTCTGGTTCGCCGCAAGGGTCGTGTATACATCATCAACAAGTCGAACCCGCGTTTCAAGGCTCGTCAGGGCTGATACCGGACCAGGCTTTTGTGCGCGTGACAGGTTGGCGATCCGTCAAAGACCTCATTCACTGACATTGTGTTGATCGCGCATATTTTGATTTGAAACATGGCGCAGGCGCGTTACCTTACGTGCATGCGCTATTTTCATTTGCCGTGCCTTGCACTGACGCTCTCCATCGTCCTTCCGCTGACCAGCGCCTCCGGCTTCTGGAGCACAGCCTATGCCCAGGACGCGGCCGAACAGGCCAGCATCGCGCCGGACGCGACCTCTGCCGACAAGCCGATCGACAGCCTGCTGACCGATCTGCGCCGGGCCCGCGACCCCGAAACCGCCCAGAGCATCGCCAGCACTATCATGACGGCCTGGGGCGATTCGGGCAGCGCGACGGTCAATCTGATGATGCAATGGGCCAACGAGGCGATCGGCGAGAAGCGCAACGCCGCCGCCCTCGATTTCCTCGATCAGGCGATCGTGCTGGATCCGACCTTTGCCGAGGCCTGGAACCGCCGGGCGACGCTGCACTACACCATGGGCAGCTATCGCAAGTCGATGGCCGACATCCATCATGTCCTGGCCCTGGAGCCGCGTCATTTCGGGGCGCTGGCGGGCCTGGCCTCCATCCTTGCCGAATCGGGGCGCGACGAGATGGCGCTGAAGGCCTGGGAGCGTTATCTCGACGTCTACCCGGCCGACCGGGAGGCCCAGGAAACCGTGACCAAACTCTCTGAAAAGCTTGCCGGCAACCGGACCTGATGCCGAACCGTCCGGTATCCCTCCCCTAGAACGCGGAGGTCATCCCCTGCCCGCTTCCCATCCCAAAGCGTCCAAACTCTCGCGACGGTATCGCTTCATGCTCTTTCCCCTCCTCGCCATCGCCGCGCTGATCGGTTGCGCCACGGTGTTTTCCAGCATCCAGAGCCGCAAGATCGAAAGCCGCTATCCCAATATCGGCGAACTGACCGATATCGGCGGCATGCGGATCAATGCCCTGCATATCCCCGCCGGCGACCAGGCCGATCTGCCGCCGCTCATCTTCATCCACGGCGCCAGCGGCAATCTGTGCGACCAGGCGACCGCCTTTCGCGCCCCCCTGGAGGGCCGTGCAGAACTCCTCTTCATCGACCGGCCCGGCCACGGCTATTCGGAGCGGGGCGGCCCGGAAAATGATACGCCGGACGGCCAGGCAGCGGCCATCGCCCGGCTGATGGACAGGAAGGGCATGAACCGCGCCATTATCGTCGGCCATTCCTTCGGCGCCTCGATTGCCGCGAGCTTTGCCGTGCTCTACCCGGAAAAAACCGCCGGCCTGCTGTTCCTGGCGCCGGCCACCCATCCCTGGCCGGGCGGCGTCGACTGGTACTATGACCTCACAGCCACGCCGGTGATCGGTCCGCTGTTTGCCCGCACCCTTGCCGTCCCGGCGGGCCTCATGCGGCTGGACAAGGCGATCGTGTCGGTTTTTGGACCGAACCCCGCCCCCGCCGACTATATCGACAAGACCGGCCCGGCACTGGTTCTGAGACCATCCAGCTTTCGCAACAATGCCATCGACGTGGCGGGGCTCCATGCCTATGTCACCCGCATGGCGCCGCGTTATCGGGAGATCGCCGCCCCGACGGTGATCATCACCGGCGACAGCGACGATGTCGTGCTGGAGGAGATCCACTCACGCGGCCTGGCACGCGATATCTCAGGCTCGGAACTGGTCTGGATCCGCGGCCTCGGCCACAAGCCGGATTATATCGCCAACGACATCGCCGTGGCGGCCCTCGAAAAGATCGCCGGCCAAGATCGGGATCTGCAGGCGATGGCCCGCGCCCTGGAGATCCGCCTGCAGCAGCAGGCGCAATAGCAGCCTGCCCTTCCCTTAGAGCGTTTCCTGGTTAGATTGAAACATTCTGTTGGCTCAAACGCAGTTGGATAATCGCCCGACCGGCGCGCGTCGTAGCCACGCCCTACGGCCAAGCCGGCCGGGCGATCAGGCAGCCCGTTTCAGCCAACCCGAAGGGCCGGGCATCTTTCCGCCAGCATCAAAGGCGATCGGCTCGGACGTAGCTTCGGGTATGCCCTTCGCCAATCGCCTTTGCCCTGACGAAAACCTGCTCCGGCAGAATGCTTCAATCTAACCAGGAAACGCTCTAGGCCCTTGCAGCCAACAAAAAACCGCCGCAGAGGGTGCGGCGGTTGTGGATCGGCGGCAATCTCGGACGTGGACGTCTTCAGACGCCGCTGAGGCCGTCCGAGCCGATATAGGCGATGCGCAGCATGTTGGTCGCCCCCGGTGTGCCGAGCGGCACGCCGGCCGAAATGATGATCCGGTCGCCCGGCTTGCCGAAGCCTTCGGACGCCACGATACGGCAGGCGCGGTTGACCATGTCGTCCAGGTCGGTCGGCTCGCTGGACACCACGCAATGCAGGCCCCAGACGATCGACAGGCGCCGTGCCGTCTGGATGATCGGCGACAGCGCGATGATCGGCACTTCAGGGCGTTCGCGCGAGGCACGCAGGCCGGTATTGCCCGACGAGGTATAGCAGACGATCGAGGTCAGCTTCAGCGTCTCGGCAATCTGGCGAGCCGCCAGCGAGATCGCGTCGGCGCCGGTTGCTTCCGGCTGCGGGCGCTGGGCGTAGATAATGCCGGGATAATGGGGTTCGCGCTCGATCGTATAGGCGATCGAGGCCATGGTCGCAACGGCTTCGACCGGATACTGGCCGGATGCCGATTCGGCCGACAGCATGATCGCATCGGCGCCTTCGAAGACGGCGGTCGCGACGTCGGACACTTCGGCGCGGGTCGGCACCGGCGAGGTGATCATCGATTCCAGCATCTGGGTCGCCACGACGACCGGCTTGCCGGCACGCCGACAGGCGCGGATGAGCTGCTTTTGCAGGCCCGGAACCGCTTCCAGCGGCATTTCGACGCCGAGGTCGCCACGCGCGACCATCAAGGCGTCGGACAATTCGATGATTTCGTCGATCCGCTCGATCGCCTGCGGCTTCTCGATCTTCGACATCAGCCCGACGCGGCCGCGCGCCACCTTGCGCACATCGGCCAGGTCTTCCGGGCGCTGGATGAAGGACAGGGCAACCCAGTCGACTTCATTGGTGGCCAGAACCGCATCGAGGTCGGCCCAGTCCTTGGGCGTCAGGGCGCCGGAGGTCAAAAGCGTGTCGGGCAGGCTGACGCCCTTGCGGTCGGAGATCTTCGTGCCGGAGACGACCGTGCAGACGATCTTCTTGCCGTCGCATTTCTCGGCCCGCAGATGCAGCTTGCCATCGTCGATCAGCAGGCGATGGCCAGGCTTGACCGACTGCAGGATTTCCGGATGCGGCAGGAAGACGCGGGTATTGTCGCCGAGCGCCTCATTGTCGTCGAGGGTAAAGGTCTGCCCCTGCACCAGTTCGACCGTCGTCGTCGCAAACTTTCCGACGCGCAGCTTCGGTCCCTGAAGGTCGGCGAGAATGCCGATCGGACGGCCGCATTCGGCTTCCACGGCGCGGATGCGCTTGATCAGGTCGCGCATTCCGTCATGGCTGGCATGGCTCATGTTGATGCGGAACAGGTCCGCGCCGGCCTCGTGCAGCTTGCGGATCATCGCTTCGTCGGACGAAGCGGGCCCGAGCGTCGCCAGGATTTTAACTTTACGATTGCGCTTCATCAGTTCTGGCCTTCCTGGGTGCCTGGAGTGTCGGAAAGCTGAACCATCCAGCTTCCCTGTCGGCCGGTGTCGTATTCCTTGAATCCCATCTGCTGGTAGCCGCGCGTGAAGCAGTCCTGGACACCGACAATCTTGAATTCGTTTTCAGCAACGCACATGTTGACGCCACCTGTCCAGCGACCGCCGCGGGCGGCATCTTCCGCGTAGAGATAATAGTAGCGGGACTGCAATTCGCCTTCGATCAGGGTGGCGCAGGTGGTCGCCGGCACCTGCCACCAGCCTTCGCTGATCCAGCCTTCGGCGGACCGGTAACCGATCGCCACGCCGACCAAGTTCTGCGTCCCGTTGCACACCCGGAATTCGGCATGCGCGGACCCTGCCGCCATGAAAGGAAAAGCGAAAAGGCCAGCGAACAGCAAATGGCGCGTGGTGCGCCTGAACCTGACAACGGAAGAGAGTGTATTTCGTTTCGGCACGGTTTCCGACGGAACTCCATTTTTCATCAGTGCTGCTTTCTTGCGACGATGGGGCAAGAATGTCAACGCAACACTAATCGATTATAATTCCAAGGCAAATCTTCCCCCGCGAGTTTGGCACAATGGTGGCGGCACGCAAATCTTGCACTCGCCAACGCCCCATGCCATCAAGCGGGACAATATGCAGGGGCAGCCGAAGATCCGATGCAAGAATTCATACCTTTCGAGATTATCCCAGGCGATCATGACAAGGGTTTGGTGCTGCTCGCCGATCACGCCATGAACCGCCTGCCGGAGCGCTACGGCCGGCTCGGTCTGCCCGAAACGGCGTTTTCGCGCCATATCGCCTTCGATATCGGCATAGAGGGCCTGACCCGCAGCCTGGCGGACAGACTTGGCGTGCCCGCCGTCCTCAGTTGCTTCTCGCGGCTGCTGATCGATCCGAACCGCGGCGAGGACGATCCGACCCTGATCATGAAGATTTCCGACGGGGCGATCATATCGGGCAATCACCCGATCAGCACCGAGGAATGGGATAGCCGCGTCGAACAATTCCACCGGCCCTACCACCAAGCCGTCGCCCGCACGATCGACGCGGTGGCACGCCAGACCGGCAAGGCGCCGCTGGTGCTGTCGCTGCATTCCTATACGCCGGCCTGGAAGGGCGAGCCGCGGCCCTGGCATGCCGCCGTGCTGTGGGACACCGATGAGCGGGCCGTGATCCCGCTGATATCGGGCTTGCGGGCTGGCGGCGACATTCTGGTCGGCGACAACGAACCCTATGACGGCGCGCTGAAAGGCGATACGCTGTACCGGCACTGCATGGTGACGGGCATTCCCCATGCGCTGCTGGAAGTCCGCCAGGACCTGATCGGCGATGACGCCGGCATTGCCGCCTGGGCCGAGCGCCTTGCGCCGATCTTCGAAACGATGAATACCGATCCGGCCCTGCATGCCTACCGGATCCACCCTTCCCGCACCGGGCCTTATTCCGGCTGACGACAGGACATGACCATGACCCACCCCACCGAACAGCAGCAGATCGAATTCGAGGCCGCCGCCTTTCGCCGGCTTTTGGGACACCTGCGCGAGCGCAGCGACGTGCAGAACATCGATCTGATGAACCTGGCGGGATTTTGCCGCAATTGCCTGTCCAACTGGTATCGGGACGCCGCGAAAGACGAAGGCGTCGATATTGCTAAGGACGAAGCCCGCACCATGGTCTACGGCATGCCTTACGAGGACTGGAAGACGCTCCACCAGGGCGAAGCATCCGACGCCCAGAAGGTGGCATTCGAGGCAAGCCGACCCCACGAATAATCGCAAATCCGGCAAGGGGGCTTGACGCGACGCCCGCTTCACGGCAGGTCACGCCTCACCGAAACCACCGTTTCCCAACAATAGGAGATTCAGATGTCTGATGCTCATGGCGTCGCCCGTGACCAACTCCGCGCTTTTGTAGAGCGCATCGAACGACTGGAAGAAGAAAAGAAGACCATCGCCGACGACATCAAGGACGTCTATGGCGAAGCCAAGGGCACCGGCTTCGATACCAAGATCCTGAAAAAGGTCATCGCCCTGCGCAAGAAGGACGCCCAGGAGCGGATGGAAGAGGATCTGATCCTCGACACCTACCTGCACGCCCTCGGCATGATCGAATCCCCGCCCGAGGAATAAACCGGATCGCAATTTCCGGAGAACGAGGACAGGCATAAGAACCCGCTTCGCGGTTCAGCCCCTAACGGAAATGTGGAACACTGCCCTGTCGCAGATATCAATCGCAAAACTCTGACTTTTGCGAGGGAGTTTTGCGACAGAACTTCCCATGATCTTTCAGCGCTGGCGGTTTTGTCACGAATATTAGGAATTCTGCGACGAGGCCGGGCCGTCGATACGATCTATCAGCGCCGAAGCTGTCGGCCACCAAACATCAAGATCGAGCAAGTCCACGTGTCGGCGGTCCGGCAACATTGTCAGAGAAATGCGCTCGCCGGCCTGCGGATTTTTTTCCGATAACGCCGCCTTGAACCGCTTCACGCCGTCCAAAGGAATGTGATTATCCAATTCACACGATATGAAGTTCAGCCAAGGCCCCCGCGCATATCGGTCCAAATGCGTCAAAGGATTGAGCTGGTCATAGAAAAACTGCGCGTATGGGTCCGGCTCGCCGGATGGCAGCAATTTAGTGGCGTCCATAACATCGTGCATTCCCGGCCGCTTCCAATCTGGTGTCGAGCCGACCGCAACGACATTGGAAATCCGGGAATCAAGGCCAGCAGCGGCAACCGCTATATCCCCGCCGAGAGAGAGGCCGCTTATAAATGCCGGCGCAGCTAGATCGAACTCGGTCAGCCCCCAATCAATCACGCGCGATATATCGAGCGTCGTTTGCCCAAGGATAGGCCACATATTCCGCTGAAAATTCCCGAACACGCGCGCCGTGAGCTGGTTCCGGCTTTCATGGCCGCGTTCGCCTTGTTGCCATATATCCATGCCGACCGCCGCGAAGCCTTTTTCGGCCAGATGGTCGAGAACCGGCTTTGTTTCCTCTTTCGTTTGCCCAAAGGCTGGCAGATGAAGGAACAAGTGCCGCGCGGCTCCCTGCGGCTTGCTGACAATGATCGGAATACCATCAGGCGCTAACGTAGCCATATTCTATAAGTCTCTTTCGCTTGTCTGTCGCAAAACTCCCAATTAAAGCGAGAATTTTGCAACCGAATTTCGCGACGTTGCAGAAATGGGTATTCTGCGACAGTTTGAGCATGCCGAATGCTTGCCGAAGGTGCTTTAAACCACAATAGCCGCCCGCAACGCCCGTGTTGCAAGCAGTTTCGGTCAGTCGCTTGATTCCACATTCCCAATAGCGGGCTGGGCTTCGCAGTCGGTTTTTCTGTATGGGAAGATGGCGAAGGCGAAGGTTTCATCCATTCGCCGATCGCCGATCAGGGCTTGGCAGCCCCGAAACGGCCCGGATCGATTGGCGCGGGCTGGCTCGAGAAGCCGACCGGATAAACGGCGGCAGACTCGGCGCTCAACGAACGGCTGACGATACGCGGCGCCTTGCCGCCCTTGCCCACCGTGCCGACGCGTTCCTTGTTCAAGGCCCATTGCGACAGCATATTGCCGGTCAGCTTGGTGCCGCCGGTCATGGCCCGGTGTGCGGCTTCGGCTTCGCTCAGGCTCGGACGGCCGCCCTTGGCCGGCAGGCCAGCCTCGACGCTTGTGTCGACAGGCTTCGGTTCATCAAACACATCGCCGAAATCAACCGTGCGCGTCGAGGGCTTGGCCGGCGCGATGGAAGCCACTTCCGTCGCCCGCGGCTTGGCCGTTTCGGCAGGGTGCGGCTTGGCCACGGGAACGGCCGCAACGGCGGTGGCAATCGGCTTGGCAGGCGCAGGCATCGGGGTCGGCACCGGCGCAGCCAGCGCCGAATCCTTCGGCTCAGCCGGCTGGCGCACCGGCATCTGGCTCTGTTCCAGCGCGCTGGCGGCCTCCGGCGACAGGATCGCCTGTTCCACGGACATCGGCTCGGATTTCGGTGACACCTCGGCGGTCGCAGCCAGCGCATCGGCAAGGGCCGGACGACCGGCCGGGATCGGAATGCCGGCGGCGCCATCGTCGACGGGCGGCAGCGAACCCGGCGCAACGGATGCGGTCAGGATATAGGTTTCGGCATCGCCCTTCATGCCGCGCTGGCCAAGCAGGGTGGGCACCGGGATCTTGTAGGTCTGCAGATCGGCAAAGCCTTCGTCGGAAGCCTGCTCCGGATCGACCGCGGCAGCGATTTCCGGCGGCTGCGGCGTGGCAACCTTCTGCAGAGCGTCTTCGGCGGCACTGCGGTTCGGCGAATAGAGTGCTACCGCCAGGCTTTCATTGCCGGCCTGCGGGCGGAACGCCGGACGCGACAGCGGCACGGGTGCAACGATCGACGGATCGACCGAGGCTTCAGCCGGAGACGGCTCCGGCGGCGGCACGGCGGCAGCGACCAATATGGGCTGCTCGGCGGTCACCACAGGCTTGGCGATAGCGGGACGCTCGGCCGGCACGACGACGTCTTCTTCCTCGTCCTCATCCCCACCGCCGAACAGCATGGCCAGCAGGTTCTTGCGCTTGCTCGGCTCTTTCGAGTCCGCCATGAGGATCTGCTTGGAATTCAGCCGCTGCTTGTATTCGGCCAGGGCCTGATTATAGCCCGGAAGCGGTTTGCCGTCGGATGGAATATGAACCGTTTTGCCATCGGGGAACAGGCGGGAAAGCTCGTTGCGCGTCATACGGGGCCAGGCGCGCACGCCGGCCACATCCATATGCACGAAAGGCGATCCGGAATTGGGGTAATAGCCGACGCCGCCGGCCTGCATTTTAATGCCGAGTTCGCGCAGCGTCTTCAAAGGAACGCCGGGAATGTAGAAGTCCATCGCCGTGCCACGCATATGCTGGCTTTCCTTGGCGACACCCTTGGACCGTGACCGCAGCATGGAATTGGTTTCGGGCGAGCGGTAACCGGAGACGACATTGATATAGCCGCTGGCACCGGCCCGCGTGTAGACTTCCCAGACCAGGTCGAACAGGCGCGGATCCATCTTGGTCGGCTGATTGCGACGCCAGTCGCGGACGATGTTATTGAGCTGCTTCAGGCCGTTGGCATCGTAGCGCCCGTTGCGCTTGAAGGTGATCGCCGCTTTTTCGCCAGTATGCACGAAATGGATCTTCAGCGTGCGTGTCTCGGCAGCAGCCTGCGACGCGGAACCGAACAACGCGGATACGCCGATCGCCAACAGCACCAGGGCCAGGAAGACGAACCGCGAAGCGGCCGATCCTCTTTCGGACTGTCGGCAAAGCCGATCATGCCCGGAAGGCCCCAAAATTGCACGAGATACCTGCAAATCAATCCCCGTCCGAAAGACAACGTCCCACATCAAACCAAATGACGGTCAAATGCGGTAACTACATGGCAAAACTGCCACACCGCCGACATCGATTCATATATAGTGAACCAATCTCTAACAAGCGATTTACCAGAGGTAATAAATCATCCTTACCCCAGGGTTAACAATCGGTTGGGGAAAACTTTTTTCGACACGGGGCGATTTTGGCGGGATAATTGCCCTCGCAGGCGCAGAAACCATCCGCAGAAGCGACGGCAAACTTCAGAAATATCGTTTCATTTCATATCCTTGCCCGGCAGATGCCGCAGCTGGTCCGGCCACGGCACCCAAAAGCCGAAACAGCCGGCACGTTATTCCCGGCAGGGCCGGTGCGACACTAAGGCCCGGCCCATTGCCCAATCCTTCGCACAAAGGCGCTTTAGCCGGGCGACCTTGCCACCCGGCTAAAGGGGTAGACCTCAAGCGGCGTGCTTGTGCGGATTTTCCGGGTCGATGCCGTAATCCTTGAGCTTTCGGTACAGGGTGGAGCGGCCGATTCCGAGCTTGCGCGCCACCTGGCTCATCTGGCCGCGATAGAATTTCAGCGCGAAACGGATCAATTCCTCCTCGATATCGGCAAGCCGGCGGACATTGCCGCTGTCATCGGTGCTGACGATGACATTGTCCTTCGATCCGCTGCCATCCTCTTCGACGCGAACCGCGCTGATGCGCTCGGCCAGTGCCGTATCGGCCCGTTCCGGCATCCGCATCAGGTGCGGCGCCGGTGTCGGCGCCGGGCTCGAAGGCACCAGCTCCAGTCCGGAAAAGCCGGGCCAGACATCCTGCGCGGCCAGGCCGCCGGGGATCTGCGCCAGGATCTGCGGGAAATCGTTTTCCGACAGTTCCGGCCCCTCCGACAGGATGACGGCCCGGTAGATGGCGTTTTCCAACTGGCGGATATTGCCCGGCCAGTCGAAAGCCGTCAGCAGCGCCAGGGCGCCGGCGCCCAGCGCCAGGGGCCGCGTCAGCCGCTGCTCGGCGGAGAAACGCTCGGTAAAGGCGCGCGCCAGGAACGGAATGTCCTCCTTGCGCCGGCGCAGCGCCGGAATGGTGATCGGGAAGACGTTGAGTCGATAATAGAGGTCTTCGCGGAACCGTCCGGCCTTGACCTCCTCGATCAGGTCCTTGTTGGTGGCCGAAATCAGCCGCACATTGACCTTCTGCGGCTGGCGGGCGCCGATCGTCTCGATCTCGCCATCCTGCACGGCGCGCAGCAGCTTGACCTGGGTGTCGAGCGGCAGGTCGCCGATCTCGTCGAGGAACAGCGTGCCGCCGTCGGCTTCGGCGAATTTGCCGACATGACGTTCGGTTGCCCCGGTAAAGGCTCCCTTTTCATGGCCGAACAGGATGCTTTCGACCAGATTGCGCGGGATGGCCCCGCAATTGACGGTGATGAACGGGCGCGACGAGCGGTCGCTGGCCGATTGAATGGCGCGGGCCACCATTTCCTTGCCGACCCCCGATTCGCCCTCCAGCACCACCGGAATGTTCGACTGGGATGCGCGGCGGGCCAGATCCATGACCCGTGCCATGGCAGGGCTGGCGGAAATGATATCGCTGAAGCCGACGGCGCCGGACCGTGGACGTCGCGGCGGACGGGCTTTGGCGTCGCGCTGATCGACCTTCAGCGCATTGCCGATGGCCGCCGCGATCCGCTCCGGCGAGACGGGCTTGACGACGAAATCGAACGCGCCGGCCCGCATGGCCTGTACCACGGTCTCGATGCCGCCCTGCCCCGTCTGGACGATGACCGGCACTTCGGTTTCCAGGCCGCCAAGCGCGCCTAAGAACTCAAGCCCGTTCATGCCGGGCATCATCAGGTCGAGAAGAATGACGCTGATCTCGGTATGGTTTCGGCGAAAATAGGCAAGGCCGGTCTGGCCGTCCTCTGCCAGGTGCACGACATGGCCCTGGCTTTCCACGGCGGCTTTCAAAAGCCGGCGCTGCACAGGATCATCATCTACAACGAGGATATGAGCGGTCAAATTTCAAGCTCCCGGAATCATTCTTGGCGCTTTAAGCACAGTGAGACGAAGCCCGATCCTGCCAGAAAGGATTGAAGATGAGGTTTTGAGAACCGCTCGGATTTTAACGATTTCGAAAGCCCTGACCGGGACCGGGACGCTGCCGACATGGCTTGCCGCCGCGCGCGCGACTGTCTATTCGTTACGGCTCATTATTGCCGAACAGGAAGGAACTCACCATGCGCTTCGCACGATCCAACGACCCCCGTCTGTTTGCGCCGGCGATTGCAACCGTCGAGACCGATCCGGCCCTGGGCAGCCTGCCGCTGTGGAAGCTGGAAGATCTTTACCCTTCCGCGACCTCGCCGGAATTCCTCGCCGACATGGATAAGGCTGCCAAGGCCTGCCCGGCGTTTGAGGCCAAATGGAAGGGTAAGCTCGCCGTTTCCGCCACATCGCAAGCCGAGACCGGCATCGGCGCGGCGCTGGCCGAATATGAAGCGCTCGACGACCTCATCGGCCGGCTCGGCTCCTATGCCGGCCTCACCTATTATTCCGACATGACCAATGCCGCCAATGGCAAGTTCTTCGGCGACGTGCAGGCCAAACTCACGGATCTGTCGGCCCACCTGCTGTTCTTCGCACTGGAGCTGAACCGCATCGACGATGCCGTGATGGACGCCTGCATGGACAATGATCCGGCCGCCGGCCACTATCGCCCCTGGCTCGTCGACCTGCGCAAGGACAAGCCGTTCCAGCTCGACGACAAGATCGAACAGCTGTTCCTCGAAAAGTCGATGACCGGCGCGGCCGCCTTCAACCGCCTGTTCGACGAGACGCTGGCCGCCTTGCGCTTTCCGGTCGACGATCAGCAATTGCCGATCGAAGCGACCCTCAACATGCTGCAGGATGCCGACCCGGCGGTGCGCGAAAAGGCGGCGGTTGCCCTGTCCAATACCTTCAAGGACAATATCCGCATCTTCGTTCTGGTGACCAATACGCTGGCCAAGGACAAGGAAATCTCCGACCGCTGGCGCGGTTTCGACGACATCGCCGACAGCCGCCATCTGGCCAACCGCGTCGAACGCGAGGTCGTCGACGCGCTGGCCAGCGCGGTCAAGGACGCCTATCCGCGCCTCTCGCACCGCTATTACCAGATGAAGGCGAAATGGCTCGGAATGGACCAGATGGAGTTCTGGGATCGCAATGCGCCGCTGCCGGAAACGCCCGACCGGCTGATCCCCTGGCAGGAAGCAAAAGAAACCGTTCTGTCGGCCTATGGCGGCTTTGCGCCTGAAATGGCCGAAATCGCCGCCCGCTTCTTCGATGGCGGCTGGATCGACGCGCCGGCCCGGCCCGGCAAGGCGCCCGGCGCCTTCGCCCATCCGACCGTGCCCTCCGCCCATCCTTACGTGCTGCTCAACTATCTCGGCAAACCGCGCGATGTCATGACGCTCGCCCACGAGCTTGGCCATGGCGTGCATCAGGTTCTGGCCGGCGACCAGGGCGCGCTGATGTGCCAGACGCCGCTGACGCTGGCCGAAACCGCCTCCGTGTTCGGCGAAATGCTGACCTTCCGCGCCCTGCTCGATAAGACCAAGGACAAGCGCGAGCGCAAGGCCATGCTCGCCCAGAAGGTCGAGGACATGATCAACACGGTCGTGCGGCAGATCGCCTTCTACGAATTCGAGCGCAAGGTGCATGCCGCCCGCAAGGAGGGCGAACTGACGGCCGAAGCGATCGGCGACCTGTGGCTGTCGGTCCAGACGGAAAGCCTTGGGCCCGCCATCCGCATTTCAGCGGGCTACGAGACCTGGTGGGCCTATATCCCGCACTTCATCCACTCGCCCTTCTATGTCTATGCCTATGCCTTCGGCGACTGCCTGGTGAATTCGCTCTATGCCGTCTACGCGCAGGCTGATGCCGGCTTCCAGGACAAGTATTTCGAACTCTTGAAGGCCGGCGGCACCAAGCATCACTCGGAGTTGCTGAAGCCGTTCGGGCTCGATGCCACCGATCCGTCGTTCTGGGCCAAGGGATTGTCGATGATAGAGGGGCTGATCGACGAGCTGGAGGCGCTTGATAAGGCCTCCTGAAAACGGAGCTTTCAACCGCATGTCAGAGACCGGCCGCTCGATCGTGTTTCGCGACGATACCAGCGGACACTGCACCGTCTTTGCCGAGCCGCTGGAGATAGTCGTCGCCGATCAGCCCGACGATCTCCGGCCCGCTCTGGCGCGGCTGGAGGCGGCCCATCGATCCGGCAAATGGCTGGCCGGATATCTCTCCTACGAGGCCGGCTATCTGTTCGAGGACAAGCTGAAGCCGCTTCTGCCGGAGGGACGCTCGACGCCGCTGCTGATTTTCGGCGTATTCGACGCGCCGGCCGGCAACCAACACCCCCAGGCAAAAGCGCCGCAGCCAACCACCAACGAACCGCCGATCACCCATGCCGTCGCCGCCTGGGATCTGCCGGCCTACCGGCAGCGTTTCGACCGGCTGCACCAGCATTTGCGCAAGGGCGACTGTTACCAGGCCAACCTCACTATGCCGATATCAGCCCATTGGCACGGCTCACCGCCAGAGGTGTTCTGGGCGCTGATCGACCGCCAGCCGGTCAAGTATGGCGCTTTGGTCGATCTCGGCGGCCCGGTCATCGTCTCCCGCTCGCCGGAGCTGTTCTTCGCCGTTGATGAAGAGAGGTTCATCGACACCCATCCGATGAAAGGCACCGCCCGGCGCGGCGCGGATGCGGCCGAAGATGCTGAGATCCTCGAAGCCCTGAAGGCCGATGAGAAGACGCAGGCCGAAAACCGCATGATCGTCGACCTCCTGCGCAACGATATCTCGCGCATCACCGAGGTGGGCTCCCTGACCGTACCGCGGCTGTTCGACATCGAGACCTATCCGACGGTCCACCAGATGGTGAGCCATGTCCGCGCCAGATTGCGGCCCGAGATCGGCCTCTCCGATATCTTCGAAGCGCTGTTCCCCTGCGGCTCGATCACCGGCGCGCCAAAAATCCGGGCGATGCAGATCCTGCGCCAGCTGGAGCCGGCACCGCGCGACATCTATTGCGGCGCCATCGGCCATGTCGCGCCCTCCGGCGCCATGCAATTTTCAGTCGCAATCCGCACGCTCGCTCTTTTCAAAGACGGCCGGGCAGTCTTCAATGTCGGCGGCGGCATCGTCTATGATTCGACGGCACCGGCCGAATATGAGGAATGCCTGCTGAAGGCGCGCTTCGCGGTAGGGGATCAATGGATTACTCGTTGATAGAAACGATGCGCTGGGAGCCCGGCGAAGGTTTTGTCCGGCTGGACCAGCACATGCGCCGTCTGGCCCGCTCTGCCGATGCACTGGGCTTTAGACAGCCCATGGGCGCGCAGGACGCCCTGAAAGAAGCGGTCAGCGGCGATGTTGCGCTGCGCGTGCGGTTGACCATGAATTTTCGCGGCCGTGTCGAGGTGACCACCACAGAATTCCAGCCTGTCGCCAAGGATACCGTCTGGCGCGTGATGGTGGCCCAGAAGACGAGGCTCAAATCCGAGGATACGCTGTATCGCCACAAGACCACGCGCCGCGAGCCCTATGAGGCCGCCCGCGCCGAGTTTTCGGCAGATGCGGTCGACGAGGTGCTGCTGCTCAACGAGCGCGGCGAACTCTGCGAGGGCACCTTCACCAATATCTTCATCGAAAGCCCCGACGGCATGTTGCTGACCCCGCCCCTGTCGAGCGGCCTGCTGCCCGGCATCCTGCGCGCCGACCTGATCCGCGGGCGGCGCGCCCGCAACGAGGTGCTGAAACCCAAGGATCTCGCCAACCGCGCCCTCTTCGTCGGCAATAGCCTGCGCGGCCTGATCCGCGCCGAACTCGTCCCGGAATATGCCTGATGCTGATCCTGTCGCTGACCTACAAGACAAGCAGTGAAGAGGCCGACCGGCACATGGCGCCGCATCTGGCCTGGGTGAAGGAGGGATATGACCGCGGCTGGTTTCTAGCCTCCGGCCGCAAGGTGCCGCGCACCGGCGGCCTGATCCTGGCCAAAGGCGACCGCGCCGCGATCGAAGCCTATGTCGCAGAGGACCCCTTCACCGTGCATGGCGTCGCGGACTACGAGGTGACCGAAGTGGCCTTGTCGACGGTGGTTGAAGGGCTTGAGGTGTTGAAGGATTAGGGTTCGCTCGAATTACGGTAAGGTCCTCAGCAGCGCCGTCGTGGCCCAGATGCGTTTGATCAATTGCGCCGAGCGATATCCGGCTCGGGCGGGGGCAATTCGTCGTCCGTTCCCCAGCTTAGAAGCCATTTTTTCATAGCCTCGTGCGAAATCAATCCGTTTTCGGCCGCCGCCAGCATGCCCTCTTCAACCACTGCCAGTTCCAGATCCTGCCGGTCGAGATATTTCATGTCCAGGCTCTCCGCGTCGGAGGACGCGAGCGAACGGGATGCCCAAAGGGCCGCCTCGACCGAGCTTGTCCTTGCCAATAGGCTAGCAAATCGGCACGCTACAGGCAAATCGAGCCACCGCACCCAGATGATGACCATGCCGACCTATACACCCTATGCCGGGCCGACGCGTCCCTTCACCATCGGCGTGTCTGCCCTTGATCCGCACCAGTGGATCGAGACGGATGGCGATCTCGGCCGCTATCTCGACGAGAAGCAGCAACTGGCCAAAAGTCACTATGATGATATCGTCCGGGTGGCATCCGACACCGGCCAGGCCCAACAGGAATGTCTCGATCTGCTGGTCGAGCATCTGTTGACCGATCATGCCACCCATTATCGCCGCCACGGCAACACAATGGAGATGGCCGGCCACAGCGTCGATCTTAGCGACGAAACCGTGCCGCCGATCGTGCGGGCCGGATCGCTGATCGCCGATGATCTCGTGCTGTTGCGCAAGAAGGAGGACGGCTGGACCATCGTCGCGGCCCATCTGGCCTTTCCCTCGTCCTGGTCGCTGGCGGAGAAATTCAATCAGCCGATGGATCAGGTCCATGCCACGGTGCCGGGCTTTCAGGGCGGCACGCGCAACGCGGTGCTGGTCAACCGCATCTTCGACAATCTGCAGCCGGCGGTCCCCGCCAAGCGCTTCAACTGGTCGATCAACTGGACCTATGCGCTCTATCACCCCGTCAGCCTGCGGCCGCCGAGCGATCCCCTGTCGACGGGCGTGTCGGCCGCCAATGCCTTCATCCGGGTGGAGCGCCAGAGCCTACGCAAGCTGCCGGTCTCGGGCGATATCGTCTTCACGATCCGCATCTATCTCGATCCGCTGAAGGCCCTGATCGACCAGCCGGATGGCGGGGCGCTGGCCGCCAAACTCGCAGAGCAGCTGGAATCGCTGACACCGGACGAGGTGAACTACAAGGGGCTGGCCGAAAAGCGCGACGACCTCGTGCGCTGCCTGCGCCAAGCCGATCTTGCAGCAATAACCGTGTGATGCAGGCCGCCGTCATCGTCCAACCGCATAGACCCTTTATTATGTCAGGGATTTATGATCTAGAGCCGACAAATTCGGGAAATCCGGACATAGACAGACCAAGACCCTACCCGCGCGGTGCTGATATGATGCCCGCGCATCTGAAGGAGACAGAGATGACCAAGCAAGCCTATCCGGTATACGGCGAAATCACCGGCCCGATCGTCATGATCGGCTTCGGTTCGATCGGCCGGGGCACCCTGCCCCTGATCGAACGCCATTTCAAATTCGACAAGAGCCGGATGGTGGTCATCGACCCGCGCAATGAGGATGCCGAAATCCTTGCCAAGCATGGCATCAAGCACATCCAGGCGCATGTCACCAAGGAGAACTATAAGGAACTCCTGAAGCCGCTCTTGACCGAAGGCGAAGGCCAGGGCTTCTGCGTCAATCTCTCGGTCGACACCGGCTCGCTGGACCTGATGAAGCTGTGCCGCAAGCTCGATGTTCTTTATATCGACACCGTCGTCGAGCCCTGGCTCGGCTTCTATTTTGACAAGAGCATGAAAAACTCCGAGCGCACCAACTATGCGCTACGCGAAACCGTTCGCGCCGAAAAGAAGAAGAACCCGGGCGGCACGACGGCGGTTTCCACCTGCGGCGCCAACCCGGGCATGGTCTCCTGGTTCGTCAAGCAGGGCCTGGTCAATCTCGCCAATGAACTCGGCATCAAGTTCGAAGAGCCGACCCAGGACGATCGCGAAGGCTGGGCCAAGCTGATGAAGAAGGTCGGCGTCAAGGGCATCCACATTGCCGAGCGCGACACGCAGCTGACCAAGAACCCAAAACCCCTCAACGTGTTCTGGAACACCTGGTCGGTCGAAGGCTTCATTTCCGAAGGCCTGCAGCCGGCCGAACTCGGCTGGGGCACCCATGAAAACTGGATGCCGAAGAACGCCAAGAAGCACAAGAAGGGCTGCAAGGCCGCCATCTATCTGGAACAGCCCGGCGCCAACACCCGCGTGCGCACCTGGTGCCCGACCCCCGGCCCGCAATATGGCTTCCTCGTCACCCACAACGAATCCATCTCGATCGCCGATTACTTCACCGTCGAAAAGGATGGCGAAGTCGTCTATCGCCCGACCTGCCATTACGCCTATCACCCGGCCAACGACGCCGTGCTGTCGCTGCACGAAATGTTCGGCAATGGCGGCACCGCTCAGCCGGTCCTGCACGTTCTCGACGAGAATGAGCTGGTCGACGGCGTCGACGAACTCGGCGTGCTGCTCTACGGCCATGACAAGAACGCCTATTGGTACGGCTCGCGCCTGTCGCTGGAAGAAACCCGCCGCATCGCGCCTTACCAGAACGCCACCGGCCTGCAGGTAACCTCGGCCGTTCTGGCCGGCATGGTCTGGGCCATCGAGAACCCCAAGGCCGGCATCGTTGAAGCCGACGAGATCGACTACAAGCGCTGCCTGGAAGTGCAGTCGCCGTATCTCGGCCCGGTCGAAGGCCATTACACCGACTGGACCCCGCTCGACGGCCGTCCGGGCCTCTTCCCGGAAGATCTGGACACCAAGGATCCCTGGCAGTTCAAGAACATTCTGGTTCGCTGATCTGCTTTCAGACCCATAATCCTTTGATGCCCGTCGCCACCCGCGGCGGGCATTTTCTTTTCCCGTCGGGACACATGCCTTCCCTGGCCGGATAACTGTTGGCCGAACGGCACTTGGCCTTGCTTTCACCATGTCTTCACGGCATGGTTTCGCAAAGAGAATCCCCCCTGTTCAGGCCATGGGCCGAAGTCTTGCGATGCGGAGACGGTTATGAAGATCAAGACCACCCTTACCCTGCTGGCCACGGCGCTGGCGCTTTCGGCCTGCAGCTCGACCGGCCCGCGGCCCCTGCCGCCGGTGCGCCAGGCCCCGACGGTCGATGGCGCCTGGGTCGATCCGAACGGCATCGTCTCAAGCTTCCAGGCCGGCACCTTCAGCACGCGCTCGACCGATAACAATGCGCTGCTGGCATCGGGCACCTATGTGTCCCTGTCGCCTCAGCTGGTCGAAATCAACATGACCTCGCTGGTGCGCAATACCCAGTCCAAGGTTAACTGCGCGATGGTCACGGTCAACCAGCTCAATTGCACCACGGACGCCGGCGCCCAGTTCTCGCTGACGCGCCGCATCTGATCATTGTTTTGTCCTAAGCAGATGCAAGCGCTCCGACCCTTGATTGTGTCGGAGCGCTGTTTTTTTCTTGAAGTCACCGGCACTTGATGGAAACATCCCGCAATGAGCGGTTCGCCCTCACGCAATTCATAATAAAGTGGGACAACAGCCTTGCTGATTGCCCATGCCAACAGGAGAAAAGCGATGTTTAAGACCCTGCGATTTGGCCTTCTGAGCGCCTCGGCGCTGGCCATCACGGCGAGCGCGGCCTTTGCCGATTTCGAGCTGAATATCCTGCATATCAACGATTTCCACTCCCGCATCGAATCGATCAACAAGACTGATTCGACCTGCTCGGCAGAAGACGAAGCCAAGGCCGCCTGCTTCGGCGGTGCTGCCCGCCTGCTCACCGCCATCAACGAGACCCGCGATGCGCTGAAGGCCGGCGGCAAGAACGTGCTGCTGCTGAATGCCGGCGACAATTTTCAAGGCTCGCTGTTCTACACCACCTACAAGGGCACGGTTGAGGCAGAAGTGCTGAACGCCATGAAGTTCGACGCCATGACCGTCGGCAACCACGAATTCGACGACAGCGAAGACGGCCTGGCCGGCTTCCTCGACAAGGTGCAGTTCCCGGTCGTCACCGCCAATGTGCTGGCCAGCGTCTCCTCCAAGCTCGGCGACCGCGTCAAGCCGTCACTCGTGCTGGACGTCGGCGGCCAGAAGATCGGCATCGTCGGTGCCGTCACCAACGATACGGAAGAACTCGCCACCCCCGGTCCGAACGTGCTGATCGCCGACGATGTCGCCACGATCACCGCCGAAGTCGAGAAGCTCCGGGCTGACGGCGTCACCAAAATCATCGCGCTCACCCATGTCGGTTATCCGCGCGACCTGTCGGCGATCGCCAAGATCCCCGATGTCGACGTCGTCGTCGGCGGCCACAGCCATACCCTTTTGTCCAACACCGTCGAAGGTGCCGAAGGCCCCTATCCGACGATGGTCGACAATCCCGGCGGCTACAAGGTGCCTGTGGTGCAGGCCGGCCAGTACAGCAAGTATCTCGGCGACCTGAAAGTCGTCTTCGACGATGCCGGCACCGTCAAGGAAGCGAGCGGCGAGCCGATCCTGGTCGACGCAAAGTTCAAGCCGGATGAAGCGATCGTCAAGCGCATCGATGAGCTGAAAGCACCGATCGAGGAATTGAAGCAAAAGATCGTCGGCGCCTCCGACGGCCTGATCCAGGGCGACCGCAAGGTCTGCCGCGTCAGGGAATGCGAGATGGGCAACCTGGTGGCCGATGCGCAGCTGAACCGCGTCAAGGATCAGGGCATCACCATTGCGCTTGTCAACGGTGGCGGCCTGCGCGCTTCGATCGATGCCGGCGAAGTGACCATGGGCGAAGTGCTGACCGTTCTGCCATTCCAGAACACCATCGCCACATTCCAGCTCAAGGGTGCCGACCTGTTGGCAGCGCTTGAGAATGGTGCCAGCCAGATCGATGACGGCGCCGGACGCTTCCTGCAGGTGGCGGGCATGAAATACACCTTCGACCGTTCCAAGCCGGTCGGCAGCCGCATTTCGGCCGTTGAGGTCAAGGAAGGCGACGCCTTCGTCGCCATCGATCCGGCCAAGACCTACGGCATCGTCACCAACAACTATGTGCGTGGCGGTGGCGACGGCTTCAAGATCTTCGCCTCCAAGGCTGAAAACGCCTATGACTTCGGCCCGAACCTCGAACTGGCGCTCGCCGAATACCTGACCGCCAACAATCCTTACAAGCCCTATCTCGACGGCCGCATCACCGATGCAACGCCTGCGACCTATGTGCCGCCGGCAAAGGTTGAAGCCGCTGCACCGGCAGCCGCTCCGGCAGCACCTGCCGCCCCGGCTCCGGCTGCGACCGCTCCAGCCGTCACCACTCCGGCACTGCCGGCCGCCTCCACGACCCTGACCACCGCAGCGCCGACGGTTGAAACCAGCAAGGCCTATACCGTCGTTCGCGGCGACAGCCTGTGGAAGATCGCCAAGGACGTCTATGGCGATGGCCCGATGTGGACCAAGATCGCCAAGGAAAATGCCCTGAAGAACCCTGACCTGATCGAGATCGGCGAAGAGCTGAAGATCCCGGCGAAGTAAGGTCAAACTGTCGCAGTCCTACAGCCGGCTCGGGCTTTTCCGGGCCGGTTTTTCTTTTTAGAAAGACTGATCCCCGGCAGCCGCTCTGGCGTAACTGCTGTATTGTGCAAGAAATCAGGACCCGCCCCATGACTGTTGATCAGAGCCACCTTCCCGCCAATCACCCGCCCGTGCGGTTCGGTAAGGTCGGGGTGCTGCTCGTCAATCTCGGCACGCCGGATGGCACCGATTACACATCGATGCGCCGCTACCTGCGCGAGTTCCTGTCCGACAAACGGGTGATCGAATGGTCGCGCCTGTTCTGGTATCCGATCCTCTACGGCATCGTGCTCAATACCCGCCCCGGCAAGGTGGGCAAGGCCTATGAGAAGATCTGGAACAAGGATCTCGATGAGAGCTATTTGCGCACCTATACCCGCAACCAGGCGGAGCTGATGGCAAAATCCTTCGGTGATCTGGCGAATGTGCGGGTCGACTGGGCCATGCGCTACGGCCAGCCGTCGATCGCCTCGAAGATCGAGGAATTGCAGAAGGACGGCTGCGAGAAGATCCTGCTCTTCCCGCTCTATCCGCAATATGCCGCGGCAACCACGGCCACGGTCAACGACGAGGCCTTCAAGGCCCTGCTCAAGATGCGCTGGCAGCCGGCGCTGCGCACCGTGCCGCAATATGCCGACGATCCGGTCTATATCGAAGCGCTGGCCAACTCGATCACCGCCCATATCGCATCGCTCGACTGGGAGCCGGAGCTGGTGCTGACCTCGTTCCACGGCATCCCGATGTCCTACTTCCAGAAGGGCGATCCCTATCACTGCCAGTGCTACAAGACCGCCCGTCTGCTGCGCGAAAAACTCGGCTGGGAGAAAGATCGCCTGATGGTCACCTTCCAGTCCCGCTTCGGGCCTGAGGAATGGCTGCAGCCCTATACCGACAAGACGGTCGAAAAGCTTGCCAAGGACGGCGTCAAGCGCATTGCCGTGATCAATCCCGGCTTCGTCTCCGATTGCCTGGAAACGCTGGAGGAAATCGCCGGCGAAGTCGGCGAGATCTTCCACCACAATGGCGGCGAGAAATTCTCCCATATCCCCTGCCTCAACGACAGTCCCGGCGGCATGGCCGTGCTGGAACATGTGGTTCGGCGCGAATTGATGGGCTGGATCTGAGATCCCAACGCAAAGCGCATTGATGCGGGGGGCTTAACCTTGCAATCGGCGTCCTAAAACGCCAAATCTGCAGAGGAAACAAAAACGAGCAGGTGCCGCTGTCGGCACCTGACGATTGCAGGGAGAGCCGACCATGAACCTCGCCGGATTTGATATTGTCGTCATAGCCCTCGTGCTGCTGGTGGTTCTGGTCCTCTTTGCCGGGATCAAGACCGTGCCGCAGGGCTATCGCTACACGATCGAGCGCTTCGGGCGCTACACACGAACGCTGGAGCCGGGCCTCAACCTGATCATCCCCTTCATCGAGACCATCGGCTCCAAGCTCAATGTCATGGAGCAGGTGCTCGACGTTCCGACCCAGGAAGTCATCACCAAGGACAATGCCAGCGTCTCAGCCGATGCGGTCGCCTTCTACCAGATCCTCAATGCCGCCCAGGCCGCCTATCAGGTCTCCAACCTCGAGAATGCCATCCTCAACCTGACCATGACCAATATCCGCTCGGTCATGGGCTCGATGGATCTCGACGAGCTGCTGTCGAACCGCGAGGTGATCAACGATCGCCTGCTGCGCGTCGTCGATGAGGCCGTCGGCCCCTGGGGCATCAAGGTCACCCGCGTCGAGATCAAGGACATCCAGCCGCCGAAGGACCTGGTCGATGCCATGGGCCGGCAGATGAAGGCGGAACGCGAAAAGCGGGCGCTGGTGCTGGAAGCCGAAGGTTTCAGAAACGCCCAGATCCTGCGCGCCGAAGGTGCCAAGCAATCCGCCATCCTGCAGGCCGAAGGCGAGCGCGAGGCCGCCTACCGCGAGGCGGAAGCCCGCGAGCGTCTGGCCGAAGCGGAAGCCAACGCCACCCGCATGGTGTCGGAAGCGATCGCCGCCGGCGATATCAACGCCATCAACTACTTCGTCGCCCAGAAATACACCGAAGCCATGGCGACGATCGGCTCGGCGCCCAATTCCAAGATCGTGCTGATGCCGATGGAGGCCTCCTCGCTGATCGGCTCGCTCGGCGGCATCGGCGCCCTTGCTCGCGAGGTATTCGGCAATCCGTCGACCGGCGAACTGCCGAAGCCCCGCCCGGCCGCGACCCCCGCCCCGGCGCGCACCACCCCGGCCGTCAATCCCTTCGCGCCCAACCAGGGGAAGTAAGCCATGCTGACCTGGCTTGCTGAACAACTGGGACCATGGACCTGGTGGCTGCTGGGACTGCTGCTGCTGGCTGCCGAACTGGCGATGCCAGGCGTGTTTCTCGTCTGGATCGGCATCGGCGCCATCGGCACCGGCATGCTGTCGCTTTTATTCTGGGGAGCGCCCTTCTGGGGCTGGCAGGTGCAGATCCTGGTGTTTGCAGCACTTGCCGTCGTCGCCATCCTCTTGGGCCGCCGGCTGGTGTCGCGCGGCGAGAACCAGAGCGACGAGCCCTTGCTCAACAAGCGCGGCGAAAGCCTGGTCGGCCGGACCGCCACGCTTCAGGAACCGATGCATGACGGCCGTGGCCGGATCCGGCTTGACGATACCTTCTGGTCTGTCATGGGGCCGGACCTGCCGGCCGGCACAAAGGTGCGGATCGTCTCCAGCACCGGCCGGGATCTGACGGTGGAGGTGGCCTGATCAGGCCACGCCGATCCGCAGCAGATCGTGGAAATGCACGATGCCGACGGGAACGCCGTCCTCATCGGCGGCAAACAGCGCCGAAATATTGTGCTGGTTGAGGGTCGCCATGGCGCTGGTGGCAAGCGTGTCGACTTCCACCGTCTTCGGATCGCGCGTCATCACATCCTCGACATTCATATCGCCCAGGTTGCGCGACAGGTTGCGGGCGATATCGCCATCGGTGATGATGCCGCACAGCTTGCCGGCCTCGTCGACAACGCCGACGCAGCCGAACCGCTTGCGGGACAGCATGATGATGGCTTCCGGCATGGACGTGCCGAGTGGCACCAGCGGGATCTCTTCGCCCCGGTGCATGATGTCGGAGACATGCGAGAGCATGGCGCCGAGCTTGCCGCCGGGATGGAAGGTGCGGAAGTCGAGGGCGGTGAAGCCGCGGGCTTCCAGCAGTGCCAGCGCGATCGCATCGCCCATCGCCATCTGCATCATCGTCGATGTCGTCGGCGCCAGACCATGCGGGCAGGCTTCCTGTTCCTTGGGCAGCAGCAGAACGATATCGGCTTCGCGCGCCAGCGTCGAATGCTCGCCGGAGGTGATGGCGATCAACGGAATGGAGAAGCGGCGCGAATAGGAAATCATCCCATGCAGTTCGGCGCTCTCGCCGCTCCACGACATCGCGATGATCGCGTCGTCGCGGGCGATCATGCCGAGGTCGCCGTGATTGGCTTCGGCCGGATGGATGAAGAAGGCCGGTGTGCCGGTCGACGCGAAGGTCGCAGCGATCTTGCCGCCGATGTGATGGCTCTTGCCGACGCCCGTCACAATGACCCGGCCCGAAATGCTGCCGATAACTTCGACGGCATTGCAGAAGGGACCCGCGAGATACCCGGTCAAAGCCTTTTCAAGAGCTTGCAGACCACTACGTTCGGCAGCGACCGACCGCAATGCGGATTCGATGGCACCAGCTTCAATGAGTTTTACAGCGCGCTTTATCATAGCCGTTCCCTACTGCGTTTATACTTCGTTGTCCATTCACCATTCACCACAACCTGTAAGACAAACGGATGAGGTTGGGCAGTCCTGCATTAAGGACATTCTACCCGTGTCACGCCAGCGCAATCTGCGCACTAGCAACCAAACGTTAACCACATGGCTTTACGTTTGGGTAAGCATTTCAGCACACGCCCGAGCATGAACGAATGGCAATGCCTTCAAAAACCGGCAGGAAAATGGCGCGTCCGCCGCACAGGACTTCGGTTCTCTGTGCGCTGGCGGCTGGTCTCCTGTGGCTGCCGCCGCTGTCCGGTCTGGCGCAGACCCTGCCCGCATCGAGCGATTCACTGACGTCGGGAACGACCTCATCCGACGACGACGCCATAACGGCCGACACGACAGACGATCTGCAGACCGGTACGACCGTGACGGCGGCAACCGTGGCGACGACGACGCTCGACCCCGATGCCGAGATTGCCGCAGATGCGTTGGACAACGGCCGGCAGAACCTGCGGGAATCGACTATCGACCAATTGCGCGGTGGCCGTGACCTGACCGACGACGGCACCGGCATCCGCCTTGGCACGATGATGCTGAAGCCGACGATCTCGCAGGGGCTGGTGACGGAGACGACCAAGACCGGCAACCAGAGCGAGCGCAAGACCTATTGGGATACCGGTCTGAAAGGCACGCTGACATCCGACTGGTCGAGCCATCAACTGACCGTCAACGGCCAGGGCAACTGGCGTCGGGTACTGTCCGGCGATGGCGAAGACGAGCCGACGGCCGCCATCGACGCCGACCTGCGCCTGGATCTGGCCGACGGCATGGCCGCCCGGCTGACCGCGGCCTACAGTTTCAGCCACGAAGATACGGACGATCCCAACGCCATCAGCGGCGCATCGGAGCAATCCGGCATCCACCAGTTCAACACCGGCGCAGCGCTCGAGCGCGATTTCGGCAAGATTCGCGGCTCGGTCGGCCTCAACTTTGGCCGGACACTCTATACGGACGCGGTGCTCTCGGACGGAACCAGGGTCGAGCTATCCGATCGCAACCGATCCTCGGCCACCCTAAATGCCCGCATCGGCTACGAACTCTCCCCGGCCCTCATTCCGTTTATCGAAGTGTCGGCCGGCCGCATTCTCTATGACGACAAGCGCGATTCCTCCGGCTATCAACGCTCGGGCGACCTATATGCCGTAAGCACCGGCCTTGCCGCCGATTTCGGCGAAAAGCTGCGCGGCGAGCTGGGGATCGGCTATGAGCGGATGATGTTTGACGACCAGCGGTTGGAAGACCTCGGCGCCATCACCTTGGACGGCAATCTCGGCTGGTCGCCGCAGCGCGGCACCGATGTCACCGTCGGCCTGTCGACCTCGATCGAGCCCTCCACCACCGCCGGGCTGAGCGGATCGGTGGCCTATCAGCTGAATGCCGGCGTGGCGCACGAATTGCGCAGCAATCTGGTGGCCCGGCTTTCAGGCTCGACCACCTGGCGGGATTATCCGACGCAGAGTGACGATAGCGACACGATCTACTACACGGCCGGCACCGGATTGACCTACAGCGTCAATCGCTATGTCGACCTGACGGCAGATCTCAGCTACGAGCTGACCACCACCCAGACCTCTGCCGACACGCAAGTCTTGCGTGCCGGCGTAGGGATGGCGTTGAAACGATAAGGCTCGGCTATTTCAAGGCGGCAACGATGGCCTTGAGCTGCGCTTCGACGCTCGGACGGATGTCGTCGCGTGCAAGAGCAAAGGCGACATTGGCGAGGATGAAGCCATCCTTGGCGCCGGTGTCGTAGGTTGTGCCGCGGAACGGAAAGGCGGTGAAATCCTGCTCGGTCAGCAGCTTCAGCATGCTGTCCGTCAACTGGATCTCATTGC
>NZ_JABAEF010000040.1 GCF_023701945.1 Rhizobium sp. CG5
GCCGGATCATAACCCGGGCGGCCGGTCTCCTTCGCCGTCACACGGATGAAACCAGCTTTCGCTAGGTCCAACTGATCAACGAAGGCTTCGATGAAGCGGACCGGGTTGTCCGGCCCAACGTAATCATTGACCGCCTCCGGCAGAAGCAGCAATTGCGCGCGATCTGTTCCCGAAAGATGTGCCATGGTAAAGTCTACCACGGCAAATCTATTTGCGGAATTGTCGGCGGTTGATGATGCCGTCTGTGGGCGCCTCGCTGGTGGGATGAGCATGAAAAGGTCTGTCGTTAAAGATCATAATGCAACATATCCGGATCCAATCGCGGTCAAAGCCGGCGACATAGTCACACTGTCCGGAAGAACGGATATATGGGATGGACATACTTGGCTCTGGGCAGAAGGCCCGGACGGCAAGGCTGGGTGGGTACCAGACTCTCTCGTGAGTTCCAGCGATGGGGTGATGCGAGCCCTTCGCCAATACCACGCCACCGAGCTCACATGCCAAAAAGGGGACAGTCTACTCGTCATCGAAGAAGCGCACGGGTGGGCATGGTGCCAATCAGACAACAACAAACAAGGTTGGGTACCATTGCAGAACCTTTCGCCCGCAGAGTCCTGCGAAGTCCTCCATTGTCAGAGGCCCAAAGAGTTTTAGGACGATCTGCCTAACATTCGCGCCAGATGGCTTTGACCCGCTTCAGTTATTGCCTGCATGCGCTGCAAGTCGCAAGTTTCTGGCAAGAATAGCGGAAGGGGAATTATGGTGCGACCGCCAGTCGATCGATGGGGCGTGACGGCAGAACTTCTCCCGCTAGTGGGAGGACACCGCAATCTGGCGTTCAAGACACTGGGGCTCCCGCGCGAATTAGTCTTCAAGACCACCCGGCGCACGACTGCCGCTATCTTATGGCTCGTGCAGGTCCAGCAGATCGCCAGGCAGCACGGGTTCGTGGTTCCAGAACTGATCGAGAGCCGATGGGGCCAACTCGTCGAGGACGGCTGGACGTGCGAAACCCATGTTGAGGGCACTTCGTTTGCTCCCGAAGAAATGCCGGCCATTCTTCCGCTTATCTCAGACTTCCATGCGGCAACAGCCGATCTGCCGCAGCGTCCAGGCTTCTTGTCCTCGGTCGCGTTGCTAGATGAAGTTTCTGGGGGCGACGTTGATCTGGATACCATGCCGGTTCAGTTAGTGTCCCGCTGCCGGGAGGCGTGGCGTGGTGTCCAAGACCGCAAGGATGCTATCATCCATGGTGATCTCAACCCCGGAAACCTGATCCGATGCTCGGATGGCCGTACCGCACTGATTGACTGGGACGAGTGCCGCCGCGATCTTGTTCTGTTTGATTTGGGAACACTGCGAGAAGGTGACGAGGCCGAGCGCAAGGCACGCCTAGCTTGGGAGGTGGCGTGTTCATGGCTGGTGGAGCCGGATCATGCCAAAGAGATCGCAGCGCAATTATGAGCGACACTCCGCCTTGCTCGTGTTGTTGGCGTCGTGTCGCAAATGTTTGTCGCAAAACGTCGCCTTTTGCGTCTGAGTTTTGCGACAGAAATTCCCCTGAATAATCAGGGCCGGTGATTTTGTCGCGAAAGTTAGGATTTACGACCATTGCGCCGAGCGCGGGGGACCGTTCCGGTCCGATAGACGACAATCCTGTCATTGCTGCCAGACCGTTACCACCGGGTTGAAGAGGCCCCTCGACCGAGACCGGTGGCCCCTATCGACGCTTTCAAGGCGCAACGCCATCGGCGCCATGCCTCGCTATGCGCGTAAGGTCATCAAGCGCCGATCGAATGTGAGGCCAAGGATACTTAGAGCCATCCTCCCAGATATTGCCTTCGCGCAGCACAACTTCGAGTTTGGCCGCTACACCGTCCAGCGATGTCGCAGGCGTAGTGGCCATGGAGTCGAGCAGGTCCGATGCTCGATCAGCGGAATCCCGCTCGGCTTGCACCGTGGCTGAATAACCGATGTCCCTGTCGGCCCTGTCCCATCGCAGCTTGTGAGCCGAAAACTCAGCCTCGGCTTCCGCGCAGGCTGCCGCCTCCTCAGGCGCCACACGGAGCACATCACGGATTGCCTCGCGCGAATACGCAGCCACAGGCTCGCCATCGGATAGCCGAATGACTGAGAAAGGAAAGCCCACGGTATCTACGAGGTGCCGTTCGAGACCTTGCTGCCGACGGCAAAGGCGTTCCGTCAGACGGTGGGCATCCTGCCATTGACGCCAGAGCGCCAGGACAGGGTCCGAGGATGCCTCTCGCATGACCGTGTCCAAGGCGAAGGCACCGGAGCCCCATGCTCCCATCGCCATGGCGGTACCTGACAGCATCTTCCTGCGGGTGACGAACGGCAAAGTCGTGGTATTGTCAGAATCAACCATGATCTGAGCTCCGAACAGCTTGGGTTGTGGTCAGGCTGAGTGGAGTGTTCCCGCACTCCGCTTAGCCGCTTGCATGAGTCAAATTATATCACAGACATAATTTGGCGGCTCGATAAATTATGTCAAGGTAATAATTTTGATCACAGAAGAGCAAATCCGAATGGCACGAGCGGCCCTGAAATGGGGTGTCCGGGATTTGGCCCGCGAAGCTCATGTGACGGCAGCGACCATTACACGTATCGAATCTGGCAAATCGGCGCACGCTTCAACGCTAAGCGCCATTCAAATGGCGTTCGAAGGTGCTGGTATCGAGTTCATCCCGGAGAACGGCGGCGGTCCGGGCGTGCGGCTGGCAAAGAAGATCACGCGTTAGACTTACGTTTTTTCCGCTCTTCCTACGCTGCGGTGCGATCGCGACTAAGTAACTGTTGCATAGCGATTATTTCCTGCTTTGACTGGTCTGGCGGCAGTCAGAAACGAGCAGCAGAAGGTAGCATCGCCATGCCCGCATCAGACCGTATCGTCCGGCTGAACACCCGGCGCTCCCGCACGAGCCTGTCCCGCTCCACGATCTACCGCAAGATCGCAGAAGGCACGTTTTCCGCCCAGGTCAGGATCTTCGTCAACGGCGCGGGCTGGCGTGCACCCGAAATCAATCGCTGGATCGCCAACCCCGTCGCATGGCGGCCGGAGGGAGAGCGCGGCGATGGACGATGACGGGAGCCGCACCGACAGAGAGAGACCGGCGAACGACAACCGTGCCCCTCATGGAATGGAGAGCGAGGGCAAGGCCAAGGCTCCCGGAAAGCTTGACGCAGCTGTGCTGTCCATTGCGCGAATGATCGGCAGGCAGATGGCGCGGGAACACTTTGAGGCGCAGCAGCCCGCCAACGACAACAGGAGAAGAGGCACGGCGGATGATGTTTAGCAGCGTCGCTGCCTGTGCGGACCACCGAAAACGGCTTGCCTCAGAACTCTGCTTGCAGTTAGGATTCGTGTCGAGGCCGCACAGTCCGAAATCTGTATGGTGCTACGAAAGCCTTTTTTGGCTTGAACAAGCGGGCCAGAGCAAAGTCGCCCCCTCAAGGCCGAGCCGCTAACGCGGTGGCGCGTACCGCGCCAGCCTTGACCGGCCGTCTTCGCTCCGGCGTTCGGCCGGGACGCAGGAAAGGCGAATTGCGGGCGCTGCAACAGCGCCCGTCTCGGCCACGAATGCAGCCGTCGCGAACGCCGCTGACCATGCCGCCAGTGTTGCGGACAAACAAGGAGACATGCCCATGACCCGTGTTGCCCTCTATGCCCGCTATTCCTCCGACAACCAGCGTGACGCTTCGATCGACGATCAGTTGCGCCAGTGCCGTGAGCGCGCCGCGCGCGAGGGCTGGACCGTGGTGGAAACCTACTCTGACCGCGCCATCTCTGGCGCATCGCTCATTCGCCCAGGTATCCAGTCATTGCTGGCCGATGCACAGGCAGGCCGCTTCGAACTGGTTCTGTCGGAGGCGCTGGACCGCATCAGCCGCGATCAGGAGGACGTGGCCGGCGTCTTCAAGCGCCTGCGCGTCGCGGGCGTAACGATCTTCACCTTGTCGGAAGGCGAGATCAACGAGCTTCATGTCGGCCTGAAGGGCACGATGAACGCCCTGTTTCTCAAGGACCTCGCCATCAAGACCCATCGCGGCATCCGGGGCCGCGTCGAGGCCGGAAAGATCGGCGGGGGCAACGCCTACGGCTACCGCGTCGTCCATCGGCTCGACGCACACGGCGAGCCGATCCGGGGCGAACGCGAGATCATCGGGGAACAGGCTGACATCGTGCGGCGCATCTTCCGCGAATATGTCGCCGGCAAGGGGCCGCAGCGCATCGCCGCCGACTTGAACCGCGAGGGCATTCCAAGCCCCACGGGAAAGCGCTGGAACGATGCCACCATCCGGGGCAACCGCATCATCAGTTCCGGCATCCTGAACTGTGAGCTTTATATCGGCGTCATCCGCTGGAACCGGCAGAAGAAGCTCAAGAACCCCGACACCGGGCGCTTCACCTACCGGCTCAACCCGGAACAAGAATGGATACGCGCCGAGGCACCGGAGCTTCGCATCGTGCCGCAGAAGCTGTGGGACGCCGCCAAGGCGCAGCAGGACAAGCTGACCACCCTTTACCAGAAACAGATCGACAGTTCGCGTGATGCCGTGCGAGCAGCGAGAAGCAACGGGTTGAATGCCACCCATCGCCCGCGCACGCTCTTGTCCGGTCTGGTGTTCTGCGGCTGCTGCGGAGGCTCCTATGCCCGACGCGGACAGGACCGCGTCACCTGCTCTAATCATTTGCTCGGCAACGGCTGCGACAATGCCCGCACCGTCCCTGGCAAGGCGCTGGAAACCCGCGTGCTGGATGGCCTCCGTGAGCGCCTGATGACTCCGGACATGATGGCGGAGGCCATGAGCGCCTTTGCACTGGAAACCAACAGGCTCAACCGCGAGCGCCGCAATTCCGCCGAAGCCAACCGCCGCGCGCTTGCCGAGACTGCAAAGGCCATTGCCGAGATCGTGCACGTCATCGAGCAAGGCGGCTGGCATCGCGCGCTGTCCGAGCGGCTGACGGAGCTCGAAACCAGACAGGACGGCCTCACGGCGCGTCTCGCTGATATCCCGCAGGACGTTCCCGACCTTCATCCAGGAATCGCGGAGACCTATAGGCGCAGAATCGAGCGTTTGACCGAAACGCTTTCCCATCCCAACAGCGCGCTAGAAGCCGCAGACACCATCCGTGAGATCATCGATCGCGTTGTGGTCACCCCAGGCCAGAAGCGCGGCAGCTATAGCATCACCCTGCAAGGCGAACTTGGCACTATCCTCGACTGGATCGACCGCAGCGGGAAACCCGATTACAAACCCAGGACAGACGCACCCCAATCCCGTTTGTCGGCGTCGGTAAATGCCCGGGCTTGACCCGACCATCCATAACCAATTGAAACTATGGATCCTCGGCTCAAGGCCGAGGATGACTGAGCTGGCACGGTTTGTCCTCAAACTCACCAGTCTGTGGTGACCGCGCTAGACGCGGTCGCTCCATTGCAGCGAAAATGGATCATGCTTGACATGGTGGGTCGCCGGTTGCGATGCCCGAATCAGCCGGGAGCGGCGACGCCGCGCTCCCAGTACCAGGCCACAGATTTCAGCTTCCGGTCGTGCTGGCGGGTTTTCAGGACGCTCTTGATGGCGCGCACATCCTTCTTTTCGCCGGCGACCCAGATGAAGGTGTCCCCATCGAGAGGGGCAATGGCTTCGATCGCCGCGTCAGCGAGCATGGCCGTCGCGCCAGGCGGGTAGGAGGCGCGGTGCAGCCATCGCACATCGAGCTTTGCCCTTGTGGCGAGCAACTGCTGTTCAGCCTCGTTCTCGACCTCAATGATCGCCTGCAGGTCGGTGCCCGGTTCCGCTTCGGCGACAATGCGGGCGATCGCCGGCAGGGCCGATTCGTCACCGACGAGCAGGATCCGGGCTGCCTTCGGCTTGTCGCTGCCGCCGGGGCCAATCAGCGCCACCGTCTGGCCCGGCTCTGCGTCACGAGCAAAATCGGCGCCCGGCGTTGCAACACCGGGGGCCGGATGCTGGAGAAAGTCGATCCATAACTCGCCGCGCTCCACATCCACGGCGCGGATCGTATAGATGCGCACGACAATCTTGTCGTCGCCTTTGGGCCAGGCGAGGCGGCCATCTTCGTGGATGCCGGGCCAGACCGGCGGCCGTCCTTTGGGCGGGATCAGCAGGCGGACATGCATGTCGTCGCGGACGAAGGGCGACACGTCTGCACAGGCGAACTTGACCCGACGCATGTGTGGCGTCACATCCTCCGCCGAGACGACGGTGACCTCATAGAGGTTTGACGGCGATGTCGGCGGCGGCAATTCCGACCAGCTCAGCTCAAACGGATCGTCACCGGCAAAATAGAACAGATGCTCGGCGAGCATGGTTCGTACCAGCTGCAGCGATTCCTCGCTCGGGCTGATCAGGTCGATCAACAGTCGATCGCCCTCGGCACGAATATCCGCCGTGCCGATGTCGCTTTTCAGCAGGACATTGTTGCCCGTGCGTAGAACGTCGGAATGCTCGATGAAATGTTCGGCGATTTCGTCGAGCATTCCGATCGTATCCTTCGGCAGCGCGGTGCCGGAAAGCTTATATCCTTGGGTTGCGCTCATGGGTGATGTCCCCTCTTCAAATCTGCGATACGAGCCGACACCTCTTGTGGTCGCCATGCCAGATGGACCCGTCATGCGGTGCCTGCCGACCGGCGCCTATAATCGTGCCAGGAGCGCCTTGCGTCGAGGTCGGCGCCAATGCTCCACGTCACTAAGTTGACTGTCCGTCTCATGTTCATTCGCGCAGGTCAAGCCTTGGCAGATCTGTTGCGGGAGCGCGCTGAAGTTTCCGGGGATTCCTACAAAAACGCCGAAACTTACAATACCGGACAAATTACCTCAAGTTAAAAGGTCAGGCAGGGGATGTCAGATTTTCTGTCGTCAGCCTGCAGCCGGAGAGGGGACCTTCGCTGCGCCGGCTGCTCAGATGCTCCACAGGACGATCTTCGCTAACGCCTTTTCGGCCAGCCGGTACCCCGACCGGTTGCCAGCAATCGAAACGTCAACATCTGGAACGTGAACATGGAAAAGTTAAAAGCAGGCGGCAACAGTGGACGGGTTCTGATCCGCTACCGGAATGCGGTTCTTCTGGGATGCACGGCGCTGGTTGCCTTCGCGCCTTTGCCGGTCGTGGCACAGGATGCGGCAGGTCAGGCGAGCGGGACCGTTCTCGAGACGATCACCGTCGATGGCGGGGGCACTTCCGGAGATGACGATTCCAAGTCGATCATCGCCAATTCGACGACCGGCGCCAGCAAGATGCCGACCGACATTCTGGATACGGCAGCTTCGGTTTCCGTGATCACCGCAAAAGAGATCCAGCAGCGGGGCGCCGACAGCATCGAGCAGGTGCTGCAATATACTCCCGGCATTACCACCGACTTCTACGGCGCCGACGATCGCTTCGACTATTACAAGATCCGCGGCTTCGATGCCTGGGCCTATCGCGATGGCTTGACCCTTGGCGACCCCTTCGGCGGCGTGCGCGAAGAGCCCTATGCTTTCGAACGCGTCGAAGTGCTGAAGGGCGCGAGCTCCACGGCTTATGGTGTTTCCGATCCGGGTGGTTCGGTCAACTACACGACCAAGCGGCCAAAGAGCGAGAAGTTCGGCGAAGTCTACACAACAGGCGGATCGTACGACCATGCCGAGGCAGGCTTCGATTTTGGCGATAACATCACCGAGGACGATACGCTCTCCTATCGCCTGACCGGCAAGTTCCAGAAGTCGGACGCCGAATACGATTATTCAAAGGATGACGAGCAGTTCATCATGGGCGGGCTGACCTGGCGGCCGACCGACCAGGCCACCGTGACGCTGGTCTACGATCATCTCGACCGCGATGGCGTTCCCGGCAGCGGCGGCTATCCGATCGGCACCGATTTCGAAACGAACCGCTTCTTTGGCGAGCCGGATTTCAATTATCGCGGTACCGATCGCGACACGGTCAGCCTGTTCCTCGATCATGATTTCGGCACCGGCCTGACGTTCAACTCCAATCTGCGCTACAGCAACAGCGAGACGGACTTCGGCTATGCCTATATCGCCAGCACGCCGACGGATGGCTCGACCCTGGCGCCGCGCTATTTCTACGCCAACGACTCGACCGAAGAGACGCTGATCGGCGACGCGAATTTCACCTATGAGACCTCGTTCGCCAATGTCGAGAGCCGCACCCTGGTCGGCGCCACGGTCAACGACACGTCGAGCACCTCCAAGAGCTGGTGGGATCTGGCGCCGTCCATCGATTGGACCAATCCGGTCTATACCGGCGCGCCGACATCCCTGTCGCAGATCGAGGATACCGCCACGGATCAGCTGACCAAGGCGCTTTATCTGGAGCAGGATTTCACCTTCTCGGAAAAGGTGATCGCGTCCTTCGGGCTGCGCAACGACTGGATCGACACCACGGTGACCGACAACCTGACGCCCGCCAGCTCCAGTGACGGTTCGATCAGCGAATTCTCCAAGCGCGTCGGGCTCACCTATCGCTTCACCGAGGAATTCGCCACCTATGCCAGCTACGCGGAATCCGTCGCGCCACCGTCCAACGGGGTCGAGCCGGAACGCGGCGAACAGATCGAGGTCGGCATCAAATACCGTCCGGACGACTTTCCGGCCATGTTCACCGCTGCGGTCTACGACCTGACCAAGACCAACATCACCCGGACCAACCCTGCCACGATGCTCGAGGAGACGATCGGCGAGGCCCGCGTTCGCGGTATAGACCTCGAGGCAAAGACCGAGCTGACCCATGATCTCAGTCTGACGGCGGGCTATTCCTATCTGGTGTCCGAGATCGTCGAGAACGGCACGCAGGGCAACGAGGGCAACGAACTGTCGCTGGTGCCGCGACAGACGGCCTCGCTGTGGCTCAACTATACCCGCGAGGGCAATGACGTTGTGGGCGATATGACCGTCGGACTGGGAACCCGTTACATCGGCGAGTATTTCCTGACCGACGAGAACACCAGTTCCAGCGGCGACGTGTTCGTCTTCGATGCGTCTCTGGCCTACAAGATCCAGCCGAACACGACGTTCGAACTCAACGTCACCAACCTGTTCGACGAGAAATACGTGGCTTATGGCGGCTTCGGTGCCGATTTCTACAATCCGGGTCGCGCCATCTACGCAACGCTCCGGCAGACCTGGTAAACGACAGCACCCGTCCCGATGGCATGTCGGGTCGGGTGTGCCGATCGCCAGCAAGCGCTTTAGATCATCAGCTGCATGCGGCGCCAGGCGGCGGGCGTTTCGCCCACCGTCTGGCGAAAGGCCTTGGTCAGGTGCGCCTGATCGGAAAAGCCAAGCTGGGCGGCAATATCGGCAAGGCTCAGGTCCCCTTCGACCAGCAGGGCCTGGGCAAGCTCGATCCGCCTGGACAATTGCCATTGCAGCGGTGTCTTGCCCGTCGTCTGCTTGAAGACGGTGGCGAACCAGCTTTCCGAGAGGCCGACGGTGGCCGCCATTTCGGCAACCGACATGCGGTCGTCGCCACGCGCATGCAGGCGCGAGACGAGCCTGTTCAATTGCGCCTGGGTCAGCCGGCTATTGGCCTGCTCACCGGTGTCCTGCGGCAGGTCTAGAAGGGCGGTGGCAATGCCGCCGACCAGGCTTTCGGCATAGGCTGCGTGTCGCGACGGGTTGGCGACCTCGTCGACCAGCAGGCCGGCCAGCGTATCGATTGGTCCGACATCCTGGATTTCGACCGGGCGGCGCAGCGCCGAGCGCGCCACGGAACTGCCGACCGACGGCGTCAGGAAGCGCAACAGGCGGTCCTTGTGCAGATGCAGATCGAGATGCGAGAAGTGATGCCACGAGGTGAATTTTGTCCATAGCGGCACGCCGGCCGGCACATAGACGGCGCGCGTCATCGGGCGGTCATGCTGCCCGAAGCCGCTTTCGCGGTTCGCCATCCGGATATGCGGCGAGACGTCGTTGAAGAAGATCACGATGCGCGGATCAGGCGACAGGTAATAGGCATTGGCGCCGGCTTGCCCCTCCGCGTCCCAATAGACGCTCATTAGCCCGTCAAGGCCACGCCATTTCGCCGGTGCGAGCGGACGAATGCCGTCTGTGTGGCAGATCATGGAATGTCGATAGCTCAAGATCGAAGCCGCCTCCGTCTGGACGCACAGCATGCCGGTATGACAGGCCATTGCGACAAAGGAAGCCAAGTGGCCGTGTCGCAAAGGTTCTGTGGGAAACCGCAATCACGCTTCAGGTCTGCTGTATTTATGATGAGACTAGTTATCATGTTTTCTGGCAGTGGCAAGCCGACTGCTGCGACGGATCGCCCGCTGGATCCGGTCATGGACGTCCATGAGCCCCGACGTCACAAAGGTTTCTGGAAACCCGCGACCTTGCCAACACGACGCATGACGGACCCGACAGGCGCTTTTTTGGGGATTTGGAGCGATTGCCGTGTCGATGTGACTTTTTTGCTTGGAGGGTGGTCATTCTCGTATTAGACAGTTTTATGACACAGAAACCATATTTGCGCCAATTCGGCGCATTGACGGTTTGGCTTTGGGAGGAGCGGTCACATGACGATACGCATGGGAAGCGTAATGGTGAGCACGGTGCTGTCGCTGATCATCTGGGGCAGTATATTCCTCGTGCTTCGATAGTCCTGAATGGACTGACTGCTCGGGAAAGTCGCTAAAAGCACAATTGGAAGCGCCGACCGCTTTGTAGCGGGATGCCGTGCCATGTGCTGGTTGATTGCCGGATCGCATGTAATCTCGATGAGCCAGGCGCGGTGATGTCAGCGAGGGGACATTGCCGGCCGTTGTTGCATTTTGCAATGCAGCACATTTTTCCCAGCCTCCCATGATCTCGACCGGCCCCATTCATCGGTGCTCTGTCATCCACGATGCGGCGCCCGGTCACTCGGAATGCTGCGACGCGGCATGGAAACGTCTCCCTTCACCATCCATAAACCCGATCTGAGCGGCCAACATTGGGTGCTTCACCTGACCATGTATAAATTCGTCAATTCACAATGGCATTGTATGTCTGAACTCGAATTCTCGATCGCCGAGTGCCATCGTTTGTAAAAATCCGGGATATAATGCAATTCAGTCGATATTACGATCCGCAAACCTGCGGAATATATCGGTTCTGATGCGGGCTGAAGCGCTCATATCGTATGGTTAAGATGTTGTTATTCGAAATATATTTGGAATACAAACGCGCTCTGTTTCCTGTGTATTCAAATATTGCGTTTTGGTGATGGTTAATTTTTCGGAATTTGTGTCTGTGCGCACTGCGCCGTCCTGTCAAGCACGGCCCAGTGCCCTAAATCAGTCAGGAAAACTCCCGGCAGAGTGGCCTCACAGGGTTGCGTTGCACCATTTTGCCGGGTTAGATATTTCACAGATGAGATTTCGCCGTGCCAATTCTGCCCACCCCGCGAGACAACCAGGAAATACTAAGATGAAGATTGCCGTCGCTGGCCTTGGGTACGTGGGTCTTTCCAACGCAATACTGTTGGCACAGCACAATACAGTCGTCGCATTCGATCCCGTCCAGAAAAAGGTCGATATGCTCGCCAGTGGCATTTCGCCGATTGTCGATAATGAGATCCAGGACTTTTTGGCAAACAAAGTTTTGGATTTTAAAGCGACCGCCGACAAGGTCGAAGCCTATACCGGCGCGGATTATGTGATTGTTGCGACGCCGACAAACTACGATCCTGTCACCAACTACTTCGACACCCGTTCGGTCGAGGCGGCGATTTCGGATGTGATGGCAGTCAATCCGACGGCCGTGATCGTCATCAAGTCGACAATTCCGGTCGGTTACATTTTGCGGGCCCGCGTGGAGATGAAGACCGAGAACCTTATCTTCTCGCCGGAATTCCTGCGGGAAGGCCGTGCTCTGCACGACAATCTCTATCCCTCGCGGATCGTTGTCGGCGAGCGTTCGGAGCGGGCAGAGCTGTTTGCGAAGATGCTTCTGGAAGGGGCGATCAAGAAAGACGTTCCCCTGCTCTTCACGGATCCGAGCGAAGGGGAGGCCATCAAGCTCTTCTCCAATACCTATCTTGCGATGCGTGTCGCCTATTTCAATGAACTCGACACCTATGCCGAGAGCCATGGCCTCAACGCCCGGCAGATCATCGACGGTGTGGGCCTCGATCCGCGGATTGGCAACCACTACAACAATCCGTCGTTCGGCTATGGGGGCTATTGCCTTCCAAAGGATACCAAGCAGTTGCTGGCCAACTATAGTCAGGTCCCGCAAACCCTGATCCGCGCCATCGTCGATGCCAATTCCACGCGCAAGGACTTCATCGCAGACACCATCGTTCGCAAGCAGCCGAAAGTGGTGGGGATCTACCGCCTGACGATGAAGGCCGGTTCCGACAATTTTCGCGATTCGTCCGTCCAGGGCATCATGAAGCGCATCAAGGCAAAGGGCATCGAGGTCGTGGTCTACGAGCCGACGATGACCGAGCCGGAATTCTTCCGCTCCCGGGTCGTGCATGATCTGGCGGCCTTCAAGGCTGAATGCGACGTCATTCTCGCCAATCGATCGTCCGCCGAACTCGCCGATGTCGAGGCGAAAGTCTACACGCGTGATCTGTTCGGCGTCGATTGATTAATGAAGTGCTAATATTAGAGAATATCAACGTATAGCATTCATCCGTTGCTGTTCAGGCCAAAAGACATTGTGAATTTTGCTGAATATTACCTTCATTCCTGCCGGTACGGTGGCCTTGGACGTTTTTTCTGTGAAATTTAACGCATCTTGAAGTGCTTATGTGAACTCGGCTGTGGCGGCAGATTGAGGTATAAAATCCTGGATTTACTCATTTAAAATGTTTTCGATGATAAAGGTGTGACTGGCGGGCAACATTTGAATTGTTTGATTCGCTTGTTTGGATGCCAAACTGGACGCTGCTCTGGATAATTCTCGTTGTTGATGACATAGGTTCTGATAAGGCTTGGGGGCTTGAATACATGATATTATCGAACCGAATGATTACTGTCATTGCGATGTCGGCTCTTCTCTCGAGTTGTACGTCCTTTCCCAATTCGGGACCGTCCTATCGTTCCATCGATGGTTCGGCAGCCGTCAAGGTGAGCACCGAGGGTCGCAAGGTCGGCATTGATTATGTATTGATCGATCTCGAAAAGAGCATGCTCGGATATTTCGAGACCGTAAACGAAGCGTCGTTGAAGGACGGTTTTGGCGGCGGTCGCGGCGGACCTCCAAGCATTCCTCTGGGAATTGGCGACACTGTCGAGGTTTCGATCTTCGAATCGCAGGCGGGCGGCCTGTTCATTCCCAGCGACGCTGGCAGCCGAGCAGGCAATTTCGTCACCCTTCCGGCCCAGACGATCGATAGCGCCGGCAATCTGAGTGTGCCTTATGCGGGGCGCATCAATGCCGCGGGACGGCCGAAAGAGCAGGTGGAGCGGGAGATCGAGGACCTCTTGGCCAATCGTGCCATCGAGCCTCAAGTGATTGTTTCCGTCACCGCCAGCAAGTCCAGCCAGGTGGCTGTTCTGGGCGATGTGAATTCGCCGCAGAAGGTAGAGATTACGTCGGGCGGCGAGCGGGTTCTGGATGTGATTTCGACCGCCGGCGGCATCAGTTCGCCCGGCGTCGAAACCTATGTAACCCTGCAGCGCAAGGGCCGCACCGCAACGGTGTCCTACGAGAAGCTGTCCAATACGCCGGCCGAAAACATCTACCTGGCCCCGGGTGATACCGTGTTCGTCGATCGCGAACGTCGTACCTATCTGGCTTTCGGCGCCTCCGGCCAAAACGGCCGCTTCGATTTCGAGGAATCCAACCTGTCGCTCGGCGAAGCGCTGGCCAAGGCGGGCGGCCTTCTCGACAGTCGCGCCGATCCGGCCCAGGTGGCCCTCTATCGCTCGGTCGATCGCAAGACGCTGGAGAAGATGGGGATCAACACGTCGCAATTTGCTGCGGCCAGCATTCCGGTCATCTTCCGGGCCAACCTTCGGGATCCCTCAGCCTTCTTCGCGACCCAGAAGTTCGCAATGCAGGACAAGGATATTCTCTACGTCTCGAACTCCGACTCTGTTGAGTTGATCAAGGTTCTTGATGTTGCCAATGCTGTCACGTCGTCGGCGTCTGGAATGTCGTCTGATGCAGTGGCGACGCGCGATGCAGTCGAGGAGTTGGCCAACTAAGAAGTCTTGGGATCGCGCATATTAAACATGATTCGATCCCAGGACTTACTGGCATTGCAAAGTGGCGTTGCTGACGGTAAACTATCCGTTAAGATTTAATGAGTTTTGAAGGGACACTAACGAGATGTCGAACACTCTCCTCAAGGTCGGAGCCAGCGTTGTTCTCGCTTTGCTCGCCTCCAGCATCAGTACAAGCAACGCCTTTGCACAGGCGGCTGGCTGCTTCCAGTCGCCTGCAAAGTTGAATGAGGCGGAGATCAACGCCTTCATCGCTTCGCCTGCGTCTCTTTTGAGCGAGAACCCGACCGGTGGTCTGCCGATGTCCAGCCGGGTGCGCGCACTCTCGGGCTCAAGCGCTGACACGCTGGATCTGATCATTTCTCTCGTGGCCCAGGCAAGCCCGGAACAGAAGGCCGCGATTGGGTCTGGTCTGGCCCGTGCGGCGCGGGCCTGCGCTGCCGTGAACCCCGAATATGCAGCGCTGATCCAGGAAAAGGTCGCTGGCGTGACCGATCCGGCCGTGATCACGGCCTTTTTGGCCGCATCCAATGAAGTGCAGACCGCAGCGTTGGGCGCTGGGGCTGCGGGTGGCGGCACTGCGGCGGCGGGTATCGGCGGCGGCGGCACGGCCGGTGTCGGTTCAGGTAATGCGGGAGGCGATGTCACAACCGCGCAAAGCACATCCGGTTATTCAACCAGCGGCAGCGGTCAGTATTTTGCATCGGAGCAATCGTCCGTCAGCGCCACCAATCAGTAACGGCGTGACGCAACGGCCTGTCTGTGTCGCAGCGGGAGCTCGATTTGTATGAGGTGCTTGTTTGCTATCACCAGATAGAATCGCTTCCCGCCAGCGAGACGATTGGGACAACGACGAGAATGCCGGCGACGGCATTGATGTCGACAAGCTGATCTCAATCTTTCGCCGGCAGTGGCGTGTCGGCATGGTGTCGATCATTGCGGCCGTCGTCGTGGCGGCGCTCTATGTGTTCACAGCGGTGCCGATGTATACCTCGGTCGCCAGTGTGCTGATCGACCGCAGCAATAACGAGATCGTCAACCAGCTCTCGACGATCGGCAGCATGGTCGATGACGAGCCCTCGGTCCTGAGCCAGATGGAGCTTTTCAGATCGGATGCGATTGCCACGGCGGTTGTGTCGAAATTGAAGCTGATCGACGATCCGGTCTTCCTCAATGGATCGACCTCTCCCCTGTCTTCGGCGATGACCTTTGTCAGGTCGCTGTTTAATGTTTCCAGCTGGTTTGCCGCGGAAGAACCCCTTCTCGATGAGACGGAGGCCAAGACAACCGAGGCCGTCGGGATCATTCTTGAGAACCTGAGTGTGGGTCGTGCCGGCCGGAGCTATGTGCTGCAAGTCGGTTATACCTCGCCGTCGGCCGAGCAATCAGCCCGCATCGCCAACGCGCTTGCCGAGGCCTATCTGCTCGACAAGCTCAATTCGAAATACGATGCGACGCGCCGCGCCAGCGACTGGCTGCAGGAGCGTATCGACGAGCTGAAGCAGAAGGCGCTCGACTCGGATTTCGCGGTGCAGAAATTCCGCGGCGAGAACGGCCTCGTGGCGGCCGACGGGCGACTGATCACCGACCAGCAACTGTCGGAACTCAGCAGCGCCCTGATTATCGCCCAGGCGGAAACCGCCAAGGCAGCGGCCCGCTATGACCGGATCAAGTCGATCATCGATGCCGGCCGTACGGACGCCATCGTGACCGATGTGCTGGACAGTTCGATTTCCAACGACCTGCGTCAGAAATATCTGGAGGCTTCGAAGCTTGAGAGTGAAATCTCCAGCCGGCTCGGGCCGAACCATGCCCAGGCCGTGCGGCTGCGCAGCGAAATGCGCGAATACGAACGGCTGATGTTTGCCGAACTCGGCCGCATCGCCGAGAGCTATCAGAGTGATGTGACCGTGGCCCAGTCGCGCGAGAGCGCCTTGCGCCAGAGCGTCAAGGAAGCACAAGGGGTCAGTGCGCTCGCGGGAGAAACGCAGGTGCAGTTGCGCGAACTCGAGCGTTCCGCCGAAACCTACCGCAATCTCTACCAGACCTTTCTTCAGCGTTTCCAGGAAGCCACCCAGCAGCAGTCCTTCCCGATTACCGAGGCCCGGGTGATATCCCGCGCCACACCACCGCCGGGGCCAAGCAGCCCGCGCAAAGCGCTTGTCCTGGCGCTCGCCATCATGCTGGGCGGCGCCTTCGGCGCGGGGCTCGGCGCCTTCCGCGAATTCCGCGATCGGTTCTTCCGCACCGGCGATCAGGTCCGCGAATCCCTCGGCCTTGAATTCCTCGGTGCCGTGCCGGCGGTTGCCATCGAACCCTATAAGATAGGTCCGGCCGGCGGCGAGAACCCGCGCAATATCCGCAAGGCCAGCAGCATCAGCAACTATGTCGTCGATCATCCCCTGTCGATGTTCGCCGAAACCCTGCGCAGCGCCAAGATCGCCATCGATCTGGGCGTCAAGGAGAACCGCGCCAAGGTGATCGGTATCGTTTCAACTCTGCCCGGCGAGGGCAAGTCGACGGTGGCCGTCAATTTCGCCGAATTGCTGGCCATGCAGGGCGCAAGAACCTTGCTGATCGATTCCGATCTGCGCAATCCCGGCGCCACCCGGGCCATCGGCCGCAATGCCGAGGCAGGCCTGCTCGAGGCCCTGATCGACAACCGCCCGGTCCGCGACCTGCTGTTGCTCAATCAGAAGACCAAGCTTGCCTTCCTGCCCGCTGTCGTCACCCGCCGTGTGCCGCATTCGTCGGAACTGCTGGCATCGCCGGCGATGAATGCCATTATTGAGACCGCCAAGACCGGCTTTGACTATATCATCCTCGACCTGCCGCCTTTGGGACCGGTCGTCGATGCCCGCGCCATCGCCGCTCGGGTCGACAGCTTCATCTATGTGATCGAATGGGGCAATACCTCGCGCAAGGCCGTCAAGTCGATCCTGGCCAGCGACATGGAGGTCTATGATAAATGCGCCGGCGTGGTGCTCAACAAGGTCGATGAAGAGAAGATGAAGCTCTATCGCGCCTATGGCTCCAGCGACTATTACGCCTCGCGTTATCTGTCTTACTATCGTGAAGACTGACAGCCTGCACAAGGGGCCGGCCTATTCTCCGGCCCTGATCGGTTTCGCGCTCATCGCCGGCCTGCTGCTGACATCCAGCATCTGGCAGCAGGTAACGACGGCGCGCTTTGCAACCCTGATGCTGCTGGCCAAGAAAATCGAACTGGGCCAGCCGGTTTCGCGCGATGCCATTCCGACCTATATTCAGCAGGTGCCGGATATCGTCGAAGCGGGCACCTGCCGCTCCGATGTCGTGCGCGCAGGCTTGACCGTGGTTCTCGCCGACCTCGATCGTCAGAACTCTACGGATGACTACGACGCCTGGGCCGCGGCCATGGAGCGTTCGCAGAACTATCTCCGCCATGCTTTGTCCTGCTTGCCAGCCGATGGCAATCTCTGGCTGCGGCTTGCCATGGTGCGATTTGCCGTGGCCGCCGAGCCCCGCGAATTGGCCAGCCTGATGAGCCAGTCGGTCAATCTGGCGCCGGTCGAGCCCAATATCGTCGCGGGACGCTTTGTCATGTGGAACAAGATGAACGCCGCGACACTGCAGGAAGCGTCAAGGTCTGTTGAGAGCGACCTCCGGCTGCTCCTGAGCCAGGCGCCGCCGCTGCGGAAATCGATTCTTGCGGCACCGAGTCCATCCCTGCTTCCCTATGTCGAAAAGGCAGCAGGCCCGGTTCGACCATAAACGCGGATCCGGATTGAGCCGGCAGGCCAAGGGGTGTCGGGATCCTGTCACGTCACTGCGAGCGGTGGGGTCGACAGTCCTTGTCCGGAACCAGATGGGCAAGCAGCACGGGGACCATGATCTCGGAGACTTTTGATGTCGTGGGATGCAACCCGTCGGGAATATGCAGGGCTATTTCGGCGTTCGTCAGCGTGTTCCAGTGCGGCCGGAAATCCACGAAGGTGACATTGCGGCGCTCTGCCTCCTGCCGGTGCGCCTCGATGTAGGAGGCAAGGAACGGCCTCATCCAGCCGCGAAATCCATGCGGCGGGTTCATGGCCATATAAACGATCCGGGCGGCCGGGACGCCTTGCCGCAAGGCGCCCAATACCCGCGCAATGTTGGTCCGGCTGCTGTCCACGCTCATAATATTGTTTATCGCCGCGTCATTTTCTGAAAATTGCATCAGGATGACCTGGGGGGCGGCGGCAATCACCCGATTGACATTGTTGACCGCCCAGGTGCTGGTCACGCCGACATCGGCGATCACTTCGACGGATATGGGGCCCGCAAGACAGGTTGACATGGCATTCTGCAATGCCGAAGGCCAGTCGGACCGCGCGGTGAGAGAATTTCCGAAGGCGACGATTTTGAAGGAAGAGGTTTGCACGGACATAGAGGACTCGCTTCCCATTGCGGCCGAACTGAACGCGGCGATCAGCAGCAACAATGCGGATCGAACAAAGTTACGGCTCAGCCAAAACAACAGTCTTTGCTGGATGGATCTCGAGTTCATCGGAAAAGGATATAGCAACGGCCCGCCTTGGCAAGTTTGTCGGCGCTCCAATATGGAGCCGCCCTTCACCCGAAATGCCGGATACATGTCCGGTCACAGGAGGGGCAGGGCGGTATCCGCACACCCGACACGCGAGTTCTGCGTGCCGGCGTGGGGCTGGCGTTGAAACGATAAGGCCAGCCCCGTTCAGACCCGCCCTATTTCAAGGCGGCAACGATGGCTTTGAGCTGCGCTTCGACGGTGGGACGGATGTCGTCGCGTGCAAGAGCAAAAGCGACATTGGCGAGGATGAAGCCATCCTTGGCGCCGGTGTCGTAGGTTGTGCCGCGGAACGGAAAGGCGGTGAAATCCTGCTCGGTCAGCAGCTTCAGCATGCTGTCCGTCAACTGGATCTCATTGC
>NZ_JABAEF010000041.1 GCF_023701945.1 Rhizobium sp. CG5
GCGACGTGATGCGGTGCTGCGCAGCCGAAATGGCTCCGCACCGCAACCCGCCGCTACCGCACAAAATGCAGCAACCCAAAACCGCCGGAGCGAACTCAAAACTGGATAAAACTTGGGGGCAAGGTCAGCGTCTATGAAGATCAGCTTTTGCGGATCGAGATCGAGCTGCTCATCAAACCAGGCGCGTCGACGCTTCAGGACGTCCGGTCGGTCCTGCTCCAATGCATGTGCGGACTTTTTTTAAATGTCCAGCCGCGACCACGCAGCCAGGCACGGAGCGCGCTCCGGCTGATGCTGACCTGCCGTTAGCCCGACAGGCGCTCGACCATTTCATCGAGCGTTACGTCCCGGCAATCGTCGATCATTTCGACAACAAACGCCTCGTGAGCGTCCAGAAGGGAAGGTCGTTTCCAACCCTGCGGCCGCGTTGTTGGCTCGCCCTCTACTGCTCTTGCAATCCAGCGGATCGCCGTGGAAACCCCAACCCCGAACCAACCGGCAGCCTGGCGGGCAGACATACCGGTAGCTGACGCCTTCAAGACGCGGATACGAAGATCATCGCTCAGTGCTCGTGCCATCATCAACCTCCTATTCGAAGAGAAGTTGAATCAGCTTCGGTCACTCTCGTCACATCACGTTTGATTCATCAATCACCGGATCTGCTCTAGCCTCGAAGACAACTAAATCATGCATCTCTTTGGGGATCGCCAAGAAATTCGGTGAGCCCCGCTATGTCCATATCCCAAAAGGATCGGCCGTCCTACGCCATAAGAGCTGTACTATGTAGCAGTAGCGGCCTCGCTTCTTGCAAGCGCGCGGAGAATCGCCTTCTTGGTGTCGTTGACATGTCCGAAAATATGGGCGGCGAGCGCGGGGCCATCCCGATCCACCAGCGCATCACGGATCGCTGCATGCTGCTCGATCGAAACCCGCCAACGATTTTCCTCGTCAAGTGCCGCATAGCGAGCGTGTGAAATCTGTTTCATAATCGCTGCGTGGCTTTCCAGAAGACAGCTGTTTGCGGCCATGGCCACGATGGCTGTGTGCAATTCCTGATTGAGCTTGAAATAGGAAGCGCGGTCGCCGGCATGGAAATATCCCGCCATTTCGTCCTGCCTGGCGGAAAAGGCGGCGATTTCAGCATCGCTTGCGCGCTGACTGGCGAGAAGACCGGCCTGACTTTCCAGGATAGCTTGAACCTCAAACAGTTCCGCTACCACTTCGAGATGGATCTCTGCCACGGATGCACCACGATAGGGGTGGAGCACAACGAGCTTTTCTGACGCCAGCACCTTGAGCGCCTCACGCATCGGCGTTCGCGAAACACCCAGCGTTTCGCAAAGCTGCATCTCCTGTATCCATTCGCCGGGTTGCAAATCGTGCTTAAGGATCATGTTCCGCAGCTGGTCGGTCAGCGAATCGTGAAGGCTTTCGCGAAAGGGAGCCACCTGCAGTGGACGCCGCTTCTTTTTCATCGAGTTGAGCATTGTCATATTGTTTTCTTCGTGCTCCCTCCCTCGGGGTCTTGCTCTTATAATTATCATAATTATAAATACAAGTGCCGGTTCGGCCTGCCCTCCTGTTTGCCGCGACCCGACACTTTCGCTTCGTACGTCCTTGAAAGTCGTACGTGGATTTATTCGTGCGGGTCTCTGCTACCCTTCAGCCCGGCTTGATTATGCCGGGCGTTATCCACAGGAGCTTCAATGGATACGCGCACATCGGAAAGTCCTTTTCAGGACGCTGTCGATTTCGCTCTCGCCCACCCGACACACTGGCCGCTCGACATACGCTCGGTGATAGAAAGTCAAGACTTCGACCCGCCACCGTGGAATATAGTCAAGGGTCCGCTTTACGATCGTATCGGCTCCGCAGGCGTCATCTCCGTAAACGGCAGCGTGGCCGCATCCTGGGGTGATACCGCCCATGCAGACATGGTCTTCAGCGTCACCAAGAGTTATATCGGCCTTCTCGCGGGCATCGCCCTGGACGAGGGACGGATCGCCGACCTCGACGCGCCTGTCGGGCAGTCCGTGCCTCATCCTGCGTTTGCCGCACCCAATGATGCAGCCACATGGCGCCAGTTGCTGCAGCAGACAAGTGAATGGCAGGGCACATTGTGGGGCATTCCCGACACTGTCGATCGCAACCGCCAGCTTTCATCCACAGAGGACGGCAGCCGCTTCAATACGGTCACGCCCTATGGCGCACCGGGAAGCTACTGGGATTATAACGACATCCGCGTCAATGCCCTCTGCCTTGCACTGACCTGCGTTTTCGAGACATCCCTTAGGGATGTGCTTCGGTCGCGCTTTCCTGAAGCCTTCGCGGGCGTTGATTGGGACTGGAACGGATATCCACCAGAGACAACCGTCGATATCAGCGGCCGCAGCGTCCCGGTCGTCGTCGGCGGTGGACACTGGGGCGGCGGGATCGTGACGAGCGTCATGCAGGATGCAGCATTAGGCGAACTGGTTGTCGGCAGCGGCCTGTATAACGGGCGCCGTATAATCTCAGGCTCGGCCTTAGGGACCCTGCTTTCCCCCTGCGCCCTGATGCCGGTCTATGGCGGCCTCTGGTGGCTCAACACCCATCGCAAGCTCTTTCCCTCAGCGCCGGTGACATCGGTCTTCGCGCTTGGCGTCGGCATGAATGGCATCTGGATCGATGCGCCCCATGGCATCGTCGCGGTGGTCCATGGCTTCGGTAACGGCGCATTTGGCGCCTTCATCGAAAGAACCATGCGCGCACTTGGCTGATCCGCAATCCGACAGGAATTTTTCGAGGTGTATACGTTATGACCGAAACAACTGCCTCCTACCGGACAGCCGCGGCGATTGCATCGGCCGTGCTTGCTGGAGAGCTCTCGCCGGAAGCCGCCAGCGCGGCAGCGCATCGGGCGATCAGTGCAACGAACGGGATGATCAACGCTGTCGTTGACCATGATCCATCCCTATCCGATCCCCAGATCGAAACGCTGGCACGGCGGCTGAAGCGAGGCGAACGCCTGCCGCTTGCCGGTGTGCCGGTTCTTGTCAAGGATCACTTCCATGTGAAAGGTTGGAAGGCTACGCAGGGATCCCGCCTGTTTGAAGATTTCGTCGCCACCAGCGACGATCTTGTCATCGAGCGCATGCGGGCGGCGGGCGCGATCATCATTGGCCGCAGCAACATGTCAGAATTTGGCTGCAAGGGCGTGACCACTAACCTGCTTTACGGCCCGACTCGTCACCCGCTTGACCACACTTTGACCACCGGAGGGTCTTCCGGCGGCGCGGCCGCGGCCCTTGCTGCCGGCTATGTACCGATCGCACTCGGCAGCGACGGCGGCGGCTCGGCCCGCCGGCCCGCCGCCCATGCAGGCGTCGTCGGCTTCAAGCCTTCCGGCGGGGTCGTTGCATCAGCACGGGTAGTTTCACAGGTGGGTGTGCCCGGCCCGATGGCACGCACTGTCGACGACATCAGGCTCTTCTTTCAGGTGATCCGCGGTCATGATGCGCGCGACCCTTTCTCCGTGCCACCCATCCCCGCTTCAGTCCTGCCGGAACACCCCAACCTCGTCTGGAGCCCGAAGCTTGGCCTTGGCGTCCCTGTTGATGAAGACGTGGCTGAAACGCTTGAACGCGCGGTGGCAGTACTGAGATCAAGCGGCTTTGCCATCTCAAACACCGATCCATCCTGGCCGGAAGGCGCCGGAGAGGCGTCACTTATGCCTCTGCAGCATGCGGACCTTGCGGCGCACTTCGGTGATGTCTGGCGGAAGGATCCCGATCTCTTCGATCCGGATATCGCTGCACAGATAGAAGCCGGACTCAGCCTGACGGCGGCGGACGTTGCGCGCGCATCATCGATGAGCACGGCGGTTGCCGCCGCCGCGGCTCGGTTCTTCGCCAATGGTCATGACTTTCTTCTGACGCCGACGATACCATGCGTCGCCTGGCCTTTCGCTCAACTCGGCCCCGCAGAGATTGGAGGCGTTGCCGTGCCGCATCGCGGGCATGCCGTCTTCACGCCATTGTTCAACCATGCGTTCTGCGCAGCCATATCGCTGCCGGCGGGTACTGGGAGGGCTGGTCTGCCCGTTGCCCTGCAGATCGTCGGGCCACGCTTTTCGGATGATGCTCTGCTGGCGCTGGCTGCACGCATCGAGACGGCTCTCGCCGCGGCAGGAATCACCGCTGCAATGCCTCGATAATAGGCGGGGTGCCTGCGCCATGAATGGTATCCTGCTTATTCGATCGCCACTGCAATTCCAGAATATAATTATTAATGCGGAATCGATTGCTCACGGCCTTTGGCACGCACATTGCATTCATAATTATATTCGCTCGGCCTGGGAGGGCAGCGGGTGGGTGCAACAAGGATCTTTCAGAGGGAACCAAAACATGTGTGACAGACACGACCATTGGACGAAGCCTGAATTCAAGTCGCTGGACCTCACCCGGCGTAGCCTGCTGAAAGCCGCAACCGCGGCGACCATAACCATGGCCGTATCGCCAACGCTGTTTGGCGGCCATGCCCATGCTGCAGACGCCGGCGCTGTGAAATCGACGCACGGCAACGGCTTTTGCAATCTCAATCTCTTCCTGGCCCATGCCGAGCAGCTTGCCCGCGAAGACGGGCTGGAAATTGAATTCGTGATCGCCCCGAGCTTCTCCGACCAGGTCACCATGATCGGCTCCGGCATGGTCGATGTCGGCGTGATGCCCTACACCAGCTTCCTCGCCCTTTACGATGCCGGTGCACCGGTAAAGGTCGTTGCCGGCGGCGGCATCCAGGGCTGCATGCTCGTTGCACAGCCGGGCCTTGATACACCCGAAAAGCTCAAGGGCAAGACGCTCGGTACCTTCCAGCTCGATACGCTCGAAGTGATGCCGTATGACTGGCTCAAGGCCAAGGACATCCCCTTTTCGGACATCACAGTCCGCTATCTCGGCTCCATGGCCGAAGCCGTCGAGGGCTTCATGGCAGGCGCTATCGACATGGTCTGCGTTATCGAGCCCTATGGAACGGCGCTGCTGAACGACAAGCCGGGTTCCGTCCTGCTGTCGGACGGCATCGACATCTACGGCAAGAACTACACCGACTGCATCCTTGCCTCGCGCGCCGAACTGATGATGGAAAATCCGGCGACCTTGAAGGCGCTCATCAAGGCAATGATGAAGGCGCAGGCCATGGCCGAGGCCGATATCGAAGCGACGCTCGGCAAGGTGGTCGGCACCTATTACAAGACCTCGCTCGAAAACGCCCGCATCGCCCAGCGCGCGCAGCCGAGCGTCATCGACATGCGCGACCAGAAGACCTTCATCCTCGAGCGGACCGACTCGCTTATCGAGATGGGCTATATCAAGAAGAAGCCGACGGACGACGCGATCGACTGGACGCTGCTCGAGCAGGTCATCGCAGAAAACCCTGATCTCTACGCATCTTTGAAGATGAAGGCGGCCTGATATGAGAGGCACCGCAAAATATCTGCAGAACGATGGGGCCTCGCGCCCCATCCCTGCCCCACTGTTGTCACCTTACATGAGGTCGCTGGCCGAACGGATCGGATGGACGATTGTATCCGTGGGGCTTTTTGTCGGTATCTGGGAGACGCTCTGGTTCTTCGGCATTTCCGATCCCAAGCTGTTGCCGCCTCCCCATATCTTCATCGCCAACATTCCAGATCAGGCCAAGTTCTTCAATACGGCCAGCCGCTGGGAGATGGGCGTCACGCCGGGCAGCGGCCCGACGCCGCTCCAGGCTATGATCTACACCATGTTCGCAACGCTGATGCGCGTCGTCATCGGTCTCGTCATCGCCGCAGCGCTTGCCATCTCGGTCGGGGTCATGGTCCGCTACTACAAGCTTTTCGAGAACTTGACCCTGCCAACGATCACGCTTCTTGCGCCGATCTCACCGGTTGCCTGGCTCCCTGTCGCATTGTTCATGTTTGGCATCGGCAACGGACCTGCCATCTTCATGGTGGTGGTCGCCTTGTTCTTCAGCATGGTCCTCGCGACAGTCGCCCATATCGACAATGTCAACAAGAACTTCATCAACGTGGCGCGTACCATGGGCTGCACCAAGTGGCAGACCTATACGCGCGTGATTGTACCGGCGATACTGCCCGGCCTGCTGATGCTCTTGCGCATGAACCTGTTCGGCGCGTGGATGGCCGTGCTTATCGCCGAAGCGACCGGCGTCGGATACGGCCTTGGTCAAATCATCATGCTCGCTCGCAATACGTTCAATCCCGGCCTCGTCTTCTTCACAATCGGCCTCATCGGCATCATGGCTTACCTCTGTGATCTCGCGCTGCGGATGCTGCAAAGGAAGATCCTCTACTGGATCCCTGAAACCAAGGAGATCCTCAATGGCCTCAAGTAACGACAGGGCGCTGGCCGTTTCCTGCCGCAATGTCGGCATGGTCTGGGCCGAAGGTACGCCCCGCGCCCATGAGGCACTCCGAGGCATCGATATCGATGTCAAACCCGGGGAATTCGTGACCCTGCTCGGGCCATCGGGCTGCGGCAAGAGCACGCTTCTCTATCTGATCGCCGGACTGGAGACGGCGACGGGCGGTACGCTCACCGCCTTCGGCGAGAAGATCACCGACCCTTCGCCGGAACGCAGTCTGATCTTTCAGGAAACCTCGCTCTTTCCCTGGCTTTCGGTCTGGCAGAACGTCACCTTCGGCCTCTGGGTCAAGGGCATGAACGCAAAGGAGCGGCGTGAAGTTGCCGCCGACGCCCTGCAGCGGGTCGGTCTCTACCATGCGATGGACAAACGGCCGGACGAGCTTTCCGGCGGGATGCGCCAGCGTGTGGCCGTCGCCCGTGCGCTCGCTATGCGGCCAAAAGTGCTGCTGATGGACGAGCCGTTCGCGGCACTTGACGTCCAGACGCGCGCCAAGATGCAGGATTTCCTCATCGACGTCTGGAAGGACAGCGGCGCGTCGATCCTGTTCGTCACACACCATATCGATGAGGCCGTCGCGCTCTCCGACAGGGTTGCTGTCTTCACGGCCCGGCCCGGCCGGATCAAGACTATCGTTCCCGTCGACCTGCCTCGCCCGCGCGATCTTTTCGATCCGCGCGTGGAGGCGCTGCGCCGACACCTGACGGAACTCCTGCGTGACGAAGTGGATCGCGCCTTCGCCGAGCAGGAAATGATGAGCGCCGCCTGATCCCGACCGGCGCGAGGTAGCGCCGTTTTCATCCGCAAACAATGCATCTGCCGCAAGGGCATAGCCAGGAGACAAGCATGTCCCAGTCCATCGTGCGCTCACGCACCATGTTCACCAAGCCGATCGACCGCGATCATTTCGAAGCCATTGATGACGGCGCGCTGCTGCAGGAAGACGGCGTCATCCTCGAAGTCGGTACCTATGAGGATCTTTCGAAACGATACTCGAACATACCGGTCCATGGCACCGGCGATTCCTTTATGCTGCCGGGTTTCGTCAACGGGCACCATCATGTCGGCCTGACGCCGGTTCAGCTCGGCTCGCCCGACATGCCGCTCGAACTCTGGTTCGTCACGCGCATGGTCACCCGCTCCGTCGACCTCTATCTCGATACACTCTACTCCGCCTTCGAGATGATTTCGTCCGGCATCACCACCGTCCAGCACATTCATGGCTGGATGCCTGGAACGCTTGAAGAGGTGCAGGCGAAGTCCGAGCAGGTGCTTAAAGCCTATCACGACATCGGCATGCGCGTTTCCTACTGCTACGCAGTGCGCGACCAGAACTCGCTGGTCTATCAGGACGATGCGGAATTCATTGCCAGCCTGCCGGTTGAACTGCAGGGACCAATGCGTGCGTACTTCAATCGTACGAAGGTGAAACTTGAGGGCAGCCTGGATCTGTTCCACTCGCTCTTCGATAAGTACCAAGAACGTTCTCGCACCAAGATCCAGCTTGCTCCCGCAAACCTTCACTGGTGCTCGGACAAGGCGTTGGCGGCGCTTTCGGAAACGTCCGAGCGCTTCAATGTTCCGCTTCACATGCACCTGGTGGAAACCGCCTACCAGAAGGAATACGCGATGCGTCGCGGCGGCACGACCGCGTTCGACTATCTGAAGCAGTTCGGCCTGCACAACTCCCGCCTGACGCTCGGCCACGGCGTCTGGCTGAACGAACGCGACATCGACCAGATTGCAGAAAGCGGCGTCTGCATCTGCCATAACTGCTCGTCCAACTTCCGGCTGCGCAGCGGCATCGCGCCCCTCAACGCCTTCGAGGTGAAGCAGGTCAACACGGCGATCGGCCTTGACGAGGCTGGCATCAACGATGACCGCGACATGCTACAGGAAATGCGTCTCGTACTGCGCGCCCATCGTATCCCCGGGCAGGAAGATGCCGACGTGCCAGGCATGGGGCAGGTGCTGCGCATGGCCACAAGCGGTGGTGCGAAGACCACCGTCTACGGATCGACCCTCGGCACGCTGGAACCCGGCCAGCTCGCCGATCTGTCGCTCATCGACGCACGCAGCGTCACCTATCCTTATCTAGATGAGGAAATGCCGCTTCTCGACGCCATCATCCAGCGCGCGAAGTCCTCGGCGGTGAAGCTCGTCATGTGTGATGGCGAGGTCATTTACGAAAACGGGCGCTTCACTCGTGTGGACAAGGATGCGGCACTGGCCGAATTGCACGAACACCTGAAATCGGCCCTTTCCAACGACGAGGTGGAACGTCGCAAACTTTCCAAGGCGCTGATGCCGCATGTGCGCAAGTTCTACAAGAACTACATGGACCCGGCGAAACACGAACCCTTCTACCGGCAGGCCTCGCGCGTCTGAAAAGTCCATCACTGAAAAGGCAATTTGGAAGACATTTGAATGCGGTTACTGCTGATCAATCCCAACACATCTCAGTCGATGACCGACAGAATGATGAAAACGGCCCTGACCTGCGCTCATCCTGCAACGCAGGTCAGAGCCGTGACGGCCTCCGAGGGCGTGCCCTACATCGCGACCCGTGCCGAAGCGCAGCTCGCCGGCAGCACACTTCTGGCCATGCTGGCCGACAATCGCTCCGAATGCGATGCGGCAATCGTCGGCGCATTCGGCGATCCGGGGCTTCTCGGCGCGCGCGAGCTTTTCGACATCCCCGTCATCGGTCTTGCCGAAGCCGCCATGCTTTCGGCCTGTATGCTGGGTGGTCGTTTCGGCATCGTGACCTTCGCGCCCGTCCTGCGCCACTGGTTTCAGGATTGCGTGGCAATGCACGGGCTGACGGGGCGATGCTCCGGGGTCAGGACACCGGATGCAAATCCGCGCGGCGACGTAGCCATGGTGCAGGAGGAAATTGAAGAACACCTGGTCGAGCTCTGCCGCAAGGCCGTGGAAGAGGACGGTGCCGATGTCATCATTCCGGCAGGCGCACCGCTGACTGGCCTTGCGGCAAAGATCAGGGATCGTGTTTCGGTGCCCGTCGTCGATCAGGTCGTGGCAGCCGTCAAGCAGGCGGAGGCGATCGTTGCGCTGAACGTCAAGCCGGCTTCAGCCGGCGGTTTCCGTCGGCCGGACGCCAAGCCAAGCTCCGGCTTGTCGGAGCCGCTCGCGGCATGGCTTGCCCACCAGGAGTCAATGCCATCGGTCACAACGCTACGGCCGCGAACAATGGGGGGAGAAGGATGAGCGGCGCGGCAAGGCAAATGCGGATCGGTATGCTGACACCATCATCGAACACCGTCGTCGAACCCTATACCAGCGCATTGCTGGCGCCCCTTTTTCCCGATGTGACGGCGCATTTCAGCCGCTTCACCGTCACCCGCATCGCTCTTGACCAGCAGGCGAACGCCCAGTTTTCGCTGGAACCGATTTTGGCGGCCGCACGGCTACTTGCGGATGCGCGCGTGGACGTCATCGCCTGGAACGGCACGTCGGCCGCCTGGCTCGGGATCGACAAGGATGAAACCCTATGCGCGCGTCTTGCCGAGGAATGTGCCGCCGTAGCCACCAGCGCGGTTATCAGTTTGATGAAAATCCTAAAGACACGCGACACCAGGAGGATCGGCCTTGTCACTCCCTACACGCCAGACGTACAATCCCGTGTCATCGACAACTTTAAGGACCTCGGCATTGAGGTCATTGCTGAACGGCATGCTGGTCTTTCGGACAATTTTTCTTTCGCGGAGATGGAGGAAGACACGATCGCCGACCTCTGCCGCGCGGTTTCAAAAGCAGGACCAAAGGCCATCGTGATCCTCTGCACGAATATGCGCGGCCCGATGATCGCCGCGTCGCTGGAGCAGGAACTCGGCATCCCCATTTACGACTCCGTCGCCTTCACCCTCTGGGGCTGCCTCGATGTGACCGGCATCGATATGACACCCCTCGCCGATTTCGGTTCGCTGTTTTCAAGCGCATAGCGAGCAAGACTGCTCTGAGGCCAAACCTTGGTTAGGCGCGGCGCGAAGGGCGATGCTGTCCATCGGCCAAACGGTGCAACAACGCCAGACGCTGTCGCCAAACGGCGGCGACGTTATGGTCTAAAGGAGCCACGTACGGGAACCATGAGCATGTTCGATCTAGTTATCCGCAATGGCCATGTTGCCACCGCATCCGACGTTTTCGACGCCGATATCGGCATCCGGAACGGGCGCATCGTCCAGATTGGTGAACGGCTGGAACCGGGCATCGAGGAGATCGATGCAACCGGCCACTTCGTCCTACCGGGCGGCATCGACAGTCATGTCCACTTGGCACAGAATTCCGGCGACGGTATCGTCATGGCAGATGATTTCGAAACTGGCACGCGCTCGGCGCTTTATGGCGGCAATACCTGCGTCATGCCGTTTTGCCTGCAGGCAAAGGGCCAATCGCTACGCGAGGCGCTGACGGCCTATCACGCGTTGGCCGATGGTAACTGTTTCACGGACGTTTCCTTCCACATGATCATATCCGATCCTTCGTCCAGCGTTCTCGGCCAGGAACTTCCGGCGCTCGTGGCGGATGGCTACAGCTCCTTCAAGGTCTTTATGACCTATGAGGGGCTTCGCCTCAACGATGCCGAGATCATCAGCACGATGGATGTTGCGCGCCGCACCGGTGCGAGGGTGATGGTTCATTGCGAAAACGAGGATGCCATCCGATACCTAATCGGACTGCACGAGGCTTCAGGCAACGTCCGTCCGCTGGCCCACGCAACAACACGGCCTGTGGCCGTAGAGCGCGAGGCAACGCATCGCGCTCTGTCTCTGGCCGAGATTGTCGACATTCCGGTGGTCATCGTCCATGTCTCGAACGGCGCGGCAATCGATGAAATACGCGCCGCACGCCGGCGCGGCCGGATGGTTATTGCCGAGACCTGCCCGCAATATCTGATGCTGACGGCGGACGACCTCGACGGAATGGACTGGGAAGGCGCCAAATTCGTTTGCTCTCCCCCACCGCGTGACAGGAAGGAACAGGAGGCCTGCTGGACCGGCCTCCAGACCGGCGCATTCGAGCTTTTCTCATCCGATCATTGCCCGTTCCGCTACGACGACCCGGCCGGCAAGCTCAATGCAAAGGGACGCCAGAGTTTCCGGCATGTCCCTAACGGGATACCCGGCGTAGAGACCAGGCTACCCATCTTGTTTTCGGAAGGCGTCATGAAGGGACGAATCGACCTAGCACAGTTTGTGGCCCTGACATCCACAAACCATGCCAAGGCATACGGGCTCACACACAAGGGACGCATCGCGATCGGAATGGATGCCGATATCGCCATCTGGGACCCGCAGATCCGGCGGATAATCCGCCACGCGGATCTGCATGATGGCGCCGATTATAGCCCCTATGAAGGCACGGAGATTCGCGGGTGGCCCGTCAGCGTCGTTCTCGGCGGCAGGATCATGCTGAAAGACGGCTTGCTGCGTGGCCGCAAGGGCGACGGCCAGTACCGTAAACGATCAACGGCGCGCAGCTAGATCCGATTGGGGCGGAATTGGTGCACGGACCAAAAATGTCAATTTCATGCATGTATGCGGCTAGGATCAAAGTGGTTTAATTGGTCCAGCATGCCGCGTTGCCAAGCCTCGACGGGTGCAACTCAATGAGCAGGCCGATCAAAGACCTAATTCCGCACAATTGTTGATCCCTGCGCCAACGCAAATGAATCACAAACCCCCAGCAGAGCCAGGGGTTCGTCAGCAGTCTGCGCGCGCCTTCCGGCGCACTTTTTCAGGACTGGATATCCGAACGACCTGCCTTCATGGCGATCTGAAGCTGTTCGGCGACATTCTGGACGATGGGCAGGATGTCAGAAAGCAGCTTCTTGGTTGTCAACGCGCTCATGCTGGTAAGTGCCGTGATCGCACCCGCCACTTTCTGTTTGTTGTCGAAGAATGGCACGGCGAGCGAGCGAACACCTATTTCCACCTCCTGTTCGACCAGCGCATATCCACGGCTTCTGACAAGTTCCAGCTCCCGGCGCAGCAGGTTGGGATCTATCGTCGTCTTGTCGGTCAGCAAAATTGGGTGGCTGCTTTCGATCAGGCCGTCGATCTCCTGAGGCGTGTCGAAAGTGAGCATGGCGCGTCCCGTCGAGGTTGACAGCAATGGCAGGCGGCGACCCACCGGAACCGTTACTGCGAGCGACCGCTGGGCTATGGCGCGTGCGGTATAAACCGATTCATCGCCGTCTCGCACGGCGAGTGCCACGGTCTGTTCCGATGCCGAGCTGGCTTCTTCGAGCAAAGGCAACGCAAAATCCGAGAAGGGAAGCGCGGAAAGGTAGGAATAGATTTTGTGACCTGGCGCTGGTTTGGATGTGTTCGTGCGACGATAGCATCGCCTCGATGCTCATCTTCTTCATCAGCGTGGCGACGTGCAGCCGCCCAGTTTCCAGCCCTTCTCCCCTCAAGAGCCCTTGCAACATCCGACTTCCGGCAAACGGGTAGTCAAGATGCAGTTCATCGATCCGGCGCATCATGGCAAGATCGCCGTCAGGCACTGGACGCGGTAGATAATAAACGCTGCCACGGCTGAAGCCGAGAAGCTTGGCCTGGCGCACGACGGAGAGTTTGTGCTTGCGGTCGATCATTTTTTTCCGCCCAGCAAGCCCGCCTTGCCGAGCGCTCCGGCTAAAAAATCGTTATCCAGCGTCAGTTCGCCGATCTCCGTGCAAACGCAGTTTGTCACGTGGCGTGCAGTGTTTTGACATCGACGGTTGGACCCGCCGGCTCCGCCTTCGCTTCATCACCGAAAACGCCTGTCGCCCCCTCAAGGAGCTGGTCTTTCCACTGTTTGATCTGGTTGGCGTGCACGTCAAACTGTTGGGACAATTCCACCAGCGTCTGCTCACCTCGGATGGCGGCGAGAGCCACCTTCGCCTTGAAAGCCGGGCTGTGGCGCCTAGGACCGATCGACATTCAGGATTCCCAAATCACTTAATCGCTGATTCATAGAGCGCCGTGTTGAGCACGGAGGGCTGTCATGGTGGTGAAACGGTATGAGTTGAGCGAGGCGCAATGGTCGAGAA
>NZ_JABAEF010000042.1 GCF_023701945.1 Rhizobium sp. CG5
CGACAGCGCCGCCCGCTGCACCCCCGCCCCGCCCAGAAGCTCGCGCCAGCGCCCGACACTTTCCGCATCGGTCACATCGACCGTCTGGGCATTGAAACTCAGTTTCCGGGATCGCAAGCCCGCCACCGTCACATAAGCACTGCCGTCATGCACCTTGATCAAAAGGTCCTTGCCCTTCTGCGCCACCATCGTCTCCGTCCTTTCGACAACAAAAAGGCGCCACTCAGGGCGCCTTGGGATCATTGGATTTGGGATGCTGCCCGCCACGGCTGGCCGGCCTTTTACGGCTCGCGCATGGCCTCCAGCAGCGACGCGCGCAGATCGTTGATCGGCAGCAGCAGGGTCAGCTCCAGCCCCTTGGCCGCACGGAAGCCGAACCGGCCATAAAAGGCCGTCGCATCGTCATCCAGCGCATGCACCATCACGGCGCGAAAGGCGACGGTTTCCGATGCCGCGACCACGGCCAGCAACGCATTCTTCAGCAGCGCGCCGCCCAGCCCTTTGCCCTGGTGGTGACGGTCCACCGCCAGGCGTGCCAGCAGGGCAACCGGGATTTCGCCCGGGGCGCCATGGCCCTTGATCTGGCGCGGCGTATGATCCCGCGAAATCATCGCGGCCGACAGGGAATGATAGCCGACCACATCGTGATCGCGACTGGCGATCACGAAGGTCCTGGTATAGCCCTCAGCCTGATTGCGCAGCGCCGTTTCCCGCAGAAACGCATCCAGCGACGGCTTGCCGCTGTCGAAGCGCTCCGTCTGATGCGTCTCGGTCAGCAGCGCGGGCTTGCGATACATGGCCGGTCAATCGATCCAGTCGGCGTCGGATTTCAGCAGATCGACCAGTCGTGCATCGGCTTTTCCCGGGGCCGAGAGCAGAGCGTCCAGCCCGTCGAACACCGTTGCATCCACGCCGATAAAGCGCTGGTCGAGCAGTTCACGCTGGGCAACAGACAAGGCGGCCTCGGTCATGAAAGCGGTCATCGATTTGCCGGACATCGCCGCCGCGCGCGAAATGATATCGCGCGTCGCCGCATCGATGCGCAGATTGACCGCCTCGCTCTTCTTCAGGGCCACCATGCCACACCTCGATCTCTGTACGGACATTGCACATACACCACATCGCGATGTCTTTCAATCTTGCGACCCGGGGTCACCCCTTTTTCCCGTTCCACCCGCCGCCGTTTTGCCTTAAGGAAAAACGCCCGCCAGACCGTTCACCGGAATCATCCTCATGCCCCTCTCTCTGCCTCGCCGGCTGCCGCGTGCCGGGCTGATTGCCCTGCTGTCGGTCAGCCAGATCCTCGGCTGGGGCACGACCTTCGACATGCCGGGCGTGCTCGGCCGGCGCATCGCCGCCGATCTCGGCTTGAGTTCGGAAATGATCTATCTCGGCCTGACCGTGATGATGCTGGTGCTCGCCTTTGCCGGCCCGAAGACCGGACGGCTGCTCGCCCGCCACGGCGCCGCGCGCATCCTGTCGGTCGGCTCGTGCCTGATGGCCTCCGGCCTTTTGCTGCTCAGCCTCGCGCAGGGGCCGGTGCTTTATCTGGGCGCCTGGCTGGTGATCGGTCTTGGCGGTGCCTTCGGCCTGTCGGTGCCGGCCTATACCGCCGTCGTCGAGCGCGAAGGGGCCGGCGCCAAGCGCAGCGTCGGCATCCTGATGATCTTTACCGGCCTGTCGGCGGCCGTCTGCTGGCCGATCCTCAGCCTGCTCGACCAGCAGCTCGGCTGGCGCCTGACGCTTACGCTTGCCGCCGGCGCTCAGCTTCTGGTCTGCCTGCCGCTGCATGCCCTGGCGCTCACCACACCCGAAGTGCGCAGCGCCGAGGAGACGAGTGCCGCCGATACCGAGCCGCTGGCGCTGACGCCGCGCCAGTCGGCGCTTGCCTTCCTGCTGATCGCGGTTTCCACCTCGATCTTCAGCCTGATCACCTTTGGCCTGTCGCCGTCGCTCATCCATATCCTGCAGGTCTCCGGCGCCTCGCCGGCGCTTGCCCTGCAGCTCGGCTCGCTGCGCTCCGTGCTCGGCATTTCGGCGCGCGCCGTCGATGTGCTGATCGGCAAGCGCAGTTCGCCTGTGCTGACCGGCCTGATCGGCTCGGCCTTTCTGGTCATGGCCATGGGCGCGCTGCTTGTGGCCGACGGCCAGACCTCGATGCTCTGGCTGTTCATCGCGCTCTACGGTTTCGGCTCCGGCATCGCCACCCTGTCGCGCGTCCTCTTGCCGCTCAGCTTCTTTTCCGCCAGCCGCTTTGCCCAGCAATCAGCCCGGCTGTCGCTGCCGCAAAACCTCGCCAACGCCGCCGCCCCGGTGCTGTTCACCGCCCTGCTCGACCGCCAGGGCACCACCACCGCCCTCATGGCGCTGGCTTTGCTGGCAATCACCGCACTCACCTGCATCGTCGGTCTCGGGCTGATGGCGCGGCGGGCACGGGTGGCTACCTAATCGCGACCCGCCAAGAGCCCCGCATTTCCCCCTGCTACGCGTTGCGCCTGGCCGAGCGCATGGGAGGCGAGGAGGGCGCCGGGTGCGCCAAGAGCCCCTCATCCCGCTGCCGCGACCTTCTCCCCGTAAACGGGGAGAAGGCATAGGACGCGCCGCCCAATGCTCCCAAGAACCCGGCAAGTGAACCCCACCGATCCCACACTCTCGACGACCAAAAGCGAGGCTAGCCGGGTGATGCCGCTACGGCATCCGCGACCTCGTCCCCTCTCCCCGCCTGCGGGGAGAGGGCTAGGGTGAGGGGCAAAACCACAAAGCGACCACAAAGCGTGAGTCACCCAACCTCCAGCACCGCCCGAAACTGCAACTCCGCCACGAACAGCGCCGTCTTCACCTCGCGCCGGCTGACCGTACGCCGATGCCCAAGGCTGACCAGCACTGCTGCCGGCAGCGCCAGATCGGCATCCTCAAGCAGCCCACGCACCAGACCGGCAATCTCTTCCGCCTCGCGCCGCCCGCTGTCCGACCAGGCCTCGAATGTCAGAAAACACTCGCACCCCGTCTCGGTGCCCGTCGAATGGTCGCGGACCTCTATCGTGCCGAACACCAGACAGGGCAGTGCCGCCTTGGCGAGCCGCCGGTCGTGGATGCCGGCCGTGCCGATCAGCGCCATCAGCGCCGCATCGCCGGACAGCCGTCCGTGAACGGCCTGCAACAACTCGTTGACGGCGCTCATCGTCCCTCCTCCTCGCAGCGGCAGACGAGATATCGCCCCGTCTCGTCGGGGTCGTGCACCGCCTTGACGGCAAAGATCCGTCCGCCCTTGACGAAGCGCATGCCGCTCTCGACGCCGGCGCGCTGGCGGATCCAGATGTCGTGGGTCACGGTCACCATCTCGGCGCCGGCCTGTTCCGCCAGGCTCACCAGCCGCGGCTCGATGCGCGCCCAGATCAGGGCCAGCACCTCGAAGCCGATCACCGCGCCGCCCTGCCCGTCGGGCATGGTCACCGGCGCCTGCAGGGCCAACCGCGCCGTCAGGCCGCCGGGGTCGATCTCGAATAGACCCATGGTCAAAGCCCCCGCCGGCAGAAGGGCGCGATCAGCCGCTCGTAGCCGCGCGGCACGCCGGCCGGCTGGTCCCTGGCATCGACGACGCCGCGATAGGCAAACATCTCGGCGACATGCAGCAGCAGGGCGCGCTGCAGCGTGTCCGGCACATCGGTGCCGGCATCGCCATAACCGGCGCGAAAGTCGATCTCGATGCCGTTCAGGCTCTGGCCCGGCCGCGGCGGATCGCGCAGCCAGAGCCGCGCCGGCCGGCTCTGGCCGTCCAGCAGGTGATCTTCAAGCGATACTTGAAGAGGCGTGCCATCGGCCTCATAAACCGTAACGGTTTGAATCCCTTGCACCGGACCTCTGGCAATCGGAATCACCCCGTCGCGCGGCCAGCGGTCGAGATAAAGCCTGAGATCCTGGGTCAACAGGCACAGCCCTGTCTCGCGCTCCAGATGCTGGCGCGCCGTGACGATGAGGCTTAGCAGCAGCTGATCCTCATCGTCCCCATCAACGCGCAGATGGGCCTTTACCTGGCCAAGCGCCAGCGGCTCCGCGCCGGGCGGCGCGATCAGGGCATAGGTCATGACTGTCTCCGGAAATTGGATGATGAATGACGGGCAAATTCAGACAGAGGAGAAAAAGGCCCTCTCTGGCCTGCCGGCCATCTCCCCCACAAGGGGGGAGAAGACCCGGGAAACCCGCTCGGCTCTATCCGCCTAGGGTAGCGGCTGGGTAAGCCCTCCCCCTTGTGGGGAGGGTTTGGGAGGGGACTTTTTAAGCCCCACCCCTCACCCCACGCTAAACTTCACCAGCTTGATCGCCTCGAAATTCTGCACGCCGCCGCCGACCCGTTTGGTGGTGTAGAACAGCACATAGGGTTTGGCGCTGTAGGGGTCGCGCAGCACGCGCACGCCGGTGCGGTCGACCACCAGGTAGCCGGCGCGGAAATCGCCAAACGCGATGGCAAAGGCATTGACCGCAACATCCGGCATGTCCTCGGCCTCGGTCACCGGAAAGCCGATCAGCGAGGCCGGCTGGCCGACGCCGCCGGGCGGCTGCCAGAGATAGTTGCCGTCGGCATCCTTGAACTTGCGGATCGCCCCTTGCGTCTTGCGGTTCATGACGAAATGGGCGTTCTGGCGATGGCCGGCTTTGAGCGCATAGACCGTGTCGATCAGGATGTCGGAGGGGCCGCTTGCCGCAAAGGCGCCGGCCGTGCCGGTCGGCTTGTAGCCCACCTTGCCCCAGGCCCAGGCGCCGTCCTCCACCGTGTCATAGGCGAGAAAGCCCTTCGGCTTGTTGACCCCGTCGCCGGACACAAACGCTGCCCCCTCCTGCTCGGCAAAGGCGATGTCGACCTCGCTGGAGATCCACGCCTCGATATCGACTGCCGCATCGTCGAGCAGCGACTGCGTCGCCGCCGGCATGGCGTAGAGTTCCATGGTCGGAAAGGACAGCTCGGTCAGCTCCGGCGTGCCGGTCTGCGGGCGGGCCGCCGTCTCGGCCACCCAGCCCGACGCCATGCCGGCCGGCGCGAACGGCTTCTTCAGCACGGCGCCCGAGACCTGGCGCACCGTTGCCAGCGCCCGGATCGGCGAGACCACCGACAGGCGCCGGCCGATCTCGCTGTCGGTCTCGTCGGGCACCAGATAGCCGCCGTCGCCGGCCACGCCCGATTGCAGGGCCTTGGCCTCCAGTTCGCGCAGGCCCGCCTCGTCGCCGCGGCGGATATAGGCCTCGAAGGCCGCCTTTCGTTCGGTGTCGCCGCTTGGCGCCTGACCGCTGCGGCCGAGCGCCGGGCGCAGCGTCTTCAGCGCCAGCTGGTCGAGTATGCGCGACTGGTCGTCGATCGCCTTGTTGATGCGCTCCACCTTGTCGCGGGTCACCACGTCGGCCACCAGCTTGTGCTCGATTTCGCCGAGCCGCTGGTCGTTGGCATCCTTGAAGGCCTCGAAGGCCTGCATGAAATCCTCGAACGCCGCCGTCATGGTTTCGGGCACGGCCTTGACCTCCGGTGCCACAGTCGTCATCTGCTTGGTCATGCTGCTGATCCTCATTTGAAGTTGGTGATGGCCATCAGCCGAGCGGCGCGGCGCATGGTGCGCAGCAGCTCGGTTTCCGTGTCGCGGAAAAACCGCGCATGCTTGACGTTCGAGACCCTGGCCGATGGTGCCATCGGAAAGGTCACGACGGAAATTTCCCAGAGATCGGCCTCGAGAATGCGGCGCACGCCGCTGCCCTTGCCGGGGCCCTTGCCGCCGCCCTTGCCGGCCCTGCCGCCCCCGTCGGTGCGGGCCCTGACGGTCTGGAAGCCGATCGACAGCCCGTCCAGCGCGCCGCTCTTCATCAGCGCATGCACCTCGCGGGCCCGTGCCACGCCGGGCGACAATTGCCCCTCGACATAGAGCCCGCGCCCGTCCTCGCGCAGCACCCGCCAGGCGCCGATCGGTTCCGCCGGATCATGCTGGAACAGCATGCGCACGCCTGCCGCCCCGCGCTTCATCAGCGAATGGCGAAAGGCCCCCGGCTCGATCACGTCCCGGCCGAGATCGACCTCGCCGAACACGCTGGCATAGCCCGAAAACCGCCCGTCGCCGGCTATGCCGCTCAGGCTCAGATCGGCAAATTTCTGCGTCAGCAAAACGCGCCCGCGTTCAGCATGCATGGTCGTCTCCTCGTGATGTGAAGTGTTCGCCTGGTCAGCTGGCCAAGGACCGAAGGTCAGCGGCGTTCTCCACCTCCCCCTTGAGGGGGGAGGTCGCCGCGCAGCGGCGGGTGGGGGTGATCGGCCACATTGACCCGGTCATCCACCGGTTGCGATATGGGCCATTGTCATGGTCTATTAATGCCCGACAAACCCACTCAGCCGGAGCCATCCCGTTGGCAAAGCTACCGTGCTCGACACGAGCTTTGCCGCGGTTGAAGAGCGACAGGCAAACCTCGCGCTTCGGGCCGGTCACCCCACCCCGGAGCTTTGCTCCGACCCTCCCCCTCAAGGGGAGGGTGGCTGATGCCGTTGGCCGATGGGCCTGATGCCGCCGGCCCCGCACTCCACCTCCCCCTTGAGGGGGGAGGTCGCCGCGAAGCGGCGGGTGGGGGGGACCAGGGACAAAAACCGGATCATCCACCGATTGTAATGTGGGTGGTTCTGATGGTCCATAAACACCGAAAAACCATCCCAACCGGAGCCTTCCCGTTGGCAAAGCTCCCGTGCTCGACACGATCTTTGCAGCGGTTGAAGAACAACAGGCAAACCTCGCGCTTTCGGCAAGGTCACCCCACCCCGGAGCTTCGCTCCGACCCTCCCCCTCAAGGGGAGGGTGGTTGATGCCGCCGGCCCCGCACTCCACCTCCCCCTTGAGGGGGGAGGTCGCCGCGCAGCGGCGGGTGGGGGTGACGCTTCGTTCCGCACGCGATACCTTTCCTCTCGCGAGCCCCCCATCACCCGCCCGGCTTCGCCCCATAGCGGGCCGCCAGGCGCGCCAGCAGACCAAGCCCCCACCAGGCCGAGAGGCTCGCCGCGGTCGCGCCGGCCAGCATGATCTCGAAGCCGGTCAAATGGTCCAGCAGGTCGAGTTTCTGGCCGAGCCACAGTCCCGTCGGCCCGCCAAAAATCAGCCCGCAGGCAAGCCCGGTCACCAGGCGGCTTGCCGCCTCGCGGCGGGTCTTGGGCAGAAGATAGATCAGCGAGATCGCCGATCCGGCCAGCGCGCCAAGCGCCCTCGCCCCCCAGAACTGGGGATCCTGACTGAAATCGGTCATTTCCTTAACCTCTGCGCGCTACTATCAAGCTCGTGCCAGATCCGCCCCCGCATGCCCGATCAGCGAATGCCTTCCGTAAGGTGAGGCAAGGCCGGGATCGCGAGTCTTTTGAATCGCTTGGCGCTGCTTGCTCAGATCTTGAATCCGCATCTTCATGCACTGATTCAACTGCCTCATGCGATGAATCCGGCTTGAAACGCTCAGTCCCCATAGCCCACGGCCTGGCGCTTTTCCGCGTCGCTCAAAAACCCCGCCGCGCCGATGCGCGCCCACAGCGCGTCGCGTTCGCTGGCCAGTCCCTCGACCTGGTCGAGATCGGGCGCCAGCCGCAGCAGGCCCGCCTGCCCCTCGCCGATCAGGCCTGAGAGGCTGGCCGCCGTGCGCTTGATCAGTGGCAGCACGGTCAGCCGGTAGAAGGCGCGGTTGGCCTCCTGGTAGTTCGAATAGGTGTTGTCGCCGGGAATGCCGAGCAGCATCGGCGGCACGCCGAAGGCAAGGGCGATATCGCGGGCAGCCCCATTGCGCGCCTCGACGAAATCCATGTCCTTGGGCGACAGGCCCATCGCCTTCCAGTCGAGCCCGCCTTCCAGCAGCAGCGGCCGGCCGGCCCGCATCGGCCCGGAATAGCCCTCCTCCAGTTCCAGCTTCAGCCGCTCATATTGTTCGACCGAGAGATTGCCGCCCTCCTTCGGCTGGTAGACCAGCGCGCCGGAGGGCCGCGCCGAATTGTCGAGCAGCGCCTTGTTCCAGGTGGCCGCGGCATTGTGCAGGTCGAGCGCCACTTGCGCTGCCGCCAGCGGCGGAAAGCCTGAGTGGTCGTCGAGCGGATGAAACAGTTTCAGGTGTAAAAGCGCCGTGGGCGCGGCCTCGGCCGGCAGCCGCCGCGGCGCGCCGCCGGCGCGGTATTCGTAAGCGATCGGCCAGCCGTCGCGCCCCTCGATCACCGTCACCCGGTCGGGCCTGAGCAGATGCAGTTCGGCGAGCCGCACGCCGAGCCAAAGCGGCTCGAGATAGGCATTGCCCGACAGCAGCAGATGGCCATAGAGCGCCTCGAAAAAATCCGGCCCGCCCATGCGCCCATTCGGCCGCGCCAGGAGCCGCAGCGCCGCGTGGTCGCTGACCTCACCCTCGCCGTCATAGAGCAGCAGCGGCACGGCAGCGGCGGCCTCGGCGATCAGCCGCACGGCGCGATGCGCCACCGGGTTCTTCATGAATCCCTCGCGCGAAAGCACCCCATAGGAGCGCCCCGACCAGACCGCCCGCCCCTCGCCCGCCACCAGCGCAAACCCGCCACCGGTAGCCTTGGTGACCGGCGCAGCAACTCTCCCCGCGGGCAGCGCCCACGGCAATCGGAATGGCAATTTCATGGGAATGGTCCTTGTTGGAATGGACTCGTCGTTCAGTTGTCGGCCGATAGGCATGGCTGCACGCCGCCACCCTCCCCTTGAGGGGGAGGGTCGCTCCGGGGTGGGGTGACCGGCCACGCTCGCGGACATCAAAGGATCACCCCCACCC
>NZ_JABAEF010000043.1 GCF_023701945.1 Rhizobium sp. CG5
GCGACGTGATGCGGTGCTGCGCAGCCGAAATGGCTCCGCACCGCAACCCGCCGCTACCGCACAAAATGCAGCAACCCAAAACCGCCGGAGCGAACTCAAAACTGGATAAAACTTGGGGGCAAGGTCACCCCCGCTCGCCATCAGCACTTTCAAACCGTTCCGGTGGCGAGTCAGGTCACGTTCTAATTCTACCAGCTTGCTGAGCAAAATCGGTTCGCTTCCAAGGGATTCGGAACTGGCGACAGCAGCCAATAGGTTTCTATACGCGCGCTCTGAGGCTTCCAATTCAACTCGAATTTCATTCGCGCGATCCTCACCGCGTCTCCCGGCTACCGCAATCTTTTCGTTCATCGAATCGAGAATGCCGCGCAGCCTATCTGGCACGAGCACATTCGCGATGACCGCCTCCACCACGAAGTCATCTAGTTGCTGCTCCGGCACGGTTGCCCCGTTACAAGTATTACGACCCTGTTTTGCGACGCGGGAACAGTGATAGTATCTATAAATCGCTCCCGAGCGGCCCGTGCCTGTGCGGAGTGTCATCGTTGCCCCGCATTCACAGTGCACGAGCCCAGATAGCAAGAGCGGACTACTCACTGTCTTCGCTGCTCCCTTACGAGGATTTTTCGAGCGGAGCAGCTTCTGCAATTCGGCGAACTCATCAGGTGTGATGATTGGCGGGACCGGAATTTCTACAATCTCAGCGGCTACCGGCGTCCATCGTTTGGCCTTGGCGTTTTGGTTATATATTTTTCTTCCCATATAAATGGGGTTGGTCAGCATTGAATGTATGTTGTTGGTCGAGAATGGCGCGCCTGACCGAGTCCGGTAGCCCGCGCTATTGAGGTAGTTGACGATGGCTTTGATGCCGAGAGCAGGACCGTCGCCATTGCCATACAGAGCAAGCTGGAATATTTTCGCTGCTAGCGGCCTCTCATTCTCGTCGACTACGACGCGTTTTCGTCGCGGATTAAGCTCGTCAGCTTGCAACGTATAGCCTAGTGGCTGGACACCTCCGACGGCGTATCCTTCTTTTGCCATCGCCGTCATGGTTCTGGTTACATCGGTCGAAGTTCGCCTGGAATGATACTCGTCGAATACAGCTGTCGTTGTTTCTGCGATAAATCCACCCGTATCATTAGAAAATTGCTGCGTCAGACTTACGACTTCAACGCCATTTTCGTACAGTTGATTCGTAACGCGATTGTAGTCCTCGACGTTGCGAGCAAATCTGCTGATAGAGTGAACGATTATTTTTTGGACCGGCTTTGATGAATCCAGAGCCTCGGCAATCATCAACTGAAACTGAGGCCGATCCGCAGTTTTAGCAGAAACCCCCGCCTCGATAAACGTTTTACGAACCGTCCATCCGTTCTCAGCTGCGCGCGCTTTGGCCTGACGCTCCTGATCAGGTATGGAGAGATCGCTTTTAACACTCTTATTGTCGGAAACTCGGCAATAGATAAAAACGCCGGGATTGGTCGTGCTCTCGATAGAGGGTCGCGAGCTTGGCGCTTCGATTTGTTGTCGCCTTGCCTCTACCGAAAGGCGTTTTGAGGAACTGCTATCCGACGACGAATTTTCGCTTTGTCGAATGCGTTTTTTTCTAGACATGCCAATCAACCTTTTGGTGAAGCGTGAAAACGGCGACCATCTCTGAGTGCTATTTCTGGGGTCGTCCATCGCCTTTTAGACTAGAAAATATCGACCGAAGTTCATCGTGCAGGGCCGTCAGCAAGGCGGTGGTCTCCAGGTTGGAAAATGCCTCCGTGCTGGCAAAATGACAGAGTAGAGTCCATTTGGCTTGGGGCTTAGCCTGCCGTATATTTTCTTTGCGAAATCTTTTCTTACCGGTTCTCGTCGGTGTTGAATCCCGGGCTATTGCCATATCGAGCCCAGCCGAATTGTTGCCGTCGCCACCAGCGTGGCGGTTATTTTGGTATTTTCTCATCTCAATGCTCCATCCTACCTACAGGCTACAAAGGGTAATGTGAGGCACTTTCAATTCTTTGCGGTACATATCTGCATTCAATTGCGGGATGGAGGCTGTAATACTGTGATTGGTTTGTAAATGTCGTCGCGACCCATGTTTAGTTTTGATGCGAATCTTTAATGTCAACATTTGGGAATTAAATGTCGTATTTTGTATTTTTCTAGTATTATATTTTCAATGAACTTCTTCTTCAGAAGGAGTTGTTTAATCCTTGATTTGCAACCTAATTTGTTGCCCGCTCCAAAACTCCTTGTGCTTTTTCACGATCACATTTTCGTGAACGCAAGCAAGTCGTCTTTCATACAGGCTCTTGTGTGGTTCGGGCGCGGTGCAAGCTGGTCGACATCGGGTCCGCTTCCTCGGCACAATGGCGCGGATCGGCGAATTCTATCGAATCTGACCCTACTCCCCACGGCTTGTCCAATTTCGAGGTCGTTCCAGCGGTTTCTGGCTGCTGTATTTGGAGTAGTAGCGGCGAGTCGCTGCGCGGAGCCATTTCGCCTGCGCAGCACCGCATCCCGTCGCAGGTCGACAGTCTGAGCTGAACATGCAGGTGTCGCCCCGCCGAGGCTCCAGAGTGGTTGGGGATGGTTGCAACCGTTGCGCCAGGTTGAAAGCGTTGATTGAGCTGCCTGCGCCGCTATGGTCGCTCTGCCACAGGGCGGGGCTGGGCCTGATTGGCATTTCTCACCCGTGACGGGAAGGCAAGAAACTTTTTGCCCTGTACTCTGACCGACGCAGAACAGCGGACATCGCCGTTCGACATTGCAGGCGTTCACGTTTCCGCATTGGCCGTTGCCCTTAATATGGCTATCTGTAGGATTGCCGTTGGTTTTGGGGGGCAAACATCGTGCGGTTACTATGCGTATTCTTTACAGCTGTCATGTTGATTGGTCATTCTGTTGATGCAGGAGCAGAAAACCCAACTCGCGAGAAATGTACCTGTAATCTTGATCCCGACGATCCACCTGCTGATGGTGCGTGGGTGAAAAACGCGACTGCTTGCTGGTCTACTGAGGTCAAGGACTTGAATTGGTGCGACATCGTCGTCGAAAGCTTACAGGGCTCTCAGGCCACGCAGACCACATCAATGGAACTTTTCGGGAATGCCTCCAACCCACCCGTGTTGGTAGATGTATTACACAGTAGGTTCGACAAATTCCTCCAAGTATCGGCCGTCGAGGGCGGCCCCGTTGACCTGAAACAGTTAGCAGACATTGTGACCAGTCGATTGAAGGAGAATGCCGCGCTCATTGCCAATTGCGTGACTGCACTCGCCGACCGTAAGCGCGGGTTCGTGCAAGACGGCGATGGCGGTGTCGTTTGTCGTGTAAGTGAGGTTAGCGGATGGCTGAGGTTGGAAATCCCCGTTGAGGGGGCCCGTATTGTCTACATGGTTGCGCCAGCGGCATGAGAAAGACAACAGTTGCCGCGCTAGTGTTTATCGGCACTATTATTTTTTCCGAAGTTGTCGGATTTGGCGTCAGTACGCTCATCATGCGGGCGGTACGTGCATTTGGCGGGCCGCCCGCCGTAAAAATCGACCTGCAGTCAAAACTTGGATGCCCGAGTGGAAGCCTCGCCGACCTCAAGAGAAGGTTTTCTGATGACACTCTTAAGCTTGAGCGTGGCGCGGATTCATTGTTTATCTGCTCAGACAACTCGATCAACACGACGGTCGAAGATGCTCCGCGAGTGCTGGCACGGGAATTCCCCGGTTGCCTTAATTACATTACCGGCTCTCTCAGGATGCTTCGAGAAAGCGATGCGATTTGTGCCTTGCCGGATAACCGAGGTTACATCTGCGACGGCGTAAAAGGGACAGAGGGCCAAGGAATCGATGCCCTTGGCACTCAATCGAGCGTCGTCAGCCTTTGCACGCCTGAAACCCTCACAAAATTCGGCTTTGCGCTGGGCTTTTGATGCCTACGATCTCGCTTACCAATGTTGCGGGGGTGGTCTCAGTTGCGCTGAAATCGCAGTGACCGCAATCTCGGTAGTCGCCGGGGCAGTCAAAGGGTGTAACGTAAGCGGTGTTTTCCTCGCACATTGACCAAGCTCAATTGGCTATTCTGAAAAATGCCGCTACGACATTGATGGCAAGAATGCGCCAAAAGCGGACATTGCGGGGCCGGAAAGATGGCGGGCCACCGGCTCCGAAATAGTGTCGTACTTGAACGCAAGAACAATTGCTGCCACTCTACCTGAAAGCGTTTCTCCTCGACCCAACAACTAATGTTAGCCTTTAACCCATGCTCCGCAAAGACCTTGAGTACGAATTAACGGCCAAGCTCAGTTCCCTCTCAAACGAAGATGCTCAGCGTATTGCCGAGGACTTTGTCCGTATCCGCCATCCTGAACGCTTTCCATATTTTGCATTTCGCGCATTTAGCCCACAAGGGAAATCCCGCCCGGGGTGGCCAGATGCTTTTTCAGTGGGAAGCGACGGAAGGTACGAAGGGGTAGAGGCGACACATGTCGCAAGCCATTCGGGTGTCATCAATCACCTCAATGAATACCTTGAAAAAGCGACCGCTCTCCGAGCTGACCAGCTTGCTGGGTTCCTTCATGTTTCTATCTCGCCGAAGGTTTCTTTCCGTCCCCATGAAATTAGGGAGTGGACAGAGAAATTCGTTGCAGCCGGTTTTCGGCGCGACAGGGTGGAGCTCGTATTTGGTCAGGGGCTTGTCGAAATCCTGACGCGGCCGGAGTTCGCTCGAACTAGAATGGAGATTCTTGGTGTTGACGATCTGCCCAACCACTTTCGTCTTTACCGTTCCAAAGTCGGGCCTGACGAGAACCGATTGGGGACACACTTCATCCCGAGTTGGGAGGACTATGAGGAAGGTCGAATTCACCAGACAGAATTAGCGAAACGAGTAACTGAGAAACTTTCCAGTGATCGCGCGGCTCTTGTGCGTGGCATTGGAGCGTCGGGGAAGACTGTTCTCGCATGGCAGATCGCGCAAGAGGTCCTGAATCTCGGCTTCCCCGCGTTTTTCTTCGACTTCGCAGCCGACAGGAATTCCACCCGTCATTTGGTCAATGCGCTAATCTCTGACATCAAGCGCTTTGGCCATCCCAAAGTGCTTTTTGTCTTGGACAACATACACGTTGAGGAAACAAGTGCAAAAGAGGTGTTCCTCGCCTGGCATGAAATACCAAGTTTGCAGCAGCCGCAAATCTTGCTTGTCGGACGTGAAACGCGAACTGCGAAGGGCAGCTCGATTGAGGGCTTAAAGTTCGAAGCCCTATCTCTTCGCGCGCGGCAGGCAGAGTTGCGGGGAGTGTTCCGTCGCCTCGCCCTACGCAGTTACACAGGAGGGCAATTGCCAGAACCGCCCGAGGCGGTGCTAACGAACTGGCTGCGCACCTTTGGAGGCAAGCCTGAAAACCCGAAAACCACCGCTGATTTGATTGTCTTCAGCGCCGCCGTTTTCCGCCGAATGCGCGATCTGCTCCACGGTCGGTGGCGGTTGACGGAGGCGGACGCAGTCGAGCAAGTCAGAGATGTGTATCTTGGAGCACTATCCCCTCCAGAAACTGCGAACCTTGCTCGGCTTTGTGTAGCAGAACGATTGGAGATAGCAATTGAACCCGAGGTGCTCGCCTTTCAAATGGCTGCGCTGACAATGTGCAATACAAAGCTCGGGATCGTCTTCCGCGATGAGACTGGAGGTAGGAGGCATAGCATTCGCTATCGGCTCGCACATCCCGCGCTGGGCGAATTGCTCATGGCAGGGATGGAGAATGTCATCGACCGGATGTCCGTCATTTTGGAGATGGCGTCGGTTTCCGCGCGGTTTGGGGGCGATGCGGCCAGTCGGTTAATGAGTGCCGGACAACTGGAAGATGCTCAAGCTGTGATGCTCACGACGATCGACAAATCGGAAAAGTTTTTGGGTCTTTATAGTTTTTTTGAGGTTGAATCTATTCTGCGTCTTGCAAAGCGCCTAAAAATCGAACTGCCAGAATCTTTTGACCACAGACTGGCAGCCAAGGGACGAAACAGTGGCAAATTTGAAGAAATTGCTTTTCAGACGCAGTTTGATCATCTCGTGTCCTTCCTGCGCTATGCCGAAGAATCCTTACCGGCCGTCTTCAATGCGCTATCCTCAGCACTTGCGGATGCGAAGAACCACCCGCAGCTCGCAGGGGTCGCGCTAGATACGCAGCTCGACCATCTCGTGTCCTTCCTGCGTTATGCCAAGGAAAGCCTGCCGGAGGTCTTCACCGCGCTGTCCTCGGCACTAGCAAATGTAGAGAACCAGCAGCAGCTGGCGGAGGTCGCGCTAGAGACGCAGCTCGACCATCTCGTGTCCTTCCTGCGTTATGCCAAGGAAAGCCTGCCGGAGGTCTTCACCGCGCTGTCCTCGGCACTAGCAAATGTGGAGAACCAGCAGCAGCTGGCGGAGGTCGCGCTAGAGACGCCGCTCGAACATCTCGTGACCTTCCTGCGTTACGCCGAAAAGCCTCTTCCCACCGTCTTCGATACGATGTCTTCGGCACTTCAGGATGCAAAGAACCAGCAGCAGCTGGCGGAGGTCGCGCTAGATACGCCGCTCGACCATCTCGTGTCCTTCCTGCGTTATGCCAAGGAAAGCCTGCCGGAGGTCTTCACCGCGCTGTCCTCGGCACTAGCAAATGTAGAGAACCAGCAGCAGCTGGCGGAGGTCGCGCTAGATACGCCGCTCGAAAATCTCGTGTCCTTCCTGCGTTACGCCGAAAAGCCTCTTCCCACCGTCTTCGATACGATGTCTTCGGCACTTCAGGATGCAAAGAACCAGCAGCAGCTGGCGGAGGTCGCGCTAGAGACGCCGCTCGAACATCTCGTGACCTTCCTGCGTTACGCCGAAAAGCCTCTTCCCACCGTTTTCGATACGATGTCTTCGGCACTTGAGGATGCAAAGAACCAGCAGCAGCTGGCGGAGGTCGCGCTAGAGACGCCGCTCCAACATCTCGTGTCCTTCCTGCGTTATGCCGAAAAGCCTCTTCCGACCATCTTCGGTACGATATCCTCGGCACTTGAGGATGCAAAGAACCAAGCACAGCTTGCGGAAACCGCTCTAAACTTGCCACTCCACTTTCTAGTGGGCTTCCTGCGGTTTTTAGAAGAGAAGCTGCCGGAGCCTTTCAAAGCACTGAGGACGGAACTCGAGAAAACGGAAAACCTCACCCACCTTGTCGAGAAGGCCCGAAATTCGCCCAGTATCTATGTGTTAGGTTTGCAACGTTATGCCGAGACGTCGATGCCAATGCTTTCCAGCGTACTATCGACTGAGTTGCAATTGCCCGGGCAACCCGGGCTTACCAGCATCGCGCGAAAACCAACGGCCGCGCTTGAGTAAACCGAGACATGCCCGGGGCGAGGTTCACTGATCAACTTTAATTCTATGAGTGCCACATTGGGTCTTCATAGATATCACAGAGGTGGCTCGGTTTTTCTGAACAGTACCGGGCGTCTTGCTAAGTGGATTTCCGCCTCGATTATGCTGTCACCATCATCGGTGCCAGCGCGTTGAAGTAGGCCTGATCCGGCTTCTGCCGGTCAAGGGATGAATGTGAGCGTCGGCTATTGTAAAAGGTCAGATATCGGCCAATGCCGACGCGGGCCTCGGACAACGAGAGCGATGAAGTCAACGTGATGAGGAGATGAGGAGTAAGCGGTGTTTTCCCCGCACATTGACCAAGCTCGATTGGCCATTCGGAAAAATGCCTCGACGACCTTGATGGCAAGAATCCGCCATCAGCGGTCATAAATATTTCGAGATTTCATTCTTCGAACCTGTTGGCGACCACCAGGGAGCGGTCTCGGTTTGTCACGAGGTCAACCAATCCGCCGTTTTTGAAACTGTCTGGATGGATGACGTATTTGGTGACTGCCTCGAAATCCGGGCCCACAGGCGCGTCTTCTCCATAAGTTCTGCCATTACCATTGATCTTTTGGCTTTTGAAATCCCACCCGCGTAGGAGTAGTTCGAAGTCCGTGGGATCAATTTTAAAAGCGCAACTGATGATGATATCGGTGATTGCCCTTGCAGAACATTCTGTATCCCGCACAGAGGAAGGCAGCTCCTGGAGGTTGAGAATAAAGCTAATCCTTGCCGGGTTCTTCAAATGATCTCGGGCATTGACACGCTCGATGTAGCCATAGGTAAACGCCACTGCACCAACGACTGATACAACGACGGTTCCCGCCAAAATCACACGCGCTTGCAAACTTCTCATGTTCCTCAGCCTGGCCCCCAGATCAATGTCAAAGCATCCAAGAGATTTGCAGTCATCGACGACGGAAACAAGCCTTCTGTCCGCTTAGGGCCGACAGATGTGTTTCGGCGTGCAAAATTGACCCCATTAGCGGGGTAATCGGCGTCCAATTTTGACCCCCTTCGGATCTATCTGACCATCCGTTTTTTTGACGGCGGATGGAGAGGGAGTTGAAGCGAGTGGATA
>NZ_JABAEF010000044.1:2500-6502 GCF_023701945.1 Rhizobium sp. CG5
CGAGCGGTTTGATAAAACCTTGTCTTTGAAGAAAAAACGTTTTGCGTAGGCTTTAAGGAGCCTGTGCCTGTTCTGCATACATTGTAAAGAGAAGATATGTCTGGAAGCTTCCAGGTGTTTGGGATGATGACCGCAAGGTTGTGATCTCTAAACGTCCGAGCCCAGTCCTTATGAACCCATGGATGGTCTAGCCGACCTGGTATGGGTGAGGGACTGGAGAAGGTAGGAAAGCTTGTTACTCAAGACATGATGTTGTTGGCGATCTTTTGAGGGATCGTTGAAAGCTTCGGTTGCCTGCAAGGGGAGCCGGGGATTTTGGCGTTCTTTTTAAAAAGCCTCTGATGTCATGTTGATGGGCGTTGCCTGACCGCGCGCTCCCGGACAGATCTCGAGAAGCTGGTCTTAAGATGGACTGCAAGTGAGCTGCTCGGCGTAGCTCCAGTAAAGCAGATCCATCGAACACGTCGATGGCATCATGAGATGACTGGGTTGTAAAAGGTAACCCGGTCTGCTGCCCATTTCTTCGAAATGGCAGCTGGTGATGAGCATTGGCAATGAGAACGATTAAGTGTCGTAAGGGCAATTGGTGGATGCCTTGGCATGCACAGGCGATGAAGGACGTGATACGCTGCGATAAGCCGTGGGGAGCTGCGAATGAGCTTTGATCCATGGATTTCCGAATGGGGAAACCCACCTTAAATACCTAGAAAGTTTAAATCGTTCTTCGGAACGGTTTAGGTTTCTAGGTATTGGAATAAGGTATCTAACCTTCGAATAAAATAGGGGTTAGAAGCGAACGCAGGGAACTGAAACATCTAAGTACCTGCAGGAAAGGACATCAACCGAGACTCCGTAAGTAGTGGCGAGCGAACGCGGACCAGGCCAGTGGCAATGAGGAATAAAGCGGAACAGACTGGAAAGTCTGGCCATAGTGGGTGACAGCCCCGTACGCGTAGAACACTCATTGTCCTAGAGTAGGGCGGGACACGAGAAATCCTGTCTGAACATGGGTCGACCACGATCCAAGCCTAAGTACTCGTGCATGACCGATAGCGAACAAGTACCGTGAGGGAAAGGTGAAAAGCACCCCGACAAGGGGAGTGAAATAGAACCTGAAACCGGTTGCCTACAAACAGTCGGAGGGCGCAAGCCTGACGGCGTACCTTTTGTATAATGGGTCAACGACTTAGTGTAACTAGCAAGCTTAAGCCGGTAGGTGTAGGCGCAGCGAAAGCGAGTGTTAATAGCGCGTTTTAGTTAGTTGCATTAGACCCGAAACCGAGTGATCTAGCCATGAGCAGGTTGAAGGTTGGGTAACACCAACTGGAGGACCGAACCCGCATCTGTTGCAATAGATTGGGATGACTTGTGGCTAGGGGTGAAAGGCCAATCAAACTCGGAAATAGCTGGTTCTCCGCGAAAACTATTTAGGTAGTGCGTCGATCGAATACCTCAGGGGGTAGAGCACTGGATGGGCTATGGGGACTCACCGTCTTACTGATCCTAACCAAACTCCGAATACCTGAGAGTACTAATCGGCAGACACACGGCGGGTGCTAACGTCCGTCGTGAAGAGGGCAACAACCCTGACCTCCAGCTAAGGTCCCCAAGTCATGGCTAAGTGGGAAAGGATGTGAGGATCCCAAAACAACCAGGATGTTGGCTTAGAAGCAGCCATCATTTAAAGAAAGCGTAACAGCTCACTGGTCTAAATAAGGGTCTTTGCGCCGAAAATGTAACGGGGCTAAAGCCATGCACCGAAGCTGAGGATACATACGCAAGTATGTGTGGTAGCGGAGCGTTCCGTAAGCCTGTGAAGGGGTACCCGTGAGGGACCCTGGAGGTATCGGAAGTGCGAATGTTGACATGAGTAACGATAAAGGGGGTGAGAGACCCCCTCGCCGAAAGACCAAGGGTTCCTGCTTAAAGTTAATCTGAGCAGGGTTAGCCGGCCCCTAAGGCGAGGCAGAAATGCGTAGTCGATGGGAACCACGTTAATATTCGTGGGCCTGGTGGTAGTGACGGATTGCACAAGTTGTTCAACCTTATTGGATTGGTTGGGCAGCGGAGCGGTTCCAGGAAATAGCTCCACCGTATAGACCGTACCCGAAACCGACACAGGTGGTCAGGTAGAGTATACCAAGGCGCTTGAGAGAACTATGCTGAAGGAACTCGGCAAATTGCACGCGTAACTTCGGAAGAAGCGTGACCCCAAGCTACGCAAGTATTTTGGGGTGGCACAGACCAGGGGGTAGCGACTGTTTATCAAAAACACAGGGCTCTGCGAAGTCGCAAGACGACGTATAGGGCCTGACGCCTGCCCGGTGCTGGAAGGTTAAAGGGAGAGGTGCAAGCTTTGAACTGAAGCCCCAGTAAACGGCGGCCGTAACTATAACGGTCCTAAGGTAGCGAAATTCCTTGTCGGGTAAGTTCCGACCTGCACGAATGGCGTAACGACTTCCCCGCTGTCTCCAGCATAGACTCAGTGAAATTGAATTCCCCGTGAAGATGCGGGGTTCCTGCGGTCAGACGGAAAGACCCCGTGCACCTTTACTATAGCTTTACACTGGCATTCGTGTCGGCATGTGTAGGATAGGTGGTAGGCTTTGAAGCGGGGACGCCAGTTCTCGTGGAGCCATCCTTGAAATACCACCCTTATCGTCATGGATGTCTAACCGCGGTCCGTTATCCGGATCCGGGACAGTGTATGGTGGGTAGTTTGACTGGGGCGGTCGCCTCCGAAAGAGTAACGGAGGCGCGCGATGGTGGGCTCAGAACGGTCGGAAATCGTTCGTCGAGTGCAATGGCATAAGCCCGCCTGACTGCGAGACTGACAAGTCGAGCAGAGACGAAAGTCGGTCATAGTGATCCGGTGGTCCCGCGTGGAAGGGCCATCGCTCAACGGATAAAAGGTACGCCGGGGATAACAGGCTGATGACCCCCAAGAGTCCATATCGACGGGGTTGTTTGGCACCTCGATGTCGGCTCATCGCATCCTGGGGCTGGAGCAGGTCCCAAGGGTTTGGCTGTTCGCCAATTAAAGCGGTACGTGAGCTGGGTTCAGAACGTCGTGAGACAGTTCGGTCCCTATCTGCCGTGGGTGTAGGAATATTGACAGGATCTGTCCCTAGTACGAGAGGACCGGGATGGACATATCTCTGGTGGACCTGTTGTCCTGCCAAGGGCATAGCAGGGTAGCTATATATGGAATGGATAACCGCTGAAGGCATCTAAGCGGGAAACCAACCTGAAAACGAGTATTCCCTATCAGAGCCGTGGAAGACGACCACGTTGATAGGCCGGGTGTGGAAGCAGGGTAACTTGTGAAGCTTACCGGTACTAATAGCTCGATTGGCTTGATCGTTCTCATTGATCAATGCTCATCTGACGAAGTCAGATGAGCCATCTCTTCTGTCCTCACGGGCGCACCGCGATCTCTAGAGATCGCTGCCCTGCGGACGGCGCGCCAAACGATTGGCGACGCGCCTTGCGCTTGCGGCCTTCGGCCGAACGTGCGGGTATCAGAAGAAAAGACGTGTTCACAAAAATTAAGACAAACGAGGCCTGAGCGATACGTCGCTCCCCTCTACCAGCTTCTCAAACATGTTGCGCTTCGCTGACCTGGTGGTTATCGCGGGGTGGCTGCACCCGTTCCCATTCCGAACACGGCCGTGAAACGCCCCTGCGCCGATGGTACTCCGTCTCAAGACGCGGGAGAGTAGGTCGCTGCCAGGTCTGCAAAACGCAACATCAAATATCTTCTCATTACAAAGCCTAAACGGCCCAAAGCCAACAAATAGGGTCGCTCAAGCGGCCCTTCTTTGCTTAAAAGACAATCACGATCCTGGGAAAAGCCCAAAATCTAAGATAGTTTGGCTCACGCCAAAACACAGAGTTCTTTGGCATCGCCAAAAATCTCGGATAACGCGGGGTGGAGCAGCCCGGTAGCTCGTCAGGCTCATAACCTGAAGGCCGCAGGTTCAAATCCTGCCCCCGCAACCA
>NZ_JABAEF010000045.1 GCF_023701945.1 Rhizobium sp. CG5
GCCGAAGCGAGCGGCGAGGCCGTCAGCCGCGCCGTCGGCGCCATGCGCACGATCGCCGAGAAGATCTCGATCGTCCAGGAAATCGCCCGCCAGACCGACCTGCTCGCCCTCAATGCCGCGGTGGAAGCCGCCCGCGCCGGCGAACACGGCAAGGGCTTTGCCGTCGTCGCCTCGGAAGTGCGCAAGCTTGCCGAACGCAGCCAGGCGGCAGCCTCCGAAATCTCCGCCCTGTCGGGAACCACCGTCACGGTGGCCACCGAAGCCGGCGAAATGCTGAACCGCCTGGTGCCCGATATCCGCAAGACCGCCGAACTGGTCTCCGAAATCTCGGCTGCCTGCCGCGAGCAGGATATCGGCGCTTCGCAGATCAACGAGGCGATCCAGCAGCTCGACAAGGTGACCCAGCAGAATGCCGGTGCCTCGGAAGAAATGTCGGCGACATCTGAGGAACTGGCCGCGCAGGCCGAGGAACTGCAGACGTCGATCTCCTTCTTCAGGGTCGACCGGGCTGGCGATGCCCGCCGAAAGCCGGTGCGCCAACAAAGCAATCCGGCAGCTCATATGAAGCCCGCCCAGAAGCCTGGCAAATCCTCAGCATCAATGTCGGTTTCATCTCAGCAGGCGCGGGTCAAAGGCTTTGCGCTGGATATGGCAATGGGCGGCCCCGACGAGGAAGACAGCAATTTCCGCGAAAGCGCGTAAGGGCCGGAAGGTTTGAGAATTGGACCGGCATCGCCGCTGGTGCCGGTCCAAGATGGTGATCCGCCCCCAAGGTATTGGTACAGTGCTGTCGGTGTGCTTGGAGACTGCGTAGGATATACCCGCATTGCAGGAAAATAGTCTGCTTCGCACCGAAATAGAACCATCTGTTACTGAACTTGAACAACCAACATGAAAGATATCCTGCTATGTCGATCTATGTGCAAATGAAAAAGACGTCAAAAACGCGGTGGGCGCTCGCTGAAATACAAAGCCTGACGAAGTCCCTGTCGGATGGCGACATCTCCCGCCGCGCAAAAGAAGATACCGCCACCGGTGAGGCTCGTGAGTTGCTAGCAGCGGTGAATGCCTTGCTGGATGCTGCCACACAGCCCGTTGGCAATTTGCGTACAGCGGTGCAGCACATGGCATCCGAGCATGACAAGGGCGATATCGAAGTCATTGTGCCGGTTGACGCCTTCAAGGGCGACCTGGCGGCGATGGCGCAAGACATCAACGGGCTGGTTGGTAGCCACATCGCGGTCAAGAAGAAGGCGATGGCCTGTATCAAGGAGTTCGGTGAAGGCAATTTCGAAGCGCATTTGGATCCATTTCCGGGCAAGAAGGCCTTTATCAACGATACGATCGAAACCCTGAGAGGCAATCTGAAGGGATTGATTGCCGATATGAACAGAATGTCGATTGAGCACGACAAGGGTGACATTGACGTCTTCCTGCAGGCCGACAAGTTCAAGGGCGACTTCGCCACCATGGCGGCGGGAATCAACGACATGGTCAGCGGCCATATTGCGGTGAAGAAAAAGGCGATGGCCTGTATCAAGGAGTTCGGCGAAGGCAACTTCAATGCCACGCTGGAAAATTTCCCTGGCAAGAAGGCTTTCATCAACGACACGATCGAAGTCCTGCGCGGCAATCTCCGGGCCATCATCACTGAAATCCAGCGTCTTATCGTCGCCTCCACCGCCGGCAAGCTCAGCGAGCGGGGCGAAGCAGGGCGCTTTGTCGGCGACTTTGCCGCACTCGTATCCGGCATCAATGGCATGTTGGACGCTATCCTGCTGCCGATCGGTGAAGGAAACCGCGTCCTCAACCTGGTTTCCACTGGCGATCTGACCGAGCGTGTGGAAATCGCCTGCGAAGGCGACCACCAGAAAATGAAGGATGCGGTCAACGCACTGGTCGATAATCTGTCGCTGTTCGCTGTCAATATCAGCGGTGCCGCCGATCAGGTCACCAGTGGCAGCCAGGAACTGTCGTCGGGTTCCGAGCAGCTTTCACAAGGTGCGACCGAGCAGGCCGCTGCTGCCGAAGAGGCATCGGCCTCGATGGAAGAAATGGCCGCCAACATCAAACAAAACGCCGATAACGCTGCCCAGACCGAAAAGATTGCCCGTCAGTCTTCCAAGGATGCGGAAGCCTCGGGCGATGCGGTCAACCGTGCCGTTGGTGCCATGCGCACCATCGCCGCGAAGATTTCCATCGTGCAGGAAATCGCCCGCCAGACCGACCTGCTGGCACTGAACGCCGCAGTGGAAGCTGCTCGCGCTGGTGAACACGGCAAGGGCTTTGCCGTCGTAGCGTCGGAAGTCCGCAAGCTCGCGGAGCGCAGCCAGGCTGCTGCGGCTGAAATCAGCACGCTGTCGGGTGAGACTGTTGCCGTCGCCACCCAGGCCGGCGATATGCTGAACAAGCTGGTGCCGGATATCCGCAAGACCGCCGAACTGGTTGCCGAAATCTCCGCCGCATGCCGCGAGCAGGATATCGGCGCTTCGCAGATCAACGAGGCGATCCAGCAGCTCGACAAGGTGACCCAACTGAATGCCGGCGCCTCGGAAGAGATGTCGGCGACATCTGAGGAACTCGCCGCCCAGGCCGAGGAACTGCAAAGCTCGATGGCATTCTTCAAGGTGGATCTGCCCGAGAACAAGGGAAAAGCCAGGTCCGCAGCGACGCCGGCCAGGACGAACGTGCGCAAGGCCGCACAGGCCGGTGCGCAGCGCCCAGCCGCCTCGCAGAACGGCGTTGCCGCGCAGCAGGCGCGAGCCCGCGGGTTTGCGCTGGACATGAGCATGGGTGGGCCTGACCACGATGACATCAACTTCCGGGAAAGCTCGTAAGCGCAGCCGGCTCAGAAGATATACGTCGGCCATGTGCCGGCGTGCCGACCCGGATTATGAGCATTTCGGGCCATCGATTACCGGAGAGAAGCTGCAGGCGTGAATGGATCGCCCCCCTGCAAAGTTGCGCCCGGAGAGACGGAGCCTCGTCAAAAAACCGACGATGCTCCTAGGATATTCAGCAGCTACAGGGGACTGATATGCGATTTACGATCAAACTGAAACTGGCCTTGGCCTTCGGCCTTATCATCATTCTTCTGGGGGGAATCGCCGGATACGGCGTGCTCAGCCTCGGTTCGCTCAACGACACTGTGAATGACATGGTGAGCGGCCCAGCCAAGCGCCTGGAATATGCGCTTCAATCGAATATTGAGATGCTGACCGCTGTACGCGCGCAAAAGAACATGATCCTTGCGACCAGTGTGCAGCAAGTGAAGGACTTTTCTGCCGAGGGCGACGCCTCCATTAAACGGATGGAGGATTGGCTGGCAAAGGGTCTGGCAATCGCTTCCGAACAGGGAAGACCTTACTGGCAAAAGGCTCAAACCCTTGTTGTCGATTTCAATCGCCTTGACGATCAGGTTGGTGCGTTGAAAGAATCCGGCAATAGTGAAGCTGCGCAGGCGCTGTCCTCTGGCGAGGCACGCAAGGTCGTTTCCGATATAGGGGCCGCGATGAACGCGCTTCTAGAAATCCAGCAAAACGGCATGCGGACAGCGACAACGAATACAGCCGAGCAGTACCAAACCACGAGCTACATGTTGATCGCTGTGGCAATCGGTGCTCTTGTGGTTGCCATCGCATCGGCGCTCTGGATCGCTCTGGGAATTAGCAAAGGCCTGAGCATGATCCGCGCTGTCGTCTCTGCTGTCGCTATCGGTGACCTTGATCAGGATATCAAGATTCGGAGCAATGACGAGATCAAGGATCTGGTCGATACCGTTAATGTTATGACCGGCAACCTCCGCAATACCGCCAATATCGCCAATCAGATTTCCAACGGTGATCTGACTGTGTCGCCCAAGCCGCTGTCCGATAAGGATACTTTGGGCATCGCCTTGGAAAGCATGGTCGAACGCTTGCGCGGCGTGGTCGGCGATGCGCTGGCCGCTGCCGACAACGTGTCGTCGGGCAGCCAGGAACTGTCGGCAAGCTCCGAGCAGCTGTCGCAGGGCGCCACCGAACAGGCCTCCTCGGCCGAAGAAGCCTCTGCCTCAATGGAACAGATGGCCGCCAACATCAAGCAGAATGCCGACAACGCCGCCCAGACCGAGAAGATCGCCCGCCAGTCGTCGAAGGATGCCGAAGCCAGCGGCGACGCGGTTAGCCGCGCCGTGGTTGCCATGCGCACGATCGCCGAGAAGATCTCGATCGTCCAGGAAATCGCCCGCCAGACCGACCTGCTCGCCCTCAATGCCGCGGTGGAAGCCGCCCGCGCCGGCGAACACGGCAAGGGCTTTGCCGTCG
>NZ_JABAEF010000046.1 GCF_023701945.1 Rhizobium sp. CG5
TGTCAATCGGCACGCAAACTTGACCCGATATCGGCGTCCAATGTTGACCCCCATGTTGACGATCAGCACCTGGATCGCCCGGCGCTGGCCGGGGTTGCAGAGGGCGAACCAGGTGCGGGTGATAGGGCTCTTCGGCTTTAGCTTTGAGAGCGGTTTTTGAAGCGCCAGGACTCGTTGCCAGTTTCGACGATCTCACAGTGATGAGTGAGCCTGTCGAGCAGCGCAGTGGTCATCTTGGCGTCGCCGAAGACGGTGGGCCATTCGCCGAATGCCAGGTTGGTGGTGACGATGATCGAGGTGCGCTCGTAAAGCCTGCTGATGAGGTGGAATAGAAGTTGGCCGCCGGCCTGGGCGAAGGGCAGATATCCCAGCTCGTCGAGGATGATGAAGTCGAGGCGGTTGAGATAATCTGCCGTCCGGCCCTGCTTGCCGCTGCGCGTCTCCGTCTCCAGCCGATTGACCAGATCGACGACATTGTAGAAGCGCCCGCGTGTGCCGTTGCGGATGAGAGCGCGGGCGATCGCGATGGCCAGGTGGCTCTTGCCGGTGCCCGTGCCACCGACGAGAACAACATTGCGCTGATCGGCAACAAAGGCTCCTGTGGCCAGGTCGCGGACAAGGCCTTCATTGACGGGCGTGTAGGTGAAGTCGAAGTCGTCGATATCCTTGGCGAGTGGCAGCTTGGCGATGCTGAGCTGGTAGCGGATGGAGCGGGCCTGCTTCTCGGCTATCTCGGACTGCAGAAGATCGCCAACGATACGCGGCGGCTCATGCTGGCGCTTGATGCCGTTGCCCATGACCTCGTCATAGGCGCTGCGCATGCCGTAGAGCTTCAAGGTGCTCATCAATTCCAGAACCTGTGTGCGTTCCATCAGCTTGCCCTCCTGAGGCTGTCATAGCGTGCACAATCGGCGACCGGCTCATGAGTGAGCCGCAGTGCATCGGGGATTTGTAGGGGCGCAGCCGGAGCCGGATCGCGACGACGCGCCAGGATGTTGAGGATGACGGCAGCCGAGCAGACGCCTTGATCAAGCGCCTCCTGGCAGGCGGCCTCAACGGCCGTGATCCCGTCGCCCGGCACGCAGCCGAGAATGGTGACCATTTGCCGATCGCCGTCATCGACTGTCTTCAATCGCTTGCGGACCTTCTCCATTGCCGCCGGCAACACCCAGTCGCGGAACGGCGCGCCGTTGCGAAGAGCGCCGGGTTTGCGGGCCAGGACAGGCACATAATGCCAGGGATCATACACCGTCTCGCCGCGTCCGAAGCTGCGCCGATGTTCGGCGATGACCGTCCCATCCTGCTTGACGACAATCCGCTCGGCATAGGCGTGGACTTCGACCGGGCGGCCAACTGCCGTTGAGAGGACCGAGTATTTGTTATTGTCGAAACGGACCGTGCAGGTCTTGGACACCGAGGCCGGAACGCAGTGAAAGCCGTCGAACGGACCGACATAGGGAACGAGACTGCCGCGCTCGGCCTCGAACATCTGCCAGATCGTCTGGTCGCCTGTTCCGGATGGTTGTGCGCCTTGGCATAGGCGACGCATTTGTCGAGCAGCCAGACGTTCAATTCCTCAAGGCTTTTGACTCTTAGGCGCGGCGTGAAGAAGCGTTCACGCACCAGTCCAACCTGGTTCTCGACCTGACCCTTCTCCCAGCCGGATGCCGGCGTGCAGGCGACAGGCTGCACGAGATAATGACTGCACATCTGCAGGAAGCGGCGATTGTATAGCCGCTCCTTGCCGACGAACACCGCCTCAACAGCCGTCTTCATGTTGTCGTAGATGCCGCGTGTGCAGGTCCCTCGGAAGAAGGCAAACGCCTTGTCGTGGGCGTCGAACACCATCTCCTGGCTCTCGCGCATATAGGCGCGGGCAAACATCATGCGGCTGTGGCAGAGCCGGACATGGGCGACCTTCACGGTCGTCGTCGTGCCGTTGATCAGCACGATCTCGTGGCTCCAGTCGAACTGGTAGGCTTCGCCGGGTGCATAGTAGAGCGGCACATAGGCCTGCGCCGTCGCTGATCCGCGGGTCTTCGCCCAACCCTTGGCGTAACGGCGGATCGCATCATAGCTGCCGTCATATCCGAGTGCGCGAAGCTCCTCGTAAATCCGGATCACCGTCAGCCGTTCGCGCGATGGCCTGCCTTCATTCGTGGTGAGAAACCGCTCGATCTCCGCCTTCCATACTCCCGTCTTCGGCAAAGGCTGCCGCTCGCGCTCGTAGGAGAAGTCGGTCTCGTCGGTGCGCAATATCTTGCGGACCGTGTTGCGGGAAACATGCAGTTCACGGGCGATCTTCTTCATCGACCAGCCTTGAACATGGAAGGCCCGCCGGACGCGCGCAATCGTATCCACTCGCTTCAACTCCCTCTCCATCCGCCGTCAAAAAAACGGATGGTCAGATAGATCCGAAGGGGGTCAAAATTGGACGCCGATTACCCCGCTAATGGGGTCAATTTTGCACGCCGAAACACA
>NZ_JABAEF010000047.1 GCF_023701945.1 Rhizobium sp. CG5
GGCTGGTGGGGGGCTGAATTTGCAAATGGAAGTGGGGTGGGCTTGCCCGGATAGATGCAACCCAGTGTAAATGACAGATTCTAGTGCGCTATATTAGTTGAAATCGGCTCATGGAAATGTCAGAAAAACTGAAAAGGGGAGGGACCAATGACTGAACTTGACATGAATAAGGTCGCAATCGGGGTATCTACGACACTAACCAAAGATTTGATAGCCGGCGTCGTTAATTACGTCCCGATAAAGATAAAGTCAAAGTATGATCTGTACTTCGAGAACTTTCAAACCTATCTTGATAGTACGGATCGTGTTTGTGCTAATGTCAGAACAATTGTAAATAAGGAGCGGCCAGTCGATATAGATCAAATATACGTAAAGGGTAGATATCGATGCGGGAAGGAATTAATCGGGGATGATGAGCTTTGTCAGCGCGTTAGAGACGGACAGCGTGTTGTCGTTTTGGGGTTTGGTGGCATTGGAAAGACTATATTTTGCAAATATCTTTGGAGGTCATACTATAAGAATGGGCAGGGAAGAATTCCGATATACTGCGAACTCAGAAATCTCAATGACCTGTCTGTACAAAATCTTGAGACCTACCTGAGGCTGTCTCTCACCCATGAAAGCAAGCCCATACCGGACGATCTCTTTCGGGAAATGTTAAGACTTGGTCGCTTTGCCATTATCTTGGATGCCTTTGACGAAGTGCCGGAGCGTTACCGACTGGAAATGCAGACCCAAATACTGAAACTGGCCAGTGCCTACCCATCGTGTCACATACTTGTATCGAGCCGAGCTGACGAGAGATTCCATTCATGGCTTGAGTTCCACACGTATACGGCGCAGGATTTCAATAAAGATCAAGCTAGGGAGGTTATCGAGAAAGTTGACTTTGACCGCGACATAAAAAAGGAATTTTTGAGCGAGATTCTTGAGAAGCGCTATGAGGATTACAAGCACCTATTCTCAACACCTCTCCTTACGTTGATGATGCTTATGACATACCTTCAGATTAGGTATGTTCCAGACAGTCGCCACATATTTTATCGCTATGCATTTCAGACCCTATACACGCTACATGACGCGTCGAAGCAAGGATTCCAACGCAAGCGTTACGTACAAATGAGTGAGAGTGACTTCGTCAATGCTTTCTCATTGTTCTGCCTACTCTCCTACTCGGACATGACTCATACCTTTACCCACGATCAGGTCATAGATTATTTAGAAAAGGTAAAAATTAGATCGCGTGTGAACTTCGATTCTGAGGCGCTGCTTAAGGAGTGTGTCGAGTCAGTCAATCTTGTCTATAGGGATGGCGACCAATATTCTTTTATTCATCGGTCTTTCCAGGAGTATTTCTGTGCATACGCGGCTACTCACTATTTTCCGGATAAAGTGTCAGAAGTAATAAAAATGCTCCCTGTGGTTAGATCTGACTCCGTATTTAACATGATGCACTCGATGTCGCCTGATGTGATAAGCAGAATGTATATAATACCAAATTATAAAATCTACCAATCTCAGATTAATCACGCACTAAAAGCTTCAGGTATCGATTTTTTGCGTGAACTTAACTGTTTAATCGAGATGATTATTCCGGTTCGGGCAGATAACGTCGTCCTTGGCTACAACGTCGAAGTAAAAAATGATTTTTATAAGTTTTTAGATCCTATTGTTTCAATGTTTAAATTAGAAATTCCATTTAAACGTCAGGGCGATAAAATAGATCATTCCGATTTAATTGGAATTGCGAGGAAGATTCGGAATCATATGAAGGTTGTATTGACCAAATCTGCAGAATTAGTTCACGTAAAGATAGATATAGGCAATAATATTTGTTACTATGATATAGTTGGCAATAAACGTTCAGCCGACATGCGCACGTGTTCATTTTTAGACCTCGTTGATGGTAGTAATATAGCTAAAAATCTTGCCGGACTTTCTCAGAGTTTGAAGTCAGAGGTTGTATTCGCAAAAAGAAAGTGTGACGAGTCGGTTAGGAAGGACCGGGAGGTCACGGCCAAGAGCGATGGAATATTAGCATTGTAATACGTATTTTCTCGGTTGTACCGCGCCTCATGCCTATACCACGTGGGCAACCAGCTACCGCAACCATTTCGCGGTCTTAAAAGGGCGAAGGGAGACGCCCCATCGGCCCGTTCGCCCGTATTGCACTTGGTGCGGCCCTCCTTGTGGCCGGTCGGAGCCGGTGGCAAGCTTGGCGCGGATGATGGGTTGGAACCCGATGCGGCGACGGTAATAGATCCTCCGCTCAAGCCCGACGATGACGGCGGCGAGGCGGATCGGCCGTCGCAGCCCGCAGCTTTCCCCTCCCCAACCCTCCCCCTCAAGGGGCAGGGCTATCGCATATGGCCGAGAGCGGTGATGAGATAGTCGTCGTTCCAGGCGCATTTCTTGATGCGATGGCTGATCGGAATCTTTGGGCCGTCGATGCTCTGGAGGAT
>NZ_JABAEF010000048.1 GCF_023701945.1 Rhizobium sp. CG5
GCCGCCCCCTAAGAACCGGACATGCGGATCACCCCGCATCCGGCTCAAGCCATTCTTCAGCACCATGGTGTGGCACCGAACAACTGGACGGAGGGTTTCGCAATTCGACGGCGGACGAAGTAAGTGGACCATGCCGGATCAAATGGATTAGCCAGTCCCCGGATCTTGACGTGCCTCGTAATCGGGATCGTCATTGCGCGGAAGAGCCGGCACCCGCTGGTACTGGCATCTGCCGGACCCTTCGTAGCGAAGTCCCAGGACCGGTGTCCATCGACCCGGAAGTACCTGTTCCTCACCCACCGTGCTCCTTTCATGGGATGGCGTCGACTTGCCCATTTCCAGAGCATTTGCCAGATGTGCGAATCTATCGATGAGAAGCTCGCTTTCGCCACGACGTGACGGTGATACATGGCCCATCCCCGGATAACTGGGTTCAGTTTCTGTATCAACGCCTCCTGCGTGACGCTCGGATTGCCCTTGATGATTTCCCTGACCTTGTCGAGGAGTGCTTTGACACTCTTCCTTGCCGGCTTGATCAATAGTTTGCCGTCGTACTTGCGTACGTTCTGGCCAAGGAAATCGAAACCCTCCGCGATGTTCGTGATCCGGGTCTTCTCCTCTGAGAGTTCCAGACCTCGAGTGGCCAGGAACTGCCTGACCGCCGGAAGGACTTTGAATTCGAGCACGTCTTTCGACGCGCCGGTCACCACAAAGTCATCGGCATAGCGGATGACGTTGAGCTGGGCCTTGCTGCGCGCGAGTTTCGACGATCCCACGCTTGCGTAGACTGCCGCCTCCAGCCCATCCAACGCCGTGTTCGCGATCACCGGCGAGATAATCCCCCCTTGCGGGGTGCCCGCCGACGTCTCAAACAGAGTTCCCTCGTCGATATATCCGGCTTGAAGCCACTTTTGCAGGACCTCCTTCTCCATCGTGACATGCTCCAGAAGCCAGGGGTGACTGAAGTTGTCGAAACAGCCTCTGATGTCGCCTTCCAGAATCCACTCTGGCGAAGCGCGCTTAGCCAGAGTGATGAAGCACTGCTCGATGGCGTCGGCAGTCGAGCGTTCGGGCCGGAACCCATAGGAATTCGGGTCCGCCAGTGTCTCTGCCACCGGGTCCAGAGCGAGCTTCCATAACGCCTGCATCGCCCGGCACCGCATACAGGGAATTCCCAGCGGACGCTTCTTGCCGTTACTCTTGGGAATGTAAACACGTCGCAACGGCATCGCGCGATAACCGCGATGTCGAAGTGACATCATCCCGTTCCATCTGGCCGCCGGGGATGACCATATCTTACCGTCCACCCCCGGCGTTCTCTTACCGCGATTCTCCGTCACCCGTTTCACGGCCAACATCTTGCCGCTATGCGAGCGGGTCAGCAGACGTTGCAATGCTTTCACCTTGCCCCATCGGCCTTCCTGGGTTGCCTTGGCGATACGCACCTGAAGCCGTTTCACCTCTGCCTGAATGTGCAACCAGTTCGCCTGATCCCACATCTGCGCAGTGCCCGAGGATGCACCGGCTCGAGTCGCTCTCGCGCCGATCGCCGTCATCTGCTCTTCCTCGTACAACGATTGGTCAAAGTTCTCTCACCATGAATGACCGTGCGGAAGTCTGCCCGCTTTCGCGTCGGGCGATGTTTCAGCCCGTATCCCGTCCATTACAGTCGGGCGTTCGCTTTTTCCGCATTCCTTTACCCACAGCGCCAACAGCGTTCCTTATGGTCCGCCTGCCGTTGCCGGCAGCACTATGGGCTTACCCTGTTCCGCATAAGTCTCCGAGCGGGGCGGACCCTTCCTCTTCGCCGGCGGCTGGTCGTCCATGGTGGCCCAGTTTTCAAAGACCACTCCATACCGCGTACCGTTTTGGTTCAAGCCTGTCAGCACGTTTGGCTTGTCAAAGATCACGACGTTTATCGGAAGTTCACATACGTTGGTCGTACCCACTCATCCCTTGCTCCTCTCCGCCTTCGTGCTGGCAGATTCCGCCTTGCCTCGCGGCTCGACGTACCGGATATCCGGCGGCTACGTTGTCCCCAGAGCTTCACACCGAGCCGTTACCGGCTCCGCATGTCCGGGTAGGGAACGGCTGATGGAACAGCCGGTTTCTTCAGGCAATATCTCCTCCTGTGAAACAGAAACTCACGCGACTTGCAGGTCGCAC
>NZ_JABAEF010000049.1 GCF_023701945.1 Rhizobium sp. CG5
TTCGCAGATCAACGAGGCGATCCAGCAGCTCGACAAGGTGACCCAGCAGAATGCCGGTGCCTCGGAAGAAATGTCGGCGACATCTGAGGAACTGGCCGCACAGGCCGAGGAACTGCAGACGTCGATCGCCTTCTTCAAGGTCGACCGGGCTGGCTCGTCGGCAAGTCACGCGACGACCAAGCCAAAGGTCGCCCGCAAACCTCAGGCCAGCCACGTCCACGCCCAGCCGGCGCGACGCAATGAACAGTCGGTTGCAGCCCAGCAGGCGCGCGCCAAGGGTTTCGCCCTCGATATGTCGATGGGCGGCCCGGACGCGGAAGATCGTGATTTCAGGCAGAGCGCCTGATGAATGCAGCCGAGGCCTTCGGGCCTCGGCATTTGTCCAAGTTTGATTGCCGCCGGGCCGGACGTGAATGTCCCTCTTTCGTCGGATGGAATCTTGGACCCTGCACGGCAGGCAAAACGAGGCGCAGCATGCTCGGCGCAAACTAGACGGAGCAGTATCTGCGGGGGATGCAGGGGCATCAGCAGAAATGGCCAAACAGCCGAGCAGGTTTTTATCATTTCTACGGAACACCTTAGGGGGCGGACATGAACTGGATGCAAAACACATCGACAACGCGAAAATTGATGCTGGCATTCGGCATAATCATCGCGATCGTTATGGCATCAAATGCGACAATTTATTTCAAGAATTCCGAAATCAAGCAGACCATCGTGTGGACCGATCACACAACGGCCGTGATCGAAACCATCTCGACGGCAATGTCCGGAATGGTCGATCGGGAGACAGGCCTTCGAGGATACCTGATCGCCGGCTCGAAAGAGTTTCTCGACCCCTATGTCTCGGGCCAGAAGGCCTTTGAGGATTCGGTCGCCAAATTCCGCGAATTGACGTCCGACAACCCGGCACAGCAAAGCCGTGCCGACAAGCTCGAAGAGCAGGCTCGCCTTTGGCAGACCAAGGTCGCCGAAGAAGAGATCCGCCTGATGCAAGGCGTTGGGACCCAGCAGCAGGCCCGCGACATGGAAGCGTCTGGCGCCGGAAAAGCGCCAATGGATGGCATCCGGGCGATCGTTGCAGAGATCATCAAGGTCGAGCGCGACTTGATGGTCGAGCGACTGGCTGCTCAGCAAAAGGCCTTCCAGGTCGGTGATACGACCGTCATGGTCGGCGCATCGGCCATCCTGATCGTGTCCATCCTCGCCTATTTTGCCATCATGTCGCTGATCGCCAAACCGATCGTCGCCCTGACGAAAAAACTGGCAAGCCTGGCAGATGCGGACGATGTCGGCCGCAAGGACGAGATCGGCATCATGAGCGGCACCGTGCAGGCGGTCGAGCGCGCCTTCAACGACGTTGCCACGCTTGTTGGCCGCGTGTCCGAGGGTGACTTGAAGACCGTCCCAAGCACGCAGTATGGCGGCCTGAGCCAGAGGGTCAACGAAGCCCTGCAGATGATGGTGGAAAATCTCGGAAAGACAGCCAACATCGCCGACCAGATCGCCCGCGGCGACCTGACTGTGTCGCCCAAGCCACTGTCCGATAAGGATACTTTGGGCATCGCCTTGGAAAGCATGGTCGAACGCTTGCGCGGCGTGGTCGGCGATGCGCTGGCCGCGGCTGACAACGTGTCGTCGGGCAGCCAGGAACTGTCGGCAAGCTCCGAGCAGCTGTCGCAGGGCGCCACCGAACAGGCCTCCTCGGCCGAAGAAGCCTCGGCCTCGATGGAACAGATGGCCGCCAACATCAAGCAGAACGCCGACAACGCCGCCCAGACCGAAAAGATCGCCCGCCAGTCGTCAAAGGATGCCGAAGCGAGCGGCGAGGCCGTCAGCCGCGCCGTCGGCGCCATGCGCACGATCGCCGAGAAGATCTCGATCGTCCAGGAAATCGCCCGCCAGACCGACCTGCTCGCCCTCAATGCCGCGGTGGAAG
>NZ_JABAEF010000004.1 GCF_023701945.1 Rhizobium sp. CG5
TATCCACTCGCTTCAACTCCCTCTCCATCCGCCGTCAAAAAAACGGATGGTCAGATAGATCCGAAGGGGGTCAAAATTGGACGCCGATTACCCCGCTAATGGGGTCAATTTTGCACGCCGAAACACAGACTCTTAAGGGTTTACAAGATGGGTATGAGATCGCGTGCGCCAAGGCGATATCGTTGCGTTGTCCGGGCATGTCGATCAGGCGTATCGGCAGACCGAGCGCTTCCGTTGCCAAATGGAATTTCGTGCTCAATCCACCGCGAGACAGACCCAGGTAACGACGCCCTAGTTCACCTTGAGTATTTTTGAACTGCGCAAGGTGATGAAGGCGCGCCAGCCTCCGAGTTTTGTGATCTCCTCGGCACCCTTTACCGCATGCGCTTCGCACAGAAAGCTCGATACCGCTTTGCCGTCATCGAGCGTCACCTTGCCGATGCCAAGCGGCGCCGGGATGTCGGCGACAAACCGCCCGAAGGCCTCCGCCGGCAGCTTCCAGACTTCCACCTCCAGGCCAGCACCCTCAAACCCCGGATCGCGGATGAGCCCCGGTTTCGGCGGGACCGTCCCGGGAAGCGCGTAGAGACGGTAATCGCCGGCCGTGCGGCAGCGTCTGACCAGCTTGCCACCACCGCTGGTCAGCTGGTGGTTGAGCGGCATGCCGGTCAGATGAGCGCCGACAACGACGATTTCGATCATGCCATCTTCGGGATCCGGCACTTTCGATGCGTCCGGCAAGGCGGCCGTGCGATCTTTGCCCATGCCGGCTGCCAGGGCGCGATGCATCTGATCGGCGAACGGTGCCAGCGCGTCATCGCTGAAGGCCGGGCCGACCAAGGTCACGCCAGCGGGAAGATGTCCCTTGCTGTCAAAGCCCGCGGGAATGGCGATCGCGGCATAGCCGAACAGATTGGCGAAATTGGTGTAGCGGCCGAAATGGCTGTTCTTGGCGATCGGATCGGCCAGCATCGCCTCGACCGTATAGGTGGTCGGCGAGGTGGGCAGCAGCAGCATGTCGACCTTGCCCCATTCGACCTTGGCCTTTTGACGCAGGGCTTCCAGCTTGTACTTGCCCTCGAAGGCATCGACGGCGTCAAAGCGCTTCGCCCCTTCGATAATGGCCAGGACCGTCGGATCGAAATCCTCCCCATGGCTGTCGAGGAAATCCTTCACCGCGGCCAGGCGTTCGGCGACCCAGGGGCCGTTATAGAGCAGTTCGGCCGCCTCGCGGAAGGGTGCGTAGTCGAAGGGAACAATGGTGGCGCCGAGCGATCCGGCGCGTTCGATCGCGGCGTCATAAAGGGCCTCGACCTCGGCATTGCCATAGAACTCGCGCTCGCCGCCGGCCAGAACGCCGATCCTCAAGCCCCCGCGCGCAAGCGTGACCGGCCGGGCATCGGTTGAAAACGGGTCTTCGGCATCATAGCCTTCCATCACCTGTCTGACGGCGATGCCGTCGCCGACGGTGCCGGCAAAGACCGTCACCACATCGACGCTGCGGCAGGCCGGAACGACGCCGGTGTTCGGCACAAGCCCCGGTGTCGGCTTCACGCCGACAAGGTTGTTGAAGGCAGCCGGCACGCGGCCGGAGCCGGCCGTGTCGGTGCCCAGCGAAAAGCTCGCAAGCCCCGAGGCCACCGCAACGGCGGATCCGGAGGACGAACCGCCCGAGACATAGGCACTGTCGAAGACCGAGCGCGGAGCCCCATAGGGCGAACGCGTGCCGTTCAGGCCCGTGGCGAACTGGTCGAGATTGGTCTTGCCGATGACGAGGGCGCCGGCGGCCCTCAGACGGGCGATCAGCGTGGCATCCTTGTCCGGATGATATGCGAAGGCCGGGCAGGCCGCGGTCGTCGGCAGGCCCGCGACATCGATATTGTCCTTGACGGCAAAGGGAATGCCCCAGAGCGGCAGGCTGTTGGGCTCGGGTGCCCGTTCCACCAGGGCCTTGGCCTGCGCCCGTAACGTGTCTGGCGGCGTGCGGGTGATAAAGACGGCCGGGTCTTCCAGGGAGTCGCAGCGCGACATCACCTCTTCCACGAGGGCAAGCGGCGTCAGGCCATCGGCATAGGCGGCGCGAACGGAGCTGAGATCGAGAATGGTCGGAAGCATCAATTTTCCTCTAGTACGGCCAGGACATCGCCAGCCTTCATCGTGCGGCCCGGGGCCGCGAGCAGTTTGTGGACGCGCCCCATCGGCAGAGGCGGTATCGCGACGTCAGGATGGTTGCCGGTTGCCAGCGCCGGACCAAGGTGGGTGGTTGCGGCGGCTGTCATGACGGCCTCGAGAGCAGAACGGCGTGCGAACAGACGCAGACCGGGGCGATCCTCGTCGCTTCAGACGGCGGGATAGACCAACTGCAGCCTCGCCGCAGTTTGCCGCCATGGCTCTCCGGACCATCGTCAAGCCTTGTCGTCCCAGACCAGGACGCGGATCGGCGTGGGATCGAAGCCGTTGCAGGGATTGTTGATCTGCGGGCAGTTCGAGATCACCAGCAGAACGTCCATCTCGGCCTTCAACTCGACATAGTCGCCGGGTGCGGAAATGCCGTCGACGATGGTCATCTCGCCGGAGGGCTCGATCGGCACATTCATGAAGAAGTTGATATTCGGCACGACGTCGCGCTTGCTCATGCCGTGTTTGGACACTTCCAGAACGAAATTATCGCGGCAGGCATGCAGATATCTGGTTTCGTGACCGAAGCGCACGGTGTTGCTTTCGCACGAGCAGGCGCCGGCGGCGGTGTCATGGCGACCGCAGCTGTCGGCGGTCATGGTCAGCATGGTGCGGCCCTCGCTCGACACGATCTTCGTGCCGGTCGAGATGTAAGCCATGCCTTGTACGCGCATGGTATCCTGATTGGAGTAGCGCTCGGAAAAATCGTCGGCATTGTAGAACAGCGTGTCGATCGCCTGCTGGCCATAGCCGTCTTCGATGCGCAGGATCTGGCCCTTTTTGACGATAGTCGAGAAGGGGGCTTCCGCCGGCACATGGTGATCCTGAACCGCGTTTTCGAGGCTGCGGGCGGGGGAGGTGGCTGTGAATGGGGTCATTTTCTTGTCTCCCTCAGGCTTGCGCGAATGCGTTGTTTTCGAAACCGCGCACGGCTTCCGCGGTGGCGGTGCGGCACAGATCGGCAGCCGCAGGTGCGACGGCTGCAATGCGGGTCACGGTGACCGGATTGGGCGCATAGTTTTCGTTGGGGTCGAGGGGGTGCGGGCAGTTGGAGAAACCGACGAACAGGTCCATTTCGGCGCGCAGTTCGACATAGTCTGCCCCATTCAGCAGATCCGATTTCCAGGTGAATTTGCCGTCCTTGTCGACTCGCACAGGGGCAAACAGCGACAGCGCGGCCGGCAGGTCTCGCTTGTCGAGGCCGAGCTTGTTGGCGACGATCACGAAATTATCACGGGTATTGCGGGTCTTGGCGTCCCCATAGCGTGCGGCATTGGAGGCTGCGGTCGAGCCGCCCATCAGGCAATCGTGGGCGCCGCTGGAGTCCTCGCAGATGGAGAACATGACCTTGCCCATGTCCGAAAAGACCACCCGGCCCTTGCCGAGCCCTGTCGTCCATTGCACCTTCACCGTGTCCGGCAGGTTCAGCCGTTCGGACGGGTCTACCGCATTCCAGGCGACGAGCGACATGGTGGAAAAACCGTCATCCAGCGCGATCCGCAAGGTCTCGTTCTTCTTGACGGACGTCCACCAATACCAGCCGCCCGGGATCACCTCCCGATGCACGACGGTGTCGGCGCCCGCGGCCGGCGCGGGCAGCCTGCTCTTTTCCGGCAGGGCTTTTGGAGCGAATTGCAGCCCCTTGCGCTGATGTTCCTCGTAGCGCGCACGATTGGCTGCGATTTCCTCGGCTGAGCGTTTGATATGCACGGTTCGTCTCCTGGTAACTGCAGGTCGGTTCGTCCCGACGATTGCCTTGTATGGCCGGGTCGGCCCGCTGGCCGAATATGGGGTGGCGCCCGGCAAGCGGGCGGCCAGATGGCGGACTGCGCTCCGTCGTCGCGCATGAGAGAATTTCCGCTTTTCTTCGAACTGCGAAAGCGCTCTCCCTCTTTGTTTTTACGCAATTCCAGCAAAACCGCTGCGCACTCTTGCTGGAATTGCTCTAGCAGCTTTTCTTCCCGGTCATGGAGGAAGCGACGCATCAGGGCCAAGGTCAAACGTGGCGGAAGCCCAGAGGCAGACGGGTCTCCAATGACGGATCACTCGATCACGGCTCCGTCGCGGTAGTTGAGCGGCGGTTTCTGGCTGCCCACGAGGGGCAGATATTTGAAGTCATCGCCCCGGGCCTTGTCGAACTCCGCCTTGGCGGCCGTGATCACGTCGGGCGACTGGAACAGGGTCGCCGCCGTGGTGGCCAGGGTTTCTTCCGCCAGCCGCATGCCCTTTTCACCGATCGACATGCCGCTTGCCGCGACCGCCTGCCAGGAGTGTGCCGGTGTGCCCGGCACCCAGCTTGCGGTGCCGAGACCGACGGTGGGCGTTGCCCAGCTGACATCGCCGACATCGGTGGAGTAGGAGCCCTCGAAGCCGAAGTCATAGTCTTCGATGCTGAAGGCCTCGGACAGGTCCTTCTTTTTCTTCATGCTGTCCTGAAGCGTGGTGGCGAATGCTGTTTCTTCCGCCGTCCATTCGATCGGACGGGCAGCGCGCAGGTTTTCATCCATCACCCGACCCAGCGTGTCATTGGGCAGAAGCGAATAGACCCCGCCGATCCGCTCGACGTCGACGGTCGTGCCGGTCCCCAGGGCCGCACCTTCCGCTGCCTTTTCGATCCGTTCGAAAATCTCCGAGACCATCTTGGGGTCGGGGTGACGCACATAGAGATAGCTCTCTGCAAAATCCGGCACCACATTCGGTGCCTTGCCGCCATTGGTGATCACATAATGGATGCGGGTCTTTTCGGGCACATGCTCGCGCATCATGTTTACCATGTAATCCATGGCCTCGATGCCATCGAGGGCGGAGCGGCCCTTTTCGGGGGCGAGAGCTGCGTGGGCGGAAACACCGTGAAAGCGGAACTTGGCGCTGATATTGGCCAGCGACTTGTCCTGCCAGGCCCCGTTGCTGCTGCCGGGGTGCCAGTGCAGCGTGATATCGACATCGTCAAACAGGCCGGCGCGAACCATGTAGACCTTGCCTGAGCCGCCTTCTTCAGCAGGGGTTCCATAAAGGCGAACCTGGCCCTTGATATTATTCGCCGTCATCCACTCGGAAATGGCAATCGCGGCGCCAACGGAGCCGGCGCCAAACAAATTGTGTCCGCAGGCATGGCCGTCGGCCAGCCCGTCGATCGCTTCCTTGGTTGGCTGTGCATCCTGCGAGAAACCGGGCAGGGCGTCCATTTCCGCCATGATCGCAATCACCGGGCCGTCCTTGTCGCCGAAGCTTGCAACGAAAGCCGTCGGAATATCGGCGACACCGGTTTCGACCTTGAAGCCATGCTTTTCAAGTTCGCCGGCCAAAAGTTTCGAGGTGTTGAGCTCCTTGTATCCGAGTTCCGGATGAAGCCAGATGTCGTGGGCAATCTCGTTGATGCGCGGCGTCAACTGGTCGACGTAAGAAGCGATCTGCGTTCGGGCCTCGGGGCTCAGAGGGCCCGCAAGACTGAGGGTTGCCGTCGATAGCAGCAAAGCCGTTGTCAGGGTAAGTAGGGTTTTCATTGTCTTTCCTTCCTGTGGTCGACCGAAATGCAGACGAACAATGCTGATTGCAGGGCGGTCGTAGTGCGAGTGTCACCGGCTCCAGGTCGCGTCCCAAAAGGATTGCGGATCCTTGACCAGCACGTCGGTGATGGTGGGTGCGGGCGGCGTTATGATCCTGTCTTCAACGCGTGCCTGAAGTTCGGATTTGGCCGCCTCGACTGTTTTGGGCGATGCGAGTAGACGCACCGCCGCCATGGCGAGCGTTTCCGATGCCATCAGCGCCCCCGGACTGGAGGATGAGTGGCCCGAAAGCGCCGTCCAGGCCCAATGGTGGATCGGCACATTGTTCGGATAGGCCCAATTGACGCGGCCAAGCGGCACAACCCAACTGACATTGCCATCGTCCTGACCATAATAGTCGATCCCGGTGTCGAAATAGTCGATCTCGCGATGCAGATCGAAAGGCGCTCCCGGATCGCAGGCCGATGACAATTCCGTCATCCAGGTAATGTCATCATCCGTCCAACGGGGCGGGCCCACTTCGCGGATGCAGTCGTCGAGCACACGTCCTACCGTGTCATTGCCCAGATAGCCGCGGCAGGAGGCGATCTGTTCGGCGCAAAAGTCGACATTGCGTTCCCCGGCTATGGTGCGGAACGTTTCCTCCATTTTCCGGTAGCCCTCCGAAACGACAGTGAAGTCTGGATGTCTGACGGAGGCCCAAAGCCGCACTTCTTCCGGCGTTACTCCGGGCGTGATGCCGGCGTCGCGATAGACATGCTTGAGCTGCAAGCCCGGGATTTCATCCTTTATGCGGACGAAAGCCGCAAAGGCGGCCTCGGCCGTTTCCAGCGCGTTGCGTGTCGCCACCTTGCCGCCATGGGCGCTGACGCCGGTAAATCGGAATTCACCGCTGGCCATGGAATGGCATGGGCGGGCCAGAGAACCGTTCTGATAATCGCCGTGCGATGTGATGATCACGTCGAGGCCATCGAAAGCACCCGCGGCCTGGAGCGCGAGCTTGCCCCAGCCGATTTCTTCGGCCGGGCAGCCAATGATGCGGATTTCGCCCGGCAGCGACAGCGTCTTCATGGTCTTGATCGCGGCAATTCCGGCCCCGGTGTTGACCGGCCCAATGTGATTGTGGCCGCAGCCGTGGCCGGGCTTGCGGCGATTGCCCTGTCGATAGGGTACCGCATCATTGTAAAGTGCTGGCAGGGCGTCATACTCGACGAGGATGCCGACGCGCGGCCCCTGGCCGTGGATGACGCTGGCGACAAACGCCGTCGGTATGCCGAAGGCACCGCGTTCGACTGCAATACCGTGGCGCTCCATAAAGGAGCAGAGGATGTCGGACGAGGTGAACTCCATTGCGGGAAGTTCGGGAACTGCCCATAATTGTGCAAAAAGGCCTTCGATTTCACCGGCAATCTCGGCCCAGTTCTGGCGCGCCATCCGCATCGTATCCTGCATGTCAGGCAGCCCTGTCTTTTGAGAACGTGCGGAACGCGGCAACGATTTCGTCGGAGGAACGACGGGCCCCGTGCTGAAGATATTCCATATTGGCGAGCGCCGCGTCATGGGCCTCGATCGAGGACCCGGCAACGCAATCATCGACGACGCGGCAGTGATAGTCATTCTGATGGCCATCGGCGAAGGTGTAGTGCACGCAGATATTGGTGAGGCCGCCGAGCATGACCAAGGTCTCGGCCTTCAGGCCGCGCAACAGGATCGACAGATCCGTGCCGATGAAGCCGGAGTAGCGTCGCTTGACGATCACGTAGTCGTCGTCACGCAGTCCGATTTCCTCTGAAGCCAGTTTGGTTCCTTCCCAGTCTTCCCGCAGGTGTTCGTCTTCGTCGCCATCCATTTCGCGACCGTAGTCGACGCCGCTCTTGCGATGGCTTTCCTGCAGAAAGATGATCGGCACCCCGCCTTCGCGTGCCGCATCGATCACACGGCGTGCCTTCAGCATCCTGTCGACCATGCCGGGCATCAACGGAATGGCACCATCGTCCATGAAGGCCGATTTCTGGATGTCGACGACGATCAGAACAGGCTGGCCGACGAGCATGGGGTTCTGTTTCTTTTGCATCGATAGTCTCCTTCGAGGGTCAGTGACGGGAACCGAGAAGCTTGGGAAGATTGCCCAGCCGCGCCACCGTGATGAAACCGCAAAGGCCGATCACCATGAACAGGACAGCGCCGACGCACATGGTGGGCGTAAAGCCCGTGCGCATATTCGAGAAAATCTTCACCGGCATGGTTTCCGCGGTGAAGCCCGCCACCATGAAGGCGATGACATATTCATTGAGACTGAAGATCGCCGTGAAGATCATGCTGGAGACGATGAAGGGTATGACCATCGGCAGAGCGATCGTGCGCAGCACATCGTTGCTGCGGGCACCCATGGTGCGGGCGGCTTCCACCAGGGACTGGTCGATGGTGCTGAAGCCGAGCGAGATCATCACCAGGGGCACGGCAATGAAGGTGATCGCGTGACTGATGATGATATTCTCGATCTGTCCCACATGCCGGACGGCACTCCAGAACAGCAGGAAGAGGACCGCGATGACCACCGGTGGCAGAATGAACGGAACGCCCACCATACCAGCCAACAGATTGGCGAAGCGCGAGTTTACCTTCCACTGTGCGTAAGCGACCGGAAAGGCGATGCTTGTCGCCAGAACCGAGGCGGCAAGCGCTATGACCACCGAACGTGAAAAGGCGGCCGTCCACATCGGGTCGGCGAAGAAGGTCTCGTACCATCTGAGGCTGAGGTTCTGGGGCGGAAAGGTCATCTGGGCCGTGCCATTGAAGCTGACGGCCGTGACAATCACCAATGGAGCGGCCAGAAACAGCGCAAGGACGATCAGGAAAAGGCGACGTGCTAAGGTTTGAGCGAGCAGATTCATGATGCGAACCCCTTTCCGCCAATCCGTCTGATCGACAAAATCATTGCGCCGGTCACCACCAGGAGCAGAACCGCTATCGCAGACGCATGCGGCAGGTTTTGAGCCGTCATAGCCACTTCGCTGATGATGACGCCGATCGTCCAGTTGCGCGGACCGCCCAGCACGAGCGGCCCCACATAGGCGCCGATCGAAAGCACGACAGTGGTAAGATAAGCGGTGGCCACGGGTTTGCGCATCAGTGGTAAAAGAACATTGCCGAAGGCCCGCAACGGCGGTGCGCCCATGGTGGCGGCAGCTTCCATATAGGATTTGTCCATCCGCGAAAGGCCGGGATAGATTGTCATGACGTTGAAGGGGACAACGACATAGACCAGACAGGCGACGACGCCGAAGAAGCTCGGCATCAGCGAGACCGGCTTGTCGAGCAGGCCCACCAAGACGAGAATGTTCGACAGGCCGACCCTCTTGGACAACAGGATCTGCCATGAAAACGTGATCAGAACTTCGGACAACGCGAGCGTCGTCAAGAGACCGACAAGCCAGACAACCTGGGCCCTGCGGCTCATCCGGGTGATGAAATAGGTCGCGGGGAAGGCAATGATCATGCTGATCGTGGCGACGGTGAAGGCAAGTTGCAGCGAAAACGCCAGGCCGTTCAGGACCATGGGTTCAAGCAGTGCGCTATAGGCTTGCGATGACCAGCCTACGCCCCGATAGACGGCGGGGTCGGTGTTGGATGCGCTGACCCGCAATAGCATGAAAAACGGCACGCCGAAGAATGCAACGATCATGAACAGTGGCCAAACCAGGCCATACTGTTGCAGGTGCCGGATCGACCTTGACGGACCAGTTGTGGCGGAATCCGACATGTTCAGTCCTCCAATACGGTAGCGCTGTCCGGGGCCACCGAAATGCGGAACTCGCTTTCCTGTGCCATGGGCGCCCAGGTTGCCGGCGGCAGCGATGCAAGCACTTCTCGACCAGCAACATTGAGGAAAATCTCGACGGTCGATCCAAGATCGCGAACGAAAGTGACTTTGCCCAAAAGGCCGGGTGTGCCTCTGGAGGCGGGTGTCAGAACAGTGCTTTCCGGCCGCACGCAAAGCGTGGCGGTCTGGCCGATTTTCAGGCCTGCAGGAACAGTTTCGACCTCCACCGTCAGATCGGAAAGCTGGACCTGGGTCCGGCTTAGCAGTTGAACCTCCAACAGGTTGCTCTGGCCAATGAAGTCCGCAACGAACCGGTTGACCGGCCGACGGTAAATGTCGACCGGGCTGCCGACCTGCTGCACCTTGCCATGCGCCATGACGACGATCTTGTCGGCGATGGTCATGGCCTCCCGCTGGTCGTGGGTGACGAAGATCGTGGTGATTTTCAGTTTACGCTGAAGCTGGCGTAGCTCGACCTGCATATGGTCGCGCAACTTGGCATCCAGGGCGGACAGCGGTTCATCCATCAGGAATAGCAGCGGCTCCTGAGCCAGCGCCCGCGCAATTGCCACGCGTTGACGTTGCCCGCCGGACAGCTGGTCGACCCGACGCGTCTGCATGTCGGGCAGATCGACCAATTTCAACAGCTCGGCAACCCGCTCATCCCGTTGCTTTTTGTCCATCGCGCGGAAGCGAAAGCTATAGCCGACATTGTCGGCTACATTGAGGTGCGGAAACAAGGCAAGGGCCTGGAAAACCATGCCGAAGTTGCGTTCGTGAGTGGGAACCCTGGTCATGTCACGCCCATCGAACAACACTTTGCCTTCCGTGGCCTGTTCCAGTCCGGCAACAATGCGCATCAGTGTTGTCTTTCCGCAGCCGGAAGGCCCCAGAAAGCAGACAAAACTGCCTTGTTCGATCTTCAGTGAGACGTCGGATACGGCGAGAGCCTCACCAAAACGCTTCGTCAGATTCGATATTTCCAGTCCTTGCATCGTGTTCAGCCCGATTTAGTTGCTGAGCATCGTGAGCAACTGGTTGGAAATATAGTCGGCGTGCTTCACCTTGGCGGCCGATGCGACGACGATGGGCTTGCCCTCGAAGGAGACGGCACCAAATTCCGCATCTGTCAGATTGAGCTTGGAGCGCTCGATCAGCGGTGCCGCCCCGACATTGCGGGCGATCAGTTCATGGCATTCCGGGGTCGCGCTCCAGTCGAGGAATGCGAGAACGCGTTCGTCGACTTGCGCCACCTTCGGAACGCACCAGGCGTTGAATCCCAGGACGGCACCTTCCTTTGGAGCGATCGATACAATATCGGTCCCCTCGGACTTCATGATCATCGAAACGTCATGAAAATACATGCCGCCGACAACTTCACCATTCTGATAGGCGCTCTGCATCGAGCCTTCGTCGGTCCACCACAGTTTGGCGTTTGGCTTCAGCTCGCCAATCTTGGCAATGACCTTGGCGATGCCTTCCTCGGTATCGAGGATTTGCGGGCCGCCGAAATAGACCGAAGCGACGATATCGAGGAGCACGGTCGTGCCGCCGGCCTGCAGGCCCCAGGCGGACGGGCGGGGCTTCCACAACTCCTCCCAGCTGTCGGGCAGGGTTTTGAACTCTTCGGGATTGGCCACGAGCGTGATGTACCAGGCCATGGCGCCGACACCGTCGATCACGCCGTTATCGCTGTAGACAAAGCCGTCCATGAGGTTGCCGGTGTTCTTCAGCTTGCCTTCGGCAATCGTCGTCCAAAGGCCGCGCTGGCGACCGCGGATAACGTCTGCCTGGCCAGCGCAGCAGATATCCATCGGCGCGGAGCCGGCCTGCACCGCCTGACCGAGCTGGATCAGGAACTGCGAGCTTCCCGACTGAGGAATGGACTGCACTGCGATGCCGGTCTTTTCGGTAAAGACGGGATAGACGCTCTTGGCAAAGGCTTGTTCGAAAAAGCCTCCGAAGTTTGAAATCTTGAGCGGCTCGGCGGCGCGGGATGCTCGGATATAGGGAGCATTGAGGGCGCCCGCGGCAACCGCAACTGCAGCTCCCTTAAGGATCGATCTGCGGTTGGCGGATAAACTGAGCATAGGATCGGCCGAACCGGACGATTGGTGTGACGACATGAAGAATCTCCTGAGATGAGGCCTACTAATCGATTGCGCTTACAGAATACGCAATTTGCATGCCACGTCAGAAAATATAACAAATACAATTTGATAATGAAAGAGCGCAGAAAACAGAAGGCATCAAGCGCGCCGTTCTGTGGCGTATAAATTTCCAAATGCACATAAATTAATCGCATTGTATGCAAGATTGCATACGAATCTCAAGTGTGCATAATAGCATTCATGGTGGCCTTACTGGCGCCGTCCATTCATAGGCGCCCGTCGCCGCAACCGTTCGGCCTCTCCGTCGCAGGAGAGGGATTAAGGAAAGCAAGCCGATGACAAACACCAAAGAAATCGTTCCCAAGCCGATGATCGTCGGAAAGCCAGCCCTGGTCGTCGTTGACATACAGAAGTCAGGCTTCATGCCGCGCCCCAAGACGTCGCGCCTTGCATTCATGGGCGATCATATTGAACGTAACTTGCTCGCCAAAAGGGTGATCGATGCCGCGCGTGCCGCCAGCATTCCGATCATCTTTGTCAAGGAAGAGCATCGCGACAGCCTGATCGATTTCGGTCGCGAGCTTGATGGTTCGGAAAGCATCCACTGCCTGGAAAGCAATCCGGGGACCCCCTTCCCGGAAGAAGAGCTGGAGATGCGGCCCGAGGATCTTCGGATCACCAAGCGCCGCTATTCGGTGTTCTATGGCACTGAGATGGAAATTCTTCTGAAGGCTGTAAAGGCAGAGACGCTGTTTTTCGTTGGCGGCTTCACCGATGTCTGCATTCACTACAGCTTTGCCGATGCCCATCAGGGTGACTACTATTGCCGCGTCGTGGAGGATTGCGTGTCGGGTTCCAGCATCGCTGCGCACAACGCATCGCTGGTTGCGATGGAATATCTTCAGGCCGGCGCCCTTCGTCAGGCCGAAGAGGTGATCTCAGCCTTTGCCGCCCACGGTGCAAAGTCCTGATTTCATAAACCGATGCCGAGAAACCTCCGGGCTGAGCTGGGATCGATCCTGTCGATCGCAGCGCCGTTGGCCATTCCCCGAGTCAGCCAACGCATCATGAATCGGGCAGCGAGGTTCATGCTGGGTCGCATCAGCGGTGCGGCGCTCGCTGCCGGTGGTCTCTCGCAAGGGCTCATCGGCATGCCAACCGCTGCAATCCTGGCCCGCCAATTCAATTTCGGTGTTGTCGGCATCTGGTTTGGCCTATTCTCGGGAATCAGCAGGGTCGCGATCATGTTGCTCTGGCGGTGGCGGAGAGGCAGTATACCAGCCCTGACTGGGGGCCAAAGGGCGACGGTCGCCAGTGCTGGCGCAGTTTTTGTTCTCGTCGACGAGACGCCGGCTGAGTATTGTCAAAGTGTGGAACGATAATGGACGATAGATTGGTTGCCAAGCGGCAGAACAAGCCGGCCGAGGGTGCCGTTGCCAGAAAGCTGACTCGCGCCGAAGAGGTGAGGACCAAGCTTGCCGACGATATCATTGACGGCAAACTGTTTCCTGGAATGCCGCTGGATGAGACGGAGATCGCGGCGAAATACGGCGTTTCGAGAACGCCTCTGCGCGAAGCGATCAGGGATCTGGTCGCCATGGGGCTTGTCGAAACACGGGCGCATCGCGGTGCCATCGTCAGGCGCCCTTCGCCCGATCATATTCGGCAGATGTTCGATGTTATGGCAGAACTGGAAGCGTTATGCGCTGGTCTTTCGGCCGTCTGCATGGTGCCGGCGGAGCGCCGTGAACTCCAGGGTATCCATGACAGACTGGCGATTGTCCTTCGAGAAAACGATCCCAGCCATTATCACAGTGTCAATGAGGATTTTCATGGCGCTATCTATGCCGGCAGCCACAACAGCTATCTGATCGAGTTGACGCTGGCGACCCGACGCCGGCTCTCACCGTTCAGGCGTGCCCAGTTTCTCAGTTCCGGACGTCTTGCGCGATCCTATGCGGAACATGACGGAATTCTCCGGGCAATCCTCCAGGGAAACCGCGACAGCGCCTCGGTTCTCATGCGCGCCCATATCCTCACGGTGGAAGATTCCTACGAAGAATATGCAGGCCTCAAAGGCGATGCACCGGTGGCATCGCGCGGCTGAGCCGATCCGCGCGGCGCGATGCCCATAATTTGAGTCAGAACGGGCTCCGTGGTCATTCCTAGAGTAATATCTGCTAAGGACGAACGTGTGTGCGAACGATCTGCGCACATCGTGAGAGCGCAATATCGAGACTGGCTTCAAGGATTCGCGGGACGTCGGTTCAAATTCGTTCACGACCTTTGAGCTAACGCATCACCACCATGTCTACTCGCGAGTTGGCAGATTTTCCGCGCGACCTCGAATGATTTCTCGAAGGCAGAGACTGGCAAAAACTCGAAGCGCGAGTGAAAATTGTAGGCGCCTGTGAAGAAATTCGGTGTCGGTAGACCCTTCGAAGACAATGCGGCACCGTCCGTCCCACCGCGCATCGCCAGGGGCTTTGCCTGGATGCCCAATGTTTCCAGCGCGGCTAGCAGCAACGCCTTCGGCCGGGTGTCGTCTCCGAGGTGATCGTGGATATTGTGGTACTGGTCGCTGACCCGCGAGATGATGTGCCCGGTCGGATAGCGCGCGCTGATGATTTCGGCGACCTCGGTCAACCTGCGTTTGCGGTTTTCAAAACCTGCCCTGTCGAAATCCCGGATCATCACCGTCAAACGGGCCTCGGTATCGTTCGCGACGAGATCCTTGAACCAAAAATAGCCTTCGCGTCCTTCGGTCCGTTCCGGCGTCTCGCCGCGGTCGAACTGTGCGATGAAATCCATCGCCATCAGCAGCGGGTTGACCAGTACGCCCTTTGCGGACATGGGATGGGCGCTGACGCCGGTGAAGCTGATGTCGCCGATCGCGGCATTGAAGTTTTCGAACACGACCTCGCCGAGTTCGCAGCAGTCGATCGTATAGGCGAAGTCGCAGGGAAAACGCTTCAGGTCGAGCGCCTTGGCACCGCGCAGCCCGATTTCCTCGTCGGGAACGAAGGCAATGGCGATGTCGCCATGGGGGCCTGATGCATCGAGGCGGGCCAGCAGCGTCATGATGACGGCGATTGCGGCCTTGTTGTCGGCGCCGAGTACGCTCGTGCCGTCGCCGAAAATGATGTCCTCGCACTCCCAGCCGCGGATTTCCGGATGTTCGCCGACCCGCAGCCAGATGTCCTTGTCGCGGTTGAGGCAGAGGTCCTCGCCCGTAAAACGCAGGATCTGCGGCCGTATCGCCGGCGACAGGCCGACATCGACCGTGTCCAGATGCGCGATGAAACCGATGCGTGGGGCGTCGGGCAGCGTTCCACGCTTCACCGCCGTGACCGTTGCATGGTCGTCGATGGTGACATCGGCGAGGCCGAGGGCCCGCAACTCACCCTGCAGCAGCGCCGCGAGCCGGGCCTGCCCCGGTGTTGAGGGCAGGCCAGGGGACTTCGCGTCGCTCTGGCTCTCGATTGCGAGATAGCGGAAGAACCGCTCGGTCAGTTCGTCGCGCAGATCCATTGGCATGTCCTGTCGGTGGGAGGGGTTGAGCGAAGTGCGATGATCGGCAGGATAGCTCAGCCTAACCTGAGACTGCCAATGCCATCTTCGATGTCGATCCGGGATCCCAGCCGTTCCGACTGGTCGGCGAGCCGGCGCAGGATTCTTGCCGCCGCTTCTCCGGTCGCCAGATGCGGCGCAATACGCCGTTCGACTGTCGGGTCGCGCAAGGCTTCCTCTCCGCCGATCAGGACGGGATACAGCTTCAGACCGGTCAGCCGGTTATCGGCGCCGAACGCGCAGAGACCGACGACGCTTTCCCACACCTCCGACCGCTGCCAGGTCGATATGTCGGAACGAGTATGGAAGATGAAGTTGCCGAGACTGTAGAAGATGGGTTGCCCATTGTAGATCTCGATCGGCTGCAGAACGGGCGCGCCATGGCTGACGAAGGCCGATGCGCCGGCATCGATGCATCGCCGGGCAAAGGCGCCGACCCAGTCGGGAACCTCCAGCCAGTCCGAGGCCCAGTGATGATGGTGGAGATAGGCGACCACAAGGCTACCGGACTTTGCCGCCGCCGAAATGGCCTTCAGATTGCGCGCCAGATCGGTCTCGTCGATCCGCACGGTTTTACCGAAACGGGTGGCGCGCCGGAAGATGGCGCGGCCGATGCCGATCTCGTTTTCGGGATCGATGTCCGGCCCGTCGTCCGGCTGGCTGTCGTTGATGAGGTCGACCGGGGTGTAGCCGATGCTGTCCCTGATGGAGCCGAGCTGGCCGAAGGCATCGTTGTCAACATCGAGGATCTGGGTCAGGTGAAGCCGGTTGATGCCCGGTCGCTCGGGACGGTTCTCGTCACCATCCGCCGCATACATGAAGTCGGGTCCCGGCCCGCCGTCCATCGCCACGACGGCAATGGAGCGCTCGCCGATCCGGCCGGTTCCGGGGTTGCCGGCATCGGACAGGTTGCGTCCGATGCCGGCATGCAGGAAGCCGCGCCGTTCGACTTCCTGCAGGGTGGAAAGCACGCCGGACGGGCCGAGGTCGAAGGCGTGATTGTTCGACAGCGAGAGCGCGCGGAACCCTATGTCATGCAACGCATCGAGCATTACGGGTTTGCTGCTTCCGAAATAGGAGCCCTTCATCGGCCAGCCGCGATGATCGCCGAAGACGGTGCTTTCGAAATTGGTGAAGGCGAGGTCGGCGGACTTGATGATGCGCTTCACTTCCTCGAAAGCCGGCGCCTCCACCTGTCTGGTGTCACGCTTTATGAGCGATTGACCGGTGACGGCCAGTACAAAGTCCTCTTTCATCGGGAATACCTCGTCTTGTTTTGGCATGCATGTGGTTCGGAAAGCTGTCGTCAGGGCGCGGTACAGCCGCCGGGTCGGCGGCAGAGGCCGGCCCGGTCGCACCCCCGTCGGGTGTTAATGCGTAAAAATCTTCGGCCGGGCGTCGATCAGTCGCCGCGTATAGGCATTCTCAGATCGCCCGAAGATGAAGTCCGATGGCCCGAAATCCTCCATCCGGCCGTCTTTCATGATGCAGACGGCGTCGCAGAGGTCCTGGACGATCGCCAGATCATGGGAAATGAAGACCATCGAGAGGCCGCTGTCGGTCACCGTCTGCTTGAGAAGCGAAACGATTTCGGCCTGGACGGAGACGTCGAGCGCCGAGGTCGGCTCGTCCGCGACGATCAGCGCCGGTCGCGCAAGCAGCGCGCGGGCGATGCAGACCCGCTGCTTCTGGCCACCAGAAAGCTGGTGCGGATAGCGGGACAGTAGGGTGCGCGCAAGCCCCATCCTGTCAGTCATCGCGGTGATTTCTTCAGGGGTCCGGCGGCCGTCCTGCCTTGCGGTATAGCGCAGGCATTCGTGAAGCGTTTCCGCCACGGTCATGCGCGGGTTGAGCGAAAGAGACGGGTCCTGGAAGATCATCTGCACATGGCCGAGCAGTCCGCCGCGGCCGTTGCGGGAAATGTCGCATAATTTTCCGTCAAGCGTCACCTGTCCGGTATCCGCCGTCTCAAGCCCGGCCAATATCCGGCCGATCGTCGTCTTGCCGCTGCCGCTTTCGCCGACGATTCCGAGCACGCTGCCGCGCGGCACCCGGAGACTGATGGCCTTCAACGCGAATTCGGCGGAGGGCTTGCCGAGAAGACTGCGGAAACTGCCGCCACCGAAGCTTCGGGACAGGTTTTCCACCAGCAAGATTGGCGCGGTCTCCTCCGGCCGGCCCTGATCGGCCGGCGGCGACAGGCGCAGGCGCGGGACGGCGGCAAGCAGCCGCAGTGTGTAGGGCTCCTTCGGATCTTGAAGAACGGCGGATGTGGCGTCCTGCTCCACCATCTCTCCGTCCTTCATCACCAGGACCTTGTCGGCGATCGCCGCGACGACCCCCATGTCGTGGGTGATGAGGATGAGCGAAAGACCGGTGGCATCGACCAGGTCCCGCAATATGTCGAGGATCTGTTTCTGCACAGTGGCGTCGAGCGCCGACGTCGGTTCGTCGGCGACGATGATCGACGGCGCGCCGGCGAGCGCGATGGCAATGACGACACGCTGCCGCTGCCCACCGGAAAGCTGGTGCGAATAGCTGTCATGGCGCCCGGCCGGATCGGCAATGCCGACACGCTCGAGCAGTTCGATGGCACGGCCACGGATTTCGGATCGCGGCAGGCCGGGGTTGATCGCCGATATCGTTTCGCCGAGCTGTGCGCCGACCGTCATCAGCGGATCGAGCGAAGAGGTGTGGTCCTGGAAGATGCTGGCAATCGTCCTTCCCCGCAGTGCCCGACGCTCCCTGTCGCCGAGAGATTCGAGCGCGACGCCGTCCAGCCGGATCGTGCCGGAGGATTGCTCAAAGGACTTTCCCATGAGGCCGATGATCGCGTTGCCGATGGTCGACTTGCCCGCCCCGGATTCGCCGATGATGCCGAGCACCTCGCCGCGGCCGAGGGTGAAGCTGACATTGTGAACGATCGTTGTCTGGCCGTCCCGGCCGTTGTGCCGGAGGGTGAGGTCGCGTACTTCGAGAAGCGGAGTTGTAGTGGTCGAAACGCTCATACCGATCTGCTCCTTGGGTCCCAGACGCGGCGTGCGTCTTCGCCGACAAAATTGATGGTTGCGATGAGCCCGAAGAGGGCGAAGCCAGGAAACAGGCTGATCCAGTATTGACCGGTCAAAAGGTACTGGAAGCCGTTCGCGACGGTCGATCCGAGCGACGGCTGGTCGAGGGGAACGCCGAGCCCCAGGAAGGACAGCGTTGCCTCCAGCGCCACCGCATGGCCGATTTCGATCGGCAGCAGGGTCATCGCGGGCGCGATGCTGTTCGGCAGCAGGTGCCGGAAGATGATCCGGGTCTTCGGCAGCGGCATGGTCCGCACCGCATCGATATAGGACTTTCCCGTCTCGCTGAGCGCAACGCTGCGCACCACGCGGGCATAGGTCGCCCATTGGACGATGATCAGCGCCAGGATGATGCGGTCCACGCCGGGCCCGAGGGTGACGATGGCGATCAGCGCTACGAGCATCGTCGGCAGGCTGAGTTGCAGATCGACCACCCGCATGATCGTCGCGTCGATCCATCGTCCGAAATAAGCGGCGCTGACTCCGGCCGTCAGACCGATGACGGCAGCAGCAAGCGCACTGACGATCGACACCAGCAGGCTGATGCGGAGGCCGTACAGGATGGAACTGGCGATATCGCGGCCGAGGCCGTCCGTGCCAAGCAGATAGGTGAAGCCACCCGAGCCCACGGTGCCGGGCGGCGAGGAGGCTTCCCAGCCATAGATCTGCAGCGGGTCATAGGGGTTCTGTGGTGCGATCAGGGGAGCGGCAACGGCAACAGCCACATAACATGCCAGTGCGATGTTCGGCACCGTGAGGACCTGCCGGTAGGATGCGCGTTCCAGCATTTTGAAACCTGCCAGTTTGAGACTTGCCATTTTGGGGTTCGCGATCTTCATCATGGCTCCCCGATTAAACCGAAATCCGCACGCGCGGGTCGAGCACGGCATAGAGAAGGTCGACGAGCGTGTTCAGCGCGACGAAGGCGATGGCCGTGAAGGTCAGCGTCGCCATGACGACCGGGCGATCGAGAAGCTGAATGGAATCGATCAGCAGCTTGCCAACGCCGGGCCAGGCGAAGATCGATTCCACGACGACTGCAAAGGCCAGCATGCCGCCAAATTGAAGTCCGACGATGGTGATGATCGGCAGGCTGATGTTCGGCAATGTGTGGCGGAACAGGATGCGTCGCTTTGACAAACCCTTTGCGATGCAGAAGCGGGTGAACTCCATTCGTTCGACTTCGACCGTGCCGGCGCGCGCGAGACGGGCGACGAGCGCGATGTTGGGAATGGCGAGCGCCAGGGCTGGCAAAACGAGATGCCTCAGCCCGTCGCCGGTCAGGAAGCTCCAGTTAAAACCAAGGAGGGTCGCAGTCGTGCCGCGGCCTCCTGGCGGGAACCAGCCGGTCATGACGGCCCCGACGAGGATCAGCATCATGCTGAGCCAGAAGGATGGCACACTCAACGCATAGACGCTCGACGTGACGATGACGCGATCGAGCGCACTGCTGGGCCGGGTGCCAGCCAGCAGCCCGATGCCGGTCCCGACGGTCGTCGCGACGAGCATCGCGAGGAATGCCAGCTCGAAGGTTGCCGGCAGCTTGTCGAGAACCAGCCCGAAAGCCGGCTGATGATAGATGTAGGACGTGCCGAACGTGCCGGTCGCGACGTTCTGGACGAAGACGAGATACTGGCGCCAGACCGGCTGATCGAGCCCAAGCAGGATGGTTGCGCGCCTGATGTCTTCGGGCGTCGCGGTCTCGATATTGACCACGTTATAGACGGGGTTGCCGACGCTGTGGATGCCGATTAAACCGACCAGCGACATGACGAAGATGAGAAGGAAGGCTTGTGAAAGCCTTCCCGTGATGACGGAAACGAGACCCATGGCGGTCACTTCTCCGCCGGCGTGGCCTGCATCGCCGTCGTCCAGCCGCGCGGATGCATGACATAGGACGCGACGCGGCTGCCGTAGCCGAACACGTGGTCGAAGTGGTAGAGCGGGATCACCGGCTGATCGCGCATGGCGAATTCCGTCGCGCTCGCAAGCGCCCTGTCCCGTTCTGGCCCGACTTCGAGCGTCTCTGCCTTGATCAGCATGTCGTCGAAGGTCGGGTTGGAATATTTCCCGTAGTTCAGGGCGCCGGTGCCGCGCTCGGCATTCACCGATGCCAGCAGGGCATCCAGCACGATATCCGCCGATTCACCGGAACCGCCTCCATACCAGATGCCGTATTCGCCGGCGGACCGTTTCGTGTTGAACACCGAGAACGGCACAGCGAGGGGCTGCACGCCGACGCCGATGCGCGCCCAGCTCTGGGCGATGGCCTGCAGCGATTCCGCGTCGCCGGGATATCGGCCGGCGGGTCCGGCCAGCACGACGTTGAAGCCGTTCGGATAACCCGCTTGCGCCAGCAGCGCCTTGGCCTCCGGATAGCGCGGCGGCCCAGCCACCAGGTTCGCGGACGTGCCGGGTAACCCGTTCGGGAAGACTTGCACCGCCGCCGTTGCGAAGCCTGACAGGATCTTCTCGACGATCACGCTACGGTCGACGGCCATGGAGAGCGCCTGGCGCACCCTCGGATCGCGGAAAGGGTTCGGGATCGGCTGACCGGCTTTGTCGGTAACGCCGGGAGCCTTGTCTCTTAACATGTCGAACTGCACGAAGTTGACGCGGGCGGCGGCGATATTGGCGATCTTCGCCCCGCGCTGTTTGAGCGACGGCACGTCGCGCGCCGGGATGAAATCGGCGATGTCGACATCATTGGTCGAAAGAGCTGCGACGCGGGCCGCAGGGCTTTCGACGATGCGGAACGTCACGTCCGACCAGGACGGTTCGCCACCCCAATATCTGTCGTTTTTGGTGACCTCGAACACTTCGCCGGAACGCCAGCTCTTGAACTTGTAGGGACCGGTGCCGATCGGCACCGCGCCACCGTTCAGTTCCTCGGTGGTTTTGAAGCCGGATGCGCTCTTCGGCATGATGAAGATCGACGAGAGGGAGAGCGGCAATGTCGGCTGGCTGCCGTTGGTTTCGAAGACGACGGTCAGCGGGTCCGGTGCCGAGGCCGATTTGATGCCCTTGGCATAGGGCTGGAAGCCGCCGCTCGGCGGCTTGAGGAAGTTCTGGATGCGCTCGATGGTGTAGATCACATCCTGTGCCGTGAACGGCGAGCCGTCGTGGAAGCGGACGTTTTCCCGGAGCTTGAACTCCCATCTTGTGTCCGAAAGCCTTCGCCATGATACCGCGAGGCCCGGTTTCAGGTTAAATTTTTCGTCCTGATAGACCAGCCGCTCGTAGATCTGCGACAGCAGCGAGGAATTTTCGTTCAGCGTGGAATAATGCGGGTCGAGCGTCATCAGCTTGTAGGATGTGGCGATGCGCAATTCCTGAGCCGAAGCACCAGTCGGTGGCATGGTGAACAGTGCAGTTAATACGGCGGCCGCACCCAGCCCGTTGAAGAGAAAACGTTTTGTCGACGTCATGCGAAGTCCCCTTTTTGTCTTTGTGAAGGGCAAGCAATCAATGCGCGCGATGTTGCCTGCAGCATCAGGAAATTCCTGAGCGCTAACATTCGAAAAACCCGGCTGCTCGTCAATTTATTAAGTTCTTGTGCCACCCTATTAGCTGAGCTGATATAGTTCGAAAGAGATGATCACGACGACGAGGCACGGCATGGACAGGATGCAGGACGAAACAGGTATCGGGTTGAGGCGAGCCCAGATCTTCAGGGAGATCATCCGGTCGGGCTCAACCCGGCGCGCATCAAAGGTGTTGCAGATCACCCAATCGGCCGTAAGCCAGCAACTGAAACTGTTCGAGGAACTGGTCGGTGAAAAACTGTTCGTGAGGGACCGCCGCGGCCTGATCCCGACAACGCGCGCCATCGAGATCTATAACCGGATCGACCGGTATTTCGAGACGCTAGGTCATATCGAGAGGGAAATTCTCGGTTCGTTTGCGGTCGCCCGCAATAGCCTGAGCATCGCCGCTCCCCATATCGTTTGCCTCTCCATGCTCCCGAAACTCGTCGCGGAGTTCGAGCGGACCAATCCGTCGCTGGAATTCTACATTAGAGCCCAGGGCTACGATCAGATTGCCCAGCATGTGCTGACGGGCGAGGCGGACATTGGAATTTCCCGGCTACCGCTGGACGAACGTTTCTTCGAATGGAAGACGATTTCCAAAAGCAGCAGCGTCTGCCTGGTCCGGCCGGATCACCCGCTTGCGGGCAAGGAACGGCTCACCGCCGAGGACGTCTCGTCGGAGTATATGATCACGCTGGATCGTGAGTTTTCGTCAAACCAACTCGTGCTGAACGCCTTCGCCCACAAGGGACGAAGCCCGAATGTCAGGGTGCGCACGGACGCCGTCGGCTTTGTCGCCGCGTTTGCCGCCTACGGCTCTGCAATCACCGTGGTGAACGATTTCATCGCGCGGCAATGCGCGATGTTCGATCTGAAGTCGATCCCGTTTCATCCGGCCGTGACCTATGAATACGTTGTGTTCTGGCGTCGCGGCAGCGAGAAGATCGCCAGGCAGGGCGCTGTGATTGATGCAGTTTTCGAGTTTGCGAAAATGAACGCATGATCAGTCGTTTGTGTAACCATCCCTGTGATCCCAACAAAGCCCCATCATGGGGCTTTTTTTCGTTTTTGGCCTTCAGTTCGTCATGGCGCGGCCCATGAGCTCCGGCATTCCCCCTCCCGCGACCAGATCGTGCCAGTGAAAGCTATCCTCCTACGCAATGCTCGATATTCAGCCAGACGAGCAGGGGGCACTCGGGTGCCGTTTAGCCACTTTCCCCTTCAATCAGGTTCATTGGCCACACCTTGCGTTTAATCGCATCGGGGTAGTGCACCTTGTATTCCGGCATGACCGACAACAGGCCCTCGGCAAGGCTTATGCCAAGATCGCGGAGAGAAAGGCTGAAGCAGGTAAGGCTCGGTTTCAGGAACTGCGCCTGCGAACTCTGTCGCCCGATGATGGCAATGTCCTTTCCGGGCATTAATCCACTCTGCTCGAGCCCGCGATAGAGTCCCGTCACCAGCGTTTCGTTGACGAGGACGACTGCAGTCGGACGGGGGTCGCAGGCCATGATTTGATGAGCCACGCCGTAACCGCCTGTTTCGCTCGGCGTTGCACGAAAGATGTGATTTTCTGCCAAACACAGCCCGTGTCGGCCAAGAACCTCACGAGAGCGCCGGACGAACAAATGACCAAGATTGAGATCGCCATGCGGCCAGATCAGGCCGATGTGCCGGTGACCGTTCTTCACCAACCTTTCGATGGCAACGTCCGCCATGCCCTCGAAATCCAGATCGATCCAGGGCTGTCCAACATCGGTCTGGCTTCGTCCCAGCGTGATGAATGGAATATTGCGCCTGGCAAGAAGTTCGAAACGGGCATCGTGTAAACGGGTGGCGGAAAGAATGATGGCGTCAGCAAAACCGCGGGCAACGACGCGCTGTAGATAGGCGTCGGGGTCTTCGTCGGATGAACAGAGCAGTGCTACCAGGTCGAGTTTATGACGGGCAAAGACGGTCTGCACGCCATCAAAGACACTCATGAAGAAGGTGTCGCCCTGCCCGGTAATCTCAGGCCCCGTCTGCATCATGAAACCGATGACACCGGTCGATCCCTTGCGCAAAGAGCGTCCCGACTGATTTGCGACATAGCCTAACCTGTCGGCCGCTTCGAGCACACGGCGTCGCGTCTCTTCATTGACATCCGCCTTTCCGTTCAAGGCACGGGAGACCGTACCGATAGAAATATCAAGATGTTCTGCCAGCTGGCGAATGCCCTTCATAAAGTGCCTTTCCGCAGTTCTAAAGCGACTTGGGAAACAGTATTGACAAAAATGGGCTCCTGTCCATAGTATCGTAAACGTTTACGGAGAACCGGAAGAGGAGTTTCGGTTGCCGTATCAGGAGGACATCAGTGACATACAATGCCGTTTTGTGTGGATGCGGAGCCATGGCCAAAGGCTGGCTCAGAGCGTTGCAGACCACGTCGCAAATGCAACATCCAGTCACCATCGTCGGCCTGGTCGATCTGGATCGGGATATGGCGCAGGCAATCGCTGACGAGTTCAATCTCCACCAGGTTGTCATCGGGACTGATCTGGCCACCGTATTGTCGGACACAAGGCCCGATATTCTCTTCGATGTGGTTATCCCAGCCGCCCGCCATTCGGTCGTCACGACCGGCCTTGCCCATGCCTGCCATGTGCTAAGCGAAAAGCCGATGGCGACTTCGATGGAAGAGGCAGAAGATTTGCGCCGCGCCGCCAGAGAAGCGGGCCGTATCCACGCAATCGTTCAGAACAGACGCTTTATTTCAGGCGTGCGCCGCATGCACCGGTTGGTAGCAAGCGGTGCCATTGGTACGGTTACCGGCATTCATTGCGATTTCTTTCTTGGCCCGCATTTCGGGGGCTTCCGGGAAAAGATGCACAACGTCCTGCTTCTCGACATGGCCATTCACACTTTCGATGCCGCACGCTTCGTGTCAGGCAAGTCGCCCCTTTCGGTTTATTGCCTTGAGACCAATCCATCAGGCTCGTGGTACGCCCACGGCGCCGCAGCCACTGCCATTTTCAGGCTGTCCGATGATGTGGTCTTTACCTATCGCGGCTCCTGGTGTGCCGAAGGTGAACGCACAAGCTGGGAAAGCGCCTGGCGCATCGTTGGCTCAAAAGGCATGTTGACCTGGGACGGCGAGGAGACCTTCAAGGCTGCCGTCGCCGGCACCGAACCTGGGCTCCTGCACGGTTTTACACCCATCGACGTGCCGCCCCCGGACAAGGACGAGGAAACGCATGGCCATGTCAGCGTGATTGCCGATTTCCTCAACGCCATCAACTCCGGGCGCGAACCCGAGACAGTCAGCCACGACAATATCAAGAGCCTGGCCATGGTGCTTGGCGCGATTGAAAGCGCCAAGTCGGGTCAACCCGTCGACATTGCAGCATAGGGACCGCGACATTGAGTGATCAGCAGGGACAGTCCATTCGCATCGGCACCATGGTCAGCGCCTCCAAGGGCCAGGCGGCCGAGCGCATTTCACAGATCGCCGACATGGGGTTTGAAAGTTTCGAGCCGTTTTTCTGGCAGACGACCAATGGTCAAGACATCGCGGATCTCGGCAAGCGCTGCCGCGAGGCGATTGGTGACCGCGACATCACGATCTCAACGATCGGCATGTTCGGCAATCCTCTGGAAGAAACCGATATGGACCTTCAGACCTTGCAGGGATGGAAGGATTGCATCGACAACGCGCACCACTTCGGCGCAACCTGCGTTGCCGGTTTCACCGGTCGCATCCGTAACAAGCCATTGCCCGATAGCCTGCCACGCTACAAGCAGATCTGGAGCGAGCTTGCCAAACGCGCGGCCGACAAGGGCGTAAGGATCGCCTTTGAAAATTGCGCGATGGACGGCAACTGGGCAACCGGTGACTGGAATATCGCGCACAACCCCGACGCTTGGGAACTGATCTTCAACGAGACGCCCGATGACAATATCGGGCTCGAGTGGGAGCCGTGCCACCAGATGGTCTACCTGATCGATCCGTTGCCGCAGATCCGGAAATGGGCTTCGAAAATTTTCCACGTTCACGGCAAGGATGCGACCATCCGCTGGAACGTCATCCGTGAGCACGGCATCTTCGGCAAACATCCGTTCGTGTTCATGCGGACGCCGGGTTTCGGCGACAGCAACTGGACGGACATCATCTCCGAGCTACGGCTGGCGGGCTGGGCTGGTTCCATCGACATCGAAGGCTGGCACGACCCGGTCTATCGGGATGCACTGGAAATGACCGGGCAGATCCACGGCCTCAACCATCTGAAGCAGGCGCGTGGCGGCAGTTTCGTCGTCGATTCGGTGTAAGTCGGTCAATTCGAGGGGCTCCCACGGAGGAGGTTGGCGTCCCGGTTCATGGAAGTAGGGATAACCACAAAGGAGGAGAACATGGGTATCCGCACATATTGGATTGCTGTCGCAACGGCGCTTGCAACGAGTACTTCGCTCTTCGCGCTCGGCGCGCAAGCAGGCGACGTCAAGCTGACGCTGTGGTCGCTCGACCGCGACATTCAGCCTGCCCCCAATCTTATCAAGGAATTCAACGCCCTGAACAACGGCATCGAAATCGAGTATCGCCAGATCCAGTTCGATGACGTCGTCAGCGAAGCGATGCGGGCCTATTCGACCGGCAACGCACCCGACATCATCACGATCGACAATCCCAATCATGCAATGTTCGCTTCGCGAAACGCCTTTCTTGATCTCACCGATATGATTGCCAAATCGACGGCCATCAAGCCGGAGAATTATTTCCCCGGACCCCTCGCCTCAGCCACCTGGGACGGAAAACATTACGGCGTGCCGAAGGCTACGAACACGATCGCGCTCTATTACAACAAGGACCTGTTCAAGGCTGCCGGTCTCGATCCGGAAAAACCACCGCAAACCTGGGATGAATTGCTGGAAACCGCCAAGACGCTAACGGACCCGTCCAAGAGTGTTTATGGCATCACGTTCTCGGCTAAGGCCAACGAGGAAGGCACCTTCCAGTTTCTGCCTTGGGCGCAGATGGGCGGAGCCACCTACAAGTCCATCAATAGCGACGGTGCCGTCAGGGCGCTGACGGTCTGGAAGCAATTGTTGGACGGCAAAATGGCGTCTCCTGACACGCTGACGCGTAGTCAGTGGGATGCCACGGCAACTTTTAATGCGGGCAATGCCGCCATGGCCATTTCCGGCCCTTGGGAAATCGACCGCATGCTGGCGGATGCCAAGTTCGATTGGGGAACCGCGTTGTTGCCGGTGCCACAGCAAGGTGCCGAGCGTTCTTCCGCCATGGGCGACTACAACTGGGCGATTTTCTCCAACACCAAACATCCTGACGAGGCATTCAAGGCGCTGGAGTTCTTCGCCTCCAAGGACGTGACCATGTATCAGGATTTTGGCCAGATCCCGGCTCGCTCGGACCTGGCCATCCCATCAACGGGTAACGCGCGCAAGGACGCAGCTCTCAAGACCTTTGTGGAACAGCTGAAATACGCCAAGCCACGCGGTCCCTCACCGGAATGGCCGAAGATTTCCAAGGCAATTCAAGATGCCATCCAAGCGACGTTGACTGGCCAGATGGAGCCTAAGGCGGCGCTCGATCAGGCTGCCGAGAAGATCAAGCTCATCGAAGGTTAAGGCTACGCTGCCGGCCTCAGGAGCCGATGGCATTCGTGCCATCCACCTTTTCCTCCCGGCGGAGCTGTCGCGTTCGTCAAGAGCAGACAGCTCCATCCCGGCTCATATGGGGTTTCCATGAAAAGGATACTTTCCAGCATCACGGATGGCCGCGGCTTCGACATCGGGCTCGTGGCAATTCCCTTTGGCTTCCTGTTTCTTCTCGCGGGATTGCCCTTGCTCTACAATATCCTGATGAGCTTTCAGGAAGTGGACATGTTCAGTCTGGGAAGCATCATCAGGCCGTTCGTCGGCTTCAAGAATTACGTCGACCTTTTCAAACAGCCTGAAACCCTGCCTATTCTCTACAACACCGTTATCTTCGTGGTCGGCTCGATTGCCGGCCAGTTTCTCATCGGGTTTGGCCTTGCACTGTTTTTCTGGATCAATTTTCCAGGATCGTCGTGGCTGCGAGGACTGTTTCTGGTCTCCTGGGTCATGCCGGGTCTGGTCGTCGGTGCAATCTGGAACTGGATACTCTCGGGGGATTTTGGCGTCCTCAACTTCTTTCTGCGTGAAAGCGGCCTGATTGACAGCAATATCTTTTGGCGCTCCGACCCCGATTTCTCTCTGTGGGCCGTCATCCTTGCCAATATCTGGCTCGGAACCTCCTTCAACATGATCCTTCTCTCCGTCGGTCTTTCCGCCATTCCCGGCGATCTCTATGAAGCCGCTGAGCTGGACGGAGCGAACGCCTGGCAGCGCTTCTGGACGATCACCCTGCCGATGATGCGCTCCACCATCGGCGCAATCATTTCGCTCGGGCTGATCTTCACTCTGCAGCAATTCGATCTGTTCGCCGCGATCACCGATGGCGGACCGAACAACTCATCCAACGTCGCCCAATACTGGGCTTGGGACCTGTCCTTCCGGCAATACGACTTTGGCAAAGGCGCGACGATCTCGGTCATCATGACCGTGTTCGTGATGTTTGCGGCGATCGTCTATGTGCGCTCGACCCGTCATGAGGTGCGCGGATGACCGAAACCAGCCGAAACCGCCTGATGCTCGCTATCGCCCTCATCATGGCGGCGGTCTATCTTTTTCCGCTTTACTGGATGTACATCACGGCACTGAAAACCGGCTCGGAGATGTTCGCCACCCCGCCGAGCTTCTGGCCATCGACAGCGCAGTGGAACACCTTCGTCTATGTCTGGGAAAGCCGGAATATGGGCCGCTATCTGTGGAACTCGACCTTCATCGCCTTCGGCTCGGTGGCGCTGATCGCCGTTCTCGGAACCGGCTGCGCCTATGTGCTGGCGCGTTACCGCAACGGCTGGGTGGATGTGGGCCTTTTCCTCATTCTGATGCTACAGGTTTTGCCCGCGTCCTTGATGATCACCCCGATCTTTGTCGGGTTTTCACAGGTCGGATTGCTGGACTATCCGCGCATTGCCGTCATTCTGGCAATTGCGGCAAAGAGCATGCCGTTCTTCGTGGTGCTGGTGCGGGCGACCTTCATGGCGGTGCCAATGGAGCTTGAGGAGGCCGCATTGGTCGATGGCAACTCCCGCATCGGCGCTTTTTTCCACATTGTGCTGCCGCTTGCCCGGAACGGCATTCTTGTCAGCGCCATTCTCATCTTCATGCAGGCATTCGGAGAATTCGTTTATTCGAAATCGATGATTCAGGACATCGAATTGCAGCCCGCAAGCGTCGGTCTCAACTCGTTCATGGGGCCAAACACCAGCGAATGGAACAACATAATGGCCTATGCGACCATGTATGTGACGCCGATCCTTGCGATTTTCGTGCTCTTGCAGCGCCGTATCGTTTCCGGACTCACATCGGGAGCTCTCAAATGACCAATCAAATCGAACTATCGGGCGTCAACAAATATTACGGCGCCTACCACGCGCTCAAGGACATTGACCTCACCATTCGCAAAGGTGCCTTCGTTGCCCTTGTGGGACCATCCGGGTGTGGCAAGTCTACGTTGCTTCGCTCACTCGCAGGGCTTGAATCGATCTCCACAGGCGATCTCGTGATCGCTGGTGAGCGAATGAACAACGTGCCGCCGCGCAAGCGGGATCTGGCGATGGTGTTCCAGTCCTATGCGCTCTATCCACACATGACGGTTGAGGAAAACCTGACCTATAGCCTGCGCATCCGCGGTACCAAAAAGGCGGAGGCGAAGAAAGCGGCCGAGGATGTGGCATCCATCACAGGCCTTTCGAACCTGTTGCATCGATATCCTCGCGAGCTTTCCGGCGGACAAAGACAGCGCGTGGCGATGAGCCGAGCCATTATCCGCAACCCCAAGGCCTTCCTGTTCGACGAGCCTTTGTCCAACCTCGACGCTGCCTTGCGCGTCCATATGCGCAAGGAAATCAGAGCGCTGCATGACCGGCTCGGGGCAACTTCGGTTTATGTCACGCATGACCAAATCGAAGCGATGACGATGGCCGATCATGTCGTGGTCATGCGCCAAGGCGTGATCGAGCAGCAGGGGCAACCGCTTGCGCTTTACGACCGGCCCGTAAATCGTTTCGTGGCCGGATTCATCGGTTCGCCGGCCATGAACTTCATTCCGGCTACGGCAAGCCCAGACGGAAAAAGCCTCATTCTTGATCTTGGCCGGCCTCAGATCATTGGTCTGGACCGTGCCATTCCTGCCAATCGCCAACTCGTAGTCGGTTTGCGTCCCGAACATCTCAACATTGCAGAAGACGGCAAAGGGGCACTACAAGTGCCTGTCAGTCTCGTTGAATCGACCGGCTCCGTGACGTACATCACCACCGCGACGATGCCAGAATGTGTCGTGGTCATGAACGGACGTACCTGCATAACCGGCGGCCAGACCATCGGACTTGATTTCCAACAGGAACATATTCATCTGTTCGACGCGGACACGAATATGCGGATTGAATGATCGAAACGTAGGCAAGCACAAGGATATCTTCCGTCTTTGCCGCAAGCGGTTTCTCGACGAACTGGGGACGCCGTCCTGACTTCGGGTTCAAGGATGCGCAGGCGTCGCGGGTAGATCGACCGAGCCGGTTAAGCCGCAGGACCACCAGTCCGAAGAACCAGCGCCCGATCGGCTCAAGATGTCCGATGCCCATCTCCCGGAGCTAAACAGGGTCAGGAGTTGTCCTTCAACTCATCCAGCGGGCCTTCGAGAGCAGTGCGTGGCAGCACCAATTGAGACTCGACGAGAACGATGTGAGACGCAGCCTCCGGCGTCTCCAGGAGCTCAAAGCCTTTCTCCAGCATCTCCGAAATATTCGGTCTGATCATGTAGACGGGGAACGGCAGGAAGGAGCCGAAAGGATCGTAGTCGAAGCAGCCGACGACGATGTCACCGAAGGCCTCTCCATCATGCTTGCCCATGAAGCGCAGCAGGCCCTCGAAGTTGATCGACGAGTTGATGAAGAAGCACCGCGGCAGCCGGCCGTGACGGTCGTAGAAGCGTTCGAAGGCAAGCGCCGTCATACTGGGCGAGTAGCCCGTACTCTCCGTGTCATTGCCTGCGAAGGTGCCGAAAGCTTCCGTCTTCGCCGCATGAAAGCCGATGGTGCGCTCGCGGCTTGCGTGGTCATCCCGCCCGCCAAACATATAGACATCATCCGGGCCCAGGGGCCCCGCCTGCTGGGCGTGACGGATGATGGCGGAGGTCAGGATCCTTGCCCCATGTCTGTTGTCGGAAATGACGGAACAGGCCAACTCGCCCGGAAGGTCGATATTGACATGGGGCAGACCGGCCCGGACGCAGACCTTGTGCACGCCATCGGGGTCGGTTGCCCCTGCAATGAAAAGCGAATCGATCGAGTAGGAGACCAGGGACTCGACGGTGCGGCGCTCTTCGTCCGGATCACGGCGACCAGACACCACGACCGGCAAAAGCCCGCGCTTGCGGGCCTGCACCTCGAAGGTCTGCGCCATCGAGGAGAAGAAGCGGGTGTCGTAGACAGGCAAAAGCAGACCGGCCAGACCGGACCTCGAGCTTCTGAGGCCCCGGGCCTGCTGGTTGGCCGTGTATTTGTGCTCCTTGGCCAGGGACATGATCCTCTTGGCCGTTTCCTCCGAAATGCGGCGTTTGCGCCAGCTCCCGTTCAGGACGGCGCTGACCGTTGAAGCCGATGCGCCCGATTTGACCGAAAGGTCGTAAATCGTTGCCTTCTTCTGTTCTTTTTCTGACATGCCGGAATCTCCCCGCTCCTGGCATCTTGTAGATGAGGGACCCTCTTGACGAAACCCCGCCCGGTGATAATGTAGCTGCACCATCGATTGTGCAAGAAAGAAATATCGATTGTGCGGATGGTTCGCTTGAGGAGCGACGAGGGGGGCCTGTTCTGGGCTTGAGCAATTCGACCGCAGGGCACGATCTCCTGCCGGCATGCCTTTCCACGTCAGGGGACAACAGAGGAGGAGAATCCTGTGAAGAAAATTTTTGCAGCCGCGCTTGGCGTTTCGCTGGCGCTTTTGGCATCCACGGCATCGTTTGCCGCCGAAACGAAGATCGGCGTCGTCGTCAAGATCGGCGGCATTCCGTGGTTCAATGCCATGGAAGCCGGCATCAAGGAGCAGAGCGCAAAGCTCGGCGTCAATGGCTTCATGGTCGGCCCGACCAGCGCTGACCCGGCCCTTCAGGTGCGGGCCATCGAAGATCTGATTGCCCAGAAAGTCGATTTCATCGGCGTGGTGCCAAACGACTCCAAGGTTCTGGAGCCGGTTCTGAAGAAGGCCCAGGCCGCCGGTATCAAGGTCATCACCCATGAATCCCCCAATCAGGCCGGTGCCGACTGGGATTTCGAACTGGCCTCCGCCAAAGGCTTCGGTGAAGCGCATGGCAAGCTGCTCGCCGAGAAGATGGGTGGCAAGGGCTCCTACGCGGTGTTCGTCGGTTCGCTGACCGTTCCGCTGCACAATGCCTGGGCTGATGCGGCGATCGCCTACATCAAGGCCAACTATCCGGACATGAAGCTCGTCGGCGATCGTTACGGCGTTGCCGAAGATCTCGACAAGAGCCGGTCGACCGCGCTAGACCTGATGTCGGCCAATCCTGATCTGGCAGGTTTCATGGCGTTCGGATCGCAGGGTCCGATCGGCGCTGGCCGCGCCGTCGAAGAGCGCCGCAAGGATGGCAAGGTCTTCGTTGTGGGTCCGTTCTCGCCCGGCCAGGGCGCCAAGCTGATCAAGAGCGGTGCTCTGACCGGCGGCTTCATGTGGAACCCGAAACAGGCCGGCGAAGTCTTCGTGACGCTTGCCGATCAGATTGCCAAGGGTCAGACCCCGAAAGCCGGTGACACGATCGACGGCCTCGGCACCATCAACCCGGAAGGCAATACCATCGTTGTCGATCAGCTCCTGAAGATCGACAAGGAGAGCATCGATAAGCTCGTGTCCATGGGGCTCTGATCCTCCCGGAGCCCGAGGAGGCTGCGCGGGCGCATGGCCCGTGCAGCTTCTTTCCGTCAAGCCATACATCAATCGGCCGGGGATCAGCCTGGTCAGACGAGGAAACACACCATCATGAGTGTAGAGCCGCTCCTCTCCCTGAAGGATGTCAAGGTCACGTTCGGTGGGGTCCGTGCCCTCAAGGGCGTGTCCTTCGAAGTCAATCCGGGCGAGGTCCATTGCCTCGCCGGCGAAAACGGGTGTGGCAAGAGCACGCTCATCAAGGTCATCACCGGCGTCTACAAGCCTGAAGATGGTGCCGAGATCATCTTCGACGGCAAGCCGATCTCCGCGATGACGCCGACGCTGGCCCAGTCGCTGGGCATTCAGGTGATCTGGCAGGACCTGGCGCTGTTCGGAGAGATGTCCGTCGCCGAAAACATCGGCTTTCAGCTGGCGGTCAACGGCAAGTATGGCCTCATCGACAAACGTGCCATCGCTCAAGCAGCAGAAAAGGCGCTCGCACGGCTTGGCGTCAGCCTCGACATCCACAGGCCGCTCAAGGAACTGGCCATCGCGCAGCGCCAGATCGTGGCGATTGCCCGCGCCCTGGTGGGTGAAGCGCGTCTCGTCTTCATGGACGAGCCGACCGCATCGCTGACCCAGTCGGAAGCAGATTACCTGATCGAGATCGTCCGCAATCTGTCGGCGTCAGGTGTCGCTGTCGTCTTCGTGTCCCACCGCCTGGCCGAAGTATTGGAGATCTCCGATCGCATCACCGTTCTGCGGGATGGTGCGCTGGTGGGCGTCTATCCCGTCGAGGGCATGACACAGTCGCGGGTGACCGAGCTGATGACAGGCCGCAATTTCGATAGCGGCGTCATTGCCGGCGATCATGATCAGGCACCGGTTGTTCTTTCGGTCAGGAACCTCACCCGGCACGGTGAATTCAGCAACGTCTCCTTTGACCTGCGGCGTGGCGAAACTCTGGGGATCACCGGCCTCTTGGGCGCCGGGCGAACAGAGCTTGCGCTGACGCTGTTCGGCATGCACCGCCCCCATGAAGGCGAAATCCTCCTGGAGGGGCAGAAGGTCAGCTTTACCTCCAACCGGGATGCCATCGCGGCAGGTGTGGCGTATCTGTCCGAGGACCGGCTGTCGCTCGGCCTCAACCAGCCGCAATCCATTGCCGATAATCTCGTCATGGCGTCGCTCGACCGGATACTCTCGGGCGGTCTTTTGTCCCCGACCAAGAAGGCGGCCGTCGTCTCTCACTGGATCTCGGAGCTCGGAGTCAAGATCGGCACGCCGCAGGATCCGATCCGAACCCTTTCCGGCGGCAACCAGCAACGTGTTGCCATCGCCAAATGGCTGGCGATCGGCCCCAAGATCCTGATCCTCGATGCCCCGACCGTGGGCGTCGATGTGGGAGCGAGAGCCGGCATTTTTGAGATCGTCCGGAAACTCGCTGCCGAAGGCCTTGCGATCATCATCATCTCCGATGAGCCGCCGGAAGTTTATTTCAACGCCGATCGGATCGTCCACATGGCGGAGGGTCGTTTCCAGACAACCTACGACCCGCGCAGCACGTCGCTTACCGAACTGGAGACCGCCGTCTATGCGTAGGCTGATTCTCAATCATACGACCGAATTCATTCTTCTGGCGGTCACGATCCTGCTGTGCATCGGCCTGTCTTTTGGCACGGACCGGTTTCTGACGATATCCAACGCCTTCGACGTCCTGAACGTCTCAGCCGTCAACATCATTTTCGCGGTCGGGCTTCTGGTTGTCTTGATCTCGGGCGGCATCGACATCTCCTTCGCCGTGGCAGCGTCCGTGGTGCAGTATGTCACGGTTCTGGCACTGACCGCGCTCGGCGGCGGCAATTGGGCGGAAGGTTTTCTGATCGCCGGCGCCGTCGGCATCAGCCTTGGTCTGGTCAATGCCCTGCTGATCTATCGGTTCCAGATCATTTCGATCGTCGCCACCATCTCGACCTTCAACATCTTCTTCGGCCTGCTGATGTTCTTCACCAAAGGCGTGTCGATCTACAATCTGCCGGACTGGCTCTCCACCCGTGTGGTGTTCTACGAGCGTGAAATGGCAGACGGTTCCTGGGTGGAACTCACGCTGCCGGTCGTCGTGATGATCCTGTGCTGCCTTGCGACCTCGTTCATGATCTCGCGGACGACGACCGGCCGCAAGCTCTATGCCTTTGGCGACAACCCGGAAGGCGCACGCCGCTTCGGCATCAATATCGGCGCGATGCACTATATCTCGTTCGGCTGGCTGGGCCTGATGGCCGGCATTGCCGGTCTCATGCAGGCCCATTACGCCCAGGAAGTCGTGCCCAATGCCCTGTACGGACGCGAACTCGATGTTCTGGCCGCCACGGTTCTCGGCGGTGCTCGCCTCGGCGGCGGCAAGGGCTCGGTCCTTGGATGTGTTCTCGGCGTCCTTCTGGTCGCCATTACGCAAAACGGCCTCAACCTCATCGGCGTCTCTCCGTTCGCCTTCAAGATGATCGTCGGCGCCATCATCCTCACCGCCATCGTGCTGTCCTCGGCGAGGCTCGACACGCTGTTGCCGGAGGCTCTGAAGAGCTCCGCGAAAAAGGGGAGCAAGCGCTCATGAAAGCCTTCGTTGACAAGTTCAAGACCACCTTCGGCGCGGATATGGGCGGGCCGGCGATTGCCTTCCTCGCCGTCATGCTCGTCTTCGGTCTCGCAGCGGATAACTTCATCTCCCTGGCGACTTTCGGCTCCGTCGCCTTCCAGCTTCCTGAACTGGGCCTGCTGACTTTGGCGATGCTGCTGCCACTCCTCACCGGCGGTATCAATCTGTCGATCACCTTTGCCGCCAATCTTTCCGGCCTGGCTGCCGCCTGGGTGCTGCAAGCCTATGGCGGTGTGGACGCTCCTGCCGGCGTCTTCGTCTTCGCATGCCTTGCCGCCATCGCGACCGGCGCAGCAGCAGGGGCGTTGACCGGTCTGGCAATCGCCTTTACCCGCGCCCACCCCATCCTGGTGACGCTGTCGATGATGATCTTCCTTCGGGGCCTGGGAGAGTTTCTGACGCGGGGCGGCGATATCTCGGGCTTCCCAAGCTACATAGCGCCGATCGGCCACGGCTCGCTTCTGGGGTTTCCCATCCCGCTGCTGATCTTCATCATCTGCGTTGCCGTCTGGCACGTGCTTCTGACGCGCAGCAAGCTCGGCTTCGGACTGCTGATGATCGGGTCCAATATGGAGGCAGCCCACTATTCCGGCCTGAACACACGCAAGATCGTCGTGCTCGTCTACACGCTGTCTGGCATCATGTGCGCCATCGCCGGCATCATCATGCTCGCCCGTTTCAATTCCGTGCGGGTCGGGCACGGCGAATCCTACCTGCTGATCACCGTGCTCGCGGCCTTCCTGGGTGGCGTCAATCCGTTCGGCGGGTTTGGGCGCGTCCTGCCGGTCTTCGTGGCCTTGATCGTTCTGCAGCTGCTGTCGTCCGGCCTCAACCTGATGGGCGCCAACCAGCACCTCGCCACGGCACTCTGGGGCGTCCTGATGATCGTCGTCATGGCTGCACGCTCGCTTGCATCCAACTACCCCATTTTCAGCAGAAAGAAGGCCTGACGTGCAGGGATTTGGCATTCACGCAATGATGTGGACGACGGTGTGGGATCACGCCGGGGCAGAGCGAGCCATTGCCGGCGCTGCCCACTACAAGCAGGATTTCATCGAGATCCCCCTGATCGACATCCCGTCTGTCGACGCAAAATACAGCCGGAACTTGCTGGAGAAATACGCGCTTCGCGCCGCCTGCTCCCTCGTTCTGCCCGAGCCGGCCTGGGCCTCGGTGCGGCCCGATGCGGCGATCGACCATCTCAAGTCGGCGCTGGACAAGGCTGCCGAAATGGGTGCCGAAGCCCTGACCGGCGTGACCTATGGCGGCACGAACGAGCGCACCGGCTTTCCGCCGACGCAGGCCGAATACGATAACCTCACCCGCGCACTGGGGACGGCAGCGAAGCACGCCAAGGCACTGGGCCTCCAGTTCGGCATTGAAGCCGTCAACCGCTACGAAAACCATCTCGTCAATTCCGCCGAGCAGGCCGTGGCACTGGTGGAGCGGATCGGCATGGACAACGTGTTCGTCCATCTCGACACCTTCCATATGACGATGGAAGAAAAGGGCGTTGCCAACGGGATCCTCGCCGCGCGCGACCACCTCAAATACATGCACCTCTCAGAAAGCGATCGTGGGACGCCGGGTTACGGCAATGTGCCGTGGGACGCGATCTTTGCCGCACTCGCTGCCATCGGATTCAAGGGGGCGCTCACGCTCGAAAGCTTCGCGGCCATGCCGGTCGAGATGGCCGGTGCCATCTCCACATGGCGGCCGGTTGCCCGTGATGCGGAGGAAGTCTTCGACAATGGGCTCTCCTTTATCCGCAACAAGGCGGTCCAGTATGGACTGGTGTGAGCGCACCGAAAGAGGCGTGGAGACTGGACATCATGGCTAAGGATATCTCGAACAGCATTGAGGCGACGGCAAAGACGATCGCGGCAGCCTCTGCCGAACGTTTCGGCGCGCTGGGCCGGTCGCGCATTGTCGTGGCGATTGCAGGCGCTCCGGGCTCGGGCAAGTCGACGCTCGCCGAGCAGGCTGTCGATCTGCTCCAGAGGCAGCATGGTCGTCGTGCCGCGCTCTTCCCGATGGACGGCTATCACTATGACGATGCCGTGCTCGAGGCCATGGGGCGGCGTCCCTTCAAGGGCGCCATCGATACGTTCGACGCTCATGGACTGCGCCACATGCTGGCACGGCTGAAGGCCAATGAAGACGACCTCATTGCCGTTCCGGTCTTCGATCGCTCGATCGAGATCGCCCGCGCCGGCGGACGCCTGATCCCGCAGTCGACCGAAATCATCGTCTGCGAGGGCAATTACCTGCTCGCGCGCCAGGCGCCATGGGACCGGCTGAAGCCGATCTTCGACCTCACCATTTTCGTCGACGTCGATGTCGAGACATTGCGCCATCGCCTTCAGGAACGCTGGCGTGGGTTCGGGCTCGATCCGCAGGAGATCGCCAAGAAGGTGGAAGAGAACGATCTGCCGAACGGCATCTTCATTATGTCGAATAGCGCGGAGCCCGATCTGCGCGTCAACAACGGCGCATAAGACTGCCCGGGTCCTTGGCCGTCCGACGGTACCGCCAAGGGACTGAGGCACCCTTTCCAGTATTTGCTATCAAAAGGAGCCATCCATGAAACACGGAATTTACTACTCGTACTGGGAGCATGAATGGAGCGCGAAATTCGGGCCCCATATCGAGAAAGTGGCAAAGCTCGGCTTCGACGTGATCGAAGTGGCAGCACACCATATCAATGACTATAGCGACGCTGAACTTGCCGCCATCCGGCAGAGCGCCATCGACAATAACATCATCCTGACGGCAGGCATTGGTCCCTCGAAGAGCAAGAACCTGGCATCGGCAGACGCTTCGGTGCGTGCCGCGGGCAAGGCCTTCTTCGAGAAGACGCTGACCAACGTTGCCAAGCTGGACATCAAGACCATTGGTGGCGCGCTGCATTCCTATTGGCCGGTCGATTATTCGCAGCCGGTTGACAAGGAAGGCGACAGGGCCCGTGGCGTTGAAGGCATTCACGGCATTTCCGATTTTGCCAACAACCTGGGCATCAACCTGTGCATCGAGGTGCTGAACCGGTTCGAGAACCACGTTCTGAACACGGCCGCAGAAGGCGTTGCCTTCGTCAAGGACGTCGGCAAGCCGAACGTCAAGGTGATGCTCGATACCTTCCATATGAATATCGAGGAAGACAGTTTTGGCGATGCCATCCGCACCGCCGGTCCGCTGCTCGGTCATTTCCACACCGGCGAAAGCAACCGCCGCGTGCCGGGCAAAGGCCGCATCCCATGGCATGAGATCGGCCTTGCCCTTCGCGAGATCAATTATCAGGGTACCGTCGTGATGGAACCGTTCGTCAAGACGGGTGGAACGATCGGCTCGGACATCCGCGTCTGGCGCGACCTGACAGACGGCGCAGACGAAGCCAAGATGGATGAGGATGCCCGCAATTCGCTCGCGTTCTCTCGATTTGTGCTTGGTGGCTAAGCTGTTGCCATGATCTATATGCTCGAGGTCGCCTTCCAACACAGCACGCGACCTTGTGCATCTGCACGGACCCATGGCATTGGCCCGAACTGATCAGGTTGAGGTGTTGTCATCGAATGCCGGAACCGTCCGAACAACGTCGCCAGCAGAGTGATAGAACGATGATCGAAGACCAGACCACGTCACCGACGCAGACGCCGCGTTACCTCATTGGCGTCGATGTCGGTACCGGCAGCGCACGGGCAGGTCTCTTCGATCTCAAAGGCCAGATGCTCTCGGTCGCCAAGCGGGACATCACGCTGTTTCGCGAGGCAGGCTCGATCGTCGAGCAATCGAGCACCGAGATCTGGGACGCGGTCTGCGCCATCATCCGGGAGGCGGTTGCATCGGCCGGCGTCGATCCGGCCGATGTCGCAGGTCTCGGCTTCGACGCCACCTGCTCGCTGGTCGTGCTGGGGGAGGGCGGCAAGCCGCTTGCCGTCGGACCCTCGGAAGAGCCTGAACGCGACATCATCGTCTGGATGGACCATCGCGCCATCGCCCAGGCCGAGCGCATCAATGCCATGGGCCATGACGTGCTGCGCTATGTCGGCGGGCGCATCTCGCCAGAAATGGAAACACCGAAACTCCTGTGGCTGAAGGAAAACCGGCCCGCCACATTCGCCGCCGCCTGGCAGTTTTTCGACCTCGCCGACTTCCTGACCTGGAAGTCGACCGGTGACCTGTCCCGCTCGACATGTACCGTGACCTGCAAGTGGACCTATCTCGCCCATGAGGCCCGCTGGGATGCGAGCTATTTCGAGACGATCGGGCTGAAGGAACTGTCTGACGAGGGCTTTGCCCGCATCGGCACGACGATTGTCGAGCCCGGCACGCGCCTTGCCCAGGGCCTCACCGAGGCGGCTGCGGCCGCCATGGGGCTGAAGACCGGCACGCCGGTTGCCGCCGGTATGATCGATGCCCATGCCGGTGGCATCGGCACGGTCGGCATCGGCGGCGCACCATCGGAAAACCTCGCCTATGTCTTCGGCACGTCTTCCTGCACCATGACCTCTACGGCGGAGCCGGTTTTCGTGCCCGGCGTCTGGGGTCCCTATTACTCCGCCATGGTGCCCGGCATGTGGCTGAACGAGGGCGGCCAGAGTGCGGCCGGTGCCGCCATCGACCAGTTGCTGTCCTTTCATCCGGCCGCAAGCGAGGCGATGATCACCGCGCGCGGGCAGGGGAAATCCCTGCCGGCCTTCATGGCCGAGGCTGCGGGGCAGAAGGTCACAGACGCCTCCAAGGCTGTCGAGTTGGCCGACGGCCTGCATGTCGTCCCCGAATTTCTCGGAAACCGCGCGCCCTTTGCCGACCCGCATGCCCGTGCGGTCATTGCCGGGCTCGGGATGGAGCGGGACTTCGACAGCCTTGTGGCCCTCTACGTCGCGGGCCTCTGCGGCATCGGCTACGGGCTGCGCCAGATCATCGAGACGCAGGCGAAAGCGGGCGCATCGGTCGAGCGTGTGGTGATCAGCGGCGGTGCGGGCGCCAGTCCTTTGGTCCGCCAGATCCTGGCGGATGCCTGCGGCAAGCCGGTCATCGCGCCGGCGGCCGAAGAGCCCGTGCTGCTCGGCTCTGCCATTCTGGCCAGCGTTGCAGCCGGCGCCTTCCCCGACGTCCGTCACGCCATGGAGGCGCTATCGGCGGTTTGCGCCGTCTACGAGCCGGCCGGCGAGCCGGTCGCTCAGACCCATGCACATCGGTACCGAGCCTTCCTCCGCCTTCAAGAAGCGGCGCAAGCCGGACGGTCTGGTCGTTGATGGTTCCGCCAGAGAAACCTGACGTTACGACGCTCTAATTTCCTTCATTTTGGCGATCGCTTTTTCCATCAAGGCCAAATCTCGCCGTGAATCCTCCAGATCGGTCTCAGGCGCGGTTTTATCCATGATATGGCGATGGAACGTCAGCAATTCGTTGGAAAATGCATCGGAGTAGATTGGGTCCATGGTGCGATGGCGTGGCCCGGTGGGTGAGGCCTCGGTAATCTCAAGGCGCGTCGGCAGGCTGCGAATATAGGGCGTGTCATAGATGATGCGCACGCGTTTGGTGTTTGAACGCACCTCAATCATCGCATCGAAAAGCCCGAGATCATCGACGACAGCATCATAGTTGGCGACGAAGTGACCGTAGTCAAACATCACCGTTGTATTGGCACCCGCATTGGTGCGGTGGGCGGCAAGAACCCCCTCAGGTTCCCCCAACAGACCCCGCATGGCATTGATGTGGTGCGAACTCAAAGCAGTCAGGCCACGATAGGCGCGAACAAGATCCGCGGGGGCTTTGTCGCCGACAACTTGGCCAATCAAGGCAGCGCGCGCCATCGCACCCTTCTGGAGAAGGTCGGGGTCGATATCATCGGGATAAAGAACATTCTGGCTTTTGCTCAAGAAATGCCGCCCTTCCGAGATCAGATCGAAAATTCGGACATGGGTGATGTCTTCAAACGCCGGCAATTCCGCTCTTGCCGCTTGATAGGCCGAGGCATAGCGGCGCATGTAGCCTACAAAAATCGTCTTTTCATAGCCCTTAGCATGTTCGATCAGAGCATCGAGCTCACCAGTGGTCAGACATGCCGGTTTTTCCAGCAAGACGTGTTTTTTCGCATTGATGGCGGCATGCAAGAAGGGGGCATGGGTTTCGTCGGATGATAAGATGAAGACAACATCGATGTCAGGCGAATTGATCAGAGCGGCCGCGGACTCATAGCCGACGGCGCCTGGATTTTGCGACAGGCCCAGATCGATCAGTTTTTTCGAGACATCAAAAAGACCCGCCACTTTCCAGAGATGGCGCTGATCGCGCAAAACCGGAAGGTGGATTGACTGGGCGACTTCACCCAGGCCCAGAAGGCCGACACGCAGTGCGCTCACGATAAAACTCCTTTGATAAATCGGGCAATGGACAGCTAAGCTGTCAGTGTTCAGGGCAGGTCATCGCGTCTCGGATGTCCGTTCAGGCCGCACCTGTTACCAGCGCAACGAGATGTTCGCCGGTGGTTTCGGCCGCGCGCACTGTGCCTGCAACCTTGCCTGCGCGCATAACCCAGACCTGATCTGCCAGACGCAGGACCTGATCGAAATTATGGCTCACAAGAATGACGCTGACTTTTTCCTCCTTCAGTTTGCGGATCAGCCCCTCGACATTGGCGGTTTCCTGGACGCCAAGTGCTGCTGTCGGCTCATCCATGATCACGATCTTCGCTCCGGCACCAACGGCCCGGCAAATCGAAATAGCCTGGCGCTGGCCTCCGGAAAGTCGCCGGACTCGTTGATGAACGGAAGGAACATTAATCGACAGCCGCGACAACATGGCTTCGGCGCCATGCCGCATGGCGCGATGGTTCAAAAATCGAAACGGACCGAGCCGCCAAACGATCTCGCGGTTCAGATACAGGTTCTGTGCGACCGTGAGTTCGTCAATCAGGGCCAGATTCTGGTGCACGGTTTCGATGCCGGCATTGCGCGCCTCGTCAGGCGTTGAATAAGGGTTCGCTTTGCCAGCCATAGAAAGTGTGCCGGTCGTGGGTTCATAGACGCCGACCAAACACCGCACGAGTGTTGATTTTCCAGCTCCATTGTCGCCAATGAGAGCCGTGACTTCACCCGGCAGCGCCCAGAAGGAGACATCTGACAAAGCTTGAATGGCACCGAAACTTTTGCTCAGTCCGTCACAAGACAAAATAGCATCAGGTGGGCATTTTGACATTTCCGGCCTCATTTCTGATACCGCATAATCAAGGCGGCCATAACCACAATCATGCCAACGGCAATTGGCTGGTAGAAGGCCGATACGCTCAACAGCGTCAGGCCATTGACTAGAGTTGTGAGCATAATGGCACCCAGGACGGGTCCAAGAATACTGCCGCGACCACCAAACAAACTGACGCCGCCCAGCACCACGGCAGCGACGGAATTAAGCAGGAGATTTGTATTGATGGTCGGCTCAGCGGATCCAATCCGTGCGACAAGCAAGATGGCTGCGATACCACCGCAAGCACCGGAAATCGTATAGGCGGCAATGCGCATCTTTCCCGTGCGGATACCCAGCGATCGCGCATTTTCCTGCTGCCCGCCAGTTGCCATGAGATGAACGCCAAAACGTGTGTGAAAAAGCACAACGTGAGAAACAATCGCGACAGCGCATGCAATTAAAAACGGGTAGCCGAGGATCCCCAACGAGCCGGAGGCCAGTTTCAGGAGAAACAGGCTGCTGACGGTGTTCGGGTTGCCGCCTGACAAGATCAGTCCAATGCCGGTGACAATGGAAAGAGAGCCCAATGTCACAACAAAATCCGGTATTTTGCCGCTTGTAATGCACACCCCGTTCAGGAAGCCGATGGCGCATGTTGCCATGACTGCAAACAGGCAAGCATAGCCGATATCCCATCCGGCATTGTTGGTCAGGCCAAGCACAATGGCACCCAGCATGACGGAAGCGGCCAAGGAAAGGTCTATGCCTGCCGTCATGATGACGAATGTCTGCCCAACAGCCAGCACGATCAAAATGGCGGCGGCAACGAGCAAGGCCTGAAGATTTGGCCCGGTGATGAAGACAGGTTTTAAAATGGTGAACAGGACCACCAGACCGAGAAGCCCGACTGCCGATGCCCAATCAGCCCAGAAAGAAGGTTCGGACAATGCCGTTACCCATGAAGGGTAACGGCGTTTTCCGACCGTATTTTCCGCTGAACCACCAGTGGAATTTGTGGCCTTCGTCATTTTATGAGATCTCGGAGCGGATCGGGATAATCTCCACCAGGCCGTGGGAAGTTTTTCAGGGATGCCGCCGCATTGTCCTTGTTCACGACAAGCACAGGGGCATTAACCTTGGGCGGCAGTGTTGCGCCTTGCGAGGCCGCCACACAGGCTTCCGTCCCCATTGCACCAACGATGTATGGGTATTGAGCCACCGTGGCGGCCATTCCGCCGGATTCAACCGACTTCATAGCATCGACGATGCCGTCAAGCCCGATGACTTTGATAGCTTTATTGCCGGACATGTCGACGGCGCGCTGGGCGCCCAATGCCATGATATCATTGGCGGCAAAGAAGCCTGCAACCTCCGGGTTTGCACGGATGATATCGGTCGCAGCCGTGAGCGCTTTCTCTCGATCCCAGTCCGCGCTGACCATCACGATCTCTTCAAGCTTGCCTTTTGTCGCTTCCCGAAAGCCTTCGATACGGGCATTGCTGCCGATGTCTCCGACAATCCCCGCGATCAGGGCAACTTTTGATCCTGCCGGAACAATTCGCAGCATTTCTTCGCCGGCAAGATGACCGGCGGCAACGTTATCGGTGCCGATATAGGTTGTGACCTCGAAACCAGCTGCTTTTGCCTGAGCCGTATCGATCGAACTGTCGATATTGACGATGGGAACTTTTTTATTGGCAAGCGGTACCAAGGCTTGCACCAGATTGCTGACGCTGATTGGATTGACAATGTAGCAACCGTAGTCCTGCAGGGCCATGGCCGACAGTCGGTCGGCCTGACCGGACGCATCTCCCATGTTGGTCGCGGCTTGAACAGTTACTTTGGCACCAAGTTCTTGGGCGCTCCCTTCAATGCCTTGCTGCATGGTCTGAAAGAAGGGATTGTCCAATCCCTTGATAACCGCAGCGATGTTTTTTGCATCGCCTGCAAACGCGGCACTGCTTGTTAGGATCGCGGCAAGGCTCGCACCTATCGCCACTTTAACGGCAACGTGTCTCATAGTTGAAGATCTCCTCCCAGGGATCGAAGTGGTCGACACATATATCTCACACGACGTTCGAGAGGTGAGCACCTCCAGCTACCGCCCACAAGCCATAAATGTGTCGTCGCGCAATATTAAATTTTACCGCGCGTAAAAAAGATTATTGTCGAAGACGCCGCGCGTCAACAACTATTTCTGCTGGAGGGATGCTGTGCTCGGGTGGAGGCGTTCGCGCGTGAGCGCGAGGCTGGTCTTGGGTTAGGGCCATAATCTACCTCAAAATTCAGGATTCTTGCAGAATCGAGAGGCCGGCGAATTTGATTTCGTCAGCCTGCTTCATCCGACCTTGGAAAATTCCAAGGGGATTTCCGATCCCTTTTGAGGCTCGACCAATGGGAAGCGCAGTTCTACACGGGCGGCCCTCGGAGCGGTTGCTTGTGACTATGGTCCGGCCCTTGGCTTCGACAAGGTTTCTCGCCACCGCAAGCCAAGGCCGGCTCCAACAGATTCAGCCTTTTCGCCGAAGCCGACGAAATGGGACTGTCACCACAATGACGCCAAGAACAATCAGCAGCATTCCGGCCAAGGCTGACCAGTCGAAGCCTTCTCCAAGGAAAATGATGCCGAGGGCGACTGCAAATCCGGCGCGAAGATAGCTGCCGCTGGCTGTCCCGAGGGAGCCGAGAGTCCGCACCAGGCGGAAGTAGATGACCATGGCGGTCGCCGTGCAGAGAACCGCGAGGACAATCACGGCGGCGACCGCTTCAGGCGTTGGCGTCAATGTCCATGGTCGTTCAAAGACGAGGGCTGCCGGAACCATCATGAAAGCCGCACAGCTCATGGCACCGGCCGCCGTCACAATCGCCGGGAGCGCAGCAAACCGCTGTCCCCATATCGGTGCTACTGCGTAGCAAAGACTTGCGCCAAGGACTGCGGCTTGGGCGAGGGGCGCGGCAGTATGCATATCTTGCAGCGATTGAAAGCCAAGCGTAACGAGCACGCCCACCAAACCAAGCCCGACACCCAAGACATTCTGGCCTGTGATGCGCTGACCTCTGTACCCCGTCACAATGGCGATCAGCAACACGAACATCGGCGGCGTCGCATTCAGCACGCCGGCAAGCCCACTTGATATGTGCTTCTCACCCCAACTGATGAGCGAGAATGGCAATGCGCTCTGCAGTAAACCCTGGAGGAACAAGGCTGCCCAGACCCCGCGCTCGCGTGGCAGCGAAAGCCTGCGCAGTCTTGCAATCAGGATCAAAAGAAGCGCTGCAATTGCGACGCGCGCAGACGTCATGGTCAAGGGCGGGATCGCATCGATCGCGACTTTGATCCAGGTGAAAGAACTGCCCCATATCAGCGATAGCAACATTAAAAGCCCGATCTCCAGGGCAAGATTGAACTGTTTCGGGTCGCTTTTCGACGCGTTGGATCTGGCGGCTGAAATTTCTGTACTCACGGTGATTCCTCTCGAACGGGCTTTCAGGATCATCCGGAACTTCGAGGTATGCTCGCCGGAATCGGACCTCATCGCCCGGTCATGTCCGATTTCAGCTACTCAGCAAAAGGCGGCAGAGATAAACTGCTGACATGACGAAGGTTTCACCCCATGTGCAGACTTTGCCGCCACACCTTGACTGGGCGACATGCGACCGTGCGCGACTGGCGCGCGATCCGGCCTTCGACGGCTTGTTTTTCTCCGGCGTTCGCTCGACACGAATTTATTGCCGCCCGGTCTGCCCGGTGCGACCAGCACGGTCAGAGAATGTTACCTTCTACGCAACTGCCGCCGCCGCAGAGCGAGCGGGATTTCGCCCCTGTTTTCGCTGCAGGCCGGAAACAGCGCCGGGATCACCGGCCTGGAGGGGAACGGCCACGACCGTGGCGCGAGGAATGCGCATGATTGAGGACGGTTTCCTGGATCAAAGGTCGGTGGCCGATCTTGCGACCGCACTCGGCGTCGGGCCGCGCCATCTGTCACGCCTGTTCATGCGCCATGCGGGAGCGAGCCCAAGCGAAGTCGCGGCGACCAAACGGGTGCAGACAGCAAAGCGCTTGATAGATGCAACGGACATGTCGCTGGCCGAAATTGCTTTCACGGCCGGTTTCGGCAGTGTCCGCCGGTTCAACGATGCCTTCCAAGCCGTCTACAAACGCCCGCCATCGTCTTTTCGCCGAAGACTCATTCATCAAGCCGTGAAAGATACCAACTCGGGATAGCCGGCAGCCGTCACCTGTCAGCATCAAGCATCCATAAACAGCCAGCGCACGCCGTTCATGGACAGCTCAACTTGCTCCATTTCTGCGGAGCCATCGGAAAATCCGCCCGTCGATCGACAGCAGACCCAGAGAAATCAGGGCCATGCCCGCAAAATGGTTGATTGCCAGTATCTCCCCCAGAACAAAGTCTCCAAGAAGGATGGCGCTCACGGGGATCAATAAGGTCACGAGAGAGCTGTTGATCGCGCCGCCTACGGCGAGGATGTGGAAGAAGATGATATAGGCCAGCGCGGTTGAAAGCAGGCCCAATCCGAGGAGGGCAGCTATGGTCATGCCACTCGGCATCGCCAGATGCCACGGTGCATCGACGAACGCGACAATCGGCAGCATCATGATCGTTGTTGCTGCCGTCTGGCCAAACGCGCTGGTCGCCGGCGCAATCCCCATGCGCCGAAACCGCCGGCCAAAAACGCCCGCGAACCCGTATGACAGAGCTGCGGCCAGGCAGGCGAGCAGGGCGAGGTAAGGAAGCGCCTGCGAGGAGAGGGCATTGCCTGCCATGAGAACTGCGACACCTGCAAAGCCCAGGACAATGCCGGCGACCTTGTTCGGTGTTATCCGTTCGTCGGTCGTGAGGACATGTGCCACGACGATCGAGAAGATTGGTGTTGTCGCGTTGAGAATCGAGGCAAGGCCGCTTGCTATCTGCGTTTGCCCCCAGAAAAGCAGGCTGAACGGGATCAGATTGTTCAACAGCCCCATACCGAGAAATGCGACCCATGTCCCGGTCGCTGTTGGAATGGCTTGTCGAGTTGCTCGCAGATAGATGAACAGCGCGATCGCCGCAATCGCGACCCGCGCGAGAACGATCGTAAACGGCGGCAGTTCTGAAAGGGCGACCTTGGAGAAGAAGAAAGAGCCGCCCCATAGAACGGATAGAATGAGAAGAAGAGCCCAATCGATAAGGCCAATGGTTTGAGTTTTTTGCATGGTGTGATCCTGCCTTGACGCGATGCTGCAGGATTATCCGACCCCGTGCCGGTTGCTCGCCGGATTCGGACTCCGTCCTTCTGCGAGGGCGGGCGCTGCTGTAAGGTGACGTCATGAGTTTGGATGTTTCCATATGCGAGCAGGCTTGGCTTGCGCGTGATCCCGCTTTCGACGGTCGGTTCTTCATCGGCGTGCGAACAACGGGCGTCTATTGCCGCTGCGTCTGCCCGGTGCGCCTTCCCTATCGCCGCAATGTCGAGTTTCTGCCGAGCGCAGCGGCGGCCGAACTGGCCGGCTATCGCCCCTGCCTGCGTTGCCGGCCCGAATCCGCCCCTTTTTGTCCGGCCTGGAAGGGAAGCGTAACGATCGTCGAAAAGGCAGTCAGACTCATAAGAGAGGAAGGCGCGCTTGATAAGCGCGGTGCGACAGTGGAAACTCTGGCGGAGCGCGTCGGCATCGGTGCACGCCATTTATCCCGGCTGTTTCAGAAGCATCTCGGGGCAAGCCCGATCCAGGTCGCCAAGACGGCTCGCGTGCAACGGGCAAAGCGCTTGCTGACCGAAACGAACCTGCCGATAACAGACATCGCGCTGCAATCCGGATTCGGGAGTCTCAGACGCTTCAATGCGGTCTTTCAGGAAGTCTACAAACGCCCGCCCACTGCTATCAAACGGACGCTTCTGTCGAGCAGATCCTGATTTCGGACCGGTCGTTTATACGGCCGCAGAAAGCAGACCAAATCGGGATACTCGCGAAAACGTCTCAAATGACTGGTTCTGGCGAAGGCCCCGGCCGCAAGCCCGGTCGAAATCATCCAGACCCAGTCGTAATGCATGGTCAGGTCGAACGCATAGCTGCCAGACCCAAGCGTGGCCTCGTCTCGAAGCCGATCATTTCAGCGTTGCAACGGATCTCCGGAACAAAATCAAACTTGCACCGAGAAACGTCACTCCCATCACCAGCACAGTCAAAAACTCTTTCCAGACAATGCTGAAGTCAGCGCCGCGATAGACGATCGCTTGCATGAAGCTCACATAGTGGCGTGACGGGAGGAACCACGTGAAATACTGAACCCACTGCGGCTGGCTCTCCACAGGCGACATGCCACCTGACAGCATCATCATCGGCATGATCGTCATCATCATCAACAGCGCGAACTGGGCCATGGTTCTAGCCAGTGTGCCGAGAAAAATGCCGATCGCCGCGGCGGCGAATACATAGATGACGGTGCCGAGCAGCAGAAGCCCCCGCGAGCCGGCAATGGGAACATCGAGCATTCCTTCGACGACAAACAGCAGAGAGCAAATAAAGGCGAAGATAATGACCACGCCGTTCGACCACACTTTGGCCAGAGCGATCTCGAACGCAGTGAGTGGCATCACCATGAGATGCTCGATGGTGCCATGCTCACGCTCGCGCAGCAGGGCAGCACCTGTCAGGATGATGACCAGCATCGACAGCTGATCGGCAAGACCCACGATTGCCCGGAACCAGGACTGGGTCCCGTTGGGGTTGAAGGCGCGGCGTATGACCAGGTCGGACGAAAGGCCCGTGTTCTGTTCCGCCTCCTGGAGATACCACTTGACCGCATCCGTCACGATGTTTTGGATGTAGCTGGAGCCGAGCGACGCCTGCTGGACCGCAGTAGCATCTGCATTGACCTGGACCTCCGTGTCGCGTCCCATCCTTGTATCTTTTTCGAAGTGGGGAGGGATGACAACGACGAAGGTGTAAAGCCCTTCGTCCATCGAGCGGTCGATATCGGCAGCACTGATGGTTTTTACCGCCTGGAAATAGGGTGGGTAGAACGCTCCCGCGATCGAACGGGAGAGCCTGGACTGGTCCTCGTCGACAATCGCGATGGAGGCATTATTCACCGTCTCGCCGCCTCCCACGGCTTGCATATAAATGCTGAGGCCGAAGGAATAGAGGATGAACAGGATCATCGTCAGATCCTTCGAAAGCGTGCGGAGGTCCTTGGCGCCGAGCCAGAATATGTTGGAAAGGCTTCGCATGTTACTTTTCCTGCTTTTTGAGGAGTAGCATCGACAGAACCAGGAAGACCGGGCTAAAAGCCGCAAGCGCCAACAGATCGTATGCCAAGTCCCCGAAACCAAGCCCCTTTGTGAACGCACCGACGCTGATCTGCATGTAGTAGGTTGTCGGCCAGAATGATCCCATGAGGCGCGCGCCGCCCTCAAGTGTCGATATGGGCTGCGACATGCCAGAGAACTGCATGGTGGGAAGCATCGACAGGACCGCTCCGGCAAAGACCGCTGCCACCTGGCTGGAGGTGAAGCTCGAAATGAAAAGCCCATAGCCGGTCGCGGCAGCTGCGTAGAACAGTGCTCCAACCGCCAGAGTTAAGCCGTCGCCCTTGAGCGGCACCTGAAATATGAAGACGACGGTCGCGGTCATAATGAGAAAATTGATCATGCCAATGCCGAGATAAGGCAGCTGTTTGCCGACAAGGAATTCCAGCCGCGTCGTCGGCGTTGCGTAGAAATTGGTGATGGTACCGATTTCCTTTTCCCGGGCGACGCTGACGGCCATCAGGATCGCCAGGAACATCATCAGCAGCAGGGCAGGAATGGACGGCCCCATGGAATAGATGCTCTCAGATGTCGGATTGTAGCGATTGCGCACCAGAAGGCTTGTCGTTGCGCTGGATGTGGCCGGGCTGCTGGCCTCCCGATCGCGTTGCTCAGAAAACAGGTTGTGCGCCTTCTCGACATAGCCTTCGATCGTGGCGGCGCGGGAGGTGTTGGAGCCATCGATCCAGGCCGATATCTGCCAGCTCGAATCACGCTGTACCATCCGGCCGAAGTCGGGGGGGATCTCGATGGCAAGTTCGATGTCGTTTGACTTCAGGCGCTGTTCCATCTCATCGAGATTGCTGATGGGCGACTTCTCGATGAAGTAGGGAGAGCTCGAGAAGTTCGCGAGATAGGACCGGCTTTCCGGTGTGTTGTCCTGATCGAAGACTGCGTAGTTCAGTTCGGTCACATCACTCGACAGGCCGAAGCCGAAGATCATCAGCATGATGAACGATCCGAGAAAGGCAAAGGCCAACCGCACAGGATCGCGCATCAGCGATAGCGTCTCGCACTGCGAATAAGCCAGCACGCGTCGCAGCGGCATGAAGCCTGGCCGGGACGGCTTCACGTCCTGATTGGCATCAGGTGCGACCGGCTCTTCAGGCGAGGGAGCCTGCGGTTGGGAGCCTTCGGCCTCTTCGATGTAGGTGACAAACGCTTCCTCAAGATCTGCCGCATGCTTGGAGGCTATGACATTGCCAGGCGTGTCGCAGACAAGGACGCGGCCGGCATGCATCAACGAGATGCGATCGCAGCGCATTGCCTCGTTCATGAAATGGGTGGAGACGAATATCGTGACATTGCGGGAGCGGGAGAGTTCGCCGAGCAGAGCCCAGAATTCGTCGCGTGCCTGCGGATCGACACCGGAGGTCGGCTCGTCAAGAATGAGAAGCTCGGGGTCATGCACGATGGCGACGGCCAACGAGAGGCGTTGCCTCACCCCGAGCGGAAGCGAATTGGCCACGGCGTCGGCATAGGCCTCAAGGCCGAGTTTCGTCACGAGTTCCGTGGTGCGGGCCTTGGCGTCCGCCTCGCTCATGTTGAACAGGCGGGCATGAAGGAGGAGGTTTTGCCGTACGGTTATCTCTCCATAGAGCGAGAAGGATTGGGACATGAAACCGACGCGCCGGCGCATCGACAGGTCATTGGCGTCGACCGGACTTCCACAAACCTTGGCGTCTCCTTCGCTGGGTGACAAAAGTCCGGTCAGCATCTTCATGGTCGTCGTCTTGCCGCTGCCGTTCGAGCCGAGGAAACCGAAGATTTCGCCCCGTTCGATGGAAAAGCTCACGTTGTCGACGGCGGTAAAGTTGCCGAAACGGCATGTCAGATTGTTGGCGACGATTACCGGTGCCTCTGCACTCTTTTCGCGCGGCGGAATGACGAAGCGCTCGCGCTTTCCCGTTTGGCCAGGTTGGAGAGCAACAAAAACAGCTTCCAGATCCTGCTCGCCGGTCGCGGCGCGTAACTCGTCCGCCGAACCTGTGGCGAGCACCTTGGCGCCATCCATTGCGATCAGCCAGTCACAATGGGCTGCTTCGTCCATATAGGCTGTGGAAACGACCACGCTCATGGTCGGACGCTCGCGCCTCAGGTCACGGATAAGATTCCAGAACTGTCGGCGTGACAGCGGATCGACACCTGTGGTCGGCTCATCGAGAATGAGTAGATCCGGATCGTGAATGAGGGCGCAGCACAGCCCGAGCTTCTGCTTCATGCCGCCGGACAATTTTCCGGCGGGCCGGTCAAGAAAGGGGAGGAGCCCCGTCGAGCCGGCAAGTCGGCGAATGCGTGCGTCACGTTCCGACGCCGACAGACCGAACAAAGTCCCGAAGAAGACCAGGTTCTCCCTGACGCTGATCTCCTGGTAGAGGTTCTTGCCCAGTCCCTGCGGCATATAGGCGATCTTGGTGCAGACGGAGCGGCGATGCCGCCCATCTGCCATATTGCCATCCAAAACCTCGACGGATCCCGACTGCAGTTTTCGCGAACCGGCGATGAGCCCCAGAAGCGTCGACTTTCCGGCGCCGTCAGGACCGATGATCCCCGTCATCCGGCCCAGCGGCAGCGTGAGCGAGACCGCGTCCAGAGCCGTGGTCTTGCCATACATGTGCGTGAGGCTGGAAACTGTGGCTACAGAATGCTCCATGGGTCAATCCTCGGCATCAAGAGGGTCGCCTGGGATTCGCTTTTGGAGGGAAGCAGGCCAGTCAGGCTGGCTAGAGCCGTAGCGCACGTAGCCGACACCGCGAGCACCGGTTTTAATCTGCTCAATATGACTGTCGACGAGGGACGTCGGCATACGCAGCTTGACCCGGAACATCAATTTGTCCCGTTCACTGCGCGTTTCGATCTGCTTGGGCGTGAACTGTGCTTCCGGAGATACGAAGCTGACTTTGGCCGGCACTGCGAAATCCGCGCCGTCAAAGACGATACGCGCCTGTGATCCGAGCGCCACTCCCATGGCCTGCTCGGATGGAAGATAGATCTCCATGTAAATCTCTCCCAGATTGACAAGCGTCAGGACCTTGCCGCCGGCCGAGACAACTTCTCCGGGGTTGGCAAGGCGGTAGAGGACCCGACCCCTCACAGGTGCAACCAGCGTGTTGTCGGCAATCTGGGCATCGATCTGGTCAACCAATGCTTTCGCAGCCACAACCGACTGCTCGCGGGCCTCGACATTCTTTTTGGCAGCCTCAAGGACGGAACTCGCGGAGTCGCGTTCGCTGAGTGCCTCGTCGCGTGATTCCTCGCTGATGGAACCGGTGCCGGAAAGTGTGAGCGCCCGACGAAGATTTGCTTCCTTGAGGATCAATTCTGCCTGCCGTTGGGAAACGGTGGCTTGCGCCTCCAGCATCGAGACCTCTTCGGAAAGCACATCAGCGGCATATTTGGCGCGTTCGGCCTGCAATTCTGCACTGTCAATGTGGGCGACGACTTGTCCTGCCGCGACGAGGTCGCCCTCCTGCACCAGCACGTCCCGAACGCGTCCGGCGGACTTTGCGGCGATGTCGACCTGGTCCGATTCAATGCGTCCGTTCCCGGATGCGAGACCTTCCGGGACCGTGTCTTGCTGGCTCTGCCACCAATACCAGCCGCCACCGGCGCCGGCCGCGAGGATTAGCAGCACCGCCGCAGCCATCTTTACTCGTTGCATTGTCATGATTGTGATCCTTTACGAACTGCGTACTGTCTGCGCCAATTGGTGGCCCTGCCTATCTTCAAAGGTCAGGGCTGGTGTGAACAATCCGACCCTGTCCAAGCGTCGGGGACCACCACGACTTGAGACGCTGGGCGGCTGAACACGATCGCCCGAAACCATGAAGCCAGGTTCACGGCCTACGGACCGAATTTCCATCAGCGATGATGTTATTGATCGGCTTCACGAAGGCTGTGTGCATTTCAACTTCGGCCTCCGTTTGCACCTCTTGCATTTGCACGAGAGGCGGCCGCGTGTTGGAGAATGCCAACGATCTTGCGTTCCGGAAGGACCCGAACATCGTTCGGCGTCGGCAGCAGGGCCTCGCAAATGCTAAGCGCGGCTATTCCGGAATGGGTGTCGTGATCAGACATTTCAAGCTAGCCCTTCCTGGTCCATCGCCTGAGCGGCGCAGGGGCAACTTTCCAGACTATCGGCTAAGCTGTGTTGATCAATATCAATTGCCGTCCGAATTTTCATGCTAGGTGTTGGCTTGTTCTGAAGATCGGTCTGCTTTTGGAAAAGATACCGCTAGCCCGCAAACGCGGTGCATTCGTTGCCTCGCCAGGTGGCGAGATCTCCCGCTTAGGCGCCCCGCACGGGCGTCGTCGCACGTTTGTTGCGGGGTGTGAGCTTGTTCATATAGGACAATCCATCCAGGCTGCCTTCATTGTCCATTCTGGCTGGGCCCATTCCTACAAGTGCCTCCATGGCGAAGTCGGCCCCATTCCACGACGAATTCAGAACTGATCCGACTGAAGCCATCAAATTGTGAGATCAGGCGAGATTGAGGTGAGATTGCTGCATGAACGACCCTTACGAAACTCTCGGCGTTGCCCGTTCCGCCACCGACAAGGAAATCAAGGACGCTTTCAAAAAGCTGGCGCGAAAAACCCATCCTGATCTGCATCCAGACGACAAGACCGCCGAAGAGACATTCAAGGCCCTTTCCAACGCATACGATTTCCTCAAGGACAAGGAGAAGCGGCGGCGGTTCGATGCAGGCGAAATTGATGCCAGCGGCGTGGAACGCAAACAACAGCGATTCTATCGCGATTTTGCCGATGGGCCGTCCAACACCTCTCATGCAGCGCAGGATGGATTTGCCAGCAATGAGGATCTTGAAGACTTTCTGTCGCGTGCCTTCAAAGGCGGAACGAGACGGACGAAAGACACGTTCCGTGCGCCCGGGCAGGATGTGACCTATGTGTTGCCGGTTGACTTCCTGGACGCTGCCACCGGTGCGACGCGTACCATTACGCTTCCTGAGGGCAAGACGCTCCAGGTCAAGATTCCGCAGGGCGCGGACGACAGGCAGATGCTGCGGCTGAAGGGGCAGGGACTGCCCGGTTTTGGCGGTGGGCCTGCGGGGGACGCCTTTGTCGAGCTGCATATCGAGCCGCACCCATTCTTCCATCGCAAGGACGACAATATTCACTGCGAGTTGCCAGTCACGGTCAGGGAGGCCGTACTGGGCGGGCGGATCGAGGTCCCCACCATTGGCGGCCCGGTCACGATGACGATCCCGAGAGGCGCTAACACCGGCCAGACGCTGCGACTTCGTGACAAGGGTGTTCTCAACCGGAAAACGGGTCAGCGCGGGCACCAACTCGTCACGTTGAAAGTTGTTCTTCCGCAGGGCGAGGAGCCGGAGCTGGCTGCGTTTCTGGAGACTTGGCAACCAAGAACGCCGGACGCGCCGCGCGCGGAGATGCTGAAATGATGCGGGTCGAGGATATTGTGGAGCAAATAGACGCGCTTCAGCGCAGCGATCTCGATGTGTGGATCACAGAAGCGCTGATCGTGCCGCATCACGATGGCGGTGTGATCGTCTTTTCGGAGAGGGAATGCGCCCGCATCCGCCTGATCTGCACGCTGCACTATGAACTGGAGATCGATAAAGACACGCTGCCGACCGTACTCTCTTTGGTCGATCAGCTATACCAAACTCGCCGGCATTTGTTGCAACTGACGGCGGCTGTGGCTGCGCAGGATAAGTCTGTCCAGGCAGCCATTCTGGATGCCCTTGACCTGGCCGGCACGTCGGATGGAGAGACGTAATCTGGCTTGGCATGCAATGCATCTGCATCCCAACCAAAAGCGGCGAACACGGATGAACTCCTGTGTCCGGAACCAAGTATTTCGACGGTCGTTAGGGAAAGAAAGGGTGAAGTAAAGCACGAAGGGGCTTGCGGGAGCCCTCAACTCCACCATTTAGCCTTTATCGCTGTGTTGGAGGTTGATGAGAAAGCAATCGCGCTATAAGAAGTTTGTCGCGGGGCCAGACGGCTCCGGGGATTTAAGAGGAACTATCATGCCCACCGGTACTGTGAAATTTTTCAACGACGACAAGGGATTTGGCTTCATTACGCCGGAAAACGGCGGAACGGATGTCTTCGTTCACGTGTCTTCCTTGCAGCGGGGCGGCTCGCTCAGAGAAGGTGACAAGGTCAGCTTCGAAATCGGCCAGGACCGCAAGACCGGCAAGTCGAAGGCCGAAAACGTCAGCGTTCTTTAATCACTGGCGGACGCCTCACCTGCCCGTGGCTTTGGGCAGGCAAAGCGTCTCCGTCATTGGTGTGAGTTCAGACTGCAAACATATTCCTTGGATCGAGTTCTAACTCGCCGCCGCAAATGTACGGCGGCGGGATTTCTTGCGGCTATCGGCTGAGCTTCGAGGCGCTGTCTCAGGTAAGCGGCCGAATGCAAGGGCTTTGGCACCCCAAAGCGCGATATCATGTATCGATTTTTCGCCTGTGATCTCGGTTTTGAGTACCCGCCCATGACGGCGCTCTGAGTTCATCCAGAGCACGCAAAACCAACTGTACAACTTCCCTTGAAGGCTTCGAAAACACCTGCTCGGTTGCATAAGACTTTCGTCTTACGACCAATCGTGGGCTTGGCACCTTGTGCGCTCAGGCTAGTCTGCCCCGTCTACGTGGAGGAAATGTGCCTTTGGGGAGCGGTTTAACCGTCAATGGCACAATGGGATCGCAAGGTCAGCGAACAAGGAGGAGGAATCAATGGCAGTAGCAGGGGTAGACGCGACGGATCGTTCGCGCCCGATGACGGGAGAGGAGCGGAAGGTCATCATGGCCTCGTCCGCCGGAACTATCTTCGAATGGTACGACTTTTATCTCTACGGTTCGCTTGCCGCTATCATCGGCGCACAGTTTTTTACCGCCTTTCCCGAAGCCACCCGCAACGTGTTTGCGCTGCTGGCCTTTGCGGCGGGTTTCATCGTGCGCCCGTTCGGCGCGCTGGTCTTTGGTGCGCTGGGTGACATCGTCGGTCGCAAATATACCTTCCTGATGACCATTCTCATCATGGGTCTGTCAACATTCCTCGTCGGTCTGCTTCCGTCCTACAGCAGTTGGGGCGCTGCGGCGCCGATCATCCTGATTGGATTGCGCATGCTGCAGGGTCTGGCCCTCGGCGGCGAATATGGCGGCGCGGCGGTTTATGTGGCCGAACACGCTCCAGCCAACCAACGCGGCTACTTTACCGCCTTCATCCAGACCACGGCGACCCTTGGCCTGCTTTTGTCGCTGGTCGTGATCCTGTCGGTGCAAGGCTACGTCAATGCCAATTGGGCGCCGACGGCGGTTCTCGACGCGGCCGGCGCGGTGGTCATGAACCCCGACGGCACGGAGAAGATGATCAAGGCCTTCGATCTGTGGGGCTGGCGCGTTCCGTTCCTTGCCTCGATCGGCTTGCTGCTCGTTTCGCTCTACATCCGCTTGCAGATGAACGAATCGCCTGCCTTCAAGAAGATGAAGGAAGAGGGTGCTGCTTCCAAGGCTCCGCTGCGTGAAGCTTTCGGGACCTGGAAGAATGGCAAGATCGCCCTGATCGCGTTGTTCGGCCTCGTCGCCGGCCAGGCCGTCGTCTGGTATTCGGGGCAGTTCTATGCCCTGTTCTTCATGCAGAACGTCATCAAGATCGACAGCTTCACCGCCAACGTTCTGGTGGCATGGTCGCTGATCCTCGGCACCGGCGGCTTCCTGTTCTTCGGAGCGCTTTCGGACCGTATCGGCCGCAAACCGGTCATTCTCGCCGGTTGCCTGATCGCAGCGCTGACCTATAATATCGTCTTCCCGCTGCTTACCCAGACGGCGAACCCGGCCCTTTATGCGGCGCACCAGACCCCGGTTACCGTCACCGCGTCGCCGGATGACTGCTCGTTCCAGTTCAACCCGACCGGAACGGCAAAGTTCACCTCGTCCTGCGACATCGCAAAAGCGACGCTTGCCCGGACGTCGGTGAATTATGCCACCGTCGAAGACCCGGCAGCGACAGTGGCTCAGATCAAGGTCGGCGATACGGTCATCCCGTCCTACGACTCCGCTGCCCTGACCGGCGACGATCTCAAGAACACCACGGCAGCCTTCAACAAGAGTGTAAACGACGCATTGACCGCAGCCGGTTATCCGCTGTCGGCAGCAGCGAACACCACCGTGGCCAAAGCCGCCAACTTCTTCGATATCTTCACCGGCCAGAAAATCACGGTCATCCTGATCCTGACCTATCTGATCCTGCTCGTGACGATGGTCTACGGCCCGATCGCCGCCATGCTGGTCGAACTGTTCCCGACCCGTATCCGCTACTCCGGCCTGTCGCTGCCCTACCACATCGGCAACGGCTGGTTCGGTGGACTGATGCCCGCAACCGCCTTTGCCATCTCGGCTCAGACCGGCAACGTCTATGGCGGTCTCTGGTACCCGATCATCATTGCCGCGGCGACCGTCGTGATCGGCGCGATCTTCGTGCCGGGCAATACGCACAAGAAAGACATCTTCGCCGACGACGCGAAGTAAGACCAAACAAAAGCAGGCCGGCCTTCGGGCCGGCCTGTATTTTTTAACTTCGTGCCTGCCAAGAATTGAGACTCGTCCGGGTCTGCGCCATGGGGCCTTTACGGCCGCCTCGGAGCCCTTCGGCCGCAGAGAGGCTGTTGCCGGAGACTTCCACCACCCCGTTCGTACAGGTGGTGCCGCTGCCAGGCCTAGAGCCGAGCGGAACGTTCCTCGAAAGAACACGGGACAATCTTCACAATGCTGACGATCATGCACTTGTCGGGCCGCATCGTGTGCGAGCCGGTCATGGCTTCTGACGGGCTTTTGTCCAAATCGCCCAGACAGAAACGAAGCAGGCGAGTATAATCGCGTTCGAGACAAGACCGCAGGCAATCGCAACGAGGCGGGCTTCGTTGCCGGTTGCGGCATTTGCCGCCGTTGTCAGCGGCAACAGGATCGCCACGAACACAACGCCAAGACCCAGAGGCATTGCCAGTCCCATTGTTGGGCGTGTCCGCAACGCTGTCAGCAGCAAGAACAGGATGAGGCCGATGCGGAATGGATCCATGAGTTGAGAGACGAGCGTTTCCAACATTTTAGATCCCCGGTTTGTTTTGAACACCATGGTTCCACAAAGAACGTGTGCGAGCAAGCGGCCAAACATGCGCGGCCGGAAGACACGAGAGCAAACGGGCCCGTTGATCAAACCTGGCATTTTAGGATGAAGGGTTTACCCGTCAGCTGTGCTATAGGTTGTTTGTCGACGTGTCCGTCGTGCCTGCTCGCCTGACCTGCCGAGTTTGACGTGCCCCTTAAGTTTCCGGCCCTTGAGAGCGGCTTGATGACGGCGACATGGATCATAACGCCGGCATCTGTCATGCCTGACGTGAGCCATGCACCCCCGGCACAATGGTGACAAATCCGCCATCTGGAAAGCGCTGTTCCAACCCGCGCTTTTCAACGGCCGCATAAGAACCAAACGGTGTCAAAGCACGATGCGAACAGAGCCCCACTCAAGTCTCCAATACACTGAGTAAATGATGAAAAATGGCAAAGCAGTCGTCCTGGTTGTCGAAGACAGTACGATCATTCGAATGGGCGCCATCGATCTGGTGCTGGCGGCCGGCTACGAAGCGCTTGAGGCCCATGATGCGGACGAGGCAATTCGCATTCTGGAGTCGAGAGATGACATCGATCTCGTTTTCACCGACGTTCAGATGCCAGGGACGATGGACGGCATAAAGCTGTCTCACTACATTCGCGATCGCTGGCCCCCGGTAAAGCTGATCATTGCATCCGGCGCGGCAATTCTCGAGGAGAGCATGCTGCCGGTCGGCAGCAGGTTCTTCTCAAAGCCCTATGATGAACACACGATCACAGACGTCATGGCCAAGCTGCTTTCAGGCGAAGCGCCAATCGCCGTCGCCGGTTGAATTCGGCAGCGGACCGGCGCTCTTCCCGCCGCGGTCTCCGGCTTGCGCTGCCGGATCCGATGTCATGGGCTGACGCCCGTCTGCTCGACGTAATATTTGGCATAATTGTGCCGCATGGTTTCCGAACCGCCGAAGTCGCCATAGCGGCCCAGTTCGGTCATGTCGGTCTTGTTGAGGATGACGCCGAGGATCTTCGCGCTGATCTGCGTCTCCGCATCGAGAATATCGGAAACCAGCCGGGTCGGTGTCTTGCCCCATTCCACCACGAAGATGAAGCCGTCGGCATGGGGGGAAAACGCCTTGGCATCGACGACCGGGCCGAGCGGCGCAAGATCGACGATCACATAGTCGAAGGACTGGCGGACGTTGTCGATCAGCGTTGTCATGCCGGGCGAGGCCAGAAGTTCGTTGGTATGATGGAGATGCGGGGACGCCCGCCCTGCGACCGGCAGGATATGCAGTTTGGTTTCCTGGTCGATCTTCACGGCATTGGTCCAGGGCACCTCGCCCAGCACGACTTCGACCAGGCCGATCGTCGGGCTCGGCTTTAGCAGGCGGCTCAGGCTCGGGTTGCGCAAGTCTCCGTCGATCAGCAGCGTCCTCTTGCCGCTCGCTGCCAGCAGCACGGCAAAATTGGCAGCCACCGTGGATTTTCCTTCGCCGGGTATCGACGAGACGACCCCGATGACGCGGCTGGCACGACCCTGCAGGATGATATCTGCGGCGAGTTTCGTATTGCGCAGCGTTTCGGTAAAGGCCGAGCGCGGCGCGTCGAGCACGGTCCGCATCACCCGGTTCAGTGCCTCGCGGTCTGGCTTGGGTTCCGGTTCGACGCGACGTTTCAGGAAGGGCAGGGCCGGAAACGAGTAAACCTTCTTCGGCTTGGCGCCGATCAGCGGCAGATAGCCGAGCGACTTCTGGCCAAGCACTTTGCGAACATCGTTTTCCAACCGGAAAAAGCGTTCCTGCATCTCCTGGAAAAATCCGAGAGCACCGCCCAGCATCAGGCCCAGCACCACCGAAAGGGCCAGAACCATGGTCCGCTTCGGTGCGGAGGGCGAAACGGGCACGCCTGCTTCGGAGATGACGCGCGCCTTGGCGATCGGGAACGATTGTTGCTGTGTCGCCAACTCGTAACGGCTCAGGTAGGATTCATAGAGCGATTTCAGCGCTGTCGCCTTTTGTTCCAGTTCGCCCAACCGCACCAGCGAACGGTTCGCCTCGGAATTGCGGCCGGCGACGCCGTCGATACTGTCGCGCAGCGACTGTTCGCGCGACCGCGCCACGTCGAATTCGTTGCCGTAGCTTGCCGTCAACTGTTCCAGTTCGCGGAAAATCCGGCCGGCGACATCGGTCTTCTCGGTCCTGAGCGCCACGGCCTGTGGATGATCTGCGCCGAAATTCTGCGTGATTTCCTGCTCCCGCTTCTCGATGGCCAGATAACGGCCGCGCAACTCCTGGATTACGGAATTGTCCGTCTGCTGGGACGAGACGACGGCATTCTTGACCGCGCCCTCCGGTCCCTGGTCGATGATCGACTTGAACTGGCGATAACGGGCGCCGGCCGTTGCGGCATCGGCCTGGGCGATGATCAGCTGGCTGCTGAGATCGGCCAATTGCTGCTCGGACATCAACTGGCCGCGCGTCGACGTCAGGCCGTTTTCCGTCTTGTACCGCTCGACGTCGAGGGAGGCGGCCTGGGCACGCTGACCGAGATCGGCAAGACGTTGCTGCAGCCAGACGGAAGCTTTTTCGGTGGCATCGAAATTGGCGTTCAACTGGTCCGTCAGAAAGGCCTCGGCATAGGCATTGGTGACTTTCGCCGCCAATTGCGGGTCGGGCGACTTGTAGGAAAGCGCCACGACGGCACTGCGCGATACGCGCTCGACGGTGATCGATTGCTGAATGAGTGCGGCGGCCTTCTGGCGTTTGCCGCTCAGAATGGCTGCATCGGAGGCAGGCGTCGACATGTCGAACAGTCCGATCATCGACCTTAGCCAGGATTTTGCGGTGGCGACCGGCGACTGCGGCGGATCGAGGATGGTCTCGTTTTCCGCAAGACCTGCCTCGTCTACCACACGCAGTGCCATCTTGCCGGATTTGAGGATTTCGACCGTGCTCGAAATCTGAGTGTCGGCCTGTTGCCGGCTCTGGGCCGAAGTCTCTTCCTCCTCGGCGTAGCGCGACAGGCTATCGTCCAGCAAAATCTGGGTCTGCGACGTATAGATGGGCGTGGCAAAAACCAGATAGGCGATGCCGAGCGTCACCATAAGGGCGACCGAAAGCGCCACGATCCGGGTGCGCCGCATCACGGCGGTGAGCAGTCGTTCCAGATCGATGAAGGAGTCGGAATTGTCCTTCTGGCGGTGCAATAGACTGTTCAAGGGCAGACTTCTTTCGTTCATGATCGCCGCTCTATCTCGATAATGTGTTCCTGTCCGGGCATGCTTGCCCGAACAGATCTCCGCTCGATCGCCAGAACCCGGTTGCGCCGCTTCAGGCGACCCGCGTCCGGCCTTCGTGCGACAGGACAAGCGCCTTGACCGAGGCCAGCACCGCGCCGCCAATATCGTCGCGCGCCAGAGCAAAGGCCACATTGGCTTCGATGAAGCCCTGCTTGGAGCCGCAGTCGAAGGTGCGTCCGTCATAGGGATGGGCATGGAATGGCTGCTGCGACGATAGGGTCAGCATGGCATCGGTCAACTGGATCTCATTGCCGGCACCGCGCTGCTGGCGGGCCAGAATGGAAAATATGTCCGGCTGCAGAATGTAACGTCCGTTCAGATAGAAATTGGAGGGCGCCTGACCGGCCGGTGGCTTCTCGACCATATGGGTCACGGAAAAGCCGTGCGGCACATCTGGGCCCTTGCCGACAATGCCATAGCTCGATGTATCTTCCGGTGCGCATTGCTCGACGCCCAGCACATTGCCGCCAACCGTGCTGTAGAGATCCATGAGACCGGCCATGCAACCGCGGGCGCCGAACGAGATCATGTCCGGCAGCAGCAGGGCGAACGGTTCGTCGCCGATCAGGTCGCGTGCGCACCACACCGCATGGCCAAGACCGAGCGGCGCCTGCTGGCGGGTAAAGCTCACCGAACCGGCCGTCGGCAACATGGCCTCCAGCTCCGAGATCTGTGCCGTCTTGCCGGACCGCGACAGCGACGAGATCAGTTCGGGAGCATCGTCGAAATGATCTTCGATGGAATGTTTGTTGCGGCTGGTCACGAAGATGATCTGCTCGATGCCGGCTTGGCGTGCTTCGTCGACGGCATATTGCACCACCGGCCGATCGACGATGGTCAGCATTTCCTTGGGCATGGCCTTGGTGGCGGGCAGAAAACGCGTTCCGTTCCCTGCCACCGGAATGACGGCTTTCCTGACGGTCCTGTTCGGATCCATGGCATTATCCTTTGCGCGTAGAAGGGCTTTTGCCCGAAGGGGAAGAGGGCGCCGCCTTGGCGGAGCGGTTGGTGCCGAGGAGCGAAGCAACCATGCGCTGCAGCCGGACGGCGATCGGCATGCGAAGATGCCAGAGGGCTGAAGGGCGGGCGACGGCGACGCCAAGGGCGCCGACCAAGGACCGTTGTTTGAGAAGGTCGATGAGGGCCACGAAGGCGCTTGCCGTCTTCAGGCTGCGCGTGCGCCGGCGCTGGGCCGCCATGGCCGGCCCGTCGAGCCGGTATGTCTCAAGAAAGGTCTTGTCCGAAGCGAGCATCGCCTCGACATGGTGCTGTTTCAGCACGCGCGAGATCGAGCCCTCGCGGATGTGATAGATGTAGCCGGCAACCGGCTCGATGGCGCAGATGCCGCCGACGGCAAGTGCCGAGGCAAGCAGGAGATAGTCCTCGCCGATCCGCAGGCTTTCATCGAAGCTGAGATCGTGTGCTTCCAGAAACACCCGCTCGAAGACCGGCTTCATATAGCCGAAATTGTGCCCGGACCGGAACAGGATGTTTGATTCGATGAAAGCCGGCAGGCCAAGGATCGGCTGGTCGGCCAGCCGCCGCTCCTCAAACATGCGGTGGCAGCGCCCATCGCCCGAAACCACGTCAAGATTGTCGACGACGATCTGCGCCCCTACCATCTCGGCGCGGGTGAGCATGCGGGCGAGGCGGTCCGGCTTGATCGTGTCATCCGCATCCAGCACGGCGATCCAGCGGCCCCGCGCCTGCGATAGGCCGGCATTGCGGGCGCCGCCGGGGCCGCGATTGGTCTCAAGCGCGATCAGGCGGATGCGGGGATCGGCCATTGCCAGAACGGTCGCGGTCGTGTCGTCCGACGAGCAGTCGTCGATGACGATCACCTCAAGCGTCACGCCCTCCTGCCCCAAGGCGCTTTCGACGGCGCGCACGATGGTATCGGCGGAGTTGTAGGCGGCAATGACGAAGGTGACGTCCGGAGATGCGTCGGTCATGGGGTCGTCGCTCCCAGCGCACCGTATTGCGGGATTTCGCGAAAGCCGAGAATGCCGGCCACGGCGCCGATATGCAGCGTGGCGCGAAGCGCATAGCGGGTCCGGTGCACCGGCAGGGCGACGCAGGCGATGCTGGCAAGAGCGCAGACTGCAAATTTCGAAGTGGCGACCGCAGCCTGGCGCAGCCGCGCCATCATGCCGGCATTCTCGCAAAGCAATCGTCCATGGGTCTGCCCCATCCGGTAGCGGCGCTTGGCAAGCCAGGCAAGCGTCGCCCGGTTTGCCGGCACGGGTTCGTGCACCAGTGCCTCAGGCGCATAGGCGATCAGGCCGCCCGAGCGATGCACATGGGTGAAGAACTCCGTATCCTCGCCGCCGCTCTTGCCAAGGGCGAGGCTGAAGCGGCGTCCCCGCACCGATGGTGCCGACAGGTCGAGAAGCGTATTGCAGGTATAGCCGGTGCGGATTTCGCCACCGACCCAGACCGGCAGGGTGGAGTGAAAGTCGCCGCGGCGCATCCAGTCGGGCGCCGCTTTGTCGTAGCCGGCCCTGACCGGTCCGAGAACGGCGGCAGCGCCGGCCGATCGGGCAGAGGCCAGCAGGTTTGCCAGCCAGTCTTCCGAGGCGGTTTCGTCATCGTCGATGAAGGCGAGATAATCGGCCGTGCTGGCATCGAGGCAGGCGTTGCGGGCGATGGAAATGTTGCCGGCCGGGCAATGCACATAGGCGATGTCGAAGGGGACCGTCGGCCGCAGGGTGTCGACCAGCGGTGCGGCTGTCGGCGTGATGTCGTTGTCGGCGACGATGATGCGGACCGAGGCGCCGTCGGGAACGGCGATCATCGCCAGCGATAGCAGGGTCTGCTCAAGTGCTGCGCGCCGGAAGGTGCACACACCGATATCGATGCGCAAGGCGGGTGTGATGGACGGTCCGGCCTCGTTCATGGGGTCAATCCCAGGCTCTGCGGATAGGCGGGCACCCGGCGGCGGCGAAAATCGAGAAGTTCGCGCCAGAACCCGGCCGACCAGGCAAAGTGCATGACCATTGCCGACACCGCGGCCAGCGGACCATAGGGATCGCCCTTTCCAAGGGCCAGCCAGGCGCCATAAGCCAGGCATGCCAAGGCCCACAATCCGACCGGAACGACGGCCAGCCAGCTGACGAAAGCCAGAAGGGCGCCGACAGCCACCGGAGCGACGGCGAGCGGGATCATCTGCCGAAGGCTCGGTAGGGCACGATGTTTTAGGAAATTGCGGGCCCGACCCCGGCCATAGCCGAAATATTGCCGGAACAGCGGTCCAACGCTGGCGCGTGGATAATAGATCATGCTGGTTTTATCCGTCATCCAGATGCGATAGCCGGCCTTGTCGAGGCGATAGTCGCATTCGGCATCTTCGTTATGGTTGAAGTTTTCGTCATAGCCGCCGATGGCGCGGAAGGCGGCAATGCGCATCAGGGCATGGTGACCATGGTTGGTCCAATGGCTTGGAGCGCCGGTGCGATGCTTCGAGCCGCCATTGCCGAGCTTCGAATTCTGCGCCAGCGCCGTCGCCTTCTGAAATGTGCCGAGACCGATCGTCCGCATGCCGACCACCACCGAATCAGCACCCGTTTCCAGCGCTTCGCGCACCAGGTTTTGGCAATAGTCATCGGGATAGTCGCCATGCGCGTCGATGCGGATCAGGTAGTCGCAATCCCCGCCGAAGGTGGCGACCGCGAGGTTGACCGCCGCGCTCTGGATCCGTCCGGGATTGTCCAGCAGGGTCACCTTGTCGTTGCTCTCGATGATCCGGCCGACGATCTGCCGGGTGGCGTCCCGGCTTCCGCCGTCGGCCACCACGATACGGGCGTCGAGATCATGGAGCGCCCCGGCCAGCCGGTCGATGACACCCTCGATATGTCTTTCCTCGTTGAGGCAGGGAATGACGATCAGGCAGCGCACGGATTTCAAGTTATCATCCTTCATGAACATCCACCTTCTGGGCAACGGGTTGGGAAACAACGGACACCGGCTGAACGGTGCGAGGCAGGGAGGTAAGCGGGGCAAGAGCCTGAACCAGAGCCTGGCAATCGGCGCGGTCGCAGATCCAGACCTTCGGATCCTGTGCCATGATGGCGCTTGACGCAGCGAGATAACGGTCCGCCGTCATGGTCTCGAACAGATCGGCAAGCTGCTCGACATTGGCCTGCGCGAGACGAAATCCGATCATCCTGCGCTCGACGAAGCGGGCCGTTTCCGTGCCGGAAAGGGTGATCGGCACGGCGCCATAGCGGCAGCCCTCATAAAGCCGGTTGGGCAGGAGCCAGCTGGAATTGAGCCCTTCCTCGAAGAAATCGATCGCCCAGGAAAACTGAACCTCGCCATAGATGCGCGACAGGTCCTCCGGGTTCTTGTAGGGTCCGTGATAGGTCATGAAGGGCTCATTGCCCACAAAGCCGTCGAAATCGTCGAATTCCGAATAGGCTGGCCGGCCCCGGAGTTCTACTTTCACACGGCCCTGCATGGCGCGGGAAAAATCCGAGAGCAGTTTCAGCGACTTGGAGCAGCGCAGCGCGCCGAACCAGCCGATTCGCCAAGGCTCGCCATCTCGCGGCAAGCGCGGCCCGGGCGCGATCGGCGCGCCCTGCTCCGAAAGCTCGAGAACTTTGTTTTCGAGCAGTATGATCGGCGCAGTGAGACCGGAGAGCGGCTTGAAATAATTGTCCACGAAGGCAGGTGAACTGGTGATCAGGGCACTGATATCGCGGCCCAGATAGGCTTCCGCTGCTCGAATGGCCTTGCCGGCCGTATCCTTGCGCAACAGCAGGCGGTGGATGTCGAGGCATTCATAAACGATCGGCACTTTCGCCCCGAACAGGGGCGCGGCGCGATTGGCGACGGCCAGCATTTCGAGATTGCGGGCAATGATCACATCGGGCCGACGCAGGTGGCCGAGCCGTTCGCTAAGGCCAAGGCAGGCCTTGGCGACAGCGGCGATCCGCTGCCCGAACCGCCCGTCCGCCGTCGTGCCAAGCTCGATCGGGACGATGCCCTCGACGGAGGCAAGCACATTGGCGTCCCGGCGAAATCCGGCCAGCGACACATCGGCCCCGCCCTCGCGCAGCATCAGCACGCGCCGCCGGACGGCCGGGTCGGCCAGGTCGTGGGCCAGATAGAGGATATGAAGCATCAAAACATCCGTGTCCGTGGGGTGTCGGTCAAACCTCAGTTCAACGTGCAGGCAATGGATTCAGGGAATTGGCAGGGGTCGCCCGCGGCGGTAAAGGCAACACGGTCGACCTGCATCGTGGTTGGGCCCTCCACGGAAAATTTGCCCATCCAGTCGCTCAGCGTATCGGTGCCCCAGAGGCTGAGGAAAATCTTCTGGGCATTGACGGGCAGCTTGGCGGGATCGGTGACCTCGTGCACCATCTGGCCGTTAAGATAGTAGCGCAGCCGGTCCTTTTCCCAGACGAAGGCATAGTCGTTGAAGGCGCGATTGGCGCCGCCTGGAACATCCACCAGTTTCTCGTTACCGCCCTTGGCGGAGATATACTGGTTGAGCTGGACCTTGCCCGGATCCTTGCCGAGCACTTCGAAATCGATCTCGTCATGCGGTTTCTTGTCGGTCGGGCCGATAAAGGTGAAGAAGGCCGAATTGAGCCCGGATCCGTCAGCCGTCTTCATCCGCGCTTCGTAGGTGCCGTAGCCGTAACGCTTGCGGGTCTGGATCTCGCCGCAGGTAAACTCCCGCTCGCCCGACTGACGTTTTTCAAAGGTCAGGTTGAGGACGCCCTCCTCAACCTTCACCTGCCGCTTCGACCAGGTGCAGTTCTGGTGGGCGCCATTGTTCCAACCGTCGGAAATATACCAGGCCTTGGTGTCGAGCCTGTCGAAGGTCTCAATGAAGGACGTGCCGGTTGCGCCCTCCTGGGCACGGGACATGGGTGCGGTCCCTGCGACGCAGAGGCCGAGGATAGCGAGGCGGTGGGCTCGTTTTGTAAAATTCGATCGCATCGTCTGTTACCTTTCCTGGGGGCTGTAGCCCGCCTGCTTGCCGGAGGCATCGCGGCGAGGCGGCACATTTCCCGATTTCGACCGGCTGCCGGTCAGAAGGCCGTAAAGCTGGGGCATGGTGCGCTTCACGACAGCGTTGGAGAGAACGGTGGCGGCCAGCACGACGACCGGAGCCACGATGTAGAACAGCGGATAGAAGCCAAGGCCCGTCCGGTTCCACACCATCCATGCGGTCACCAGCAGGGGGTAATGGGCGCAGAAGATCCAGAAGCTCAGGCCGCCGCCTTTGGACAGAGGCGCTGCATAGCGCGAGCCGATCAAAAGGGCCGACAGGCACCAGGCGCCGAGAATGCCGGTCAGGGCCGCGAGGCTTCGCGCCGTTTCCAGCCAGGCCGGAAATTCCGGGCCGTATTGGTAGAGTGCTACGGCCAGAGCCACGGATATCGCCAGCACGGTGGCGAGGATAGGACCGGCCTGCCGGTCGAAGCGCTTGATATCCACCTTGTGAAGGGCGGCATAAATCCCGACGCTGAAGCCAAACAGAATGGACCGCTTGAGGAAGATGCCGCTCGGGACCGGCAGCACGGCATAGGCCAGAAGCACGGCAAGTGTTGCGACCGGAAAGCGCATGATCAGGAAGCCGAGCACCGGTGACAGCAAAAGGCAGAGCAGAAGATCGCGCAGGAAGTAGAGCGGCACGTTGATCGGCCAGGACTCGAGCGCAAAAGACAGGCTGGCGAGGTCCCGCCACGAGGCGCCGAGGACATCGGGCAGATAGCCGAAGCCGATGGCGTTGCGCTGCGCGATATAGGCAAGCAGCAGAAACGACAGGTTCCAGATCAGGAACGGCACCAGCACGGTCATCGCCTTGCTGCGCATGGTCCTTGCATAGTCGAAACCCTCAAGACCGCGCCGGAACAGCAAAAAGCCCGAGATTGCGCTAAGGCATGGCACGCCGACCCGGAACAGACTGTCGCCGAGAAAGATCCGCAACCAATCAAACAGGCCATAGGTGCCCAGGAAGGGGCTGGTCTGCGGATCGTGGGGAATATGTACGAACACAATCCCCGAGATGAGCAGGAGGCGCATCAAATTGATCCGCGAAGAAATGTCCGCGTCCACAGTCACGATGTCAGTCACCCCTATCGGGCCGTTCCCCCCGGACGGCCGTTTCAACCAGAGCAGACTTCAGCCCGCATCCCTAAGCTAGGCCATTGAACGCGAAAAAATATGGCAGTGCAGCAAAAATCATTGCGCAATTTGGTTGCAGTGCACCCAAGCGGCGCCCGGGAGCGGCTTCGCGGCGAGCCCGTCTTTCGGCGGCAGGGGTCGTGAAAACAACGCCACGGCAAGCCGTTGCGGAAATTCCGCATGTACTGAAATGCAGAGATCCAGACGAAATGGCCCGACCCGAACTGACTTCGAAATTCCCTAGGATTAAGTGTTCGCAGACCGACGGAATGTGCCATTTTAAGCGAAATGCGTGCAGGAATGAGGCAAGCCTTCCATTTTGCGGCACCCCTGAATCAACCGGCACGCACCTGCTCAAGCCGGTGAAGCGGACCTCCGGTTGCGCACCATCTCCTTCAGCTTTTTGAGAAGCGGTCGTTCGGTCAGGACAACGAGGACCGTATAGAGGACGCCGCCGAGCAGGGAGCCGGCGATCAGCTGCAGGACCGCATTGGGCATCAGGTTTCCATAATGATCCAGAGCCAGACGAACCGCGACCGCCATGACCAGAGCCGTGAACATCGGCCGGGTCGTGATAAAGAATCCTTTGAGAAACGCGGTCCCGTCGGCCCGGAACACCACCCAGCTATAGCCGCACAGCACCAGCGCGTTGATGACGCAAAGCGCAATCATCGCATCCACCAAAGTGCCGTTCGCTGCCGCATAGGCAACCGCCCCGGTCGTCACCACAGCCCGGATGACGGCCCACCAGAACAACGTTCCGCCATGGCCCACCCCCTTGAGATAGGGGATATAGGTGCTGCATGGCGTGAGGATGCCCTTCGAGAGCGCCAGAAGGCTCAGCACCGGCCAGGCATAGGCCCATTGTTTGCCGAACAGCACCAGCATGGCCGGCTCGGCGATCGCCCAGAGCCCGAACATCATCGGCGCCAGCAGCACGGTGGTCACCTGGGTGCTGAGCATCAGGGCCTGCGATCGACGGTCCCGGTCATGCATCATGGTGCTGAAGGCCGGGAACAGCACACCCATGACCGCCGACAGCACGACCTGGTTCGGAATGCTGGAAAAGCGGTTTGCGGCGGAATAGGCACCGGCATCGGCGAGTCCCAGATAGCGCGATATGACGACCATCGGCGACTGGAAGGTAATGAAATTGGCGATCTCCGAGCCCATCATGCCGAGGCTGAATCGGCCGAGCGCCCAGACCCGGCGCGGATGGAAGACCAGGCGCGGGGCATAGCGCGACACGGCATAAAGTCCGACCAGACGGATGAGGGCAGAAGAGAACAGCTGCGCCAGGAGGGCGTAGACGCCGAAGCCGAAGATCGCCATCGCCACCGCGAGAATGGCGCCAAGGGATTCGGAGATCATGCTCCACAGGGCATCCTTGCTGAATTGCATGCGGCGGGCGAGCAGTGCATAGGCCACATCGCCGCAAAGCTGCAGCGGAATAAGAAAGCTCATGATTTCAAGAAGATAAGCTGCATCTTTGGCGCCGAGCAGCGTGGCGATCGGATCGGAATAAACATAGAGGCCGGCTGCCATCAGGCAGGAGATCACAAGATTTACCCAGAAAACCGAATGTATGGTTTCCATTTCCTCTTCGTGCTGGATGATCAGCGCCGAGGCAAAGCCGGCCCCGCCGATCATGGCCAGAAACTGCACAACAGCCAGTGCCACGGCGACCGCACCGAATTCGTCCGGCGACAGGATGCGCGCCAAAATCGGCACAGTGACAAATTTAAGCCCGAATGTGCCTGTCTTGGATAGGACACTCCAGCCGACATTGCGCGTAACCGATTTCGCGTTGACTTCTGGGGGCATGGCGACATCCTATGGGGGGAGCAGGAGAGGGAGACGACGAAAGACTTGAGCCGGATAAGGGCAGCAGCCTTGTGGGAGGAGACCACTAGACCTCTTTTAGAAAAACCGCAGGGGCGAAAAGATGGCGAAGCTGACAGTTATCATTCCTTACTACCAGAAGGAGCCGGGCATTCTCCGGCGTGCGCTGGCGTCCGTCTTCGCACAGACCTTCACCGATTTTAATGTCATCATTGTCGATGACCAGTCGCCGTATCCGATTTCCGACGAATTGGCGCCGCTTGCTCGCGAGCAGAGAACGCGCATAAAAGTCATCAGTCAAGAGAATGGCGGACCAGGCGGTGCGCGCAACACTGGCCTTGATCATGTTCCGGCGGACACGGAATTCGTGGCTTTTCTGGATTCGGACGATCTTTGGACCGCCGATCACCTGAAGAATGCCTATGAAAGCATGAGCCAATTCGGGGCTGACTGCTATTGGGCCTCCATCACCGGTGGCGACGCCTTCTACTACCATTTCGGGATCGCCCATCTGGAAAAGACCGAGCAGGTCACCCGTCTTGCCGAGAGCCCGCTGGTCGTCGAGCTGCCGGAACTCTCGAGCGTCATGCTGAAAAACTGGAGCTTCCTGCACCTGTCCTGCATGGTGATCGGCCCCAGCCTTTTCCGCACCATCCGGTTCGAGGCAGAGCTGCGCCTGGCGGCCGAAGACGTGCTGTTCTTCTGCGATTGCGTCCTGGCGGCCAAGCGCGTCATCCTCTGCGATGCGGCCGGTGCCGAGCGTGGCGAGGGGATCAACATCTTCCACAGCATCGATTCCGACTCGCCGGAATTCCTGAAGCAGCAGTTCAATACCTGGGTGGCGCTCGACACGATCGAGGGCCGTTTCTCGCGCCGGCCCGCAGAAATCGCCTCGATCCGTGGCTACAAGCAGACGGCAAGGCGGCAGGCGCTGTGGAGTCAGGCGCGCCTGCTCAAGCGGCGCAAACTGCCGCAGTTCGATCTGCTCGCCCGCTGGTTCTGGCGCGATCCGCGCATCCTGCAAAGCGCCATGGCATTGGCCGTCGGCAAGCTGTCGAAATGAATTCGGCGGTGCCGGTCTGCGCGTCCCAAAGCCGCACTCGGGCATCGTGTCCTGCCAGCCTTTTCTCTTCAGTCTTCCAAAGGAGACAGTCATGCAACCCTATTACTGGGAATCCGAGCACGGAAACTTCGGCGACGATCTCAATCTATGGCTCTGGGATTTTCTGCTTCCCGGATTTCGCAACGCGAGCCCCGACACCTTGCTCGTCGGTGTCGGCACGGTGCTCAATCGTGTCCTTCTGCCGAAGGGTGGCCACAAACTGGTTCTGGGCAGCGGTTTCGGTTACGGCGCCTTGCCCGATATGAGCGATCCGTCCGAATGGGACATTCGCTCGGTCCGCGGTCCGCTGACGGCCGGGAAGGTCGGCGTTCCCGCCGAACAAGGCATCATCGATCCCGCTGTGATGGTTGCCGACATGCCGGAATTTCAGAATCTGCCGAAGAAGTTCAAGAAGAGCTTCGTGCCCCACTGGGAATCGGCGATTGCCGGAATGTGGCCCGCGGTTTGCGAAATGGTCGGCCTGAATTACATCGATCCGCGCGGCGAGGCCAAGGAGGTCATCCGCGCCATTGCCCAATCGGAACTGATCGTGGCCGAATCGATGCATGGCGCCATCCTTGCCGATGCGTTCCGCGTGCCATGGGTGGCGGTGACCACATCGCACAGTATCAACAGCTTCAAATGGAGCGATTGGGCCCAGACCGTCGGCGTCAGCTACAAGCCCCGTCAGGTTCCCATTTCAAGCCGCGCCGAGGCGATGGTCAAGGGCGCGCGGTTCTGGGGCGTTGATTTCGAGACCGGCGCGCCGCCGCTTGAGGATCCGAACAGCAAAAAGATCGACGGTGACGTTCTCGTAGAGACCCGCGGTCCCCGCCAGACGCCATTGCGCCGGGCGGCAAAACAGGCGCTGGCGGCGCCATCCGCCCTTGCCCTCTGGCAGGCAAGCCGCGCCGCGCCGCAGTTGAGCACCGATGCTGTTCTGCAGGGCCGCAAGGACCGTTTCCTCGAGGTCATCGAAGGCGTGCGCCGGGATTATTGCTGATCCGGCTCCGGGATGGTGGGCAAAAGATAGCGAAAGGCAGGGGCGCCGGCGTCGACCGGTGCCGCTGCCTGTTGCGGCCGGAAACGCTCGGTCTTGTCGGCCACAATGCCGCTGACGATGGCCGGGATCGCTCCGGGCCTCGCCATCATGTAGCCAAGTGCGGCGCGAGGTCCGCCGGCCTTCTTCAGATCGAGAAAATGGCGTAGCTCGTAGCGCCCGCGGATATGCCGCTCGTGGCGACGGATCAGCGCGGCGGCCTCCGCGGGGAAACTCGGATCGGCCAGCATGGCCCGATCGGCCTCGAACAGCCGTTTCAGATCGTCGGTTCGGTGGCTGCCGCTCAAGGAATCGTGCCGCACCACAGCACCATAGCCGCAACCGTGAACGATCTTGTAGCGCGCCCCGCGTGCCAGCGCCCGCGCATAGAGGTCATAGTCCTCGCCAAGCCGAAGACTGTCCTGGTAGCGCAGGTCATGGGCATCCAGAAAGCTGCGCCGCATGACCGGTTTTAGAAAGCCGATCTCGCCCCGCTGCTTGCCCCGCTCCGAGATATTGCCCTCGATGAAATCTTTGAGATCGAGCAGTCGTGCCTGCGACTGAAAGCGCGGCACCGCCGCCGATGCCCGCGAGGCGCCGGCTTCATCGACGAAAACGATATTGTCGGCGATGAAATCCCAGTCGCTTTCATGAAAAAGCCGCTGGAAGCGGCCGGGCAGGAAAAAATCGTCTGCATCGAGGACCGCCAGCAGCGGCGCTCGGGAATGGGCAATCGCATGGTTGCGGGCAGCGGCCGGTCCACGGTTTACCGGAAAACGGATGATCTTCAGTCGTCCGCTGCCGTCATCGACGGCCTCTGCGGCCTCCGCCGTTGCATCCGTGGATCCGTCGTCGAGAACAACGATCTCCGCGGTTTCTGGCTCCGCCAAGGCCGATGAGACCGCCCGGCCAATCGTCGCCGAGGCATTCTTGGCGGCAATGATGACGCATACGTCGGAAGTTCCCGGCATTCCCTGCTCCTGTGATCACCCGTGTCACGGAACCCATGACAGCACGGTTTCAGCAAGGATGGGAGCCGATCATGTCGCAAAAGCGGCAACGACCGGAGAAAGCCGCGATATGCGGCTGTGCCATTTTAAAGGTTGGAATGGCCTGTCTTGTTGAGGCTAGAGACGGTCGTATTGGCTAAATGCTTGTCATCACTGATATTTTTTGCCGCCATCGGGCTTGGCTTGCGGTCTCTGGCTGCGCGCCAGACAAGATAAAGAGTAGCCGCGAAATATCCGACCTGGAGCAGAATGGCGCATATTACGGTCTGGATGAATGTGCCAAACAGGGACCCTGTCAAAGCATAAGTGGCGACCGCGAAGACAATCAACGCGCCGATCATGCTGACGAAGACACGAGGTGCATACATCGGACTACCTCCCATCCCAATATTTGGCAAAATTCCTCATTCTAAACCCTGCCTTCTCCTCTAGGCTATCCGAGATATATTGAACTGGAGCCTGGATTTCAATGATTGAGCGTATGCGCAAACGCGTGTGGCACGACTATTTCTGGTAATAGCATGCTGCTTCTTTCCGTTCAGTTACATTGAAGGTTCAAATTGCAGCTCGGCTGAGGTAAATTGTTAACCATAAGAGAAGGCTCGAATCGCCGCTCTCGGAGAATCACATTTCAAAGTACGGCAGTTTCGGCCCCATTTTGGCCATTAGCCCGATGAATTGAGGCAGAAAGCTCCGCGACGGGGCGCGAAGACGCCAAACGCGGCGCTCATACTGCAGTGCGACATCACGAATTGTTACAAGATTAGCGATTTAGAATGGAAAAATGTGCAGTGCAATATAATGATGCGGCGCAAAATTTTTCCCGCAGCAGTCGCCAAGACGTCTATTAATTGCGGAATGCTAAGGAACGAAACGATTAGATCTGCAAATAGCCAAGCCGGATCCAACAAACTTGCCTGTCAATGTTTCGTGAAGTGGTAACAGCCCGGTGTTTCATTGCGCGGATGAGCTTGGATGTGATTCCGGATTGGCCGATGACCGGAATTATCCTTAGCATCGATGAATTCATAAAATACTATGTATCGAGCATCACAAATGGGCTTTTAAAAGACTGTTGCGAAGGACAAATTCTTACCACAGGCTTGCTCTTGGATAGGGCTCCGTCCTCCGGGACCCGACCAATCGCCAACGTAAATGGAGTCATCTCTATGAAGTCCGCGACTCGATCGGCAAGCACGCCGTTGTTTAGCACGCTTAATGCCGGCACCCCGCCGGTGGGAGGGATATCCAAAAGGGGTTTTGATATTCTGGCAGCCAGCCTGGCGCTGGTTTTCTTCAGCCCTTTGTTTCTGCTTCTTATGGCCCTCGTCAAATTCTCCGACGGCGGCAAGGTCTTCTATGGTCATCGCCGCATCGGGCATAACGGGCAGAGCTTTCATTGCCTGAAATTCCGCACGATGCGACAGGATGGTGACCGCCTTCTGCAGGAATACTTCCTGCAGAATCCTGCCGCTTACGAGGAATGGCGGCAGACACGCAAACTTCAGGACGATCCCCGCATCACTTTGGTCGGCGGTGTCCTGCGTAAGCTCAGCCTTGATGAACTGCCGCAGCTCATCAACATCATCCGGGGAGAGATGAGTGTCGTCGGGCCTCGCCCGGTCGTGGAAGATGAGCTCGAAATGTACGAAGCGGCCGCCGTTTTCTACCTGCAGACCAGGCCCGGCTTGACCGGCCTCTGGCAGGTGAGCGGCCGCAACGATGTGTCCTATGCGTCCCGCGTGGCCATGGACACCCAATATGTGAAGAACTGGTCCCTGCTCAGCGATTTTGTCATTGTCGCCCGGACCGTTCCAGCTGTCTGCCTGTCTCGCGGCAGCTACTGAAAACGGATCCCATCCGCAAGATCGTGCGGCTGGGATCCTCGAACAGAAAACGAGGCATTCATATGCACAAAACCGCATCGACCGGGTCAAACCCGGCCTTCCGTCGTTTTCCACAGTCCAGAGCGACGCTTCTTGGGCTGTCTCTGCTTGTCTGCCTGGCGGGCCCGGCGACGGCGGAAGATTATCATCTCGGTGTCATGGACAAGCTGCGTGTGCGGGTTTCCGAATGGCAGACCGCCGAAGGCACGGTTCGCGACTGGACCGCGGTCAGCGGTGACTATGCGGTCGGCGCCTCCGGCACCCTGTCGCTGCCCTTCATCGGTGAACTGGCCGCCTCCGGAAAGACAACCGCGCAAATGGCCGCCGACATCGGCGAGAAGATGCAGCAGATTTTCGGCCTTCGCGACCGGCCCTCCGCCTCCGTGGAAGTTGCCGAATATCGGCCGGTTTATATTGCCGGCGAAGTGCAGACGCCTGGTGAATATCCCTATGCCCCGGGCATGACGGTGCTGAAAGCCGTCAGTCTCGGCGGTGGATTGCGGCGCGCCGAGATGGGCCAGCGCTTCACCCGAGATATGATCCAGTCGGAAGGCGATTCGTCTCTGCTGATCGCCGATCGAAACCGCCTGCTGGTGCGCCGCGCCCGCTTGATGTCGGAGATGGCGGGCAAGGATACGATCGAAATGCCGGCAGCCTTGAAGGAAGTGCCCGCTGCTGAAGACTTTCTGGAAAGCGAGCGGGCCCTCATGGTGTCGCGCGACAAGAAGCTCAGCTTGCAACTGACGGCGCTGAGCGATTTGAAGACGCTGCTGCAAAATGAGATCGTGTCGCTCGATAAGAAATCGGAAACCCAGAATCGGCAACTGGGTCTGGTCGAGGTGGATCGGCAGAAGATCTATAACCTGACGGAGAAAGGCCTGTCCGTCAGTTCGCGAAAGCTGGAAATCGAGAGGCAGGTCACTGACCTGCAGGCAACTCTGCTGGATATAGACACCTCCAAGCTGCGGGCCCGGCAGGATGTCAGCGAAGCCAATCAGGACGAGATCAAGCTTCGAAACGACTGGGACGCTCAAGTGGCGCAGGAGTTGCAAAACACCGAGAGCGAACTCGACAAGATCGACCTGAAGCTCGGCACCAGCCGCGATCTGATGGCCGAAGCCATGATGCAGTCGACGGAAGCAGCGGCCCTTAAGGCCAATGCGTCGGCCGCTGCCATCACCTATACCATCGTTCGTGACAAGGACGGCAAGATTTCCGAGATGCCGGCCGATGAAAACACCAAGATCGTGCCCGGTGACGTGATCAAGGTCAATGCCGCCATCGCCATGCAATGAGGCTTTGATGCGGATCGCCAAATCCAGCCTGATCGAACCGGGAGAAAACCAGCTCTATGGCACGGTCGCCATCGCGCTGTCGGTGTTCATCTTCGCCTATTCGACCCGCTTCGGTCAGGTGTCGATCCTGGCCTATTACGGTCTGTGGTTTCCGCTGATCCTGGTCAATTACCGCACGGTTCTCGGCAACTACACCAGATATGTCTGGATCTTTGGCTTCGCAGTCTTTTGCGGTCTGTCGATTTTCTGGTCTGCCGCCCCCTCCGTCACCACGCGCACCGCCATCCAGTACATGACCCATGTGGTCTGCGCACTGATCGCCATGCGCACCATCGACATCCGCACCCTGACCCGCGGCGTGATTGCCGGCATTGGCCTGGTCCTCACCTACTCGCTGCTTTTCGGGGTCTATCACTTTGATCCGATCGACGGCGGTTTCAGTTTTGTCGGATCCTTCGCCTCGAAGAACCAGCTCGGTTTCTACGCTTCGCTCGGCATCTATTTTGCCTTTGCGGCAGCTTTCGTTCTCGGCGAGCGCGTCCTCTGGCTGGCACCTTGCGGAGTGGTCGGTCTGCTTGCCGCCTATTGCCTCTTTGCATCGCAATCGGCCACATCGGTTCTGACCGTCGCCGTCGTCATCGCCATATCGCTCGGGCTGCGTGTGTTGCAGATACTCTCGCCGGACAAGCGCAAGATTCTCTTTCTGGCCGGCACGGTGTTCAGCATCGTGGCGTCTGTCGGGCTCATCTACGGCGGCGGCATCGATCTGGTGCTGGGCGCCTTCGGCAAGGATTCGACGCTGACCGGGCGCACCTATCTCTGGCAGCAAGGCATCGAGGCGGCCGGCACCAGTCCCTTATTCGGAATCGGCTACCAGGCCTATTGGGTCCAGGGATTTTCCGAGCCGGAGCGATTGTGGGAAGAGTTTTTCATCGGCTCGCGCTCCGGCTTTCATTTTCACAACACCTTCATCGAGGCCGCCGTCGAGACCGGGTTGATCGGCCTCTTCCTGCTGTGCCTGATTCTCGTCGTCGCCCTTCTCGGCCATCTCGGTCGGCTGCTCAGCCATGCGCGCGATCCGGACGCCGTTGTCATGTTCGGTGTCGCCATGCTGCTGGTGATCCGGGCCTTTGTCGAAATCGACACGATGACGCCCTATCACGTCGGATCGTTCCTTCTCTATTTCACCGCCGGCAAACTGACGCTGCGCCAATCCAAGGCGGAATTCGCAGTTTTCGTACCGCCGACCATTCCGCAGCGTGACATCGCGGCCTTTGAGCCCGCCGGCCAGATAGAGGCTGCTTCCTGAGACGCCTCTCCGGTATCCAGAAGCTGCGGGCCTCCTCAAACTCTGCAGGTGCACTGGCTTCAGGTCCCGCGAAAACACCCGGCATCCGAAAAGATCGCATGAAAAGGCCGGCGCCCCAAAGCGTGCGCCGGCTTGTTTGAACTGGGTGCCAGTCTTACGGCTTGACGGACACCGCAATGCCCTCGCGGGCGGCCTTCAGTGCTGCATCGGCAAGCGTCAGGGCGATCAGCCCGTCTTCCGCAGAGGGCGAGGGCGCAGACCCGGTCTCGACGCAGTCGATGAAGGCCGCGATTTCAGCGGCATAGGCGGCCGTGTAGCGGGTCATGAAGAAGTCATGCAGCGGTGGGCGCGTATAACCGTCCTTGTTGGCGATTTCGATCGACACCGGCCGCTGGTTTTCCGCCGAAACCGAGCCGAGCGATCCATGCACCTCGATGCGCTGGTCGTAGCCATAGGTGGCGCGGCGGGAGTTGGAGATCACGCATTGCCGGCCACTGGCGGTGGTCATCATCAGGCTGGCGCTGTCGTAGTCGCCGAGTTCGCCGATCTTCGGATCGACCAGCACAGCGCCGACCGCCATCACAGTGACGATTTCCTCGCCGAGCAGGAAGCGCGCCATGTCGAAGTCATGAATGGTCATGTCGCGGAAAATGCCGCCCGAGACCTTGATATACTCCGGCGGCGGGGCGCCGGGGTCGCGGCTGGTGATTGTCACCATCTCGACCGTGCCGATCTTGCCGTCGTCGATCGCCTTGCGGACCGCCTGGAAATGCGGATCGAAGCGGCGGTTGAAGCCGAGCATCACTTTGGCGCCGGTCTTGCGAACCGTCTCGAGGCAGGCTCTGGCGCGGGCGACATCGAGGTCGATCGGCTTTTCGCAGAAGATCGCCTTGCCGGCTTTGGCAAAACGCTCGATCAGGTCGGCATGGGTATTGGTCGGCGTGCAGATGATGACGGCATCGATTTCCGGGTCTGCCTCGATCTCGTCGATCGTCTTCACCGCACAGCCCGTGGCCGCCGCAATGGCATTGGCAGCCTCCGCAAAGGCATCCGCCACGGCCACGAGCCTGGCCCGCTTGTCTTCGGCAATCGCCTTCGCATGGACCTTGCCGATGCGGCCGGCTCCCAGAAGCGCCAGTTTCGTTACCATGTCATTCTCCTCCCTGGCCGCCCTCCATCCGGACTGACGGCGCTTGAAAACCAACGCACCCATGCGCTCCATTCCGGCGCGCCGACCTTTGCCTTCGAAGGCCAGGGAACGCACCAGAAAATCGCAGCGGCTGCTCCTCGCGCCGCCGAAATCTTCGTTTGGAATATACGTTCCATTTTGCTAGATTGCGATATTGTTTATGTCAAGTGCATAGGGCCAGAAGGACAGATATGGCAGAGACCGACAGCCCCGCCACCCTCAAGGCATTCGAAGAACGGCTTATGGACGTGTCGGAAAACCTGCCGAAACGGCTGCGGCAATGCGCCGATTACGTTGCCGCCAACAAGGATCGCATTGCCGTGTCGACGGTGGCGGAGATGGCCGACGGGGCGGGCGTACAGCCCTCCGCCTTCATGCGCTTCTGCCAGATCCTTGGCTTTTCCGGCTTTTCGGAGATGCAGCGCCTGTTTCGCGAATCCTATGTCGGCGGCTGGCCGGACTATACGACGCGCCTGCATCACCTGCGTGAAAAGGCGGAAGGCAGTCCGTCCGCGCTGCTCGCCGAATTCGTCGAGGCCGGCCGGACCTCGCTGGAGGGCCTGCTCAAGACCATCGATCCGCCGGTGCTGGAACAGGCGGTGCAGCTGCTGTCCGGTGCCCAGATGATCCATATTATCGGCCTGCGGCGCTCGTTCCCGGTCGCCAGCTACATGGCCTATGCCTTTGAAAAGATGAATGTCCCGGCCATGCTGCACAGTGCCGTCGGCAAGCTCGAAAACCATCACGCGATCCGGCCCGGCGACGTGCTTCTGGCCATTACCTTCTCGCCCTATTCCAGCGAGACGATCGACCTGGTGGAAACCGTCTCGGCCCGCGGCATTCCCGTGGTCGCCGTGACCGATACGATCGTCAGCCCGATGCGCAAGTTCGGCGCGATCACGCTCTCCGTTTCCGAGGTCGATTTCGGCGCCTTCCGGTCGCTGTCAGCCACTCTCTGTCTGGCCATCGCCCTGTCGGTGGCGGTGGGAACGGCGCGTCAAGAAGATTGAATATTTGTATTGAAAGAGATAAAAATAGAATTTATAGTCCATATTCAGAACGTGTAGAACGGCCAGCGGGAGAGGTGGGCCGTTTGTGACAAGGGGATTGCGGGTAAAAAACGCTATCGCCGCCAGGGAGGACATCTTGACGCAACTCGATCTGATCACGATCGGCCGATCGTCCGTGGACCTGTACGGGGCCCAGGTAGGCGGGCGTCTGGAGGATATGGCCTCCTTCAACAAATACATTGGCGGCTCGCCCACCAATATCGCCGCCGGCACGGCCCGGCTCGGCCTCAAATCGGCACTCATCACCCGGGTCGGCAACGAACATATGGGCCGCTTCATCCGCGAGCAGTTGGTACGCGAAGGCGTCGATATGCGCGGCGTGGTCACCGACAACGAGCGTCTGACCGCTTTGGTGCTGCTCGGCATCCGCGACCAGAGCCAGTTTCCGCTGATCTTCTACCGCGAAAACTGTGCCGACATGGCGCTGTGCGAAGACGATATCGATCCGGATTTCGTGGCGGAGGCCCGCTGCATCTGCGTCACCGGCACCCATCTGTCCCATCCCCGCACCGAAGCCGCCGTCCTGAAGGCGCTGAAGCTTGCCCGTGCCAACGGCGCCCGCACCGCGCTCGACATCGACTACCGTCCCAACCTCTGGGGCCTGGCCGGCCATGGCGATGGCGAAAGCCGTTTCATCGAATCGCAGCAGGTGACGGCAAAGCTGCAATCGACCCTGCACCGGTTCGATCTGATCGTCGGAACGGAAGAGGAATTCCATATTGCCGGCGGTTCGACCAATACCATCGAGGCGCTGAAAGCGGTGCGCGGCGTGTCGGCCGCCACGCTGGTGTGCAAGCGCGGCCCGATGGGCGCCGTGGTGTTCGAGGGCGATATTCCGGCAAGTCTCGATGATGGACAGACCGGTCAGGGTTTCCCCATCGAGGTTTTCAACGTGCTGGGTGCCGGCGACGGATTCATGTCCGGCCTGCTCAAGGGCTGGCTGACGGGTGAGGACTGGCCGACCAGCCTGAAATTCGCCAATGCCTGCGGCGCATTCGCCGTCTCCCGCCACGGCTGCACACCCGCCTATCCAAGCTGGGAGGAGCTGCAATATTTCTTCCGCACCGGCATTCGCGACAAGGCGCTGCGCAAGGACAAGGCGCTGGAACAGGTGCACTGGTCGACCAACCGCACCGGCGACTGGCCCGAGATGCGGGTCTTTGCCTTCGATCACCGCATGCAGCTGGAAGCCATGGCCGAAGAGGCCGGCGCCGATCTCGGCCGCATCGACCGGTTCAAGAGCCTCTGCCTGAAAGCGACCCTCCAGGTCTCGGCCAATCGCCCCGGCTATGGCATCCTGTGCGATGGCCGGCTGGGGCGCGACACGCTCTACAAGGCAACCGGCACGGGCCTGTGGATCGGCCGTCCCGTCGAATGGCCGGGTTCGCGCCCGCTGGCGCTGGAGCCGGAGATTGGCCCGGATTTCGGCGGCCTCAGCGAATGGCCGGTCGACAATGTCGTCAAGGTGCTCTGTTTTTATCATCCGGACGATGACGTCGCGATGCGGGCCGACCAGGAAGCAACCGTGAGCCGGCTCTATGCGGCGGCCCGACGCAATCGGCTGGAAATGCTGTTGGAGGTCATCCCCTCCAAGGTGGGACCGACCGACGACGACACGGTGGCGCAGATCATCGAGCGTTTCTACGAGATCGGCATCTATCCCGATTGGTGGAAACTCGAGCCGATGAAAACCGAGGCCTCCTGGGCCAATGCCTGTGCGGCGATTTCCAGGAACGATCCCTATACGCGCGGCATCGTCGTCCTAGGCCTCGATGCGCCGGCGGCCGACCTGGAAGAGAGCTTTGCAACGGCGGCCCGCTTCGATCTGGTCAAGGGGTTCGCGGTCGGTCGCACCATTTTCGGTGAGGCTGCTCGGCGCTGGCTGTCAGGCGACATCTCCGACGATCAGGCTGTCGCCGACATGGCCCGCAAATATCAGGATCTATGCACCGTCTGGGATCGTGCCCGCGCCGGTGCCGCACAAGGAAAAGACGCATGAAAACGGTCCGATTGACGGCCGCGCAGGCCATGATGCGCTATCTGATGAACCAGTTCAACGAAGAGGGCGAACCCTTCATCGCCGGCATGTGGGCGATCTTCGGCCACGGCAATGTTGCCGGCATCGGCGAGGCGCTCTACGGCGTACGGGACGAATTCCAGACCTTTCGCGGCCAGAACGAACAGTCGATGGCCCATGCGGCGATCGCCTATACCAAGCAGCTCGGCCGCAAGCGCGCCATGGCGGTGACCTCGTCCATCGGTCCGGGTGCCGCCAATATGATCACCGCGGCCGCGCTTGCCCATGTCAATCGCTTGCCCGTGCTGCTGGTGCCCGGCGACGTCTTTGCCGACCGCGGCCCGGATCCGGTCCTGCAACAGCTCGAGGATTTCAACGACGGCGCCATGACGGTCAACGACTGCTTCCGCCCCGTCAGCCGCTATTTCGATCGCATCATGCGGCCCGAACATCTGCTGACCGCACTGCCGCGGGCTTTGCGGACCCTGACTGATCCGGCTGATTGCGGCCCGGTGACGCTGGCCTTCTGCCAGGATGTCCAGGCCGAGGCCTACGACTATCCCGAGAGCTTCTTTGCCAGAAAGATCTGGCATCGCCGCCAGCCCCGCCCCGATGAGCGCGAACTGGCAGCGGCCGTCGAGGCCCTGAAGGCTGCCAGACATCCGGTCATCGTCGCCGGCGGCGGCGTGCATTTCGCCGGCGCCTGCGACACGCTGAAAGCCTTTGTCGAAAAACACGATATTCCTGTTGTCGAGACCCAGGCCGGCAAATCGGCGCTCGCCTGGGACCACAAGGCCAATTTCGGCCCGGTCGGCGTGACCGGTGCGTCGAGCGCCAATGCGGTCTGCGAAAACGCCGATCTGGTGATCGGCGTCGGCACGCGGTTCCAGGATTTCACCACCGGCTCCTGGTCGCTGTTCCGCAATCCCGAGCGCCGCATCCTGGCGCTCAATGTCCAGGCCTATGACAGCGCCAAGCATGAGGCGATCCCGCTGGTCTGCGATGCCAAGGTGGGCCTTGAACTCATCAGCGCCGCACTCGGCGATTTTCGGTTTGCCGCTGCCGACGCCAGCCTCAAGGCGGGCTGGTTCGAGAAGGCCGATGCCGTCACCGCCCCGCCTGGGGATGGCAACAGCCTGCCGACCGACATGCAGGTCATTGGCGCGGTGCAACGCGCCTCGCGCGACAACACCGTCGTCATGTGCGCGGCCGGCACCATGCCCGGCGAATTGCACCAGCTGTGGAAGGCCAAGCTGCCGCTCTCCTATCACATGGAATACGGTTTCTCCTGCATGGGCTACGAGATCGCCGGCGGCCTTGGCATCAAGATGGCGGAACCGCATCGCGACGTGATCGTCATGGTCGGCGATGGCTCCTACATGATGATGAACTCGGAACTGGCGACATCCGTCGCCATGGGTCTGAAGATCACCGTCGTCATCACCGACAATCGCGGCTACGGCTGCATCAACCGGCTGCAGATGGCAACCGGCGGTGCCGAGTTCAACAATCTCTACGCCCATACCAATCTCGATAGCCCGCCGCCGATCGACTTTGCCGCCCATGCCGCGTCGATGGGCGCCAATGCCGTGAAAGTCGGCTCGATCGCCGAGCTTGAAAAGGCGTTGGAGGCGGCCCGCGAGGCCACCGCTACCACCGTCGTGGTCATCGATACCGATCCCTATCCGGTTCCCGATGCCGGTGGCCACTGGTGGGATGTCCCGGTGCCGGAGGTCTCGGCCCGCGCCCAAGTCAACGAAGCCCGTACGCGCTACGAGGCGGCACGCAAGGAAAGACGCTAGCATGATCCTCTACGGCACAAACCCCATTGCCTGGTCCAATGACGACGACCGCACGCTCGGCGCCCATATCAGCCTTGAGCAATGCCTGGACGAAACCGCCCGGATCGGCTTCGACGGCATCGAGAAGGGCCACAAGTTTCCGACCGATCCCGCCGGTCTCAAGGCCGTGCTCGAGCCCCGTGGCCTGCGGTTCGTCTCCGGCTGGCATTCGCTCAACCTGCTGACCCAGTCGATCGAGGCCGAAAAGGCCGCCATGCAGCCGGCGCTCGACCTTCTGAAGGCCATGGGCTGCAAGGTCATCATCGTCTGCGAAACCTCCAATGCCATCCACGGCAATGACGATAGGGCCGTCAACGACCGGCCGCGCCTCGCCGATGACCAATGGGCAAGCTTCGGTGCCGGCGTCGAGGCCCTGGCCGAATTCTCCGCGTCGCAGGGCATCTCGCTCGTCTATCACCACCACATGGGCACGGTGGTCGAGAGCGAAGACGAGATCGACAAATTGATGGCCCATACGGGACCGCACGCAAAACTGCTGCTCGACACCGGCCATTGCCTGTTCGGTGGCGGCAATCCGGAACGCGCCGCCCGCAACCACATGGGCCGCGTCGGCCATATCCATGCCAAGAACATCCGCCCGGCGATTGCCGCTGAAGTTCGCAGCGAAGGCCTGTCCTTTCTTGAGGGCGTGCGCCGCGGCGTCTTTACCGTGCCCGGCGATACCGAGGGTGGCGTCGATTTTCCGTCCGTGCTTAAAGTTGCCGCCGAACAAGGTTACCAGGGTTGGCTGGTGATCGAGGCCGAGCAGGACCCGGATGTGCGCAATCCGTTCGACTATCAGAGTCTCGGCCTGAAATCCCTCAAGGCGATGGCGCGCGCCGCAGGACTGGACAAGACAGGACCATGAAATTCTTCGATCCGGACCACCCCTTCCTGCGGCCGCTCTGGCGCCGCATCGTTATCGTCGTGGCCACTTTGGCCTGGGCGGGGGTCGAGTTCATGAACGGCGCGATCGGCTGGGGCTTCGTGTTCCTGGCCGCCGCCCTTTACTGCGGCCTGCACTTCTTCGTGGTGTCGCGGCCGAAGCAGGACGATACGACGGGAGGCGCAGACGAATGACGGATCTGTTGAGGAAACCGACGGCTACAAGCGGCAAGGTGCACGACATCACGCCGCAAAGCGCCGGCTGGGGTTATGTCGGCTTTGGTCTTTACAAGTTGAAAGCCGGTGAAACGGCAGCGGAAGCAACCGGCGAGACCGAGGTCATCCTCGTGCTGGTCGAGGGCAAGGCCGAGCTTTCAGGTGGGGACAAGCGCTTCGGCGAACTCGGCGATCGCATGAACGTCTTCGAGCGCAAGCCGCCGCATTGCGTCTATATCCCCGCCGGTGCCGACTGGACGGCAACCGCCACCACCGACTGCACGCTGGCCGTCTGCACCGCACCGGCCATGCCCGGTCGTGAAGCTGCGATCATCGGGCCGGCCGGCATCACGCTCACCGAGCGCGGCAAGGGCGCCAATACGCGCTACATTTTCCCGATTGCCATGGAAGAGCGCGACGTCGCCGACAGCCTGCTGGTGACCGAAGTGTTCACGCCATCCGGCAATTGGTCGTCCTATCCGCCCCATCGTCATGACGAGGATAACTTTCCCGACATGACCTATCTCGAGGAAAGCTATTATCACCGCCTCAACCCGGATCAGGGTTTCGGTTTCCAGCGTGTCTTTACCGAAGACGGATCGCTGGATGAGACCATGGCGGTGTCGAGCGGCGATGTCGTGCTGGTGCCCAAGGGCCATCATCCCTGCGGTGCGCCCTATGGCTATGACATGTATTACCTGAACGTCATGGCCGGTCCTTTGCGCAAATGGCGGTTCCAGAACCATCCAGATCACGACTGGATTTTCAAACGCGACAATCCCTAAGGCCGATAGCGGTCCGGGACGCAATTTAAGATAGAATGACTCTGGGAGGGGTTCATGGCAGGTTTGGGCATCGGGCTGATCGGCACCGGTTATATGGGCAAGTGCCATGCGCTGGCATGGAATTCGGTCTCAAGCGTCTTCGGTGATGTGGAGCGGCCGCGGTTGATCACGCTGGCCGAGGTCAATGCCGATCTGGCGGCGACGAAAGCGCAGGAGCTTGGCTTCTCGACATCGACGGGTCACTGGCAGGACCTGCTGGAGAATCCGGCTATCGATGTGATCTCCGTGACCACGCCCAATGCCTTTCATGCCGAGATGGCCATTGCCGCTCTCGAAGCCGGCAAGCATGTCTGGTGCGAAAAGCCGATGGCGCCGGCACTCGCCGATGCGGTCGTCATGCGCGACGCTGCCGCAGGCTCCGGCAAGGTGGCGGCCATGGGCTACAACTATATCCAGAACCCGATGATCCGCCGCATGAAGCAGCTGATCGATGACGGCGCGATCGGCGCGGTCAATCACGTCCGCGTCGAGATGGACGAGGATTTTATGGCCGATCCTTCGGCGCTGTTCTACTGGAAGAGCGAGGCGTCTTCCGGCTATGGCGCCCTCGACGATTTCGCCGTGCATCCCCTGTCGCTGCTGTTCACGCTGTTCGGCCATGTCGAGGCGGTGGTTGCGGATATGGGCAAACCCTATGCGACCCGCCCGTTGAAGGACGGCGGCACGCGAGAGGTTGAAAACCACGATATCGCCAGCGTGCTGCTGCGGCTTGAGGGCAACATATCGGCGGTGCTGATGGCCAATCGCTCCGCCTGGGGCCGCAAGGGCCGCATCGCCCTGCAGATCTTCGGCGCGGCCGGCTCCATCCTGTTCGACCAGGAGCGGATGAACGAATTCGAGATTTATCGCACCGGCGAGGCCGGCAGCGAGCAGGGTTTTGCCAGGGTGCTGGCCGCCCCCGCGCACAGGCCCTATGACCGCTTCATCCCGGCGCCCGGCCATGGCCTGGGTTTCAACGACCTGAAGATCATCGAGTGCCGCGAACTGATCGGCGCGATCGCCGGCGACAGAGCGCACCTGATCGATTTCGAGCAGGGCCTGCGCATCGAGCGCAGCGTCCATGCTATGGCCCGCTCCTTTACAGAGCAGCGCTGGGTCGAGGTTTCCGCCTGACGAACGGTTAGTTGGAAGCGGCCCGGCGGAACCGGACATATCGGTCGCCGAGCCCCGGCGACAGGCGATCGACCAGCGGCAGGCATTGCGCGAAGACAGCCGACAGATCCGTCGTTCGGCCGATGGCCTCGGCAATCCCCGGCACGTCGGCATCGTATCTCTGCGGCTCGGCCATGACCTTGCGCAGGAACGTGCCAAGGGCGATCCGGGCATTCATCGCCTTTGCGCTCTGCCGCATGGCCGGGGTGAGCGGCAGGAAATTGGCTTCCAGGAAACAGTCGACATCAATGTAACGGAGCAGAGCGGCGTAGTGTTCGGCTTCGTCGCGAAGGCCGACCTGTCGATACAGCAATGCCTTGGTATCGGTCAGGCTCTGTCCTTTGGCCCAGCGCCCCAGATCGTAGCGATAGAGCGTGGCGGGATCGTAGAGCACCCGGCCGGAGGCAATCAGCGCAAAGGAAAGGGACCAGTCGCAGTAGCCGCCCCGCGTCGGATGATGGTCGACGAACAGTCGGGAGAGATCGCGAAACGGTTCGGTCCGGTAAAGGCTGTAATAGATCGAATTGTTGCCCTGGGTCTTATCGTTATATTCCAGCAGCCGATCCCCGGCATCCGCGGACAGGATGGCGAAGCGCTCCGTCTGGAGGACGCCCTTCTCGACTGTCCAGATATGGGTTCGCGGACGCAGTGCAATCACGTCGGGGGCAAGTTCCGCAAGATCGGTTCGCGGCTCTCCGTCCAGCAGGTAGATCTCGTCATCGTCGCCCATCGGCATCAGGAACGGTGTCTCGACCTGCGCCAGGGCCGTCATATGATTGAGCAGGGCATCGTCGTTCGGCGGAACCACATAGGTCATCCGCGCCGAGCAATGCTCAAACTGCCGGCGCTTTTCCGGGTCGCCGGAATTGTCCGACAAGATGAACCGGCAATCGGCTTTTTCCGCATAGCGAAGCGCACTTTCGATGGCGCTGCGCGAGGCTTTGAAACTGCGGTTGCTGGGCATGAAAATGGACAGTTGCGTCATGGAGTTCCGGCTTGCCGAGAGGACGTCGTCGCATGTGATAGCGCGGCGCGGTTGACCCGAGCTTGCGTGATGGTCCTGATTTATCCAGCCCTGAACCAGTCTCTCCGTCTAACGAGGGAGAAATGGCCTTCAATTCATGTGTTTCAGGACGACGACCTGTATGGCAAGACCCATCGACAAAGTGCTTCTGAGCTACAGGGCCGGGCGTTATGACGACGCCTTGGCCGCCTTGCTGCCGATGCTGAAGAAGGCATCGACGCCTGTGCTGGAGATGATGCTGCTGGCGGCGCAATGCTACAGCAAGACCAAGCAGAATGCCGAGGCCGCGAAATGGTATCTCAAGGCGTCCGAAGTGCCGGGCCCCAAGCAGGCCATGCTGCGGGCGCTTGCCGCAGAACTGTTGCAGCAACTGGACGAATCGCTGGCGGCGCTCACCGCGGCAAGACAGGCGGCAAAGTCGGTGGAATTCGATCGTGAAGCCGAAGCATCCTTCCGGCGCTGCCTGCACAAGTCACTTTGCCTCGATGAGACGCTCATGGAGAACCAGCGGTTCCTCGATCTGCTGCGGGCCGGCGACGAGCGGTATTTTTCGGTCGAGCAACCCTTCAACAATATTTCCTGGTGTGCGGACGAAAGCCTCAACGCGCGCATGACCTATGTGCACAATGCCAGCGCCTATACCGCAGACACCAAGCAGGCCCGGCGGACATTTCCCCACGCTTTCGACAATAAGATCCGTATCGGCTATCTCTCGTCGGATTTCAGCGATCAGCACGCCACCATGCGCCTATTCCAGAGCGTGATCTTTGGCCACGATCGGCAGAGGTTCGACGTGACCCTGTTCTGCAATACGAACGAGGAGATGATCAGGAACGATCGCGGCCTTCGGCAAACCTATCCCAATCTCGTGCAGATCGGTCATCTCTCGGACATGGCGGCGGCACAGCTGATTCGCAGCCGCGGGATCGACATCCTGGTCGACCTGAAGGGCCACACGAAAGGCGCGCGCATCGGCGTCATCAATATCGGCGGGGCGCCCATCCAGGTCGCCTATCTCGGCTATCCCGGTTCCGGCACAGGCATCGACTGCGATTATGTCATCGGCGACCGGATCGTTCTGCCGACGGAGAGCCGACCGTTCTATCACGAGAAATTCTGCCTTCTGCCAGACAGCTACCAGGCCAACGACAATATCCATCGGCCGCGCCCACAGGCAGCCACCCGCGCGGCACTCGGCCTTCCCGAGGATCGCCCGATCCTGGCCGCCTTCAACGTGACGCGCAAGATCACGCCGCAGACGGCGAGCCTTTGGGCCGAGATCCTGCGTAGGACGCCGGCAAGCCTGCTGTGGATCCTGTGCTCCGATCGTTTTGCCCGCGACAATTTCCTGAAATGGATATCCGAAGAAGGCATCGCCCGCGAACGGGTGATCTTTGCCGACCGCGCCGACTATGCCGAGCACATTGCCCGTCTCCCGGCGGCCGATATCGGCCTGGACACCTTTCCCTATAACGGCCATACGACCACGTCGGACCAGCTCTGGGCAGGCCTGCCGGTGCCCACCTACAAGGGCAGCCATTTCGCATCGCGTGTGACCGAGAGCCTTCTCAACGCTGCCGGTATCCCGGAACTGGTCGCCGCCGATCCAAGGTCCTATGTCGAGCTCTGCGTTTCTCTCATCGAGGATGCCCCGCGTCTTCGAGCAGTCCGCGAAAAGCTGCGCGCCGGGCGTGACACCTGCCCGCTGTTCGACACGACGCGCTTCACGCGCCATTTGGAACAGGCATTCGAAATCATGGTCGAACGGGAACGCGCCGGCCTTGCCCCCGACCATTTCGCCGTGTCGCCCCTGCCGGTCCGCTGATTACGAAGTGCTCGCTCAGCCCGGCAGTTCGATGCCGTGCGAGGCAAGCGTGGCCGCCAGCTCGACCGCGTTGCGGGCCTGCATCTTCGACAGCACGCGGGCGCGATGCACCTCGACCGTGCGCATCGAGATCGACAGCGCATCGGCAATCTGCTTGTTGAGCAGCCCTTCCATCAGCAGACGCAGCACATCCACCTCGCGGGTCGACAGCAGTTGCAGCCGGCTCTCAAAGATCGCCCGCTCGCGATCTTCCGACATCAGCCCGAAATGGCTCTTCAGGCAGTCGACAACCGTGTCGACCAGCAGATTGTCGTTGAACGGTTTCTCGATGAAATCCGCAGCCCCGGTCTTCAGCGCCTCCACCGCGACCGGCACGTCGCCATGTCCGGTCAGGAAAATGACCGGTGCCTTGCTGCCGGCTTCTTTAAGCCGGCTAAAGGTTTCCAGGCCAGACAGGCCGCCCATGCGCATGTCCAGAATGATGCAGCCGAAACCGTCCAGCGGCAGAGCGGCGAGCAGGTCTTCGCCGCTCTCAAAGGACACGGCCCGCATCTGCCGGGACATGAACAGGAAGGTAAGCGAATCGCGGATGGCCGGATCGTCGTCGACCAGATAGACGACGGCATCTTTCAGGAAGGGCAGGGAATTGGTCATTGCGCGGCTGCCTCCTGTTCTACCGGCACGGGCAGCAGGATGGAGAAAATCGTACCGCCGCCAGGATTGGGTCGATGGGTCAGCCGACCGTGATGCAGTTCGATGATGGTGCGGCATATATTGAGCCCCATGCCCATGCCGTCGGCCTTGCTGGTGACGAAGGGCTCGAACAGCCGGCCGGCGACCGTCGGCGCGATGCCGGGACCACGGTCGCGGATTTCGATCACCTGGTTTGCCCCACTTTCGCTCAGCTCCACCTCGAGCTTGATGCGTCGCGTCGAAAGGCCGGCCATGGCCTCCATGCCGTTGCGCATCAGGTTGATCATCACCTGTTCCATGAGAATGCGGTCGGCGCGAACCGGCGACAGGCCCTTCTGCGCGACGATAGTGATGACGGCATTGTGGTTGCGGGCGTCCGCCTGCAGGAAGGAGGCCGTATCGTCGATGACCGAGGCAAGGCAAATATCCTCGAAATTCGGATCGCGCTTGCGCACGAAGTCCTGGATGCGCCGGATGATCTGTCCAGCCCGCGCCGTCTGCAGCGACAGCTTCTCGATGGCCGGGATCACCGCTTCCTTAGGCGTGTCGGGCGAGCGCAGCAGATTGAGCGATCCTGCCGCATAGCTGGCAACGGCCGCCAGCGGCTGGTTCAACTCATGGGCCAGGGAAGAGGCCATTTCGCCCAGCGTCACCAGCCGGCCGGTGCGCTGCAGGTTTTCGGCCTGCACCCTGGCCAGTTCGGCGGCCTTCTTCTGGTCCGATATGTCGATGATCGACCCCATCCAGCCGCGATGCTGGCCATTCGCGTCGATCAGCGGCGCCTCGAAGACCTGCACCTCCAGTTCCTGCCCGTCCTTGCGGCGGAAGCAGGTCTCGAAACTCTGGATCCGGAGGCCACCGCGCTTCAGGGCATCGTGGCGGGCCAGCGTCTCGTTGATCCGGTCTTCCCGCCAATAGGGCATCGGCGGGCGATGTCCGGTCAGCTCCTCGGAGGTAAACCCGGTCATCTGGCAAAAGGCATTGTTGACATAGAGGATCGTGCCGTCGTGGTCGCGCGCCCTGAGGCCGACGGTGAGGCTTTCCTCCATCGCCCGCCGGAACGCCATTTCGGAGCGCAGGCGCATTTCGGCCGATCGGCGTTTCAGCGTATTGCCATAGAGCACGACGAGCGAGAACACGGCGAATAGCGCCAGGCCGAGGATGGCCGAGATCAGCAGGTTGTTGGAGAAATTGCCGCTGACGCGATAGGGCGAGATCGCCAGCCAGGCTCCGGCCAGCGGCGGGTCAAAGCTGATCTTGTGGGTAAGGTCAGCCCCGGCGGGCTCGACGCGCGCCTTTTCGGTCAGCACCCTGTTGTCGAGATCGACAAGCTGAACCGCATATTTTTCGGTGATCCACCAGGGGATCTGCCGGGCAATGAGCGACTTGATCGAGACGGTGGCTGAGATCCGTCCGCCGCCGTCGTCCATCGCCATGGAAATGTCGGCGCGAAGGTCGCCGCCGGCCTCGTAGAGTGGGCCATAGATCGGCCGGGCTGTGGTTGTCTGGGGCCGCGCTCCGGTCGCGGGTTGAGGGGCGGCCGACATCGCCTCCACGCTTTCCGGTACGGAAAACACCGCCTCGCCCGAGGCGTCGAAGACCGCGATGCGCAGCACTTCCGGATTGTTCTGCAGATGGATGCGAGCCCGGTCCTTCAACTGCTGCAGGCTGATCTGATGATGGCCGTGGTCGAGCGCCAGCCGGGCAACCGCATCCTCGTCGATCGACAGCTGGAAGCGCAAGGTCTGCTCGACCCACAGCGCATCGGAAATCATCGTGGTGCGGATGCGTTCGCCCTCATTGCGGTCGAGAACCCAGAGCAGCACGGTGATCATCGCTGTCAGCACGACGATCGCCACCAGCGGTATGACCTGGAGAAGGTCATACCGGCGCGCACCGCCGGCCATCGGCTCCGGACGTTCAGGACCTTGCACGTTGATGGTCACGACTGGATTTGCGCCTCCCTCGCAAATTCGAAGAAACGGTCGACGTTTCCTCTGAAACTCCGTTCACAGACACCTATGGCAGGAATGTGGAAATCCACAATAGCGCCGCATTTCGCGAGAGCCTATGACGCTTGCCAGTTCCGGGTGGTGGAGAAGCGGATGGTATCATCTGTCAAGGCCCGGAAGACAACTGGAGGAGAAAACCATGTTCACTCGTCGCGTACTCATGCGCACGGCAGCAGCCGTGGCCGTTTCGGCGTCATTCCTGGCCTCGGCGGCCAGCGCTGCCGATCCGATCATCATCAAGTTCAGCCATGTCGTGGCACCCGATACGCCGAAGGGCAAGGGCGCCGACAAGTTCAAGGAACTCGCGGAGAAATACACAAGCGGCGCGGTCAAGATCGAGGTCTATCCGAATTCGCAGCTCTACAAGGACAAGGAAGAACTGGAAGCCCTGCAGCTCGGCGCCGTGCAGATGCTGGCGCCGTCGCTGGCCAAGTTCGGACCGCTGGGTCTGAAGGATTTCGAAGTCTTCGACCTTCCCTATATTTTCCCGGACTATGAAGGCCTGCACAAGATCACCTATGGGCCGATCGGCAAGGAACTGCTCGACAAGCTCGGTGAAAAGGGCATCCAGGGACTGGCCTTCTGGGACAACGGCTTCAAGATCATGAGCGCCAATAGCCCGCTTCACACCGCGGACGATTTCCTCGGTCTGAAAATGCGCATCCAGTCGTCAAAGGTTCTCGAAGCCGAGATGAACGCGCTCGGCGCCGTGCCGCAGGTTCTGGCCTTCTCCGAAGTCTATCAGGCCCTGCAGACCGGCGTTGTCGACGGCACGGAAAACCCGCCGTCCAACATGTACACCCAGAAGATGCATGAGGTGCAGAAGCACGCCACGATCTCCAACCATGGCTATCTCGGCTATGCGGTGATCGTGAACAAGAAATTCTGGGACGAACTGCCGGCCGACGTGCGCGGCAATCTCGAAAAGGCGATGACCGAAGCGACCGAATACGCCAACGGCATTGCCAAGCAGGAAAACGAGAAGGCGCTGGACGCCATGAAGGCTGTCGGCAAGACCGAGTTCCATGAGATGACCGCTGACGAGCGCGAGTCCTGGCGCAAGGCCCTGTTGCCCGTCCACGACGAAATGGGCGAACGCATCGGTGCCGAACTCGTCAAGCGCGTTCAGCAGGAAACCGGCGCCGTCAACTAAGGCGCTCTGATCCGGGTGCTGCGCCCAAGGGGGCAGCACCCGTCGGATGTCTGGCGTTTTCGCTCTGCGGAGACCCATCGCCGACCCGAATGCCGGGCCTAAGGCCTCCGCCTTTTTCAATACAGCACCGTGCCGTCGCTCGCCTCCATGCGTGGCGAGGCTCAACCGTCACAATTAAGGGATTGGCTCCCATGCTTCGAATTCTCGACAGGCTCGAAGAGATCCTGATCGCCTCGCTGATCGCGGCGGCGACCTTGATCATCTTTGCCGCCGTTGCCCACCGCTACACGCTTGGCATTTTCGCCGACATGGTCAACTACTCGCGCGCCCACGAGCTGACCTGGCTGATGGGCTTTTCGCGAACGCTCTATTTCGGGTTGCGATCGGTCAATCTGGTCTGGGCTCAGGAACTCTGCATCATCCTCTTCGTGTGGATGGCGAAATTCGGAGCGGCCTATGGCGTTCGGACCGGCATCCATGTCGGCATCGACGTGATCATCAACATGCTGGAGCCCAAGAGCAGGGCCAGAATGGTTCTGTTCGGCCTCTTGGCCGGCGCGCTGTTTACCGGCATCATCGCGTCGCTCGGCGGCAATTTCGTTTTCCACATGTACCACACCTCGGCCATTTCCCCGGATCTCGAGCTGCCGATGTGGCTTGTCTACCTGGCCATTCCGCTCGGTTCGGGGCTGATGTGTTTCCGCTTCCTGCAGGTTGCCTGGAATTTCTGGCACACCGGCGAATTGCCCCATCACGATCACGGCCATGTCGATGGCATGGATGAAGAGGCCGAGGCCATTATCGCCAGCCCGCTGACTGCGAAGGACCGTTGAGCCATGAGCGCTGCCCTTATCTTTAGCGGACTGATCGCCCTGATGCTGACCGGCATGCCGATTTCGATCGCGCTTGGCCTGACGGTTCTCGTCTTCCTCTTCACCATGACCGCCGTGCCGATCGATACCGTGGCGTTGAAACTCTTCACCGGCATCGAGAAATTCGAGATCATGGCGATCCCGTTCTTCATTCTCGCCGGCAACTTCCTGACCCATGGCGGCGTCGCCCGACGGATGATCAATTTTGCCACCTCCATGGTCGGCCATTGGCATGGTGGCCTCGGTCTGGCGGGCGTGATTGCCTGCGCCCTGTTTGCTGCGGTCTCCGGCTCGTCGCCGGCAACCGTCGTTGCCATCGGTGCCGTCATCCTGCCGGCCATGCAGCGCCAGGGTTTTCCCAAGCAATTCGGTGCCGGCGTCATCACCACGTCGGGGGCACTCGGCATCCTGATCCCGCCGTCGATCGTCATGGTTATGTATTCGGTTGCCACGTCTGGCATGCAGGCAACCGGGCCGGACGGCCAGATCGTCTCCTCGGCCTCGGTCGGCGAACTGTTCATGGCCGGCGTCATCCCCGGACTGATCCTCGCCTCGCTGCTGGCCGCGACCACCTGGTGGCGTGCCTACAAGTTCGGCTATCCGCGCCTTGCCCGGGCCAACTGGGTCCAGCGCTGGCAGGCCTTCCGCAAGGCGGCCTGGGGCCTTCTGCTGATCGTCATCGTCATCGGCGGCATTTATTCGGGCCTCTTCACCCCGACCGAAGCGGCGGCCATGAGCGCGGTCTATGCCTTCATCATCGCCGTCTTCGTCTACAAGGATCTCAAGTTCTCGGATCTGCCGCGCGTGCTTCTGTCGTCGGCCAATATGTCGGCCATGCTGCTCTACATCATCACCAATGCGGTGCTGTTCTCTTTCCTGATGACCCATGAGAACATCCCGCAGGCATTGGGCGAATGGATGGTCAGTTCCGGCCTGAACTGGTGGATGTTCCTGATTGCCGTCAACATCCTGCTGCTGGCCGCCGGCAATTTCATGGAGCCCTCCTCGATCGTGCTGATCATGGCGCCGATCCTCTTTCCCGTGGCGGTGCGCCTCGGTATCGATCCGGTCCATTTCGGCATCATGATCGTCGTCAACATGGAGGTCGGCATGTGCCATCCGCCCGTCGGCCTCAATCTCTACGTGGCTGCGGGCATCACCAAGATGGGCATCACCGAGCTGACGGTCGCCGTCATGCCGTGGCTGATGACCATGCTCGCCTTCCTGGTGGCGGTCACCTACATCCCGGAAATCTCGCTCTTCCTGCCGAGACTGCTGGGCATGTAACCCGCACTGGCGAGAAATGCTCGCAAACAGGCGACCCAGTCGCCGTCAACAGCAAAACCCTTCGCGCCATCAAGCGCGAAGGGTATTGTTTTCATCATCACGTGAAGATCGCTAAGCGGGGCAGGGGCCGTTGACACGGCCCGTCAGCACAAACGGCCCGGTCACAGGCTGTTGCCGATGCGCGCCGTGCCGGTCTGGCCGTTGTTGCGGATCCATTTCAGCGTGTTTTCGCCCGTCTTGTAGAGCTCGAAACACATCGGCTGGCCTTTGTACCAGGTCTGGAACTTTTGGCAGAGCTGGTCGCCCTCCACCCACCAGGTGCCGGTATCCTTCGGCTTGGCGAGCCGGCCGAGGCCGAGCGCTTCGCCGGTGCCGTCGACCTTGCCATCGAGCCGATAGTTGAGCGGAAACTCGCCGCCCATTGGCGCCGCGAGATAGATCCGGCGACCGACAATGCCTTGCCGGATATCGTCCGCGCTATAGCGCTCTTGTGCGGCCGACGCGCTATCGGCGGCAGTCAAGGCCAGGAGGGCGATACAAATTGTCAGGAGACGATAATTCATCATTCTGGCTCCTTTGATGATCCGGTGACGGCGACGTTTGCGTAATACAAAGAACAATACGCACGCCTTTATGTTCCGGATCTTGGGGCGGTGTCGTTTTGGGTGTTTTCACCATTGAGGAACGCGCCGTGCAGGCATTTCAAGGCATGACATCCCTGGGCGACAGCTACAACGCCCTGATCATCGGCGCCTCCGGCGGCATTGGCTCGGCCTTCTGCCAGGTGCTCGCTGCGGACCCGGCCTGCCGCGGTCTTTCCCGTCTGTCGCGGCGTGACGACGGGTTCGATGTCACGGACGAGACCAGCATCAAAAATGCGGCCGAGGCTTTCGCGTCCGCTGGCCAGTCCTTCGATGTGATTGTCTGCGCCACGGGTGCCCTAACCATCGAGGGGCGCGGCCCGGAAAAGACCATCCGCGCCCTCGATGCCGAGGTCATGGCAAGGCAGTTTGCGCTGAACGCCATTGGCCCGGCGCTGGTGCTGAAGCATTTCGCGCCGCTGCTATCGAAGAACCGCCGTGCCGTGTTTGCAGCGCTGTCGGCCCGCGTCGGTTCGATCGGCGACAACCGGCTGGGCGGCTGGATATCCTATCGTGCCGCCAAGGCGGCACTCAACCAGATCATCCGCACCTCCGCCATCGAGATCACCCGCGGCAATCCGCAATCCCTCGTCGTGGCGCTGCATCCCGGCACGGTCGCCACGACGCTGTCGGAAAAATTCTCAGGCGGCCATGAGCGGCTGGCGCCGCAAGACAGCGCGGCACGGCTGCTTTCTGTTCTGGACGGGCTGGGAGCAGAGGAATCCGGCGGCTTCTTCGCCTATGACGGCGCACCGATCGATTGGTGAGCGCTATCACCGGTGTCTGCAAATCCGCAAGGTCGGTTCCGGCGTATTGGGCTTAACCACACAAGGAGATCGACGATGCGCAGTCTGGCAATCGCTCTGACGGGAATGACCATGAGCCTCTTATCCTTCACCCATTCGGCCGAAGCAGCGGATTTCCGCTTCGAGGACTATTTTCGCGGCAAGACGGAAGCGACCGGCAGCTTCAAGGCCATCAATGGCATCAGCCGGAAATTCGAAGTGGATCTCACGGGGCAGTGGGATGGCCGGACGTTGACCTTGCGTGAAGACTTCCAGTTCGACGACGGCACGCGCGACCGCAAGACCTGGCGCTTCACCAAGACCAGTCCGACGACCTATACCGGCACCCGCGAAGACGTGGTCGGAGAAACGAAGGTGACGCTCCGCGGCAACAAGGCGCGCTTTACCTATCTGGTCTATCTCGATCCGGCGAAGAAGGCCAACAAGGTGCGCTTCCATGACACCATGACGCTGAAACCGGACGGCACGGTGGTGAACACCGCGCTGGTGACCAAGTTCGGCCTGCCGGTCGCGCTGACCAAGGTGGAATTCCGCCGGGTTGGCAAATCATGAGTGCCGAAGCGCAATCCCAGCCGAATAGGCAAACCGGCAAACTGGCCTGGATCACCGGTGCCAGCTCAGGCATCGGCCGGGCGCTGGCTTTGAGGCTGGTTCGCGATGGCTGGCGGGTTGCCGCCAGCGCCCGTAGCGTCGAGGCGCTGGACGATCTGGTGCGCGAAGCGCCCGACAGGATCGCCAGCTATCCGCTTGATATCACCGACCCGGACGCCGTGAAGGCTTTGACACAGGCGATCACAGTTGCGATGGGGCCGATCGATCTGGCGGTCTTGTGTGCGGGCACCTATGCGCGCGACAGCGCCAGCCATTTCGATAGCCGGCAATTGGCCGGCATGGTCGAGCTCAACATCATGGGCACGGCCTATTGCCTGGAGGCCATGATCGCCGACATGGTCGGCCGCGGTTCCGGTCATATTGCCGTGGTGTCCTCTGTCTCCGGTTATGTCGGTCTGCCGGGTGCCGCCCACTATGGCGCGACCAAGGCGGCGCTGATCAATATGTGCGAGGCGCTTTATCCGGAATTGGAGGCCAAGGGCGTTCGCCTCAGCCTGGTCAATCCCGGCTTCGTGGAGACGCCGCTGACGGCCAAAAACGATTTTCCGATGCCGTTTCTGATCACGGCGGACGAGGCGGCCGATTACATCGCCCGAGGCCTTGCCGCCGAGCGCTTCGAAATCGCTTTCCCATGGAAAATGGTGCTGTCGCTGAAGATCCTGCGGATCCTGCCGCATCGCCTGCGCTTTGCGCTGACCCGCCGCATGCTGCGCAAGGATTGAGGGTAGGCTCTGAAATCATAGGATCGAGAGGCGGGACGTGTCCCGCCTCTTATGCGTTCAAGCCTTGGCGAGTTCGAACTGCACCACATCAAGCCGCCCGCTGCGGAAGCCCGCCGCGCAATAGTGGAGGTAATAGCGCCACATGCGGAAGAAGCGTTCGTCAAAACCGAGCGGCGCGATCTTCGCCCAATTGGCGATAAAGGCGCGGTCCCAGGCAAGCAGCGTCCGCTCGTAGTCGAGCCCGAAGCGGAAGGCCGACGTCACGCCGACCCCGCCGGCCGCAGCCGCTGTCTCGAACCGTGACACAGACGGCAGCATGCCGCCGGGGAAGATATAGGTCTGGATGAAATCGGCATTGCGACGATAGTGGTCGAACCTGTTATCATCGATGGTAATGACCTGGATCATCGCCCGGCCGTTCGGCTCCAGCAGCGTATGGACGCGGTCGAAATAGACCGGCCAATTCTCCTCGCCGACCGCCTCGAACATCTCGATCGACACGATCTTGGAAAATTGCCCCTGGCAGTCGCGATAGTCCTCCAGCCGGATATCGGCCTTGTCCGCGAGCCCGGCCTTCTGCAGCCGGTCGCGGGCATAAGTCGCCTGCTGCTTGGAGAGCGTCAGCCCGGTGACCCGGCAGCCGGTGGTGCGGATCGCATAGTCGGCAAAACCACCCCAGCCGCAGCCGATCTCCAGCACATGGTCGTCCGGGCCGATCTTCAGGGCCTCGACGATCCTGGCATATTTGGCATTCTGCGCATTGGCCAGCGGCTGGTTGTCATGGGCATAGAGCGCCGATGAATAGGTCATCGTCTCGTCCAGCCAGTGGCGGTAGAACTGGTTGCCCAGATCGTAGTGAAAGGCGATGTTGCGCCGGCTGCCGGCTTTGGAATTGCGTCGCAGCTTGTGGCGCAGCAGTGCAAAGCGGCCCAGCAGCGCCGATGGTGCCATCAGCGAGCGCCAATGGTTTTCGTTGGTGATGACCAGTTGCAGGAAGGCGCTGACATCGGGACTATCCCAATCGCCATCCATGTAGGATCGCGCGAACCCGAGGCTGCCGCCGGACACCATGCGGCGAACCGGCCGGGCATTGTTGAGCCGCAGGACGGCCGTCGGGCCTGCATGTCTGCCCTGGACCGTGTGTTCGCGGCCACCAGGAAAGATAATGGTCAGCCGGCCATGGCCAAGGCGCGCCGCCCAGCGGCACATCAGCCTTTGCCAGAGCGGTGCGGCCCCCACGATCAGCGGCGAGGTCTGTTGTTCGGCATGGCTCATGTCGGCGTACTCCCGCTTTCGGTTTTCGGGGCAATGATGGAACTGGCAATGCGCTGGTTTGCCGCCTTGTGGCGGTAGAGCGGCACGCCCTTGAACCAGAGGCGCAGGGCTTCCCAGTGAATGGCGCCCATGACCTTGAGGGTCATCAGCGGATAGGTGATAAACGCTTGCAGCAGCTCGCGGTCGGTCATTTCCCGCCTTTTGCCGGCAAAGGACGCATAGAGCAGCGGTCCTTCGCCATCGGCCTCGTTGATGCTCACCTGTACGCGCTCGGAGGGCGGCGCGATTTTGAACTGGTAGCTGCACTCCATCGGGATGAAGGGCGAAACATACATTTCCTTGGCGCAGGTATGCTTAACGCTGCCATCGGCTTCCGCCGTGGCCGGAATCACATAGGTATGTCGCTCGCCAAAGGTATTGCAGACCTCGTAGAGGATCGCTCGCAACACTCTGTCCGGTCCATGGCAGAAATAGACCGTCAGCGGATTGAACACATAGCCGAAGATGCGGGGATAGCAGAGCACCTCGACCTGCAATTTATCGACAGCGAGCCCGGCCTCCTTGAGGTGGCCGGCCACCCACTGTTTCAGGCGCCCCGTCTCGCCCAGCCCGTGGTCGCTGTCGCGAAAGCTGAAAATACCCCAGCGGTTATGAGCGAATAGGCGCAGCGAGCCGTCGAGCCCCGGCAATTCGTCGAGATCGAGCAGCAGGCAAAAGACATTGTAGCGAAGCCTGTGCCGCCGCGGCTTGTGCCGGGCATGCACCACCTCTCCCCTGTAGAGTGCCGAGTTCAGGGTCATTGCGCTGCCATCAGGTTCAGGCTGCGTGGCCCAAGATGAATGCGTGCCGACTCGTCCTTGACGGACCAAGGCCGGCGGATCCCGGCCAGGTCTTCCGCCGCAGCCAGGCCGGATTGCAGCCCGTCTTCGTGAAAGCCGGCGCCGAAATGCGCGCCGCAGAACCAGGTATTGTGCCGGCCCTGCAATTGCCAAAGCTCTTTCTGCGCCGCCATCGCCTTCTGGTCGAACAGCGGATGGGCATAGTGGAACGTCCCGTGGATCTTGGCCGGATCGATGGCGCGCGACGGGTTGAGGGTAACGAACAGCGGCACCGACGGGTCGAGATTTTGCAACTGGTTCATCCAGTAGGTCACGCAAAGCGGGCTGTCGCCGGACTGTTGACGGGTAGCGATATAGTTCCAGCTGGCCCAGACCTGTTTGCGCTTCGGCATCAGGCGGATGTCGGAATGCAGCACGGCCGTATTGGGGGTGTAGTCGAAGGCACCCAGAAGAGCGCGTTCGCGCTGATCGGCATCGCCGAGCATGGAAAGCGCCTGGTCCGCATGGGTGGCGATCACGATGTCGCTGAACTGGTCGCTATGGCCATGGATATCGGTGACCGTCACCTTTCCGCCGTTCCGGATAATATTGGCAACCGGCGTATTCTGTCGGATCGTACCTTTGAAATCCGCCAGCAGTCGGCTGACATAGGCGCGGCTCCCGCCCTTGACAGTCCGCCATTGCGGGCGGTCTTTCAACACCACGAGACCGTGGTTGACGAAGAAGCGGATGAAGGCATGCAGCGGATAGCCGCGCATGTCGTTAGCCGAGGACGACCAGATCGCCGCTCCCATCGGCATGAGGTGATCCTCGACAAAGGCCTGGCTATAGCGATTGGCGTCGAGATAATCGCCGATCGTTGCGCTTTGCAGCTCCTTGCGCTCCAGAAGTCCGGGGGCCTCTTTGTAAAAGCGCAGCAGATCCGACACCATGCGCCAGAATCTTGGGCGAAAGGCATTGCTGCGCTGGCCGAGCAGTCCGGACAGGCCGCAGCCGGAATATTCAAACCGGCCATCGTCCAGCGACGCAGCAAAGGACATGTTCGAGCCGTCGGTCGGCACGCCAAGGTGCTTAAACAGCGCCACCAGATTGGGATAGTTGCGGTCGTTGTAGACGATGAAACCGGTATCCACCGATATCACATCCAGACCGAAGCGAATTTCGACGGTATTGGCATGGCCACCCAGTCGGTTGTCGGCTTCATAGAGCGTGACGTCGCAATGCCTGGACAGCAGCCAGGCAGCTGAAAGGCCGGAAACTCCCGATCCGATCACGGCCACTTTGCGGCTCCCTCTTTGGGCGAAGATGTCGTTGTCCAAGCCTGTTCTCCACACGATCATTTTGCTGTCACTCGAATTGAGTACGCAACTTCCGGAGAAGCGGATTGCTGGATTGTTCATTTTTGATCTGGCCATGATCCAGCCTGCACGGTGCCGCGTAATAGGCTGCATGACAATGACCGTTTCCCTACCGGCTGTAGAATGCCACAATGGATACAAAGCGATGGCCCGACCTCTCACCCGGTCGCCAGGCAAGAATGCGGGCTGTCGGACCCGCTCGAACGGAATGGTCATGGATTTGGAAACAGAGGATATGTCCGCGTTGCTGGCCGCCGTTGGTCGGGACAGAAGCGTCGAGGCATTTGAAAAATTGTTCCGTTATTACGCCCCGCGGGTGCGCTCCTACATGGCGCGGCAATCGCGCGACGGGCAGGCGGCAGAGGAATTGATGCAGGAAACCATGATGATGGTCTGGAACAAGGCCAACCTGTTTGATCCGCAGCGCGGCAACGTTTCGGCCTGGATCTTCACGATCGCGCGAAACCTAAGGGTATCCGCCTATCGCAAGGATCGCCGGCCGGACTTCGATCCGAACGACCCGGCTTTTGTGCCCGATGATGAGGCGGCAGCCGATGTGCAGCTGGAAGACCGACAGGAAGCCGAGCGCCTGCACCGCGCCATGCTGAGCCTGCCGCAGGAGCAGCTCGATCTGTTGAAGCGCTCCTTTTTCAACGATGCCTCCCATAGCGCCATCGCCAAGGAACTCGACATTCCGCTGGGAACGGTGAAGTCGCGAATTCGCATGGCTTTTGCCAAGCTTCGCGCCGCCCTGGAGGATCGCCCATGACGATCCACCATCATATCAGCGACGAATTGCTGCTCGACTATGCCTCCGGCACCTTGGCAGAAGGCTGGAGCCTGGCCGTTGCCACCCATCTGGCACTGTGCCCGGCCTGCCGCCGCCGCCTCAAGGGCATGGAAGCGGCAGCCGGCATGTTGCTTGAAGCCCTGCCGAACACGACGGCAACGGTTGCCGGCAGCGACGCCGCATCCTGGGAAAAGATGAAAGCCAGAATGCAGGGCGACGGTCCGGGTGTAACCGTGGCCGCTGTCGCCGCGAAGCCAAATCCGCCCGCGACCTCACAGGCGCCACTGTTGCCGGAACCCTTGCGGTCCTATCTTGGTGGCGATGGGGCGGACCTGAAATGGCGGCCGCTCGGCCGCGGCGCCTATCATATCCCCATCCGCACCAAGGATGGCGAGACCAGCGTGCGGCTGCTGCGCATTCCAGCCGGCAAGCCAGTGCCCGAGCATAGCCATGGCGGACGCGAACTGACGCTGGTTCTGGCCGGCAGCTTCCATGACGAAGAGGGCGAATTCCATCGCGGCGATATCGAGGATGCCGATGAAACGCTGATGCATCAGCCGATCGCCAACGAAGGCGAGGATTGCATCTGCCTGGCGGTCACCGATGCGCCATTGAAATTCCGCAGCTGGCTGCTGCGGCTCGTTCAACCCGTTCTGGGGATATGAGGTCCGGCCGGCAACATCAGCAGGAGCGACATCCATGACGACCTATCTTCTGGCCTATATCTCGACAGCCGTCGTGTTCTTCGGTCTGGATTTCCTCTGGCTGTCGCGCGTCGCCACAGGTTTCTACAAGTCCCGCATCGGCGATCTGATGCTGGCCCAGCCGAATTTTATGGCGGCGGGTCTGTTCTATCTCTTCTACATCGCCGGCATCGTCTATTTCGCGGTGGCACCGGCGCTGAATGGGAGCAACTGGGTGAATGCGCTGGTCTCCGGCGCCATTCTCGGCTTCATCGCCTATGGCACCTATGACATGACCAATCTCTCGACCTTGAAGAACTGGTCGCTGTCGGTGAGCGTCGTCGATATGGCCTGGGGAACGGTGCTGACCGGTCTTGCGGCGGCCGCCGGCTATCTCGTGACGTCGCGGCTGATGGCGTGACCTCAAGGGGTCAGCCGAGGCGATAAGGCGTCGTCTCGCGCAGATCTGGATTGATCAGCAACCGGCGCTTGAATGGCGGCACGGCGCGGCTGGCGCAATCCTCGCGCTCGCAGATCCGGCAGGAAATGCCGATCGGATCGAAGGCAGGCTTGCTGGTGATATCGAGATTGTCGGCATAGACGAAGTTTTCCGCATAGGTGATCTCGCAGCCGAACGACAGGGCAAAGCGCGGCTGTGCCGCCTTGAACCCGCCCCAGCCTTTGCTGACCAGGGTCGCCAGGCAGAGATAGCGCACGCCATCCGGTGTTTCCGCCAATTGCCGGATGATGCGGCCCGGCGCTTCAAAAGCTTCATGGGCATTCCACAGCGGACAGGCCGCCCCGAAGCGGGCAAATTGCAGCTTGGCGGCGCTGTGCCGCTTGGTGATGTTGCCGGCCCGGTCGAGCCGCGCAAAAAAGATCGGTATGCCCTTCATCCCGGGTCGCTGCAACGTGCTCAGCCGGTGACAGATCTGCTCGAGCGACGTGCCGAAGCGCACGGCGAGCAGTTCGATATCATGGCGCAATTCGCGCGCTGCCGTCAGGAAGCCGCGATAGGGCAGAAGCAGCGCGCCGGCGAAATAGTTCTGCAGCCCGATCCGACAGATATCGGCGGCTTCCTCGCTGCGCAGATTGGCGCCGCGCAACACGGTCTCGATGATATCGGCCGCATGCAATTGTGCGATCTGAACGGCGATCTGGAAGTTGCGGGTTGCCGGCGGCGCATAGGGGTTGAGCCGCAGGATGCGCGCCTTGGCATCGAAACGACGGATCACGCCGTCGCCGATATCGGCGCGGGCGCAGCGCACGCCGTGCCGCTCTTCCAGATAGCGGACCAGCAGCCCATGATTGTCATCGTCGCCAAGCCCGAGGCTGGTTGCCAGGGTCTCAGCGGACAGGTCCAGGTCATGGATGTAATTGTCGACGAAATGGAAGAAATCCCGCACCTCTTCATAGGGCGTGACCTCGACCGGTCCAACCGGATTGCCGATCCGGTCGTCATAACTCGCCAATTGCTCGCTATTGCGCCGATAGGCCTGGTGACAGGTGATCAGCGCATGGGCAAGGCCTGGAGCATTCTGGGCTACCAGCTTCAATTCCTGCAGATTGGGCGAATAGGTCTCGAACAGCGGATCCGAAAGCGCTTCGGTCAGTGCCGACAGCAGGCGGTCGTTCTGCCCTGACGACAGCGCCCCTATGTCGATCTGGAATTTTTCCGCCAGCGCCAAAAGCACGGCGGCCGAGACCGGCCGCTGGTTGTTCTCGATCTGGTTGAGGTAGCTGGTCGAAATGCCGATCTTCTCGGCAAATTGCGCCTGCGTCGCAAGGCTCGCCACCCGCAATTCGCGCACTTTTCGTCCGATGAAGAGTTTCCCGATTGCCATTCGCAATTTCGCATTTCGCTATTTGCAATTACATTAATCCACAAACGCACCCGTTCAATCATTTTCTTTGCAACCAGACCGGTTTAAAGGCAACGTCGGTCCCCAAAAGGACAAGACAAGCGGGAGGTTCCATGCGGACAATTCTAGATCAGCTCGAGACACGTCGGGCCGAGGCGCATCTGGGTGGCGGCGAAAAGCGCATCGCGGCCCAGCACGCCAAGGGCAAGCTGACGGCGCGCGAACGCATCGACGTGCTGCTGGATGAAGGCTCGTTTGAAGAATACGACATGTATGTCACCCATCGCGCCGTCGATTTCGGCATGGCCGAGCAGAAGATCGCCGGCGATGGCGTCGTTACCGGCTGGGGCACGATCAATGGCCGCCAGGTCTATGTCTTTTCCCAGGATTTCACCGTGCTCGGCGGTTCCCTGTCGGAAACCCATGCCCAGAAGATCTGCAAGATCATGGACATGGCGATGAAGAACGGCGCCCCGGTGATTGGCCTCAATGATTCGGGCGGCGCGCGCATCCAGGAAGGCGTCGCTTCGCTGGCCGGCTATGCCGATGTCTTCAAGCGCAATGTCGATGCCTCGGGCGTTGTGCCGCAGATCTCCGTCATCATGGGCCCCTGCGCCGGCGGCGCCGTCTATTCGCCCGCCATGACCGATTTCATCTTCATGGTGCGTGATTCCTCCTACATGTTCGTGACCGGTCCCGACGTGGTGAAGACCGTCACCAACGAGATTGTCACGGCCGAAGAGCTCGGCGGTGCCGGTACCCATACGAAGAAGTCGTCGGTCGCCGATGGCGCCTATGAAAACGACATCGAAACCCTGGAGCAGGTCCGCCTGCTGTTCGATTTCCTGCCCTTGAACAACCGCGAAAAGCCGCCGGTCCGCCCGTTCCACGACGATCCGGCCCGCGTCGAGGCCCGTCTCGACACGCTGATCCCCGACAGTTCCAACAAGCCCTATGACATGAAGGAACTGATCCTGGCATTGGCCGACGAGGGCGATTTCTTCGAGATCCAGGAGGCCTTTGCCCGCAACATCATCACCGGCTTCATTCGCATGGAAGGCCAGACGGTCGGCGTCGTCGCCAATCAGCCGATGGTGCTGGCCGGCTGCCTCGACATCGACTCGTCCCGCAAAGCGGCCCGGTTCGTGCGCTTCTGCGATGCCTTCAACATCCCGATCCTGACGCTGGTCGACGTGCCGGGCTTCCTGCCGGGCACCGCCCAGGAATATGGCGGCGTCATCAAGCATGGCGCGAAACTGCTGTTTGCCTATAGCCAGGCGACCGTCCCCATGGTCACGCTGATCACCCGCAAAGCCTATGGCGGCGCCTATGACGTCATGGCCTCGAAACATATCGGCGCCGATATCAACTATGCTTGGCCGACGGCCGAAATCGCCGTGATGGGGGCCAAAGGCGCCACCGAAATCCTCTATCGCTCGGAACTGGGCGACCCGGACAAAATCGCGGCGCGCACGAAGGAATACGAGATCAACTTCGCCAATCCCTTCAAGGCGGCTGAGCGCGGCTTCATTGACGAGGTGATCATGCCGCACTCGTCGCGTCGCCGCATCGCCCGGGCCTTTGCGTCGCTGCGCAACAAGCAGGTGGCGACCCACTGGAAGAAACACGACACGATCCCGTTGTGACTGGGCAAAAACGACGGCAAAAGCCTATATAGGTCTCGGCGCGCCCAAGGCGTCAGCACGAGAAGAGGACAGTTTTCATGACCGACGAAAAATTTCCGCCTGAGAAAAATCTTCCCGCCGGCTATGTGCCCCCCAAGGTCTGGACCTGGGAGCCTGGCAATGGCGGCGCCTTTGCCAGCATCAACCGCCCGACCGCCGGAGCCCAGACCGAGAAGGAACGTCCGGTCGGCAAGCATCCGCTGCAGCTCTATTCGCTGGCCACGCCCAATGGCCAGAAAGTGACAATCCTGCTGGAAGAACTGCTGGCCGCGGGTCACGAAGGTGCGGAATACGACGCCTGGCTGATCAATATCGGCAAGGGCGACCAGTTCGGTTCGGGCTTCGTCGAGGTCAACCCGAATTCCAAGATCCCGGCGCTGATGGACCATGCGCCGAGCGATGGCGGCCAGCCGATCCGGTTGTTCGAATCCGCGTCGATCATGACCTATCTCGCCGAAAAATTCGATGCTTTCCTGCCGACCGAAATCCGCGCCCGTGCCGAAACCCTGAATTGGCTGTTCTGGCAGATGGGGTCGGCCCCCTTCCTCGGCGGCGGCTTCGGCCATTTCTACAGCTATGCGCCGATGAAGATCCAATATGCCATTGACCGCTACGCCATGGAAGCCAAGCGTCAGATGGACGTGCTCAACCGCCATCTCGCCGACAACGAGTTCATGGCCGGCAGTGCCTACACCATCGCGGATATGGCGATCTGGCCCTGGTATGGCCGGTTGGCGCTGCACGGTGCCTATGATGATGCAGGCACCTTCCTGTCGGTCGACGAATACGAGCATGTCCAGCGCTGGACAAAACAGGTGGCCGCCCGTCCCGCCGTTAAGCGCGGTGTCATGGTCAACAAGACATCGGGCGCATTGTCCGAGCAACTGCATGAGCGTCACGACGCCTCCGACTTCGATTTGAAGACGCAGGACAAGATTACCCAGCAAGCCAAGGCTTGAGGAGACTATGATGGCCAAATATCCCGAGATGACAAAACACAGGGGGTTTCCCTCCGGCCTGCCGGGCCATGGCCATCATTTCACCATTCGCCGGGCAAACGAAAAAGGGGCGACGCCGCTAAAAGTCCTGCAGCGGCTCGCCCGTCCCAACACCATCGAGCAGAAGGTCGACGCCGCCTTCCTGCATGCGCTCTGGCACCATTTTGGCGCAGAGCCCTTTGAGCGTGGCAATCTCGATGCCGGACGGTTGAACCTGCTGTTTGGCCGCGAGGTGGTGCCGGCCGAAAACCCGTTCGATCCGACCTCCTATGAAGCTCTGCTGAAGATCGATGAGAGGGTCGGGCGCAAGAACTTTCCCGAAGCCTTCGAAGACGTGATGGAAATCTGACATGAGGCTCGATAAAATCCGCAGGCGGGGTCGCTGATGGCCAAGGAAACGCTGATGCCCAAGCATACGGGCTTTCCGGCTGGATTGCTCGGAACCCAATGGCAATTCACCATTCGCCGGGCCAATTCCAAGGTTACGCCTTTGACCGCCTGGCCGCGCCAGCGCACCATGGACAAGACGGTGGCCCTTGCCGATATCGAGTTCGTGCAGGCCCTTTGGCGCCATTTCGGCACTGAACCATTCCAGCGCGGCAATCTCGACGGCGAACGCCTGTGCCGCCTGTTCGGCCGCGAACTGCTGCCGGCCGAACGGGCCTTCGACCCGACATCGTATTTCGCCCTGCTGAAACTCAATGCCAGCCTGGCGCGCAAGAATTTCCCGCAAGCCTTCGAAGACGCAACGGAAGTCAAAAGACCATGATCTCCAAAATCCTCATCGCCAACCGTGGCGAAATTGCCTGCCGGGTCATCAAGACGGCGAAGAAGATGGGCATCAAGACGGTCGCCGTCTATTCCGATGCGGATGCGCAGGCGCTGCATGTCAGCATGGCCGACGAGGCCGTGCATATCGGTCCGGCGCCGTCCAACCAGTCCTATATCGTCATCGACAGGATCATGGATGCGATCCGCCAGACCGGCGCCGATGCGGTGCATCCCGGCTACGGCTTCCTGTCGGAAAATGCCGCTTTCGCGGAGGCGCTTGACAAGTCCGGCGTCATTTTCATCGGCCCGCCGGTCGGCGCCATCAAGGCCATGGGCGACAAGATCACCTCGAAGAAGCTGGCGGCCGAAGCCGGCGTCTCCACCGTGCCGGGCCATATGGGCCTGATTGCCGATGCCGACGAGGCGGTGAAGATATCGAATAGCATCGGCTATCCCGTGATGATCAAGGCCTCGGCCGGCGGTGGCGGCAAGGGCATGCGTATCGCCTGGAACGAGGCCGAGGCGCGCGAAGGTTTCCAGTCCTCCAAGAACGAGGCGAAGAACTCGTTCGGCGACGACCGCATCTTCATCGAGAAGTTCGTCACTGAGCCGCGCCATATCGAGATCCAGGTGCTGGGCGACAAGCATGGCACCGTGCTCTATCTTGGCGAGCGCGAATGCTCGATCCAGCGCCGCAACCAGAAGGTCATCGAGGAAGCCCCGTCGCCTTTCCTCGATGAAGCGACGCGCCGCGCCATGGGCGAGCAGGCCGTGGCTCTCTCCAAGGCCGTTGGCTATCATTCGGCCGGCACGGTCGAATTCATCGTCGATGGCAATCGCAATTTCTATTTTCTCGAAATGAACACCCGCCTGCAGGTCGAGCATCCCGTCACCGAACTGATCACCGGTCTCGATCTCGTCGAACAGATGATCCGCGTTGCCGCGGGCGAAAAACTGTCCTTTGGCCAGGACGATGTAAAACTCAATGGCTGGGCGATGGAAAGCCGGCTTTATGCCGAGGATCCCTTCCGCAACTTCCTGCCGTCGATCGGCCGGCTGACGCGCTACCATCCGCCGCTTGAAGGCAAGCAGGACGACGGCACGATCGTGCGCAACGATACCGGCGTCTTCGAGGGCGGCGAAATCTCGATGTATTACGACCCGATGATCGCCAAGCTCTGCACCTGGGGCAAGGATCGCCTGACCGCCATCGACGCCATGAGCGCCGCACTCGACAATTTCGAGGTCGAGGGCATCGGCCATAACCTGCCCTTCCTCTCGGCCGTCATGCAGCATCCGCGTTTCCGCTCCGGCAAGATCACCACCGCCTTCATCGCCGAGGAATTTGCCGGAGGCTTTACCGGCGTGGCGCCAAGCGAGGCCGATGCGCGCAAGCTCGCAGCCATCGCTGCCGTCATCAATCAGACCTTGCAGGACCGTGCCGTGCTGATTTCCGGCACGATCGACAATCACCGCCGCAAGGTCGGCCATGACTGGTCGGTGGCGCTCGGCGGCTTCGAGTTTCCCGTCACGGTCTCGACCGGTATCGATGGCGTTGCCGTCGGCTTTGCGGATGGCGAAAAACTCTCGGTGACCGGCGGTTGGGTGCCGGGGCAGTTACACACGATCTTCCACGTCGGCGGCGAGGCCATGGGCATCAAGATCAACCAGATCGGCGCAGCCGTCCGGCTGCGCTGGCGCGGCATGGAAGTGGTGGCCCGCATCCGCTCCAAGCGCGTTGCCGAACTGGCGCGGCTGATGCCGGAAAAACTCCCCCCCGACACGTCGAAAATGCTGCTCTGCCCGATGCCCGGCGTGATCACCTCGGTGGCGGTCTCAGAAGGCGAACAGGTCGAGGCGGGCCAGGCGCTGGCCACTGTCGAGGCCATGAAGATGGAAAATATCCTCAAGGCGGAAAAGCGCGGCGTGGTGAAGAGGGTGGCGGTAAAGGCCGGACAGAGCCTTGCGGTGGACGAGTTGATTATGGAGTTTGAGGGGTGATGACGGGCGTACGGCACACTATGCCACAACTATCCTTTTCTCCTCATTGTCGAGGAGACGGTAAGTGCACAGGCGCCGCCGCGGCGAAATGTTCGCCCAGACAGTCAGTGCCCCGAGCCCAGCCGCGCCAGAATATGCCGCTGGTGATCCTGTCCGCCGAAAAAGACGGCAAGGATGCGCACGGCTTGCTGCTCCTCGCTGACCTCGAAGTAGAATATGACCTTGTTCTTGGTGATATGCCTGAGGCCACTCGCTCGTTTTGCGGAAAAAAGCGTTCCTTGATAAGGGAGCCGGGCAATGCTGTTCATGTCGCGATCAACGGCCTGCATTCTGGTCGTTGCGCGCTGTATCGCGTCGCCCAGGTCGTCACCGAGCGTTACATAGCTGCTGATGAGATGACGAAAGATGACCTCAAGGTCAAGGATACTCGCTTCGGAACGAATGATCCTAAAGGCCATAAGAGGCCTTCACCCGGGCGATCATCGCTTCGATCTGCGCACTGCTTTCCTCGGCCGTCAGAAACTTACCCTTCCTTCGCTCTTCAATCAGCGCTTGCAATGCCTCAACGTCCTCTTCCCGCATCTCCGTTTCCTCGCGAACGAGCTCGAGCCCCCGCTGCACGACGGCCGCGAGGCTGGAGTAATGGCCTTCCTCGACCAGCTTGCGGGCCAATTCCTCCTGCTGGGGAGAGAGGGAAACAGAAGCTTTCACGGACATGGCAAGGCGCTCCGGTTGAGTGGCCCAGCATACTACCGAGCGGCAATTCGGTCAATTTTAACGACCGCCGCGAGACGGCTGAGCATTGAGGCAACAGCCGTAATCGACCAAACGAGACCAATCGAGTTGGGGGATGGAACAATGACCAATAAGACGATCGCCGACTGGGAATCCCTGGCAACCAAAGAAATCAAGGCCGCGCCCGAGACGCTGACCTGGCACACGCCGGAAGGCATCGATGTCAAGCCGCTCTATACGGTCGAGGACTTAGCCGGTATCGATCACCTCGATTCGCTGCCGGGCTTTGCGCCCTATGTGCGTGGGCCCCGTGCCACCATGTATGCCGGCCGGCCCTGGACGATCCGCCAATATGCGGGCTTTTCCACCGCCGAAGAATCGAACGCCTTCTACCGCCGCAACCTGGCGGCCGGCCAGAAGGGACTGTCCGTCGCCTTCGATCTGGCCACCCATCGTGGTTATGACAGCGATCATCCGCGCGTCGTCGGCGATGTCGGCAAGGCGGGCGTGGCGATCGACAGCGTCGAGGACATGAAGATCCTGTTCGACAGCATTCCGCTGAAGGACATGTCGGTATCGATGACCATGAACGGCGCGGTCATTCCGATCCTGGCCAGTTTCATCGTCGCCGGCGAGGAACAGGGCTGCGCGCGCGCCGAGCTCTCCGGCACCATCCAGAACGACATCCTCAAGGAGTTCATGGTCCGCAACACCTATATCTACCCGCCGGAACCCTCGATGCGCATCATTGCCGATATCATCGAGTATACGGCCAGGGAGATGCCGAAGTTCAATTCCATCTCGATTTCCGGCTACCACATGCAGGAAGCCGGCTCGACTTTGGTGCAGGAACTGGCCTTCACCCTGGCCGATGGCCGCGAATATGTGCGGGCAGCCCTCGCCAAGGGGCTCAATGTCGACGAGTTCGCCGGTCGGCTGTCGTTCTTCTTCGCCATTGGCATGAATTTCTTCATGGAAGCCGCCAAGCTGCGGGCCGCGCGCCTGCTCTGGTCGCGCATCATGACGGAGTTCGAGCCGAAAAAGGCCTCGTCCTTGATGCTGCGCACCCATTGCCAGACCTCGGGCGTGTCGCTGCAGGAGCAGGATCCCTATAACAACGTCATCCGCACGGCTTACGAGGCCCTGTCGGCCGCCCTCGGCGGCACCCAGTCGCTGCACACCAATGCGCTGGACGAGGCGATTGCGCTTCCCACCGAATTCTCGGCCCGCATTGCCCGCAACACCCAGCTGATCCTGCAGCACGAGACCGGCGTCACCAAGGTCGTCGATCCCTTGGCCGGCTCCTACTATGTCGAAAGCCTGACCAGCGAGCTTGTCGAAAAGGCCTGGGCCCTGATCGAGGAGGTCGAGGCCATGGGTGGCATGACCAAGGCGGTGGCGACAGGCCTGCCGAAGCGCATGATCGAGGAGGCGGCGACCCGCCGCCAGGCCGCCGTCGACCGCGGCGAGGAGGTCATCGTCGGGGTCAACAAGTATCGTCTGGAAAACGAAGAGCCGATCGATATCCTGCAGATCGACAATACGGCGGTGCGCCTGGCGCAGGTCAAACGCATCGAGCAGACCAAGCGCCAGCGCGATCAAAAAAAGGTCGAGGAAACGCTGGCCCGGCTCGGCGACATCGCCCGGTCCGGTGTCGGAAACCTGCTGGAGGCAGCCGTCGAGGCGGCCCGCGCCCGCGCCACCGTCGGCGAGATTTCCGACGCCATGCGCGCCGTGTTTGGCGATCATGCCGCCTTGCCCGAAGTCGTCAGCGATGTCTATGGTGCGGCTTACGAGGGCGACCCGGAATATCAAACAATCGTCACCCGGCTCGCCGACTTTGCCAAGGCGCTCGGCGCCCAGCCGAAGATCATGGTCGCCAAGCTCGGCCAGGATGGCCACGATCGCGGTGCCAAGATCATCGCCTCGGCCTTTGGCGATATCGGCTTTGAAGTGCTGGCCGGCCCGCTGTTCCAGACCCCGGAAGAGGCGGCCGATCTGGCCATCAAGAGCAAGGTGCATGTGGTCGGCATGTCGTCGCTGGCCGCCGGCCATCGCACGCTGGCACCGCAACTGGTTGCAGCCTTGAAGGAGAGGGGTGCGGAAAACATCATCGTCGTGGTCGGCGGGGTCATCCCACGCCAGGATTACCAATATCTCATCGACAACGGCGTCGCCGCCGTATTCGGCCCCGGCACCAATGTGTTGGAAGCCGCCCGCGCCGTGATCGATCTGATGCAGGGCCGCTTGCGCAACGCATGATTTTCGTAAAGCCTGGGCAAGACGGCGCCGTTCATTCCGCCGAGTGCCTCAGTTCCATGGGCCGTTGCGCCGCTTTCGTTTTTCTCTATGATGAAGGAAAAACGAAAGCGGGGAGGGGCCAATGTTTCTGACGGGCCGCCAGACGGAAATATTCGACATTGCAAAAGCGGAAGGCCGGGTGCTGGTCGAAGAGCTGGCGATCCGCTTTGCGGTCACGCCGCAGACCATCCGCAAGGACCTGAACGACCTCTGCGAATCCCACGCGCTGACCCGCATCCATGGCGGGGCGATCTTCCCGAGCGGCGCCGAAAACGTCCGCTACGAGGCGCGACGCTCGATCGCAGCACCGGAAAAGCAGGCGATCGGCAAGGCCGCGGCCGACCTCATACCCAACAATGCCTCGCTCTTCATCAATATCGGCACGACGACTGAGGCCGTTGGCGATGCGCTGCTCGATCACCGCGAATTGATGGTCATCACCAATAATATCAATGTTGCCAACCGCTTGCGCGTCTTCCCCTCGATGGAAGTGGTGATTGCCGGCGGCGTGGTGCGCGGCTCGGATGGTGGTATCGTCGGCGAGGCAGCGGTCGATTTCATCCGCCAGTTCAAGGTCGATTACGCGGTGATCGGTGTCTCGGCGATTGACCAGGACGGCGCACTTCTCGACTATGACTATCGAGAGGTGAAGGTTGCCCAGGCGATCATGGCCAATGCCCGCCATGTCATCCTGGTCGCTGATTCCAGCAAATTCGAGCGCGCCGCACCGGTGCGCATCGGCCACCTCTCCCAGGTTCACACCTTCATCACCGACCGATGCGACAGTGCAGCGATCCGCACCATCTGTCTTAACAATGATGTCCGGCTGCTGGAAACCGCGTCAAAACAAGGCGGTACCGAATAAAAGAGATAGGATTTTCTCTTTCGTTTGACATTCGTTTAATTTTCGTTTTAGCTATAGTGGGTTTCGCAACTGCAATAAAATGCTGCAATGCGAAAATGGAGAGACGGGTGTCCGATCAGCAGGTCTACGATATCTTTGTGATTGGCGGCGGCATCAATGGCTGCGGCATCGCCCGTGACGCTGTGGGTCGTGGTTATTCGGTCGCGCTGGCCGAAATGAATGATTTCGCATCGGGTACCTCTTCCGGCGCCACCAAGCTGATCCACGGCGGCCTGCGCTATCTCGAACATTACGAATTCCGGCTGGTGCGCGAAGCTCTGATGGAGCGCGAAGTGCTGTGGGCCATGGCGCCGCATATCATCTGGCCGATGCGCTTCGTGCTGCCGTTTCAAAAGGGCGGCGTGCGCCCGGCCTGGCTGATCCGGCTCGGCCTGTTCCTTTATGATCACCTGGGCGGCCGCAAGCTGCTGCCGGCGACCAAGACGCTCGATCTGCGCCATGATCCGGCAGGCAAGCCCCTGAAGCCGCTCTTCGCCAAGGCCTTCGAATATTCGGATGGCTGGGTTGACGATGCGCGCATGGTCGTCCTCAACGCGCGCGATGCCGCCGATCGCGGTGCTGAAATCATGAGCCGCGCCAAGGTCATATCGGCCAAGCGCGACGCTGATCTCTGGACGATCGAGGTCGATGACCGCCGCAGCGGCGCGCGGCGCACCGTCAAGGCGCGCATGATCGTCAACGCCGGCGGTCCCTGGGTGGACAAGGTACTGGCCAATGCGGTCGGCAAGAACGATGTCCACAATGTTCGCCTCGTGCAGGGCAGCCATATCGTCATTCGCAAGAAGTTCGAGGGATCGCGCGCCTTCTTCTTCCAGAACCCCGACAACCGCATCATTTTTGCTATTCCTTACGAGACGGATTTCACCCTGATCGGCACCACCGACCAGGATTATTTGGGCGATCCGAAGGACGTGAAGATCAGCGATCAGGAAATCGACTACCTCTGCAGCGCGGCCAGCGAATATTTCGCCGAGCCGGTTCTGGCGTCCGATATCGTCTGGACCTATTCGGCCGTTCGGCCGCTCTATGACGACGGCGCCTCGATGGCCCAGGAGGCGACGCGCGACTACGTGCTGAAGCTGGAGACGCCGGAGGGTGCAGCACCCCTGCTCAACGTGTTCGGCGGCAAGCTGACCACCTATCGCCGGCTTGCCGAATCGGCGCTGGAGAAGATTGGCGAGGCGATCGGCGAAAAGGGCAAGGGCTGGACAGGTACAAGTCATCTGCCGGGCGGCGATTTTGCCGTGACCGGTTACGAGGCCGAGGTCGCAGGATTGAAAGCCCGCTATGCTTTCCTGACCGATCGTCATGCCCGACGGCTGGTGCGCAACTATGGCACCTGCGCCTTCGACATGCTGGGCGGGGCCGCCCGGACCGAGGATCTCGGCCGCCATTTCGGCGGAACATTGTATGCTATCGAAATTCGCTGGCTGATGTCGCGCGAATGGGCGCTGAGTGCAGAGGACGTGCTCTGGCGCCGGACCAAACAAGGCCTGTTCCTGTCGCTTGAGGAAGCGTCGGAACTGGAGAATTACATGCTGGAAGCCGCAGCCGCTTAAAGAAGCAGGCTGCCGCTGGCAAGACTAGACCCGAGGGTGGGAGGCCCGAGGACTCGATGCTGGAATTGCGTAACATATCTAAGACGGCGGGCGGGGAAACCCACATTCACCCGACCGATCTCGTGCTTGAGCGGGGCACGCTGAATGTCCTGCTGGGGCCGACCCTGTCGGGCAAGACCTCGCTGATGCGGCTGATGGCTGGGCTCGACAAGCCTGCCAGCGGCTCGATCCATTTCGACGGCAAGGATGTGACCGGCCTGCGCGTGCAGGATCGCAGCATCGCCATGGTCTACCAGCAGTTCATCAACTATCCTGGCCTGACGGTATACGAAAACATCGCCTCGCCGATGCGCCTCAAGAAGGCAGACAAGGCCACCATCGACCGCGAGGTGCGCAAGGCGGCGGAACTTCTGAAGCTGACACCCTATCTCGACCGCACGCCACTCAATCTCTCCGGCGGCCAGCAGCAGCGCACGGCGCTCGCCCGGGCCATCGTCAAGAATGCCAGCCTTGTGCTGCTCGACGAGCCGCTGGCCAATCTCGACTATAAGCTGCGCGAAGAACTGCGCCTGGAACTGCCGAAGATTTTTGCCGAATCGGGCGCGATCTTCGTCTATGCGACCACCGAGCCTTCGGAAGCGCTGCTGCTGGGCGGCAATACCGCTACCCTCAGCGAAGGGCGCATCACCCAGTTCGGACCGACCATCGAAGTCTATCGCAAACCCGCCCATCTGGTGACGGCCCGCACCTTCGCCGATCCCCCACTCAATACGATCGACGTCACCAAGTCGGGATCGCAATTCCTGGTGGCCGGCGAGCCGTCGCTGGTGGTGCCGGCCCATTTGGCCGCCATTGCCGACGGACCGCTGACGGTGGCCTTCCATCCGCATCATCTGTCGCTGGCCTCCGAGCATGCGACGGCCCAGCGCCTGTCTGCCCGCTCACTGATCTCGGAGATTTCCGGCTCTGAAAGCTATGTGCATCTGGATTATGCCGGCGCCCGCTGGGTGATGCTCGCCCATGGCATTCACGATATCGAGCCCGACCGCATGGTCGATGTCTATCTCGATACCCGCCATCTCATGGCATTCGATCCGTCCGGCCGGGCGCTGACCGGGGCAGGGGAGTAACGATCATGGCGCGCATTTCTCTCGATCATATCCGCCATGCTTATAGCCCGAAGGCCGCTGCCGCCGGCAGTTACGCGCTCAAGGAAGTGCATCACGAATGGGCCGATGGCGGCGCCTATGCGCTGCTGGGACCGTCCGGTTGCGGCAAGACCACGCTGCTCAACATCATTTCCGGCCTCATCCATCCGTCGGAGGGGCGGATCCTGTTCGATGGCGCCGATGTGACGCAGCTGTCGACCGAAGCGCGCAACATCGCCCAGGTTTTCCAGTTCCCGGTCGTCTACGACACCATGTCGGTTTATGACAATCTGGCCTTTCCCTTGCGCAATCGCCGCGTTCCGGAAGCCGATGTCGATCGCCGCGTCCGCGAAATCCTCAAGATGATTGACCTCGAAGCCTGGGCCAAGCGCAAGGCGCAGGGGCTGACGGCCGACCAGAAGCAAAAGATCTCGCTTGGCCGCGGCCTGGTGCGCTCCGACGTCAACGCCATCCTGTTCGACGAGCCCCTGACGGTCATCGATCCCCACATGAAATGGGTGCTGCGCACGCAGCTGAAGCAGTTGCACCGCCAGTTCGGCTTCACCATGGTCTATGTCACCCACGACCAGACCGAAGCGCTGACCTTCGCCGACAAGGTGGTCGTCATGTATGACGGCCAAATCGTCCAGATCGGCACGCCCGCCGAACTTTTCGAACGACCCAAGCATACCTTCGTCGGCTATTTCATCGGCTCTCCGGGCATGAATTTCATGCCGGTCGCAATCAGCGGCGCGGTCGCCCGGATCGGTGATCAGCAGATTGCGCTGGCCGGTGCGCCGGTGTTGGCTACCGGGGCCAAGATCGAATTCGGCATCCGGCCGGAATTCGTGCGACTCGGCCGGGAGGGCATGCCGGTGACCATCGACAAGATCGAGGATATCGGCCGGCAGAAGATCATCCGCGCCTCGTTTGCCGGTTATCCCGTGGCCATCGTCGCCCGTGAGGATGACGAGATCCCGGCCGATCCGCGCCTGAGTTTCGATCTGTCCGCCGTCAGCATCTATGCCGACAGCTGGCGCGTGGACATGGGGAGCTGAACCGATGGAAAAGACCTGGAACAACAAGGCCTGGTTTCTGGTGCTGCCCGTGCTGGTGCTGGTCGCCTTCTCCGCCGTCATTCCCTTGATGACGGTGGTGAACTATTCGGTGCAGGATACCTTTGGCAACAACGAGTTCTTCTGGGCCGGCACCGACTGGTATGTCGAAATGCTGTCCTCCGACCGGTTCTGGAATGCGCTGACCCGCAACCTGATCTTCTCGGTCGTTATCCTGGCCATCGAGATCCCGCTTGGTATCTTCATTGCGCTCAACATGCCGAAAACCGGCCCCGGCGTGCCGGTCTGCCTGGTGCTGATGGCGCTGCCGCTGCTGATCCCCTGGAATGTCGTCGGCACCATCTGGCAGGTCTTCGGCCGCGTCGATATCGGCTTCCTCGGTCACTACCTGACAGCGCTCGGCATCGACTACAACTATACGCAGGATCCGGTCGATGCCTGGGTCACGGTCATCGTCATGGATGTCTGGCACTGGACCAGCCTTGTCGTGCTGCTCTGCTATGCCGGCCTCGTGTCGATCCCGGATGCCTATTATCAGGCCGCCAAGATCGACGGGGCATCCCGCTTCTCCGTCTTCCGCTATATCCAGCTGCCGAAGATGAAGCGCGTGCTGCTGATCGCCGTGCTGCTGCGCTTCATGGATAGTTTCATGATCTATACCGAACCCTTCGTCGTCACCGGCGGCGGTCCCGGCAATTCCACGACCTTTCTGTCGATCGACCTGGTCAAGATGGCGGTCGGCCAGTTCGACCTGGGTCCGGCAGCCGCCATGTCGATCATCTACTTCCTGATCATCCTGGCCCTGTCGTGGATCTTCTACACCGTCATGACCAGCAGCGACGCTGCCGATAGCAATGCGGGGAGGAAAGACTGATGAACACCCGTTCCCAAGGCTTCTCTTATGCCTTTCTGATCCCGACGATCTACATCGCGCTGCTGCTGCTGCCGATCTACTGGCTGGTCAACATGAGCTTCAAGGAGAATGCCGAAATCCTCGGCGCCTTCTCGCTCTGGCCGCAGAACCCGACGCTCAGGAATTACGGGGTGATCTTTTCCGATCCGTCCTGGTATAACGGCTATATCAACTCGATCATCTATGTCGTGATGAACATGGTGATCTCGGTGTCGGCGGCCCTGCCGGCAGCCTATGCCTTCTCGCGCTACCGCTTCCTCGGCGACAAGCACCTGTTCTTCTGGCTGCTGACCAACCGTATGGCGCCGCCGGCCGTCTTTGCATTGCCGTTCTTCCAGCTTTATTCGGCCTTCGGGCTGATCGACACCCATATCGCGGTCGCCATCGCCCATTGCCTGTTCAATGTGCCGCTGGCGGTGTGGATCCTCGAAGGCTTCATGTCCGGCGTGCCGAAGGAAATCGACGAAACTGCCTATATCGACGGCTATTCGTTCCCACGCTTCTTCGTGAAGATCTTCATACCGCTGATCGCCAGCGGCATCGGGGTGGCGGCCTTCTTCTGCTTCATGTTTTCCTGGGTGGAGCTGCTGATTGCCCGCACGCTGACGACCACGGACGCCAAGCCGATCGCCGCCACCATGACCCGCACGGTGTCGGCCTCGGGCATGGATTGGGGCGTGCTGGCGGCGGCCGGCGTGCTGACCATCATCCCGGGCGCCCTCGTCATCTATTTCGTCCGCAACTACATCGCCAAGGGCTTTGCCCTGGGTCGCGTCTAAGGGAGGACGGTCATGAATTTTTCCTGGATGGCCTGGACGCTGCCGACGGCCCTGTTTTTCGTCACCATTCTCGCTCTGCTGATCGGCATGGCGGTTTGGGAATATCTGTCGCCCGGCGGAAATCCGCGGGTCGGCGTGCTGCGCTTTGAGACGACTCGCGGCGACCGGCTCTTCGTGTCGCTGCTCGGCTCGGCCTTTATTCATCTCGCATGGTTGGGCCTGGGAGGCCCCAGCCTGTGGTGGGCTCTCGCCCTGTCGGTGGTCTACGCGATCGGCGTTTTCCGCTTCGTCTAGGGCAAGCCAAGACGGTTGGCCGGAAGTAAACGGCCGTCCGGACTGTTTGAAATGCAATCGCAAACCTTTGGGAGGATTATCATGCGACGGCAACTTCTGACGACAACAGCAGGCATTCTGCTGGCATTCACCGGCGTAGCCTATGCCGGCATGGATGAAGCCAAGTCATTCCTCGACGCGGAAATCGGCGACATGTCATCGCTGTCCCGGGCCGAGCAGGAAAAGGAAATGCAGTGGTTCATCGATGCGGCCAAGCCTTTTGTCGGCATGGACATCAAGGTGGTCTCGGAAACCATCACCACGCACGAATATGAATCGAAGACGCTCGCCAAGGCGTTTACCGACATCACCGGCATCAAGATCACCCATGACCTGATCGGCGAAGGCGACGTGGTCGAAAAGCTGCAGACGCAGATGCAGTCCGGCGAGAATATCTACGACGCCTTTGTCAACGACAGCGACCTGATCGGCACCCATTGGCGCTATCAGCAGGCTCGCTCCTTGACCGACTGGATGGCCAACGAAGGCAAGGACGTTACCAATCCCGGCCTGGACCTGAACGATTTCATCGGCCTGAAATTCACCACGGCACCGGATGGCGATTTGTATCAGCTGCCCGACCAGCAGTTCGCCAACCTCTACTGGTTCCGCTACGATTGGTTCAACGACGAGAAGAACAAGGCCGATTTCAAGGCGAAATACGGCTATGATCTTGGTGTTCCGGTCAACTGGTCGGCCTATGAGGATATCGCCGAATTCTTCACCGGACGGGAGATCGACGGCAAGAAGGTCTATGGTCACATGGACTATGGCAAGAAGGACCCGTCGCTCGGCTGGCGCTTCACCGATGCCTGGCTCTCCATGGCCGGCAATGGCGACAAGGGCCTGCCCAACGGCCTGCCGGTCGACGAATGGGGCATCAAGGTCAATGACAAGTCGCAGCCTGTCGGCTCTTGCGTTGCCCGCGGCGGCGATACCAACGGCCCGGCCTCGGTCTATGCCATCCAGAAATATCTGGACTGGATGAAGGCCTATGCACCGGCCTCCGCCCAGGGCATGACCTTCTCGGAATCCGGCCCGGTTCCGGCCCAGGGTGAAGTCGCCCAGCAGATGTTCATGTACACGGCGTTTACCGCCGACATGGTCAAGCCCGGCCTGCCGGTGGTCAACGAAGACGGCACGCCGAAATGGCGTTTCGCCCCGTCGCCGCACGGCGTTTACTGGAAGGACGGCATGAAGCTCGGCTATCAGGACGTCGGGTCTTGGACGCTGATGAAGTCGACACCGGACGATCGCGCCAAGGCGGCCTGGCTCTATGCTCAGTTCGTCACCTCGAAGACCGTGGATGTGAAGAAGAGCCATGTCGGCCTGACGCTGATCCGCGAATCGTCGATCCGGCATGAAAGCTTCACCAAGCGGGCGCCGGAACTCGGCGGTCTGATCGAGTTCTACCGCTCGCCGGCCCGCGTGCAGTGGTCGCCGACCGGCACCAATGTTCCTGACTATCCGAAGCTGGCCCAGTTGTGGTGGCAGGCGATCGGCGATGCATCGTCCGGGGCAAAATCCGCCCAGGAAGCGATGGATTCGCTGTGCGCCGAACAGGAAAAGGTGATGCAGCGCCTGGAACGCGCTGGCGTTCAGGGCGATATCGGTCCGAAGCTCGCCGAAGAGCATGACCTGGCCTACTGGAATGCTGACGCCGTCAAGGCTGGCAATCTGGCACCGCAGCTGAAGGTCGAGAACGAGAAGGAAAAGCCGGTCACGGTCAATTACGACGAGCTCGTCAAGAGCTGGCAGTAATTGCCACGGGCTGAATGACAAGGAGGCGCCCGGGGCAACCCGGGCGCCTTTTTCATGCGGTCGACGGGTCGAGTCAGCAGCGCTCCAAGGGCCACCCGGCAGATCCATTGATCCATGCCAACAAAAAATGCCCGGCTTTTGGCCGGGCATCGTCATAGCGAAAATGGTTTGCCTGAACTCAGTTCGTGGCCGGCGCCGGGGCTGCGGCCGGATCGGGCAGGGCAACCGGCGCATCCGACAGCGTGCGCAGATAGGCGATCAGGTTGGCGCGCTCGTCGTCCTTCTTGAGGCCGGCAAAACCCATGGCCGTACCGGCAATGAACTTCTTCGGGGCCGTCAGGAAGTGGTTGAGGTTGTCATAGGTCCAGGTGACCGTGCCGCCCTTCGAAAAATCCTTGATGGCAGCCGAATAGCCGAAGCCTTCATGGGTTGCGATCGGGCGCTCGACCAGGCCGAAAAGATTGGGGCCGACCTTGTTGGCTCCACCCTTTTCGCCGGTGTGACAGCTGACACATTTCTTGAAAACCGCTTCGCCAGCCGTGGCATCAGCGCTGGCCAGCAGCACCGCGATCGGCGTTGCTGCGGCTGCCGTTTCGGCGCCCGCTCCAGCTTCACTCGAAACCTCCGCCACGATGGCGTAGCCTTCCTTCTCGGGAACTTCCGCATGGAAAATCCCTTCGGAGGCTATGGACACGGACATCAGGACGAAAACTGTGCCGAGCAAAGCACCGACGCCCATGTTCACATATGAATTCATCTACAGACGCTCCCCTTGCAACCGGCGGATCACGGACCGGTAGACCTTGAAATCGCGCGGAACCTATGACTTTTGCTTGACAGTTGCAATACGATTGTGATCCCGAGACTGAGACTTTTTGACACTTTTCGTGTGGGAATAGAAGGGCCGACAATGAATAATAGCCGATTTGACAAAGTGCTGGTGCTGATCCCGGCCAGAATGTCTTCCACCCGCCTTCCGGGCAAGCCACTTGCGGAAATTGGCGGCCTGCCGATGATCGTTCAGGTCGCCATGCGAGCCCGTGAAGCCGATGTCGGACGAATCATTGTGGCCGTCGATGATCAGAGGATCGTCGAGGCCGTATCGGCCGCCGGCTTCGAGGTCGTCATGACCCGTGCCGACCACCAGTCCGGTTCGGACCGCATATACGAAGCCCTGACGAAGGCCGATCCGGACGGTCGTTTCGAGACGATCATCAATGTCCAGGGCGATTTGCCGACGGTCGAGCCGGAGACGATCCGCGCTGCCCTTAGGCCCCTGGACAATCCCTCAACCGATATTGCCACGCTGACCGTCGAGATCACCGACGAGCACGAAAAGACCAATCCCAATGTGGTGAAGGTGGTCGGCTCGCCGCTGTCCGACAGCCGCTTGCGCGCACTCTATTTCACCCGCGCCACCGCCCCTTACGGCGCTGGCCCGCTTTATCACCACATCGGCCTCTATGCCTATCGTCGCGCAGCCCTGGAGAAGTTTGTCAGCCTCTCGCCTTCCGTTCTGGAACGGCGCGAATCGCTGGAGCAGTTGCGGGCGCTGGAGGCGGGGCTGCGGATCGACGTGGAAATCGTCAACTCCGTGCCGCTCGGTGTCGATACACCGGAGGATCTTGAGAAAGCCCGCCAGATCCTTGGCCGGAAATCCCAGTAACGGATGACAATGATGACGAGCGTAACAAATAACATCGCCTTCCAGGGCGATTATGGCGCCAATTCGGACATGGCCTGCCGTGACATGTTCCCCGATATGGCGCCGCTTCCGTGCCCGACCTTCGAGGATGCCTTCGTGGCGGTCGAAAACGGCGATGCGGATCTGGCGATGATCCCGATCGAAAACACCATCGCCGGCCGCGTCGCGGATATCCATTATCTCCTGCCCGAATCGCGCCTGCATATCATCGGCGAATATTTCATGCCGATCCGCTTCCAGCTGATGGTGCTGCCGGGTGTCAAGCGCGACGAGATCAAGACCGTTCACAGCCATATCCATGCGCTGGGCCAGTGCCGCAAGATCATCCGCGGCAGCGGCTGGAAGCCGGTCGTGGCCGGCGATACGGCCGGAGCCGCCAAGCTGGTATCGGAAACCGGTGACCGGTCGATGGCAGCCCTTGCGCCTCGATTGGCGGCCGACCTCTATGGCCTTGAGATCATTGCGGAGAATGTCGAGGACACGGAAAACAACGTCACCCGTTTCGTGGTGCTGTCCGGCGAGGAAAAGCTGGCAGAGCGCGTCAGCCCCGACGAACTGTTCGTGACCACCTTCGTGTTCAACGTTCGCAATATTCCGGCAGCCCTCTACAAGGCCATGGGTGGCTTTGCGACAAACGGCATCAACATGACGAAGCTCGAAAGCTACCAGATCGGCGGCACCTTCGTGGCGACCCAGTTCTACGCCGATATCGAAGGCCATCCCGACGATGTGCCGGTCCGCCAGGCCCTGGAAGAGCTGCGCTTCTTCTCCGAAAAGGTCCGCATCCTTGGCGTCTACAAGGGCCATCCCATGCGCGCCAGGCTCTGATCAACGACGGATCGGGGCTTGATCGTGACCGGTCAGGCCGGCCATTCCAGCCAATCGGCCATCAGCCGGTTGGCGATTGTGCCATCGATGGGAGCCGCGCGGCCGTCGGTCGAGCGCTCCTCCAGCATGGCCGCAACCTCGTCGCGGGTGAACCAGCGGCAATCCTCAAGCTCGGTTTCGTCGCGGATGATCTCGGTGCTCAAGGCTTCGGCATAGCAGCCGATCATCAACTGATGCGGCATCGGCCATGGCTGCGAGGCGTGGTAGCGAACCCGGCCGATATCGATGCCGGATTCCTCCTGGGTCTCGCGGCGCACGGCATTTTCAATGGTTTCCCCGGGCTCGACGAAACCGGCAAGGCAGGAGTACATGCCCGCTGGGAAGCGATGGCTGCGGCCAAGCAGGCAGAGGTCACGCGCTTCGTCGATCGCCATCATGATGACCACCGGATCGGTGCGGGGAAAACTCGTGTGTTCGCAGGCGCTGCAGACGCGCTTGTAGCCGCCGACACGGCTTTCGGTGCGGCTTCCGCATTTGCCGCAGAAGCGATTGTCGGCGTTCCAGTGCAGCAAGCTCAGGGCCTGCGCCACTTCGCCCAAAAGCTCTTCGCCGATCAGTGCATCGCGAAACAGCGCCCGCCCGTCGGCGATCTTGTAGTCGTTGGCAAGCGCCTCGGCGCTTGACCTGACCGGCAGCGCGATCCGCGGTTCGCCGCTGGGCTGATAGCCGAGAAGAACGGCGTTCTCGAGGTCGGGGTCAAGCCCCGGCAGCTCGTAAGGCGCAAACAGCGGATCGAGCACCTGGCCGTCATGTTTCAGCACCAGCGCATTGCCGGCAAAGGCGAGAATATGGGCACCTTCCACCGAAAGGGCCTTTTCCAGACAGGTCTCGTCGCGGTGCTCGGCATCCCGATCGAGACCGTTCTGGGCGAAGGCGGTCAATGCGCTGGGTTCGGGATGGGGGGCGGAAATGTCGAAAATGGATGTCTTGATCATTGCAGGGCTTCGAGAAGTCTCGTTTTGAATGCTTGTCTGTCGCCGTCGTCGTAAGCGATGGCCGTGCCGTGGCCCCAGACCGGACCGGGCCAGTTGGCATCGCCTTCGCTGCGGGCGATCACATGAACATGGAGCTGGCGAACGATATTGCCAAGGGCGCCGACATTGATCTTGGTCGCTCCCGTTGCGGTTTTCAGCGCGGCGGCCACGGTGATCTGCTCGAAGGTCAGCATGGCCTGGTCGAGAGGCGTCAGTTCGAACAGCTCGGTGATCCCAGGCCGCTGCGGCACCAGCAGCAGCCAGGGCCAGCGACTATCGCCCATGAGCCGCAATTCACACAGGCCCATGCGCATCAACAGCTCGCTGTCACGCGCCAATCTTTCATCCAGCGTGAATGTTCCCACGGCAGTCCTCCCTGATTTTTCTTTCCCATAACAGTTTTTTGGAGCCTTGGCTTGCATTTGCTGTCGTTATTGCCGATATGTGCGCTTGGGAGGTTGGTGGTGGACGAGCCACTCGCCAACCGGGTCAGGTCCGGAAGGAAGCAGCCCTAACGAGCACGGCGCGGGTCATCGCGCCAGCCTCCCACCTTTCGTTCTTTCCGGCCGGCGATCAAAGCGGGGCCGGACCATGCCCACCCACCGGGCGGAGTATAAAGGCTGGCAGGGCGATGAGCGATTTGGAGCCGACAGCAGCAGGTGAGAAAAACGCCGGCGCCGGCTACCGGGTTCTCGCCCGCAAATACCGGCCGAAAGATTTCACGGACCTCATGGTCGGCCAGGAGCCGATGGTCCGCACCCTCACCAACGCCTTCGAGACGGGTCGCATTGCGCAGGCCTATATGCTGACCGGCGTGCGCGGGGTGGGCAAGACCACGACGGCGCGCATCCTGGCGCGGGCGCTGAACTACAAGACATCCGAGATCGACCGGCCGACCATCGACCTGCGCGTGCCCGGCGAACACTGCCAGGCGATCATGGAAGGCCGGCATGTCGACGTCATCGAGATGGACGCCGCCTCCCATACCGGCATCGACGATATCCGCGAGATCATCGAGCAGGTGCGCTACCGGCCGGTTTCGGCGCGCTACAAGGTCTATATCATCGACGAAGTGCACATGCTCTCGACCCAGGCCTTCAACGGCCTGTTGAAGACGCTCGAAGAGCCGCCGGAACATGTGAAATTCATCTTTGCCACCACGGAAATCCGCAAGGTTCCGATCACCGTCCTGTCGCGCTGCCAGCGTTTCGATCTGAGGCGCATCAGCGCCGGCGATCTGGTCGGCCTGTTTTCGACCATTGCCTCGAAAGAGGGGATCGTCGCCGAAGAGGATGCCCTGGCGATGATCGCCCGCGCTGCCGAAGGGTCGGCGCGCGACGGTCTGTCGCTGCTCGACCAGGCGATCGCCCATGGTGTCGGCGAAGTGAAGGCGGATGCCGTGCGGGCCATGCTCGGCCTTGCCGATCGCGCCCGCATCGTCGATCTCTTCGCCCATATCGTCAACGGCGAAGTGGCCGCCGCCCTCGACGAATTCGGCAGCCAGTACGAGGCCGGCGCCAACCCGACCGTGGTGCTGACCGATCTTGCCGATTTCACCCATCTGGTCACCCGCCTCAAATATATTCCCGGTGCGCTGAACGATCCGTCGCTGAGCGAAGTCGAACGGTTGCGCGGCGGCGAATTTGCCGAAAGCGTGGCGGTCACGGCCCTGTCGCGCATCTGGCAGATGCTGCTGAAGGGCATTCCCGAGGCCGAGAACTCGTCGCGGCCGGCCGGCGCTGCCGAAATGGTGCTGATCCGCCTGACCCATGCCGCCCATCTCCCGTCGCCGGAAGATGCGGCCCGCCGGCTTCTCGAGATGAGCCAGGAGGGTGGCGCCGTCGACCGCGCACCATCGCCGCCGCGCGGCGGCGGGGCAGCACCACAAGCGTCCTATCGCACCCAGGCCGTTGCCCATCAGGCCGCGCCCGACATGGCGCCGCGGCCTGCAAGTCACGCGCCTGTTGCGCATCTGCAGGCCGTGCCGACCAGCCAGAACGCGCCACAGCCAGCCGAAAGGCGCGACATTCAGCCGGCCGAAGCCCCTGTGCCGAAGGTGCCGGTCAATTCGCTCGATGATATCGCCGAGCTTTGCTCGAAAAACCGCGATCCGCGCCTGCGCGCACTGCTCAGGAGTTTCGTGCGGCTGGTCAAGCTGGAGCCCGGACGGCTGGAGATCAACCTGCCGGCAGACGCGCCGCGCGCCATCGTCAGCGATCTGCAGAAGCGGCTCGAGGAATGGACCGAGATCCGCTGGATGGTCATCCTCAGCCGCGAAGAAGGCGATGCCACCCTTGCCGAAACCGAGACCTCGCAGCGCCAGGCGCGCCTGACCGATGCCATGCAGGATCCCGATGTGGCGGCCATCCTCGCCCGCTTTCCAGGCGCCAAGGTCACCGACGTTCGCATCCGTGCCGCAGCCGTCGAGGACGAGATGCCAAGCCTGCCGGCCGCCGCCGAATCGGTCGAAGGCGACATCCTTCCGGGCGACGACATCGAATTTTAAGCTCGACGATAAACCCAAGGAGATATGACGATGCGCGACATCATGGGCATGATGGGCAAGGTCAAGGAAATGCAGGCCAAGATGGAACAGATGCAGGCGGAAATCGCCGCGCTCGAAGTCCAGGGTCAGTCGGGCGGCGGTCTTGTCGTGGTCACCATGACCGGCAAGGGCGATCTGAAGGGTCTGAAGATCGACCCGTCGCTGTTCAAGGAAGACGATGTCGAGATCCTCGAGGACCTGATTGTCGCGGCCCACAAGGATGCCAAGGACAAAGCCGAAGCGGTGATGGCCGAAAAGACCAAGGAAATGACCGCCGGCCTTCCCATCCCGCCCGGCATGAAGCTGCCGTTCTGATCAGGGATACAGCCGCTGCGGCCAGGGATTGATCCCGTCCCGCAGCCATAAGATCGTATCCAGCCAGAAGCCGGATGCGTGGCGATCGTGGAACAGGCCGAAATGGCCGACCTGCTCCTGCCCGAGATCCTGCGGCTCAAGCATGACCTTTTGCGGCTCCGCACCGCTGTAATAGTCCAGTCCGCGGGACACGGCTTCGGCCGTGGCGAAGGGATCATCCGACGTGCTGATCGCCAGGATCGGCGCCGTGACGGCGGCAAAGCTGGACAGTATCCGCTCGGTTCTTGCCGGGTCGAGACGCGCTTCGAGGCGCTTGCCGCGAAAGCCCCACTCGTAGGCGACCCCTGCCGGCAGGTCTTCCAGCCAACCCAGACGACGGCCTGGAAAATAGCCGAACAGCACGGTGAGCAACGGCATCGCCAGATGCCATTTCAAAAATAGCTGAAGACGATCGCCGGCTTTGTAATCAGGCCAATAGGCATATTGAGCGCCGACCGTCAGCATCCGGTCTATGGTAAAGGCGCTCGCGGCGTAACCGGGCAGCACGCCGCCGATGCTGTGGCCGACGACCGTAACGCTGTCTCGTCCGGAACGGTCCATGGCGAATGTCAGCGCGGCCTCCACGTCCCGCTCGCCCCACTGGGTCCAATCGAAGCCGGAGCCCGACAATCGTTCGGGCCGTGACAGGCCTATGCCGCGGTAGTCATATGTCAGGACCTCGAAACCGTGGTCGGCGAGAAATGCGGCATAGCGGTGGTAGTAGCGGGCGGCGACCCCGGTCGCCGGATTGATGACGACAATCTGACCGGCCTTGGACCGAGGTGACCACCAATGACCGCGCAGCGGGATGGCGTCGCTGCAGATGATCCGAACCGCTTCCCGCTCCATCGCCGTCCCTCCAGACCAGACGATTGGAGCATTCCCCATTGCCGCGCTTGTGTATACTCACTGGTCAGTATACCTTTTCATTATGGAAGAAATATCGACCCGAGAGCGGATCATTTCCGCCGCCAACCGGCTGTTCTACCGCGAAGGCATCCGGGCTGTCAGCGTGGACGCGGTGGCGCACGAGGCCGGTATCACCAAGAAGTCGCTTTACTGCCACTTCAAGAGCAAGGACGACCTGATCGCGGCCTATCTGTCCCATCGCGACCAACCGAACCTGGCCGCCTATCGCCGCTGGTTCGACGCGGCCGAAGGCGATGTCGGCGATCGCGTCTCGGCGATTTTCGACCATCTCGCGATTGCGGCTGCGCGTGCGGACTGGAAGGGTTGCGGTTTCCTCAGAACCTCGGCCGAGCTTGCCAACCTGCCGGGCCATCCGGCGTTGCAGATCGGACGAGCGCACAAGAAGGCCTTCGAATGCTGGCTGATGCAGAAGATCGAGGCGGCAGGAATTGCCGGTTCCGGCGATCTTGCCCGGCAAATCATGCTGCTGCTGGACGGCTGCTTTTCGGTGGCGATGCTGCATCGCGACCCGAGCTACATGAACTCGGCAGGTCTTGCCGCCAAATCGCTCATCCGTCATGCGCAGTCGTTGGCCGGGGCTACAGTTTCTGCGTAAAATAAGCTCGGATCCGGATCGCCAGCGGCGCTGCCAGATAGCGGGCGATATCGGGATTGTCCCGCTTGCTGCCATAGGCCGCCAAGAGCTCGGGCATGGTCACACGGTCGCCGGCAAAAAGTTCGTGCCGTACTGCCTGGCCGGCCTCCACCAAGCCCGGCGCCAGGACCCGGCAATAGATCCCCGGCCGGCCCGCCGCCGTGTAGCGTTTGACGAGCATCGGATCGTTCATCCGGGCGGCGAACGTGGCGCAAGGGGTGCGGGGTGCGGTCGCCTCCAGGATCAAAGGGCCGATCACGAACCGGTCGCCGACGGCTACATCGCGATTGTCGAGATCGGATATCACCAGGTTTTCGCCGAACGTGCCGGGAGCAATGGGTTGGCCGAGTTGCTCGGCCCACCAGTCGAGCGTCGTGCCACCCTCGATATAGACGGCCTGATCCGGACCGCCATGGTGCTTGCGATTGCAGATCCTATCGCCGAGCAGGCCTTCCCCATCGACCTGGACCGGCCCTGAAACCGGTATTTTGAAGATGCCTGTCTTGTACGACTTGCCCGTCAGGGTCTCTGCCGAACCTATGCAGACGGCAAGGATTTTCATCGGAGGCACTCCATTAGACGATTCCGCTTTGCCTAGATATGCGCTAGAAGCGGCCAATGGCAAAGCGAGTCACCGGTCCCGAAATCGAAAAACTGATCCAGCTCCTGGCGAAAGTGCCGGGCCTTGGGCCGCGATCGGCGCGCCGCGCTGCGCTGCATCTGATCAAGAAGAAGGACCAGCTGCTGGGGCCTCTCGGCCACGCCATGGGCGAGGCCTATGACAAGGTCAAGATCTGCTCCCATTGCGGCAATGTCGATACGATCGACCCCTGCACGGTCTGCACCGACGACCGTCGCGACCAGTCGGTGATCATCGTCGTCGAAGACGTTTCCGATCTCTGGGCGCTGGAGCGGGCCGGCGTGCTGAACGCTGCCTACCATGTTCTCGGCGGCACCCTGTCGCCGCTCGACGGTGTCGGGCCGGATGACCTCAACATCAAGGGGCTGATCGACCGCGTCGCCAAGGGCGGCATTCGCGAGATCATCATCGCGGTCAACGCGACCGTCGAGGGGCAAACCACAGCCCACTATATAACGGATCACCTGACCGGGCTGGACGTGCGCATCACCCGGCTCGCCCATGGCGTGCCGGTCGGCGGCGAACTCGATTATCTGGACGAGGGCACGCTGTCGGCCGCTATCCGGGCCCGCACCGTGATCTGATTTTTGGCCGACCTAAGGGAGATGCGGCATGAAGAGCTATATCCATGGAGCGGTTTTCTCGGTTCTGAGCCTTTTGCTGGCCATACCATCCGCTCCGGTCCAAGCCGCCTCCAAGGCCGAGGTCGAAGAGCAGTTCCAGTCCTGGCTGAAGGCAGACCTCTGGCCGCAGGCAGAAAAATCCGGCGTCTCCCGCAAGGTGTTCGATGCGGCAACGGCCGACCTTAAACTCGACTGGGACCTGCCGGATCTGGTGCCGCCGGGATCGGCCCCGCCGAAGGATCGCAGCCAGAGCCAGGCCGAATTTTCGTCGCCCGGCGCCTATTTCAGCGAGAAGCGTCTGCAGGGCCTGGCCGGCACCGGCCGCAGCCTGGCCGCCAAACATGCCGGCACCCTGCGCCGCATCGAGGCGACTTATGGCGTGCCGGGATCGGTGATCGTCGCCATCTGGGGTCGCGAATCCGGCTTCGGCCAGGCGAAACTGCCGCATCCGGCCATCGAGGTGCTGGCCACCAAGGCCTTCATGTCGACCCGCAAGGATCTTTTCACCCGTGAACTGATCTCGGCTTTGCATATCGTCGAAGGCGGCGATATTGCCGCCTCCCGGATGATGGGGTCCTGGGCCGGTGCGCTCGGCCAGCCGCAATTCCTGCCGACCAGCTATCTGAAATATGCCGTCGATTTCGATGGCGACGGCCATCGCGACATCTGGAATTCCGTGCCCGACAGCCTTGCCTCGATCGCCAACTATCTGGCCAAGAGCGGCTGGCAGAGGGGCCGCGACTGGGGTTTCGAGGTGAGCATTCCAGCCGGCGTCAGCTGCGCGCAGGAAGGGCCGGACAAGGCCCAGCCCCTGTCGAAATGGGCCGCGACCGGCATCAAGCGCATCTCCGGCAAGGCCTTCCCGAAGGCGGAACTTGGCGAGCGCACCATGATGCTCATGCCGGCCGGCACCCATGGCCCGGAATTTCTCGTCAGCCCGAATTTCTATGTGATCAAGGAATATAACAATTCCGACCTCTACGCTCTGTTCATCGGCAATCTGGCCGACCGCATCGCCCATGGCAGCGGCGCCTTTGCCGGAGCCTGGGGCGATGTCGGCAAGATGCTGCGCTCCGACGTGCTGGCCATGCAGAAGGCGCTGGTCGCCAAGGGCTACGATGTCGGCACGGTCGATGGCCTGCCGGGCTTCAAGACCCGGCGCTCGCTCGGCGACTGGCAGCAGAAAAGCGGCATGGCGCCGACCTGTTATCCCGATTCATCCCTGAAGGCTAAGCTCAGATAGCTGAGCGGTCGCTTGATCAGCGGGTCAGTGCTGCTGCGCTCGTCAAGGTCCCCGATGGGCCGCTGATGCGGTGTCAATGCGGATCGATATGCCCTTTGTGAAAGACATCGCCGGCCGGCGGGATGGCCTGCCGTTCGATCATCCTGTGCACCCGCGGCTTGGCATCTCCGCGATGCAGCGCCAGCAGCCGGTCGGTCGTCTCCGCATCGGCTTTGGTGCGGCGCTGGTTATGGCGGACATATTCCACCCAGGTCGGCGTGTGATAGGTCTCGGTCCAGATCTCAGGTATTTCGAGGTCCCGCATCAGCGCCCAATTGCGCGCCCCATCGCGAATGCGGATACGCCGTCGTTCGACCATCGCGGCGAGAAACTCGGCCAGGTCTTCATCGGCGATCTCATAGTCGATCTGGATGACGATCGGACCGCTGCGTGGCCGGATATCCAGCCCGAGCGACGGTTCGTTGAAATGGTTGAGTGGATCGAGATCCAGCGTGGCGAAGGCCGGCATCGCAAGCCAGAAGCCGATGGCAACGCCGACGATCATCAACACGCTGGAGGACAAAAGGGCATTGCCGACCCCGTAGTTCTCGGCAATCAGACCCCAAAACCAGCTGCCGGTCGCCATGCCGCCGAAGGTGGCTGTCTGGTAGAGCGACAATGCCCGCCCGAGCACCCAGCGCGGCGCAGATAGTTGCACCACGGTGTTGAACAGCGACAGCGCCAGAACCCAGCAGGCACCGGCGATAAACAGGGCGGCGCTGGTCAGCAGAGTCGACGAACTGACCCCGGTGATCGCGGATCCGACCGCAAACCCGGCAAAGGCACAGCGCACGATGTCTTCGCTCGACAGCCGTTCGCGAAGCCTGGCGCTCATCAGCGCCCCGCCGATCGCACCCGCGCCGAAGGCGCCGAGCAGCACGCCATAGGTCAAAGGGCCGCCACCGATCACGTCGCGTGCCACGATCGGCAGCAGGGCTAGCACGGCCGTTGCGGTCAAGCCGAAAACGAAACCCCGGAACAGCACCTTGCCGATATTCGGCGACATCGCGACATAGCGCAGTCCTGCGGAAATCGCCTGACCAAGCTCTTCGCGCGGCAGGCCGGCCTTGGGATAGTCCGGCTTCCAGCGCAGCAGGGCATAGATCAAGGCCAGATAGCTTAACGTGTTGACCGCAAAGGCCGACGCTGCGCCAGCGGCAGCGACGATCGCCCCCCCGATGGCCGGGCCGACGCTGCGGGTGATGTTAAAGCCCATGCTGTTGAGCGACACGGCCGCCGGCAGGTCCTCGCGCGGCACCATGTCGCCGACCGATGCCTGCCAGGAGGGATTGTTGAGCGCCGTGCCGCAGCCGATCAGGAAGGTGAAGGTCAGCAGCAGCCACGGCGTCATCAGGCCGAGATAGGCACAGATGGCCAGCGTTGCCGAAACCGTGAGCATGAAGAATTGCGAGGTCAGCATGACCCGGCGGCGGTCAAAGCCGTCGGCGATGGCGCCCGAAAGCAGGGAGAACAGCATGACCGGCAGGGTGTTGGAGGCCTGCACCAGCGCCACCATATTCTCGGAGGTCGAAATGGAGGCCATCATCCAGGCAGCTCCGACACCCTGGATCAATCCGCCAAGATTGGACGAAATGCTGGCAAACCATATGGTCCGATAAAATTCATTCTTCAGCGGCGCCAAAGGCGATCTGCGATCCGGCACGTCCTGACACCCATTCCGCGATTCTCAATGGTTAGACTATAGGCGGAAGGGAGGCGCCTTGCCTACGGAGAAACACCCAAACCGACAAAATGCCCGGCAATTGTCAAAGGGTCGCGAAAAGCTTGCAATTTCGCCAGGGCACGCGTATATGACCCGTAAATTCTTGATCGGCAGATGAAGAGTGGGCCCGCAAGGACCCGCTCTTTTTTGTTGGATCGAGATCAGCACTGGATGTTCCAGGAGGAACAGGATTGTCCGAAAATATTCCGACGCAGCCAGACCTCGAGCCGCGCCTTGTCGTTGAAACAGGCCTTGATCGCCGCCTTGCTGACATCATCGAGCCGGTTCTGGTCTCGATGGGTTTCAAGCTCGTTCGTGTCCGGTTGATGAACCAGAACGGCCTGACCCTTCAGGTCATGGCGGAGCGTCTTGACGGCACCATGACCGTCGTCGACTGCGAAGAAGTGTCGATGGCGATTTCGCCCGCGCTTGACGTTGAGGATCCGGTCGACAAGGCGTATCATCTGGAAGTGTCGTCGCCCGGTATCGACCGGCCGATGGTTCGCGTATCGGATTTCGTCCGCTGGCAGGGCCATATCGTCAAGTGCGAGACGTCCATTCTGGTCGACAACCGCAAGCGCTTCCGCGGCAAGATCGTGCATGTCGACGCCGAGGGTTTCACGCTTGAGCGCGACCAGGTCGCCTACGGCGAAGAGCCGGTGACGGTCATTCCGTTCACGGCCCTGGCCGAAGCCAAGCTCATTCTGACGGACGATCTGATCCGCGACGCTTTGAAGGCCGATAAGCTGGCAAGGGCTGAAGCCGCCAATCAGAACGGCGAAGAAGACGAAGAACAATCGATAGACTAATCGCCTCGCGGGCACGGCGCCCCGGCAGGAAGACGGAGACTTAAGACAATGGCAGTCAGTGCTAACCGGCTTGAGCTTTTGCAGATCGCGGATGCGGTCGCACGCGAAAAGGTCATCGACCGCGAAATCGTGCTCGCCGCAATGGCCGACGCGATCCAGAAGGCGGCTCGGTCGCGGTATGGTACCGAAACCAACATTCGCGCCGACATCAATTCCAAGACCGGTGAAATCCGTCTGCAGCGCCTGCTCGAAGTCGTCGAGAAGGTTGAAGACTATTCCACCCAGATCGCCCTGGAACTGGCGCGCGACCGCAATGTCGACGCCAAGCTCGGCGACTTCATCGCCGATCCGCTGCCGCCGATGGATTTCGGCCGTATCGCGGCCCAGTCGGCCAAGCAGGTCATCGTGCAGAAGGTGCGCGAAGCCGAGCGGGACCGCCAGTTCGACGAATTCAAGGATCGTGTCGGCGAAATCGTCAACGGCACCGTCAAGCGCGTCGAATACGGCAATGTGATTGTCGATCTCGGCCGCGGCGAAGGCATTATCCGTCGCGACGAGATGATCCCGCGCGAAGCTTTCCGCTACGGCGACCGTGTGCGCGCCTATGTCTATGACGTACGTCGCGAACAGCGCGGTCCGCAGATCTTCCTGTCGCGCACCCATCCGCAGTTTATGGTCAAGCTCTTCACCATGGAAGTGCCGGAAATCTACGACGGCATCATCCAGATCAAGTCGGTGGCCCGCGATCCGGGTTCGCGCGCCAAGATCGCCGTCATCTCGAACGATAGCTCGATCGATCCGGTCGGTGCCTGCGTCGGTATGCGCGGTAGCCGCGTCCAGGCCGTCGTCGGCGAACTTCAGGGCGAGAAGATCGACATCATTCCGTGGAGCCAGGATCCGGCGTCTTTCATCGTCAACGCCCTGCAGCCGGCCGAAGTCGCCAAGGTGGTTCTGGACGAGGATGCTGAGCGCATCGAGGTCGTGGTTCCGGATGAGCAGCTGTCGCTGGCCATCGGCCGCCGCGGCCAGAACGTGCGGCTCGCCTCGCAGCTGACCGGCTGGGACATCGACATCATGACGGAAGCCGAGGAATCGGAGCGCCGCCAGAAGGAATTCAACGAGCGCACCAACCTGTTCATGGACGCTCTCGACGTCGACGAAATGGTCGGCCAGGTTCTGGCCTCCGAAGGCTTTGCGGCCGTCGAAGAGCTGGCCTATGTCGCGCTGGACGAAATTGCCTCGATCGACGGTTTCGACGACGATACGGCGGAAGAAATCCAGACCCGCGCCCGCGAATATCTCGAGAAGATCGAGGCGGAAATGGATGCCAAGCGCAAGGAACTCGGCGTGGCCGATGAACTGCGGTCGATCGACGGCATGACCTCGCAGATGATGGTCGCGCTCGGTCAGGACGGCATCAAGACGATCGAGGACTTTGCCGGCTGCGCCGCCGACGATCTCGTCGGCTGGAGCGAACGCAAGGATGGCGAGACCAAGAAGTTTGAAGGTCTGTTCGGCAAGTTCGAAGTGTCGCGTGCCGAAGCCGAGAACATGATCGTTCAGGCCCGTCTGGCGGCCGGCTGGATCACGCAAGAAGACCTGGTGGTTGAAGAACCGGTCGCGGCCGAAGGCGAAGAAGTCGAACGGAGCGAATGATGACCGCCGGTGCGGCTGACGAGATCTCGGACGACGCCGATATCAGCGGTGACGACGTGAACGGTCGGATGTGCATTGTGACGCGGCAGAGCGGCACGCCGGAAACGTTGATCCGTTTCGTGGCGGCGCCGGACGGAAGCATCGTGCCGGATATCAAGCGGCAACTTCCGGGCCGGGGATGCTGGGTGTCGGTGAGCCGCGAGGCGGTCGACAAGGCGGTGGCAAAGAAGCTCTTTGCCCGCGCCCTGAAGGCGGACGTCAAGGCGGACCCGGAGCTCGGCGTCGTCGTCGATCGGTTGCTGCTCACGCAGCTGGCCGGAATGATGAACCTGGCGCGCAAGGCGGGTCAGCTGGTTACGGGATCGGCCAAGGTCGATCTCGCCATCCGCAGCGGCGACGCGATCGCCGTCTTCCATTCGAAGGAAGCGGCGGCGGATGGAGTGCGAAAAATCGACCAGGCTCGCAAGGCCTGGCACCTGGGAATGGAAACGGAGGCGGAGATTCCCGCCTTCCATCTGCTCTCGGGAAGCGAAATGGACGAGCTGATGGGGCAGAATGCGTTTATCCATGCCGCAGCGCTTGCAGGGCAGGCGGGTGAAGGTGTAGTGAAACGCGCAAACCTGCTCGAGACGTATCGTGGCGGTGAGCTGCGGCCGAAGGCCGGCTCGGGCCCGAAAACACTATGACGCGGTCACCGGCATCTGCCGGCCGCTGCGGTTTGGAACAGGAATTGAACGGCGTGGTCTGATGGATGTCATCTGGCCCCGCTCGAAGGAACGGGAACGGAATGACCGACAACAAAGACGATAAGACCATCGGCGTGAAGAAGACGCTCACTCTGAAGCCATCAGGGATGAGCCAGGGCACCGTACGCCAGGACATGGGGCGCGGCCGCACGAAGTCGGTCGTCGTCGAGACAGTCAAGCGGCGCCCGACGCGTCCGCAGGACGAGAAACCACCCATCACACCCGTTCGTGCGCCTGAGCCGGTCGCTCCGGTCGCGGCTGCCCCACAACCGCAGCCGCCGCGTCCGGCCGCGCCGCCACCGCCGCGCGTCCAGCAGACGACCCACAATCAGCATACGCAGCGTCCGCCGCAGCCCCAGCAGCCGGTTCGCCAGGAGCGTCCCCGTGGCGCCGTCCTGCACGATCTGTCTGCCGGTGAAATGGAAGCACGCCGCAGGGCGCTGCAGGAAGCCCAGGCTCGCGACATCGAGGAAGCCAAGCAGCGCGTCATCGACGATGCGCGGCGCAAGGTCGAAGACGCCGAGCGTCAGCGGCTTGCCGAGGAAGAAGCGATCCGCAAGGCGGCCGAACCAGCGCCTGTCGAGCCGGTTGCAGAACCCGAGCCGGAGCCTGCCGAAATCGTCACTGCCGCAGCCCCGGCTGCGGCTGCCGCTGCGCCGACCACTGCCAAGCTCGGCACGCCGGCGGCTCCCGGCTTCGTGCGCGGTCGCAAGACGGCGGCCGAAGAAGAGGAAGCGCGCAATGCACCCCGCGGTGCGCCTGCCCGTGGCAAGGTTGTCCGTCCCGAGCCTGCCAAGGCTCCGGCCCGTCCGAAGACCGAAGAGGAACGTCGTCGCGGCAAGCTGACCATCAGCACCGCCAATGTCGACGACGACGGCAATGCCCGTGGCCGTTCGCTGTCGGCCATGCGTCGCCGTCAGGAAAAATTCCGCCGCAGTCAGATGCAGGAAACCCGCGAAAAGGTCATGCGCGAAGTGGTCCTGCCGGAAACCATCACCATTCAGGAACTGTCGCAGCGTATGTCCGAACGGGCTGTCGATGTCATCAAGTACCTGATGAAGGAAGGCCAGATGATGAAGCCGGGTGACGTCATCGACGCCGACCTTGCGGAAATCATTGCCGGCGAATTCGGCCATACCGTCAAGCGTGTCTCCGAGTCCGACGTGGAAGAAGGTATCTTCAATGTGGCCGACGATGCGGGCGAAATGGTATCGCGTCCGCCTGTGGTCACCATCATGGGTCACGTCGACCACGGCAAGACCTCGCTGCTCGACGCCATCCGCAAGACCAGCGTCGTCTCAGGCGAAGCTGGTGGCATCACCCAGCATATCGGCGCCTACCAGGTCGAGCAGAACGGTCACAAGATCACCTTCATCGACACCCCCGGCCACGCCGCCTTCACGGCCATGCGTGCCCGTGGTGCGCAGGCCACCGACATCGCCATCCTGGTGGTGGCCGCCGACGACGCGGTCATGCCGCAGACGATCGAATCGATCAATCATGCCAAGGCGGCCGGCGTGCCGATCATCGTGGCGATCAACAAGATCGACAAGCATGAAGCCAATCCGGACAAGGTGCGCCAGCAGCTGCTGCAGCATGAAGTCTTCGTGGAATCTATGGGCGGTGAAGTGCTCGACGTCGAAGTCTCGGCCAAGAACAAGCTGAACCTCGACAAGCTCCTGGAAGCAGTCCTTCTGCAGGCCGAAATCCTCGACCTGAAGGCCGATCCGAGCCGGACGGCCGAAGGCATCGTCATCGAAGCCCAGCTCGACCGCGGTCGCGGTTCGGTGGCAACGGTTCTCGTCCAGAAGGGCACGCTTCGCCCGGGCCAGATCATCGTCGCCGGCGACCAGTGGGGCCGTGTTCGCGCGCTGGTCAATGACCAGGGCGCCCATGTCAAGGAAGCAGGGCCTGCAATGCCGGTCGAGATCCTCGGCCTGTCGGGCACGCCGGCTGCCGGTGACCGGTTTGCCGTCGTCGAAAACGAAGCCCGTGCGCGCGAGATTTCCGAATATCGCCAGCGTCTGGCCCGCGACAAGGCTGCTGCCCGTCAGTCCGGTCAGCGCGGTTCGCTGGAACAGATGATGACCCAGCTGCAGAATACCGGGTTCAAGGAATTCCCGCTGGTCATCAAGGGCGACGTGCAGGGCTCGATCGAAGCCATCATCGGTGCTCTCGACAAGCTCGGCACCGACGAAGTGCGCGCCCGCATCGTGCATTCGGGTGCCGGTGGTATCACCGAGTCCGATATCGCGCTTGCCGAAGCATCGGACGCTGCCATCATCGGCTTCAACGTTCGTGCCAATTCCCAGGCACGCACGGCGGCCGAACGGGCCGGCACCGAGATCCGCTACTACAACATCATCTACGATCTGGTGGATGACGTGAAGGCGGCCATGTCGGGTCTGCTCTCTCCGGAGCGTCGCGAAACCTTCCTCGGCAATGCCGAAATCCTGGAAGTGTTCAACATTACCAAGACCGGCAAGGTCGCGGGTTGCCGCGTCATCGAAGGCAAGGTCGAACGGGGTGCCGGCGTCCGCCTGGTGCGCGACAATGTCGTCATTCACGAAGGCAAGCTCAAGACACTCAAGCGCTTCAAGGACGAAGTGGCCGAAGTGCCGATGGGTCAGGAATGCGGTATGGCCTTCGAGAACTACGAAGACATCCGCGCCGGCGACACGATCGAGTGCTTCCGCGTCGAACACATCACGCGTACGCTCTAAGGCTGGCGTTTCTTCGCATCGAAATTGCTGCGGGCGCCGGATATCCGGCGCTCGCTTTTTTTAAGGCTGAACGACCATGACCAAACCATCATCCTCTGCGCCGAACCAGCGCATGCTGCGCGTTGGCGAACAGGTGCGTGCTGCGATCACCCAGGTCCTGCAGCGCGGCGAAGTGCGCGACGAGTTGATCGAGAAGACGGTGATCTCGATTTCCGAAGTGCGCATGTCGACCGACTTGAAAGTCGCCACCGCCTATGTGGCGCCGCTCGGCGTCAGCGACCATACAGACATCATCGAAGCGCTGAACCGCAACGCCCGCTATATCCGCGGCCGTATCGGGCCGCAGTTGCGGCAGATGAAATACATGCCGGAAGTGCGCTTCCGCGACGACACCAGTTTCGACAACTACCAGAAAATCGATGCGCTTCTGCGGTCACCCGAAGTGGCCCGCGATCTCGGGCCGGTTGAAGACGACAAGCAAGAATAGACCATTATGTCCAAACCGAGAAAACCCAAGGGCCGCGCCATTTCCGGCTGGCTGATCCTCGACAAGCCGGTGGATTTCGGCTCGACCGAGGCCGTCTCCAAGATCAAGTGGCTGCTGAATGCCCAGAAGGCCGGCCATGCAGGTACGCTCGATCCGCTGGCCTCCGGCATGCTGCCGATCGCGCTGGGCGATGCCACCAAGACCGTTCCCTATGTCATGGATGGTCGCAAGATCTACGAATTCACCGTGACCTGGGGCGAAGAACGCGCCACCGACGACCTGGAAGGCGAAGCGACGCAGACCTCGCCGACCCGTCCGAGCCAGGAGGCGATCCAGGCATTGCTGCCGAACTATACCGGCGTCATCAACCAGGTGCCGCCGCAGTTCTCCGCCATCAAGATTGCCGGTGAGCGTGCCTATGACCTGGCGCGCGAGGGCGAGATCGTCGATATCCCGTCCCGCGAGGTCGAGATTTTCCGGCTGACCCTGCTCGGCTGCCCGACCGCCGACACCGCCTGCTTCGAGGTCGAATGCGGCAAGGGCACCTATGTGCGCTCGCTGGCCCGGGATTTCGGCCGCGACCTTGGCTGCTTCGGCCATGTGTCGTCGCTGCGGCGCACCTATGTGGCGCCCTTCCCGGAAGACGCCATGGTGCCGCTGGCCGATCTGGTGGCGCTGGAAGCCATCGAAAACCGGGACGAACGCCTGGCGGCTCTGGATGCCTTCCTGGTCGATACAGGGGAGGCTCTGTCGGCTCTGCCGCAGATCAAGATCAGCGATGACCAGGCTCATCGCCTGCGCATGGGCAATCCGATCCTGCTGCGCGGCCGCGATGCGCCGGTTGCAGAAGAAGATGCCTTTGCCACCGCAGGCGGCAAGCTGGTGGCGATCGGCGAGATCGCGGCTGGCGAGTTTCGTCCGAAGCGTGTCTTTAACTGATCCGGACCGGATTCCATTCGGCTCTTCCAATTCAAGGCCGGATAAGCTATAGGCTCGCCAGCATAGCGGTTTTCCGTTTGCTTTCACGGCCGATGCTGGACGACATCCCGGCATATGGCGACTTGTTTTTCCTGTTTACAGAAAGGTTACCCGATGTCGATTACTGCAGAGCGCAAGGCTGCGCTGATCAAGGAATACGCAACGGTTGAAGGCGACACCGGTTCGCCGGAAGTTCAGGTCGCAATCCTGACCGAGCGGATCAACAACCTGACCGAACATTTCAAGGGCCACAAGAAGGATACCCATTCCCGCCGTGGACTCTTGACGATGGTTTCGACCCGTCGTTCGCTTCTCGACTACGTCAAGAAGAAGAATGTCGATCGTTACACCAAGCTGATCACCAGCCTCGGCATCCGCCGCTAATAGAAATTCGGCGGGCTTTTCGTTTCGGAAAGTCCGCCGGTTTGCTTTCGGGGTCGCTGATCCCGGATAGACTGCCAGGGCACAAGAGCCCTAGAGAATTTAAGGAAAGGCAGACCGGATGGGCCGGAGCTGCCAAAGACAACCGATGACCTGTCATGGGGCAGGATTGCCGGATGCTTTAGCCGAAGAGATTTGGCGCGCAGACACAAGGATGGCCGGATGGCCGCTTGGTTTGCGAAAGATCGTTGCCGCGGCGCCAGAACGGACGCCGAGAGCCACCTCAACAAAGCCTCCCGCTGTCTTGCCCGTGATGCGTCAGCAATGTCGCAGCCGATGGGAAGCTCCCTGCACAAGGGATAGCGCCTGCAGGCCGCCGACGAAGGACAAGATATATGTTTGATACCCATAGCGTTGAAATCGAGTGGGCAGGCCGCCCGCTTAAGCTTGAAACCGGCAAGATCGCCCGTCAGGCTGACGGCGCCGTTCTCGCCACCTACGGCGAAACCGTTGTTCTGGCCACCGTCGTTTCGGCCAAGTCGGCCAAGCCGGGCCAGGATTTCTTCCCACTGACCGTCAACTACCAGGAAAAGACCTATGCCGCCGGCAAGATCCCGGGTGGCTATTTCAAGCGCGAAGGTCGCCCGTCGGAAAAGGAAACGCTGGTTTCCCGCCTGATCGACCGGCCGATCCGCCCGCTCTTCCCGGACGGCTACAAGAACGAGACGCAGGTCGTCGTCACCGTCGTCCAGCACGACCTTGAAAACGATCCGGACGTCCTGTCGATGGTCGCAGCGTCCGCAGCCCTCACGCTCTCCGGCGTTCCCTTCATGGGCCCGGTCGGTGGTGCCCGCGTTGGCTACATCAACGGCGAATACGTTTTGAACCCGCATCTCGACGAGATGGACGAGTCAACTCTCGACCTCGTCGTTGCCGGCACCCAGGACGCCGTCCTGATGGTCGAATCCGAAGCCAAGGAACTGAACGAAGACGTCATGCTCGGCGCCGTGATGTTCGGCCACAAGGGCTTCCAGCCGGTCATCGACGCGATCATCAAGCTCGCCGAAGTGGCCGCCAAGGAACCGCGCGATTTCACGCCGGACGATCACTCCGCGCTCGAAGCCGAAATGCTGTCGATCGCCGAAGCTGAACTGCGCGTCGCCTACAAGAACACCCAGAAGGCTGAACGTTACGCAGCCGTCGACGCCGTCAAGGCGAAGGTGAAGGCCCATTTCCTCCCGGAAGGTGTTGAGCCGAAGTACACAGCCGAAGTCATCGGCGCCGTCTTCAAGCACCTGCAGGCCAAGATCGTCCGCTGGAACATCCTCGACACCAAGAGCCGTATCGACGGTCGCGACCTGTCGACCGTTCGCCCGATCGTCTCGGAAGTCGGCATCCTGCCGCGCACCCACGGTTCGGCCCTCTTCACCCGCGGCGAGACCCAGGCGATCGTTGTCGCCACGCTCGGCACCGGCGAAGACGAGCAGTATGTCGACAGCCTGACCGGCATGTACAAGGAGCGCTTCCTTCTGCATTACAACTTCCCTCCCTACTCGGTTGGCGAAACCGGTCGCATGGGCTCCCCGGGCCGTCGCGAAATCGGCCATGGCAAGCTCGCTTGGCGCGCCATCCGTCCGATGCTGCCGTCGGCTGACCAGTTCCCCTACACGCTGCGCGTCGTCTCCGAGATCACCGAGTCGAACGGCTCGTCCTCGATGGCAACGGTCTGCGGCACTTCGCTTGCTCTGATGGATGCCGGCGTACCGCTGGCAAAGCCGGTGGCCGGTATCGCCATGGGCCTGATCCTCGAAGGTGAACGATTCGCCGTTCTCTCCGACATCCTTGGCGACGAAGACCATCTCGGCGACATGGACTTCAAGGTTGCAGGTACTGCCGACGGCATCACCTCGCTGCAGATGGACATCAAGATCGCTGGTATCACCGAAGAGATCATGAAGGTTGCTCTGGAGCAGGCTCAGGGCGGCCGCAAGCACATCCTCGGCGAGATGGCCAATGCCATCACCGAGGGCCGCTCGCAGCTCGGCGAATTCGCACCGCGCATCGAAGTGATGAACATCCCGGTCGACAAGATCCGTGAAGTCATCGGTTCGGGCGGCAAGGTCATCCGCGAAATCGTTGAAAAGACCGGCGCCAAGATCAACATCGAAGACGATGGTACCGTCAAGATCGCCTCGTCCTCCGGCAAGGAAATCGAAGCGGCCCGCAAGTGGATCCATTCGATCGTTGCTGAGCCGGAAATCGGCGTCGTCTACGAAGGTACCGTTGTGAAGACCGCCGATTTCGGCGCCTTCGTCAACTTCTTCGGTTCGCGTGACGGTCTCGTGCACATCTCGCAGCTTGCTTCCGAGCGTGTTGCCAAGACCTCGGACGTCGTCAAGGAAGGCGACAAGGTCTGGGTCAAGCTGATGGGCTTTGACGAACGCGGCAAGGTTCGCCTCTCCATGAAGGCCGTCGACCAGGCGACCGGCAAGGAAATCGTCGAGAAGAAGAGCGAAGGTGGCGAAGCCGCTGAATAAGCGCTTCCCCGTCTGATATAGAGGCGCGGATGGTTTTCCGCGCCTTTTTTGTTCCCCTTGGAAAGGCTGAGGCCCATGAGCCGCGACACCCTGAAGACCCTCTTTCATCCCTTCGCATCCGCAACGGTGCCCGCCACCGAAGCCGGCGAGCGTTATCTGTTTCTGGGAGCTGAAGCGGGATCGGCGCGTCCGGAAGAGTTCGCGGCCTCGCTGGTGCCGGTCCAGGGCTTTCGCCCGGAATACCGCCGCCTGCAAGCGGCCGGTCTAGAGCCTCAATCGGTGGTCGAGGGCGACGATTTCGACGGCGCCCTGATCCTCTGCGGCAAGCATCGCGGCGTCAACGAGAACCGCGTCGCCGAAGCCCTGAAGCGCGTCAAGGCCGGCGGCCTGGTGGTGATCGCCGGCGGCAAGGAAGACGGCATCCAGTCGCTGCGCAAGGCGCTTGGAAAGCTCGGTCTGGAGACAGAATCCATGCCGAAATATCACGGCGTCGCCCTATGGTTCCGCCGCCCCGACGATATCGAGGCTCTGGTTGCCAAGCTGGAAGCCCAGCGCGTGGTGATCGACGCCCGCTTCGAGACGGCGCCGGGTCAGTTTTCTCACAATCATGTCGATCCGGGCTCGGAGCTGCTGGCCTCGCGCCTGCCGGCCGATTTCAACGGCAATGCCGCCGATTTCGGCGCCGGCTGGGGTTATCTCTCGGTCATGCTGGCAGAAAAGGCGCCGCGCGTGAACCGCATCGATCTGTTCGAAGCCGATTTCGAGGCCCTGGAATCCGCGAAAAAGAACCTTGCCCGCAATTGCCCAGATCTGACGGCACGCTTCTTCTGGCAGGATCTGGCCCAGGAGCCGGCCAAGGAAAAATACGATCTGGTGATCATGAACCCGCCCTTTCACGAAGGCCATGCCACGGAGCCCGGCCTTGGCGAAGCGATGATCAAGGCGGCAGCCGATGCTATTCGCAGTGGCGGCGAACTGCTTATGGTGGCCAATCGCGGCCTGTCCTATGAGCCAGCGCTCGGCGCCCACTTCAAGACCCATGGCGAAACGTGCCGGAATTCCCGTTTCAAGGTGCTGTGGGCCAAGAAGTAATCACACGTCCTTCGTAATTCTTGGATGCAAAAGACCGCTATAGCCAGCCTGCCGGGATATCTGCCCCGGCAGGCTGGATCTTTGCGCGTATGACCTGGCATGTGACGCAACTCACTCGACATTGGCCTTGGGCAGGCTTATCTTCTGGCGACAGTTAATTTACATTAGGCGCCATGTGATCAATGTCTAATAAGAGTGTAACTGACGAACTCACCACTGTCGCGGGAATTGCATCGGCTGTTGCGCAGCATGCGATGACCTACGGCATTGATATTGAGCCGATCTGCAAGTCGCTGGGGATCGATCCTGGAATTTTCCAGTCCCTCACCGGCCGCATCAGCATTGACCGACTGTGCAGGCTGCTGGAGGCCTGTGCGCTGCTGTCCAATGACGACGCCTTCGGCCTGAAATGTGCCGGGCGCTTTGTCGCCGGTTCGACCGGCCCGTTCGGCTACGGCCTGATGGCGGCCCCGACCGTCCGCGACTTCCTGCAGTTTCTGGAGGCGCACGTCCAGTATGCCACCTATACCAGCTACTTCAGCCATGAGGTCGATGCCCGCGGTGCCAGGCTGACCTGGACATTTGCGCCGATCATCGTCAAGCGCGACCAGTATGTGGATATGTCGGTTGCGCTGGTGGTGCAGCGGCTCCGGGACATCGTCGGTCCGCAGGCGGATCAGATCGAGATCGAACTGGAACGGCCAAAGCCCCGGCAGCCGGTGGTCTTCCGGGATCTGCTCTCCAGACGGGTCGCATTCGGCTGCAGGATGAATTCGATCCGCGTCCCGGCGTTTTTGTTGGAATTGGCCAATCCGAAGGGCGATGCCAGGCTGTTTGACCTGATGGACATGCAATGCCGCACGATGCGGCCCTCCACGGCCTCACCGGACGTGGATTTCGTCGATCAGGTTCGTCGATATCTCACCCTGCGGATTGCCGAGCCAAATTTCGCATTGGCCGAGATCGCGCCGTATTTCGGTGTCTCGGAGCGCACCTTCCAGCGACGTCTGGCCGAACACGACACCAGCCTGAACACGCTTCGCGACGATGTCCGGCGTGATTTGAGCCTCAGTCTCCTGACCGAAAGCGATCTGTCCATATCGGAGATTTGCTATCGCCTGGGTTATTCGGCGCCGAGCGCCTTTACCCGCTCTGTGACGCGCTGGTTCGGCGATACGCCGCGCAATCTGCGTGATCGCAGGAGCGCCTGATTGAGGTGATCGCCGGCCGTCGCGGTCCGGGTCTATCCCGACGGGCGATCTCCATGGCTTGACAACACCTTTCGAATTGCCAATGAATAGGTTTCATCACACAATTGAATCGGATGGCGCGGCGGCAATTATGAGCTGTCGGTAAACTAATTGGCGCCGCCCGTAAAATACCTTTCACAGGATGCGTCGTATACGTCCGCCACCTGTTGACGGAAGCGGTCCGGCACTGTTCGCGTGCGACCGGCCGATGCCCCCTGCATTCAGGGGATTATGCTTCCCGAACGATTTGAGAGTTTACATGCAGAGCAGATTTAGAAAAGCGGCGGCGGGCGCCAGTCCGCCAACGCTCGATGTGTCCGAGACGATATGTTTGAGCATGACGGCCAATGGCAAGGGTTTGCTGGATATTGCTGCGGCGCTGGGCGTTCCTGTACCCCATGCCGAGGTCATCCTGTTGCGTGCCGAAGAAAAGCTTGGCGCCAACAACAGGCTGCACGCGGTCAGTCTCGCGATGCTCTACGGAATCCTTGATATCGGAGCAATCCTTAAACCGGAGTAAGCGGGGTCTCGACCCCCGGTTGGCGGACCACTCCGAGTTTATGCCTGGCGCGACATGATCGTCGCGCCAGGCCTTTCTTTATTCCGAATCGGCTTTGGCCAGCACGTCGAGCACCGGCATCGAGGTGATGTTGTAGCCGGAATCCACATAATGGATCTCGCCGGTCACGCCGCGCGACATGTCGGAGAGAAGATAGAGGGCAGAATTGCCGACATCCTCGATCGACACCGTGCGCCGCAGCGGCGAGTTTTTCTGCTGCCACGACAGCATGGCCCTGGCATCCGAGATGCCGGCGCCGGCCAATGTGCGGATCGGACCGGCCGAGATCGCATTCACCCGAATGCCGCGCGGGCCGTAGTCGGAGGCCAGATAACGCACCGACGCCTCCAGCGCCGCCTTGGCCACGCCCATGACATTGTAGTTCGGCATGATGCGCATGGAACCGCCATAGGTCAGCGTCAGCATGGAGCCGCCGTCGTTCATCAGCGATGCTGCCCGCTTGGCGATCTCGGTGAAGGAGAAGCAGGAGATCACCATGGTACGGGTGAAATTGTCCCGCGTGGTGTCGGCATAGAGGCCCTTCAGCTCGTTCTTGTCGGAAAAGCCGATGGCGTGAACGATGAAGTCCAATCCGCCCCAGCGGTCCTTCAGGGCCTCCACGGTTGCGTCGACCGAGGCAATGTCCTCGACGTCGCAGGCCAGCACGATATCCGATCCGACTTCGGCGGCCAGCGGCTTGACGCGCTTGCCCAGCGCTTCGCCCTGGTAGGTGAAGGCAAGCTCAGCACCGGCGCCGGCCAGGGCCTTGGCAATGCCCCAGGCGATCGAATGACTGTTGGCAACGCCCATGATCAGGCCGCGCTTGCCCTGCATGATACCGCCCATGTGATGACCCCCGATGACCTCAACCATTGTGGCGCTGGAACACCAGGGTCGCGTTCGTTCCGCCAAAGCCGAAGGAATTGGAGAGCACGGTATCCATCTTGGCATTGTCGATGCGGCTGCGCACGATCGGGACGCCAGCGAATTCGGGATCGAGTTCGGTGATATGCGCGCTCTCGCCGATAAAGCGTTCCTGCATCATCAGCAGAGCGTAGATCGATTCCTGGACACCGGCAGCGCCGAGCGAATGGCCGGTCAGCGACTTCGTCGACTGGATCGGCGGGATCTTGGCGCCGAACACCTCGCGGATGGCACCGATTTCCTTGCTGTCGCCAACCGGCGTCGAGGTGCCGTGCGTGTTGATATAGTCGACCTCGCCGCGAACGGTCGACAGGGCCTGTCGCATGCAGCGGATGGCGCCTTCGCCGGACGGAGCAACCATGTCGTAGCCATCCGAAGTGGCGCCATAGCCGGTGATTTCGGCATAGATCTTGGCGCCGCGTGCCTTGGCATGCTCCAGTTCTTCGAGAACCAGAACGCCGGCACCGCCCGCAATCACGAAACCGTCGCGGCTCGCATCGTAGGCGCGCGAGGCGGTCTCCGGCGTGTCGTTGAACTTCGAGGACATGGCGCCCATGGCGTCGAACAGGTTCGACATGGTCCAGTCGAGATCCTCATGGCCGCCGGCAAACATCACGTCCTGCTTGCCCCACTGGATCATCTCCGCCGCATTGCCGATGCAATGGGCCGAGGTCGAGCAGGCCGACGAGATCGAATAGTTGACGCCGTGGATCTTGAACCAGGTCGCAAGGGTCGCCGACGCCGTCGAAGACATCGCCTTCGGCACGGCGAACGGACCGATGCGCTTCGGGCTCATGTTCTTGCGGGTGATATCGGCGGCCTCGATCAGTGTGCGGGTCGAGGGGCCGCCGGAGCCCATGATGATGCCGGTGCGCTCGTTCTCGCCGATGTCCTTGTCTTCAAGGCCCGAATCGGCGATCGCCTGCTTCATCGCCACATGGTTCCACGCCCCGCCCTGCGACAGGAAGCGCATGGCACGGCGATCGACCAGGTCGGTGGGATCAAGCGTTGGCTTGCCCCAGACCTGGCAACGAAAGCCATATTCGGCGAAATCGGGGGAGAAGGAAATTCCGGACTTCGCATCGCGCAGCGAGGAGGTGACCTCGGCCGCATCGCTTCCGATGGAGGACACGATGCCCAGACCCGTAACAACTACCCGTCTCATATGATCAGACCTTTTTTAGCTTTGAATAGGGGCACGGCCTCTCAGGCCGCCTTTTGCTGGAAAAGGCCGACCTTCAGATCCGTCGCCTTGTAGATGACTTCGCCATCGGCCTTCATCCATCCATCGGCGATCCCCAGCACGAGACGGCCGCGCATCACCCGTTTGAAATCGATTCCGTATTCCACGAGCTTCGTCTCGGGGGTCACCATGCCGGTGAATTTGACTTCGCCGGTGGAGATCGCCCGGCCCTTGCCGGGCTCGCCCAGCCAGCCGAGGAAAAATCCGGTCAACTGCCACATCGCATCCAGCCCCAGGCAACCCGGCATGACGGGATCACCCTGGAAATGGCAGGGAAAGAACCACAGATCGGGCGTGATGTCGAATTCGGCGCGCACGAAACCCTTATCGTTCGGGCCGCCGGTCTCGGAAATTTCCGTGATGCGGTTGAACATCAGCATGGGCGGCAGCGGCAATTGCGCATTGCCCGGCCCGAACATCTCGCCGCGGCCGCAGGTGAGGATTTCATCGTAGTTGTAACTGGACTGTCGCGTTTCCATTGTAATTCTTCTTCCCCCCTTCAGGCTTTTTCAGTCGCCGGAGATTTAGAGCAAGATAGGGATAAAATGAAGCCCATATAAGACCCCTAACTTGCGGGCGCACGTTTCCTGCCAGCTTTGTCTGCTGTTGGTCGCCGTCGCATACAGGAACCGATCCGCAACGACCAGAGGTAAATGCACGAAAATCAGCATCTTCAGGCCCTTTGTGACCGATGGTTCTGTGGATACTATTGAAAGCCAGGCGCTTAAAAGATATATGGCTGAACAATGATATGGAATTTCCAGAAGGCGAACCGGAGGTCGTCACGATGATGGCTGAAGCCAACAGGGATACGGAAGCGAAATTGCGCAGGTTCGGCCTGCGCCCGACGCGACAACGTATCGCGCTTGCAGCCCTGCTCTTCGCCAAGGGAGATCGCCATCTGACGGTCGAGGAGCTTCACGAGGAAGCTGTCGCAGCTCGTGTACCGGTATCGCTTGCGACTGTGTACAACACGCTGCACCAGTTCACCGAGGCCGGCCTGATCCGGGTTCTCGCCGTGGAAAGCGCCCGGACCTATTTCGACACCAATGTTTCCGACCATCACCATTTCTTTGTCGAAGGTCGCAACGAGGTGCTCGACATTCCGGTCAGCAATATCGAGATCGGCAATCTGCCGGAACCACCCGAAGGCATGGTCATCTCCCATGTCGACGTGGTCATCCGCCTGAGGCCCGCCGTCGAATAGACGGCGATTGCACCAAACGTCCAGATGTCGTTAAGGGACGCGCAACACGGTTGCGCTATGCTCCGACAACCGGTGTTTCACACGCCGGCTGATGGAGATTTATGTCTTGAGAACCGTGCTCGTCCTGGTGTGCAATATCCTGCTTTTGCTCGCAGCGCCCATGGCGCTTGCCCAGCAGCAATTGCTGAGCGACCCGGAAATCTACGAGAAGGATCATTTTCGCGAGCGCTGCAAAGCCGTCGAATTCGACGCGGAGTTCGTCAATCGCCTCGACATCAACAATGATGGCATCATCGACGCAGTGGTCAACGAAGGCGCCCTGGCCTGCGACGGCAAGCGCGGTCCCGATTGCACCGAGGATGGCTGTCCGCACAATTTTTACCTGCAGGTCAAGGAAGGCGGCTATTTCATGATCGCCACCGCGCAGATCTACAGCTACGATTTCATCCAGCGTTTCGGCAACATGGTGTTCGTTTTGAAGATGCACCCGCGTTTCTGTGATCGTACCGACGAGGCTCCCTGCGAAATGACCGTGCGGGTGCGTGGCGCCAAGTTCACGACCATCTCAAGGAAATAGCTCTGATCTGACCGGCTGCCCGTTACGGCGCTGGAAAGAGCGCGCTTGTGCGTCCGCTTGCAAAGTAGGATGCCAGGCCTATCCATTCGCGCACCGCTGTCGCCGTCTGCTGGGCGTTCAGCGTCGGCTGGGTGAAATCAAGCCCGAGGCGAACTTCGCCGCTGGTGCGGTAATCCGTCGGCCAGGGAACGACGGCAATGCCGGCCTTGCGCATCAGCCCCACGGATCGCGGCATATGGAAGGCCGAGGTGATCAGCAGGCAATTGTCGAGACCGGCACTCTCCAGCAGGCTCTTGCTGTTCTGCACATTCTCGAACGTCGTGCGGGAGGTCGTCTCGCGCACCAGGCGCTCGACCGGAATGCCGAAGGTTGAAAAGAACCGCTGCGAGGCCGCCGCATCGCCCTCATAGGTGCCGCTCAACGAGCCGTCGCCGCCCGATACCAGGATCTGCGCGTCGGGAAATGCCCGCGCCAGCCTGAGAGCCTCGACGAACCGGTCGGCGGACTGGTTCAGCTCGATGCCGCCGCGTGCCGTCGTCACCTCGGTTTCGAAGGCGCCGCCGAGCACGATCAGGCAGGAAACCGACGAGGGATCGGCCTGCGGCCTGGGAAACCGCTCCTCCAGCACCTGCAGAAAGAACGAACCAGCGGTGGTGAAGAGCGTGACGAACAGAACGGCGGCGCCAAGGCTGGAGAACACCAACCCGATTCGGCGCCAGCCGAGCAGGGTGGCAACGAAGCTGATCACGATGGCAAAGAAGGCCAGCGACAACGGCTGCGCGACGATCCAGAACAGTTTGGACAGGGTGAACATAGGCTGGTCGATCTCCAGGTCGCGACAGCGAATCGCCGCATCGCTGTAGATCGCCCGCCATCACCAAGGACACAAGACTGAACAGCCAGACAGCCGGCAATTTATCTCAATGGGTTCAAAGGAAAAGAGTTTTGGTGGAGCTAAGCGGGATCGAACCGCTGACCTCTTGCATGCCATGCAAGCGCTCTCCCAGCTGAGCTATAGCCCCAAACCATGGGTCCGGCAGTGCCGGTTCCGGGAAGCCGTCGGAGCGTTTCAGCTCGTCGGGTGGCGGCTTATTACTTCCCTGTTTAGAAGATTACAAGCCGAAAAGTGCAGGCCCGGAAAACTTTTCGCTCTCCGGGCCGCAATGGTCGCTTAAACGTCGTCGTCGTCGCCGGTCACGCCGATGATGCCCGACATGTCGTCGTCCTCATCGTCTTCGTCGGCTTCGAGGAAGGTGTCGTCTTCTTCATCGTCGATCTCGACATCGTCGTCGCCGATATCCGGAATATCGTCAGCACCGCCGTTGTCATCCGCATCTTCGAGCGAGACGAGTTCGACTTCCGTGTTTTCGGTATCGACTTCCGCTACATCTTCTTCCTCAGCCTTTTCCATGATCGCAGCCACGGAGGACTCCTCGAAATAGGAGAGCGGCCAAGATTTGTTGGTATAGGGAGAGACGATCGGATCCTTGTTCAGATCGTAGAATTTCTTGCCCGTATCCGGGCAGGTACGTTTGGTTCCAAGTCCTGCTTTTGCCACAGTCAAAGCCTCTTGAAGTGCCGAGTAATATCGGGATTTGCCGTTGATCCGGCACAGGCCGGTTGAATGGATAGCCGGTCCCCTTAATCGTTGCCATCTCTCCTGTCAAAGGCAAACTTGCAAAGAGGCCCTGCCGCCTGCACGATTGGAGGCGTGTCCAGCGGATCGAATCGCCGCTTCCGCCGGCCCATTGCGGACGGAACCGGCCCGCCTGCCGAAGGATGTCGGCCTGGCGGCACTTTGCAGCCTGTGTTGTTTTCCGCTAACAGTGCCGCAGCATGAAGTTGAAGAGACGGCAGGACAATTGATGATCATCGCCATTGACGGGCCAGCCGCGGCCGGCAAGGGAACCCTTTCTCGGTTGATCGCCGAGCATTACGGCTTTCACCACCTGGATACCGGACTGACCTATCGCGCCGCGGCCAAGGCGCTGATCGACGCCGGTCTGCCGCTGGACGACGAGGACGTTGCACAGAAGGTTGCAAGCGAGGTCGAACTGGCCGGGCTCGACCGCACGGTCCTGTCGAAACACGAGATCGGCGAGGCAGCCTCGAAAATCGCCGTGATGCCGGCGGTTCGCCGCGCGCTGGTCGAGGCGCAGCGATCCTTTTCGAAACGCGCGCCCGGAACGGTGCTGGACGGGCGCGACATCGGCACGGTGGTCTGCCCCAAGGCCCCGGTGAAATTCTATGTGACGGCCTCCACCGAGGTGCGCGCCAGGCGGCGGTACGAGGAGATCGTCGCAGGCGGCGCATCGGCCGAGTATGATGCGATCTTTGCCGACGTGAAGAAGCGCGACGAGCGCGATATGGGCCGCGACGACAGCCCTTTGAAACCTGCGGACGATGCGCACTTGCTTGACACGTCGGAAATGAGTATAGAGGCGGCGTTTCGGGCAGCGCGCGATATCATCGATGCTGCCTTGAAAAAAGAATGAAGGACAGGATGCCGGTTCGCCGGCTTTCTGTTTCGATAAAATCGCCGACACAATCATCCCCGCGCCGGATAGTCTCTTGGATCAAAGAGGCGGATGAGTGTATGGCCTGTGCAACTCGAACCACCGGCGCAGACCCGCGTTCCATGGGACGCGATTAGGAGTCTTAATGTCAGTAGCTACCCCAACCCGGGAGGACTTTGCGGCCCTCCTCGAAGAATCCTTTGCCACCAACGACCTGGCCGAAGGCTATGTTGCCAAGGGCATCGTAACGGCCATCGAAAAGGACGTCGCAATCGTTGACGTCGGCCTCAAGGTCGAAGGCCGCATCGCGCTGAAGGAATTCGGCGCCCGTGCCAAGGACGGTTCGCTGAAGGTCGGCGACGAAGTCGAAGTCTATGTCGAGCGCATCGAAAATGCTCTCGGCGAAGCTGTTCTGTCGCGCGAAAAGGCTCGCCGCGAAGAAAGCTGGATCAAGCTCGAAGCCAAGTTCGAAGCCGGCGAGCGCGTCGAAGGCGTCATCTTCAACCAGGTCAAGGGTGGTTTCACCGTCGATCTGGATGGTGCCGTTGCCTTCCTTCCGCGTTCGCAGGTCGACATCCGTCCGATCCGCGACGTGACCCCGCTGATGCACAACCCGCAGCCCTTCGAAATCCTCAAGATGGACAAGCGTCGCGGCAACATCGTCGTTTCGCGTCGTACCGTTCTTGAAGAATCCCGCGCTGAACAGCGTTCGGAAATCGTCCAGAACCTCGAAGAAGGCCAGGTTGTTGACGGCGTCGTCAAGAACATCACCGATTACGGTGCGTTCGTTGACCTCGGCGGCATCGACGGCCTGCTGCATGTCACCGACATGGCATGGCGTCGCGTCAACCATCCGTCCGAGATCCTGACGATCGGTCAGCAGGTCAAGGTTCAGATCATCCGCATCAACCAGGAAACCCACCGCATCTCGCTCGGCATGAAGCAGCTCGAGTCGGATCCGTGGGATGGCATCGCTGCCAAGTACCCGGTTGGCAAGAAGATCTCCGGTACCGTGACCAACATCACCGACTACGGTGCATTCGTCGAGCTGGAGCCGGGCATCGAAGGCCTGATCCACATCTCGGAAATGTCCTGGACCAAGAAGAACGTGCATCCCGGCAAGATCCTGTCCACTACGCAGGATGTTGACGTCGTCGTTCTCGAAGTCGATCCGTCCAAGCGTCGTATTTCGCTCGGCCTCAAGCAGACGCTCGAAAATCCGTGGCAGGCATTTGCCTTCGGTCATCCGGCTGGCACTGAAGTCGAAGGCGAAGTCAAGAACAAGACCGAATTCGGCCTGTTCATCGGCCTCGACGGCGATGTTGACGGCATGGTGCACCTGTCCGACCTCGACTGGAACCGTCCGGGCGAGCAGGTCATCGAGGAATACAACAAGGGCGACATGGTCAAGGCCGTCGTTCTCGATGTAGACGTCGACAAGGAACGCATCTCGCTCGGCATCAAGCAGCTCGGCAAGGACGCCGTCGGCGAAGCCGCGTCGTCCGGCGACCTGCGCAAGAACGCTGTCGTTTCCTGCGAAGTTCTGGCCGTCAACGACGGTGGCATCGAAGTGAAGCTCGTCAACCACGAGGACATCACATCGTTCATCCGTCGCAACGACCTGTCGCGTGACCGTGACGAGCAGCGCCCCGAGCGTTTCTCGGTTGGCCAGATCGTTGATGCCCGCGTGCTGAACTTCTCCAAGAAGGATCGCAAGGTCATGCTGTCGATCAAGGCGCTGGAAATCGCCGAAGAGAAGGAAGCTGTTGCTCAGTTCGGTTCGTCCGACAGCGGCGCTTCGCTCGGCGACATCCTGGGTGCGGCTCTGAAGAACCGCAACAACGACTAATTCACCGCCGCAAGGCATGAATCGAGAACCCGCCGGACAGATCGTCCGGCGGGTTCTTTCGTTTCAGGGGTATGTTCAGTCGAAGAGATGGGACCGGGTCAGGCCGGCTGCCAGCCGTCCAGCAGTGCCAGCCCCTTGCCCATCAGGGTATCGGCCGCATCGTGAGAGCTGGCCTCGACATAGCAGCGCATTTCCGGCGCATTGCCGGAGGGACGGAAATGGATGACGCTGTCGTCATCGAGCGTGACCCGCAGGCCGTCGATATCGGTGGTCGACTTGACCGTGCCGATCGGCGCCAGGAAGGTGGCGAGGTTGGCAGGTGCTGCCCGCAGGAAGGCCATCAGCGCGCCGCTCTTGTCCAGCGGATAGTTCTCGATCCGGTCGCTGAGCGCGATCGGCAGGGAAAAGCCCGCGGCAACCCCTGACAGTGGCGCCTTGGCGCTGGCGGAAGCATAGAGCGTCGCCAGCAGCGGCAGGATGCAGTCGCGGGTTGGCAGCGCGGCAAGGGTTCGGCCCTCGACCGTAAAGTCCGAGCCAAGCATCAACCCGCCATTGGCTTCGAAGCCCATCACGCCCGTTTCGCCCTGGACAAGCGCTTCGTTCATCGCGGCGATCACATAGGGAGAGCCGACCCGTGTCCGCTTCACAATGCCGCCGCAGGCCGCCTCGATCCCCGAATTGGAGGTAACCGGCGTCACCAGAACACCGGCCTTCAGGAAGCGCGCGGCAATGAGGCCGAGCAGGTCGCCACGCAAGGGCGATCCATGCTCGTCGGCCACCAGCGGCCGGTCGGCATCGCCATCGGTCGAGACGATGGCATCCAGCTGGTGCTCGCTCGCCCAGGCTGCGAGTTTTTCCAATGTCTCCTCGGAGACCGCTTCGGTATCGACGGGGATGAAGATGTCGGAACGGCCGAGCGGCATTACATCGGCGCCATAGCCCTCAAGCAGCGTCACCATCATGTCGCGCGCCACGCTGCTGTGCTGATAGACGCCGATCTTCAGGCCCCTGAGGCTGCCGGCCGGCAGGATCTGCTGGTTGCGCTCCATGAACAGTTGTGCCGCGCGCTCAGCATGGTCCGGGCCGCTGCCGACCTCCACCAGATTGGCTGAGCGGTCGCCGGCAAGCTCGGTGGCCTTGCCGGTGATCGCGGTCTCGTCATCCTTGTCGATTTCCCCGTCGGGCCGATAGAACTTGATGCCGTTGCGGTCGGCTGGAATATGCGACCCGGTAATCATCAGCGACCCGGCATTGAGTTTCATGCCGTAAAGGGCAAGCGCCGGCGTCGGCAACTCGCCGCAATCGATCGGCTCCAGCCCGGCCCGGCGCAAAGCGGCCATCGCGGTCGTCGAAATCTCCGGGCTGGACGGGCGAAAATCCCGGCCGACCAGAACCGGACTGCCCGGTTTCGCCATGCCTTTCGACAGCAGGACATGGGCAAAGGCCGTAGCGTAAAGAGCGGAAACGCTGCCGACCAGTTCTATGGACAATCCGCGTAAACCGCTCGTTCCGAATTTGGGTGCCATGGCGACGTTCTCCTTGAAGCGATGAAAATCTCAGTGTTTGCGGAGAGTTATATAGCCAATTCGGCACCGGCCTCAAGAAATCGGCCGGGCAGGACCGATTTGCCGGACAAGCCCGTGGCGCTCTCAGGAGCGGCAGGGACCTTACGGGTCGGTCGCCACCACAAACGGAACTCTGCGACAAAAAGGGGAGGCCAAAAATGGAAAGAGCCCGGCGCGGGAGGAGGTGCGCCAGGCTCTTAAACTTGATCGGCAATTGGGAGGAGGAGTATGCCGATCCCATCTAACGGTACTGGGAGGAGGAGTGCACCGCTTCGATAATTATGAATATATCCTTATCGATTGAAATGAACAGCATCATTGCTGCAACGCAGTAATGCAATTTATGCATAGCTTTGGATCGGCTCCGCATGAAGGCGTCGGAAAGCCCAATGGACATGGCTTGACTATCGGGCGACCAGCGCGAAAGTGGTCAAATTCGCGGCATTAACCGTATTTGACGCGCGTTTCTGCGCATAGCTCGGATCGTGCTTCCGCTCGCCGCGGGCCGCTGGCTGTGTTGCGCGGCAGGCCAACAGAGCCGCCTTACCGCAAAACCGGTATCGCCACGTTCTGCTTTGGGCTATAGCCCCGCCCAAGATCGGCAACGTGCTGACCAGGAGACGACGATGGCTTCTAAGATTCGCTACCACGAAGGGGATATCTCGGCGGTTGATGCGGCGCGCTACACCGACGCGATCGCCATCGATACCGAGACGCTGGGTCTTGTCCCGAGGCGTGATCGCCTGTGCCTGGTACAATTGTCGCCCGGCGACGGCACGGCAGATGTCATCCGCATTGCCGCCGGCCAGAAGCAGGCTCCCAATCTCGTCGCCATGCTCGCCGATCCGGCACGCCAGAAGATCTTCCATTTCGGCCGTTTTGACATTGCTGTTCTGTTCCATACCTTCGGCGTGACCTGCGGTCCTGTATTCTGCACCAAGATCGCTTCGCGCCTCTGCCGGACCTATACCGATCGCCATGGATTGAAGGACAACCTCAAGGAAATGTTGGAGGTGGATATCTCCAAGGCGCAGCAATCGTCTGACTGGGCGGCAGAAAAGCTTTCCCCGGCCCAACTCGAATATGCGGCGTCCGATGTGCTTTACCTGCATGCATTGCGCGACCGGCTGACCGACCGTCTTGTCCGCGATGGTCGCCTGGAGCACGCCAATGCCTGCTTCCAATTCCTGCCGACCCGGGCCAAGCTCGATCTGCTCGGCTGGGATGAGACGGATATCTTTGCCCATAGCTAAGGGGTGGGCCGGTAGAATTCTCGGTAAATCGGTGAAGGTTCATTAACGGCTATCGGTTACATTAGCATTTGACAAAATGTAACCGGCGACGGAAGGCGGAGCTTTCTGCTGCGTGCCGTCGATGACAGACCGAATGCGACCATGATGGATGCAGCGACCAAGCCGATGAATGGCGTATCTCCGACTGGAAATCGCGCCAATCGTGATTCCAGCCAAAGCGACGAGGCCGATCTGTTCGACATGTTTCTGCCGGAGGCGCCAGGTCTGGTCGGCACCGGTGCTGCTGTCTGGGAACAGCCGGATCCGGCCTCTCACGGCGATGGCTCAGGATCCGTTCGCCGCGTCGCCGCCACATGGCTCGATGCCATGCCTGCGGACAAATACGATCGCGCCACGCCTGCCAAAGGCGAGATCTCTGCCGTCAATTCCGATGATAACGGCCTTTACCGGATGTTTCGCAGCCTGTCGCCATGACGCTTGGGCCTGTTCAGCCGCGGGCCCGCTCGCGGATCTCTTCGAATGACCAGTCCTTGAGCAGCTTGCCGTTTTCCCAGACGGGCGCCAATTGATCCGGGCGTCCGCCCAGTTCCTCCCGGCGAATGGCCAGCAACTCGCCATCCTCGACAATCACCGATTGGCGGCCGGGTCGCGGCAGTTTGTCATGCCTATTGATCGGGCGGCGCGACATGTCGTGCCAGGATCCGTCCGTATCCTGCCGGGCGCTGCATTTTACCGTGAAGGAGTACGTGTCGCGGCTGACCTTTTGGAGCTGCGATGCGCCGATGCCAAAGGCGATGTTCTCCGCCGAGAAACCCATGCTTTCAAGCCGGCCGAGAATCATCGTCATATCCTGGAGGGAGAGCCCATCCGCCTGCAGGACCCGCACGGCATCGTCGAGCACCTTGTAGCCCTTGCCGTTCAACCGGGTGCCGAATGCATATGCCAGCTGCGCGACGACCTGCACCGAGGTATCGATCGGATCGCCGCTGTCGGGACGGACAATCAGCGTGCCGCCCGCCGCTCGCACCTTGGCCTGCAATTGCTTGCCCCAGATTTCTGAGACCGCATTCTGGATATCGTAGCTGTCGGACACCACCGAATAGGCCGGATAGTGTCCGAACCGACCCACCATGTTGGAATAGGCCTCTGCTTCGCCCGGCTGTCCCCAGGCAACCATTGTGGTGTGCTCGGACGCCGGCACGGACAGTCCGGCCATCCTGGCGCCGTAATATTTGCGGGCATAGAGAACGGCCGGCAGTGTGTCGGTATTGCGGAACTGCAGCAGATGCGCCGCGCCGCCAATGCCGGATTGCTCAAGGCTGGTCGTGCCGCGTGCGCCGAAATCGCTAAGCCGGGTCGGCATCACCTGATCAGGCTGATCGCAGCTGCGCTCCAGGAACGGCGCCAGCGTCTCGCGAATGCGGCGCACCATGCTGGCCACGGTCGAGGGATACCAGACGGCCCGCAGCAGCGCCGTTTCCATATAGGAAGTCAACCATGCAACCCGTGGATCCGTATTGACCACCTGAACCATGGGCAGGTCACGCCTGATGATGCTGCCTTCGGCAAGTGCTTCGATCCGCAGCGGCAGCAGGCCGCCATGGACGGTCAAGATATGTTCCCAACCGGCGCGATCGAAAGGCTGGCCATGCAGCGTTGCAATCTCCTCGGCCTCATCGATATCGGCAGCGGTGACGGCGCGGGAAAGATATTCCTTCAGGAACATCTGCAGGCCGAAAAACACCACTTCTGGTTTATGCGAAGCGCCGCGGGTGGTGATGTAGCTGCTGATCGCGCCGGTTCCCGGCGGATATTGCAGAAAATGCCCGAGCTTGTAGCTGTCCGTATTCAAGATTGGATTCAGGATATTCATGGGGCGCATCCACCGGACCGATACAGACGGCTGAGTTCGAGTGATTCTTCACGGAGACATCGATCTATGTAGGCGAGCCTTCCATGGCCGGCAAGCTGCAGCCTTGGGATTATGGTTAGCGATTTGTTAACGCATTTGATTCATAATCGGGCTTGATATCGGTAAGCCGACACCAGTCTGTCGGCCGTTTGCGCAGATTTCCCGAAGGGAGCGCGCCAGTCGCATGAGCGGCCTGTTTCATGACCCTGCCTGTTTAGCCATCAACGAAAAGGGGTGCGCGATGCTGCCTCCGGTTCAAACAGTCTCGAGTACCTCGATCGCCTTTCAGGACCATCGGTCCGATATCCTGCCGGCGAAAGGCGCCGACGCGCAAGTGCCTGCCGTCAATCCGGTTGTCAGAAGCGGCCAGGACCTCAATCCGGCAATCGCCGCAAGGCTCAACATTCTAATGCTCAGCGGCCACGAGCAGATGGCTGAGAACGTCGCCGTCCTTGCCGACATGGTCGGTCAGGCGATTGGGGTGGTCCGCAAAAGCGGTGAGACCAATGGCGCCTTTGCGCAGCGATTCGTCGAGGCTTTGGCAAAGCTGACGCCGCAGGAGCGGGTCGTCCTTGAGCGTCTGCTGACCCAGACCATGACCGGCGTCAAACTGCGCCTGCTGACCGACGCGTTCCGCAATCCGGCCGGCCCCGAGGCGGCAAAGCTTGCCGTCTACCTCGAAATCGCCCGCCACAAGGAACGGGACCTGGCCACGCGCTCGGTGGTGACCTCCTATCGGCAGAATGGCGGCGATCCGAAGTCCGTCGCACCAGGCCAGCAGATGCCGTCGAGCCGGCCCCAACCTGCCCAACCCCAGCCGTCCGCTCAGATGACGTCGGCCAGTCTGTCCGAGCAGCCCGGTCTGTCCGCAGGCTCCGCGTCAACCTGGGAAGTTCGCGCCAGCACTGCGCCCCGCTCTGGCGATGGGCTGCCGGCAGCCGACGAAGCGCTGGACCTGGCGCCGAACGCCGGCGGATCGAATGTCGAGCAGGCTGTCGGCGGTCAGGATAGGGCAGACGACGCCAAGCCATTCCGTGCGATGCCGGACGCAATATCCGCGTCCTCTGACGACGGTACGGCGCCGGATACCGCGCTACCCGGTCCGCCTGAACAGGCCCATGGCGCCAATATGGAAGCCGGAGCTGATCTTATCGATGCCGTGGCCCGCAAGAGTGCTGATCCGCTGCCGCTTGAAAAGGGTGCCCGTGCCCTGCAGGAGCGATTGCGCCAGACCTTCGAGGCAGGAGCGCGTTCCGTTGCTCCAGACCAGGTCCGTGTGGCTGGGGACGGCGCTATGGCGGCTGCTCGGGGAGCGGCGCTTCCATCCTCTGCGCCTGGAGATGGCGGGGAAGACAGCGCGGCCACGGCTCGCCAGACCGACGTGTCGGCGACCGAGGCCGAAAAGCGGGGGGCCACCGCCACGCTGACCGAACGGGCCGACCGCTCGTCGCGCACCTCGGATCCGGTACAGACAATGTTCGTTCTCAAGGGCTGGAAGGAAGTGATCAGTTCCACCGCAGCGGCGATCGAGGCGGCGCTCAGCGATCATGCTGCCTCGCATGCCGAAGCAGTGGATAGAAAGACCGAGCCTTCCCAGTCGACCGCTACCGAAATCGCAGACATGTCGGCCGATATGCCCTCTGCCGATGGGCCAGAGAACATCGAGAGCCGCCCCGCGAACCAGACCGCAGCGCCCTCCGACGCAACAGTAGAGGCGGAGGAGGATGAGGCCGCTGCCGCCGAGGATGAGCACGCGGACCACCAGGGGTCCGTTGAGCCGACATCCCGCGACGAGGAACTGGCCGCCTTGCGCACTGCCATGCCGCGCGAAGGCATTCCCTTGCCGATCGTCAATTATCTGGCCATGCAGGAATTCGAAGAGCCCACCGAGCCGACCGGGTCCAAGCAGAAGTCCGATCAGGATGACGAGAGTGCCGAAGAGGAAGCCGCTGACCAGCAGATGGCCGACGATGGCACCATGTCCGACGAGGGTGGCGATGCCGACGAGGAAGAGATTCTGAGCGCTTCCGGCGAAACAGCCGATGACGAGGCAAGGATCGAGGTTGCAGTCCAGGAAAATGCGGATGCCGACCGCGCCAACGACCTCTATTGGCGCATGGCCGGCTGGTCCTGACCCAGGTCTCCTGACCGTCGTCGCTGTCAGCCGAGCAGCCAGGCCCAGAAGGTCACCGAAAACACCCCGGCCGCTGTCGTCAGCGTAATGGTCGAAGCCGCCAGTCCGTGACCGACGCCGAAGCGGTTGGCGATCAGCCAGGCGTTGATGCCGGTCGGCACGGCCGATGTCAAAACCAGGGCGCTGGTCCATGACGGGCTGAGCTCGAGCAATTGGCAGGCCGCCCAGACACAGGCCGGAAGCACGAACAGCTTCAGGAAGGATGTCGCGCTCGCAATCCCCAGATTGCCGGAAATTCCATATTTGTTGAGCGCCATGCCGAGCGAGATCAGAGCGGCAGGCGCGGCAATGCCGGCGATCTGCTCAACGACACCGGAGACCACCTGCGGCAGCGGCACGCCGGACACATGCACGAGCAGCCCCGCGGCAAGACCGATGATCAAAGGGTTCTTGACGAGATTGGCCGCAATCTGGCGCAGTATGGTGCCGAGCCCACGCGACGGACCGCCGCCGACCTTTCGCTCGGCATTCTCCATCAACACTGTGCCGATCACCATCATCAATGGCAGATGCACGGCCAACAGGATGGAAAGCGCGACGATGCCTTCGTCGCCGACCGTGCGGCCGACCAGAGGCAGGCCGATGAACACGTTGTTGGCAAAGGCGGACGAAACCCCGGCCAGCACCCCGACGCGCGCGTCGCGGCCGAAAAAGGTCGTGGCGATCAGGTGGCCAAGGGTCCAGGTGATGGCAACACCGGAGAAATAGGCGATCCACAGCCGAAAGGGCGAGGCGCCATGAAAATCGGCCTGGTAGATGGTGTTGAACAGCAGGAAGGGCACGGCGATCTTGAAGACGAAATCACCCAGCGCATCGCCGACATCCGCGTTCAGCACGCCGGTCTTGACGATGATCCACCCCAGCAGAATCAGAATGAAGATCGGAAAGACGTTCAGGGCAATGGCGGACATGGAGGGCTGGCTTTCATCAATCGCGGCGCGCCCGTCCGTTTAACAGCCTATCGAGAGGCCTGGCAATTGCTATACCAGGCTGTTCGGTACGATCCGATCGACGATGACCAACAAAAAAAGCGGGCCATGCCCGCTTTCCTGTGCCCGGCAAAACCGGGACTTGAGACGCCGCCGCCAGTCCATCCGTGGTCGGCGCACATCCCGCAATGTCGAAAGCCGATCATGGCTTCCTGCGCCACCGGGACAATCGCTTGTCCCAACCGCGGCATCTAATGAGAGCTTTCATAGCCAGGGAAGGTGACAAGGGCATGACGAAGGCGCGCTGCCATGGCGGTGCGTGCCGACGGTTTGTCACGGGACGGCGTGCGGCCTGTCGTTACCAGTCCGTTTATCGCTTTGCTGTAGGGTTTTACTGACGGTTTGTTCTTTCCAACTGGTGAAAAACCAGTATGACCGAACACGGACTTCTAACGACAAGGATCCGGCCTTTATGACGAAATTCGACGTGCTCACCATTGGCAATGCTATTGTCGATATCATTTCCCGTTGTGAGGACCAGTTCCTGATCGACAATGCCATTACCAAAGGCGCGATGAACCTCATCGACGCGGAACGGGCCGAAAAACTCTATGCCCTGATGGGCCCGGCGGTTGAGGCCTCGGGCGGCAGCGCCGGCAATACCGCGGCCGGCATCGCCAATCTGGGTGGCAAGGCCGCCTATTTCGGCAAGGTTGCCGACGACCAGCTCGGCGAGATTTTTATTCACGACATCCGCGCCCAGGGCGTACATTACGAGACCAAGCCGAAGGGCAAGCAGCCTCCGACGGCGCGCAGCATGATCTTCGTCACCGAAGACGGCGAGCGCTCGATGAACACCTATCTCGGCGCCTGCGTCGAACTGGGTCCGGACGATGTCGAGGCGGAGGTCGTCGCCCAGTCCAAGGTCACCTATTTCGAGGGCTATCTGTGGGATCCGCCGCTGGCCAAACAGGCCATTCTCGATTGCGCCCGCATCGCCCATGACAATGGCCGGGAGACGTCGATGACCCTGTCCGACAGTTTCTGCGTCGATCGCTACCGTGATGAGTTTCTCGATCTGATGCGCTCCGGCACGGTCGACATCGTCTTCGCCAATCGGCAGGAAGCGCTGGCGCTCTACCAGACCGACGATTTCGAAGAGGCGCTGACGCTGATCGCCAAGGATTGCAAGCTTGCGGCCGTGACGATGAGCGAAGAGGGTGCCATTATCCTGCGCGGCGATGAACGCGTCCGCGTTCAGGCGACCCGGGTGGACAATCTCGTCGACACGACAGGGGCAGGCGACCTTTTTGCCGCCGGCTTCCTGTTTGGCTACACGCAAGGCCGGTCGCTGTTTGATTGCGGACAGCTCGGCTGCCTTGCAGCCGGCATCGTCATCCAGCAGATCGGCCCGCGCCCGTCGGGCTCGCTAGAAAAGGCAGCAAGGAAGGCCGGCCTTATTTGAACGCTTCGCCGGGGTAGGCGCCCCAGATTTCGGCCTGGGCGACCCAGCCTTCCGTGCCGTCCGTTTCGGCGCGGCACCAATTGCCGTTGCACTCATCGAGCTTCAGCACGACACCGGGCTGAAGCTTGGCGACGATGGCCGCCGTCGATTGCGAATCGCGGCGCATGTTGACATAGACGTCTTCGCCCTTGGCCTTCATCCACGGAGCGGCGACCGCGGTGCGCTCTCCCGACAGAAGCGTCTGGCTGACCCAGCCCTCCGTGCCATCCGCATCGCGAACGCGGCGCCAGTTCTCGTATTCCTGGATGATCTCCACCGGAAGACCCGATTTCAGATAGAGCCAGGACACGGCATAATCCGTGCTGGGGCCGATCCGCAGGTTGACCCTGGCGGATTTAAGACTGACGAATCGCGGCAGCGGCAGCCCGCTTGAGCCCTTCGAGACACCCTGTGCCAAGGCCGGTTCCGTTCCGGACAGGCCGCCCAACGCCAGACAGAAGACGAGACAATAGCGAATGAGAATGCTAGGCATGGCTGTTCCGTTTGTGATCGATTTCAGCGGCTTGTTCCGATCGCTCGCCACCGGCCAATTCCGCGGAGATGAATCCGCCCGCCGGGCTGCGAGATTTGTTTGTCTTCGCCTGCGGGTTTGGTAGAAAAAAGGCCCTGAACGGGTAAATTATCGCCCGTCCTGGTTAAGGACCTCTGAATAAGGCGCCGAAAGTCCCCATGACGAACAGGAAAAAACCCAAGGTCTATATCACCCGCAAGCTGCCTGATGCGGTGGAAACGCGCATGCGCGAGCTTTTCGATGCCGAGTTGAACATCGACGACAGCCCCCGCACCCAGCCGGAGCTGGTGGCAGCCGTCAAGTCGGCCGACGTCCTGGTGCCCACCGTCACGGACCGAATCGATTCGGCCCTGATCGAGCAGGCCGGCCCGCAACTGAAGCTGATTGCCAGCTTTTCCAACGGCTTCGACCATATCGACGTCGATGCCGCTGCCAAAAAGGGCATCACCGTCACCAACACGCCGAATGTTTTGACCGAAGACACCGCCGACATGACCATGGCGCTGATCCTGGCCGTGCCGCGACGGCTGGCGGAGGGATCGCGTGTCCTGACCGACAAGCCGGGGGAATGGCCTGGCTGGTCGCCGACCTGGATGCTCGGACGGCGGATCTGGGGCAAGCGCATCGGCATCGTCGGCATGGGGCGGATCGGCACGGCGGTGGCGCGCCGCGCCAAGGCCTTCGGCCTGTCGATCCATTATCACAACCGCAAGAAGGTCAACCCGGCGACAGAAGACGAGCTGGAAGCAACCTACTGGGACAGCCTCGACCAGATGCTGGCCCGCGTCGATATCGTCTCGGTCAACTGCCCTTCGACGCCGGCCACCTTTCACCTTCTGTCCGCCCGCCGCCTGGCGCTGATGCAGCCGACCAGCTACATCGTCAATACGGCCCGCGGCGATATTATCGACGAATCAGCGCTCATCCAGTGTCTACGCGATGGCCGGATTGCCGGTGCCGGACTGGATGTGTTTGAGAACGAGCCGGCCGTCAATCCCAAGCTCCTCAAGCTTGCCAAGGACGGCAAGGCCGTGCTGCTGCCGCATATGGGCTCGGCCACCATGGAGGGGCGGATCGACATGGGCGACAAGGTCATCGTCAACATCCGCACCTTTTTCGACGGCCATCGGCCGCCCAATCGCGTGCTGCCGGGCCGCACCTGATCGGTCAGGACAGCGACTTGGCCATTTCGATGAAGGTCACCCGGTCGTAACCGGGATGACAGCGGTCGGCGGTTTTCTCAAAGCCCCAGCTTTTGAAGGTGCGGTGATTTCCGGCAAGCTCGATCCGGGTTTCGAGCCGCAGCTTTTTGAGACCTTCGCTGCGGGCCAGCGCCTCGGCACGCGCCAGCAGGGCGCGGCCGATACCTTTGCCCTGGGCTGCCGGATCCACCGCGAGCTTGCCGATGTAAAGGCCGTCGGGCGGCTCCAGCCGACAGAAAAGGCAGCCCAGCAGAATGCCATCCTGCACCGCCATGTAGGCGATCTCGTCCGCTGCCTTGTCCTTCAGCGACCGCGGCGTCAACCTGAGGGCGGAAGAGGGCGGATCGATAACGCCGTTCATTGGTGCGAAGGCTGTCGTGATCAGCGCCAAAAGATCGTCCCAGCGCTCGAAAGTGCCGGTAATGGGAAGGATATCGACCATCAGCCCGTCTTCTCCGTGGCGCGACGTTTATATTTCACGGTGTCAAAGCGTGCCGAGAGCGAATCATAGAGCAGCAGTCGTCCGACAAGCGGTTCGCCGATACCGGTCAGCAGCTTGATCGCTTCCATGGCCATCAGCGTCCCGATGACCCCGGTCAGCGCCCCGACAATACCCGCTTCCGCGCAGGACGGCACGAGGCCCGGCGGCGGGGCGGCGGGAAAAAGATCGCGATAGCGCGGCAAAGGGTTTCCGTCGGCGCCGGTCTCGTAAGGCTTCAAGACGGTCAGCGATCCGTCGAACCGGCCGACAGCCCCGGTCACCAGCGGCAGGCGCGCAAGTTCGGCCGCATCGGCGGCGGCATAGCGCGTGTCGAAATTGTCCGAGCCGTCGATCAGCAGATCGAAGCGTGGCAGGTGGAGGGCTGCCATCTCAGCCGAAAAACGCTCCTCGAAACGCACCACCCGCACATGCGGATTGAGCCTTGCTATCGCATCCGCAGCACTCTGCGTCTTCATCTCGCCGATCGTACCGCTGTCGTGGATCACCTGGCGCTGCAGATTGGACAGTGACACATGGTCATCATCGGCGATCCCCACCGTGCCGACCCCGGCGGCGGCCAGATACTGCAGAACGGGCGATCCAAGGCCGCCGGCGCCGATCACCAGCACGCGCGATGTCTTCAGCTTTTGCTGGCCGGCGCCCCCGATCTCGGGAAGCAGGATGTGGCGCTGGTAGCGCGCGATTTCGTCTTGGCTAAGCGGGTCCATGATCACCATGTTGGCATGCCTCGGTTACAAAGAAAACCGGCCATCCTCGACCGTAACGAACTGGGCGCGATCCTGAAGGGCTTCAAACATCGATCGGTCCGTGCCGGTCATGAAGGCCTGGCCGCCCAGCGCGTCGATCCGGTCGAAAAGGGCGGCCCGCCGGCCCTCGTCGAGATGTGCGGCAATTTCGTCGAGCAGCAGGATCGGCGCGTGGCCGGTCATATTGGCGACGAGGCGGGCATGGGCAAGGATCAGCCCGACCAGCAGCGCCTTCTGCTCGCCCGTCGAACAGCGCTCGGCCTCCATGTTCTTGTCGACATGGCGCACCAGCAGGTCGCTGCGATGCGGTCCGTCAAGGGTCCGCCCGGCGGCGGCATCCCGTGGCCGGTTTTGGGCCAGCATGGCGGCATAGCGATCTTCGAGATCGATCGCCGGATGATGCAACTCGTCGTCGAGAAAGCCGGAAAGGGCAAGCGACGCGGCGGGAAAGACGGATTCGTCGCGCTGCTGCTCGATCAGGCTGATCAGCAGGGCCATGATCTCCTGGCGGGCCAGCGCCATGGCAATGCCGAGTGCTGCCATCTGCTGCTCGATGCCCGAAAGCCAGGCCGGATCGAAGCGCCCTTCGCTCAAAAGCCGGTTGCGGCTGCGCATCGCCCGCTCGAAATCGCTGGCCCGTCGGCCATGCTCCGGATCGAGCGACAGCACGAGGCGATCGAGAAAACGACGCCGGTCGGACGAGGATCCGGTGAAAAGCCCGTCCATGGCCGGCGTCAGCCAGAGGATCCGCAGATGGTCGGTCAATTCGTCGACAGCGCGCGCCGGCATGCCGTTGATTCGCAGCCGCCGAACCTGCCCGTCTTCCACGGCTTCGGATCCGGTGCCGATCTCCACCGGGCCTTCCATGCCGTCAAGCTCAGCAAAAACCGAAAAGCCGCCGGGTGCTCCGGCTCTGACGACATCGGCCAGCACGGCCCGCCGCAGGCCGCGACCCGGCGACAGGAAGGACACGGCCTCCATCAGATTGGTCTTGCCGGCACCGTTCTCGCCCGTCAGCACGATGTGCCGCTCGCTTAAGCCGAGGGATGCCGTGGCATAGTTGCGAAAGTCGGTGAGCTTCAGCCTGCTGAGAAAAACCTTGTGCGTCATTTCCGTCCGGTATCGAGTGCCTTGCCCAAGCAGCTGCGGTTCGCCGGCAGCCTCGGCGCAACGGCAATGTTGCGTTAAGGCCTAGGCCGGAAGGCGGGCCAAGGCAAGCCGCGGCGGCATTTTTCCATCCTGGATGCGGATGTTCGGTTTGCACCCTGGGACAGCGGTCATGGACGGTTGGAGGCAGCAGGTGTAATCTGGAGAAGGAACAGACCTTGCCGAGAGAAGTGCGCCCGATGGATCCACAGCGTGACGACCTGACCCCTGAGGAAGCCCGCCAGGATCATTGGGACATGATGCGCTTCTTGGCCATCAATGCCGGCTTCGGCGTTGGTCTTGGTCTTGTGGTGACCGTTGTGCTGATCTGGCTTGATATCGGCGGTCTTGGAACCCATCTGGGGCGAGCTCAGAATCCCGTCCTGCCGGCCGTGCTGATCGCTGTGCCGCTCTCCCTGACCTTTGGTGCGGCGGTTGCCGCATCCGCGATCATGCTCATGCCCTATAAAAAGAAGAAGCAGCGCTAATCAGACCTCCTGGCTCGTTTCGCGATTGCGACAGTTGACTTGGCTGGGCCGGAGGCCGATGGAACTGCAAGTCAGGCAGCAGGGCGTCGTGGAGAGTGAAATGGCCGAGGATGACGATCGTATCACCCGTCTTGAAGAAACGGTGGCCCATCAGGCGCGCATCATCGACGAACTGTCCGATCAGTTGACCGAGCAATGGCGGGTGGTCGAGCAGACAAGGGCCAAGCTTGACCGGCTGACCGAGCGCTTCATGGCGATTGAAGAGCAATCCGGCGAACCATCGCCCATCACCCGGCCGCCGCACTATTGAACATGAAAAAAGCCGGAAACAGATGTTCCCGGCTTATGTTTCATTGAACTGTATAGGCCTTGCACGCCGAATCGATGAAAATCCCGGCGCCTCAGCCCTCGAAAAACTCTTTCATCCGCGCAAAGAAGCCCGTCGATTCCGGATTGTTGTCCTTCGACGACAGCTGGTCGAACTCCTGCAGAAGCTCGCGCTGGCGCTTGGTCAGCTTCTGCGGCGTTTCGATCTGGATCTGGATGTAGAGATCGCCTGTCTGCGCCGAGCGCAGCACCGGCATGCCCTTGCCCTTCAGCCGGAACTGCTTGCCCGGCTGGGTGCCCTCCGGAACGGTGACGCGCGACTTGGTGCCGTCGAGCGTCACGACATCGAACGTGCCGCCAAGGGCTGCCGTCGTCATCGAGATCGGAACCGAACAGAACAGATCGGCGCCCTCCCGCTGGAAGAACTCATGCGGCTTGACCGACAGGAAAATATAGAGGTCGCCGGACGGCCCGCCGCGCAGGCCTGCCTCGCCTTCGCCCTGCAGGCGGATGCGGGTGCCATCCTCGATGCCGGACGGAATGCTGACCGACAGCGAGCGCTCTTCGGTGACGCGGCCCTGGCCGTGGCACTTGCCGCAGGGATCGGCAATGGTCTGGCCACGCCCGTGACAGGTCGGGCAGGTCCGCTCGATCGAAAAGAAACCCTGTGCCGCGCGGATACGCCCGCTTCCCTGGCAGGTCGCGCAGGTGGTCGGCTTGGTGCCGGGCTTGGCGCCGGAGCCGGAGCAGACTTCGCAGGTGATCGAAGTCGGAACCCGGATCTGCGCTGTCTTGCCGGAGAAGGATTCCTCCAGCGAGATTTCCATATTGTAGCGCAGGTCCGCGCCGCGTTCGCGTCCGTTGGTCGAACGGGCTCGACCGCCGCCGCCACCCCTGGCGCCGCCCATCATCTCGCCGAAAATATCTTCGAAAATATCGGAGAAGCCACCGCTCTGGAAGCCGCCACCGCCGCCGCCCATGCCGCCCTGCTCGAAAGCCGCATGACCGAAACGGTCGTAGGCCGCCCGCTTCTGCGGGTCCTTCAGGGTCTCGTAGGCTTCGTTCAGTTCCTTGAACTTCGCTTCGGCCTCGGCATCACCGGGATTTTTGTCAGGATGAAATTTCATGGCCATCTTGCGGAAGGCGCTCTTCAGCTCCTTCTCGTCGGCCGTCTTGCTGACCCCAAGGGTCTCGTAGAAATCTGCTTTTGCCATGGTCTTACAAAGCTCTCAAAGCTTTCTCCACACTCGTGTGGCTACCCATCTTCTGGCCGGACTGCTTGTCGCAGGCCTGCATATCCTTGGCGAAATCGGCTGCTGCCGCTTTTGCGTCATCCAGCAGAAGGCGCTTGGCCTCGCCGCTATTGGCAAGAGCCTCGGCAGCCGAAGCGGCAACGAAAGCCAGCGAGTGCGCTGCGACATCGCAGGCCGTGGCTCCCTGGCCGCCCTGATGCCGCTTGAGCGCGTCCTCGATCAGCTTGCCGAGCGAGGCGGTCGTGCGACCGAGCGCCTTGCCGTCGCTGGCTGTAATCGCCTTGACGACGCCGGCTTCGGCTGTGGTGACGCTCCTGTAGACGTCGCTGGCAGCCGATGCGGCGGTTGCAGCGCCAAAGGCTAACACAAATGCGGCTGGCCCGAAGGCCAGCCCCTTGACGATGACGCTACGGTTCGACAACCGCATTAAGCCGACTTCTTCGTGTCTTCGTCCTTGACCTCTTCATAGTCGGCGTCAACGACATCATCGTCCGTATCCTTGCCAGACGCGGCGTCTTCACCGCCCTCGGCCTGCTGGGATTCGTAGATCGCCTGGCCGAGCTTCATGGACACTTCCATGAGGGTCTGGGTCTTGGCCTGGATGTCGTCGGCGTCCGGCTCAGATGCTTCGACGGCGGTCTTCAGGGACGCGATGGCATCTTCGATCGCCTTGCGGTCGGTCTCGGAAACCTTATCGCCATATTCCTTCAGTGACTTTTCCGTCGAGTGTATCAGGCTTTCGCCATGGTTGCGGGCTTCAACGCCGGCACGACGCTTCTTGTCTTCGTCGGCATGCGCTTCGGCATCCTTGACCATCTTCTCGATGTCGGCATCGGACAGACCACCAGATGCCTGGATACGGATCTGCTGTTCCTTGCCGGTGCCCTTGTCCTTGGCCGAAACCTGGACAATGCCGTTGGCATCGATGTCGAAGGTCACTTCGATCTGCGGAATGCCGCGCGGTGCTGGCGGCAAGCCGACGAGGTCGAACTGGCCAAGCAGCTTGTTGTCCTGGGCCATTTCGCGCTCGCCCTGGCTGACGCGGATGGTTACGGCCGACTGGCTGTCTTCGGCGGTCGAGAAGGTCTGGCTCTTCTTGGTCGGGATCGTCGTGTTGCGGTCGATCAGGCGGGTGAAGACGCCACCAAGCGTTTCGATGCCGAGCGACAGCGGGGTCACGTCGAGCAGCAGAACGTCCTTGACGTCGCCCTGCAGAACGCCGGCCTGGATGGCAGCGCCCATGGCGACCACTTCATCCGGGTTGACGCCCTTGTGCGGCTCCTTGCCGAACAGCTGCTTGACGATTTCCTGGACCTTCGGCATGCGGCTCATGCCGCCAACCAGAACCACTTCCTCGATTTCCGACGCGGTCAGGCCGGCATCCTTGAGGGCCGCCTTGCAAGGCGCCACGGTGCGCTGAACCAGATCATCGACCAGGCTTTCGAACTTGGCGCGGGTCAGCTTCATCGTCAGATGCTTCGGACCGGAGGCATCGGCGGTGATGAACGGCAGGTTGATTTCGGTCTGCTGCGACGAGGACAGTTCGATCTTGGCCTTTTCGGCAGCTTCCTTCAGGCGCTGCAGAGCGAGCTTGTCATTCTTCAGGTCGATGCCGTTGTCCTTCTTGAACTCGTTGGCAAGATATTCGACGAGACGCATGTCGAAGTCTTCACCGCCGAGGAAGGTGTCGCCGTTGGTCGACTTCACTTCGAAGACGCCGTCGCCGATTTCCAGGATCGAGATATCGAAGGTACCACCACCCAAGTCGTAGACGGCAATGGTCTTGCCTTCCTTCTTGTCGAGACCATAGGCAAGCGCTGCTGCCGTCGGCTCGTTGATGATGCGCAGCACTTCGAGACCGGCGATGCGGCCGGCATCCTTGGTAGCCTGACGCTGGGCGTCGTTAAAATAGGCCGGAACGGTGATAACGGCCTTTTCGACCTTTTCGCCGAGATAGGCTTCGGCAGTTTCCTTCATCTTCTGAAGAATCATCGCCGAGATCTGTGCAGGAGAATAACCCTTGCCCTGGGCTTCGACCCAGGCGTCGCCATTATCGCCCTTGACGATATTGAACGGCACCAGGCCCTTGTCCTTTTCAACGGTCGGATCTTCGTAGCGGCGGCCGATCAGGCGCTTGACGGCGAAGAGCGTGTTGGTCGGGTTGGTGACGGCCTGACGCTTGGCCGGCTGGCCGACGAGGCGTTCGCCATCATCGGAAAATGCCACCATCGACGGCGTGGTGCGCGCGCCTTCCGAATTCTCTATGACCTTTGCATCCTTGCCGTCCATGACGGAGACGCAGGAATTGGTCGTTCCAAGGTCGATGCCGATTACTTTTGCCATGTTATTCTCTCCTTGAAGCAGGCCGTCGGAACCCCTGACAGGCATTCCACTGACAGCCCCTCGACATAGATGGTCTTACGGGTTTGCGCAGCTGTGCTGCTGTTATGTCGCGTATATAAGAAGGGCTATTTCCGACTGCAAGGCATGAAATCCACCGAAATCCCGTAAAACGAAGAGATTGCAGCGGGATGGCAGGACCGGCAGACGACGCGAAACCCTTGTTTCGTGTTTCGCCCTAACAGTCCTCCCTTGTGCCGGGCATGCAAGGCGAATGCAAGCCTCTTTGCGCAGCGCGGCCGGGCCGAACACGCCGGTCGAAACTGGCGTCAGTTGCCCATGATGATGTCGAGCAAGGTCGTGCCGCGTCTAGCCGATGATGGCGGTGCCGGACCGCCCACGTCGGCGGGCGGCAGGGATGCCGTAGAGCCGGTTTGCTGGTCATCCGTTCCCGGCGCTTCGGGGGCCGGCGGATAGGCCTGGTTGCTGGAGAACACGCCGGTAATGATGTCGCCGATCGAGGGCGTTGCCGGTTCAGGGAGAATGGCATCGCCGATCAGCGGCGCAGGCTTCAGACCGGAATGGGCTGACGACATAAAAGTCTGCCAGGTCTTGGCCGGCAGGCCGCCGCCGGTCACCTTCTTCATCGAATGGCCGTCGTCATTGCCGAACCAGACGCCGGTCGTCAGATTGCTGGTGTATCCGACGAACAGGGCGTCGCGGAAGGATTGCGTCGTTCCGGTCTTGCCGGCCGCCGGCCAGCCGGCCAACTGCGCTTTCTTGCCCGTTCCTTCGGTGATCACCTTTTCCATCATCATGTTCATGCTCGCGGAAACCTGCTCGCTGAGCACCCGCGGTGGGTTCTCATAGGCATTTTCATAAAGCAGTTCGCCCTTGGCCGTGGAAACCCTGCGGATGACATGGGAGGTCGCCTTGTAGCCGCCATTCATGAACGGCGCATAGGCCGATGTCAGCTCCAGCAGCGAGACTTCCGACGTGCCAAGCGCGATCGAGGCATTGCTCTGCAGGTCCGATTCGATCCCGAGCCGATGGGCGACCTTGATCACCTGGTCGGGACCCACTTCCATGACCAGTTGCGCAGCGATGGTGTTGAGCGACTGGGCGAGTGCCGAAGAAAGCGTCACGTCGCCACGATATTTCTGGTCGTAGTTTTCCGGCGTCCATTTGCCGATCCGCACCGGCCCGTCATGGCGGATCGACGAGGGGCGGTTGCCGATCTCAAGGGCTGCGGCATAGACGAACGGCTTGAAGGCGGAACCTGGCTGCCGCTTTGCCTTGACGGCGCGGTTGAACTGGCTGGTAGCGTAGTCGCCGCCGCCCACCAGCGCGCGGATCGCACCGGTCCCGTCTATCGCAACCAGGGCCGCCTGCGTCGCATCCAGCTTGACGCCGTCGGTCGCCAGCGCCTCGACAATCGCGGCTTCGGCTTGCCGTTCGAGCTTCGCATCGATGGTCGTCTCGACCACCAGGTCCTCGGTCACGGTGCCGAGCATGGCCTTCAGATCGTCCATCACCATATCGGCGACGTATTGGCCGGCGCCCGACCAGTAGCTGCGCGCCCGCGTCGGCGATTGCGACATGGCGGTGGTGATATCGCTGTCGGAGATGAACCCGACATCGCGCATGGAGGTTAGCACCACCTGGGCGCGGGCCTCTGCCGCATCGGGATCGCGGGCTGGCGAAAGCCGCGACGGTGCCTTCAGCAGTCCCGCCAGTAGAGCCGCCTCGCCAAGGTTCACGTCGCGGGCCGATTTGTTGAAATAGCGCCTCGACGCTGCCTCGACGCCATAGGCATTCGAACCGAAATAGACCCGGTTCAGATACATGGCGAGGATCTGGTCCTTGTTGAAGCGGTGTTCCAGCCAGAAGGCCAGCAGCACTTCCTGGACCTTGCGCTCCAGCGTGCGGTCCGGCGAGAGAAACAGGTTCTTTGCCAGCTGCTGGGTCAATGTCGAGCCGCCCTGAAGCGCCTGGCCGGTGAGATTGTTGAGAACCGCCCGGGCAAGTCCAAAGGGGTCGACGCCGAAATGCGAATAGAAGCGCCGATCCTCGATGGCGATCACAGCCTCGGGAATGAAAGGCGACATGTCCTCCAGCGACAGGGCCTCGCCACCCGTGGCGCCGCGATTGGCGATGACCGAGCCGTCCAGGGCCGTGATCTTGACGTTGGGCGGGCGCTCGGGGATTGTCCAGCTGCTGGCGCTCGGCATGCGGGCGCCATAATAGAGCACGATGCCGGCAACGGCGATGCCGCCCCACAAGCTGAACACCAGGCACCAGTAGAACAGACTGCGGATCATGCCTGTCAGCCCGCCGGATCGCTGTTTTTTGCGGGATTTCGAAGAGCCACGCTTTCCCGAGCCCGATTGGGCCTTTGTACGCTTGGCACTGCTGCCATTGCCGCTGACCCGGTCGCTGGCATCCAGCCGCAGGTCGCCATGCCCGCGAGAAGTCTCGAAAGTCGGCTCGACCCGCTGTCCTGATTTGCCTTTGCCTGCCATCGTGGAGCGGTCGAACTCTCTTCCAATATGCGGCCGCCTGCGACCAGACGGTCCGTGCCGACGCTAAAAAACCAAGCCAGACTGAAGGCCGCTGTCCGGTCCAAAACATCCGCCGGTGACATTAAGTTTAAATGCGGCGATTTAAGGGGGCGTTAAGGGCCATGAATGGCTTTGAGCGGGGTCATATCTTGCCGATCTGTGTGTTCTCGACCCCGACCGGTATGGGGTCCGTCGGCCTCCTGAAGACGGAGTTGCCACTTATGACTGGTAATTCGGGCTAATGGTTCCCATATGAGACCGGCTGGCAAGGCGCGTCGATGCGCGCGCAGCCGGAAACCCAGGAGATACAGATGACAGATGAAAAGCCGGTCTCGGCTCCAAAAGACGTGAAATCCTTTGCAAACAAACACCGTATCGAAATTGAAGATGCGCAGAAGATCCTTGCGGAATTCGGTGACGATCGCAAATCCGCCGACAAGGCTGCACGCCGCATTGCGGCTTGATCGACGAGCCTCATAGGGGAACCAATCACTTTGCTGTGCGTTTTTAAAGCGTTCAGATTGAAAGGAACCCGTCTATGAATAATATTATTTACATCGTGGGACTGGTGGTTGTCGTCATTGCGGTCCTGTCCTTTTTCGGCCTCCGTTGAATTGCGACAACCGAATAAAAAGCCATTCCGTTTTGCGGAGTGGCTTTTTCTCGTTTATCGCCATGTCCTTGACGATCTCGCGGACAAGACCCGACACTATCATACCTGATCCGGTCCAGACCAAATCGACGGCTTGAGTTGAGGGGCGTTAAGGGCCTCTTGCGCCCGGTATTGCCGCTCCATAAATCGCCCGCGCCTTCGGAACCTTTCCGCCCCGCCGCCGTTCTTGCAGGCAAGGTCAAGTGTGGAGGCGTGTCATGCAGACGGTGGAACAAAAGAAAATCGAAGCGCAACAGAATGTCCGGGTCTGGGCTGTCGCCGACTTCTGCCGACGCTTCCGTCTCGATACGACAGAGGAGCGCCGATTGCGGACGCTGCTCGGCGATTTCGCCCGCGAGCACGAGCTTCTGATGAACGCGCATCGCAAACCCGCCTTCCGCTAAGGCCCACCTTGGGCGTCCCGGCGGGAACTTTTCCGCGGCTCGCCCGTTTTCTATTCAACGAAACCGAAAGGAGCTGTCATGGCTGAGAATTCAATGCAGGCCGAAGTTAGAGAACTTCAGAACCAGATCGCCAATCTCAAGGACCTGATGAACAAGCAGGGTCACGATGTTGCCGACCAGTTGCGCGAAGGCACGTCTGTCGCGCTGAATGGCGCATCGCGCCGTGTCGGTCAGGCAGCAAATTATGCCAAGAACGAAGCGGCCTCTGTTGCCGGTATCGTACGCGAACATCCGACCGCCACGTCGACCGCCCTTTTGACCATCGGTCTGCTCGGCGGATTGGTCGGCTATTTCCTGGCGACCTCTTCCCAGGCCGAGACGCAGCGTCGTCGCTGGTACTAAGTGCTGATCGGTCTTCAGGCCGATTGAGATACTGACGATAATGGCATCCTGATCGGGATGCCATTTTTCGTTGAGATTGTCCCTACTGGCAGACGTCAACCCAGTTGGCGGAAACCAAAGCTGCCATGCGATCGGGCGCGATCCTGACCGCTGCATTGGTCGCGCCAGCGGCCGGAACCACTTCATCGAAGACTTTCAGCGACATGTCGCAATAGACCGGCATCTCGGTGGCAAGCCCAAACGGGCAGACGCCGCCGACCGGATGGCTGGTCAGTTCCAGAACCTCCTCTGCCGCCAGCATGCGCGGCTTGGCGCCGAACTGGTCCTTGAACTTGCGGTTATCCAAACGTTTGGTGCCGGCGGTCACCACCAGCATGACCGTGTCGCCGATGCGAAGGCAAATCGTCTTGGCGATCTGATCGGGCTCGACCCCATGGGCCGCAGCGGCCAGCGGCACGGTCGCGGAACTGGCTTCGGTCTCGATGACGTTGATATCGGCAGCGTGGGCGGCGAAAAAGGCTTTGACGGATAAGAGGCTCATGACGGCAATCTAGGACAAGGAACGATGCGGCGACAACCGTCTTTTTTCGGGAGAACCGCACATCTTGCTCTTGAACCGAGTGACCTGGCACCCCATCTCATTATCAACCAAGGCGGCGTCCGCGCTGCCGCGATTAAGGCAAGATGCCGCAGTCAGAGGGAGAGCTTTGTGATTAACGTTATGTTAAACACTTAAGTACATCCTGATGAAACGGCAAACGACACGGTCTCGATAAAAAGAACTTGTCCAAGCCTGAAGCAATCGGAATTCTTGTTTCCGTCTTTGACCACGGATGTACTGGCATTGACGTTGAAACGAGGTTGGAAAGGTCGGGTCACCCCGGCCTTTTTGCTTTTCTGGGTCAATCATTCCGACAAAACCTGAAGGATGGCGACCTGAGCAGGCCGTGGCCGCCTTTTAAGAGGCGGCCAGAGCGTCGAGAATGCGGACCCAGGAGCGAATGCCCTTGTGGAACGAGTTGAGGTCGTATTTCTCATTGGGCGAATGGATGCGGTCGTCCGTCAGCCCGAAGCCGACCAGCAGCGAATCCATGCCGAGCATTTTCTGGAAATCGCCGACGATCGGGATCGAGCCTCCCATGCCGATCACCACGGCCGGCTTCGGCCATTCGTCGGACAGCGCGTTCTTGGCCTTGGTCAGCACCGGCGAATCATAGGAAAGCTGGATGGCCGGCGAGCCGCCATGCTCGTGGAAATCGACCTTGCAATCGGCCGGAATTTTCGAAGTTACATAGGCGCGGAAGCTGGCGCGGATCTTTGCCGGATCCTGGTCGCCGACGAGGCGAAACGACACCTTGGCCGAGGCCTGGGCGGCGATCACCGTCTTGAAGCCTTCACCAGTATAGCCGCCGGTAATGCCGTTCACTTCGGCAGTCGGCCGCGCCCAGGTCAGTTCCAGCACGGAGCGGCCTTTCTCGCCCGAGGGAATCGACAGGCCCACTTCGCCAAGGAAGCTCTCCGCGGTCCGGCCCAGCGTCTCCCAGGACGCCTTGATATTGGCGGGCGTTTCTTCAACGCCTTCGTAGAAGCCGGGCAGGGTGATGCGGCCGGTCTCGTCATGCAGGCCGGCCAGGACCTCGACCAGGATATGGATCGGATTGGCAGCAGCCCCGCCGAACAGGCCGGAATGCAGGTCGCGGTCGGCCGCCGTGATGGTGATCTCTTCGCCAACCAGGCCGCGCAGGGCAGCGGCAATCGCCGGCGTTTCGGTGTTCCACATGCTGGTGTCGCAGACCAGCGCGTAATCGGCCGTCAGCTCTTGCGCATTGGCGGACAGGAAGGGCTTTAGCGACGGCGAGCCGGATTCCTCTTCGCCCTCGAACAGGATGGTGATGCTGACCGGCAGACCGCCATGCACGGCCTTGTAGGCGCGGCAGGCTTCCACGAAAGTCAGCAACTGGCCCTTGTCGTCGGAGGTGCCACGTCCGGTAATCACCTTGCGACCACCGTCCAGCTCCTTGATCGCCGGCTCGAAGGGATCGTTTTCCCAAAGGTTCAGCGGATCGACCGGCTGCACGTCGTAATGGCCGTAGAACAGCACATGCGGCGCATCGGCCTTGGCGGCGGCGTGATGGGCAACGACCATCGGGTGACCGGGCGTGTCGCGCACGGAAGCCGTAAACCCAAGGCCCGTCAATTCCTTGACCAGCCATTCTGCGGCCTTGCGGCACTCCGCCTTGAAGGCCGGATCGGTCGAGATCGACTTGATCCGCACCAGGTCGAACAATCGGTCGAGGCTTTCGGGAAGGGTTTTGTCGGCGCTCTCGAGCACGGCGGCGATATCAGTCATGGCATTGTCCTTGCGGCTTTTTCAAATCGCCCGGACGATAGACCAACAGGATGACCGTTGCGAGGTCGCACGCAAAATTTTGTCTGAGACAGGGGCCGGACCGCGGCAGGGGGGCGGACCGCTCAGATCTTGCGGGAATTGTCGATCGCCCAGCGGATATATTCGAGCATCAGTTCCTTCTCGAAGCGGCGAAAGCCGGCAAACAGCTCATCATCGGCGGCCGAGGCGGCAGCCAGCGCGTCTGCTTTCATGGCGCGCGCCTTGTCGGTCAGGAATATCAGCTGGGCGCGTTTGTCGGCCGGGTGAGGGCGCCGCTCGATCAGCCCGTCGCGCTCCATGCGCGACAGCGTATTGGCCATGGTGGCCTGCTCGATGTCGATCTTTTCCAGAAGCCGGGTCTGGGTCAGGCCCTCTTCGTCCCAGAGTTCCAGGAGGATCGGAAACTGGCCAGCCGAAAAGCCGAGTTTTGCCGCCCGGAGCTGCAGGGCTCGGGAAAAGCCTCGGGCCAACTGGCTCGCGAGATAGGTCGGCGAATCCGTTCGGTTGAACTTCATGACCCATGGTTAGGCCTGTTTACGGCCTCCGACAATATTGAATTGCAGGCGATGCATCGGCAGACGCGGCTTTTTCGGTGTCGAATTGGTCTCCGGGCACGAAAAAGCCGCCATGGCGTGGAGGCAGGACCATGGCGGCTTTTCAAATGAGGGACAAAGGCCCGGAGAGGGGGGATAAGGCCTTTGTCCAAGCCCGAAGCGGCGGGGGACGAGCCGGCTTTCAGACTGCGGCGTGATCAAGCGCCGGTGACAATGAAATGAGTGGCGGAATGTGGTTTTTCAAGGGAAGCCGGGATTACAAATTCGTAACGTTGCCGTGATCTGGAAACGGTGGGCCGGGACAAGTTCCTATGGACGATGCCAATCCCTCGCGCTATCCATGCTGCCATGAAAAAAGGCGATCATCTCTTCCTCGTTGACGGCTCCGGATTCATTTTCCGCGCCTTCCACGCTCTTCCGGCGCTGACCCGTAAATCGGACGGCCTGCCGATCGGCGCCGTGTCCGGTTTCTGCAACATGCTGTGGAAGCTGCTGCGCGATGCCCGCAACACCGATGTCGGTGTGACGCCGACGCATTTCGCGGTGATCTTCGACTATTCGTCGAAGACCTTCCGCAAGGAATTGTACGACGCCTACAAGGCCAACCGGTCTGCGCCGCCGGAGGATCTGGTGCCGCAGTTCGGCCTGATTCGCGAGGCAACCCGTGCCTTCAATCTGCCCTGTATCGAGACGGAAGGTTTCGAGGCCGACGACATCATCGCAACATACGCCCGCGCCGCCGAAGCGATCGGTGCCGATGTCACGATCATCTCGTCCGACAAGGACCTGATGCAGCTGGTTAGTCCGAACGTCCACATGTACGACGCCATGAAGGACAAGCAGATCGGCATTCCGGATGTCATCGAGAAATGGGGCGTGCCGCCGGAAAAGATGATCGACCTGCAGTCGCTGACCGGCGACAGCACCGACAATATTCCGGGCATCCCGGGCATCGGCCCGAAGACGGCGGCCCAGCTGCTTGCCGAATATGGCGATCTCGACACGCTTTTGGCCCGAGCCGAGGAGATCAAGCAGGTCAAGCGCCGCGAAAGCATCGTCGCCAATGCCGAGCTTGCCCGCCTGTCGAGGCAGTTGGTGACGCTTCGCACCGATGTACCGATCGACATGCCGCTCGATGCGCTGGGCCTGGAGCCTCAGGACGGGCCGAAGCTGATCGGCTTTTTGAAGACCATGGAATTCACCTCGCTGACCCGCCGCGTCGCCGAGATCTGCGATTGCGATGCCGGCGCTATCGAGCCGGCTTTCGTCAAGGTCGAATGGGGTTCTGCCGCTCACGGACCGGATCTCGACATCGCCGAGACCGGGAGTGAGAACGCCAGCGGGCCGGTTTCGTCTGGTTCATCGACGGCCGCGACACCTGCGGTGACGGACGACTTCACGCCGTCAGACCTGGTCAGGTCACGGGCGCAAGCTTTCCATGGCCAGCCGATCGATACGACGAGCTACGTGACCATCGGCGATATCGACACCCTGCGGCTCTGGATCGCGGCGGCCCGTGAAACCGGCACCGTTGCATTCGATACCGAAACCACGTCGCTGGATCCGATGCAGGCCGAACTGGTCGGCTTCTCGCTGGCAATCGCCGACAATACCAAGCAACCCGGCTCTCCGGTGATCCGCGCCGCCTATGTGCCGATTGGTCATAGAACCGGTGGCGAAGACCTGTTCAGCGACGGGCTGAAGCTTGCCGAAAACCAGATCCCGATGGCTGAGGCGCTCGCCGCGCTGAAAGTTCTGCTGGAGGACACGTCCGTCCTCAAGATCGCCCAGAACCTCAAATACGATTACCTGCTGATGAAGCGCTACGGCATCGTCATCGAGAATTTCGACGATACCATGCTGATGTCCTATGCGCTCGATGCCGGCGCCGGCAATCATGGCATGGATGGCCTGTCGGAGCGCTGGCTCGGCCATGTGCCGATTGCCTACAAGGATGTTGCGGGCTCCGGCAAGTCGTCGGTGACCTTCGATCGTGTCGATATCGCAAAAGCCACGGCCTATGCGGCGGAAGACGCCGATGTCACGCTGCGGCTGTGGATGGTGCTGAAGCCGAGGCTTGCCGCCAATCGCCTGACCACGGTCTATGAGCGGCTGGAGCGGCCCCTGGTGCCGGTTCTTGCCCGCATGGAAGAGCGCGGCATCACCGTCGACCGGCAGATCCTGTCGCGCCTGTCGGGCGAGCTCGCCCAGAAGGCCGCAGCCTTTGAGGACGAGATCTACGAACTGGCCGGCGAACGCTTCAACATCGGTTCTCCCAAGCAGCTGGGCGATATCCTGTTCGGCAGGATGGGTCTGCCGGGCGGCTCCAAGACCAAGACCGGTCAATGGTCGACCTCGGCCCAGGTCCTGGAGGATCTCGCCGCCGAAGGGGCGCCGCTGCCGCGCAAGATCGTCGACTGGCGCCAGCTGACCAAGCTGAAATCCACTTATACGGATGCGCTGCCGGGCTATGTCCATCCGGAAACCAAGCGGGTGCACACCTCCTATTCGCTGGCCTCGACCACGACGGGACGCCTATCCTCGTCCGAACCCAATCTGCAGAATATTCCGGTGCGCACCGCCGAGGGCCGCAAGATCCGTACGGCCTTCATCTCGACGCCCGGCCACAAGCTGCTCTCGGCCGACTACAGCCAGATCGAGCTTCGTGTGCTGGCCCATGTCGCCGACATTCCGCAGCTGCGCCAGGCCTTCGCCGATGGCATCGACATCCATGCGATGACCGCGTCTGAAATGTTCGGCGTTCCGGTCGAGGGCATGCCCTCCGAGGTTCGCAGACGCGCCAAGGCGATCAATTTCGGGATTATCTACGGCATCTCCGCCTTCGGGCTGGCCAACCAGCTGTCGATCGAACGCTCGGAAGCCGGCGAATACATCAAGAAGTATTTCGAGCGCTTCCCGGGCATCAAGGACTATATGGAGCAAACCAAGGCCTTTGCCCGCGAGCATGGCTATGTCGAAACCATCTTCGGCCGTCGTGCCCATTACCCCGAGATCAAGTCATCCAATCCGTCGATGCGCGCCTTCAACGAGCGGGCCGCCATCAACGCACCGATCCAGGGCTCGGCCGCCGACGTCATCCGCCGCGCCATGATCAAGATCGAACCGGCGCTGGTGGCAGCCGGCCTGTCGGAAAAGGCCCGCATGCTGCTGCAGGTGCATGACGAACTGATCTTCGAGGTGGAAGACGAGGCGATCGAGGCGGTGCTGCCGGTGGTGGTCAATGTCATGGAGCATGCCGCGATGCCGGCCATTGCCATGCGCGTGCCGCTGAAGGTCGATGCCCGCGCCGCCCACAACTGGGACGAAGCGCACTGATCCTGTTGACAAAGCGGTTTTCGTCGCGATCAGAAACGTCTGGCCGCGGCCTTTACATGGTCGCGGATCGTCTGCTTCATCAGGGATAGCGCCGCGCTCGGCTCGACGCCCGCCTGCGTCGTCAGGCCGACGGCGCCGCGTGTTTCGCTCATGTCGATCTTCAGCTCGACAAACCGGCCGCTGGCAATATCGTCAGAAACGATGCCGCGCGAAATGATCCAGACGGCGTCATGCCGGGCGATATAGGCCCGTCCGAACGAGTCCGACACGGTCTCGATGGTGTTCGGCAATTCGGCGATGCCGTTGGTCAGAAGCAGCCGGTCGACGAGCGGCCGGATCACCGAGCCGCGCGTCGGCATCAGAACCGTCAGCGGGGCGAGTTCGTTGAGGGCAAAGCTCTTGCGCGCCAGAAGCGGATGGGAAGCTCTGACGACGATCGCCACTTCCTCGCTGTAGAGCGGCTCAAAAAACAGCCCCGTCATCAGGTCCGCTGCGCCAAGCCGTCCGACCACCAGATCGAGCGCGCCGAGCCGCAGCGAATCGAGCAGCGCCCGGTTCTCGCCGGAGATGATGGTCACCGCGCTGCCCGTTCCACTGGTCAGGAATTGCGCCACGGCATCCGGCATGAACGTGGCCGATGCGGTTGGCAGCGTGCCGATGCGTACCGGCGGCCCCTCCGACTTGCGGGCCTGGGCAAGCGAGGCCATGCCGCGCTGCACGGCGGCAAGGCTTTCGCCGGCATGTTTCAGGAACACTTCGCCGAAATGGGTGATCTTGATGCCGCGTCCGTCCTTCTCGAACAGCGCCACCTCGAGCACCTCTTCCAGCTCCCGGATCGTGCGGGTCACCGCCGGCTGGGTGATCGAAAGCGCCTCGGCCGCCTTGCCGACGCTGCGTTGCCGTGCCACCTCTAGAAAGGTCTGCAAATGGCGAAACTTGATCCGGGCATCCATGATTCATGCTCATATGGTTATGAATAATGCCCAAAATATCATTTTACCCATAGAAAATCATCGCTTAATTTCTCAACACGGTGAGGAGAACCCCCATGGCATTTGCCACCATCAACGGCATTACGGTCCATCATGAGCTGCTCGGCGATGCCGACGCGCGCAACCTGATTGTCTTTTCCAATTCGCTTGGAACCGATTTCCGCATCTGGCTGCCGGTCTTCGACGAACTCGGCGAAGACGTTTCCGTGCTTCTCTACGATTCGCGCGGACATGGCCTGTCCGGCGGCGCCGACAGCGACTTCGGCATGGACACGCTGGTCGACGATCTGGAAGCACTGGTCGATCATCTCGAGATCAAGAAGGCCACGTTCTGCGGCCTGTCGGTCGGCGGCATCGTCGTCCAGGGCCTGTGGAAGAAGCGTCCGGACCTGTTCCGCAGGATGGCGCTGTGCGACACGGCCCCGAAGATCGGCACGCCGGAGATCTGGAACGCCCGCATCGATGCGATCAAGGCCGGCGGCCTGTCGAGCATATCAGACAATGTCATGGAGCGCTGGTTCACGCCGGATTTCCACGAGCAGCGCGCCGAAGAACTGGGCGGCTATCGCCTGATGATGGAGCGCCAGTCGGCGGAGGGATATATCCGCACCTGCGAAGCCATTCGCGACACGGATTTCACCGCCATCCTGCCGACCGTCACCGTGCCGACCTTGGTGGTCGGCGGCGATCAGGACGGCTCGACCCCACCCGAACTGGTGCGCGCGGCGGCGGGCATGATCCCCGGAGCCCGCTTCGAACTGATCGAAGGCTGCGGCCACATTCCCTGCGTCGAGCAGCCGGAAGAGTTGGCGAGCCTCCTGCAATCCTTCTTGAAGAAAGCGTGAAAGAGCAGACATGACCGCACCCCAGGACAAATCATCCCGTTATCATCAGGGCATGGCCACGCGGCGCAGCGTCCTGGGGGGCTCCTATGTCGATCAGGCCGAATTGGCCAAGACTCCGTTTGATGAGCCGTTCCAGGACCTGATCACCGAAGCGGCCTGGGGGCATGTCTGGTCGCGGCCGAACTGGACGAAGCGCGAGCGGTCGATCGTGACCATCGCGCTCCTGGCAGCCCTTGGCCACGACGAAGAGGTTGCAATGCATGTTCGTGCGACGGCCAATACCGGTGCGACGAAAGAGGACCTGATGGAGGCAATGCTCCATGTGGCGATCTATGCCGGCGTGCCGGCGGCAAATCATGCCATCAAGATTGCCAAGGACGCATTGAAGGATCGGGAAGAGAACCAAGCGGAGGAGACCCAATGAAAAATACCATGCCGGAGACAGGCGCGTTCTTTGCGCGCGACCGCAGCATCCATCCGCCGGCCTATGCGCCCGGCTACAAGACGTCCGTTCTGCGCTCGCCGCAGCGCGCGCTCATTTCGCTTGACGGCACACGAAGCGAGATCAACGGTCCGGTCTTCGGCCACGGCATGCTGAACGATTTGGACAATGACCTGATCGCCAACTATGCCAAGCCCGGCGAAAGCCCGATCGGCCAGCGCATTCTCGTGCACGGCCGCGTCCTTGACGAACGCGGGCGTGGCGTCGATGGCGCACTGGTGGAATTCTGGCAGGCCAATGCCAGTGGCCGTTACCGCCACAAGAAGGAAACCTATCTGGCCGCCATCGATCCGAATTTCGGCGGCGTGGGTCGTACCATCACCGACGAGAACGGCTATTACTGGTTCAAGACCATCAAGCCCGGCGCCTATCCCTGGCCGAACGGCGTCAATGACTGGCGACCGGCCCATATTCATTTCTCGGTGTTCGGTCATGGTTTTGCCCAGCGCCTGATCACTCAGATGTATTTCGAGGGCGATCCGCTCATCTGGATTTGTCCCATTGTCCGGACGATTCCCGACGAAGACGCCATCAAGCAGCTGATCGCGCCGCTCGACATGAATGCCGGCATCCCCATGGACATGCGGGCTTACAAATTCGACATCGTGTTGCGCGGTCGCCGCTCGACGCTGTTCGAAAACCGCAAGGAGGGCAACTGACATGGTGCAATCGCTCGGCTACCTCAAGGAATCTCCGTCTCAGACGGCAGGGCCCTATGTCCATATCGGCTGCACGCCGAATTTCACCGGCATTCACGGCATTTTCGAGCAGGATCTCGGCTCCGGACCGCTGACCAACGACAAGACCAAGGGCGAACGGATCACCATCCGCGGCCATGTGATCGATGGCGGCGGCATGGTGCTGAAAGATGCGCTGGTTGAGATCTGGCAGGCCGATGCCGACGGGCTTTATAGCAGTCCTTCGGAAACCCGCGGCAAATCCGATCCGAACTTCTTCGGTTGGGGCCGCTGCCCCGGCGATATGGCGACCGGCGAATTCGTTTTCGAGACGATCAAGCCGGGCCGTGTGCCCTATCCTGACGGCCGTCTGATGGCGCCGCACATCACCTTCTGGATCGTCGCCCGCGGCATCAACATCGGCCTTCAGACCCGCATGTATTTCGGCGATGAGGAACAGGCCAATGCCGAAGATCCGGTGCTGGCCCGCATCGAACACAAGACGCGCGTGCCGACCCTGATCGCCAAGCGCGATGGCGATACCTACACGTTCGACATCGTTCTGCAGGGCGAAAACGAGACGGTGTTCTTCGACATCTGAGGCTGGTGGTGGTTATGGCCACGACGAGCACAACGCTCTCGACGTCATCCTCGGGCTTGGCCCGAGGATCTGCTGCCAGCAGCCCGTCTGGGGCGGGGCTTGCGGTATGCGGCAGTGGTAGCGTGGGTCGGGCCCGACAATGACGACGGACTTGGCTGCCGTATCCGATTCGCGCCCCTACACTAGCACCTGCACCAATTCAGCCTTCACGCGCCGCAGCGCTGGCAGATAGCGTTCTGCCAGCGCTTCCATTGTCTCGGCGCTGGCAGCCAGCCCGACATTCAGTGCCGCCACCGTCTGTCCGCGTGCGGTCGTCAGTGGCACGGCGATCGATCGCAGCCCGACTTCCACCTCCTGGTCGATCAGCGAATAGCCCTGGGCGCGCGTTTGCGTCAGGATCGTCATCAGTGCATCGATGTCGGTGACCGTGCGCTCCGTGCGCTGCGGTCGCGGCGCGCTTTCCAGAACATGCCGGGCACGGTCCGGCTCCAGCGCCGCCAGCAGGACACGGCCCATCGAGGTGCAATAGGCCGGCAGTCGCGAACCGGGCATCAGCGAGATCGACATCACCCGCCGCTGGGCGGCGCGGGCGACATAGACAATTTCCGTTTCGTCGAGGATCGACACGGACGTGCTCTCGCCGATCTCCAGCGAAAGCTTGTCGATCACCGGTTGCACGATGCGCGGCAAAGGCATGGCGGCCAAGCACCCCGTTCCCAGGCGCAGGACCCGGGGCGTCAGCGTGAAGAACTTTCCGTCATAGGCGGCATAGCCCATCTCCGAGAGCGTCAGCAGACAGCGCCGCGTCGTGGCGCGGTCAAGGCCGGCCGCGGCGGCCGCCTCGGCGATCGACAGCCGCGGTCGATCCGCGCTGAAGGCTTCGATGACAGTCAGGCCTTTCATCAGGCCGCCCATGATGTCGCGCTCTCCGACCACGCCCGTCTCCATCATTCCAAAATGTGCGATATACGAACAAAAATCATATAACGCACAAATTCGTTGCCGTCGAGCCGCGATCGGCTTACCTCTTCGGGTAGAGATCATCGGCTAACGCCGGGATGGAGGATTTTTAATGGACAAGACAATCGCGAACGCGGCCGAAGCCGTCGCCGGGATCGGCGATGGCGCCGTCGTGATGATCGGCGGCTTCGGCGGATCGGGCGCCCCGATCGAACTGATCCACGCGCTGATCGACAAGGGACCGAAGAACCTGACGGTCATCAACAACAATGCCGGTAACGGTCGCATCGGCATCGCCGCGATGATCGACGCCGGCATGGTCAGGAAGATGATCTGCTCCTTCCCCAAATCGTCCGATCCGCGTGCCTTCACCGATCGCTATCTGGCGGGCGAAATCGAACTCGAACTGGTGCCGCAGGGCACGCTGGCCGAGCGCATCCGCGCCGGTGGCGCGGGCATTCCGGCCTTCTATACGCCGACCGCCTATGGCACCGAGCTTGCCGATGGCAAGGTGATTGCCGAGTTCGATGGGCGGCCTTACGTCCAGGAACGCTGGCTGAAGGCCGATTTCGCCATCGTCAAGGCGCAACTGGGCGACGTTCATGGCAACCTGACCTACAACAAGGCCGGCCGGAACTTCAACCCGCTGATGTGCATGGCGGCGGCCACCACCATCGCCCAGGTGTCGAAACTTGTACCCGCAGGCGGAATCGATCCAGAACATGTGGTGACGCCCGGCATCTTCGTCGACGGCGTCGTGGAAATCGCCGATCCGAAACAGGAAGAAGATCTCATTCGCGCCGGAGTGGCCTACGCACAAGGAGCAGAGGCATGACCGTCAACACCCGCGACGACATCAAGCTGTCCAACGCCCAGATCGCCTGGCGCGCCGCCCAGGACATCAAGGACGGCGCCTATGTGAACCTCGGCATCGGCTTTCCGGAAATGGTCGCCCGCTATCAGCCTCCGGGTCGCGAGGCGATTTTCCACACGGAAAACGGCATCCTGAATTTCGGTGAAGCTCCCGCCGCTGGCGAAGAGGACTGGGACCTCATCAATGCCGGCAAGAAGGCCGTGACGCTGAAGCCGGGGGCTGCCTTCTTCCACCACGCCGACAGTTTTGCCATGGTGCGCGGCGGCCATCTCGATGTCGCCATCCTCGGCGCGCTGCAGGTCGCCCAGAACGGCGATCTCGCCAACTGGCGCGTCGGCACCAAGGGCGTGCCGGCGGTTGGCGGCGCGATGGACCTGGTGCATGGCGCCAAGCAGGTCTGCGTCATCACGGAACACGTCACCAAGACAGGTGAACCGAAACTGGTGGAGGCTTGTACCTTCCCGCTGACCGGCGTTGGTTGTATCACGCGGATCTATACGAGCCATGCCGTCATCGATATCGTCGACAAGCGTTTCGTGCTGCGCGAAAAGCTTGGCCCCATGTCGATGGAGGAACTCCAGGCGATGACCGGCGCGCCGCTGCATACCGATGGTCCCGTGGCCGATCTCGTGGTGCCGAAACTGTAAGGACTGTCCCATGACCGAAGCTTTTATCTGCGACTATATCCGCACCCCGATCGGCCGCTTCGGCGGATCCCTGTCCTCGGTCCGCGCTGACGATCTCGGCGCCATTCCGCTGAAGGCCCTGATGGCCCGCAACCCTGGCGTCGATTGGACGGCGGTCGAGGATGTGGTCTTCGGCTGTGCCAACCAGGCCGGCGAGGACAATCGCAATGTTGCTCGCATGTCGCTGCTTCTGGCCGGCCTACCGGTCTCCGTCACCGGCACCACCATCAACCGGCTCTGCGGCTCCGGCATGGATGCCGTCATCATGGCAGCCCGCTCGATCAAGGCGGGCGAGACTGAATTGATGATCGCCGGCGGCGTCGAGAGCATGAGCCGCGCGCCCTTCGTGATGCCCAAGGCGGAGACCGCCTTTTCGCGTCAGGCCGAAATCCACGACACCACCATCGGATGGCGCTTCGTCAATCCGCTGATGAAGAAGCAATACGGCGTCGATTCCATGCCGGAAACCGGCGAGAATGTCGCGGAGGATTATAAGGTCAGCCGCGAGGACCAGGACGCCTTCGCCGTGCGCTCCCAGGCCAAGGCCGCCGCCGCCCAGGAAAATGGTCGGTTGGGCAAGGAGATCACCGATGTGGTGATCCCGCAGCGCAAGGGCGAGCCGATCGTCGTCTCCAGGGATGAACACCCGCGCGCCACCACCGTCGAGACCTTGGCCAAACTCGGTACCCCCTTCAAGAAGGAAGGCGGCACGGTCACCGCCGGCAATGCGTCCGGCGTCAATGACGGTGCCGCCGCCCTGATCATCGCCTCTGAAGCTGCTGCCAGAAAATATGGACTGACGCCGATCGCCCGCATTCTCGGCGGTGCCACCGCCGGCGTGCCGCCGCGCGTCATGGGCATCGGCCCGGCACCGGCCTCGCAGAAGCTGATGGCCCGTCTCGGCATGACCCAGGACCAGTTCGATGTGATCGAGCTCAACGAGGCCTTCGCAAGCCAAGGCCTCGCTACCCTGCGCCAGCTCGGCATCGCCGACGACGATCCGCGCGTCAACAAAAACGGCGGCGCCATCGCGCTCGGCCATCCGCTGGGCATGTCCGGCGCCCGCATCACCGGCACCGCGGCGCTGGAGCTGTCGCTTTCCGGTGGCCGCTATTCGCTCTCCACCATGTGCATCGGCGTCGGCCAGGGCATTGCCATCGCGCTGGAGCGTGTCTGACCCATGGCGTTGACCGGCCAGCCCTATTTCGATGCCCTGCTCGGTGATGCCGAGGTCGCGGCGCTGCTCGGCCCAAAGGCCGATGTCGCCGCCCTGCTGCGTTTTGAGATGGCGCTGGCACGAGCCCAAGCCGAGGCGGGCATGATCACGGCGGCGGATGCCGCGGCGATCCGCGCTGCACTCGACGCCTTCGAGCCGGACATGGAGCGGCTGACCGTCTCGACGCTCAAAGACGGCGTGCCGGTTCCGGGCCTCGTGCAGCAGTTGCGCGAGACGATCGGCGGCGAGGCGGCCAAGGCGCTGCATCTCGGTGCCACCAGCCAGGATGTTGTCGATACGGCGCTGGCGCTGAAGCTCAAGGCGGTGTTCGAATGCTTCGAAAGCCGGCTAATGATCATCGACAGGGCGTTCGAGGCACTCTTGCAGCGTTTCGGCTCGACACCTCTGATGGGCCGCTCGCGCATGCAGGCGGCGATCGCCATGACCGCCGGAGACCGCATCGCGGTCTGGCGCGATGCCGTGGTAAATGCCGGTGCGGCACTGGCGGCCCAAAAGCCGCACAGCCTCATTCTCAGTCTTGCCGGTGCCGTCGGAACCTCGGAAAAATTCGGCGACAAGATTGCCGAGATCCGCCAGAGCATGGCAATTGAGCTTGGCCTGGCCGTGCCCACCTATGGGCCCCATGCCGATCGCGGCCGTATCGCCGATGTCGGTAATGCCTTGTCGCGCATCACAGGGGCGCTTGGCAAACTCGGCCAGGACGTGGCCCTGATGGCGCAGAACGGTATCGGCACGATCACGCTGTCGGGTGGTGGCGGCTCCTCGGCCATGCCGCACAAACAGAACCCGGTGCGGGCCGAAGTGCTGGTGGCCCTGGCGCGCTTCAATGCCGTGCAGCTGTCGTCCCTGCATCAGTCCCTGGTCCATGAGCAGGAGCGCTCCGGTGCCGCCTGGACGCTGGAATGGCTTGTCCTGCCGCAGATGCTGGAAGCGACCGGGGCAGCACTCACCCACGCCATCTTCCTGCTCGATCATGTCGAGCGGATCGGCGATCCCGCTTAGATCTCGGCGGTGACGGGCAAGAGCCCGGAAAGCGTCTGAATGAATTGCGTGCCTGCATCTTCCAAGGCACCGCTGTTGTCGATGGTTACCACGTCGTAGTCGCCGCGGATTTCCAGCGAACTGCGCGCCAGCCGGCGCAGGATCTCGTCGCGGCTCTCGCGCCCACGCGCCTCCAGCCGGGTTGCCAGAACGTCGGGGCTCGCCGTCACATTGACTACCAGCAAGGGCGAAAAGGCCTTGGCAAAGCGCGGCAGTGTCGAGCGCGAGCCATTGGCAACCACCACATGGCCCTGCGCCAGCTTCTCGTGGACCGCCGCCGGAATGCCGTAGCGCAGGCCATGGGCATCCCAGTCGACGGCAAAGCCGCCGGCCTGCCTCTGCGCCTCGAAGTCACTCTCGCTGACGCAGACGTGGTCCTCGCCGCCGGCATCGGCCGGCCGGGTGATCACCCGCTGGACGAAATGCACCTGCGGCACACCGAGAAAATGCCGGGCGGCGATCGCCATCAGGCTGTCCTTGCCGGCGCCGCTCGGACCGACGACCGCAACCAGCGTTCCGGGCGCTGTGACCCGCCCGCGATCGGCCTCGGCTTCCATCAGGCCACCCTTCTGCCCTGCCGCCACACACCGCGCACCACCGGCACACCATCATGCCGGCGCACCCGCACCAGATCGGCGCGAAGGCCGGCCGCAATCCGGCCGCGATCCGCAAGCCCGACCGTGCGGGCCGGCGTCGAGGTCACCATGGCCAGCGCCTGGGGCAGGCTCATACCGTCGATCTCCTCGGCCAGCACGAAGGGCGCATGCAGCAGGCTGAGCGGCACATAATCCGACGAGAGAACGTCCAGCACGCCCCGCTCGGCCAGATCCTTGGCGGCAATATTGCCGGAATGGGAGGCGCCGCGCACCACGTTTGGTGCGCCCATCAAGACGCTCATGCCGGCCCGGTGTGACGCATCGGCGGCGTCCAGGCTGGTCGGGAATTCGGCGAGCTTGACGCCGTGGCCCTTGGCCTCTTCCACATGCTCCAGCGTCGCGTCGTCATGGCTTGCCACCGTGATGCTGCGCGCCGCACAGATCCTGGCCAGCACATCGCGATGCTTTGCGGAATTGCTTGCCGAAGCCTCCAGCCGGCGGGCGACGAAATGGGCAAAGGCCTCGTCGGACAGGCCGCGCTTGGTTTTGTAATAGAGCGTGTACTGGTCCATGGTCTGGAACTGGCGCTGGCCGGGCGCATGATCCATCAGCGAGACAAGGCGCACATAGGGATCATTCTCGAAATCGGCAAAATGCTCCAGCACGTCGCCGGCCGAGACCTCGCAGCGTAGATGCAGCAGATGTTCGGCGCGCAACCGGTCATCCTTCTCCGCCGCCTGGATGGCATCGGCCATGTCCCGCATTTCGCCGACCTTGAAGCCATCGTCCTCGTCGGCGCCCATGCGCAGGCAGTCGAACACGGTCGTGATGCCCGATGCGGCTACCTGGGCGTCATGGGCCTGGATGGCCGATGTCTTGTTCCAGCGCACGCCCGGCCGCGGCGAGTAATGGGATTCGAGATGGTCGGTGTGCAGTTCGACCAGCCCGGCGATCAGATAATCGCCGTCGAAATCCTCGCCGGCCTGGCTGCTGCCTTCATGGATCTCGGCAATGTGCCCGTCGCGGATAATGAGCGAGCCGGAGACGATGCTGTCCTCAAGGACGATGCGGGCATTGGAAAAGACGGTTTCGGCGGACATGGGGTTTTGTGCTTTCGGTTTGGTTCAGGCACTGCCGAGCGGCAGCCAGGATTTGACGGTAAAGGGCGCGCCACGGCTATCCTCGATGAAAAGGCCGAGGCCCGACACGGTGAGCGGCCGGTCGACAAACCCGGCAAAGCGTTGGTTCAGGACGTTGGCGAGAAGCGGCGCGATGTCCGGTTCGGTCGGTCCGGTCAGGGTCATATGGAAGCGGAAATCGTCCATGACATGGTGATAGCCCCAGCGCATCAGGTTGGCGCGCTGGCTGTCGCTCAGCCGCTCTGGCCGGCGCCGGGCAATATCGGCCTCGCTCAGCGGCGCCCGGAAGGGTTCGAATTCCTCGACCACCGATGCGGCAAAATCCTGGAGGACCGGATAGATCCGGTCGGGTATGATCGCGAAGAACGGCCCCAACTGGCCGACCACAACCTTGGGAATGTCGAAGGCTGCCGTCCTGCTGCAAAAGGCCTCGAAGGCCCGGACAAGGTCCGCTTCGCTCGCGCCTTCGGCCAAGTCGAACGGCGCCTTGATCGTCGCATGGAACCCGTAGCGGCGGGGGTCGGCGAGCAGGTCTTGCAACGCGCCGTCCGGCAGTCCCTCCACCGGATCGCGGGCGATCGGCATGTCGGAAAAGGCATCGCGGCCGAGCCAGCGGGCGGCCGCTTGGGTCAGCGGGTCCTGTTGGGGCGGCGTGAAATAAAGCGCGTAACGCAAAGGAAAGTCCTGGAATCGGTGATCGAAGCGGCCACAATGGTCCGGATCCCTGCCCAAAGGCAAGCTGGACCTGCGCTATCGCAGCTTCGTAACAAAATGATGATGATCGGCGCCGATCAGGCGCCGATTCAGGGTCTTTTTCCCATCAGCCGCGAGCGTAGCGCGTTGGAGATCGAGTCAAAGATGAAGACCACGATCAGGATCAGCACCACCATATAGGCGACATTTTCCCAGTCCGAATTGGTGCGCATCGCTTCCCAGAGTTTCAGGCCTATACCGCCGGCGCCGACCGCGCCGATGATCGTCGCCGACCGGGTGTTGGATTCCCAGAAATAGAGCGCCTGGGAAGCAAACAACGGCATGACCTGCGGCAGGACACCGAAGCGCTGCACCGCGACCGGCGAGGCGCCAACCGATTTCACACCTTCGCGCTGCTTGTCGTCGATATTCTCCAGCGCCTCGGCATAGAGCTTGCCGAGCGTGCCGGTATCGGTGAAGAAGATCGCCGAAATGCCGGCCAGCGGTCCGGGGCCGAAGGCGCGGGTGAAGAACAGCGCCCAGATGAACATGTCCACCGACCGCTGGAAATCGAAGAAGCGCTTGACCAACTGGTTGACCGGCTTGTTGCGCAGGATGTTGCGCGCCGCGAGGAAAGACAGCGGAAAGGCGACGATCATGGCAAACAGCGTGCCGATGAAGGCCATGACGATGGTCTGCAGCATCTTGGTCCAGACATCGAGATGCTGCCAGGACGGATTGTAGAGAATATCGTTCCAGGCCAGCGACAGATTGCTCTGCGCCGGATCGAGCCGTTCACCGCTCCAGACCAGCGCGCCGACTTCGGAGGCCGACTTTCCAAAGAAACGGGAATCGGTGTCGAAGACAAAATTGGCCCAGCCAAGGAAGCGCTTGTGGATCTTCACCACATCGTCGCGGATTTCCGCCCAGCCGGAAAAGCCGAAGGACAGCACGATCTTGTCGCCGGGCCGGCGCTGCTCCGCCCAGGCGGGAAGTGGCTTGTCGGCATTGACCTCGCTTCCAACGCCGATCGCGATGGAAATCGTCTCGTCTCCCCGCGTGACATCGACGCGATCCGGCGCGATGACGATCCGATCAGTGCCATTCATCGTCACGGTGGCCCGGGTCACGACCTCCTCGGTCCGCTGTTCGGTGCGGGCCTGGGTCGCGCTGTCGACGGCTGTGTTCGGTGCCATGAAGGAAAAGGAGGAGCTGGCCTTCGGTGCAGACCCCTGGCCGCCGGCCGGCACCTCGATGGTGCGCGCGATCGTTTTCCGCTCGGAGACAAGCCAATCCGGGTTGGGATTGGGGCCAATCGGGTCGAAGCGCGGATAGACGATCTGCATGCTGCCGTCCGCTTCGATTTCGATATCGGGGCGGATTTCATAGGAGACCCAATCGGCCAGATAGGTGCCGGCCATTCCCCAATTGGCTGTTCCCAGCACCTGCCCGATGGCAAAGAACCACCAGCAGAACAGGAAATAGAGAATGACGGACCCGCCAATCATGAGGAAGCGGAAGCGCATCCAGAAGGACGGCTGCAGCAGATGACCGTTTCGGTGGGCAACGGCATCCATGTCGGCGGCGCTGAGCGTTTTCATAACGGGTCCCTCACATGACAGCCTGGAAGGCCTGATCGCCCACCAGCTTGCGCCTCAGCCAGGCCGACAATTGGTCGACGGCGATGATGGTGGCAAACAGCAGCAGAACGATCGCCAGCGTCTTCGCCTCGTGGCCGCGGCTGATGGAGAGCCGCAATTGCTCGCCGATGCCGCCGCCGCCAACGGCGCCGATAATGGTCGAGGCGCGCACGTTGATCTCCAGCCGCAACAGGAAGTAACTGACGAAATTCGGCAGGACCTGCGGCACCATGCCGAACCATGCGCGCTCCACCCAGCTGGCACCGACGGCCTTCAGCCCCTCGTCGGGCTTCATGTCGGCATTCTCGATGACCTCGAAGAAGAGCTTTCCGAGCGCGCCGATCGTGTGGATCGACACGGCGATGATGGCCGGGATGGGACCGAGCGACAGGATGGCCAGAAAGAAACCGGCCAGCACGATTTCCGGAAAGGCGCGCAGAATTTCCATGAAGCGGCGAACCGTACCGCGCAACAGCGGATTGCGGGTCATGTTCTTCGCCGCGAAGAACGACAACACGCCGCCGAAAATGAAACCGATCAGTGTCGAGAGGATGGCGATGTTCACCGTCTCCGCCATTTTGTAGAAATACTCGGGAATGTAAAACGTCTCGGTGACGTAGTAGCGGCCTTCCGGATATTCATACTGCAGGCTGCCATCGTAATAGGGCGAGGGAAGATCGAACATGGCCCGCACGATTTCCATGCTGTCGCGCGGCACCAAGTCGCCGACGAAATCGAAGACATGCGGGATGCGATCGAAGAACTTGCCCGAGTTCGTCTCGTTGGCGAACCACAGCGAACCGCTGACCACGATCAGCAGCAGCCCGATCCCGACGACTGAATAGAGGCGCCGTTTGGCCGCCAGTTCCTGCCAGTGCCGTTCGACCTGCATTCCCCCGTCGCCCAAGGGATGCCGCGCCATCGAGAGTGTCATGACCCAAGTCCTTTTTCAGGATGTATCCGTTTGCGGCGCATCTCATACCCGCCGTAAAAAACCGCCGGACGTTGCCGTCCGGCGGTTCTGGGTGTCGTCAGGCAGGATCAGCCGCCGATGGTGGCCTTGCGGGCGTCGATGATCGGCTTGTAGAAGTCAACATTGACTTCCGTGAAGCCCTTGAAGTCGCCGCCCTGGATGGCCGAGAAGCAGGCCGCATCGGTCTTCGGCAGGTCCATCATGAAGGTCTTGAACTTGGACTTCATGTCTTCGTTCATCGACGTGCGAATAACGATCGGGCCGTTCGGGATCAGCGGCGACTTCCACAGTTCGACCAGGTCGTCCATGTTGAGGATGCCCTTGTCGACCATCTTCTTCAGGTTGCCCGATGTGTAGCCGTCCTTGAATTCTCCAACGCCGGAACCGAAGGTCGTGCCGGCATCGAACGTGCCCTTGAGAACTTCGAGGACGAGGTTTTCATGGCCGCCGCCGAAACCGGTTTCTGCCACATAGCCCTTGACCGGGCCGCCGATGGCTTCCGGCAGGGTGACGGTCGGGATCAGGTAGCCGGACGTGGAATCCGGGTCGGCGAAGCCGAGCTTCTTGCCCTTGATGTCGGTGACCTTGGTCATGCCGCTATCCTTGCGGGCGACCATGATCGAGTAATAGCCCATCGAGCCATCGGTCTGAACGGTGGTCAGGATCGGTTCGACAGCCTTGGCATCGGCCAGATAGATCTTCGCAAAGCCCGAAGCGCCGAGTTCGGCGTAATCGAGCGTGCCGCCGAGCAGGCCCTGGATGACGCCGTCATAGTCGGCGGCCGGGAAGAGCGAAACCTTTTCGACGCCGAGAACGGTCTTGAGCTTGTCGGTCATGCACTGGTAGTTGCGCAGCCGGTCGGCTTCGTTTTCGCCGCCCAGAATGCCGATGCGGAATTCCTTGAGGTCTTCGGCGTGAACCACACCGGCCAGCGATACGAGGGCGGCGGTGGCAAGAAGGATCTTCTTCAACATGCGTTCATCTCCTGTTGTCCCGGATGTCCGGAATGCGTCATGGATAATGGGGTGCCCTTTACGCGGGCGACGATCGATGCGGGCGATCAGGCCTCGGCAGCTGCCAGGGACGGATGACCGACGGATTGCATGGCGGTGGCCTTGGCCTTGACGCCTGGAATATTGATGCTGGTGGAGGTCATGCTCTCGTCGATGCCGGCGCCATGGCTGTCGGAACCGTAGATCTCCTGCACGGCTTCGGCTGTCAGCTCCTGCGGGGTGCCGTCGAAGACGACGCGGCCCTTGGCCATGCCGACAATGCGTTCGCAATAGGCGCGCGCCGTATCCAGCGTATGCAGATTGGTGATGACGGTGATGCCTTCACGCTCGTTGATGTCCTTCAGCGCATCCATGACGATCTTGGCATTCAAGGGATCGAGCGAGGCAATCGGCTCGTCGGCCAGGACCATTTTCGGCGCCTGCATCAGGGCGCGGGCAATCGCCACGCGCTGCTGCTGGCCGCCCGACAGGGTGCCGGCCGGCTGCAGCGCCGTCTGCTCGATGCCGAGGCGCTCCAGCGCGGCGATCGCCATGATGCGCTCGTCGCGGGTGAACATGTTGAGAATGCTCGACACTGTTGAGCGATGATTGAGCCGGCCGAGCAGCACATTGGTCAGCACGTCGAGACGCGGCACCAGGTTGAACTGCTGGAAGATCATCGCGCAGTCGCGCTGCCAGTTGCGCAGGGCAGAACCGCGCAGCGACGAGACTTCCGTATCGCCGAAATGGATGGAGCCGGATGTCGGGTCCGCCAGCCGGTTGATCATGCGCAGCAGGGTCGACTTTCCGGCACCGGACCGGCCGATGATGCCGACCATCTGGCCCTGCGGAATAGCGATCGTCACATTGTCGACGGCCGTGGTCTGTCCAAAGCGCCGCGACACGTTTTTCAGCTGAAAGTTCATTTTCGCTATTCCCATCAGACGACAAAATCGTCTCTGGCTTTAGCTGTTCTTCATGAAGTGCGAATGTCAGTTTTGTGTCGGGAAGATTACAATCGCTAAGCATTTGGGAAAAAACGACAATCAGCTATATTTCGCGACGAAATCCTCGGCCGGCAGATGCCGGAAATCGGCAAGCGCCGCATGCAGCCGGTCATGGTCCCAGTCCCACCAGGCAAGCGCATCCATCCGCTGGCCAAGAGTGGGCGCAAAACGCTCGCGAATGAGCTTGGCCGGAACGCCGCCGATGATCGTATAGGGCGCCACATCCTTGGAAACGACGGCGCCGGCACCGATCACCGCGCCATTGCCGACGGTCACGCCGGGCAGCACGGTGGCGCCATGGCCGATCCACACGTCGTGGCCGATACGGATGCGGTTCTGCCGCCGCCAGGCGAAGAAATCCTCATCGAGATCGGCATCGTCCCAATAGTTGGGAGCGCGGTACGTGAAATGATGCAGGGTGGCACGCCACATCGGATGGTTGGTGGCGTTGATGCGGACGCTGGCAGCAATGTTGGCAAACTTGCCGATCGTCGCACACCAGATCGAGCCGTCGCGCTCGATATAGGAATAATCGCCGAACTCCACCTCGTCGATGCGGCAGCGTTCCGCCACTTCGGTATAGCGCCCCAGCGTCGATGCGTTGACGGTGGCGGTCGGGTGAATGGTCGGCTCGGGTCGCAGTTTCTGGCTCATGCGGCGATCTTTCGCGGCGAAAAGCGTGACACGTCGAGAATGTCGTCGGCCACGGCCTCGCGCACCTCGGCATCGTGGAAAATGCCGAGCAGCGCCACGCCGGCCTTTTTCTTGGCGCGGATCAGATCGACCACCACGGCGCGATTGACGGCATCGAGCGAGGCGGTCGGCTCATCCAGAAGAAGGATGCGGTGGTCGGTGATGAAGCCGCGGGCAATGTTGACGCGCTGCTGCTCGCCACCCGAAAAGGTCGCCGGCGGCAATTGCCAGAGTTCCTTCGGCAGGTTCAAGAGGGCCAGCAGGTCTGCGGCGGCAGCCCGTGCCGTATCAGCGGGCGTGCCGCGGGCGACCAACGGTTCTGCCACCACGTCGATCGCCGCGACCCGCGGCACTGTGCGCAGGAACTGGCTCACATAGCCGATCGTATCGCGCCGGACTTCCAGCACGCTGCGCGGGTCGGCACTGGCGATATCGATGATACGGCCCTTGTGATCGACCAGGATCTGGCCGCTGTCGACGGCGTAATTGCCGTAGAGCATCTTCAGGATCGAGCTCTTGCCGATGCCGGACGGCCCGCCGAGGACGACGCACTGGCCGCCGGCCACCGAGAACGAGACATTGGCGACAACCGGCAGCTTGAGGCCGTCGCGCAGATGCATGGTGAAGCTCTTGAAAACTTCGGAAACGACGAGGGGCGTGGCCATCGGGTACCTTCCTGGTGCCGGACCTGCGGGCTCAAACCTGCAGGATCGAGGAGACAAGCAATTGCGTATAGGGTTGCTGCGGATCGTCCAGCACCCGGTCGGTCAGGCCGTGTTCGATCACTAGCCCATCCTTCATCACCATCATGCGATGGGAGAGAAGCCGCGCCACCGCCAGGTCGTGGGTGACGACGATGGCTGCGAGACCCAGATCGTTGACGAGACCGCGCACCAGATCGAGCAGGCGGGCCTGCACGGAGACGTCGAGGCCACCCGTCGGTTCGTCCATGAACACCAGCCGCGGACCAGTCACCAGATTGCGGGCGATCTGCAGGCGCTGCCGCATGCCGCCGGAAAAGGCGCGCGGCTGGTCGTCGATGCGGTCCGTGCTGATTTCCACCCGTTCCAGCCAGTCGCTGGCGGCGGCCCGGATCTTGCCATAATGCCGGTCGCCGACCGCCATAAGCCGCTCGCCGACATTGGCCCCGGCCGACACCGTCATGCGCAGGCCATCCGCCGGATTCTGGTGCACGAAGCCCCAGTCGGTGCGCATCAGGAAGCGCCGCTCAGCCTCGCTCATGTGATAGAGATCGCGGTAGCCGCCGTCGCGCATGTGATATTCGACGCTGCCGGTCGTCGGCATCAGCCGGGTCGACAGGCAGTTGAGCAGTGTCGTCTTTCCCGATCCGCTTTCGCCGACAATGGCCAGCACTTCGCCGGGCCAGAGATCGAAGGACACATTGGTACAGCCGATCCGGCTGCCATAGAATTTCGAGACATCGCGAACTTTGAGAAGCGGGTGGTCGGTCATTGTGCGATGCTCCAGATAAGGTTTCGCCGCGCCATACCCCCCTCTGGTCTGCCGACCATCTCCCCCTCAAGGGGGGAGATCGGCTGGGCGCGCCTGAGGGCCAGGACGACACGGTCCAAGACTGACAGGTCGGAGGACACCGGCTCGACCTTGGTGAGCGTCGAGCGGGTGCCACGAGTCGATCTCCCCCCTTGAGGGGGAGATGCCCGGCAGGGCAGAGGGGGGTACTTCTGCGCCGCAGTCATTCCGCCGCCTCCTTGCTCGGGGCCAGCATCTCTCCGACATGGCCGTGCTCGCGGCGGTCTTCGCAATGGTCGGTGTCCGAACAGACGAACATGCGGCCGCCCTTGTCGTCGAGCACCACTTCGTCGAGATAGACGTTCTCCGCGCCGCACAGCGCGCAGGGCTTGTCGAAATGCTGGATCTCGAAGGGATGGTCCTCGAAGTCAAGGCTGACCACCTCGGTGTAAGGCGGCACGGCATAGATGCGCTTTTCGCGTCCGGCGCCAAACAGCTGCAGCGCCTCCGACATGTGCATTTTCGGATTGTCGAATTTCGGGGTCGGCGAAGGGTCCATGACATAGCGGCCGGCGACCTTGACCGGATAGGCATAGGTCGTGGCAATGCGGCCGTTGCGGGCGATGTCCTCGTAGAGCTTCACATGCATCAGGCCGTATTCTTCCAGCGCATGCATCTTGCGTGTCTCGGTTTCGCGCGGCTCGAGAAAGCGCAGTGGTTCGGGGATCGGCACCTGGTAAACCAGCACCTGACCCTCCTGCAGCTTTTCCTCCGGAATGCGGTGACGGGTCTGGATAACGGTGGCGTCCTTCGTATGGGTCGTCACCGCCACATGGGCGACCTTCTGGAAGAAGGCGCGGATGGAGACGGCATTGGTGGTGTCGTCGGCCCCCTGGTCGATCACCTTCAGCACGTCCTGCGGTCCGAGAATGGCCGCCGTCACCTGCACGCCGCCGGTGCCCCAGCCGTAGGGCATCGGCATTTCGCGCGATGCGAACGGCACCTGGTAACCGGGAATGGCAATGGCCTTGAGGATGGCGCGGCGGATCATCCGCTTGGTCTGCTCGTCGAGATAGGCAAAGTTATAGGTGGCCAGATCTGCCTTGGGTGAAACTTCTGCGTTCATCAGGCGTTATCCCGTCTCAATAGGAGATTTCGGATATGGATATCGGTACAGTCTTGATTGTCTTCGTTTCGGTCCTGGTCACCATGACCATGCTGTCGGCCTACTGGTATGCCGAGCAGCCACGCGACTGAGTGAAGGCTGTTCATTCGGCCGCCTCGTTGAGGTCGAAGCCTTTCTCACGCGCCTTGTCATGATCGGCGCGCATGCGCCGCACCAGATCGAGTTCGGCTTGGAAATCGACGTAATGCGGCAGTTTCAGGTGCTCGACGAAACCTGTCGCCTGCACATTATCACAATGGGAAATCACGAATTCCTCGTCCTGGGCAGGCGCCACCACGTCCTCACCGAATTCGCTGGCGCGTAGCGCCCGGTCGACCAGTGCCATGGCCATGGCCTTGCGCTCGCTCTGTCCGAACACCAGACCATAACCGCGGGTAAACTGCGGTGGCGCCTTCGCCGATCCCTTGAACTGGTTGACCATCTGGCATTCGGTCACCCGCACCCGGCCCAGCGATACCGCAAAGCCCAATTCCGCCACCTCCAACTCGACCTCGACTTCGCCAATCCGGATTTCGCCGGCAAACGGATGGGTTCGTCCATAGCCGCGTTGCGTGGAATAGCCGAGCGCCAGCAGAAAGCCCTCATCGCCGCGGGCAAGGGCCTGCAGCCTGAGGTCGCGGGTCATCGGATAATCGATCGGTTCGCGGGTGATGTCGCCTGCCACGTGATCCTCCGGCATCTCGCCATCGGCCTCGATCAGGCCTTCTTCTTTCAGGATCTCCGAGACGCGCATGGCCCGCTCGCCGCTGCTCGCCTTGCGGGCCGGTTCCTCGACGGGGGTCTCTTCGAGAAGAGACGGGTCGAGCAGCCGGTGGGTATAGTCGAAGGTCGGGCCGAGCAACTGGCCGCCGGGCAGATCCTTGTAGGTGGCCGATATGCGCCGCTCGATCCGCATGTCCGCGGTATCGATCGGCTGGGAAGCGCCAAAGCGCGGCAAGGTGGTACGGTAGGCGCGCAGCAGGAAGATCGCCTCGATCATGTCGCCACGCGATTGGCGCACGGCGAGCGCCGCCAGCGCCCGGTCATAGAGCGAGGCCTCGGCCATCACCCGGTCGACGGCCAGCCCCAACTGCTGCACGACCTGTTCGATGGTGATGGAGGGCAGGGACCGGTCACCACGGCGTCGATCGGCGAGCAGGCGATGGGCGTTGTCGATCGCCGCCTCGCCGCCTTTCACGGCAACATACATCTCTTCAAATCTCCCTGGCCATGATCTGGCATGTTCTGGGCAGGCAGAGCATCTGCCGGCCCGAGGTCAGCACCAAGTCGATGCCGCGTGGAAAAAGACTGCGGTTTTCCGTCCATTGCCGCAGGAATGTCTCGGGAAGCCCGAGCGGCGCGATGGTCGCACGATCCTTGATGCCGGGACCGGTCAGCGTCAGCGCCCGCCCCTTGTCGAGAGCGGCGACCTCCAGGATCAGGGTCGTGGAGCGATCCGGGTATTCCTGGGTGCCGGTGGCAAACAGGCCAAAGGACGAAAGCGGCGCATTGGACTCGGCAAAGGCAAACCGCGCCTCGGCTTTTTCCCGCGTCAGCGGTGCGCCGGTGTGAAAGCGCAGCCAATCGCCGAGGGCCGATTTGGCCAGGCCCTGGGTCATCCAGACCGGCGTGTCATGGTCGCAGAGCGTCAGTGCCAGGGCGCCCGCCGCCATTCCGAGCGGCGCCGGCGGCTCGACCTCCGGAAGGATGGCGTTGACCGTGCCCGGTCTCGCCATGCCATCCATCAGCATCCTGAACACGCTCTGGGCGTGGAAAACCGGTTCGGCAAAGCCGCCGGTCAGGGCGTCGGTCTTCGGGTCCATCAGTTCTCTCCCCGCACCATTGTGAAGAAATCCACCCGCGTCGCCGCCGTCTCGTCTGCCGACTGGTGGTCAGCGGCGGCAATACGCTGCGCGATTTGCACGAGCAGCTGGGTCTCGACGAAGCGCTGTGTCGCCTCGTCCTGCCACAGCGCGTCGAAGATTGCCGACAGCCTTGCCTTTTCCTTATGGGTCCCGAGTGCATGGGCATGTCCGATGGCACCGCTTGCAAGGCGAACCGTGGCCCGGCAGACGGTCGCCTCGCCCAGATTGAACGGCGCGCCGCCACCGCCAATCCTGCCGCGGATCATGACCAGCCCGGTTTCCGGGCCTCGCAGGAACTGCGCTTGCGGCTTGTCCTCAAGCGCTTCCCAGGCGTCGGCCAGTTCCTGCGGCAGCGCCTGCGCAAGCAGATCGGCCACCCGCTTGCGGGCAGGGATCGTTTCGTCGGGAATGTGAGGTGCTGTTGCCATTGCCAAATCCAAATTTGTCTAATAATATAGACAACCATACAAGTTACTGTATATTTATCGAACGGCCATGACAAGCGTGTGACATGGCCGGCGACAGGCTGCGGAAATGGCAGGGGAAGCGATTGAAGGAAATGGGGCAGGTGAAAGCGGTTCAGAGACAGAACGGCGTGGCTTTATGGCGGCAGATCGCTGACCGCATCCGCATGTCCATTGCCGAGGGCGATTATGATGCCACCGGCATGGTGCCGCCGGAAACCCTGTTGGCCGAGCAGTTTGGCGTCAATCGCCATACCGTGCGAAGTGCCCTGGCGGCACTGGGGCAGGAGGGTATCGTGCGCTCCATCCAGGGGCGCGGAACGCTGATCGAGCGCCGCGACCGGCTCAACTTTCCGATCTCGCGGCGCACCCGCTTCACGACCGGCATCGGCGCTCAGGCGCGGGACGTGGAGGGGCTGCTGCTGTCGTCCAAGCGGGAAACGGCCAGCACAGACATCGCAGCTCAGCTTCGGCTGCCGCCAGGCGCGGAGGTTATCCGCCTTGAGGCGCTTCGAAAGGCCGATCAGCGTCCCGTGTCGGTATCGACCAGCTGGTTTCCCGCCGATCGCTTCGCCGGCATCGATGAGGCCTATCGGCTAAGCGGGTCGATCACCCGGGCCTTTGCGGCCTGCGGCCTGGCGGATTACCTGCGGGTCCGCACCGAGGTCAGCGCCGTCCATGCCGAGCCGGAGGATATGCAACGGCTGGAGCTTTCTCCGGGCGCCATCGTGCTGGTCACCAAGGCACTGAATGCCGATCCGGACGGCGCGCCGGTGCAATATGCCGTGACGCGCTTTCCGGCCGACCGGGTGCAGTTCACCATCAGCGATGGCGACGGCGAGTAGGCTTGCTCGCCGTCTCGTCTGTCATGCTTAGTGGGCGGCCGACATGTCGCCCAGCACGTCCTTGCTGGCGACGGTGGAATCGGCCTTCAGCTTATAGACCATCGGTACGCCGGTCGCCAGGTTGAGCTCCAGGATCTCCGCTTTGGTGAGCCGGTCGAGAACCATCACCAGGGCGCGCAGCGAATTGCCGTGGGCGGCCACCAGCACCTTTTCGCCGCGCAGCACGCGCGGCAGGATTTCCGTCATGTAATAGGGCCAGACGCGGGCGCCGGTGTCGCGCAGGCTCTCGCCGCCCGGTGGCGGGATGTCGTAGGAACGGCGCCAGATATGCACCTGCTCCTCGCCCCATTTGGCGCGGGCGTCATCCTTGTTCAGGCCGGAAAGGTCGCCGTAGTCACGCTCGTTCAGGGCCTCGTCGCGGATGGTTTCAAGCGTCGGCTGGCCGACATTCTGCAGCACGATCTCGCAGGTCCGCTGGGCGCGCGACAGGACGGACGTAAAGGCGATGTCGAACTTGATTCCGTAGTCGGCAAGCGCCTTGCCGCCGGCATTGGCCTCCTGAACGCCGAGCTCCGTCAGGCCCGGATCCCGCCAGCCGGTGAACAGGTTCTTGAGGTTCCATTCGCTCTGGCCATGGCGAACAAGCACGAGGGTACCGGTCATCGTAAATCCTCCGGGTGTCGGTTAAGGATGGGAAGAAAGCCCGAGAACATCGAGCATGGAATAGAGGCCCGGCTTGGCCGAGCGGGCCCAGAGCGCCGCCTTGACGGCGCCGCGGGCAAAGATGGTGCGATCCCCCGCACTGTGCGACAGGGTGATGATTTCGCCTTCGCCGGCCAGGATCACGGAATGTTCGCCGATCACCGAGCCACCGCGCAGCGTCGCAAAGCCGATCGAGCCCGGCTCGCGCGGGCCGGTATGGCCATCGCGCACCCGAACCGAATGGGCGGAGAGATCGATACCGCGTCCACGGGCGGCGGCATCGCCGAGCAGCAGGGCAGTGCCGGACGGCGCGTCCACCTTGTGCCTGTGGTGCATTTCCAGCACCTCGATATCCCAGCCGGAGGCTTCAAGCGCCCGCGCCGCCTGCTCGACCAGGACGCCGAGCAGATTGACCCCGAGGCTCATATTGCCCGATTTGACGATCCGCGCGTGGCGCGCTGCCGCCTCGATGCGGGCTTCGTCGGCCGGCGAGCAGCCTGTCGTGCCGATGACATGCACGATGCGCGCCTGGGCGGCGAGGCCGGCAAATTCCACGGACGTTGTGGGTGAGGTAAAGTCGATGACACCATCGGCGTGCAGGAAGGCGGCGAGCGGATCGTCGGTGACCGTAACACCGATCGGACCCAGGCCGGCCAGTTCGCCTGCGTCTTTGCCGAGTGCGGCCGAACCGGGTCGGACGATCGCCCCATGCAGCACGGCGCCTTCGGTGGATGCAATGATCCGGATCAGCGCCTGGCCCATCCGACCGCCGGCTCCGGCAACAACAAGCTTCATGCGATCCGTCATAAAATCCCGGTCCCTGCCGAAAATCAGTCTTTTAGCGTGGTTGTCTGCAAATTGTTCAGTCGAGCGTAAAGACCGTCCACGCGCTGTGCAAGCGTCTCATGCGTGCCTTGCTCGCCAATGGCGCCGTCCTGCATCACGATGATCTTATCGGCTTTGACGACGGTGGACAGACGATGCGCGATGACCACGACGGTGCGTCCGCTCATGGCCTGTTCCAGGGCTTTCTGCACGGCCGCCTCGGATTCCGTATCGAGCGCCGACGTTGCCTCGTCGAGCAGCAGGATCGGCGCATTGCGCACCAGGGCGCGGGCGATCGAAATCCGCTGGCGCTGGCCGCCGGACAGCGTCAGCCCGTTTTCGCCGACCGGCGTCTCGTAGCCGACCGGCTGCGCCAGAATGAAATCATGGGCATGCGCCAGCCGGGCCGCGGTCTCGACCTCTTCATCGGTCGCATCGGGGCGGCCATAGCGGATATTGTCGCGGATCGTCCCTTCAAACAGATAGGGCTGCTGCGAAACATAGGCGATATGCTTGCGCAGCGACGATTTGGTGACCTCGGCGATATCTTGACCGTCGATCAGGATCTGGCCTTCGAGCGGATCGTAGAACCGCGGGATCAGGCTGATTACCGTGGATTTGCCGGCCCCCGACGGCCCGACGAGGGCTGTCGTCTTGCCGCCATCGGCCACAAAGCTGACGCCCTTCAGGATGTCTGCACTGCTGCTATAGGCGAAGCGGACGTTGCGGAACTCGATCTTTGCCGCGCTGACGACAAGGTCGCGGGCGCCGTCGGTGTCCTGTTGGTTCGGCTTGCTGTCGAGGATGTCATAGATCATCCGCGCATTGACCACGGCGCGTTCCATCTGCATCTGCAGCTTGGCCAGCCTCTTGGCCGGCTCGTAGGCCATCAGCAGGGCCGCCACGAAGGAGAAGAAGGCCCCGGGCAGGACATCGCCGTAGATGCTGCGGAATGCCGAATAGGCAATCACGCTGGAAATCGCCAGGCCTGCAAAGGTTTCGGTGATTGGCGAGGTACGCTCGCTGAGCCGGGCGATGCGATTGGCGCGGTTCTCGGCGGCTCCGATGATGCCGTCGACCTTGCGGTTCAACTCGGCTTCCATCGTGAAGGCCTTAACGACGGCAATGCCTTGCACGGTTTCCTGCATGGCGCCGAGCACGCGGCTGTTGAGAACGATGGATTCGGTCGTCGCCTTGCGCAACCGCTTCGAAATATAGCGCAGGGCCATCAGCACGGGCGGCGCGACGAAGAAGACGATCAGCGTCAGCAGCCAGTCCTTTGCCAGCATCACGCCGATCAAGGCTATGAGCGTCAGCAGATCCCGTGCCGTCGAGGTCACGGTGAGGTTCAGCACGTCGCGCACGCCATTGACGTTCTGGCTGATCTGGGCCGCCAGATGCGCGGAACGCGCCTCGTTGAAATAGCCGAGCGACAGGGACATCAGATGGGAGAAAAGCCGTCGCTGGTAGCGCGCCACGATATTGTTGCCGATCTTCGACAGCGCCACGGCCTGGCCGTAGGTGGCAAGCCCGCGCAGCACGAAGGCCAGGAAGATCGAACCGCAGATCAGCCAGACGATGTCGGCGCGCCGATTGGCAAAGGCCTCGTTGACGACGGCTTCCATGATCCAGGCTGTGAACGCCGTGGTGAGTGCCACGGTGACCAGGCAAAGGATTGCAAAAGCATAGCCCCGCACATGATCCCGGCCATTTTCCGCGATGATGCGTTTGAGGACTGCGGTGATGCTCTCTGAACTGACCGGCAGTGCTATTGTCCTTTTGGCGTTCAAAAGCGGATTTCCCGATGAAGCGGCTGAAAGCGCCCGCCTTCGGGCGCCGATATGCCGGCTCTATAGCCATTTGCACAGGGTTTGGCCATAGCCAAACGCCTGAGCCATTGCCAGGCGCTAAGCCCGCCAGCGGCGCCCCTCGGTGGCGACGCCGTAGTTGGTCGGGGTGCGGGCATAGGCGGCAAGACCGGCAAGGGCTGCCAGCGGATGGGTGACGACAAAGGTCGGGATCGTCCGCATCAGCGCCGAATGGGGCGCCTTGTCCTCGAATGCCTGCCGGAAATCCGACGCCTTGAGGGCGGGCAGGATCTTCTGGGAAATGCCGCCCGACAGGAAAACCCCGCCGCGCGCCATGAAAATCAAGGCGAGGTCGCCAGCCACCCGGCCGAGATAGGTGGAAAACAAGGATATCGTCTCGATCGCCGCCGCATCCGTGCCGGCCAGCGCATGGGCGGTGACATCGGCTGGATCGTGCCATTCCGGGGTTTTGCCGTCAGCCGTACAGACCGCCTGGTAGATGTTGACGATGCCGCGCCCGCACAGCAACTGTTCGGCGGAGATCCGCCCCTCAATGGGTGTCAGATGCGGAAAAATCTCGAAGTCGCGCATGCTGCGCGGCCCGATATCGACATGCCCCCCTTCGCCGGGCACCGGAAACCAGGCATGCTGGGCATGGATCAGGCCCGCAACCCCGAGCCCGGTGCCGGGTCCGAGAACGACGCGTGACGCGATCGTCGTCTGGCTTAAGGGGCCGATAGGCTCGCGATTGTCCGCCGACAGCGACGCCACGGCCAGCGCCTGCGCTTCGAAGTCGTTGACCACCAGCACGTCTGTGAAGCCGAGATCGGCGATCATCGTCTTCGGTCGCACCACCCAGGCGCAATTGGTGAGCGGGATCTCGTCGCTCTTGATCGGCCCGGCCACCGCCAGGATCGCGGAGCGCGGCTGCACCGACGTCTTGTCGAGCACGCCCTTCTGGATCGCCTCGTCGATCGTCTCGAAATCGGCCGTGTGCACATTCGGGAACTGTTTCGGCTCGCCATAGGCATCGGTGAGGATCGAGAACCGCGCATTGGTGCCACCAATGTCGCCGATCAGGATCGGAAAGGTCAGCTGATCGTTTTCGAGGGTCTTGGACATGGCGGTTTCCGTTGTAAGCCGAGGTGTCGCGGTTCTGTCATTCACTGCAATTGGGCCTGCAACACGATTTCGGCCGTCGCCCGATTGAGTGCCATCGGCGTGTCATAGACGATCGCCAAGCGCATCAGTGCCTTTACATCGACATCATGCGGCATGGATGTCAAAGGGTCGACGAAGAAGATCAGGATGCCGATCTCTTCCTGGGCGATCATCGCGCCGATCTGCTGGTCGCCGCCAAGCGGTCCGCTCTTCAGTCGCGTGACGTCGAGCGACGGACAGGCTTCCTGCACGCGGCCGCCCGTCGTGCCTGTCGCGACGATCCGCCACTGAGACAGAATTGCCTGATGCCGGAGGGCGAAGGCCGCCATCTCGTCCTTCATCTGGTCGTGGGCGATCAGCGCAATGGTTTTTCTCTCGGACATTCCTGATCCCCAGGCATTTAAATCGATTTGAACTCCTCATACACCAGGATCCGTGACGCTGGAAAGTCACCGGCGCTATCCTCCCGCGACTTTTCAATTGCCGGCGGGCCTGGGGAGTGGAACAGGGATCGTGTCCGGCATCACGCCCGGCTGCGTGGCAATAATCGCCTCGACGCTGGCCGGTGTTTGCGGGGTCTGCTGCAAGGCCGAAACGGATGCTGCACCGCCGCCATAGGTGACCACCTGCTCGTTGGCCGGGCCGGGCGCCTTCAGAATAGCCGCACAGGCCTTCGGCATGTCGGAGAGCTGCATCTGGCGCGGCGGCTTGGGCGGCGGGGCGTTCGGATCCTTCTTCGGCTTGGCCCACGGCTCGTCCGTAAACCACCAGGCCAGCGACTTGTCGCAGCCGTCGCCGGCCGTCACCGCTGCCTGTGGCTTGCAGTCGGTGGCGCCTTTCGGGCATTTGATACGGATATGGAAATGCGCATCATGCCCGTAGATCGGCCGGACCTTGCCGAGGTCCGAGCGATCGCCCTTCCAGGTTTCGCAGAGCTTCTTCTTGATGGCGGGATTGACAAACACCCGCTCGACCTGCGGATAACTGGCGGCCAGCATCACCAGCTCAGCATGCTTGGACGTCCAGCGCTTCGGATCGACCGTCAGGAACTTGTCCTCCTGCAGCATGGAGATGAAAGGCTGGTCCTCACGCTCCTTGACCGATAGCTGCCGGTTTGGCATCGGCGTGAACCAGATATCGGCGTCAAGCCCGATCTGGTGCGACGCATGGCCGTTCAGCATCGGCCCGCCGCGCGGCTGCGAAATATCCCCCAGCAGCAGGCCGGGCCAACCAATTTTGGTGGCATCCTGCGAGAATTGCTCGATCAGGCTGATCATCTGCGGATGGCCCCAGCGCCTGTTGCGCGACAGGCGCATCGCCTGCCATGTTGGACCATCGGTCGGAATGGCAACGCCGCCCGCCAGGCAGCCCTTGGAATAGAATCCGACGGCGCCGGGCTCGGCCCTGGTCGGCAGGGTCACGCCCCCGAACAACTGCTTGGCCGCTTCGGCTGCAGCGCTGGTCTCCACGGCTGCTCCCAGCAAAAGGCTGGCGGCAAGCGCGGTGGCCATGGTCTTCACGAATCTCGGCAAATTCACAATCCCTGTCAGACCGGACGTAATGCCGGTGATTTGCTGTCGAGCATATCGTGAAACGAGATTTTGGTGAATCCGTGTTTTTGCAGCGAGAGAGTTACTCTCGATGTCGTGACATCAGGCAATCTGCTTTTGCCTTGCGGGCGCCTGTCTTTTTTGCTGCATTTGCCTATTCTTGCTGTCAGCAAGACAAGAAGGGTGATTTGGATGAATTTGGCACGTGTTGGATTTAGGGTTGCCGCTCTATTGCTTTCGGTCGCCGCGCCGCTTCAGCTGTCGGCCAGCGAACCGCAATGGCGCCATGCGATCGCGGTGCTCGGCGAGCCGGAACTGCCGCCGGATTTCAAGCACCTTCCCTACGTCAACGTCGATGCGCCGAAGGGTGGCGAATTGCGTCTTTCCGATGAAGGCACGTTCGACAGCTTCAACCCGATCATCGACAAGGGCAGTCCCGTGGCCGGCATCGCCGCCGTCTTCGACACGCTGATGGTGCAGTCGGAAGACGAAGTCTCCGTTACATACGGTCTGCTGGCAGAAGCACTGTCCTATCCGGAAGATCTCTCATCGGTCACGTTCAGGCTGCGACCGGAAGCCAAATGGGCCGATGGCCAGCCCGTGTCGCCGGAAGACGTCATCTTCAGCTTCAACAGTGCGAAAGAGCATAGCACGCTCTATGCCAGCTATTACCGCCACGTGACCAGCGCCGAGAAGACCGGGGAGCGCGAGGTCACCTTCCGCTTTGACGAAAAGAACAATCGCGAACTGCCATCCATCGTCGGTGACTTTTCAATCCTGCCGAAGCACTGGTGGGAGGGCAAGGATGCGCAGGGTAATCAGCGCGACATCTCGCGCACCACCCTCGAACCGTTGATGGGTTCCGGCCCGTACAAGATCGCCGCCTTCCAGGCCGGTTCGACGGTCCGCTACGAGTTGCGGGATGACTATTGGGGCAAAGATCTGCCGATCAACCGCGGCCAGAATAATTTCAAGGTGATCACCCACACCTATTTCACCGATTCCGACGTCGAGTTCGAAGCCTTCCGCGCCGGCACGCTCGACTATTACCAGGAGCAAAGTTCCAGCCGCTGGGCCACCCGCTACGACTTTTCCGCCGTCAAGGATGGCCAGGTGATCCGCGAGGCCCTGCCCAATCCGTTCCGGGCCACCGGCATCATGCAGGCCATGGTGCCGAACATGCGCCGCGACATCTTCAAGGATGCCCGAGTGCGCGAGGCTTTGAACTACGCTTTTGACTTCGAGGACTTGAACAAGAACCTGGCCTATGGCGGATTGAAGCGGGTCGACAGCTATTTCTGGGGCACGGAACTGGCATCCTCCGGCCTGCCTCAGGGTCGCGAGTTGGAGATCCTCGAAGGTTTGAAGGATAAGGTGCCGCCGGCCGTGTTCACCACGCCCTATACCAATCCGGTTGGCGGCGATCCCCAGAAGGTCCGGGACAATTTCCGCAAGGCCATTGCCTTGTTCAAGGACGCCGGATGGGAGCTCAAGGGCAATCGCATGGTCAATGGCAAGACCGGCCAGCCGATGAGCTTCGAGATCCTGCTAAACAGTCCGTCTTTGGAGCGATCGGTCCTTCCCTATGTCGCGAGTCTCAAGAAGATCGGCATCGACGCTCGCGTCCGCACGGTGGATTCGTCCCAGTACATCAACCGCATCCGCAGCTTCGACTATGATGTCATCTGGGTGGTTTGGGGCCAGACGATGAATCCCGGCAATGAACAGGCCAACTACTGGGGATCGCAGTCGGTGGATGTCGCCGGCTCGCGCAACTACGCCGGCATTGCCGATCCGGCGATCGATCAGCTGATCGCCATGGTCAACACGGCGCCCAGCCGCGAAGAGCAGGTGGCAGCGGTCAAGGCGCTCGACCGCGTTCTCCTGGCCAATCATTTCGTCGTGCCGCTGTTTTACTCCGGGGAGGCCAAGATTGCCTACTGGAACAGGCTCGCCCATCCGGCGGAGCTGCCGACCTATGGTATCGGCTTCCCGAACATATGGTGGTCCAAATCTGTGGCCAAATAGCAGGGGCCTTGCGTCTCCTCATCGAGCCGCTACCAATGGGCCTCACGAATCAGCGCATCTGGACCGCGCGTGCAGATAAACAGGGAGAAAACGGCTTGGACAGCAGGGTAATGGACAATATTCGCAGCCTATTGAGCGGAGTTCATTGCTGATGGGCGCCTATATCCTGCGCCGCCTCCTGCTGATGATCCCGACCATTGTCGGCATCATGGGCATTTCCTTCCTTGTCATCCAGTTTGCGCCCGGCGGCCCGGTCGAGCAGGTCATCGCGCAATTGTCCGGCCAGGGCGACAGCGCAGACCAGCGCCTGTCGGGCGGCGGCGGCGATATGCTGAGCCAGGCCGGCGCCGACGAGATGAACTCGCGCTATCGCGGTGCGCAGGGGCTGGATCCCGAACTGATCGCCAAGCTGGAAAAACAGTTCGGCTTCGACAAGCCGCCACTGACCCGCTTCGGCGAAATGATGTGGAATTACATCCGTTTCGATTTCGGCGAGAGCTTCTTCCGCAACACCTCCGTCATCGATCTGATCATCGAGAAGATGCCGGTGTCCATTTCGCTCGGCGTCTGGGTGCTGTTGCTGTCCTATGCCATTTCCATTCCGCTCGGCATCCGCAAGGCCGTGCAGGACGGTTCGACCTTCGATGTCTGGACCTCCGGCGTCATCGTGGTGGGCTATGCGGTGCCGAGCTTCCTGTTCGGCATCCTGTTGATCGTTCTGTTTGCCGGCGGATCCTTCTTCGACTGGTTCCCCTTGCGCGGGCTGACCTCCGACAATTTCGCCGACCTGTCCTGGTGGCAGAAGATCCTGGATTACTTCTGGCACCTGACCCTGCCGCTGACGGCACTTCTGCTGTCGGCCTTTGCCACCACGACGCTGCTCACCAAGAATTCCTTCATTGACGAGATCAAGAAGCAATATGTGGTGACGGCCCGCGCCAAGGGTCTGGGCGAGCGCCAGGTTCTCTACGGCCATGTGTTCCGCAATGCCATGCTGATCGTCATTGCCGGCATTCCCGGCGCCTTCATTTCGGCCTTCTTCACCGGTTCGCTGCTGATCGAGAATATCTTCTCGCTGGATGGCCTCGGCCGGCTTGGCTATCTCTCGATCGTCAACCGCGACTATCCGATCGTCTTTGCCACGCTCTACATCTTCTCGCTGATGGGCCTGGTCGTCGGTCTGCTGTCCGACCTTATCTATACCTGGATCGACCCGCGCATCGACTTCGACCGGAGGGATGTCTGACATGGCCTCGCCCGATATGGTTGACACGCGCACTGCAAACGTCGAGGTCAAAAGACCCTGGCTGACGCCCACCAACCGCCGGCGCCTTGAAAACTTCAAGGCCAACAAGCGCGGTTACTGGTCCTTCTGGATCTTCATGCTGCTCTTCGTCCTCAGCCTCTGTGCCGAGCTGATTGCCAATGACCGGCCGCTGGTCGCCTCCTACAAGGGCGAGATCCTGTTTCCCGTCCTGGTCGATTATCCCGAGGAAAAATTCGGCGGCTTCCTGGCGGTAACGGACTATCGGTCCTCCTTCATCGATGAGGAGATCAAGGCCAATGGCTGGGTGGTCTGGCCGCCGATCCGCTATTCCTACGGCACGGTTAATTCCAACATTCCCCATTCGGCTCCAACCGCGCCGTTCTGGCTGATGGACAAGCAGGAGCGCTGCTCGGCCTATCCGCTCGGCACGCAGGATCCCGGCTGCGTGCTCGGCAATCTCAACTGGCTCGGCACCGATGACCAGGCGCGCGACGTCATGGCGCGGATGATCTATGGCTTCCGAATTTCCGTGCTGTTCGGCCTGGCGCTGACGATCGTCTCGGCCCTGATCGGCGTGACGACCGGTGCCATCCAGGGCTATTTTGGAGGCTGGACCGATCTCCTGATGCAAAGGCTCATCGAGATCTGGTCGTCCATGCCCGTGCTCTATGTGCTGCTGATCATTTCCTCGATCCTGCCGCCGGGCTTCTTCATCCTGCTCGGCATCATGCTGCTGTTTTCCTGGGTGAGTTTCGTCGGCATTGTCCGTGCCGAATTCCTGCGCGCCCGCAATTTCGAATATGTGAATGCGGCCCGCGCCCTCGGCGTTGGCAACTGGACGATCATGTATCGCCACCTCCTGCCCAATGCCATGGTGGCGACGCTGACCTTCCTGCCGTTCATCCTGTCGGGATCGATCACCACCCTGACATCGCTCGATTTCCTCGGCCTCGGCATGCCGCCCGGCTCGCCGTCGCTCGGTGAACTGATCGCCCAGGGCAAGCGAAACCTGCAGGCCCCCTGGCTCGGCCTCACCGCCTTCTTCACCATGTCGATCATGCTGTCGCTGCTGATCTTCGTCGGCGAGGCGGTGCGCGATGCCTTCGACCCGAGAAAGACGTTCAGATGAGCGGCGGCTCGCCAATCCTCGTGGTTGGGGGTAAACTTGCCTCGTCTGCAACTTCTGAGGTCCCGCTGCGATGAACAAGATCGTTTTTGAGCATTATCCGGTTGCCAATCTGCCCGACGATTTGCGGGAGGGCTTGAGCCGCGATGGCACCGTCCGCGTCGTGATCGAGGCGGAAGCATTCGATGACAGGCAGTTAAACTTAGCCGGCTCCCTGTCGGTTGAGAGTTCCAAGCCTATGACAGCACTGGAAGTGGTCGAAGCGATTCGCCGGTTCAAGGCGGAAGGACGACCGTCCGTATCCTCCGAAGAGGCTGTGGCCAGAATTCGAGAATTGCGGGACGAATGGGAGGACTGATGGAGACATTTGGAAAGATCTATCTTGATACCAACCTCTTTATCATGGCCTTTGAAAATCGCGGGCGCGAGAGCGGTCTGATTTCAGATATTTTTGCGGCTGTTGCGATGTCTAGTGCTCAAGTATTTGCGACCAGCGAACTCACTTTATCGGAGCTGATCGTCAAACCTCTTCGAGCAAAGGATGAGGGCGCCGTTGCTCAGTATGGGGCTCTGATTCGATCAAGCGCTTGGCTGGACGTGCGGCAGGTTGTCAGAGATGTGTTGGTGGTAGCCGCGATGCTGCGGACAGAGAATTCCGCTGTGAAACTGCCGGACGCCATTCACCTCTCGACGGCTTTCGCTGCTGGATGTTCTCATATCCTCACCGACGACCGGGGTCTCAAAGGCGAATATGTTGCCGGACCGCATGTAGCAAGATCTTGGCCGGATGCGAGGGCACTGGTCGTGTTGCGCCCCGACGAGCCCACCCTGACCTCCCTCCTGCAAAGTCTGGCCGCATGACCGAACCGCTTCTCTCCGTCCGGGATCTCTCCGTCGCCTTCCATCAGGGTGACAAGGAAACCCTTGCCGTCGACCGGATTTCCTTCGACATCGCGCGCGGCGAGGTGGTGGCGCTGGTCGGCGAATCCGGATCCGGCAAATCGGTCTCGGCCGCCTCCGTGCTGAAACTGCTGCCCTATCCTTCGGCCAGCCACCCTTCCGGCCAGATCCTGTTCGATGGCCAGGATCTGATGACCCTGCCGGAAAAGGCTCTGCGTGCCGTGCGCGGCAACGAGATCACCATGATCTTCCAGGAGCCGATGACCTCGCTCAATCCGCTGCACACGATCGAGAAGCAGATCGGCGAGATTCTCGCTTTGCACCAGGCGATTGGCGGTCCATCGGCCCGCGCCAAGACGCTTGAACTCTTGAACCAGGTCGGCATTCGCGAGCCGGAAAAGCGGCTGACGGCCTATCCCCATGAATTGTCCGGCGGCCAGCGCCAGCGCGTGATGATCGCCATGGCCCTTGCCAACCGGCCGAAGCTGCTGATTGCCGACGAGCCGACCACGGCACTCGACGTCACCGTGCAGGCGCAGATCCTCGAACTGCTGCGCAGCCTGAAGAACGATCACGGCATGTCCATGCTGTTCATCACTCACGATCTCGGCATCGTGCGCAAATTTGCCGATCGCGTCTGCGTGATGACCAAGGGCCGCATCGTCGAGAGTGGCCCGGTCGAGGAGATCTTCTCCAATCCGCAGCACGCCTATACCCGCCATCTCCTGGCCTCGGAGCCGCGCGGCGAGCCGCCGCTGTCGAATCTCGACAAGCCTGTGGTCATGCAGGGAGAGGATGTGAAAGTCTGGTTCCCGATCAAGGCGGGCTTCCTGCGCAAGGTCGTCGACTACGTCAAGGCGGTCGATGGCGTCGACCTGACGTTGCGCGCCGGCCAGACGCTCGGGGTTGTCGGTGAGTCCGGTTCCGGCAAGACCACGCTTGGCCTGGCGCTGGCGCGGCTGATTTCGTCGACCGGCCGCATCAGCTTTATCGGCTCGGAGATCGGGGGATTCAGCTACCGGCAGATGCTACCCCTGCGCGATCGCCTGCAGATCGTCTTCCAGGATCCGTTCGGATCTCTCAGCCCCCGCATGTCGGTGGGCGACATCGTTGCCGAAGGGCTGCGGGTGCATGAGCGCGGATTGTCGGCCGATCAGCGCGATGCCCGCGTCTGCTGGGCGCTGGAAGAGGTAGGCCTCGATACGGCCACCCGCTGGCGCTATCCGCACGAATTTTCCGGTGGCCAGCGCCAGCGCATCGCCATTGCCCGCGCCATGGTGCTGAAGCCCCGTTTCGTCATGCTCGACGAGCCGACATCGGCCCTCGACATGAGCGTCCAGGCCCAGGTGGTCGATCTGCTGCGCGACCTGCAGAAGAAGCACGATCTGGCCTATCTGTTCATCAGCCACGATCTGCGCGTCGTGAAGGCGCTTGCCAATGACGTTATCGTCATGCGCATGGGCAAGGTGGTCGAGCAGGGGCCGGCGGTCGACATCTTCAAGGCGCCGAAGGCGGATTACACCCGCGCCCTGATGGCCGCCGCCTTCGACCTGAAGTCGGTCGATGGCGCCGGCATCCATCAGTAGCGCGACGAGCCAGCTTGCAATCCATTGAATAAGCGATGCCGCCGCAACAGCCCGATTTCGGAACCTTTGCGGCGTACCGTTCGTTCACTCCCCAAGTGATACCCGTCCGGCATCGACCGTCGGCGACAAAATCCTCAAGGAGAAGCCCATGACGACCCCCAATGGTTCCGATCAGCAAACCAGTCGCCCCGCAAACACGGATGTCCATGAGCAGCCCCTGCCAGCGACGGATGCGCGGCAGGGCTTTCCCGGTCGGCCGGTTCTGGTGGTCTTGCTGGCGGGACTGTTGCTGGCCATGGTGGTCTGGATTCCGGTCGAATGGTGGGGCAATGGCATGGCGCCCGAACAGCCGGGCAGCGAGCAGGTCACGCCCGCCCCGAGCCCGGCCGACAATACGAACGGCAACAACGGCGGTCAGCCGAACTCCAATCCATAAGCCTGCGAGGGCAGTCCTGCCTCTGGACTTTAGGCGGATATTTTTCGATAAGGTTGCTGTCGAAGCAGTTGTCCTCCTGGGATGACCGACAGCAGCCGGCCGAAATCGAGCCGGGTCAAGGCGTGGCGAGGACCGATGACGAAAACCGATATTGCCACCCGCGTCTTCAACCATGCCTGGAAGCTCGATCCGATCATCCGCAGTCTGATCGATACGGATTTCTACAAGCTGCTGATGCTGCAGATGATCTGGAAGCTTTATCCGGACGTCAACGCGACCTTTACTCTGATCAATCGCACCACATCCGTTCGTCTCGCCGATGAGATCGACGAAGGCGAATTGCGGGCTCAGCTCGATCATGTCCGGACCCTGAAACTCTCCAAGAAGGAGATGATCTGGCTGGCCGGCAATACCTTTTATGGTCGGGCGCAGATCTTCGAGCCGGAGTTCCTGACCTGGCTCGCCAATCTGCAACTGCCCGAATACGAGCTGTCGAAAAAGGATGGACAATACGAGCTGACGTTCTTTGGCTCGTGGATGGAAACGACGCTTTGGGAAATCCCGGCCCTTGCCATCATCAACGAGCTTCGCACCCGCCGCGCCATGCGCAATCTCGGTTATTTCACCCTGGATGTGCTCTATGCGCGTGCCAAGGCCAAGATGTGGTCCAAGGTCGAGCGCCTGCGCGAGCTGGAAGGCTTGCGCATTTCCGATTTCGGGACACGCCGCCGGCACAGTTTCCTCTGGCAGCGCTGGTGCGTCGAAGCCTTGAAGGAAGGCGTCGGCCCGGCCTTCACCGGCACCAGCAACGTCCTGCTCGCCATGGATTCCGATCTCGAAGCGGTCGGCACCAATGCCCATGAACTGCCGATGGTGGCGGCAGCCCTGGCCGAGACCGATGCCGAGCTGGCCGCGGCCCCCTACAAGGTGCTGCGGGACTGGAACCGGCTCTATGGCGGCAACCTCTTGATCGTCCTGCCGGATGCCTTCGGCACGGCGGCCTTCCTGCGCGATGCGCCGGAATGGGTGGCCGACTGGACAGGCTTTCGCCCCGACAGCGCGCCGCCGATCGAAGGCGGCGAGAAGATCATTGCCTGGTGGAAAAAGATGGGCCGTGATCCCCGGCAGAAGCTGCTGATCTTCTCCGACGGGCTGGATGTCGATGCGATCATCGACACGTATCGCCATTTCGAGGGCAAGGTGCGCATGAGCTTTGGCTGGGGCACAAACCTCACCAATGATTTCGCCGGCTGCGCGCCCCAGGAAATCGCCGGCCTGATGCCGATTTCCATCGTCTGCAAGGTCAACGACGCCAACGGCCGCCCGGCCGTGAAGCTCTCCGACAATCCGAAAAAAGCGACCGGCGATACAGCCGAGGTCGAGCGCTACCTGAAATTCTTCGGCTCCGAAGATCGTGTCGAACAGGCGGTCCGGGTCTAGCCCTGCCGCCGATCGTTCCACACCGACGGCTGCGGACCCATGGATGGCTCGGGATCTGAAAAAGATGCAACGCTACCGCGATTTATAGTAGTCTCCTTCAGGGAAGAGGAAACGAGGCTGCCTTGACGGCGACGGCATAGGCCCGAGCCGGCCACGGCGGCTTTGTCGGCAGTCGTCGCAGAATGGGCGCTTTGCGGGATAAGCTATTGGGCGGCGGCATGGATCCGCAGAGCACGTCGCCAGCGCGGCGGTGGCCGGACGAGGAACAAAGGGAGGAACAGTCAATGGATATGAATGGCAGTGAACGGATCGAGGCGCCTATCGAGGACGTGTGGCGGGCCCTGAACGATCCCGAATGTCTGCGGCAGGCCATCCCCGGCTGCGAGAGCCTGGAAAAGACCGCCGACAATGCCATGACCGCCAAGGTCGTGCTGAAGGTCGGGCCGATCAAGGCGAAGTTCGAGGGCTCGGTCGAGCTGAAGGATCTCAATCCGCCCCATTCCTATACCATCGTCGGCGAGGGCAAGGGTGGCCTGGCCGGCTTTGCCAAGGGCGGCGCCGAAGTGTCCTTGGTCGAAGATGGCCCCTCGGCTACCATTCTGTCTTACACGGTCAAGGCGGAGGTCGGCGGTAAGATCGCCCAGCTCGGCAGCCGGCTGATCGATTCCACCGCCAAGAAACTGGCCGGTGAATTCTTCGCCAAATTAGGCACCCTTGCCGCAGGCGAACCGGCCGCGATCTAAGTCCAATCCGGCTATCTTTCGCAATGGCCATCGCCGCATTCGTGTCTACAATGATCTATCTCGCTTGAAATTGAGGAGCGCGGGTCATGCGGATACGGTGCGGCGGACCTTTGGCGCTGTGTCGGCATGGCTCTCGGGTCAGAGGGCCATCGCAACCGAATGGCAATCCCTGTCCCCTGCTGGCGTCGCCTCTTCCAGGCGTGGCATCAGGGCATTATGTGTCAGACCAGCTTTCCGCACGAGCACGATGATGAATTCCAGACGTCGACCAGGCTTCGAACCCCGGCGCAAGCCGGCACAGGCACGGGCACAGGCTACCGTGGCTGCAATCCTCGAAGCATCCGTTCGCATCTTGCGGACAGAGGGGCGGGCGGCTTTCAACACCAACAGGGTCGCCGAAGTCGCAGGCGTCAGCATCGGCACGCTCTATGGATATTTTCCGGACAAGGATTCGATCTGCATCGCGCTGGCGAGACAGATCCTTCATGAGGATCGCAGGACGCTGATGGCGGCTGTCGACGGTGCAGGGAGCGAAGATGCGCTACGCGTTCTGATCCATACGCTGTTGGCTCGCCACCGGACCGACCGGGAGGTGCGGCGCGCGGTCATGAGTTTCTATGTCTCATCCGGTTTCGGCGCCGAGCACGACCGGTTGCTCGATGATGTCGTCGGGTCGCTTGCCAGAAAATCGGGCCATCTGCTCGGACCCGAGGTGCCGGCGATTGACCCGATCCGCTTGTTCATCGTGTCGCGGGCGGTCTTCGGCGTTGCCCGTGCCTTGACCGAACAGGGAGAAGCGAGCGACCTGCCGCTTGAACCACTGGAAAACGAAATGGTCGGGTTCGTCCGCGCCTATCTCCTTGGCTTTGCTGAGCCCGGCAATGCGAGCAACTCTCCGTTTGAAGTCTTCTAGAACCGGCAATGTTTCATTGGATTCAACGCCTTAGATCTGTTGTGTCCGCATCGGACAAGCCGAGTAGGAGAAGACGGCTTTTCCTCGCATCATGTCGCCGGCGCTTCGGTCAGGCGCAACTGCACAAGAGGAGAGAATGAGCATGAACGGCGATGAAAATCGGGACACCCGGTGCGAGCGACAAATACCACGCCGCAGCCTGCTGAAAACCCTGCTGGCCGCGCCACTCGTTGTGGCAGCGCCGAGATTTGCCACAGGCGACATGGCCCGGGCCGCAGGCTCATCCTTTCCGAAAGGCGATTTTACGCCCGCACCTGCCGCCGACAACCTCGCCATCGGTGCGCCGTCAGCCTTGGGCATGGACGCCAAGGCTCTGCAGGCAATGCTGGCCGGAGTTCAGAGAAGTACGACCAATATCCATAGCGTGCTTGTTCTAAGGCATGGACAGTTGGCGGCTGAACTGTATCGCTCAGGGGTCGACCGCTCCATCTACAGTCCGTGGGCCTCGCGACGGCAATTTGCTCCAGCGGACCTTCATGACCTGCGCTCGGTCAGCAAGGGCATCGTCGGGCTTCTATACGGTATTCTCCTGGATAGCGGTGAGGTGCCGGGGATCGAAACTTCGGTATCGGCGCTCTATCCGGAGTGCGGCACCTTGCAAGACAGCGCCCGCCGCGCCATCCGCGTTCGCCACCTGCTGACCATGACGGCGGGGTTGGAATGGACCGAACCTTCGCCGGTTCACCGCGCCTCGTCGACAGACGAGATTGGCCTCGCCCTCAGTCCCTGTGCCTTTAACTACGTGTTCCAGCGCGACGTGTTCGCCTCTCCCGGAACGCTGTTCACCTACAGCGGTGGCCTCACGGCTGTCCTCGCCGAGATCATGGAACGCTCCACCAGGCGTTCCCTTCGCCAAATCGCCGAAGAACGCCTGTTTGTTCCTCTTGGCATCACCGACTGGCAATGGATTGGAGACATCTATGGCAAGCCATTGGCTCCCATAGGGCTGCGGCTGAGGCCTCGTGATCTGATGAAGCTCGGAGCAACGATGCTCGCGGGCGGCCGGTGGCAGGGGCGGCGGGTCGTTCCTGCTGACTGGATCGCCCGATCGACCAAGCCGAGCATCCAGACTGCGCCCGTCGGCGGCTATGGCTTTCAGTGGTGGTCGATGACAACGCGCTGGAAGGACCTGGACCTGCCCGTAACGGCGGCCATCGGCAACGGCGGACAGCGCCTTTTCCTGGTGCCGGACCTCGACCTCGCCGTCGTTGCCACCGCTGGCGACTATGGCGATCCGGCCATAGCCACCCCCATGACTGCAATTCTTCAGTCTGTCGTCGGGACAGTGTCTGTTTGAACCATTGCTCGTCGAGCGAGAGTCAAGTGAGCGAGATATCGGGCTATCGCGTGAAATCACCGCTGCGCAATGCCGCCCGGTAGACCGTAAGATCCCAAAATGGAGAGCGTCAGGTCGGACATATGCCGACTGGCGGACAGGGTGGGATTCGAACCCACGGTACGCTTTCACGCACACACGCGTTCCAGGCGTGCGCCTTAAACCACTCGGCCACCTGTCCGTAGAGCCGGTTGCTTCGCGTGAGAAACAAACCGTTGGAACGGCCGCGATATATACCGATGAATTCCGTGGGATCAACCGGAATCTAACAGTTTTCTGACGGTCCTGGAGAAAACATGTGGCCGTTCGGTGTTGCGCTGCCGCCAGGGCTGTTCATATTGGCGGTAGGAACGGTTCATGCAGCCAGCAAACGGAGCGATGGTGATCAGATTTTTCTTCCGGCTTCTCAGTCTGGTCGCCCTCGCCATCGCGGTTCTGGCCGGAGCGATCGATTCGATCGAATCTGTTGCCTCTTCCGAGGTCGTCATGACCTCGCTTGGTGCGGCTTGGGTGGATGTCAGTTCCTCGACGCTTCCTCTGGTTCAGGCCGCAGTCGAACACTATATGGGAGACTGGATCTGGCGGAACGCTGTCGCATGGGTGCTGGGCCAGCCGGCTTTTGCCGTGTTCCTGCTCTTGGCGCTTCTTCTCTGGATGTGCGGCTACAAAAAGCCGTCCCTGGCAGGACGCTTTGCCGCCTGAGCGCGATGGGCCGGTTCTGGAAATTTCGCTGTGCGACAAACGCTTAGGAGGCGCAGATGTATGTCATCGATATGTTCAACAAGAAGACCACCATGCCGACCGTGGCAACGGCCCTTCCCGGTCGGGTCGAGCCGATCGCCACCGCCGAGACCCATTTCGTGTCCGGCCGGCCATTGAAAGGCCCTTACCCCGACGGAATGGCGACGGTTTATCTCGGCATGGGTTGCTTCTGGGGCGCTGAGCGCCTGCTGTGGCAGATCCCGGGTGTCTGGGTGACGGTGGCCGGCTATGCCGGCGGCTATACGCCGAACCCGACCTATCAGGAAACCGTGACCGGCCTGACCGGCCATACTGAAGTCGTCAAGGTCGTCTTCGATCCGGCCATCGTATCGCTCGAGGCGCTGCTGAAGGTGTTTTTCGAAGCCCATGATCCGACCCAGGGCATGCGCCAGGGCAATGATATCGGCACAACCTACCGGTCCGCGATCTATGTGGAGAACGATGCGGATCTGCAGACCGCAAACCGCGTTCGCGATGCTTTCCAGGCGGCGCTGGGCGGTGCGGGGCGCACCTCCAAGGTGACCACCGAGATCATTCCGGCGCCGGAATTCTTCTATGCCGAGGACTATCACCAGCAGTACCTGGCGAAAAATCCCAATGGCTATTGCGGGTTGCGCGGCACCGGCGTGTCCTGCCCGATTGGCTAGGTTTTGATCAAAAACCCACTCGAAATGCGCTAATTTCGAGCGGGATTGATGAAAAATCGGTCGATTCTACAAATCTTTACCGGATGAAAAAAATCTGGTGAATTTTTTCTGGAGCCATGCAAGGATGACCCAAGTCCGGCTGCCGAGGGGCTGTCGGGCGGGGTCGCAGACATGTCTGTTCAAGACGTGCGGGAGGACCTTAAAAAAGATCAATAGCAACAACAGGGCTGCACAATGAAAAAAACCGTCTTGAGTCTCTTTGCTTTGGCCGCGATGTCGGCAACGGCGCTCGCCGCAGACATTAAGCCGGCGCTTGTCTACGGCACCGGCGGTAAATTCGACAAGTCGTTCAACGAAGCAGCCTATGCCGGCGCTGAAAAGTTCAAGGCCGAAACCGGCACCGACTATCGCGATTTCGAGCCGACCGGCGATACGCAGGGCGAGCAGGCGATCCGCAACTTCGCCTCCAAGGGGTATAACCCTGTCGTCGCCGTGTCCTTCGCCTGGACCTCGGCCATCGAGAAGGTCGCGGCCGAATTCCCCGAAACCAAGTTCGTGCTGGTCGATTCCGTCGTGGAACTGCCGAACGTCCGTTCGGTCGTCTACAAGGAAGAAGAAGGCTCGTTCCTGGTCGGCGTCCTCGCCGGCATGGCGTCGAAGTCCGGCAAGGTCGGCTTCGTCGGCGGCATGGACATTCCGCTGATCCGCAAGTTTGCCTGTGGTTACGAGCAGGGCGCCCGCGCTGCCAATGCCAAGATCGAAGTGTTCCAGAACATGACCGGCACGACCGGCGCTGCCTGGAACGACCCGGTCCGCGGCGGCGAACTCACCAAGAACCAGATCGATCAGGGCGCTGATGTGGTTTACGCGGCAGCCGGCGCCACGGGCCTCGGCGTTCTCCAGACGGCGGCCGACAATGGCAAGTTCTCGATCGGCGTCGACAGCAACCAGAACTACGTTCATCCGGGTTCCGTTCTGACCTCGATGGTCAAGCGCGTCGACCTGGCCGTCTACAATGCCTATGCCGATACCAAGGCTGACAAGTTCACCGGTGGTGTCCAGTCGCTCGGCGTCAAGGAAGACGGCGTCGGCTACGCGCTGGACGAATACAATGCCAAGCTCGTGACGGAAGAGATGAAGACCGCTGTCGAAAAGGCCAAGGCCGACATTATCGCCGGAACCGTCAAGGTTCACGATTATATGTCGGACAATTCCTGCCCGAAGTGATTTAATCCGAGGGCGCAAGGTGGGATAAATTCCGCTTTGCGCCCTTTTCATGTCTGCCATCTGGAGCTTAATCGACGTGAGCCAAGCGCCTGCCATCGAACTCATCGGCATCGAAAAGCGGTTCGGCGCAGTTCATGCCAACAAGAACATTAACCTGACCGTCGCCAAGGGTTCCATCCATGGCATTATCGGCGAAAACGGTGCGGGCAAGTCGACCCTGATGTCGATCCTCTACGGCTTCTATCAAGCCGATGGTGGAACCATCAAGATCGACGGTAAGCCGACCCTCATTCGCGACAGCCAGGCGGCGATCGCTGCCGGCATCGGCATGGTCCACCAGCATTTCATGCTGGTCGAAAATTTCACCGTGGTCGAAAACCTGATGCTGGGCGCCGAAGGCGGGGCCTTTCTGGCCAAGGGAACGGCCGCGGCGCGCGCCTCCCTGAAGCGCCTGGCCGACGATTACGGCCTGGAGGTCGATCCCGATGCGGTGGTCGAAGAGCTGGCCGTCGGCCTGCAGCAGCGCGTCGAGATCCTCAAAGCCATGTATCGCGGCGCCGAGATCCTGATCCTCGACGAGCCGACCGGCGTGCTGACGCCATCGGAGGCCGATCACCTCTTCAAGATCCTGGGCGTGCTGCGCGACCAGGGCAAGACCATCGTGCTGATCACCCACAAGCTGCGCGAGATCATGGCGATCACCGATACGGTGTCGGTCATGCGCCGCGGCGAGATGGTCGCGACCCGCAAAACGTCTGAGACCACGGTCGAGGAACTGGCCGAACTGATGGTCGGCCGCCGCGTCCTGCTGCATGTCGACAAGGGCGATGCCAAGCCCGGCGAGGTTTTCCTGTCGGTGCACAATCTGACAGTCAAGGACAGTCGCGGCGTCACCATGGTCGACAACGTCTCCTTCGATGTGCGCCACGGCGAGATCGTCGGCATTGCGGGCGTCGCCGGCAACGGCCAGAGCGAATTGCTGGAAGCCATTACCGGCATCCGCAAGCCGACCTCCGGGGAGATCTTCATCGGTGGCCGCAACGTTGCGGGCCTCGACCCGGCCGCCCTGCGGTCGATCGGACTTGCCCATATTCCAGAAGACCGCCACCATATGGGCCTGGTGCTCAGCTTCGAGGAAAGCGAGAACGCCATTCTCGGTTACCACCGCGATGAGAAATACGGCAAGGGCCTGATGCTGGACCCGGACGCCATCCGCAAGGCCGCCGTCGAAGAGATCGAGAAATACGACATCCGTCCGCCCAATCCGCGCCTGAAGACGGCGAATTTTTCGGGCGGCAACCAGCAGAAGATCGTCGTCGCCCGCGAGATCGAGCGTGATCCGAAACTGTTGATCGTCGGTCAGCCGACCCGCGGCGTCGATATCGGCGCGATCGAATTCATTCACAAGCGGATCATCGAGACGCGCGACAGCGGCAAGGCCATTCTGCTGGTCTCGGTCGAACTGGACGAGATCCGCTCGCTCTCGGACCGTATCCTGGTGATGTTCGCCGGAAAGATCGTCGGAGAGAAAATGCCGGATGCCGGCGAACAGACGCTGGGCCTGATGATGGCCGGCATTGCCGCGTGAGGACTTGATGAGCACCGCTTCCGTACCGCTTCCAAACTGGATCAATTACGCACTCCTGCCGGTCATCAACCTCATCCTGGCCTTCCTCGTCTCCGGCCTGGTGGTCTGGATCATCGGTGAGAGCCCCTATGAGGCACTCAAGCTGATGCTGCAGGGTGCACTCGGCCGCGGCGAGGGCGTTGGATTCACCCTTTATTACGCCACCAACTTCATCTTCACCGGCCTGTCGGTGGCGGTCGCCATCCATGCCGGCCTGTTTAATATCGGCTCGGAAGGCCAGGCCTATATCGGCGGCCTGGGCGCGGCCCTGGTGGCGCTGGCGCTCGACCATTACGTACCCTGGTATGTGACCATGCCCTTCGCGGTGATCGGTGCGGCGCTGTTCGGCGCTGCCTGGGCGCTGATCCCGGCCTGGCTGCAGGCCAAGCGCGGCAGCCATATCGTCATCACCACCATCATGTTCAATTTCATCGGCGCCGCGCTGATGGTCTATCTTCTCGTCAACGTGCTGATCGTGCCCGGCAAGATGGCGCCGGAAACCCGGACCTTCCTGCCCGGCGGCCAATTGCCGAAGCTCGACTGGCTGATGGCGATGTTCGGCATGAAGCTCGGGCCGGCACCGTTCAACGTCTCCTTCCTGATCGCGCTGGTCATGTGCGTCGTCATCTGGTTCCTGATCTGGCGCACCAAGTTCGGCTATGAAATGCGCACCATGGGCGTCAGCCGCTCGGCTGCGGCCTATGCCGGCATTCCCTATGTCCGCACCGTCATCGTCACCATGCTGATCTCCGGCGGCCTTGCCGGCATGATGGCGCTCAACTCCGTGATGGGCGCCTCGGCGCGCCTGCAGGTGGAATTCGTCGGCGGTGCCGGCTTCGTCGGCATTGCGGTCTCGCTGATGGGTCGCAACCATCCGATCGGCATCATCCTCGCCGCCATCCTGTTTGGCATTCTCTACCAGGGCGGCGCCGAGCTCTCCTTCGACATGCCGAATATCACCCGCGACATGATCGTCGTCATCCAGGGTCTGGTCATCCTGTTTGCCGGCGCGCTCGAATACATGTTCCGCCCGGCCATCGTCCGGGTCTACCAGCAATTCGTCGGAAAGGCGTGAGGGCAGGACCATGGACAATTTCGATATCTTCATCAGCATCCTCGGCTCCACCATCCGCCTGTCGATCCCGCTGATCTTCACCGCTCTGGCCGGTCTATTCTCCGAGCGGGCCGGCATTTTCGACATCGGCCTGGAAGGCAAGATGCTGGCCGCCGCCTTCGCCTCGGCGGTTGCCGCCTATATGACGGGCTCCGCCTTCATCGGCCTTGCCACCGGCATCGGCGTGTCGATCGCCCTGTCGCTGGTGCATGGTTTTGCCTCGATCACCAATCGCGGCAACCAGATCGTCTCGGGCGTCGCCATCAATTTCGTCGCCGCCGGGCTCACCATCGTTCTGGGGCAGGCCTGGTTCCGCCAGGGCGGCCGCACACCGCAATTGCCGCCCGAAGGCCGCTTTTCGCCGATCACCCTGCCGGGCGTCGAGATGATGCGCGACGTGCCGATCATCGGCCCGCTGTATGCCAATGTCATCTCCGGCAACAATCTCCTGACCTATCTGGCCTTCCTCGCTGTGCCCCTGTCCTGGTGGGTGCTGTACCGCACGCGTTTCGGCCTTCGCCTGCGCGCCGTCGGCGAGAACCCGGGCGCCGTCGACACGGCCGGCATATCGGTCGTCTGGCTGCGCTATCGCGCCGTCATCGTCGCCGGCTTCCTCTGCGGCTTTTCCGGCACCTATCTGGCGATCGCCCAGTCGGCCGCCTTCATCAACAACATGTCGGCCGGCAAGGGCTATATCGCGCTCGCCGCGCTGATCTTCGCCAAATGGAAGCCGGTGCCGGTGATGCTCGCCTGCCTGTTGTTCGGCTTCCTCGATGCGCTGGCCAACTTCATGCAGGGCAAGTCCGTGCCGCTGATCGGCGAAGTGCCGGTGCAGATCTTCCAGGCTTTGCCCTATGTGCTGACCTGCATCCTGCTGGCCGGTTTCATCGGTGCCGCCAACCCGCCGAAGGCCGGCGGTGTCCCCTATGTCAAGGAGCGCTGAACTGATGTCGCAGGACCTTTTCGAGGCCGCCCGGGATGCCATGGCCTTTGCCCATGCGCCCTATTCGAAATTCCCGGTAGGGGCTGCCATCCGTGCCGATGACGGAAAGATCTATACCGGCGCCAATATCGAGAACCTGTCCTTCCCTCAGGGGTGGTGTGCGGAGCCGACCGCGATCGGCTGCATGGTCATGGGCGGTGCCAAGAAGATCGTCGAGATGGCGGTGATTGCCGAGAAATTGGCGCTCTGCCCGCCCTGCGGCGGCTGCCGGCAGAAGATCGCCGAATTCGCCGCCGCCGATACCCGCATCTATCTCTGCGACGAGACGGGCGTCAAAAAGACCCTGACCATGGAAGAGCTCCTGCCCTTGAGCTTCAAGACGGACCTGCTCGGATGAGGGATGTGATCGACCTACTGGTGGACAGGCTGAATGGCCTGATGCCGCGTCACGCCGTGGTGCTGGGCTCTGGTCTCGGATCGCTCGTCGAGGAGGTCGCAGATCCGGTTCGTATCCCCTACGAGCAATTGCCGGGTTTCCCGGTCAGCGGCGTCTCCGGCCATGCCGGCGAACTGGTGGCCGGAACGATCGGTGGCGTTCCGGTGATCATGTTGTCCGGCCGCGTTCATTACTATGAAAAGGGCGATGCCAATGCCATGCGCCTGCCGATCGAGGTGCTGAAGGGCCTTGGCGTGCAGTCGCTGATCCTCACCAATTCGGCCGGTTCGCTGCGCGAGGATCTGCCGCCGGGCTCTGTCATGCAGATTGCCGACCACATCAATTTTTCAGGCTTTAATCCGCTGATCGGCGAGGAGAGCGACAATCGCTTCGTCGGCATGACCAGCGCCTATGACGCGGATCTGTCGGCATCCATGCGCAAGGCCGCAGCGATCGCCGGGATTCCGCTGGCCTCCGGCGTCTATATGTGGTTCTCCGGGCCGAGCTTTGAAACGCCGGCGGAGATCCGCATGGCGCGCATTCTGGGCGCCGATGCGGTCGGCATGTCGACAGTGCCGGAAGTCATCCTCGCACGTTTTTTCGGCCTCCGGGTTGCCGCAGCCTCAGTTATCACCAATTATGGGGCTGGAATGACGGGCGCCGAACTTAGCCACACCGAAACCAAGGACATGGCCCCGATTGGCGGAAAAAGACTTGCCGCGATCCTGAAAACGATGATCTCGGGCGGAGGACAACACCTTGGATAACCACGAATTGCGCGAGACCGCGTCTGTCGCGCTGTCGCTTCTCGACCTCACCAATCTGAAGGATGACTGCACGCCGGCCGCCATCGAGCAACTCTGCGCCCGTGCCAGAACGCCGTTCGGTCACACGGCGGCCGTCTGCATCTGGCCCCGTTTTGTGGCCCAGGCCCGCGGCATTCTTGGCAGCGATTCCCTGGTCCGCATCGCGACGGTCGTCAATTTTCCCTCCGGCGAACTCGAATTGGCAACGGTCGTCGACGAGACGGAACGTGCCGTGGCCGATGGTGCCGACGAGATCGATCTGGTCATCCCCTATCGGGCGCTGATGGCCGGCGACGAGGCGGCGGTCACATCGATGGTGACGGCGGTGCGCCAGGTCTGCCCGGCACCGGTCCTGCTGAAGACCATTCTGGAAACCGGTGAGTTGAAGGATAGCACACTGATGCGCCGCGCCTCGGAACTCGCCATTGCCGCCGGTGCCGATTTCATCAAGACCTCGACCGGCAAGGTTGCCGTCAATGCGACGCTTGAGGCGACGGACATCATGCTGCGGGCGATCCGCGACAGCCGCCGCAATGTTGGCTTCAAGCCGGCCGGCGGCATTTCGAGCGTTGCCGATGCCGCCCTCTATCTTCGGCTCGCCGATACCATCATGGGCGAGGACTGGGTCATGCCCTCCACCTTCCGCTTCGGGGCCTCCGGGCTGCTCGATGATATTCTCTCGATCCTCAGCGGCGGTCCGTCCGTCGCAAAGGCCACAGGATATTGATGATGATCCCCCAGGAAATAATCCGGCGGAAACGCGACGGCGCCGTGTTGAGCGCCACAGAGATTGCCGCGTTTATTGGTGGAATGAAAAGCGAGACCCTGTCTGAAGGACAGATCGCCGCTTTCGCCATGGCCGTGTTCTTCCGCGGCATGAGCCGCGAGGAAACCGTGGCGCTGACCGTGGCCATGCGCGATTCCGGCACCGTGCTGTCCTGGTCCGATATTGCCCGGCCGATCGCCGACAAGCATTCGACCGGCGGCGTCGGCGACAATGTATCGTTGATGCTGGCGCCGATCGCCGCGGCCTGCGGGCTGGCCGTGCCGATGATATCAGGCCGCGGCCTTGGCCACACCGGCGGCACGCTCGACAAGCTGCAGTCGATCCCCGGCTACGACGTCATGCCGGACAATGCCACCTTCCATCGGACTGTCGAGCAGGTCGGCTGCGCCATCATCGGTCAGACGGGGGACCTGGCCCCGGCCGATCGCCAGCTCTATGCCATCCGTGATGTGACCGCGACGGTGGAATCTGTGCCGCTGATCACCGCCTCCATCCTGTCGAAAAAGCTGGCCGCCGGCCTGCAGACACTGGTGCTCGACGTCAAGGTCGGCAACGGGGCCTTCATGACCAGTCTGGAGGAGGCCGAAACGCTGGCTCGCTCGCTCGTTGAGGTGGCCAACGGCGCCGGCATGAAGACCTCGGCCGTGCTGACGGACATGAACCAGCCGCTGGCCGATGCTGCAGGCAATGCGCTGGAAGTGATCAACTGCGTGGATTTTCTGGCTGGGCGCAAGGCTGGAACGCGGCTTGAAGCGGTAACCCTGGCGCTCGGCGCCGAGATGCTGGTCAATGCCGGTGTCGTGGCCGACCGGAATCTGGCCGAAGCCCGCTGCCGTGAGGCGCTGTCGTCGGGTCGCGCCGCCGAAATTTTCGGACGCATGGTGCACAGTCTCGGCGGCCCGATCGATTTCATCGAGGACCCCGCCCATTACCTTGACAGCCCACCGGTGGAGATCCCCGTGCTGGCCGCCCGCGACGGCTGGCTTTCGGCCTGCAGCACCCGCGCGATCGGCATGGCGGTGGTGGATCTGGGCGGTGGTCGTCGCCGGCCGACGGACAGCATAGACCATCGCGTCGGCTTCAGCCGGCTGTTGCCCCTGGGAACCGAGGTGTCGAAGGGAGATCTGATTGGCTTGGTGCATGCCGTCGATCCGGACAGCGGCGAACGCGCCGCGCAGACCCTGACGGCGAGCTACCAGATCGGCCAGCAACAGCCGCCGGTGTCGGACGTCATTCTCAAGCGCATATGACTGAGGTCAGCGGTTAAGCCGCAGCGCGTCGTTCTCGACGGAATAGCTGCCGATCTGCTTCAGGAAGCTCATGCCGATCAGCGTTGTCGACAGCGCCTTGTCGCGCAGCACCATGGCATCGACCTCATCGACCCTGATGCCACCGATTTCGACGCGCCGCAGCGTCACATGGGCGGCTTCCGTCTTTCCATTGGCCGTGTTGACGGCATATTTGAAGTCCAGTGCGGTGGCGCCGTAGCCGAGCCGTCGCGCGGTCGTCTCGTTAAGCGCCACCAGCGAGGCGCCGGTATCGATCATGCCCTCGACGGCTTTGCCATTGATCCGGAAATCGCCGCGATAATGCCCCTGTCGATCGGCGTCGAGCACCACGCTGCCGCCGGAAGGCGTGCTGACCAGAACCGTCTGATCGGACGACCCGCCGGCCGCACCACCTGTGCCATCGGACCCGCCCCTGCCGCTTTCCATCATATCGAAGACGGAGGGAACCTGCAGGGCAACGACGCTGACGACGGCCAGGATGACAAGACTGCGCATCAGCATGGTGTCGACACTCCCTCGCTTAAGGTTCGGTAAGATCCGATCCTGTCGCCGACAGTTTCAAAATACCGCTAACGGGGCAAACAAAACGGCCCGCAGTGGTGGAATTGCGGGCCGTTTCATGAAGGTTTGGTTAAGGAAGCCGGAGCGTTTTGCGCCCAATTTGAGTGCTTCACACCGTCTGCCCTTACACAGCGGATCCGGGCGCGAGCCGCTTCGGGATTATTTTGTGCCGTACATCCGGTCGCCGGCGTCGCCGAGACCGGGCACGATATAGCCCTTCTCGTTCAAATGGCTGTCGATCGAGGCTGTATAGACCGGAACGTCGGGATGGGCCTCGCAGAAGTTCTTCAGACCTTCGGGGGCCGCCAGCAGGCAGAGGAAGCGGATATTGTGGGCGCCGCGTTCCTTCAGCTTGTCGATGGCAGCAATCGACGAATTGCCGGTCGCCAGCATCGGGTCGACGACGATGATAAGGCGTTCGGCGACGTCTTCGGGAGCCTTGAAGTAATATTCGACCGGCTGCAGCGTCTCGTGGTCGCGGTACACGCCGATATGCGAGACGCGGGCCGAAGGAACCAGTTCCAGCATGCCTTCCAGCAGGCCGTTGCCGGCCCGCAGGATGGAGGCGAATACCAGCTTCTTGCCTTCGAGAACCGGCGCCTGCATTTCCATCAGCGGTGTCTCGATGGTCTCCATGGTCAGTTCGAGATCGCGGGTGATTTCATAGCAGAGTAAAGTCGAAATTTCCCGCAGCAGGCGCCGGAAACTTGCCGTCGAGGTTTCCTTGCGGCGCATGATGGTCAGCTTGTGCTGAACGAGGGGGTGGTCGATGACTGTGACGCCGTCCATGAGAAAGCCTTCCGTTAAATCTCTGAGTTGACTCTGTTTATTCACTGCAGCGCATAGGCTCGCAAGAACCCGGCCGCTTTATTCTCATGCCATCCCCAGCCTCGGCCCCTTCACAGCCTGGAGAGCAGGGATTGTCGCGTCGGTTCGTCCACGAACGCCGCTTCTATGGCGGTCCGCGTCATGGCGTTGATCTCTGCATCGGAAAAGCCCATCTCCTGCGAGGCGATGCTGTATTCGTTGGCAAGCGAGGTGTGAAAGAAAGGCGGATCGTCGGAACTGATCGTCACGCGGACGCCGGCATCGACAAAGGCCCGAAGCGGATGGCTCTGGTAATTCGCAAACACCTTGAGAGCGATGTTGGAACCGGGGCAGACCTCCAGCACCGTGCCGAGATCGGCCAGCCGCTTGACCAGGTCGGCATCCTCGATGGCCCGCACACCGTGGCCGATGCGCGACGGTCTGACCAGGTCCAGCGCGTCCGCCACGCTGAAGGCGCCGCAGAGTTCGCCGGCATGAATGGTGATGCCAAGGCCCGCCTCCCGCACGATGTCGAAGGCGCGGGCATAGTCGGCGACGCGGCCCATGCGCTCCTCGCCGGCCATGTTGAAGCCGGTGACCAGCGGATGATCGAGTTTCGCGGTATAGTCCGCCCGGCGAATGACATTCTCCGGTCCCAGATGCCGCTCGCCGATAATCACCATGCGGCATTCGATGCCAGTCTTGTCACGGGCCGAAAGGATACCGCTGGCCAATCCGGCGATATAGTCCTCGGCCGGCAATCCGACGGCCTCGCCGTGATCGGGCGAAATGAACAGCTCGCTATAGATCGTGTTGGCCGCCGCCAGTTCCAGAAGATAGGCCTCGGCAAGAGCAGCGTAGTCCTCAGCCGTGCGAAACACCGAGGCCACGGCATCATAGCAGGCTATGAAACTGGTAAAATCCTCCCAGACATAGGCGCCGTCGCGGATGAACGTCGACGTATCGACGCCGTAGATCTCCGCCTGCCGCAAGGTCAGTGCCGGCGGCGCCGCACCCTCGACATGGCAATGCAACTCGGCTTTCTTCAGATGGGCCGTCAAAGGAAACTCCTGCCGTGCGGACCGGGCTCGATGCCCAGATGGGCTGCAACCGTGGCGCCGATATCGGCATAGGTGTCGCGAACGCCGATCGACCGCGAGCGGATGCCCGGACCGAAGGCGATGATCGGCACGCGTTCGCGGGTGTGTTCGGTGCCGCGCCAGGTCGGATCACAGCCATGGTCGGCTGTCAGGATGACCATGTCGCCCGGCTTCAGTTTGCGGTGAACTTCCGGAAGCCGCAGGTCGAAAGCCTCAAGAGCTGCCGCATATCCGGGCACGTCGCGTCGGTGGCCGAACAGCATGTCGAAATCGACGAAATTGGTGAAGACCAGGTCGCCGTCCTGCGCCTCTTCCATGGTTTTCAGCGTGGCATCCATCAGCGCCATGTTGCCATTGGCCTTGATCACGCGGGAGATGCCCTGATGGGCGAAGATGTCGCCGATCTTGCCGACCGCATGCACCTTTCGGCCGGCCCCGGTCAGCCGGTCGAGCAGCGTCGGTTCAGGGGGTAGAACGGAAAAGTCGCGGCGGTTGCCGGTGCGCTCGAATGTGGCCGGTGTCTCGCCGAGGAACGGACGGGCGATGACCCGGCCGATATTCAGCGGATCGACGAGCTTGCGGGCGATCTGACAGAGCGCGATCAGCCGCTCTAACCCAAAATGGCGCTCATGGGCGGCGATCTGGAAGACCGAATCCGAAGATGTGTAGCAGATCGGCTTGCCGGTGCGGATATGCTCTTCGCCAAGCCGGGCCATGATGTCGGTTCCAGAGGCATGGCAATTGCCCAGAATGCCGGGCAGGGAGGCCTGTTCGCAGATCGCCTCGATGAGGTCGGCCGGAAAGGCCTCCTCTTCGTTGGAGAAATACCCCCAGTCGAACATCACAGGCGTGCCGGCGATTTCCCAATGGCCGGACGGCGTGTCCTTGCCGTGGGATATCTCGCTGGCCGCGCCATGCAGGCCGAAAATGCGCTCCGGCACCGGCATGCCGGCCGGAAAATCGCCGCTGGCCATCTTGGCAATATGCACAAGACCGAGTGCCGACATGTTGGGCAGATGTAAGGGGCCGGCTCGCAGGCCCGCCCGGTCGGCAGCGCCCGCCGCGCAGAATTCCGCGATATGGCCGAAGGTATTCGACCCGTCATCGCCATATTGCGGCGCGTCGGAAGCGCCGCCGACGCCAAAGGAATCCAGTACGAAGAGAAATGCACGTGCCATTGTTCACCTGGAAGGCGAGGCCGGCGGCTGATCCGCGGGCCGGGTTCATCATCCGCCTTCAGGCGCATGAATATCCCGTCAGGTCGGGGTTGGCAAATTGCCCGGTGGCGGCGTCAGCTTTCTTGGCAGGTTTCAGCAGTCGCTGCAGTCAATGGTCTCGCCGGTGCGCTGCTGGAAGAAATATTCGCGTTCTATGGTGATCGAGCGAGTCTCCTTGGCGGCAGCACCGGGCAGATACATCACCAGCGTATGCGGAACGCTTAGCTCGGCACGGACCATGAACACGTCGGCTGTCACCATGTCGGACGGAACGCTGACTGTGGTGCCGGCCACGTAGGGTGTCGTACCGTCGGCGGCCCAGGACCAGGCAACCGTTGGGTTTGCCGAGCTATCGACGGCGATGCCGGTGATCTTCAGGTCGATCGTCTCGCCATCGGCAGCCGTGTCATAAGGGGTAAAGATCGCGGCGGCGACGTCGGGCATTGTGGCGAGAAAGGTCGTGGTCACGGAACTCTGCTGCGCCACCAGATCGGCGATCGTCCCGGTCGCCCGGGTGGCGCGCTTGGCAACGCTGAAGCCCAGCGTCAGTTCGAACGCGCAGATGTAGACCACCAGCAGCAGCGGCACGATCAGGGCGAATTCCACCCCGCCGATCCCGTCGCGATTGTCCTTCAGCCGTTTGAGGAGAGCGTAGCCGGCAGCGGCCAGCGATTTAACACGGTCGCTTGGTGTGCGAAGAGTTTGCTTCTCTGCGGATATCGTCACGGATAGTCCTCGTTCTGAAATGCAGAGGTTGCCACGATCAGATAGCCGGTATTCTCCGATTCGCCGGGCAAGCGAATATTGGTGATATAGGGGCGGACGAGGTCGGTGATGACCGTCCAGTGGTAATAGGCGCGAAGCATATTGATGCTTTCGGCGCCACCTGGCGAATAGTCGAAGGTCGAAACGTCAAGCACATCGGACACCACGGGAATGTCGCTGGGAATAAGAGCAAAGGTCGTGAATTCGCGGACATCGAGATAGAGCTTGGTTGGCGTTGCAATCTCTTCCGCGCTGCAGGTGATCATGATCGAGATCTCGTCGCAGAAGGCTTCCCGGAATTCCGTCTCGGACAGATCGGTCGTTTTCCCGAGCCCCACCGTAACGGTGCCGGTCCGAAGCTGCCGGGCCATGGTATCTGCCGCGTTCGCCACAAGCTGCTCGGCTGCAAAGGCGGCAAACGTCTCGAGAATGGCGAACACGATCAGGAAATAGGGCAGGGACAGGATTGCGAATTCGATCGCGGCAGCGCCGTCCCTGGATCTCAGCAAGGCCGCCCAGGCGCCGCGCCGGGAGCCTGGTTTGCGCGCGTCGTTTTTCGTATCGTCATGATATGAAGTCATCGCATTAGGCCGATTTCGTCGAATTTGGCCAATGCTAGGTGCCAAGTGTTTATTTTCCGTTTCAACGGACAGGCGCAATTTACCGGAATGAAACTGTCAATCTCCGTGCTAAGCAGGCCTCAGCACCGATCGTTTCGGCATGGGCCTGTTATTCCGAAGTGGATGCAGCCGTGGATGTGGTGCTGCCGGTATCGGAATGCTGTTCGCAATTCGGCGTGCAGGACAAAACGGTGCGTTGGGTCTGCTTGAACACGCGCACGGAATTTCCCTCGTCGATGGAAACAAGAATGCGTTCGTCGACAATCGCATTGCCTTCGCTGTCCAGCAGAACCAGGTTCGTCGTCCCGAAACTGCGGCCGGTGAGCACGATCGTCTTGGAATCGGCGACCGTCGCATCGGCGACTTTCGAGTTGCCCACGATCACCTTGCTGACCGGGCGGTCGAGTTTGAGGACGCGTGCGTGATCCATATAGACGCGCAACAGGTCGTCCTCGGCCCGCACAGGCGCGCTAAAAGCTACCGTGGCAATGATGACGCCGAGGGATAAGTGTGCGAAGCCGCCGCGAGACAACATCAGGTCAGCCTTTTGAAGCGTATGTCTGTGCTTAATACTGAGGTGAGGATGATGGGGATTGGTGAATGAACCGTTAAGCGCCGCCAAAATCGCAGGCCGCAGACCGATGGGAGAGCGTTCAAGGTGGTTGTCAGGGCCCCAGAATCTGTCGGCCCCTCGATCAGGGATCTCTACAAGATATTGAATGCAAAGCAAAAAATGATTGGAGTACTGCCGGCAACCGGCAATGGCTCGCTTCTTAATGACCCCCTTTGCAAGCCATTTACCAAAAGCTTCAGCAGTGTGCTCTTAACAGCTTGGTAACTCTTTTTCTTAAGCCGATGGCAATGGGCGTTCGGTAATTTGCAGTCATCCGATCAACGGAAACAGTTGACGGCGGTGCTGAACAACATTGTGGAGTAGGAGAGTAACATGACCAAGATTTTCGCACGTTTCATGAAGGACGAGTCTGGTGCAACTGCAATCGAGTACGGCCTGATCGCCGCCCTGATTTCCGTCGCCCTCATCACCGGCGCTTCGACGCTCGGCAACTCGCTGAACAACCAGTTCGCTGACCTGGCCGACAAGCTGGACGACAACTGATACAGTCCCTGCCGATTTGCTCGGCATCGGCAATCCAAGACCGCTCTCATCAAGGGGGCGGTCTTTATCGTTCTGCAATGCGTAAAAGCGTGCGGGTTGCAAGCATCTTCGCGATGAAGCTGAGACGACAGCCTCGACGATTTGCAATTCCTTAAGCGAAACCCACTAGAGTCGGCGGGTCTTGGTCGGGAGCTTAGCCATGGTAGAAGCCATCATTTTCTTGATTTTCCCGCTCTGCCTGACATTGGCGGCCTTTACTGACTTTCTCGAAATGACGATCCCAAATCGGATCCCTGTGGTGCTTCTGAGCGCTTTCGCCCTTGCCGCGCCCCTGGCCGGCCTCGGGCTTGCCGATATCGGACTTCACCTTCTCGCCGGTCTGGCTGTTTTCGCGGTGTGCTTCACGCTATTTGCCTTCAATGTCATGGGCGGCGGCGACGCCAAACTGTTGACCGCGGCGGCCGTCTGGTTCGGCCTCAACCTATCTTTGGTGTCGTTCCTGACCCATGTCGCCTATATCGGCGGGGCTTTGACCCTGTTGATCCTGCTGTTGCGAGCCCGTTCCAACACGATGATGGCCATCGGCCTGCCGCTGCCGGGTTCGATCCTGGAGGCGAAGAAGATCCCATACGGCATCGCCATCGGTATCGCGGGCCTTCTGACCTATCCCCAATCGCCCCTGGTCCTGTGGGCCATGCAACTTTGATCCAGATCGCGGCGTGGTAAGCTTACATTAACCAAAATTGTAAGCGCCTTATTAACTATAATTATACCAATTCCTGATCATTCTGCGCGCAGAGGACCCGTTGTCTCTCGCAAGGACAGATCATGAAACCCGCTCGTATCATCATTCTCGCAGTAGCCATCGTGGCGGCAGGACTTGCCGGTCTGCTGGCCATGCGCCTGACTGGCACGACATCGGTGATTGTGCAGCAGGCCGATGCGGTGATCAAGAAAGAGCCGACGATCAACGTGCTGGTGGCGGCTGCCAATCTGCCAGTCGGATCGCGCCTGAATGATAAATCCATGCGCTGGATGCCTTGGCCGGAGGGAAGCCTTGTCGAAGGCTTCATTACAGAAAACACCCGACCGGACGCAGTCAAGGAACTGAGTGGCGTCGTCGTGCGCCTGCCGCTGTTCGAAGGCGAACCGCTACGCCGCGAGAAGATCGCCGACTCCTCAAGCCGCATCATGTCGTCGCTCCTGCCATCCGGCAAGCGCGCGGTCGCCACCGAGATCTCGGTTGCCACAGGCGCCGGCGGTTTCATCCTGCCCAACGATCGCGTCGATGTCATCATGGTGCGCAAGGGCGACGACAATAATTTTCTGACCGAGCAGGTGCTGTCCAATGTCCGTGTCCTGGCTGTCGACCAGCAGATCCAGGAAAAGGATGACGGTTCAAAGACCGTTGTCGGGACGACAGCGACACTCGAGCTCACGCCGGATCAGGCCAAGGTCATCACGGTTGCCCAGCAGATGGCCGAGCGCCTGTCGCTGACGCTGCGCTCGGTTGCCGATGCGCAGGAGGAAGACACGACGGCCGCCGATTACCTGCTGAGCGGTGGATCGGGCGCGCCGATGATCCAGGTGATCAAATCCGGCGAGATCGTGAAGAATTCGGGAGCTGAGCAACAATGAGCGGGCGGACACAGATGAGCGGCCATGGCCGGAAAATTCGCGCGTCGGTGGCCGGAACCCTGGCGTTCAGCCTGGCGTTCTGCGGTCTGCCCGGCGAGCGGTTTCAAACCTTCACAGGCATTCGCTCGGCGAATGCCGAATCGCAGGCCGTCATCCGGATCAACCAGTCGGGTCCCGGTGCGCGCCGCACCGTCAAGCTCGGTCTCAACAAGGCCTTGGTGATCGATCTTCCGGAGGACGCCCACGACATCCTGGTCGCCGATCCGGAAATGGCCGATGCCGTGACCCGGACGTCGCGCCGCATCTACCTTTTCGGCAAGACGGTCGGCCAGACCAATATTTTCATCTTCGGAGCGGACGGCAGCGAAATTGTCAGCCTCGACATTCAGATCGAGCGGGACATTGCAGGTCTGGAAGCCAATCTGGGCCGCTTTCTGCCTGAGTCGGACATCAAGGTCGAGATCATTTCCGACAACATCGTGCTGACCGGAACCGTCCGCACGCCGCAGGATGCCACCCGCGCCGAAAGTCTTGCAAACGCCTTCCTGCAGGGCGGTGAGGCAACAACCCGTAACGAGACGGCATCCGGCAGCGACGGCAGCGACGTGGCAATCTTCGCCGAAGATCGTCAGACGTCGCAGATCGTCAATCTGCTGACCATCCAAGGCGAAGACCAGGTGACGCTGAAGGTCACCGTGGCCGAGGTCAGCCGCCAGGTTCTGAAGCAATTGGGCGTCAGTGCCAGCGCCTCCGATGGCACGAGCGGCATTAGTTACGCCAATCCGTCGAACCTCGGCAATTCCGTCGATGTCGGTGGAACCGCGACGATCTCGAAAACCATCGGAAATTTCGGAATCAGCGCCTATGTCAACGCCATGGAGCAGGCAGGCGTCATGAAGACCCTTGCCGAACCAAGCCTGACGGCCATTTCGGGCGAACAGGCGAAGTTCTATGTCGGCGGCGAGTACAGGCTGGCTGCCGAACAGGAGGTCACTATCGACGACGAGACCGGCGAGAAAACCGTGTCCAGAAGCATAGATAGCGTGGATTATGGGATCGAGCTCAACTTCCGGCCCGTCGTGCTCTCGGAGGGTCGTATCAGCCTGCAGATCGAAACGAACGTCTCTGAGCCAACCTATGAAGGATCGGTGGTCACCGGCAACTCCTCATCGGATGTCCCCGGCTCGACCTATTTGTCGATCCGCAAGCGCGAAGCCTCGACAACCGTCGAATTGCCGTCCGGCGGCTCCATCGTCATCGCCGGCCTGGTCCAGGACAATATTCGCCAGGCCATGTCGGGTCTGCCGGGTCTGTCGAAGATTCCGATCCTCGGGACCCTGTTCCGCAGCAAGGATTTCGTCCGCAACGAGACCGAACTGGTCATCATCGCCACGCCGTATCTGGTCCGTCCTGTCGCGCGCAACAAGCTGGCCCGTCCGGACGACAATTTTAATCCGGAAAACGATGCCGCGATGTACTTCCTCAACCGCGTCAACAAGGTCTATGGCCGCAAGGAAGCGGTAGCCGGCGAGTATCACGGCGCCGTCGGGTTTATCTACAAATGAGCCGGGGCACGAAGATGAATACTCATAAAATCGCGCCCGATCCGGCAGAAGGTCATCGTTCCATGCGTGTCACAAAAGCGACGTTCCGCACATCGAACCTCAGGCAGGCCTTTCTGGCCGGCGCGGCGCTTGCGGCCGTCGCTGTTCTGTCCGGCTGCGGAACCAAGGACCGCATGTCGACCAACTCGATCCCGGACGATTATCGCACCCGCCATCCCATCGTGCTGACCGAAGTCGAGCATACGCTGGATATTCCCCTGGCAGCCGGCGACCGCAAGCTGACAACCGGCACGCGCGACGCGATAGCCGGCTTTGCGCAGGATTATGTCGCCAGTTCCTCCGGCAATGTGCAGATCATGGTGCCGCATGGCTCCGCCAATGCCGGTGCCGCGACCCATATAAGCGGCGAAATCAGGACACTGCTGGCCGGCAAGGGTGTCTCTGCCGCCCGGATCGTCGAAACCGGCTATGCCGCGGGCGCCACCGGCGACGCGGCTCCCGTACGTCTGAGCTATGTGGCGACGACCGCCGTGACCAGCCAGTGCGGCGAGTGGCCGGAGGATATCGCCAATGACACGATGATGAACCGCAACTGGCACAACTTCGGCTGTGCCAGCCAGAACAATCTCGCCGCCCAGATTGCCAACCCGATGGATCTCGTGGCGCCCCGTGGCATGACCCCGATCGATGCAACGCGACGGTCAACTGTAATCGGGCTCTATCGCGAAGGCACCGATACATCAACGGACTAGGTTGATTCACTCGGGCTTGTTCGGGAATTTTGACGTCAGGATGGAACCATGAGTGCGATCGAATACGACATAGAGACCGGGGCCAGCCAGGGCGGTCGTGCGGAAGAGCCGGTGAAAACCGGCGATCTCGACAGCCTGCGCCCGCTTCCGCGTATTTCCGTTCATGCCTTCTGTGTCTCCGAATCGGTGCACCGCGTCATGGAGCAGTGCGCCCATGACCGCCGGATGGCAAAAGTCAGTCTCAGGATCACCACCGGCAGCACCGCGGCCGCCGCCAATATGTTTTCCTCGGCACCGACACCCAATCTGATCATCCTCGAAACCGATTGCGAACCGGCAGGCCTGCTGCAGGAACTCGCGCCGCTTGCCGAAGTCTGCGATCCGACGACACGCGTCATCGTGCTTGGCCGCTACAACGACATCCCTCTCTATCGCGACCTGATCCGCAGCGGCATTTCCGAATATATGGTCGCGCCGGTGTCCATGGCGGATGTCATGGCGGCCGTTTCGACGATCTTCGTCGATCCGGATGCAGAGCCGCTGGGCCGCAGCATCGCCTTCATCGGCGCCAAGGGCGGCGTCGGCTCGTCCACCATCGCCCACAATTGCGCGTTTGGTATCTCCAGCCTGTTTGCCTCCGAAACCATTCTCGCCGATCTCGACCTGCCCTATGGCACGGCGAATATCGATTTCGACCAGGACCCGGCCACCGGCATTGCCGAAGCGGTGTTTGCGCCGGAACGTCTGGACGAGGTCTTTCTGGATCGCCTGCTGACGACCTGCTCCCAGCACCTGTCGCTTCTGGCAGCCCCATCCCTGCTCGACCGTGCCTATGATTTCGATCGTGGCGCCTTCCAGCCGGTGCTCGACGTGCTGCAGCGCAGCGCGCCGGTCACGGTGCTCGACGTGCCTCATCTATGGTCGGACTGGACGAGGGCGGTGCTGTCGGATGCCGACGAAGTGGTCATCACCTGCGTTCCAGATCTGGCCAATCTGCGAAATGCCAAGAACCTGGTGGATGCGTTGAAGAAGCTGCGGCCGAACGACAAGGCCCCCCACTTCATTCTCAATCAGGTCGGCATGCCCAAGCGTCCGGAAATCGCCCCGGCTGATTTCTTCGAGCCGTTGGAAATCGAGCCGATCGCCATCATTCCATTCGATACCCAGCTGTTCGGCAACGCCGCCAACAGCGGCCGCATGATCTCCGAAATCGACGCGAAATCACCGACCGCCGAGACCTTTGCCCAGATCGCGCACATCGTGACCGGCCGGGCGGCGGCCAAGAAGGCCAAGAAAAGCGGACTTGGAAAGATGCTCGGGCTTTTGAGCAAGAAATAGACCAGAGGGTCTTAAGACAAAGTGGATTGTTATGTTCGGTAAACGTGGAAGTGATGGTTTCGGCAAAGCGGGTGGTGGGACAGCGGTCCCGCCGACCCTGTCGGCGCCTGTTGCTCCCGCCCCTCAAAGAACGGAAAGTGTCTCCGAGATCGTTCGCGAGGAGGGAGCGGCGCGCCAGCAGATGCAGCCGCCATCCATGCAGACGCCGGCCCGCAAACGTCAGGCCCGTACCCAGGAGTATTACGATACCAAGAGCCAGGTGTTTTCGGCGCTGATCGACACCATCGACCTGTCGCAGCTCGCCAAGCTCGACGGGGAAAGCGCCCGCGAAGAAATCCGTGATATCGTCAACGACATCATCACGATCAAGAACTTCGCCATGTCGATCTCCGAGCAGGAGGAACTGCTCGAAGACATCTGCAACGACGTTCTCGGCTACGGACCTCTCGAGCCGCTTCTGGCCCGCGACGATATCTCCGACATCATGGTCAACGGCTCCGGACAGACCTTCATCGAAGTCGCCGGCAAGACGATTGAATCCGATATCCGCTTTCGCGACAACAGCCAGCTTCTCTCCATTTGCCAACGCATCGTCAGCCAGGTCGGCCGTCGCGTCGATGAATCGAGCCCGATCTGCGACGCGCGTCTGCCGGATGGTTCTCGTGTCAACGTTATCGCGCCGCCGCTTGCTATCGATGGCCCGGCGCTGACGATTCGTAAGTTCAAGAAGGACAAGCTCAATCTCGACCAGCTGGTGAAATTCGGGGCGATCACGCCGGAAGGCGCCGATGTCCTGCAGATCATCGGGCGCGTTCGCTGCAACGTGGTTATTTCCGGCGGTACCGGCTCCGGCAAGACCACGCTGCTCAACTGCCTGACCCGCTATATCGATGGCGACGAACGCATCATTACCTGCGAAGACACCGCCGAACTGCAGCTGCAGCAGCCCCATGTGGTGCGGCTCGAAACCCGTCCGCCGAATATCGAAGGCGAAGGCGAGATCACCATGCGCGATCTCGTCAAGAACTGCCTGCGTATGCGCCCCGAACGCATCATCGTCGGCGAAGTGCGCGGACCGGAAGTCTTCGACCTGCTGCAGGCGATGAACACCGGCCACGATGGCTCGATGGGTACGATCCATGCCAACACGCCGCGCGAATGCCTGAGCCGCATGGAATCGATGATCGCCATGGGTGGGTTTACCCTGCCGGCCAAGACCGTGCGCGAAATCATCTCCGGCTCCGTCGACGTCATCATCCAGGCCGCCCGCCTGCGCGATGGCTCGCGCCGCATCACCCATATCACCGAGGTGATCGGCATGGAGGGTGATGTGATCGTCACCCAGGATCTGATGCGCTACGAAATGGAAGGCGAAGACATGAACGGCAAGATCATCGGCCGGCATATGTCGACAGGCATCGGCAAGCCGCATTTCTGGGATCGCGCCCGCTACTACAACGAAGAGCGGCGGCTGGCGGCGGCGCTTGACGCCATGGAACTCAAATCCAGCGGAGTATGACGGCGATGTTCGGAATGGACCCGATTGTCTTGGCCATCGTCGCCCTTGTCGCGATTGCAGCGGGCGCCGTTGCCTATGGTGTCCAGTTTTCCAGTATAGAAGCCGACAAGAAGACCTCGGCCCGCCTGAACCGGGTCAAAGCCGCCGAGACCGACCTCAACAAGGTCAAGGCGGCGCGCGATCGGGTTCAGGAACTGTCCAAGCGCCGCAAGTCGGTGCAGGACACCCTGAAGGACATGGAGCGCAAACAGGCCGAAAAGACCAAGACGGCGGCGACGCTCAGCCTGAAGTCGCGCCTCGTGCAGGCCGGGCTCTCCATCTCGGCGGCCAAGTTCTATGTGTTCAGCGCGATCTTCGGCGTTTTGGTCTTCGTCGGATCCTTCATCGGCGGATTGCCACTTCTTGCCACGGTCGGGCTCGCCTTTGTCGCCGCGGCCGGCCTGCCGCGCTGGCTGGTCGGTTTTCTCATCAAGCGCCGCCAGAATAAGTTCCTGTCGGAATTTCCCAACGCCCTTGATGTCATGGTCCGGTCGATCAAGTCGGGCCTGCCCCTCAACGATGCTTTGCGCCTGATCGCAGTGGATGGCCAGGAGCCGGTCAAAGGTGAATTTCGCCGCGTCGTGGAATCCCAGCAGGTGGGTTTGAGCGTGCCCGAGGCCTGCACCCGCATGATGATCACCATGCCGCTGCAGGAGGTCAACTTCTTCTCGATCGTCATTGCCATCCAGTCCCAGGCCGGCGGCAACCTCTCCGAGGCCCTGTCCAATCTGTCCCGCGTCCTGCGCGAGCGCAAGAAAATGAAGGCCAAGGTCAGCGCCCTGTCGATGGAGGCCAAGGCTTCGGCGGCCATCATTGGTTCCTTGCCTTTCGTGGTGACGCTTCTCGTCTATCTGACCTCGCCCTCCTACATCATGATCCTGTTCACCGACTCGCGCGGTCATATGATCCTCGGCGCATCGCTGGTCTGGATGAGCATCGGTATTCTGGTGATGCGCAACATGATCAACTTCGACATCTGAGGAAGCGACAAAGCCATGTCCCAGGAACTTGCATCCCGGCTGACCGATCCCAGCATGATCCTGGCGGTTCTTGTGGCCATCGCCGTGTTTGCGACGCTCTACACTTTCGCCATCCCCTATTTCGAGCGAGGCGACCTCAACAAACGCATGAAAGCCGTTTCGACCGAGCGGGACCTGATCCGCGCGCGGGAGCGGGCTCGCATGAACGCTGACAGTTCCAACAGCAAGACCTCGCTGCGGGCCAACAACAACCGATCGGTCCGCCAGATCGTCGAGCGCTTCAACCTGCGCAAGGCGTTGGTGGATGATGGCACCATGGACAAGCTGCGGGCTGCCGGTTTCCGGACCCAGAACGCCCTGAACATCTTCCTGGTGGCCCGCTTCCTTCTGCCGTTCCTGTGCCTGGCGGGGGCCGTGGTCTGGATCTTCGTCCTCGGCAATCTTGCCGAAAAACCATTCGGCATTCGCATCCTGGCCGCCGTCGTTGCCGCCTATATCGGCTTCTACATGCCGAATATCTACATTTCGAACCGCATGGCCAAGCGTCAGCTGTCGATCAAGCGGGCCTGGCCCGACGCGCTCGACCTGATGCTGATCTGCGTCGAATCCGGTATTTCCATCGAGGCCGCCATGCGCCGGGTGGCCGAGGAAATCGCCAGCCAGTCGGCGGAACTGGCCGAGGAAATGGTGCTGACGACCGCCGAGCTCTCCTTCCTGCAGGACCGCCGTACGGCGCTTGAAAATCTCGGAACCCGCACCCAGCTCGAAGGGGTGAAGAGCGTCACGCAGGCGCTCATCCAGGCCGAGCGCTACGGCACGCCGGTCGCCCAGGCGCTGCGCGTTCTGGCCCAGGAAGGCCGCGACGAGCGCATGAACGAGGCCGAGAAGAAGGCGGCCGCCCTGCCGCCGAAGCTGACCGTGCCGATGATCCTGTTCTTCCTGCCCGTCCTGGTGGCCGTCATCCTCGGACCGGCCGGCATCCAGGTTTCCGACCGCTTCTAAAGCATGCTGCCCGACAGTGGGCGCCGGTTTCGGCATGACGACATGCGACAAAACAAAAAGACAAAGCGCGATGAGCGAATCTGAAAGATCGCGAAACGCTACAGCTTCAATCTGGCCAGGAATCGTTTTAAGCTCATCGCCCGCGTGACTGGCGAATGAGATGGACGACCATCGGGAAGCGCGGGCAAGCAAATGCCGCTCGCCTGGGCTGTCAACGCCAAATCCGACCGGAGGTCCTGCATGTCGTCGTCGATTGTCATCCTGGGAATTCTGACAGCCATATTGATCGGGGCGATGAGCCCCGGCCCGAGCTTCGTACTCGTCTCCCACACAGCCCTTGGGCGGTCACGCGCCGCTGGCCTTGCCGCGGCTCTCGGCATGGGCGCCGGCGGCGCGATCTTTGCAGCCCTTGCCCTGGCGGGCCTGGGCGCGCTGTTAGCGCGGGTCGAGTGGCTTCATCTGATACTGAAGCTCCTGGGCGGCCTCTATCTCCTCTATCTCGCCAGCCGTTTGTGGCGGGGAGCGGCCGACCCGCTGCCGGTGGACATGCCGGAGCAGGGCCGTGAGCCCTCCCTGTTGCGCAGCTTCCTGCTCGGCTTGACGACCCAGCTCGGCAATCCGAAGACCGCCGTGGTCTATGCCAGCATTTTCGTGGCGTTCCTGCCGGCCGATCCGGATCTGTCGGTGCTGGCGATCCTTCCGCCAGCCGTGTTCGTCGTGGAAGCGGGATGGTATGCGCTGGTGGCGCTGGTCTTTTCAGCAAGCCTGGCCCGCACGGTCTATGGCAAGGCGAAAGCCTGGATCGATCGTGCTGCCGCGCTGGTGATGGCCGGGCTTGGCGCAAGGCTGATCCTGGAAAGTGTGCGTGTCCGGCTGGCCTGAGCCAGGCGCGCTCCCGCAGGGCGCCGGCGGTCCGGGCCTTCAGTTGGTGTTCTTGGTATCCGTGTCCTTGGCTGCCAGCTGCTTCCAGGAGTTCTGCTGGGCCAGCATGGAGCGCAGGTAGGCGACATTGGCGTCCGCCTGTTGCGGTGCAAGCTCCCGGCGGGCGATCTGTTCGGCTTCCGGGAAGCGTCCCTGCAGACCAACCACGAGCGCCAGGTTCTGGCGGACCCGGCTGTCGGCTGCCGGCTGTTCGGAGGCCGTGCGCAGATAGGTTTCAGCGGTCCTGAGGTCGCCTGACAGCACATAGGACATGCCGAGATTGGACAGGACCGAAGGATCGTTCGGTTGTAGGTCGAGCGCCATACGGTAGCGGTTTCTGGCGTCTGCGGAGCGGCCAAGCTGGTCGAGCACCGCACCCTCGGCGGAAAAGAGGCGCCAGTCCGGCCGGTCCGGTGTCTGGGCGCGGCCGATGGTGCCGAGTGCCTGTTCCAGCTGACCGGCGGCGGCCTGCGCCTTGCCATAGGCGGCCAGCACTTCCCGGTCGGAGGGATGGGCGATCGCCACCTGTTGCATGACGGCCAGAGACTGGGCCTGGCGGCCGGTCATTTGCAGGATATTGGCATAGGCAAGGCCGGTGCTGCGATCCTTCGGATTGGCCTCGTAGGCCTTTCCGAGACTGGCTGAAGCACTGGCAAGCTGGGTGGCGTTCATCTGGTCGTAAGCGCGACTCATGTTCGGCACCGAGCCGGTCTTGATATTGTCGTGATTGCGGGTCGACGCGCAGCCGGTAACGGACAGGGCGACCAGTGTCGTGCACAGGCAAGTTAGCAGATTGCGTCTGTAACGAGGTGAGGTTTCCCGAGCGGCCATGCAGATCATCCTGGTTCCGGTTCATGGCCGCGGAAAAAATAGGGGTCGAAGGACGCGGCGCAATCTCCACTCAAGCAATAATCTGTTAACCCTAACGGAGTGTTAATACCCGCGTTCGCAGCGCAATTCCGGGAAGGCAGGACATGGTCCCCTATCAATATATCGAACGACAGACCCCATTCACCACCAAGGCCGGAAAAACGCTTCCGATTTTCGCGGTCACCCCGGCCCATGTCGAGACCGGATCGATCGATCCGATCGCGCTGGACTGGGCCAAGAAGGCCGGATTTCGGGCCGAAGCCGGCACGGTTCTGCTGATTCCGACGGACGACGGCCACCTGGGCGGCGCCTTGCTGGGGCTTGGCACCAATCCGTCCGAAAATCCCTTCATCACCGGCAAGCTGGCGAGAGCACTGCCGGCCGGCGATTGGCACATAGAGACCGCCCCGCTGACCGCCAATCGCCTGCTTCTCGGCTACGGTCTCGGAAGCTACAGTTTCGACCGCTACCGGTCGGAGCGGCCGACCGCGCCGAAACTGATGATCCCCCAGGATGCCGATGCGGCCGATATCAAGCGTCAGCTCGCCGGCGTCTTCCTGGCGCGCGACCTGATCAATACGCCGACCAATGACATGGGACCGGCCGAACTCGAAGCGGCATTCCGCGCGTTGGCGACCCACTACAAGGCGGAGGTCTCGGTCATCACCGGCGACGATCTGCTCGAGCAGAACTTTCCGCTCGTCCACACCGTCGGCCGCGCCAGCGCCCAGGCACCGCGCCTGCTCGACATGCGCTGGGGCAAGAAGGGCCATAAGAAGATCACCCTGGTCGGCAAGGGCGTGTGCTTCGATACCGGCGGCCTCGATATCAAGCCGAGTGCTGGCATGCTGCTGATGAAGAAGGACATGGGGGGCGCTGCCAACGTGCTGGGTCTGGCCCTGATGATCATGGATGCCAAGCTGAAGGTGGACCTGCGGGTCATCGTTCCGGCGGTCGAGAATTCCATTGCCGGCAACGCCTTCCGCCCCGGCGATGTCTATCGCAGCCGCAAGGGCCTGACCGTGCAGATCGACAATACCGATGCGGAAGGCCGCCTGATCCTGGCCGATGCGCTGAGCTATGCCGATGAGGATCAGCCAGACCTGCTGATCGACATGGCGACCCTGACCGGTGCAGCCCGCGTCGCACTTGGACCCGATCTGCCGCCCTTCTTCACCAATGACGATCATTTCGCGCTCGATCTGGCCGAAGCGAGCCTGGAGGTGGACGATCCGCTTTGGCGCCTGCCGCTCCACATGGGCTACGACAGGCTGATCCGCTCGCAGATTGCCGATCTGACCAATGCCCCCGCCGGCGGCATGGCGGGCGCCATCACTGCCGCCCTGTTCCTCAAGCGCTTCGTGATGAAGACGCCGACCTGGGCGCATTTCGACATCTACGGTTGGGCGTCCGCCGAGCGTCCGCACAGCCAGATCGGCGGCGAGGCGCAAGGCATCCGCGCGCTCTATCGCCATATCCGCGGCATCCTCTAGCCTTGCAAAGCGGGTGGCGTTGGCCGTAAATGAAACGGCGACGTAACGACATCGGAGCTTCGGATGAGCGTGGAACTGACGGCCACAGCGGCGCTGGGGCTTTGGCATCATGTGACGCTGCGCCAAGTGCAGCAGGACGGCCGCGATCTCACCCTGCGGCAATTGGCGATCCTGTTGCATATCTATCTGGTGCCGCCGCCCCACACGGTGCGCGGTCTTGCCGCCACGCTGGATGTCACCAAGCCGGTGATTACCCGGGCGCTCAATACGATGGGCGAGATGGGTCTGGTCGACCGGGTGCGCGACGAGCGCGACCGGCGCAATGTCATCATCAAGCGCACGGTCGGCGGCGCCCTCTATCTCGAAAAGCTCGGCGATCTGATCATCGATCAAGGCCGCAAGATGAAGACGTGAGATGACCATGACCCTCGACCGCAGGCTGAATGCCTTCAGACCGGATCTCGCCGATGCTGCCCTTGAAGGCGTGATCGCGGCCGAGCGCTATGTGTGCGGCACGCCGGCGCGCATCGCCGTGCCCGTCGCGGGCCTTCGCCGCCGCCCTGATATGACCGCGGGAATCGATACCGAGATGCTGCTCGGCGAAGATGTCATGGTGTTCGACAGGGCCGACGGCTGGACCTGGGTTCAGGCCGCGGCTGATGGCTATGTCGGCTATGTCCCCGAAACCGCGCTGACAGAAGATGCGCCGACGCCGACACACCGCGTCACGGTGCCCAGAACCTTCGTCTATCCCGGGCCGGACCTGCGGTTTCCCATATCGGCAGCCCTTTCCATGGGCAGCCGTGTCGCGGTTGTCGGCGAGGCGGAGACCCGCGGTACCGGCTACTATCTGCTGGCCGGCGGCGGAGCGGTGATCGCCGGCCATTGCCGGCCGGTGGGTGAGCCGGTTGTCGGCGACTATGTGGCGGTGGCCGCCCGTTTTCTCGAAACGCCCTATCTATGGGGCGGGCGGTCGGGATTCGGCATAGACTGTTCCGGCCTTGTACAACTGGCACTGATGATGGTGGACAAGGCCGCACCGCGCGATTCCGACATGCAGGCTGAGCGACTGGGCATCGCGATCGACCGCGACGAGCTTCGCCGCGGCGATCTGGTGTTCTGGAAGGGCCACGCCGGCATCATGGAGGATGAGCAGACACTGCTGCATGCCAACGGCCATACCATGACCGTGGCCCGTGAGAATTTCGAGGCGGCGGTGCAGCGCATCGGCTGGCTCTACGAGCAGCCAACGGGGTATCGCAGACCGATCTAGGTGGACCGCGATCTTTAATCCCGCCATCCGCCTTATTATATCGAGTTATATCGAGGGCAACGGGTAGAAACGGAAGACGTTTCGCTTGCCCTATGAACCTGTCACGAAAGGGCCTGTCATGACGGGACGACGACTATTGACGCTTATCGCCCTGTCGCTGGCTGTGACGGGCAGTGCCTATGCCGGATCGGCAGCCAAGGACCAGCCGACTTTTGCCTACAAGGATCTTCCAGGCGTCGTGCCGCCGGACCAGTTGCCGGACACCAGCTATAAATGCACGACGACTACGGCATTCGTCCGCAGCTACCGTGGCTCGGAATTCTTCGCCGATGGAATGCCGGTCCAGGTCTATCAATGTACCCAGGGCGGCATCACCTATCAGGGCACTCGGCCGCCGATCTCGAAGGAATGGATGCCCGGCGTCAATCCGCGGATCATTGCGGAATAGCCGTGCTGTGGTCGGTAGCGGCGCGAATAAGGCGAAGCCTTTGCATTGCGCGGCAGGTTCGATATGAAAGACGGACCGGGCGGGGCGGAACGGGAGTGCATTCCATGGCATGTGTGAAGGGCAGTCGGACGGCGTGGTGCATCAAAGTTTCGATGATGGCCGATGACTAGGTGGATCCGCTTTTTTCCGACCACCTCCATCGGCGTCTATCTGATGGCCATGGCGGTGCTGACGACCTTGCCGCTGCTCGGCTTCGTCGTCTTCCTGCTCGCCGAGCTGGAGAGCAATGAAAACCAGACATTGCGGCGCGAGACCGCCCAGGACGCGCAGACCATTGGCCGCAGTGTGGAACGCAAGCTACAGGATATGGCGACGACCCTGCGGCTTCTTTCAACCTCGCCGGAGCTGAAGACCGGCGATTTGATGGCGTTTCATGACCGCACTGCGCCGGGGCTGAAAGCGGACTCGCTCTATATGCTGCTTGTCCAGGCGGACGGCGCGCAGACCCTGAATACGCGGGTGCCCTTCGGCACCGCACTCGGCCCGATGGCCAATCTTCCGGCACTTCGATCGGCACTGGCCTCCGGCAATATCGAGGTGTCGGATATTTTCTTCGGCGCGACCAGCAAGCAATGGGTTTTCAACGTCACCATGCCTTTGCCGCCGGCGCTGTCTTCGGCCGGCGCGGCCCTGGTGCTGACGCAAGGGGCGGGCGATCTTGCCAGCCTGACGGCAACCGATGGTTTGCCGATCGGCTGGTCGGCGGCGGTCCTGGACGCCTTTGGCCATGTCGTGGTGTCGAGCGGCCCGGACAACCGCAGCTCCGGGGCCGAGTTCCCCCCGGACATGCTGTCGCTGATGACCGGCTCAAACGACAGCGCCGTGGTGCCTGGCGACGGGCCGGAATTGATGCTGGGCTATGCCAAGCTGCCGGGCTGGTCGTGGACTATCGCCGTCTGGGGCCCGACCTCCTCGGCCCAGGCGCCGCTGGTCAGCACATGGCGGCAATTGGTTCTCGGCAGCCTGCTGCTGCTGGGGCTGGGAATAGCGGTCGCCTGGGCCGCCGCCCAGCAATTGCGCAGATCCATCAGGCAGATCGCCGACATGGCCGAGCGGATCGGTGAAGGCGAGATCGTTTCGCCGGTGATGACCCGTGTGAGCGAGGCAAACCAGGTGGCCATCGCCCTGTCCAATGCCTCCTTTGATCGCAGCCAGGCCGAGGAACGGGTGCATTTCATCCTGCACGAACTGGTTCACCGCACCAAGAATATCCTCACCCTGGTCCAGGCGATGATGCGCCAGCTGGCCCGTGAAGCAACCAGTGTCGACCAGTACCAGAAGGATGTCAGCGGCCGCCTGTCCGGCCTTGCCGGCTCCATCGAGGCGCTGGCCCGGCAGCAATGGGGCGGCATTCCGCTGTCTGAGGTTGTCGACCTGCAGATCGCAACCGTGCTCGGGTCCGGCGAACGCGTCGCGCGGCGCGGCGCGGACCTGACGTTGAATGCCAATGCCGTGCAGAATCTCGGCATGGTCTTTCATGAGCTGACCACCAACTCGGTCAAATACGGCGCGCTTTCCGTGCCTGAGGGGCAGGTCGTGGTGGAGTGGCAGACCGCGACGGACGAGGCCGGCGAGCAGCCTATGCTGACGGTCACCTGGACGGAGACCGGCGGACCGCCGGTCATCCCGCCTGTCCGGCGCGGTTTCGGCTCCACGGTGATCGAGCGCCACGCCGCCGCAGCGTTCCGCGGCAAGGCGACCGTGACCTTCGAGCCGGAGGGGCTGCGCTGGAGCCTGACAGGCCCGCGGCAGGCGTTTGAAGCGGGGCACGAGCCCGGCAGTGTCGAGCCCGCGGCGGCGGACCGTCCCTAGCCAGGAAGCATTCTAGAGCTCTGCGGGAAAGCCTGGCGCGCGCAGATCCGTGCCGACGGCATCCTCAAGCAGCTTGACGACCTGCGACGACCAGGCGCTGCCGCCATAGGTGGAACGCGCGCGGATGAAGGTCTGCAGCGCCTGCGAGGCAAGGTCGAGTGGCACGCCGAATTCCCTGCCGAAACCGAGTGCGAAACCCAGGTCCTTGACCGCCAGATCCATGGTGAAATTGATGTTGTAGCTGCCGTTGAGGATCACCTGGCCCTCGGTCTCGTGCACGAAACTGTTGCCGGAACTGGCCTTGATGATGTTGAAGGCATCGGTGAGGTCGATGCCGCCCTTCTTGGCCAGCATCAGCGCCTCGCCGGTCGCCAGCAGGTGGATGAAGGCCAGCATGTTGGTGATGACCTTGATCACTGCGGCCTTGCCGAGCGGTCCTGCGTGAAAGATCTCGCCGCCCATGGCCTGCAGGGCCGGCAGATGTTGATCGTAGAGATCGCGGTCGCCACCGGCAATCACGGTGATGTCGCCGGCCGCCGCCCGGTGAACGCCGCCGGTGACCGGCGCCTCCATCATCCGCACGCCCTTTTCCGCCGTCACCGCCGCCAGCCGTTCGACGGCGGCGTGATCCAGCGTGCTCATCTCGATCCAGGTCGATCCCGGCTTCAGCCCGGCAAGAATGCCGTTCGGCGCCGTCAGAACCTTTTCCGAGATGGCGGGCGAGGGCAGGCAGGTGATCACGGCGTCGACGTCCTGGGCCAGCAGGTGCGGATCATCGGCCCAGCGCGCACCGCGCGCTATCAGGTCTGCCGCCTTCGAGCGGTCCGTATCATGAACCGTCAGGGCAAACCCCTCGCGCAACAGGCTGCCGGCCAGAAAACCGCCGAGATGTCCAAGTCCGATAAAACCGTAGCGCATGCCGTTCTCTCCATTCAGGGATTGGTCCGTCTGCTTTAGAAATTCGCTCGTCAGGCCGCGTCCTCAAGGATCATTGCAGCACCCTTTTCCGCCACCATCATCACAGGGGCATTGATATTGCCGGCCGTCACGTTCGGGAAGATCGACGCGTCGACCACGCGCAGCCCCTCCACCCCATGCACCCGCAGCCGTGCATCGACCACCGACGTTGCCGGATCCGGCCCCATCGCGCAGCTGCCGCAAAGGTGGTAGATCGAGCTGCTATTGGCGCGGAAATAGTCGAGCAGCTGCTCGTCGCTTGTGGCGGTCAGCGAGGGCGAAACCTCTTCCTCGATCAGGCTTTGCAGGGCAGGGGCTCCGGCAATCCGTCGCACCAGCCGGCTGCCCTGCAGCACTTCGGCGACATCCCGCTCGGTGGAGAGATAGTTGGGCTGGATCAGGGCGGCGGCCTGGGCGTCACTGGAGCCGATGGCGATGCGGCCGCGGCTGGTCGGCCGGCAGGAATTGAAGGCGATCAGAAAGCCCGGATAGGGCTCCGGCAGCATCGAGGCGCGGCGGTTGACCGGGATGCGGTAGGACAGCGGGTTGAAATAGAGCTGGATATTCGGCCGCTCTTCGCCAGGTCCACCGCGAAAGAAGCCGCCTGCCTGGTTGACGCTCATGGCAAACGGTCCCTTGCGGGTCAGCACATATTGCAGGCCGAGCGAAGCCTGGCCGAAGAGGCTGCCGAACAGTCCGTTCAGCGTCGGCCGGTTGGCGCGGTAATAGAAGCTGGCGCAGAGATGATCCTGCAGGTTCTCGCCGACCGCGGGCAGATGCCGTTTCACCTCGATGCCGAGACTGGAGAGATGGATCGCTTCGCCGAGGCCGGAAAGCTGCATCAGTTTCGGCGTGTCTACGACGCCAGCTGAAAGGATCACCTCGCGCCGCGCCTTGAAGGTCCGGAGCCTGCCGCGCTGCAGCACCTCGACGCCATCGACGCGACCGTCCGGCGCATAGGTCAACCTCTGCGCCAGGGCAAAATGCTCGATCGAGAGGTTCGGCCGATTCAGCGCCGGGCGCAGATATTCGGCGCTCGAATGCGAACGAATGCCGCGGCGCACGTTGATGTCATAGACCCCGGCTCCTTCGATGTCCGCACCGTTGAAATCGGCGTTGAGCGGCAATTGCAGTTCGCCGCAGGCGGATAGGAACGCATCTGTGACCGCATGGGTCATGCCGCGCATCGGCGTCACATGGATCGGCCCTCTGTCGCCATGCCAGTGCGAGGCGCCTGTCTCATGGGTTTCCAGCGTCTTGAAAGTGGGCAGCACATCGCTTGCCCCCCAGCCCGGATTGCCGGCGCTCTTCCAGTCGTCGAAATCGGCGGCGGCGCCCCGCACGAACACCATGGCATTGATCGAGCCGGAACCGCCCTGCACCTTGCCGCGCGGCACATAGATCCGCCGGTCGTTCAACTGCGCTTCCGGTTCGGTGGAATACATCCAGTTGACCGCCGGATTATAGTAGCTCTTGGCATAGCCGACCGGGATCTTGAACCAGAACGAGCTATCCCGGCCGCCGGCCTCCAGCAAAAGCACGCTGTAGCGGCCGCTTTCGCTGAGCCGGCTGGCAAGAATGCAGCCAGCCGAGCCTGCGCCGACAATGACGAAATCGTAAATCATGGGGTCTCGACCTTAGCCGCGGGCGGGTGCGAATTCCTTGATGTCGGCAGGCTCGGACGCCATCTGCAGGTGCAGCCGGTTGCCGGTATAGGGCGAATGGGCGGCCACCACGTCGAGGTTGAGTTCGATGCCGAGCCCCGGTTCGCGCGACGGGATCAGATAGCCGTCGTCGAATCCAAGCTTGGTCTTCAGCACCTCGGCATGGAACCCGCCGAAATCGATGATCGCCTCATGGATCAGGAAATTGGGGCTTGCCGCGGCCAGCTGGATGCTGGCGGCAGCGCCCACCGGGCCGTTATAGAGATGCGGGGCGATCTGCGCGTAGAAGGCTTCTGCCATGCCGGCAATCTTCTTGGCTTCCAGCAGCCCGCCGACCCGCGCCACATTCATCTGCAGGATCGAGGCGGCTCCGAGCTGCAGCACCCGCTGGAATTCATACTTGGTGGTCAGCCGCTCGCCCGTCGAGATCGGGATCGAGGTGGCCCGCGCGACCTCCGCCATGGCGGCCTCCTGGCCGGGCGGCACCGGCTCCTCGAACCACATCGGATCGTATTTCTCCAGCCGCTTGGCAAGCCGGATGGCCGAGGACGGCACCATCTGGCCGTGGGTGCCGAACAGGATATCGGCGCTGCTGCCGATGGCGGCGCGGATCTTGGTGCAGAACTCTTCGCAGCGATCCATCACGCCGAGTGACAGCTGGTGCCCGGAATAGTTGGTATAAGGCCCGGCCGGGTCGAACTTCAGCGCCGTGAAGCCCATGTCGACCATGCGGATTGCCTCTTCGGCCGCCAGATCCGGATCGCCGTAATCGTAGTCGCCGGCTGAATTCTTCGGGTAGAGATAGGTATAGGCCCGAAGCTTCTCATGCACCGTGCCGCCGAGCAGATCGGAGACCGGCCGGCCGGCCGCTTTGCCGATGATATCCCAGCAGGCGATCTCCAGGCCGGAGACGATGCCCATCATGGTCGGGTCGGGGCGCTGCGTGAAGCCGCTCGAATAGGCGGCCCTCCAGAAGCGCTCGATATTGTGCGGATCGTGACCCTCCAGATAACGCTGGAAGACATCCTCGATCAGCGGCACCATGGCGCCGGGATGAAAGGCCGTCGCATAGATCTCGCCCACCCCCTCGATGCCACAATCTGTCTTCAGTTGCACGAAGACCCAGTACATGCCGCCCACATGCGGCGGCGGAACGGCGACAACATGGGTCTTGAGCTCTGCGATCTTCATGGGTGCCTCCGTTTGCGGGTCGTGGGTCGATATTTTTGGCGTGGCGCGGGTCTTGCCCCTCACCCTAACCCTCTCCCCGCATGCGGGGAGAGGGGACTTGGCTCAGTGTTTGCCGCTTGTCCCTTCTTCCCGTTCACGGGGAGAAGGTGGCCGGCAGGCCGGATGAGGGGCTCTAATCCTGCTCCGATCGATAGCGTTCTAGTAATTCATCACCACCAGCCGGGTCTGGGTGAATTCCAGCATGCCGTGTTTGCCGTCGTCGCCGCCAAGGCCGGATTTCTTCCAGCCGGCGTGGTAGCCCTGGTAGGGGTCGGCCGGGAAACGGTTGATGTAGAGTTCACCCGCCTCGATCTCGTGGGCCGCCTGCAGGGCCTTGCGGTAGTTTTCGGTAAACAGCACAGAGGCAAGGCCGAACTGGTGATCGCTGGCGAGCGCCAGCGCCTCGTCGAATTGGCCATAGGGGATGACGGCCAGCACCGGCCCGAACACCTCTTCGCGCACGATCTCCATGTCCTGGCGGCAGGCCGACAGCAGGGTCGGCGGATAGAAATAGCCCGGACCATCCGGCAGGATGCCGCCTGCCTCGACCACGGCGCCCTCGGCTTTCGCCCGCTCGACCATGGCATGGATGCGTTGGCGTGCAGCCTCGCTCGCCAGCGGTCCCATCCGGTCAGGGTTGGCGGACCGATCGCCAAAAGCGCGGCCCGCAAAGCCCAAGCGCAACCGTTCAAGCAAGGCGTCATGCACGCTTTCCTGCACATAGAGCCGTTCGACTGATGTACAGACCTGGCCGCAATGGGCTGTTTTGGCGGCCACGACCATGCGGGCCACGGCATCGAGATCGGCATCCGGCTCGATGATCACAGGCGACTTGCCACCGAGTTCCAGCGACGGCTTGGCGATATTGGTCCGGCAATAGTCGAGGACCGTCTGGCCGGCCGCCACGCTGCCGGTCAGCGTGATCATGCCGACGTTCGGCGCCGTGCACATGACGCGGGCCACGTCGTGGGTCATGGTCATGATATTGATCAACCCGGCCGGCAGGTCGGCATCCAGCAGGGCCTGCGCAAAGGCGAAGGCTGAGGTCGGCGTGGTATTGCTTGGCCGCACCACCACGGCATTGCCGGTGATCAACGCCGGGGCGATCTTGCGCACCAGCGTGTAGATCGGGAAGTTGAACGGGATCAGGCAGGCGACGACGCCGATCGGCTCGCGCTTCAGCAGCAGCGTCTCGTTCGGCGTATCGCTTTCAATGACCTCGCCTTCGATGCGCCGCGCCCATTCGGCATGGTAGCGCATCAGCTCGACGCCATAGATCGCCTCGGCTGTCGCATCCGCAAGGCTCTTGCCGGATTCCAGCGCCAGCGCCGCACCGATCCTGCCGGCATGGGTTTCCAGCGCATCCGCCAGCCGGCGCAGCGCGTTGCCGCGCTCGATGGCGGTCAGCTTGCGCCAGGTCTTCTGCGCTTCGCTTGCAGCGGCAACGGCTCGCAGCACATCGGCTTCGCCGGCAGCCGGCACGCTCGCAAACACCGCGCCAGTGGCCGGATTACGAACCTCGATGCTCTGGCTGCTTGACGCCGGCTCAAAGGCGCCGGCAATGAAATTGCGATGAGGTGTCATGATGCGCGGCCTGCTCCTTGCGCCGGCGGCGGAGCATCTGTCGAGTCAGCTCGCTCTTGCCGGTTGGCAATTTGGAACGCGGAGGAGTGAGCTTCGCAAGCGAGTAATTCTGAGGTTCAGCATTCCAAAATGGAATGCTTCAGGGTTGCGCCTCTTGTGCCCCGATCTCTTCGTCGAGCCAGGCGCGAAAGGCGGTCACATTGGCGCCTTCCGGCTGATCGGCGCGTGTCGCCAGCCAATAGGATTCGTGGCCCTCGACCTCGACATCCAGCACCTGCACCAGGCGCCCGTCCTGCAAATGCTCGGCCACCATGAACCGGTCGGCAATGGTCACGCCGAGGCCGTTGCAGGCAGCCTCTATGGCAAGGTCGAGAAGGTCGAATTCCAGTCCGCCGCTGGTGTCCGTGTCATGCAGGCCTGCTGCATCCAGCCAGTGCTGCCAGGTCAGGTAACGCTGGTCGGCCGACGACAGAACATGCAGGAAGGTCAATCCCGCCAGATCCACCGAGCCGCTGCCACTGTCCCGTTTCAGAAGGCCGGGCGCGCAGACGGCGATATGGCGCTCGGTCATCAGCAGGCTGGATTTCAGCATCGGCCATTCGCCGTCACCGAAGCGGATGGCGCAGTCGAGCAGGCTGCGCTCGGTCAGGCTGTCCTGCAGATCGGTGCTGATGCTGATCTCCATATCGGGCAGCGCGCGGCGCAGGCGACCGAGCCGCGGCATCAGCCAGCGCTTGGCAAAGGTCGGTGGTACGTTGAGACGCAGCCGATGGCGGTTGCTCTTCTCCATGATGCCGCGCACCGCCAGTTCCACGTTGTGGAACGCCTGATGCAGCACTGCCAGCAGTTCGGCACCCGAGGCTGTCAGCTCCAGATGATGATGATGGCGGATCAGCAACGGTTCGCCCAGCTGCTCCTCGAGATTGCGCACCTGCCGGCTGACGGCGCTCTGGGTCAGGTTCAGCCGTTCGGCAGCGCGGGTGAAGCTGCGCGTCTGGCCGACGACCTCAAAGATCTTCATGGCCGAAAGTGCCGGCAGTTTGCGCATGTTTCCCCCTGCGGATCGTCCGATATCGCAGCATCCCTACATCACGGCGCCAACAGTGAGGAGTCCCGTTCCGATCCATAATCATCCAATAAGGGGGCTGGACAAGACCGGAGCCCATTGGTAAATGTAATGATATTACATTACTTGATGGAATGGGATCGAACGGTAGCGCGACTCGACATTTGGACCGGGCGGCAATCTTGACGGGATTGCCCGCCCGGCGCTAATGGTAGGGGGGACGGTTCCCTGAAGGATGACTCCCAGGGGATTAATAGGGAACACGGTGCGGACGACCCGAAAGGGGCCAAGACCGTGGCTGCCCCCGCAACTGTAAGCGGAGCAGACCATCCTTGTGGCACAGACAAAGTGCCATGCCACTGCGAAAGCCGGAAGGGCCGACGTGGGAAGGCAGATGGAAAGCGACAATCCGCAAGCCAGGAGACCTGCCGTCAAGCCACAGATCCAACGTCACGGGCGGGGAGCCCTGAACAGGAGTTGACATGACACATGCCCCAGCTGGCATCGGCCTCTTTTGCTTTTCATTTCATCGACCGGGACTGTCAGGGCGCATTTTGACCTGATCGGCATGTTCCGTTTGCGGTTCGCAAGGATCGCTGCGGGCGCTCGTCGCCCGTGGCCCTGGTGCGCGCTTCAGACGGTTGCTCGTCCCGAGACCGGTCGCGCCAGACCTGTGCGCCGGGCTATCTCCCATATCAAATCAGAAGCGAATCTCCGATGCAGACCATTATTTTCCGCCCCATCCGTCGCGGCGCTGCTGCCGCCGCGCTTGCCACCGCCGCGGCTTTTTCATCCCTGGGCAACTCAGCCGCCATTGCCGCATCCACCACCTATCCCTTGACCCTTGAAAATTGCGGGCGTTCGATCACCTTCGACAAGGCGCCGTCGCGCACCGTGTCGATCGGCCAGAGCAGTACGGAAATCCTATATCTGCTTGGTCTTTCAGACCGGATGGTCGGCACCGCCGTCTGGCTGAGCCCTGTCCTCGCGGGCTATGAAGAGGCCAATGCCAAGGTCGAACGCCTGGCCGACAACGACCCGAGTTTCGAAAGCGTCGTGGCGAAGAAGCCCGATCTGGTGACGACGCAATTCCAGTGGCATGTCGGTCCCGAAGGCATTGTCGGAACGCCGGAACAGTTCGCCGAACTCTCCATCCCGGTCTATACGTCGCCTGCCGATTGCACGGCCAAGGACAATTCCGGCGGCGGCGATGGCGTGCGCCACAATGCCTTCTCGATGGACCTGATCTACCAGGAGATCCGCGACATGGCGCAGATCTTCGACGTTGCAGACAAAGGTGCTGAGGTGATTGCGACCCTCAAGCAGCGCGAAGCCGCCGCCCGCGCCAAGGTCGGGGCCGGCGATGGCAAGCTTTCTGCCGTTTTTTGGTTCTCCAGCGCTGAACTGGCCATCGATCCCTATGTCGCCGGCCGCAACGGCGCGCCGGGTTACATCCTCTCGACGCTTGGTATCCGCAACATCATCGAATCCGATGAGGAATGGCCGACGGTTGGCTGGGAAACCGTCGCCAAGGCGGACCCCGCCATCATCGTCATCGGAAAGATGGATCGCCGCCGCTACCCGGCCGACGACTGGACCGTGAAGATGGAATATCTGAAGTCCGATCCGGTGGTCAGCCTGATGCCGGCGGTCAAGGCGGGCCATATCGTCGTCATGGATGCCCAGGCGATGAACCCGACGATCCGCACCATTGACGGCATCGAGGCCTTGGCCACGGCCGTGGCCGGTTTCGGTCTGGCACGGTGAGGGGATCTCTCGCAACGGTCAATCGCACGGGCGCCGGTATCGCGGCGCTCGTGGTGCTGATGGTGGCACTCGGTCTCGGTGCCGCCATCGGCGAGACCGCCATTCCCTTCAGCACCGTCCTTCAGACGGTCGCCAATCGCCTCTGGTCGGCCGGCTATCCGCTCGATGCGATCGACGAGGGCGTCATCTGGAACTATCGGCTCAGCCGGGCCGTGGTGGCGGCCTGCTGCGGCGCCGGCCTGTCGCTGTGCGGCGTCGTGCTGCAATCGCTGCTGCGCAATGCACTGGCCGATCCCTATATCCTCGGCATATCGGCCGGCGCCTCCAGCGGCGCCGTCAGCGTTGCCATCCTGGGTCTGGGTGCCGGCGCCCTGTCCCTGTCGGTCGGCGCCTTCCTTGGCGCTCTCATCGCCTTTGGCCTGGTCTCCCTGCTGGCGCTGAAAGCCGGCCGCGGCACCGGCGCCATCATCCTGGCCGGCATTGCCGGGTCGCAGCTGTTCAACGCGCTGACCTCCTTCATCGTCACCAAATCGGCGAGCGCCGAGCAGGCCCGCGGCATCATGTTCTGGCTGCTGGGCAACCTGTCGGGTGTTCGCTGGCCCGACGCCCTTCTGGCGGTGCCGGTGACGCTGGTCGGCCTGCTGGTCTGCCTCTGGCATTCCCGGGCGCTCGACGCCTTCACCTTCGGCGCCGATTCCGCCGCCTCGCTCGGCATCCCCGTGCGCCGGGTCTACGGCGTGCTGATCGCCGTGGCCGCGCTGATGACCGCGGTGATGGTGTCGATCGTCGGCTCGATCGGCTTCGTCGGCCTGGTCATTCCCCATGCGGCGCGCTATTTCGCCGGCGTGCGCCATGGCGCGCTGCTGCCGGCGGCGGCCTTTATCGGAGCAATCTTCATGATCGTCGCCGACATCCTGTCGCGCATCATCATTCCCGGTCAGGTCCTGCCGATCGGCGTGATCACCGCGCTGGTCGGCGCACCGGCCTTTGCCCTCATCCTGGCCCGGGGGAGGGCTGCCTCATGATCCTCTCGGCCCGCAATCTCGTCTGGTCAGCCGGCGGCCGGCGCATCGTCGACGATGTCTCGCTCGACATCCGCGCCGGCGAATTCCTCGGCATCATCGGCCCCAACGGCTCCGGCAAGACCAGCCTGATGTCGCTGCTGGCCGGCCTCCGGTCGCCGCAGTCGGGCGCGGTCATGCTCGGCGGTCACCCCCTGCCGTCGCTGTCGCGTCGCGACATCGCAAGGCAGGTCGCCTTTGTCGAACAGCAGGCGGAAACCACGGACCGCATCACCGCCCGCCAGGCCGTCGAGCTTGGCCGCACGCCGCATCTGAGCGCTCTCGCGCCCTGGTCGAGCCGCGACGAGGAGATCGTGGCGGCCGCACTCGACGAGGTCGACATGTCCGGCTTTGCCGCCCGCCACTGGCACACCCTGTCGGGCGGCGAGCGACAAAGGCTGCACATCGCCCGGGCGCTGGCCCAGGAGCCGCAGATCCTGCTTTTGGACGAGCCGACCAACCATCTCGACATCCATCACCAGATCGGCCTTCTCGATCTGGTGCGCTCTCAGCCCCTGACGGTGGTCGCGGCCCTGCATGACCTCAATCACGCGGCAATCTTCTGCGATCGTCTTGTCGTGTTGCAGGCCGGCCGTCTGGTCGGCCTTGGAACGCCGCGCGACATGCTGACGCCGGAGCGCATCAGATCCGTGTTCGGCGTGACGGCCAGTGTCGAGCTTGAGGCGGACGGCCGCTGCCATATCCGATACCAGCGGCCGGGCGAAGCGCGCCCGTCCACCGCATTGCATGCAATCGCCTGAAAGACCGATACCGATGAATGACGCTTCCCTTTCCCGCCCGAATTTCCACTTGAAGGAGGAGATCCGCGACTACTGGTCGAAGCGGTCCGAGACCTTCGACCTTGCCTTCGGCCATCGCATTCCGCCGGGACCGGAATTCCACGCCTGGCAGCAGCCGATCCGCGAGCAATTGGGCACGGCACCTCTGAAGGTTCTGGAGCTTGCCTGCGGCACGGGCGAGGTGACGCGGCTGACCCACGAGCTCGGCCATGACGTGACCGCCATCGATTTTCCCGAAGCCATGCTGGCGGTCGCCCGCCACAAGCATGCAGGCAAGGATCGCCTGCGGTTCATCCTGGCGGATGCCGAGGACACGCGGGAGCCGGACGGTCTCTACGATGCCATCGTCTGCCGCCATCTCGTCTGGACCCTGACGGCGCCGGAGGCGGCCTTTCGGGAATGGCACCGGCTCTTGAAGCCCGGCGGCAAGCTGCTGGTCTTTGATGGCGATTGGGCCAAGCCCACCCGCCTTGGCCGTCTGTCCTCCTTCGTGATCCGCCAGATCGACCGGCTCATCGGTCCGGACACGCACTATGACGGTGCGCTCAGCTCCCGGCATGCCGAGATCATGCGGCAACTGCCGTTCGGCGAGGGGCTGACATACGACCGGCTGGAGCCCCTGCTGAAGCAGGCGGGCTTCGCCCATACGCTGCGCCTCTCGCACGGGCCGATCGCTGCCGCCCAACGCCGCAGCACCAATCTGCGCAACCGGCTGCGGACACTGGTCTACCGCCGGTTCATTCTCTGCGCGGTGCGGTGAGCCGCGATGTCACCGGGACAATCCATACTCAGAACATAAGTGCGACGATCGTCGCGATGAGCGCTTATGCGACGTCCGCCAAGCTTTAGCGACCCTTGCCGATACCATGCGGTCGGCAAGCAATGCTGAGCTTGATTTTGGACCCGGATAGCCGCGGCGGCAAAACTAGGATTCGCCTTGAGGTGCCCCGGTTCTTTTTACGTCAGCCTTCCAGATCAAAACCGTTTTGCGCTGCATGGGACGCAGGGGAATGATTTTTCCTTCTGCGCCCGCTGTTGTTGACTATCTCTAGTAACTTAATAGACTAGACGCACAATGAAACGAGAGTGGGAGTGAAGGTGATGTTTCTTTCTTTCAAGGGGTTAGGGGTTGCAGCACTTGGGGTTAGCCTTGCGCTCGGATCGGTCTCAGGCGCCGTGGCACAGACGACTTTGCTCAACGTGTCCTATGATCCCACCCGCGAACTCTACAAGGAATACAACGACGCCTTCGCCGCCCACTGGAAGGCTGAGACTGGCGAGGATGTCACCATCCAGCAGTCGCATGGCGGCTCCGGCAAGCAGGCGCGCGGCGTGATCGACGGGCTGGAAGCCGACGTCGTGACGCTGGCACTGGAAAGCGACATCAACGCGATCGTCGACAACGGCGGCAAGATCGCCAAGGACTGGCGCAATCGCCTGCCCAACAATTCCTCGCCTTACACCTCGACAATCGTTTTTCTGGTGCGCAAGGGCAATCCCAAGGGCATCCAGAACTGGGGCGACCTGGTCAAGGGCGACGTGCAGATCGTCACGCCGAACCCGAAGACATCAGGCGGGGCGCGCTGGAACTATCTGGCGGCCTGGGCCTGGGCCAACCAGGAATTTGCCGGCGACCAGGACAAGATCAAGGCCTATATCGGTGACCTCTACAAGCGGGCTCCGGTTCTCGATACCGGTGCGCGCGGCGCGCTGACCACATTCGCCCAGCGGCAAATCGGCGACGTGCTGCTGGCCTGGGAAAACGAGGCCTATCTGGCGGGCACCGAATTCGGTGCTGATTCCTTCGACATCGTCGTGCCGCCGATTTCCATCCTGGCGGAACCGCCGGTGGCCGTGGTCGATGCCAATGTCGATGCCAAGGGCACGCGCAAGCAGGCCGAGGCCTATCTGCAATATCTCTATTCCGACGAGGGGCAGAATATCGCCGCCAAGCATTTCTACCGGCCGTCCAAGCCTGAAGTCGTGAAGGCCGAGTTGCTCAAGCAGCTTCCCGACATTAAGCTGGTGACAATCGACGACCCGATCTTCGGCGGATGGGCCAAAGCCCAGCCTGAGCATTTCGGTGACGGCGGAGTGTTCGACCAGATCTACAAGCCGGGAAACTAAAACGTTGACATCATCCATTCCTGCTGCCTCGGCGGGATGGCGGATCAAAAGGCCAAGCGTCATACCGGGTTTCGGTTTGACGCTTGGTTTTTCGCTCGCCTACCTGACGCTGATCATTCTTATTCCGTTGGCGGGCCTTGTCTGGCGCACCGCGTCGCTGAGCGGCGCACAGTTCCTGGCGATCCTGACGGACGAGCGCACGGTCAAGGCGCTCGAAGTCAGTTTCGGGACGGCGCTGGTGGCGGCCATCGTCAATGTCGTCTTCGGCGTCATTGTCGCCTGGGTCATCGTGCGTTACGAGTTCCCTGGCCGCCGGATCATCGACGCGGTGGTCGACCTGCCCTTTGCCTTGCCGACCGCCGTCGCCGGTATCGCGCTGGCGGCTCTCTATGCCCATAATGGCTGGGTCGGCAGCATTCTGGGACTGGTCGGCATCAAGGCTGCCTTCAATCCGACCGGCATCGTCATCGCGCTGATCTTTATTGGCCTGCCTTTCGTGGTGCGCACCGTCCAGCCTGTGATGGAGGAGATCGACCGCGAGGTGGAAGAGGCTGCCGCCACGCTGGGGGCCAACCGCTTCCAGACGGTGTTTCGCGTGCTGCTGCCCGGTCTCGCGCCAGCCATCCTGACGGGTTTTGCCCTGGCTTTCGCGCGCGGCGTTGGCGAATATGGTTCGGTCATCTTCATCGCCGGCAACATTCCCTATGTCTCCGAGATCGCCCCGCTGCTCATCGTCATCCGGCTGGAGGAGTTCAACTATGCGGCGGCAACGGCGGTCGCCACGATTATGCTGTCACTCTCCTTCGTAATGTTGCTGGTCATCAATCTCATCCAGGCCTGGAGCCGCAGGAGGTATGGTTATGGCGCATGACCACCGGCGTTTTCGATCACCAACCACCGAGGCACCGCTGGCTCGCTACGCGCTGATGGCGCTGGCCTTCCTGTTTTTGACTTTGTTCCTGCTGCTTCCGCTTGTGGCCGTCTTCATCGAGGCCTTCCGCAAGGGACCCGCCGTGTTTTTGGAGGCATTTGTCGAGCCCGATACGGTGGCGGCGATCCGGCTGACCTTGCTGGTGGCGGTCATTGCCGTGCCGCTTAATCTGGTGTTCGGCGTGGCCGCCGCCTGGGCGATCGCCAAGTTCGAATTCAAGGGCAAGGCCTTCCTGACCACGCTGATCGACCTGCCCTTCTCAGTCTCTCCGGTCATTTCGGGCCTGGTCTATGTTCTGCTGTTCGGTGCGGGCAGTGCGCTCGGCCCCTGGCTGAAGAGCTACGGTATCGAAATCCTCTTCGCCGTGCCGGGCATCGTGCTGGCCACCATCTTCGTCACCTTCCCCTTCGTCGCCCGCGAACTGATCCCGCTGATGCAGGAGCAGGGCAATGGCGACGAGGAAGCGGCATTGTCGCTCGGGGCATCCGGCTGGCAAGCCTTTTGGTATGTGACCTTGCCCAATATCAAATGGGGCCTGCTTTACGGCGTGTTGCTGTGCAATGCCCGCGCCATGGGTGAGTTCGGCGCCGTCTCGGTGGTGTCAGGCCATATCCGCGGTCTGACCAACACCATGCCGCTGCATGTCGAGATTCTCTACAACGAATATAATTTCGTCGGTGCCTTCGCGGTCGCCTCGCTGCTGGCGGCGCTGGCCCTTGTCACCCTGATCATCAAGACAGTTCTCGAATTGCGGTTCGGCGCGGAAATCGCCGCTGGCCGCAAGCATTGAAAGGCACTGCCTCCCATGGAAGTGAGAGTTTCCAACATCCGCAAGGAATTCGACCGATATCCGGCCCTGCACGATGTCTCGCTCGACATCCGCTCCGGTGAGTTGATCGCCCTTCTCGGCCCCTCGGGCTCCGGCAAGACGACACTGCTGCGGCTGATCGCCGGCCTTGAGCAGCCGACCCGCGGCCAAATCTTCTTCGGCGACGAGGACGCCTCGCTGAAAAGCGTTCAGGAGCGTCATGTCGGCTTCGTGTTCCAGCACTATGCGCTGTTCCGCCATATGACGGTGGCCGACAACATCGCCTTCGGACTGACGGTCCGGCCGCGCGGCGATCGCCCGTCAAAGGCGGAGATCCGCCGCCGTGCCCTGGAACTGCTCGACATGGTGCAACTCTCAGGCCTGGAAAAGCGCTATCCGAACCAGCTTTCCGGGGGCCAGCGCCAGCGCGTGGCCCTTGCCCGTGCGATGGCGATCGAGCCGAAAGTTCTGCTTCTCGACGAACCCTTCGGCGCGCTTGACGCAAAGGTGCGCAAGGAATTGCGCCGCTGGCTGCGCGATTTCCATGAGCGCACCGGCCACACCACCGTCTTCGTCACCCATGACCAGGAAGAAGCCCTGGAACTGGCCGACCGCGTCGTGGTGATGAGCCAGGGTCGCATCGAGCAGGTCGGGTCCTCGGACGATGTCTATGACCGGCCGAACTCGTCTTTCGTCTTTTCGTTCATTGGCGACAGCGCCCATATACCGGTGACGCTCGCCGGCGGTCAGGCACTCTACGAGGGCACGCCGATTGGTGTTGCCGCGGACGGAGCTGGCGAGGCGATCCTGTTCTTTCGGCCACAAGACGTGGCCCTCGTCTCAGAGGGGGTCGGCCTTTCCGGAACGGTGACCGCAAGCCGACGGCTGGCCGGCACCCGCATCGCTGAACTCGACGTCGGCACACCAGGTCAATCCCATCATATCGAGATCGAAATCCCGCTCGATGCCGTGGCAAACATTGGCAGCGAGATCCGCTTCCGGCCGACGAGATGGAAGCTGTTCGAGAGCTGAGTGATGCAGATGGTGTGTTGCCGCGAACGCAAACTTGTCGAGGTTCTACGCGGCTACAGTGAAGGCCATGCACTTTTTACAAAGGGGAACTGCGCAATCTGGCCGGCGTGTGAGCATCATCATCGAGCCTTGGTATAAGATCTGATGCGGCTCGTGCCGGCGGCGTCGCGACGGCCTTTCCCAGCCCTAGCCTTCATGGGGCGGCCGCACCTTTCGTGCATGCAAGCCTCCGGCATTGAATAGCCAAGGCGGGATCGGCTCATGGTGTGGCGCTTTTCGTACAGCGTCGGCATGGGAGAGAATCCTGCTCCGAAGTGCTCGAAAATTAGAATACCAATTTTATGGAATATATTGACTTGGAACCCGGTAGCGGCGAAATTGTTAACGTCGCAACTTCGATCGTTCAAAACGGGAGACATGCATGATGCCCATGGGGATAGCGAGTTTTTCCTTCGATCTGTTCGGGCTTACCCGCCGCGAAGCGGGTGCAGGACTACAGCCGCCGGACAGGGGCGAGCAACAGGCCAAGGTCGCCAATAAGTCCGCAGCAAGCGCCGAAGCAAAGGACGCGCCACCGCACCGAGACTACGAACATGTCTTCTGGGGCATGTTTCCGGTCCTTTGAACCGCAAGAGGATATCAGATCATGTCCTATGCCTTTAGTGGTTCCGCACCCAGGCGCCGTCTGGTAAAACAACGGCAGATCAGTCTGTCCGATTGCCTGCAGGCATCTTGCGTTGCCGCAGCATTTTTGTTCATCGTAGCGACCTTGTTCCTGCTCTAGTTGGCAGATCATGGCGTGAAGCGTCACCTGGAGGGCGTTCAGACGGGACGTAAACGGCTTGTGGTTAACGGCTGGTTCTGCGCAGTCTGCATATCGGTCCTGAGGAGCAAGCGATGGGAACAGTAACGCATCTCCATGAGCGTCTGCGCAGCGTTCCCACGCGCATTGGCGCCGAGGACGAAGTGCTGGGCATTGCGCGCAGCCTGGCCAATGGTGGACAGGCGGGCGTACGGACTGTTCCGTCTTGGGACGACCTGGTTCAGTCCGGCCTGTTTGCCATATCCATTCCGGTGGATTTTGGGGGATTGGATATCTCCAACGCCCTGATGGCGGAAGCCGTGTCGATCATTGCGGCCACGTCGCCCGAATCCGCGACCGCGCTTGCCGGACATTTCTCGACGCTTGAAGCCATCCGCAATACCGGCAGCCAAGAGCAGCGGCGCGCTATTTTTGCCCGTGTCGCCTGCGGGGAATGTTTCAGCGGTCTGGTGCGTGGCGATGATCCCGTCAGTGAGTGGGCGCTGCGCCTGACGACCGAGGGCATCGGATACTGTCTGGACGGTGAGATTTCCAGCAGTGAGCCGCTGTTGGCCGACTGGCTGGCATTGTTGCTGGCCGATGAGCGCGGCGAGCCGCGTTTCGTCATCGTGCCGCGCCATGCGCGCGAAACGGCTTTTGCACAGGGAGGGGCCGGACAGCACCGGCTGTCTTTCCAAAAGCTCCATGTTGCCGCAGACGCGGTGCTAAAGGTCAGTTCGGATGCGCGCCTCATGTCGGGCGCAACCAGCGACCTGCTCCAGGGGGCGCTTGCTCTGGGCCAGTCCACGCAAACGTTTCTGTCTTCGATCCGGAAACTGCGCGACCGTCGTCACGACGCTGCCGACAGCGATCTGCGGCTGATAAAGCTCGAGATCGCCAGGGCCTATGTCAAAATGGAGTCCCTCGCAGCGCTCATCAATCGCTGCGGCACCGAGATCGACATCGCCCAGGTCACACCCGGCCCTCGTACCATCACCCGGGCCAGTCAGATGGCCAAGGCGCTTGCCATCGCGGCGACACAGACGTTTTTGCACGCGGCAGACGGCACCTCTGAGGATGCACTTGTCGAACTCGGGTCCGATTTGGCCAAGGACACGCCTGACCCTGCCCAGTCACAGGAAACGGACGGGACCGTGGACAGGTGATTTTCTGCGCGCGAAGGCCGGCGTTCAGCCAGCCTGTTTTTCGCTGCTCACGACATCTATTGCCGTGTCGTCCTTGACGAACTGCGCCAGCGTCATGTTGTCGAGGATCATCGCGATCGCATCGCGCACCTCTGTCATCGAGCGACGCACCTGGCAGGTCTCGGGATCGCGGCAGTCCTCGCAGGCCTCAAACGCCGTGCGGCTTGCGCAGCGAATCGGCGCCAGCGGCCCGTCCAGCGTCCGGATGACCTGGCCGATCATGATGTCCGAGGCCGGCTTGGACAGCGAATAGCCGCCATTGGGGCCCTTCTTCGAGCGCAGAATGCCGGTATTGCGCAGTTCCAGCAGGATCGTGTCGAGGAATTTCTTCGGAATATTGTTGCGGGTCGCGATGTCGTTGACGAAGGCAGTTTCGCCACTGTCGAGCCGCGCGAGATCGACCAGCGCCTTCAATCCGTATTTGCCTTTGTTGGTTAGCATTTTCAAATCTCGTGTCGTGGGACGTCGAAGCAGGTGTGGATGCATAAATGCGATCCATCGCGCTTCGATTGAAACGCAATCATATGTCCACAAACTAAATAGTTTTTACCAAATAATGACGCAAGCACAGAAAACCGTCATTTTCGACAGTTTTTTGTGCCGCGCGGTTGAAGGGCCACAGTATTGCGGAAAAACGCGCAAAAGCTGGTCGCGGTCAGCTGTTGCCTAGGGGACGAGGGCCCGGCGGCGACCAGGGGCAGCCAGCCAGTGTCTAGAGCGTTTCCTGGTTAGATTGAAGCATTCTGCCGGTGCAGGTTTTCGTCAGGGCAAAGGCGATTGGCGAAGGGCATACCCGAAGGTACGTCCGAGCCGATCGCCTTTGATCCTGGCGGAAAGATGCCCGGCCCTTCGGGTTGGCTGAAACGGGCCGCCTGATCGCCCGGCCGGCTTGGCCGTAGGGCGTGGCTACGACACGCGCCAGCCGGGCGACCAATCGACTCCGTTTGAGCCAACAGAATGTTTCAATCTAACCAGGAAACGCTCTAGCGCAATCGAACCTCGGCCGATTCAGATGAGCAGCGGCAGATAGGCGAATGCCTTGACCTGACGGGTTGGGTTCCCGAAGGGCCTAGAAAGTACAGGCCGTGCTCGATGATATGCGTGCTGGATCTGCGCTCAGCGCCCGAAAAGCGCACGATCGATGCCGGGCTGATCGCAATACCGTTAGCCTTGCGCACCATCAGTCGTTCGGGGAGCTTATCATGCAAAAATGCCCCGGCTGAACAAAACCGTTACAGCCGGGGCATCTCTGCAATGCAGCAAAATCCTTGTTAAGATCAAGGACTTAGAATGGAATGGTGCCCAGAAGAGGACTCGAACCTCCACACCCTTTCGAGTACCAGCACCTGAAGCTGGCGCGTCTACCAATTCCGCCATCTGGGCGACGGTCAGGCATGTAAGGGTGGGGCCTCTGCCTGTCAACTGGCTTTTTGAACTTTTCGTGTCGAATGTGAAAAAAGCTTGTATCGGGCCACCGCATTGGACGGCGCCATACGCATGGCGGCAAACGCCGGCACGGGTCCGTCACGCCCCCGGCACCAACAACAACCCCGCCGTTACGCGACCTGGAAAGTAGCACTAAGTTGTGGTGCTCGGACAGAGTGAGTCTTCACAAATAGAGAGGCTTGTCATGTCTCCGAAAAGACATGATCCCATTGGACAAAGTGATTGGCTGGACACGGATTTGGTCATAGGATCTTTGCTTGGGACGGCAAGGGGCAAGACTTGCTGGCCGATCTGTCGACATGCTGGTCGTTTCACGGGATTTCCATACCCGATGGAGCGATCGAACAAGGAGCCGTAATGATCCCGGACCTCGTTCGGGATCTCTTGAGGAGAGTGTGAATGTTTAGGATCCGCAATGCTCTCATCGGCGCGGTGATGGGCCTGACCTGCGTTTTGCCGCAGTCGGTGCTCGCTGCTATGCCGGTGGCGCCTTCGGTGTCTGCGCCGTCCGCTGCATCCGACATAGTCGATGTGCGGGTCGTCTGCGACCGAAGTGGCTGCTACGATCGTCCGGGTTACCGCCCGCCGCCGCCGCGTCCGATCTATCGGCCGCCGCCACCGATCTACTATCCCCCGCCGATCTACCGTCCGCCACCGCCGCCGCCGATCTATTATCCGCCTCCGGTCTATCGCCCCGCCTATCGCCCGCCGAGCGGTGGCTGGTCCAGCCATGTCCGCTGGTGCCTTGAGCGGTATCGGTCCTACAATCCGCAGACCAACCAGTATCTGGCCTATGACGGCTACTACAAGGCTTGCCGGTCGCCCTATCGTTGAGACAGTCTCTCATCAATTGACAAGGCGGGAACGCAAGTTCCCGCCTTTTTCATGAGGCCAGCCTCGCTCATGAAGGCAGGTCGGTCTCCGTGTGAACCCTGTCGGTATGGCCGAGATTCCGCTCGGGATCGAGGACGTCGCGCACCCGCTGCTTCAACTCCTTTGGCCCGGGAAAGCCGCCGTCGCGCTTGCGCTCCCAGATCAGCGCGTCATCCAGGCGGATTTCGAAATTGCCGCCGGTGCCGGGAATAAGCGCCACTTCGTTCAGATCGCTGCCGAACGTCTGCAAAAGCTCCTGCGCCATCCAGCCGGCCCGTAAAAGCCAGTTGCACTGGGTGCAATAGAGAATGGTGATACGCGGTTTGTCGTGCATTGCTAAATCTCCCGGCAGGTTGTTGGTCACGAAAATGTCAACTGTTTTACTCATATATTGACCGCCGTCGAGCTTGAGTTCGTGCGAGGCGATGCGCAAACAGGGGCATACGATAATTCACCAGAAGGAATGCCCGATGTCCAATCCCCCCGACCGCAGCCGACTGATCATCCCGGCCCTCGCGCCGGTCTATGGCAGCGGCTATGTCACCGTCGAGACCATTCTGCGTGTCGTTGCCGGCCTGCTGCTCGTGACCCATGGCTATGGCAAGATCCTCGATCCGATGGGGGCCGTTGGCATGGTCGAGGGGCTGGGATTTTATCCCGGCGTCTTCTGGTCGCCGCTGCTGGCCGCCACCGAGTTCTTCGGCGGCATTCTTGTTGCTATCGGCCTGTTCACCCGTCCTGCGGCTTTTGCCGCAACCATCGTGCTGCTGGTCACCGTCTATTTTCATGGCGTCGTGCAGGCGCAGGGCCTTGCCGGCGCGGAAAAGTCGATCCTCTGGACGGCGATCTTCCTGTTCTTTGCGTTTCGGGGCGGCAATGCCCAGTCGGTAGACGCCAGACTGAACAGGGTTTTCTGATCCGACAAAAAAATCCGGCGGCGGCAGGCTTGGCTGTTTGCCGCCTTTGCTCTTGTCATGATCCATCTTGAATGCTGCGCTGCATCGTGATCATCTGCCATTTTCCGATACGATGAAGGGGCAGGGATTAAGGCATGCGCGTCGCGATCGTCGAGAATATGGACATGACCCATCACGGCCAGGTGGGCGTGGCACTGGCGGAAGTCGGCGCCAAGGTTGATGTGGTCCGGGCTTTTGCCGGCGAGCCGCTGCCGGAGGCCGTGGACGGCCATGACGCCCTTGTGGTGTTCGGTGGCGAACAGAATGCCCGCGACGACGACAGGCATCCCTATCTGCCGCAGCTGGCGGCGTTGATGCGCGCCTTTGGCGACGCCGACAAGGCGGTGCTCGGCATTTGCCTTGGAAGCCAGATCCTGGCGCGCGGCTATGGCGCCGAGAACCTGATCGGCCAGGCGCCGGAATTCGGCTGGCAGGTGATCGGCGTGACGGAGGAGGGCGCTGGTGATCCGGTCCTGTCCGCCGTCGAGGATGGTTTCCTGTCCTTCCAGTGGCACGACGATACCTTCACCCTGCCCAATGGGGCCGTGCGGCTGGCGAAGAATGCCACCGCGGCCAACCAGGCCTTTCGCGTCGGGCGGGCCGCCTATGGCACGCAATTCCATTTCGAAGCCCATCGTGGCGTCATCGAGCAATGGAATCGGCAATTTGCCGCCCATGCCGAACGCAAACATCCGGGCTGGCAGGCAAAACACCCGGAACTGGCTGCCGTCCACGGCCCGCTTGCCGATGCGGCGGGTCTCGCCATCGCCCGCGCCTGGGTCCGGCAGATCTAGAAAATGACCGATAGGAAGCCAACCGAGCGGCAAAAAATGGCGGCTGGGCACTGGTATACCTGTCTCGATCCGGAACTGGACGGTCTGCGGAGCGCGGCGCGCAACGCGGTGCACCAGCACAATACCATGCCACCAGGCGAGCGCGGTGCAGCGGCGCCTCTGCTGCGCGGGCTGTTGGCGCATTTCGCCGATGGCGCGTTCGTGGAAGCACCGTTTCATTGCGGCTATGGCTTCAACATAAACCTGGGGGCTTGCGTCTATCTGAATGCCGGCTGCATCATTCTCGATTCGGCCGCGGTGACGATCGGCGATCACAGCATGCTCGGTCCCGGCGTGCAGATCTACTGTGCCGAACATCACAAGGATCGCGCCCTGCGTCGGGCGGGCCTGGAAATCGCCAAACCGGTGGTGATTGGCAGGGACGTCTGGATCGGCGGCTCTGCCATCCTTCTCGCCGGTGTGACGATCGGCGATGGTGCGATCGTCGGCGCCGGGTCAGTCGTGACGCGCGACGTACCGGCGGGCACGACGGTGGTCGGCAATCCGGCACGGTTTGTGGGCCGTTCGAATTCAGGCGTCAAATTTTCGCTTGATTAGGAAACGATCGTTCCCTATAGCGTACGCATGAAAATACACCACCTTGATGCCGATCCGTCCGTCCGCGGACCTGGCCGCCCTCGCGAATTCGACATAGACGAAGCTCTCGACAGAGCCATCGAGGTTTTTGCCTTGCGCGGCTATCAGGCCGCCTCCATTGCCGAACTGAAGGCGGCGATGCAACTCACCTCGGGTAGCCTCTACAAGGCCTTCAAGGACAAGCGCGCCATCTTCCTGGCGGCCTTCGATCGCTACAAGACGGTGCGCGACGCATTGCTGACGCAACAGCTTGAATGCGGCACCTGCGGCCGCGACAGGCTGCGCATCATGGTATCCTTCTATGCCGAGGCCTCCCATGGCGTCAGCGGGCGGCGCGGTTGCCTGGTGGTCGGCAGCGCCACGGAACTGGCAATTTTCGACGCCGACATGGCAGCGCTGGTTTCCGCGGCCACCTTGCGCAATGAGGCCTGCATTGTCGGGATGATCCGTGAAGGACAGGTCGACGGCTCGGTTAAGGCCGATCTGGACAGCGCTGCGACGGCGCGTGCGCTGCTCTGCCTGATGCAGGGTCTGCGGATCATCGGCAAGACCGGCTGCGACCGTGCGCTGACACTGTCCGTCGTCGATGTTGCCATGAAACTGGTCGATTGAGTTTGAAAAATAGGAAATGATTATTTCCAAAATACGGAGATTTGCATGTCATTGTCGAACACCACCGTCCCACCCCAGACGTCCGCCAAGCCTGCGGGGATATCAGCCGGCCTGACCTTCATCATGGCGGCCGCCTGCGGCCTGATTGCCGCCAACCTTTATTATGCGCAGCCGCTGGCCGGGCCGATCGGGGTGGAGATCGGTCTGCCGCCTCAGGCGACGGGCCTGATCGTCACACTGACCCAGATCGGCTATGGCCTCGGTCTCCTGTTGCTGGTGCCACTGGGCGATCTGCTCGAAAACCGGCGCTTGATCCTGACGATGATCGGCATCGTCACCCTGGCGCTGATCGGTGCCGGTCTGTCGGGGTCTCCGGCGCCATTCCTGGGCTTCTGCCTGCTGATCGGCATCGGTTCTGTCGCGGTGCAGATCATCGTCCCGTTTGCCGCCAACCTGGCGCCGGACGTGACCCGCGGCCGCGTGGTCGGCAATGTCATGAGCGGCCTGATGCTCGGCATCATGCTGGCCCGGCCGGCGGCGAGTTTCCTGGCTGGTCTGTCCTCCTGGCATCTCGTCTTCTTCCTCTCCGCCGCCCTCATGGTCCTGCTCGGGCTGCTGCTGGCCCGCACGCTGCCTGAGCGGCGACCGGCAGCCAGGCTCAGCTATGGCGCCCTGCTCGCCTCCATGGGGCGCCTGGTGGTCACGGAGCCGGTCCTGCGCCGTCGCGCCGCCTACCAGGCCTGTCAGTTCGCCGCCTTCAGCCTGTTCTGGACCGTCACGCCATTGTTGCTGGCTGGCCCAGGCTACGAACTGACGCAGCGCGGCATTGCGCTTTTTGCGCTTGCCGGCGTGGCGGGTGCCATCGCTTCGCCGATTGCCGGGCGGCTCGCCGACCGCAACCTGTCGCGCCCCGCAACGGTGCTGGGCATTCTGAGCGTTGCCGTCGCCTTCCTGATCACCCATCTGGCCGACCATGGCTCGACGCTGGCGCTCGGCCTGCTGGTCTTTGCCGGTATCCTGCTGGATTTCGGCGTGACCACCACGCTGGTGATTGGCCAGCGGGCGATCTACGGCCTTGGCGCCGAGTTGCGCAGCCGACTGAACGGTCTCTACATGGCGACCTTCTTTCTCGGCGGCGCCATTGGTTCGGCGGTGGGTGCCTGGGCCTTTGCCGAAGGTGGCTGGTGGCTTGCCTCTTCGCTCGGCCTTGCCCTGCCGGTCGTGGCTCTGCTCTATTTTCTGACCGAGCGGCGGCCCCTGAAAGGGTAATCCTGTCGCTGAATGCTTGACCGAGATCAAGACGGGCCGCCCCTCAGCCGTTATGGTGGCCCGCGACGGACGAACGGAGACTACGCGTGGATATTGCCGGCTTCACCCTTGCTGCCCTGCTGCTATTGCTCACCCCCGGACCGACCAATACGCTTCTGGCGATCGCTGGCGGCGCGCGAGGGTTCAAGGCATCATCGCCGTTGATCGCTGCCGAAATCGGCGGCTATCTCATGACGATCACACCGGTGGCGCTGTTTGCCGCGACCCTTTTGTCGGATCAGCCTTTGGTCGGCAGCGCCTTGAAACTCGGCTCTGCGGCCTGGGTGCTGTTTCTGGCGGTCCAGCTCTGGGGCTTGCCGGCCGATGGATTGCTGGCGCAGGGCTCTGCGGGCTTCGTTACCTTCCGTCGCGTGTTTGTGACCACCGTGCTCAATCCGAAGGCGCTGATCATCGGTCTGGTCTTCATGCCCCATGGCGCACCCCAGATCGTGCTGCCCTATCTCGCGCTGTTTTCGGCGATCGTGGTGCTGGTCGCCAGCTTCTGGCTGACGGCGGGCGCCACCCTGCTGCGCGCCGCCCGCCATAGTCATCCAACATTGGTCTATCGTTGCGCCGCCACCATCCTGCTCGGCTTTTCGACGATGCTGGCGGGCAGTTCGCTGGGGTTGATCTAAGCGAGCCGCAGCGCGGTCATGGAACAATCCGGCGTTCAGCACGTTTTCGCATCATACCAAGGAGGAAATTACCCATGGCTTATGATCCGAATTCCAATCCGAACCCCAATCTCAATCGACCCGATCTGAAAACGCCGACCCCGCCCCCGCCGCGCAAGAACATGACCCCGTGGTTTGTTGTTGCAGCCGTGGTGGTTGTTGGTCTCGTCGCATGGTCCCTGATGAGCGGTCCGTCGACTGATCCGGCAGCAACGTCCGCCACGCCGCCGGCGGCGACAGAGACCGCGCCGGCCGTAGAGCCGACCACTCCGGCTCCGGCAACGCCACCAGCCGCGACGACCCCGGCTCCGGCCACGCCAAACTCCGGCACGACGCAGCCGTAAACGGCTGATCTTGACAATAAGAACAGCCGCTCGCCATCAAGGCGGGCGGCTTTTTTATGGGGCAGGTTTGGTAAATCGCCTGTGAACGGACGGCGCCTGCCGGTACCGCGCAGTTCAGTCAGCTTGCGACAGCGGTCTCGTCATCGACGGGCGCACTTGGTCCATTCTTCTTAACCGATTCAATGCAGTTCTTGGCGCTGGCCTTCGACGCATAGGTTTCCGAACGCACCATGGTCTCGCCGTTGGACGCCTTGAAGCGGACGAAATGCTGACCGTCCTTGCTTTCTACGATTTCGAAACGATAGCCCGACCCAACCTCGTCCTTGCTGACATCGACCGTCGCGGCATCCGGCGCGTTCTTCTTGATCGATTCGATGCAATTCTTGGCACCCGCCTTGGCGGTATAGTTTTCCGACCAGACCATCACTTCGGCATTGTAGACGAACTGAACGCGGAACTCGCCCTTCTCGGTCTTCAGAATCTTGAACTTGTGCATGCCGTCTCCCTTTCGCGAAATGCCAGCGCTTTCTGCGCTTATGATTGCATTCGAATGCTAGCGCGCTCGATGCGGCTCGGCAAGCGGGGCTCAAAAACCCTGGAAGAGGAAATCCGTCGCCGCGGTGATCTCGTCGGATCGTGAGGACAGGTCGGCGATGGACGGGCCGAGCGCGGACGCTGGGATGGTCGTCAGGAACTCCGTCAGCATCACTAATGCCTGACCATCAACTTCAAAGCGAGGATTGAGCCGCAAGACCAGTTTGGCTAGAGTGTCGACCGGAAACAAGGGGGCAACGACGCGGGTGTCCAGCGCATCCAGCAGGTTCGATTGCAGATCGATCGCAAGACTGCCGTCGCTTCCGTGCGGTGAACATGGAAGCGGGCCATAGGTCGCTACCAGTTCCGATATTTGGCGAACGGCAGGCCATGTTTGGCGACGTAGTCGTTCGCGGCTTGTATGGCCTCGGCATTCTCGATCTTCCAGCGCCGTTCCTTCTCCGCCTTCACCGCACGCGCGATGCCGTCCTCGGCCGCATTCGACACGTCGAGGCCGAGCGCTATCGCCTCGGCAATCAGCGCATCATTGAGAGAGAGTTCAGTGGCCTTTTTTGCCTTAGGGCTCATCAGGGTCTCCATCGCGACAGCCAAGTATACCGCGTCTTGCAGGCAAGGGCAAAGGTCTTGCGCGGTCCTTGGCTCAGTCACGCTTCAGACGCGCCTTCTGAGCAGTGATCTTGCTCGGTTTGGCAAACCTTGCCATTATATGCCAAAGGAGATTTGCATGGTCACGATGAATATTTCCCTGCCCGATCAGATGAAGCAATGGGTCGAAAGGCAGACCGAAGGCGGGCGTTACGGCAACGCGAGCGACTATGTGCGCGACTTGATTCGTCGCGATCAGGAGCGTGTGATTGGTCTCAGTGAGCTTCAACGTCTCATCGACGAAGGGATCGCGAGCGGTATCGGAACGCGCAGCCTGGATGAACTCTTGAGTGAAGCGCGTCGTCGGGCGACAAAATGACGTTGCGGCTCAGCGTCGAGGCTGAAGAGGATCTGATTACGATCTATGTTTACGGCGCCGCAGCCTTCGGGTCTGCTCAGGCGGAGCGCTACAACGCCGACCTCAGGATGACCTTGGAATTGATCGAGTCAACGCCTCTCATCGCTCATGAACGAAATAGGTTCAATCCACCGGTGAGAATCCATCCTCACGCGAGCCATCTTATTATCTATACAAGCGACCAAACCGGCGTGTTCGTGGTTCGCATTCTGCACAATCGTCAAAATTGGGCGCAGGTTCTCTCTGACCCCGGATAATAAAAAGAGGCCCGAAGGCCTCTTGATCACTCGTCGCTCATCTTCAGCGCCGCGATGAACGCTTCCTGGGGAATGTCCACCTTGCCGAACTGGCGCATGCGCTTCTTGCCGGCCTTCTGCTTGTCCAAGAGCTTGCGCTTGCGGGTGGCGTCGCCGCCGTAGCATTTGGCGGTGACGTCCTTGCGCATGGCCGAGATGGTTTCGCGGGCAATGACGTTGCCGCCGATGGCCGCCTGGATCGGGATCTTGAACATGTGCCGCGGGATCAGGTCCTTCAGCTTCTCGCACATGTCGCGGCCGCGCTTTTCGGCCGCCGAGCGGTGCACCAGCATGGAGAGCGCATCGACCGGCTCGCCATTGACCATGATCGACATTTTTACCAGATTGCCTTCGCGATAGCCGTCGAGATGATAGTCGAACGAGGCATAGCCCTTGGAGATCGACTTCAGGCGGTCGTAGAAATCGAACACCACTTCGTTGAGCGGCAGTTCATAGGTCAGCATGGCGCGCTTGCCGACATAGGTGAGTTCCGTCTGGATGCCGCGGCGGTCCTGGCAGAGCTTCAGAATGCCGCCGAGATAGTCGTCCGGCGTGAGGATCGTCGCCTTGATCCACGGCTCGTGGATCTCGGAAATCTTCACCACATCGGGCATGTCGGCCGGATTGTGCAGCTCGCGCTCCGTGCCGTCGGTCATCGACAGCTTGTAGACAACGCTCGGCGCGGTGGCGATCAGATCCAGATCGAATTCGCGTTCCAGCCGCTCCTGGATGATTTCCAGATGCAATAGGCCGAGGAAGCCGCAGCGGAAGCCGAAGCCGAGCGCGGCCGAACTTTCCATTTCGAACGAGAAGGAGGCATCGTTGAGCCGCAGCTTGCCCATGGCGGCGCGCAGATCCTCGAAATCGGCGGCATCGACCGGAAACAGGCCACAGAACACCACCGGCTGGGCCGGTTTGAAGCCCGGCAGGGCCTGGGCCGTCGGCTTCTTGTCTTCGGTAATCGTATCGCCGACGCGCGTATCGGCCACTTCCTTGATCGAGCCGGTGAAGAAGCCGATCTCGCCGGGGCCGAGGCTGTCGACGGCCAGCATCTTCGGCGTCAGAACGCCGACGCGCTCGACCTGGTATTTGGCATCGGTGCCCATCATGCGGATGGTCTGGCCCTTGGTCAGGACACCATCGAGAATGCGCACCAGAACCATGACGCCGAGATAGGTGTCGTACCAGCTGTCGACCAGCAGCGCCTTCAGCGGGCCCTTTTCGCCCATTTCGCTTTTCGGCGCCGGCAATTGGTGGACGATGGCTTCCAGCACGTCGGGAATGCCAAGGCCCGTCTTGGCCGAAATCAGCACGGCCTGGGAGGCGTCGATGCCGATCACTTCCTCGATCTGCTCGCGGATGCGGTCGGGTTCCGCGGCCGGCAGGTCGATCTTGTTGAGGACGGTGACGATCTCGTGGTTGTTGTCGATCGCCTGATAGACATTGGCCAGCGTCTGCGCTTCCACACCTTGGGAGGCGTCAACCACAAGCAGTGAGCCTTCGCAGGCCGACAGCGACCGCGACACTTCATAGGCGAAGTCGACATGGCCGGGTGTGTCGATCAGATTGAGGATATAGGTCTCGCCATTGTTGGCCTTGTAGTGCAACCGCACCGTCTGGGCCTTGATGGTAATGCCGCGCTCGCGCTCGATATCCATCGAATCCAGCACCTGCTCGGACATGTCGCGTTCGGCAAGGCCGCCGGTCGTCTGGATCAGGCGATCGGCCAGCGTCGACTTGCCGTGGTCGATATGGGCCACGATCGAGAAGTTGCGGATATGGTCAAGGGGCGTGCGGGTCGAATTTGTGCTCATGCGCCCGCATACAATGGAACCTCCTAAACTGCAAAGAATTTTACCGATCGTGCCCGGCGAAATGCAATGAATGCCGGCCATTTGCGATCAAGGACGTGGCAAATGCCGACCAGTCGCGAATGTCCGGGTGAGGTTTTCAGAAGATCAGGAAATCACCTGCCGTCAGTTTGAGGTGCGCGTCGAGTTCGGCGAACTGGATCGCCGCACCCTTGCCGGAGCTGTCGGTATCGTAGAACAGATCGCCCGTCTTGCTGTTATAGATGATCCGATCGCTGGCATCGGCCGCCTTTGTGCCGATGACGAAGGCGGTCGCTTTCAGGGACCCCGTCGGCAGTCGCGTAAAGATATCCTGGTCCAGCAGGATCCGGTCGTCGGTCACGCTGAAATCGGCCACCGTATCGCTATTCGTTGTGCCAAGTCGGGTGTCGAAGATAAACTGATCCTTGCCGCTCCCACCGGTCAGCGTGTCGTGTCCTGCGCCCCCGAAGAGCTTGTCATTGCCGGTGCCGCCGGACAGTTTGTCATTGCCAGTGCTGCCCCACAACCGATCATCGCCGTCGCGCCCGAACAGCGTATCATGGCCGCTGCGTCCGGAGATCCTATCGTTGCCGGCCAGGCCATCGATCCGGTCGGTGAGTGTCGAGCCGCGCAGCACATCCGCCTGCGCCGTGGGCCGGATATAGGCGGGATCGCCATCATAGGTGCCGACCAGCCGGTCGAGATCGCGTTCAGGCGCGGCGAACGGTATGAAGCCGTCGGCCAGCACCATCTCGTTGAACGCCGCGACGCGACTGGCGCCGCTGATATAGTCGACGACGAAGACGGGGATGCCCTTGTCGACGAAATCGCGCTTCAGCACGGCGATCGTCTCCTCATCAGGCCGCAGCGCATTGTTCTCGTCCTTGTCGCCGCGATAGTAGAGATCCTCGACCGCAATGCCGCCGATGGCATTGAGATAGGCCCGTTTGCGCGCCGTATCGGTGCCGAGATCGTCGAGGATCCAGGCGCCGTTCTGCGGAATGACGAAGAAGTCTGGATTGGTCTCGCGGGCATGTTCGGTCATGGCCACCACAAAGTCGACCATACGCTGGGCGGCCTGTTTGGCATTGGCCGGATCGCCGGCCTGGCGGTCGGCCGGTTTGACTTCGGCGCCCCAGAAATAATAGGCGTCGACGATATCCAGATAGGCGGCGTCGAAGCCGGCCTTGACGATAGCGTCGAGATCCCCGGTCTTGCTGTCGTTGAACATGGTGTCCTGCCAGTCCTGGTCCCAGTAGCGCACCTTGCGTGATTCCGGCCAGTCGGGATTGAGAGGCCCCAGCCAGTCCGGCGCCTCGTCGGTCAATCGGCCGGTGGCCTTGCCGGTCGTCGTCCAGTCGCTGTCCCAGTAATCGCGGAAATCTGAAGCCTCGCCGATCGAGATATAGGAGACCACCACCGATCGCCCGCCCATGCCGTCCTTCATGCGGGTCACCTCGGCCTCGCTAAAGCGACCGGCATTGGTGCCGTCGCGCGAGGAATCGATGACGAGCAGATCATGGGTGGCCGAGATCAGCAGGCTGACGTTCTGCGGATCGCCGTTCAGTCCCTGCAGCTGGTAGCCCCAGTTGTCGACAGTCACCACGCCGGTAGAGGTCTTGAACTGGAGCATGATGCGATCCCGCTTTCCTGTGTCAGGCAAGGTGAATAGACGATTTCCCTGCCTGAGGGATAGCCAGACTATGCCAACAGCCTAAATGAACTCTTGCCCGGAACTGCGGAAGGGCGAAACACAGCGAATTTGCCGCGCGAAGCGTCGAATTCAGCGAGTGGCGTCGTCAGCCTTGTCGTCGTCCACCAAGGCGCCGGCATTCGGCACCTGAGCGCTCATCAGTTCGAAGCCCTCGCCCTGGCCGCTCGCACTTTCCGGCCGTCCGTAGAGCCGGAAGGCGACGAACCCCGCATAGGCCAGCGACACCGCCATGGCGGCATAGATGAAGGTTTGCGGTCCGAACACCGGCGTCAGCAGGGTAATGCCGAGCGGGACGAGGGTGGCCGCCGTCGACCACGCCACCAGCAGGGTCGAGGACAGCGAGACGAAATCGCCGGGTTCCGTTCGGTCATTGGCATGGGCATTGGCGATCGAATAGACCGTTTCGACCGACCCGGCAAAGATCGCAAAGACCAGCATCAACAGCGGCAACTGGCTGAACGGCACGCCCAGCGCAACGACGGAAATCGCCGCGATGATCAGGCAGGTAGCGATCAGCACGATGCGCCGGTCGATACGGTCGGACAGGGTGCCCATCGGGTACTGGATGGCGATCAGGCCGAACTGCATGACGAACATCAAAAGCGCGACGTCTTTCTGGCTGGCGCCGTCGGCGGCCGCATAGATCGGCGTAAAACCCTGAACCGCCATCGACAGTCCCCCGGCGGCGAGCACGCCCACCAGGCCGACGGGCGAATTCTTCCAGGCGAGCCGAAGGTCGATGCTGACCCTGGCCGGTGCCGGAGGTGTCGGCAGGCGTGTGAGGCCGATCGGCAGAATGGCCAGCGCGGTAAAGGCGACGGTGACCAGCGGGGCAATATTGCCGGCTGCCGGGATCTCGCCGAACAGCCAGGCGCCGAAACCCATGCCGAACACATAGGCCATGTAAAAGGTCGACATGGCCTTGCCGCGCCAGGAATTGGCAGCGGCATGGTTGAGCCAGCTCTGCGAGATGATGAAATTGGCATTGCCGGCACAGCCATAGAGGCCACGGGCCAAGACCCAGGCCAGCGGATGCACGCCGAACGCGATGATCACGGCGGCCAGAATGACCAGCGCCATCGAGCAGGCAAACAGCCGGGCATGGCCGACACGGCGGATCAGCGGTCCGGCGATGACGCAGCCGATCAGCCCGCCGAGAGCAACCGCGGTGACCGCCGCGCCGGAAATCCAGGTCGGCGCCTTCTCGGTCGCCAGCACGAAAGGCACATAGGCGAACATCATGCCGTTGCCGACCGCCACCGCCGTCATGGAGGCGACGATGCTGACGATGGAGAGCGGCGATGCCGGCTTGGACGCGGTGTCGGCCATCGGGATTGCTTTCGAAGATCTGGAGGGGGCGCCGGACGCGGCGAATCGCCTATGAAAGCGCCAGTCTATCCGATCGGGGGTGACGGAAAAGAGCCGTCAACGACCATTCCCGCGTCGCAAGTCGGGCATGCGACGCCCCGGTGGGCAGGCCTGGGGGCCGCGCCACCGGGGCTGAAAAGATGCGGCATCAGCCCTGCAGCGCCGTCACCATCGTGCGGGCAATCTCGGCCAAGGCCGCATTGCGGTCGTCCATGGATGCCTTGGTCTCGGTGATATAGACCGCGATGAAGACCGGCTTGCGCGCCGGCGGCCAGATCACGGCAATGTCGTTGGCGGTGCCGAGCCGGCCGCTGCCGGTCTTGTCGCCCACCACCCAGTCGCGTGGAAGGCCGGCCCGGAGTTTTCCCCCGCCCGTGGTATTGGCAATCATCCAGGCCGACAGTTGCTGGCGCGACTGTGGGGTCAGGACATCACCGGTGATAAGTGTCTGCAGGGTTTTGGCCATGGCAGCCGGCGTCGTGGTGTCACGCGGATCGCCGGGCTGGGCCTCGTTGAGTTCAGGTTCCCATCGATCAAGCCGGGTTGTTTCATCGCCGATCGACCGGAAAAACCGGGTCTGGCCTTCCGGTCCGCCGAGGCTTTTGAGGATCAGGTTGGCGGCAGTATTGTCGCTGAGGGTCACAGCCGCCGCGCAAAGCTCTCTCATGGTCATGAAGCCGCCAATCCGTTTTTCAGCCGCGGGCGCATGGTCGATGATGTCGTCGGCGCTGATCTTGATACGGCGGCTAAGATCCTCCTCGCCGGCGTCGACCCGGGCAAGAACCGCGGCGCTGGCAATCGCCTTGAAGGTGCTGCACATCGCAAAGCGCTCGTCGCCGCGATGGCTCCATTGCCGGCCGGTTTGCGTATCGAGGATGGCGACGCCGAGACGCGCAGTGATGCGGCGTTCGATCTGCTGCAGAGTTGCTGCCATGGGGTCTTCAGCAGCGATTGCCCCTGTGGCAAGACCGGCTGGCGCCAGGACTCCCGCTGCAAGAAGCGAGCTGGCGGCCATCGAAAAGCGCCGCCGTGTCAGGATGATGGACATGGTCAATCCCTATTCTTGATTGCGCCCGGCCAGCCTGCCGAAAGGCATCGTGTTTGATTCGACGCTGGCGCCGCCGATGATGTTTACCCGTCTGCTGTCGTCAGGCGCCGTCACGCAGCCGTTCGAACTCACCACCTCGATGGGCAGCTATTGGCTGACGCGCCTGAAATCGGCCACGCCGACACCGGCCATGCTGGCCTTTGAGACCTGGATCCTGCCGCAGGCCGATCCTTTGAATGCGGCGGTCGCTTGAGGGCCGCCGCATCCGTCTTAGAGGCAAACAGCGTTTGTCAGCGTTCGCCAAGCCCGGTGGCCACCACAGAGACCCGGAACACGCCATCGAGACGCTTGTCGAAGATCGCACCGACGACGATATCCGCATCGTCATAGACCTCGTCGCGGATACGGGCGGCGGCCTCGTCGACCTCGAACAGCGTCATGTCCATGCCGCCGGAAATCGAGATCAGCACGCCGCGCGCACCGCGCATCGAGACTTCGTCAAGCAGCGGATTGGCGATCGCCGCTTCGGCGGCCCGCATGGCCCGGCCTTCGCCGGTCGCCTCGCCGGTGCCCATCATCGCCCGGCCCATGCCCTTCATCACCGATTTGACATCGGCGAAGTCGAGATTGATCAGGCCTTCCTGAACGATCAGGTCGGTGATGCAGCTGACGCCCGAATAGAGCACCCGGTCGGCGATCACGAAAGCATCGGCAAAGGTCGTCTTGGCGTCGGCTATGCGAAACAGGTTCTGGTTGGGAATGACGATGACCGTATCGGCCGCTTCGCGAAGCCGCTCGATGCCTTCCTCGGCGGCCTTCATGCGGCGCTGGCCTTCAAAGGTGAAGGGTTTCGTCACGACGCCGACCGTCAGGATGCCGGCCTCGCGGGCCGCACGCGCGATGACAGGCGCTGCACCGGTGCCGGTGCCGCCGCCCATGCCGGCCGTCACGAAGCACATATGCGTGCCGGCCAGGTGGTCCATCACCTCATGCAGGGATTCCTCGGCGGCTGCCCGTCCGGTCTCGGGAATGGAACCGGCGCCCAGACCCTCGGTCATTTCTGCGCCGAGCTGGATGATTCGCGACGCCTTCGACATGGTCAGCGCCTGGGCATCGGTGTTCGCCGCCACGAATTCCGCACCTTCCAGGCCTTCGGCGATCATGTTGTTGACCGCATTGCCGCCGCCGCCGCCAACCCCGATCACGGTGATTTTCGGCCGCATTTCCTCGATTTTCGATCTCTTCAGTTCGTTCATGCCACTCTCCTTGGGCAATTGACGCCGGTTCCAGCCTGGGTCTTCGGGACGGCATTCTGTGAGGGAGCCGCATGCGAATCATGCCTTGCCATCTGGCACGGGAAAAAGGCCGGGAATGGGCAGAAGCGCAAGAGGGCAAATCCGGATAAATTCCCGCCACCGCACAATAGGATTTTAACGCGCCCGGCGATAGGCTCTTGACTCCATTATCGTATCCATGAATTCTATGATAATGGAAAGATCCGAAGAGCATTTCACTCGAAACATTGCAGCCCAGGTCAAGGCTCTGCGGATGGCCCGGGCCATGACGATCGAGGATCTGGCCGACCTCTCGGGCGTCAGCCGGGCGATGATCTCGCGCATCGAGCGCTCCCAGGCCAGCCCGACGGCAGCCCTGCTCGCCAGGCTGTGCTCGGCTCTCGGCCTCTCGCTATCGGCATTTTTCGAGGAAACCGAGACGACGGGTTCGCCATTGGCCAGGCGCGAAACCCAGGCGGTGTGGCGCGATCCTGAGACCGGCTATCGCCGTCGCTCCGTCTCGCCGCCCGGTACCGGCGCGCGGGTCGATGTCGTCGAGGTCGAGTTTCCGCCCGGCGCCACGGTGCGCTTTGCCGCCCAGCCTGCCAGCCGCAACCAGTGGCAGCATGTCTGGCTGTTCGAGGGCGAGATGGAGCTCGCGGTCGGCGATGAGACCTATCGGCTCACCCCCGGCGATTGCCTGCACATGAACATCGGTGAAGTCCATTCCTTCCACAATCCGACACCCATGCCCTCCCGCTATGCCGTGATCATCGATCTCGGCGGCCGGTGAGCGGTTCATTTTTGCCCCATGGAGTTCCCAATGACGACCATCCGCCTGCTCACCGAAGCCGAAACCCTGAAAGCACTGCCCGACCTCTGCGAAATCCTGTCCGATTGCGTCAACGGCGGCGCCTCGGTCGGTTTCATGGAGCCCTATCAGCCGTCGGATGCCAGACCGTTCTGGCAGGCTGTGGCGCGGGCGGTGGGGGCCGGTGATGTGCTTTTGATCGTGGCGGAGATCGAGGGCCGTGTGGTCGGCACCGTGCAGATAGGCTTTGCGGCCATGCCCAACCAGCCGCACCGCGCCGACCTGAAGAAGCTGCTGGTGCATTCGGACAATCGCGGTCTCGGCCTGGCGCGCCAGCTGATGGCGTTTGCCGAACGCGAGGCGGCCCGCAACCGCAAGACCCTGCTGGTACTCGACACCGCGACCGGCGAGCCGGCCGAAGCGATCTATGAGAAGCTCGGCTGGATCCGGGCCGGCGTCGTGCCCGACTACGCGCTGTTTCCCGACGGCCGCTTCTGCGACACGACGATCTTCTACAAGCGGATCGCCTGACCTGGGGCGTCGCGATTTTTGGTCGCCCGACCGAAATCTGGTCGTCGCAATCTTGTAAAGCCGATCGCTTCGACGCTACCTTTCCCGGATCGATATCGGCCCGGGAAAGTGAAACCTCATGCGCGTATTCTATTCCGAAGACCACAGACTCAGGGACGCCAAGACGGAGCTGCATGGCGGCCTGCTGGTCAAGCCGTTTGAAGGACCGTTCCGCGCCGAATGGATACTGGAAGCGGTTCGCAAGGCAGGCTTTGCCGATGTGGTGGCGCCCGCCGATCACGGGCTCGCCACGGCCCTGAAGATCCACGATGCCCGCTATCTGGAATTCCTGCACACCTGCTGGGAGCGCTGGGTGGCGCAGGGTTTCGAAGGCGAGGCCATTCCCACCGCCTTTGCCTATCGCCGTTCGCGCCAAAGGGTTCCCAACCATATCGACGGTGCGGTCGGCTATTATGCCAATTCCGTCGAAACCTCGATTTCCAAGGGTACCTATGAGGCCGCCCTGTCCTCGATGAACGTCGCGCTGTCGGGTGCCGACTGGCTGAACGCCGGCAACCGCTTTGCCTTCTCGCTCTGCCGCCCGCCCGGCCACCATGCCGGCGTCGACCTGTTCGGCGGCTATTGTTTCATCAACAACGCAGCCGTTGCCGCCGAGCGCCTGCTGGAGCATGGCGCTGCCAAAGTTGCCATCCTCGACGTCGATTTCCACCACGGCAATGGTACGCAGGATATCACCTACCGGCGCGATGACATCTTCTTCGCCTCGCTGCATGGCGATCCACTCGACGCCTTTCCCTACTTCCTCGGTTATGCCGACGAGACCGGCGAGGGCAGGGGCGAGGGCTGCAACGTCAACTACCCGATGCCGGCCGGCACCCCCTGGCATGTCTGGTCCGCAGCCCTTGCCGACGCGCTGGCCCGCATCAAGGCCTATGGGGCAGAGGCCATCGTCGTCTCGCTCGGCGTCGACACGTTCGAAGAGGACCCGATCAGCTTCTTCAAGCTGAAGACACCGGATTTCCGGCGCATGGGCGAGATGATTGCGGCCAGTGGCCTGCCCATCCTCACCTGCATGGAAGGCGGCTACGGCGTCCCGCAGATCGGCTTGAATGTCGCCAATGTGCTGGAGGGGCTGCAAGCATGAAAAAAAGAGACTTGACCCGGACCTAGGGGCAGCCTCGATAGAACTGGGCACCAACAACCAGCGAGGTGATTCCATGCCCATGTCCGATCAATTTCTCAATCCGGCCGATGCGGCCCGAACGCTCGGGGTGTCCGCCAAAGCCTTGCGCCTCTATGAACGGCGCGGTCTGATATCGCCCTTGCGCACCGCTGCCGGATGGCGCGTCTATGGACCTGAAGAGATGGCCCGTGCGGGTGAGATTGCCGCGTTGCGAGGCTTGGGGCTGAGCCTTGCCCAGGTGGCGCGCGTGCTGGGTGGCGAGGCGGCAAGTCTGGAAACGGCGCTTGCAAACCGCCAGGCCGCGCTGGAACTGGAAATGCGATCGATGGCGCAAACGGTGGAGCGGATCCGTGCGATCAGAGGCGATCTGGCCGAAGGAAAAGCTCCCTCCGTTGCCGAACTCAAGGGGTTGACGCGTCAGGCTGCCGAGATCGACGTCGCCTTCGACCTGCCCTGGCCCTGGGGCGGAGAGCATTTCGAATTGCGCGGGCTTCCCCGGCTCACCTACATCATCGGTCCGCTGGGAAGCGGCAAGACGAGGCTGGCTCGCGCCATTGCCACGTCCCTGGCTGATGCGTGTTTCCTCGGATTGGAGCGGCTGACAGACGGCGCGACCGAAGCGCAGTTGTGGGGCGATCCGGAGTTAGAAGCGCGCGTCGAGGACGCCAGTGCCTGGTTGGTGGAAGATGGGGCGACACTCTCTCCGGCACTGACCGCGCTGCTGGTGGCGCTGGAGGCAAAAGGACCGGGGACGCTGGTAATCGATATGGTGGAGCAGGGGCTTGATGCCGCCTCGCAGGAGGCGTTTGCTGCCTATTTGCGCCGGCGCGGCGCCAGCGGACCGCGGCTCCTGATGCTGACGCGCTCCTCCTCGATCCTCGATCTGGCGGCGCTGGGTGCCGATGAAGCGATCATTCTCTGCCCGGCCAATCACAGCCCGCCGACGCGCGTGGCACCCTATCCCGGTGCGCCCGGTTATGAAGCGGTTGCCACATGCCTTGCGTCACCCGACGTCCGGGCACGAACCGAAGGCGTTGTGGCGCGATGGACCGAGGTGGCATCCGGAGGTGGCCTGTCGCCTGCGTCCGCGCAATAAACGCAAAGCGCCTCCGCCTAGTTGGCGGGGCGTGCGATTCCGGTTCACAGATGAGGCGGACGGGCATGTCCAGCCGATCATCGGACGGGATGTGCGATACGGGAAAAAGGGCTTGACGAACGGCGACTTCCGGCTCATTCGGGCGGTGGTGGCGATCTTGGCCACCTTTTGCAAGGAACACACCAATGGACCCCGACAGTCGAAGATCGACTCAATCTTTCTGTTCGATCCGGTAAAGGACCCGTGTTCCCGCTCCGGATGGGCATTCTCCCAGAAGGAGCATCGTCATGCTGCACAAGTACTCTCGCGAGGCAGAGCGTCTCGTTCTGCGCGATCCACTCGTTTCATCCGAAAACACCATGGCACCGACTGTTCTGTGGTACGATCTTGTCAATCCGACATCACCGGAGGGCCGGTCGGTCGAAGAGGCGCTTGGCGTTTCCATTCCCACGCGCGACGAGATGGAAGAGATCGAACTTTCCTCACGGCTCTATCAGGAGGACGGCGCGGAGTTCATGACCATTACCGCGCTCACCAATCTCGACAATGGTGCGCCGCTCAAGACGCCGGTGACCTTCATCTTGAAGGGGTCGGCCCTCGTGACCATCCGCTATGCAGAGCCAAAGCCCTTTGTCGTGTTCGCCAACCGGGCCATGCGCGCCAATGGTCAGGTCTACCTGGCCGGCGAAGAGCTGATGTTTGGCATCTTGGAGGCGATCATCGACCGCATGGCGGATGTGCTGGAGCGGATCGGCAACGAAATTGACGGTATTTCGCGTGAGGTTTTTCGCGGCAAGTCGGCGTCGTCGACCAAGAAGACCAAGGATCTGCAGTCGCTGATCGAACAACTTGGTCAGAAGGGCGACTTTTTGAGCGGCGTGCGTGAAAGCCTGGTCAGCATCTCGCGCGTGGTGGCCTATCATGCCGCGCTGGAGACCCAGACGCGCAAACCGGCCAAGGAAATCCGCCAGATGGTGAAGCTCCTGCAACGGGATGCATCGTCCCTTGGCGACCATGCGACGTTTCTCTCCGGCAAGATCAATTTCCTGCTGGATGCGACGCTTGGGCTGATCAATCTGGAGCAGAACCAGATCATCAAGATCTTCACCGTGGCCTCGGTGGTCTTTCTGCCGCCCACCCTGGTAGCCTCGATCTACGGGATGAATTTCAACCTGATGCCGGAACTGCAGTGGTCGCTGGGATACCCCTGGGCGGTTGCCGTGATGATCCTCTCCGCAGCCTTGCCCTTTTACTATTTCAAACGGCGGGGCTGGCTTTGAACGACAAGCCCTGACGCCAAACGGCAGACGCCCCGGTCAGCAATGTCCGGGGCGTCTTCAGTCTGTCGATGGTGTCGTGATGCGATTTACAGTGTGCCGGCGCGCTGCTGCATCATCATGTAGGTGTCGAAGCTGTATTCGGCGACCTGTGCCCAGAGATAGGCATCCTGCTTGAAGGCCTGCTGGCTGTCGTAGATCTTCTTGAAGGCCGGGTTGCTGGCGCTGAGCTCGGCATAGGTCTCGACGGCTGCCTTGTGGCAGGCATCGAGGATGTCCGAGTTGAACGGCCGCAGTTGCGCGCCTTCGGCCACCAGCGTGCGCAGGGCACCGGCATTGGCCGCGTCATAGCGGGCGAGCATGCGGGCATTGGCCGCCGCGCAGGCATCGGTCAGCATGCGCTTGTAGTTTTCCGGCAGGGCGTTGAACTTCTCCAGATTGAAGAAAGCGTGCACCGCCGGGCCGCCTTCCCACCAGGCCGGGTAGTAGTAGTACTTGGCGACCTTGTAGAAGCCGAGCTTCAGGTCGTCATAGGGACCGACGAATTCGGTGGCGTCGATGGTGCCCTTTTCAAGCGCCGGATAGACGTCCGAGCCGGCAATCTGCTGCGGCGTCACGCCGACCTTGGCCATGACTTCGCCGGCCAGGCCCGCAATGCGCATCTTCAGGCCCTTGAGGTCGTCGATCGTGTTGATTTCCTTGCGGAACCAGCCACCCATCTGGGCGCCGGTATTGCCGGCCGGCAGGGCATGAAGATTGTAGCCGGCGAGAAATTCGTTGATCAGCTCCGTGCCGCCGCCGGCGGTGAACCAGGAATTGGTCATGCGCGCATTGAGACCGAACGGGATGGCTGTGCCGAGCGCAAAGGTCTTGTCCTTGCCGATATAGTAATAGCAGCAGGTATGGGCCATTTCGACCGTTCCGGACTCGACGGCATCGGCGGCCTGCAGCGGCGGCACGATCTCGCCGGCGGCATAGGTCTGAATGGTGAAATTGCCGCCGGAGGCCTCAGCCACGCTCTTGGCAATATCCGTCGCCGCACCAAAAATGATATCCAGGCTTTTCGGGAAAGACGAGGTCAGGCGCCAGGTGACCTTGGGGTTTTCCTGGGCGATGGCCGGGGCGGCCAATGCAACAGTGGCGGCAGCACCCAGACCGGTTGTGCCAGCTTTTTGGAAGAATGAACGACGATTCATGACTTTTACCTTGGGTTATGTCCTCTGGATACGCCTGCGGCTCCGGCGGGGTCTAACCATGGCAAAAGGCAGGATGCAACCTAAAACGCGATAACATTTCGTCGCAGCGTCGAACGCTTGGCGAAAATTGCGCACGATTCTTGTCCGCAGATGGAAAATTACGCAGGCCGGCGAGCGGGGTCGTCGAGGGCGGGGTTGTAGAACAGGGCAAGGACGAGGCTCTTGGCAATCCGCTCGGCCGAGGTCATGAACCAGGCCTTGGCCTGCGGCGTCGGGGCGATGTCGTCGAGCGTTGCGGCAAACAGCGCCAGCCATTCGATAAACAATCCTTCCTCCATACCGGCGACGCCGTGATGGGCCTGAACCGGCTTGCCGCCATAGGCGCCGCTCTTGAAGGCAATCGCCGACCAGAAACTCTTCATCTTGGCGAGATGCCCCGGCCAGCGTCCGGCAAGCCGCGCGTCGAATACCGGTCCCAGCCTCTCGTGGGCCTGGATACGGCCATAAAAGGTCTCGACAAGCCGGTCGATAAAAGCCTCGTCGACGCCGATCTGTGCCATCTCGGCTTCGGCCCGCAGGCGGATCTCCGCCAGATGGGCGGCTCGGCCGGACAGGTCTGCAGCCATGGCTTTTCTCCTTGCACTTCCGCCCCTTGTCATCGCGGCGCATTTCCTTTTGATCGACAACGGCTCATCGGTCAAATGGATGATACCGTCGAGGTTTACCAGTGCGGACATAAGCGTCACGGCGACGCAGGACATTGCGCAGCCTTGACCGGCAGCGGATGGCGACGTAAATTAGAATTATTCTAAACGGAGAATCTCATGTTCCGCCATTTCCTTCCATCTTCGAAACGACCGTTCAAGAGCCTGAGCGAACAGGAAGTGCTCGGCCTTGCAATTTCATCGGAAGAAGATGATGCGCGCATCTATCTGGCCTATGCCGATCAGTTGCGGGCGCAATATCCGCAATCGGCCAAGGTTTTCGAGGATATGGCGGAGGTCGAGCATACCCATCGCAACATGCTAATCGAGATGCATCGCCAGCGCTTCGGCGAGCGTATTCCGCTTGTGCGGCGCGAGCATGTCCGGGATTTCTACGATCGCAAGCCCGATTGGCTGCGCGCCAACCAGACGCTGGACCAGATCCGCGCCGAAGCGGAATTGATGGAGCAGGGTGCGTTCAGGTTCTATACCGAGGCCGCCCGCATGACCACCGATGCCTCGACGCGCAAGCTTCTGGGCGATCTGGCGCTGGCCGAGCAGGGCCACGAGGAAATTGCCCAGATGCTGGGCGACAAGCATACCCCGGAAGATGTCAAGGCCGAGGAGAGCGAAACGGCGCGACGGCAATTCGTGCTGACCTATGTGCAGCCCGGCCTGGCCGGATTGATGGACGGGTCGGTCTCGACACTGGCACCGATCTTTGCTGCGGCCTTTGCCACCGGCGACACCTGGCAGACCTTCCTGGTCGGCCTTTCGGCCTCTGTCGGCGCCGGCATTTCCATGGGCTTCACGGAAGCAGCTCATGATGATGGAAAACTGTCGGGTCGTGGCTCGCCGATCAAACGGGGCCTTGCCTCAGGCATCATGACCGCGCTCGGCGGCCTTGGTCATGCCCTACCTTATCTGATCCCGCATTTCTGGACGGCGACGGCGACGGCGGCCGTGGTGGTCTTCGTCGAACTCTGGGCCATCGCCTTCATCCAGAACCGCTACATGGATACGCCGTTCCTGCGCGCCGCCATGCAGGTCGTGCTGGGTGGCTCGCTGGTGCTGGCAGCCGGTATCCTGATCGGCAATGGCTGATCAGGATAGGCTGGACAACGGGATTACTTCAAGGCGCCGACCAGAACGTCGCGGCCATTTTCGATCGTGACCCAGCGGCCGCTGTCGAAGCTCGCCTGGCGCTTGAGATAAGTATACGGGGTGTCGACCCACAGCTTCAGGTCGTCAACCAGATTGTCGAGGATGAAGTCGCCCTGGGAGGTGCGCAGCGTCAGGACGGCATGGCCCTCGCCATCCGGCTTGCGAACGACGGTGATCAGCAGGTCTGCAGGCGAAAAGCCGGCTTCCATCAGCTTCTTGCGCTTCAACAGGACGAAGTCCTCGCAATCGCCGACCTCGGTCGGATAGGCCCAGACCTCTTCGCGGCCGAAGATTTCGCGGTCCGTCATCGGCATGATGGCCCGGTTGACGTCGCCGTTGATGACCTGGACCGTGGTCCAGCCATGCGGGGTCAGCCGTGGCGCCGGCTGCAGCTTGGTGCGCACGGCGCATTCGTCTTTGTAGACGCGGCAGAATTCGTAATGGCCGATAGGCTGCGACGTCACGCTGCCGGTCACCATGGCCTGTGGCCCATTCTGCGCTGACATTGCGCCCGTCTCAGGCGCAAAAAGCGCAAATCCGGCCAGCACCAAAGCCAGCACGCGTGACCTGTTCATCATGAACTCGTCCCCTATATCCTTAACAAAGAGTTAAGATCTATCGGGGACGAGAGTCAATCTTCAGCGTGCCGGGTCACCGTTCAATTGTCCGCTATGGTTAAGATGCGCCCGATCAGGCCGCAGCGAGCGCTGTGATTGCCGCCCGCATCCGTTCGATATCCTGCGGTCGCGACAGGCGGTGGTCGCCGTCGCGAATGAGGGTCAGGGTCACGTCGTCGACCGGCAGATGCTCCATCAGTTTCAAGGCGTGGGCGAAGGGCACGTCCCTGTCCACCATGCCCTGCAGGATATGCACCGGGCAGCCGGTGTCGATAATGCCGGTGAGAACACGGTTCTGTCGACCGTCCTCGATCAGCGCGCGCGTGAAGATATTGGGATCGGAACTGTATTCCGACGGCTCTTCGAAATAGCCGCGCTCGTCAAGCGAGGCCCGTTCGACTTCGGTCAGATGCGGTTCGATCAGGTCGCAGGTAAAATCGGGCGCGGGGGCGATCAGCACCAGACCGGCCACTTCGGGTCCCGTGCCGCGCCGTTTCAGTTCCTGGATAAGCCGCAGCGCCACCCAGCCGCCCATGGACGAGCCGACGAGGACGACGCGGCTGGGGCTCGCATGAACGAGCACGGCCATGGCCTCCTCCAGCCAGCGCGAAATGGTGCCGAGTCGAAATTCGCCCCCCGATACGCCATGACCGGAATAATCAAAGCGGATCGACGCACAACCAAGCTCGGCAGCGAGCGCCTCCATCTCGACGGCCTTGGTGCCGCTCATGTCGGACCGGTAACCGCCGAGCCACATCAGCGCTGGCCGCGTCTGCCCCGACATGTCCGTGCGCAGCAGCACGGCGATCTCCCGGCTTTCGGCATTTTCGCCGACGGAAAGGAAGTTCGGCGACGTTTCGGATGGATTTGCGGACATAGAACACTCCGAGAGGGGACGTTTTTTATAAAACAGATTCGTTCGAGTACGCACAGCAGGTGATTTTTTCAAATAGACATGCTATTGACTACGCCGCAGCAATAGCCACATTGCCGGAAAATTGCCTAAGTCAGGGCCGCCGACCCTTGCGGCCATTCGAAACAATTGAGGAGAATACGACCATTCGCAGACCTTTTAAAGCCGACGCCCCCACCAAGGACGGGCCGCGCTCCAACCGGGAAATCAGGATTCCCAGAGTTCAGCTTATCGATGCAGAAGGCCAGAATATCGGTGTGATCGCGACCGACGAGGCCCTGAAAATGGCCGAGGACGCGGGCCTGGATCTGGTTGAAATCTCGCCGAATGCCGAGCCGCCGGTTTGCAAGATCCTGGACCTGGGCAAGCTGAAATACGCCACCCAGAAAAAGGCTGCCGAAGCCCGCAAGAAGCAGAAGATCGTCGAAGTCAAAGAAATCAAGATGCGACCCAATATCGACACCCATGACTATGAGGTGAAGATGAAGGCGATGAACCGCTTCTTCGAAGACGGCGACAAGGTCAAGGTCACGTTGAAGTTCCGTGGTCGCGAAATGGCGCACCAGGAACTCGGCATGAAACTGCTGCTGCAGGTCAAGGAAGACACGGTAGAAATTGCCAAGGTGGAAGCCGAGCCCAAGCTCGAAGGCCGCCAGATGATGATGGTACTGGCGCCCAAGTGACGCCAGTCGGGTCTTCGCAGGACGACTTCTGTCGCCGGCGATGGGGCATTGACCCGGAACACCTGCCTTTCGAGGCAAGATTCCCGCAATACCCGTTGCGCTTTTAACCGGCTGCGGTTATAAGCGCCCGTCCGAACGGTCCGGCAGGGCATGCCGTGGCCGTTCTTTATGCTTGAAAATGGGCATTCGTCTGCCTGTTTCGATACAAGAAAAATGGAGTAGCAAAATGCCCAAGATGAAGACGAAATCGGCTGCCAAGAAGCGGTTCAAGATCACCGCGACCGGCAAAGTCCTCGCAGCCGCCGCTGGCAAGCGCCACGGCATGATCAAGCGGTCCAACAAGTTCATTCGTGACGCTCGCGGCACGATGGTTCTCGCCGAACCAGATGGCAAGAAGGTCATCAAGAACTACCTGCCCAACGGTCTCTGAGACTCGGCACATTTGGATCATTAAGGAGATCATGACATGGCACGCGTAAAACGTGGCGTAACTTCCCGCGCCAAGCACAACAAAGTATTCAAGGCAGCCAAGGGCTTCTACGGCCGCCGCAAGAACACCATCCGGGCCGCCAAGGCTGCCGTGGATCGCTCGAAGGCATTCGCCTACCGCGACCGCAAGGTCAACAAGCGCAACTTCCGCGCTCTGTGGATCCAGCGTATCAACGCGGCTGTCCGCGAGCACGGCCTGACCTATGGCCGCTTCATCGACGGCCTGAACAAGTCCGGCATCGAAGTTGACCGCAAGGTCCTGTCCGACATGGCCATCCATGAGCCGGAAGCTTTCGGCGCCCTGGTGGCTGCCTCCAAGAAGGCTCTCGTGTATCTCAAGGATGCCGGCACCGCCAACGAGTTTGAAACCGCTGTAAGGTAATCAGCGCGTCCCAAACTGAATTTGGTATTGGGAAACCCGCGCTGGGAGAACTGGCGCGGGTTTTTTCATTGCAGCGTCATGAGCCGGGCATTAGATCCGGTTGCGGAACAAGGGCAGGAAAGACGAACATGTCCGATCTGGATCAATTGAAGACGGCGCTCCTCGCCGACATTACGGCAGCCGCGGATGAAGCCGGCATCGAAGCGGTCCGCCTCGCCGCCCTCGGCAAGAAGGGTTCGGTCTCCGAACTCCTGAAGACGCTCGGCTCGATGAGCGCCGAAGAGCGCCAGACCCGCGGTGCCGCCATCAACGCCCTGAAGACCGAGATCACCGAGGTGATTACGGCGCGCAAGGCCGATCTCAAGGATGCCGCGATCACCGCGCGCCTGAAGGCCGAGACGCTGGATGTCAGCCTGCCGGTCCGCTCCTCGCCGGCCGAGCGTGGCCGCATCCATCCGATCAGCCAGATCGTCGACGAGATCACCGCCATCTTCGCCGACATGGGCTTCTCGATCGCCGAAGGTCCTGACATCGAGACCGACTACTACAATTTCACCGCGCTGAATTTCCCGGAGGGCCATCCCGCCCGCGAAATGCACGACACGTTCTTCCTCGCGCCCGACGCAAACGGCGAGCGCAAGGTGCTGCGCACCCACACCTCGCCGGTGCAGGTGCGCACTATGGAAGCGCAGAAGCCGCCGATCCGCATCGTCATTCCCGGCAAGACCTATCGCCAGGACAGTGACGCCACCCATTCGCCGATGTTCCACCAGGTCGAAGGCCTTGTCATCGACAAGACGGCCAATGTCGGCCATCTGCGCTGGATCCTGGAAGAGTTCTGCAAGGCCTTCTTCGAGGTCGACAATGTCGTGATGCGCTTCCGCCCGTCCTTCTTCCCCTTCACCGAGCCGAGCTTCGAGGTCGACATCCAGTGCGATCGCTCGTCAGGCCCGATCGTCAAGTTCGGCGAAGGCACCGACTGGATGGAAATCCTCGGCTGCGGCATGGTCCACCCGAACGTGTTGCGCGCCGGCGGCCTCGACCCCGACGAATACCAGGGCTTTGCCTGGGGCATGGGCCTCGACCGCATCGCCATGCTGAAATACGGCATGCCGGACTTGCGCGATTTCTTCAACGCCGATGTCCGCTGGATGAGCCACTACGGTTTCCGTCCGCTCGACATGCCGACACTGTTCGGAGGCCTGAGCGCCTGATTTATTTGTGGCCACAATTAAATATGTGTGGTAGAGATGGATCTGGAATGGGACGAGGAGAAAAGGCAGAGGACCCTGCGGGAGCGCGGGCTGGATTTTGCCGATGCGGTCCGGTTTGACATGGACGCTTCGTTCACCCGCATCGATGACCGTAACGACTACGGAGAAAGACGCTTCATCAGCTTGGGTCCATTGGATGGCCGGCTCCATGTTCTATGTTGGACCCAAAGGGGCGATCGGCTGCGGATTATTTCTTTGAGGAAAGCAAATGACCGAGAACAAAAAGCGTTTGCAGCATCCTTCGGACCACCTCCTGCCTCTGACTGATGCGGAGGGCGAGGTCCGCGAGATGACTGAGGAAGACTTCAGCCATTTTCGTCCGACGCGAGACGTCGTGCCTGATGGGCTGGCGGCCTGGGAAAAAGCCAGAGGCCAGCGCGGCCCGCAGAAAGCGCCGGTCAAGGAGCGTGTCGGGCTGAGGCTGAACCAGGAAGTGGTCGAGCATTTTCGCAAGACCGGTCCCGGCTGGCAGAGCCGGATCAATGATGTGCTGGCGGACTATGTGAAGGCGAGTGGGATCGAGTAGCGATGCCAACCTTGCTTGTCTGGCATGGTTACAAGTTCAGGTTCTATGCGCTCGATCGCGACGAGCCAGCGCATGTGCACGTGGTGAAGGATGGCAAGTCGCTGAAGGTCTGGCTGCAGGCGGTGGCTGTTGCGAGGAACGTTGGATACAATGATCGAGAGATCGAGCGCTTGCTGGCGGTGATTGCGGAACACCGAAACGAATGGATTGAGGCGTGGAATGACTTCTTTGGAGTTTGAAACCGAAGAGATGCGGCCCGTAAAGGCGTGGTGCACGCAAGACGAAGTGCATGTCATGCTTGCGGACGGCCGCACTATTTCCGCCCCGCTCTGGTGGTATCCGTTTCTGCGCGGTCTCGACAAGGACGCACTCAACGATATCGACCTCATGTATGAGGGCATCTGGTGGTCGCGGGTTGACGAGGGCATTTCGGTCAAGAGCATGTTCTTGGGGTTGAAGATGCCGGGTGCGCAGGCGCCGGAGAAGGCGGCTTAATCAATGACGACATCACCAGCCTTTTACTTCGTCACTGACATTGAAACAGATGGCCCCGACCCGGCACAGCATTCGATGCTGAGTTTCGCAACCGTTGTGCTGCGAGACGACGGTGCTCTTTGTGGTGAGTTTGAGGGTGTTCTGAAGCCGAGACCTGATCGGGTTGCAGATGAACGGACCATGAAATGGTGGTCTGGTCAGCCAGAGGCCTGGTCTGCCGCCACTACCAATCCGCAAGAACCTGAAATCGTGATGAGCCGATATGCGGACTGGGTTGAGGCCTATTCCGGCATTAGGGCTTTCGCCGCTCGGCCGCTTATGTTCGATGGCGTCTGGATCGATACCTACCTGCGCGCCTTTGCAGGCTGTTTTGTGCTGGATGTCGGCTACTGGGGACGATGCATTTTCAATGCAAGTCCGCTTGATATAGGCACCTACACATCTGGTGTTTTCGGTAGAACAAGTCCGCATGATGCCGGTGTTAATGTGCCGGCGGATTGGCTTGGTCACCAACCACACACGCATCGGGCCATAGATGATGCGCGCGGCTATGCATTCCTTCTGGCAAAACTCTTCGAGGTTGCTCGGAGCCTGCCGGAAAACCCAGTTGATTTTACAAGGGTAAAAAAATGAAATTCACACTCTCCTGGCTCAAGGATCACCTTGATACCGACGCCACGCTCGACGAGATCTGCATGCGGCTGACCGCGATCGGCCTTGAGGTCGAGCATGTCGATGACAAGGCGGCCTATAAGCCTTTCGTGATCGCCAAGGTGCTCTCCGCCGAAAAGCATCCGGAGGCGGATCGCCTCAAGGTTCTGATGGTCGATGCCGGTGACGGCAAGCCGGTGCAGATCGTCTGCGGCGCGCCCAATGCCCGTGCCGGTCTGGTCGGGGCGCTTGCCCGTCCGGGCACCTATGTGCCGGGCATCGACGTGACGCTCGCGGTCGGCAAGATCCGCGGTGTCGAAAGCCATGGCATGATGTGCTCGGAAAAAGAGCTCGACATGTCGGACAATCACGACGGCATCATCGACCTGCCCGCCGATGCGCCGGTCGGCACGAGCTTCGCGTCCTATGCCGGCCTTGACGATCCCGTCATCGAGATCAACCTGACGCCCAATCGCCCGGACTGCACCTCGATCTACGGCATCGCCCGCGATCTGGCCGCCTCCGGCCTAGGCCGGTTGAAAGTCGCGAAGGCGCCGTCCTTCAAGGTCGAAGGCGATACGTCGGTCACGGTCAAGATCGTGCTGGACGACGAAAAGCTCTGCCCGGGCTTTGCCTATCGCCTGGTGCGCGGCGTCAAGAACGGTCCGAGCCCGAAATGGATGCAGGCTCGGCTGCTCGCCATCGGCCTTCGGCCGATTTCGGCGCTGGTCGACGTCACCAATTACATGACCTTCGACCAGGGCCGGCCGATGCATGTCTTCGACGCCAACAAGGTCAAGGGCGATCTGGTGGTGCGGCGCGCGCAGGACGGCGAGACCATTCTGGCGCTCGACAGCCGCACCTACACGCTGAACCCGGCCAATGTCGTCATTGCCGACGATAACGGCGTGGAATCGATCGGCGGCATCATGGGCGGCGAGCATTCCGGCTGTGACGAGACCACCACCGACGTGCTGATCGAATCCGCACTCTGGGATCCGATCAACATCGCCAAGACGGGCCGCAGCCACGGCATTATCACCGATGCGCGCTATCGCTTCGAGCGCGGTGTCGATCCGGAATATATGATGCCGGGCCTGGAGCGCACCACCGAGCTGGTGCTGGAGATGTGCGGCGGCACGGCGGCGGAAGCGAAAGTCGTCGGCTACGAAGGCTATGAGCCGAAGGTCGTCGACTTCCCCTTTTCAGAAGTCAAGCGCCTGACCGGCCTGACCGTTTCCAACGAGGAGAGCCGTCAGATCCTGACCGGCCTCGGCTTCGGTGTCAGCGGCGACGGGGAACGCGTCTCGGTCTCGGTGCCGTCCTGGCGCCCGGATGTGGACGGCAAGGCCGACCTGGTGGAAGAGGTCATGCGCATTCACGGCGTTGACCATATCAAGCCGGAACCGCTGGCCGCCATGGGCACGGTCAATGGCAAGATCCTGACGACGCTGCAGATCCGCACGCGCAGCGCCAAGCGAGCGCTCGCCAGCCGCGGCATGCTGGAAGCTGTCACCTGGTCCTTTATTTCTGAGCCGCATGCAAAACTGTTCGGCGGCGGCAAGCCCGAGCTGAAGCTCGCCAATCCGATTGCCGCCGATATGTCCGACATGCGTCCGTCGCTGCTGCCCGGCCTGCTGACGGCCGCCCAGCGCAATGCCGACCGCGGCTTTGGCGATGTGGCGATCTTCGAAGTGTCCGGCACCTATGAGAGCGACAGGCCGGAAGGCCAGCGTCGCGTTGCCGGCGGCATCCGCCGTGGCACGGCCTCGATCAACGGTGCCGGCCGCCTGTGGTCCAATGCCACCAAGGGCGGCGGCAAGCCGGTCGATGTCTATGACGCCAAGGCCGATGCGCTGGCCGTTCTCGAAGCCTGCGGACTGCCGATGGCCAATGTGCAGGTCGAACAGGGCGGGCCTGCCTGGTATCACCCCGGCCGCTCCGGCACGATCAAGATGGGTCCGAAGGTCGTGCTTGGCACGTTCGGTGAATTCCATCCGAAAACCCTCGAAACGCTGGATGTGAGCGGTGTGCTGTGCGGCTTCGAGATCTATCTCGATGCGATGCAGGAGCCGAAGAAGAAGGCAACCCGCACCAAGCCGGCGCTGGAGCTTTCGCCGTTCCAGATGGTCAAGCGCGATTTCGCCTTCGTCGTCGACAAGACGGTCGAGGCAGGCAGCCTCATCAAGGCGGCCACCACCGCCGACCGCAAGCTGGTGACCGGCGTCAACGTCTTCGACATTTTCGAAGGCCCCTCCGTCGGCGAAGGCAAGAAATCGGTGGCGATCGAGGTGCTGATCCAGCCCGCCGACAAGACGCTGACCGACGAGGATTTCGACATTCTGACCAAGAAGATCGTCGGCAATGTCGAAAAGTCCACGGGCGGCAGTCTGCGCGCCTGACCGGAGAAAACACGACGAGAGCGGCACAAGCGCCGCTCTCGTTTGGCCCAAATTGCGACGATCGCCGGTCAACAGAGATTTAATCAATAGTGAATAGGCTGCGCCGACATCCCGATGGCCAAAAGCTTTTCAACTCGATTTTTCTCAGGCGGGCGATATTTTCATGATCGGTTCTGTGGACGCGAACATTTTCGAACTCGCACCAATTGCGATGTGGATCGAGGACTTCAGCGGCGTCAAAGCCCAGTTCGAGGCCTGGCGTGCCGACGGTGTGATCGATATCCGCACCTTCCTGAAGCAGGATTTGACCCGCGTCGCCCAGTGCTCCTCGAAAATCCGCATTCTCCAGGTCAATCGGCGGACGCTGGACCTGTTCGAGGCGTCCGATCTCGATCACCTGACCGGCAACCTGGGCCGGATTTTCCGCGATGACATGCTGGAAACCCACATCAACGAGTTGGCGGCGCTGTGGGACGGCAAGACGGAATTTGCCGGTACGGCCGTGAATTATACCCTGTCGGGTCGCAGGCTCGACATCCAGCTGCGCGGCTCCGTCCTGCCCGGTTATGAACAGACATTGGCACAATTGCTGATCACCACCGAGGACGTTACGGCCCGGGAAGATGCCAGGCGCGCCGAGCTGGAAAACCGGCGCTACGCAGAAGGCGTTTTCATGCATTCGCCGATCTCGCTGTGGATTGAGGATTTCAGCGGAATTCACGCGCTTCTCGATGATGTCCGCTCGCGCGGCATCGTCGACTTCCGCGTGTTCACCGACGTGCATCCCGAATTTGTCCGGCAGTGCATGTCGGAAATCAGGGTGCTCGATGTCAACCAGGCGACGCTCGACCTGTTTTGCGCACCCGATCGCCAGACGCTGCTGCTCCGCCAGGGCGAGGTCTTCCGCGACGAGATGGAAAAGCCGTTCCGCGAGCAGTTGAACGACCTCTGGGAAAACCGCCTCTATCACAGCCGCGAGGTGGTGAATTACGCGCTCGACGGCAGCGTGCGGCATATCCTGCTCAACTTCGCGGTCTTCCCCGGCCACGAACACGATTGGTCACGGGTCCAGGTGTCGCTGACTGATATCACCGCCCGCAAGAAGGCCGAGGCCTATCTCGAATATCTCGGCAAGCACGATATCCTGACCAAGCTCCACAACCGCGCCTTCTTTACCGATGAGCTCAACCGGCTGGAGCGCAAGTCGCTGCGACCGGTTTCGGCCATCGTCATCGACTTGAATGGTCTGAAAGAGGCCAACGACCAGCGCGGCCACGATGCCGGCGATGCGCTTCTTCGGCGCTTCGGCGAAGTGCTCAACAGCGTCGTCAAGGCGCCCCACCATGCGACGCGCATCGGTGGCGACGAGTTCGCGGTTCTGATGCCCGGCGCGGACCGGCAGGCCGCGCAAGGCATGGTTGATACCATCAACGAGATCCTGAAGATCAACAACCAGTTCTATTCCGATGCCCTTCTCAGCGTCTCGATCGGTATGGCCACAAGCGAGCCGGGCGAGAGCATGGAAGCTTTAATGAAGCGCGCCGACGACCTGATGTACGAAAACAAGCGCTCGCATTATGCCAGCAAACACATTGCCCTGGAGGCACGGCGCGCCAAAGGCTGAGGTCGGATCAGCCTGGTATCAGCGCTCCGCCATTTTCGCCATGCGTTCCGGATAGCGCGCCCCCGCCACCTTGGCCGGCGACAACAGATCGCCGAGCGCCTGGACTTCCTCCGCCGACAGCACGATATCGGCGGCGGCGACGTTCTTTTCCAGATTGGCGATTTTGGTGGTGCCGGGGATCGGCACGATGAAGTCGCCCTGGGCCAGCACCCAGGCCAGCGCCAGTTGACCCGGCGTGACGCCCTTGTCGGCTGCCATCTGTTCCAGAGCGGTGATCAGCGCCAGGTTAGCGTCGAAATTCTCGGCCTGAAAACGCGGCAGCGAGCGGCGGAAGTCGTTGTCGGCCATGCCGTCGAGCGTCTTCAGGGCGCCGGTCAGCACGCCGCGGCCAAGCGGCGAAAAGGGCACGAAGCCGATGCCGAGTTCGCGGCAGGTCGCAAGCACGCCGTTTTCTTCCGGATCGCGGGTCCACAGCGAATATTCGCTCTGGATGGCGGCAATCGGATGCACTGCATGGGCGCGCCGAAGCGTTGCGGCACTGGCCTCCGAAAGGCCGATCGCCCGCACCTTGCCCTGGCGCACCAGATCGGCCATGGCACCGACCGTGTCCTCGATCGGCACGGCGGGATCGACGCGGTGCTGGTAGAACAGATCGATAACCTCGATGCCAAGCCGCTTCAGCGAAGCCTCTGCCACTTCTAGCACATGTTCGGGGCGTGAATCCGTGCCGGCGCCGCTGGCATCATTCGGGTTGGCCGCATTGATTCGGAAGCCGAACTTGGTGGCGATCTGCACCTTGTCGCGATAGGCCTTCAAACCCTTGCCGACCAGGATCTCGTTGGTGAAGGGTCCGTAGATTTCGGCGGTGTCGAACAGGGTAACGCCAAGCTCGACGGCACGGGCGAGCGTCGCCAGTGAGCTGGCCTCGTCACCGGTCGGCGTATAGCCGTGGCTCATGCCCATGCAGCCAAGGCCAAGGGCGGAAACGGTGAGTTCTGAACCGAGTTTGCGTGTCTTCATGAAATCATACCTCTCATTATCGATCGCCACTTGCCACTATTGATAGGCCGCGGCGATGAGGGCAAGATAGCGCGGCAGGAGTTCGTCGATAATAGGTGCAACCGGTCTTGGCTTGTTCTATCAGATAGAACAATGAACCGGATTCAACTTTCGCAGCTCGCCGTTCTGGCCGCCGTTGCCGAGGGCCGCAGCTTTCGCAAGGCCGCCGAGGAACTGGGCATAGCCCCGTCCGCCGTCAGCCATGCCGTGACCTCGCTGGAGACCAGCCTCGGCGTGCGGCTGCTGGCCCGCACCACGCGCAGCGTCGCGCCGACCGAGGAAGGCCGGCGCCTGCTCGATGCCCTGTCGCCGGCGCTCGCCGATATCGACGATGCACTGGCAGCCCTTGCCGAAAGCCGGGATCATCCGGCCGGCGCCTTGCGGATTACTCTGCCAAGGCTCGCCGTCGAGCATCTGATCGCACCAAGGCTCGGCGATTTTCTCACTCTCTATCCGGACATCGAGCTGGAATTGGTCGCCAACGACAGCTTCGACGATATCGTCGCGCAGGGCTTCGATGCCGGTCTGCGGCTGGGCGAGCACCTGGAGGCCGACATGATTGCGGTCAAGGCGAGCGGTCCCTGGCGCGGCGCGGTGGTGGCCGCACCCGGCTATTTCGAGCAACGCCCGCGCCCCGTCCATCCGCGCGAACTGATCGGTCACCGTTGCATTCGCCGGCGCTTTTCAAGCGGCCGGATCTACCGCTGGGAATTCGAGAAGGACGGCAAGGCGCTGGTGGTCGATGTCGGCGGGCCGCTGGTGCTGTCCGACGATCGGCTGATCCTGGCAGCCACCCTGAACGGCGCCGGCCTCGCCTATCTGTTCGATCAGCGGATCGCAGACGAGCTGGAGACCGGACGCCTGGTTCGGGTGCTAGACGACTGGTGCGCACCCTTCGACGGCTTCCATATCTACTACCCGTCACGCCGCCAGATGCGCCCGGCACTGCGGGCCTTTGTGGATTTCTTCCGTTATCGGGGCTGATCCGTCAGGCGAGTGCCACCCGATAGCGCACATATCCGTCAGCCGGCGTGTAGCGGTCGTAGAGTTTGCGGGCGGTGGCATTGTCGTGGTTGGTGTGCCAGTAGAGCCGTGTCCAGCCTTTTGCCTTGCCAAGCGCGATGAGGTCGTCGATCAACGCCCGGCCGACGCCCTGGCCGCGGAAGCGCGCGTCGAGATAGAGGTCTTCCAGATAGCAGTCCGGCGTGATCTCCCAGGTGGAATCGTGCCAGTGGTGGATGGCAAAGCCGGCCATCTCGCCATCGACAAAGGCCAGCCGCATGGCGACGCGCGACTGCGGGTCGAGAATGCGCGACCAGGTATGGGCGGTAATATGCTCGGCCAGATCCACCTTGTAGAAGGCGAGATAACCGGCCCAGAGGTGACGCCAGTCGGCCTCGTCGCCGGGCAGGGGGTCGCGAATGTCCAGGGTCATGCTATCCTCACGCTCCGGCTTCATTGAGAAGCGTCATGGCCTGCGGCGACAGTTCCAGCGTTCCCGCCTTGATCATCGCGTCGAGTTGGCCAAGGCTGGTGGCGCTGGCAATCGGTGCGGTGATGCCGGGGCGGGCGGCCACCCAGGCGATGGCAACGGCGGCAGGCGTCGTGCCGGTCTCGGCGGCAATCAGATCGAGGGCGGCGAGGATGCGGCGGCCCTTGTCGTTCAGGTAGTCGCCGACCCGGTAACCGCGCGCCTTGCCCTCGGCATCGCCAATCTCGCGGTATTTGCCGGTCAGGAAGCCGGCCGCCAGGGCGTAATAGCTGATCACGCCGATCTCTTCCTTTATGCACAGGTCGCGCAGCGGGCCTTCGAATGTGCCGCGGGTGTAAAGATTGTATTCCGGCTGAATGACATCGTAGCGCGGCAGGCCGGCATGGGCGGCGGCGGTCAAACTGTCGGCTAAAAGGTCGGCCCCGTAGTTGGAGCAGCCGACGGCGCGCACCTTGCCCTGTTCTTTGAGCTTGGCAAAGGCGGCCAGCGTGTCCTCATGCGGCGTATTCGGGTCGGGCTTGTGAGCCAGGTAAAGGTCGATATAGTCGGTCTGCAGGCGGCGCAGCGACGCTTCGACCGCCGTGGCGACCCAGTCCTTGCCAAGCCCGGTCACCTTGCCTCTGTTGTCGAAGCCGACCTTGGTGACGATCACCGCCTTGTCGCGCGCCACCGAACCCTGCTTCAGCCATTTGCCGATGATCGTTTCGCTTTCGCCGCCTTCATGGCCGTCGACCCAGGCCGAATAGACGTCTGCCGTATCGATGGCGTTGTAGCCGGCATCGAAAAACGCGTCGAGCAACGCAAACGAGGTCTTCTCGTCGGCGGTCCAGCCGAACACATTGCCGCCGAACACGACAGGCGAAATGGAAAGGCCGGTCCGGCCAAGGGCGCGCATCTGCATGGGATTGTTTCCTTTTTGCAATGCCTGTCACGGGACGATTGATGGCCGACCCTAGCAATCCGTTTCGTGATAGACCATTCAAATCCTTGAATAGGTTCAGGCCTCATGGCGATGGTCGCGCCGGTACTGGCTCGGCGGTGCCGCATGATGCTCGGACCACACGCGTCGCAAATGCCGGGTTGACGAAAAGCCTGCGCGCTCGGCCACACTCTCCATGTCAAAACGGCTCTGCGACAACAGATCGCGGGCAAGCGCAATCCGGATCGTGTTGATATAGGCCGTCACCGCAAAGCCGCTATGCTCGCGGAACAGCCGCGTCATGTGCCGCTCGCTGAGTGCAGCGATGCGCGACAGTTCGCCAAGGCTCCAGTCGCGCGCCGGATCGCCCATCACGGCATCCTGCACCCGGTGGATGGCCGGATGGATATGGTTGCGGCCCGACAGCCAGGGCGACAGTTGCGGATCGGAACCGCTGCGCCTCAGATAGATGACCATCTTGCGGGCGATCGCCAGCGCCACTTGGGCGCTGGTCAGCCGCGCGACGATGTGCAGCATCAGGTCGATGCCGGTAGAGATGCCGGCGCTGGACAGCCGATTGCCGTCCTCGACATAGAGCCGGTTTTCCAGAACCTGCGCGGTCGGGGCGAGCGCCTTCAACTCGTCGATGCATTCGGCATGGGTGGTGCAGGCATGCCCCTCCAGCAGACCGGCCGCACCCGCCAGCAGCGCGCCCGAGCAGATCGTCACCAGCCGCATGTCCGCCGTCACCGCTCGCGACAGCCAGGCGGTGAGGCCGCGCAATTCCGGATCGGTGCCGAGTTCCTTTTCTCCCACCGACAGGCTGCCGGATATCACCAGCATGGCGCCGTGCGGCAGGGTATCCGGCAGCGGCTCCAGACCGTCCAGCATCAGCCCGATCGAGGTTGTCTGGCGGGGTTGCGCGGAAATGTAGCGGCACTCGAACCGGATCGCCTGCTGCTCGGCATTGGCATAGCGCAACACTTCCATCGGCCCCGCCACGTCGATCAGCAGGGTCTGCGGAGGTAGGAGGGTATAGACCGGAATGACCTCCGGCATGGGGTCATCCGGTTTCGTCAAGCGGCCAGCTTTCCGGCGGCCAGTGCCTCCTCGACGGTGGCGATGCGGGCAAAGCGGCCCTCCAGCACCAGCTCTGTCCGGGTGCGGATGTCGCTCGGCGAAAATGTCACGCCCGACGCGTGGGTCATCGGGAAGGTCAGCATGGCCTCGCTGACGAAATCCACGCTAAAGCCGATATCCGCCGCATTGCGGGTGGTTGTCTCGCAGCATTGTTCGGTGCGGATCCCGGAGATGATCAGGTGGCCGATACCTCTTTCGCGCAGCCAGTCCTCAAGGCCGGTGCCGATCAGGGCCGAGTGCACGTTCTTCTGGAAGGTGACATCCGCCGGCACCGAAAGTTCAGCCAGGGTGCGCACGAAACCACTTTCCAGCGTGAAGGGACCGTCACTGTCGACATGGAAGACCTGCACGACCGGGATGCCGGCGGCCCGTGCCCCGTCGATCAGCGCCTGCTGTTTCTCGACGAAGCCTGAAAGGTCGTCATTGGTCCAGAACGGGCATTGGCGAAAGGATTCCTGCACGTCGATGACGATCAGTGCGGATTTGTCTGCGGACATTTTGAGCTCTCCGTTGGGTTGGAACGATATCGCAATGTATCCCTTCATTCAAAGCGCAAAAGCAGGTCTTCGGACGAAGAGAGGACATTTTAGGCCAAACACGAGGCAGCATTCGTAAAGTGCCGGAACGGCGGCGCATTGCACGCCTCAATTCCTTCGCCTAATGTCCGGCCAAAATCTGTAGGAGGAAGCCAATGCTGCGTTTTGGAATTCTGTCGACCGCCAAGATCGGTCGTGAACTCGTCGTTCCGGCCATTCAGGATGCGGAGAACTGCGTCGTCACCGCCGTGGCCAGCCGCGACATCGCCAAGGCCCGCGCCATGGCCGACCGCTTCGGCGTGCCGCATGCCTTCGGCTCCTACGAGGACATGCTGGCGTCCGATCTGATCGACGCTGTCTATATCCCGCTGCCGACCTCGCAGCATATCGAGTGGTCGATCAAGGCCGCCGATGCCGGCAAGCATGTGCTCTGCGAAAAGCCGATTGCGCTCAAGGCTTCCGATATCGACCAGGTGATCGCGGCACGCGACCGCAACAAGGTGCTGGTCTCGGAGGCCTTTATGGTCACCTACACCCCCGTCTGGCACAAGGTGCGGGAATTGCTGCAGGCCGGTGCCGTTGGCCGTTTGCGCCATGTGCAGGGCGTCTTTACCTATTTCAACCGCGATCCCGGCAATATGCGCAATGTGCCGGAACTGGGCGGCGGCGGACTGCCGGATATCGGCGTCTACCCGGCCATCACAACGCGTTTTGCCACCGGCCAGGAGCCGCTGCGGGTTCAGGCCGTCACCGAGCGCGATCCGGAATTCGGCACGGACATCTATTCGAGCGTCAAGGCGGATTTCGGCGATTTCGAAATGAGCTTCTACATCTCCACCCAGATGGCCAACCGCCAGTCCATGGTGTTCCACGGCACCGAAGGTTTCATTGAGGTGCGCTCGCCCTTCAATGCCGACCGCTGGGGTGCGGAAGAGCTGGAACTGTCCAACCGCTCCCATACGGAATCGCAGATTTTCCGCTTCCAGGACAGCCGCCAGTACAAGCGCGAGGCCGAGGCCTTTGCGCGCGCGGCGCAGGGGGAAGTGCAGGAGATCGTCACGCTGGAAAACTCCAAGGCCAACCAGGCTTTCATCGACGCCATCTACAGGGCGAGCGACAAGGACGGCTGGGAGCCGGTCTGAGATCGTGCGCTTTCAGCGGTTGCGCAGAAAGCGCGAATAGGCAAACAGGCCGAACGCAATCGCCGCCAGGCCCGACAGGGCCTGGGCCGTCAGCGGGTTTATCGTCGGCAGCGATGTCAGCAGTGCGACCGACAGCAGCACGCTGACGATCGCCGAGATCGACCCCGCCGATGCGTAGCGAAAGCCCTGCCCCCTGATGGCGGCGACCTGTCCGGCGCGCAGCAGGCCAAAGAACAGCCAGCAAAGGCCGACCGTGGCCGCCATCGACAAAAGGCAGGCGGTGATCGGCCCGAAAGGTTTCAGCGACAGCAGGCCGCGGAGCAGCCCTGCATCAAGGGCAAAGCCGAAGCACAGAAAGAGTGCGAACCGCAGCATCGGAAATGCTCTCAGGCGGCGTCAGCCTTGGGGCGCTTTGGCGATTTGCTGACGGCAGTTCTGGCCGCGACGGGCTTTTTGGCCGGCGCCTGGGCCATATAGTGAATGCGAAGCTGCTCGGCCCGCGAGCGCGCCACCGAATCAAGAATCGTTCCCGCCGTGAAGAACAGGAACGACATCATCATCAGCGCCATCGAGAACACCCATGTCGGCATGCGGCTGACGAGGCCCGTGGTGAAATATTCAAACAGCACCGGCGCCATGAAGACCAGGCTGGCGGCAAGAAGGCCGGCTGCGAACACGCCAAAAAATGCGAAAGGCCGTGTTTCCTTCATCAGCATGGCGAACATCCACAAGATCTTTGCGCCATCCTTGAAGGTCGAAAGCTTGGAATGGGAGCCTTCCGGCCGCCGTCCGTAATCGAGTTCCAGCTCGCAGACCGGAAGCTTGAGGCGCGAGGCATGCACCGACATTTCCGTCTCGATCTCGAAACCGCCGGACACGGCCGGAAAGCTCTTCACGAAGCGACGGGAAAAGGCGCGGTAGCCGGACAGGATATCGGTGAAATCGGCACCGAACAGAAAGCGATAGAGTCGATTGAACAGCCGGTTTCCAAAGGCGTGGCCGTTGCGTCCGGCATCGTCGCGCACGCCGCGCCGCGTGCCCACCACCATGTCGGCCCGCTCGGTCAGCAATGTGCGGATCAGGTCTTCGGCGTCCTCCGGCGCATAGGTGCCGTCGCCATCGGCCATCAGGTAGATGTCGGCCTCGATATCGGCAAACATCCGACGCACCACATGACCCTTGCCCTGGCGGCGTTCGCGCACCACCGTTGCGCCAGCCAGCATGGCCTGCAGCGCCGTTCCGTCCGTGGAGTTGTTGTCATAGACATAGACCCGCGCATTCGGCAGCGTTTCACGAAAGCTGCGCACCACCGCACCGACCGTCGAAGCTTCGTTGAAGCACGGCAGAAGTACGGCCACATCAGGATAGTCAGCTGCGCTCATGATCTTTACTCGAAACAATGGTGACAGGCCGACCCATCACGTAAGCCGGAGAGGCTTTACTATTTCTTGATAAGGTTAAGGCTAGGTTTCGGGGGCCGACCGGATTGGAAAAAATATCGCCACGGGATGTTTCGGCACTATCCGCGTGACGTTCGGGAGCTGGGTCTATGGTGGAACAACTGGCGCATCCGATGCGCAGCAAGCCCCTGTGGTCGCGCCCGCAACTGGCCGTGCCGCTCTATTGCCTTGCCGTCATCCTGGCGATTGCGCTCTTCAACCTGCCCTTTGCAACCGACTATGTCGGAGCCGACAACGACGATGCGATGCGGCTGGTGGAGGTGCGCGACTTCCTGGCCGGCCAGAACTGGTTCGATATGACCCAGTATCGGCTTGGCCTCGACGGCGGCGTGCTGATGCACTGGTCGCGGCTGATCGACCTGCCGATTGCCGGCTTGATTACAGGCTTCGGCCTTGTCCTGCCGCCCGAGCGCGCCGAAGCGGCGGCGCTGCTGGTCTGGCCATTGTTCCTCATCGTGCCGCTCATGGCCAGCATGGCGCTGGCTGGGTTTCGCATCGGCGGGCCCAAGGTCATGCATGTCTCGCTGGGCATGACGGCGCTGTTGATCCTCACCAGCAATCGCTTTCTGCCGGGCGCCATCGATCATCACAATGTGCAGCTCGTGCTGGTCGCCTTCATCGCGGCCATGCTGGTTGACACTGCCTATCGCGTTGCCAGTTTTGCGCTGGCCGGGGCGGCCTGTGCCCTGGCGCTGGCCATCGGCGCGGAGACGACGCCGCTGGTGGCAGCCGTCTGCCTGGTCGTTGCCGTGTTATGGGCCTGGCATGGCGAGACATTCCGCGCCGCCGCCGCCGCCTTTGCGCTGACGGTGTCGCTGGTCGTCTCGTTGATCTTCTTTTCAACCGTGCCGCCGCGGCTCTACACCTTCATCACCTGCGACAGCCTCTCTCTTGGCTATTACGGCATGACGGCGATCGGCGGTTCGCTGCTGTTTCTCTCGTCGATCTTCGCCAGCCGCCTCGGGCGCAACATGCGGTTTGCCATTCTGCTGGCGGATGGCGCGGTGCTCGTCGTTTCCGCTTTGGTCCTTGCCCCGCATTGCCTGCGCAATCCGCTCAGCGATCTCGATCCGATGCTGGTGTCCCTGTGGCTGAACGGTGTCACCGAAGCGCAGAACATTGCCGGTCAGGCCCACCGTGATCCCGGTTCGCTCGGCGGCTTTTATGCGGTCGGATTGTTTGCCATGGCGATCTGCCTGTTTCGCGCCCTTAGCAAGGATCGCGCCGAACTGCATGCCATTCTGCTGGCGCTGATTTCGGTGTGCTGGATCATCGCCCTTGTCCAGGTCCGCGGCGCGGTATTTGCCAATCTACTGGCCGTCCTGCCGCTGTCCTTGCTGATCATCGACCTCAGGGGACGCGCGGCCGAGGATCCCGACGATCTGAGCGCCGGGTTTACCTATGTGATGAGCGTGCTGCTGGCGGTCCCCGCGGTCTGGGCGCTGGGTGGGGTCTTCCTGTCGGAAGGCACGGCCGGTCTTACCAATCGGGCCCGCGAAAGTCGGGTTCTTGGTTCCGGTTCCACCAAGGCCGACTGCATCTCGGGGCAGGCGCTTCGGCAACTGGCTCTCCTGCCGCCCGGAACGGTGGCGGCTCCCTCCGGCAGCGGTTCACCGATCCTGCGCTTTACAGGTCATCGTGTCCTGTCTGCCCCATATCACCGCAACCAGGGCGGCATGCTGACCGAACTGCATATCGGCCTGGCCACGCCTACGGAGGCCGAGGCCTTCATCCGCGGCGGTGGCGTGTCGATCATCGCCTTCTGCCCGTCGGATCCGCAGACCGGCCGTCTCGTCAATCTGAAGCCGGATGGGCTTTATGCGACCTTGAAGCGGGGAGAGGTGCCTGCCTATCTCCAGCCATTGCCGGCGGTCGATGATTCCGGCCTGACACTCTTCACGGTCAAGCCGCCGGCAAGCCAATAGGCTGGGCGGCGGGAGCGGTCTTGGGAGTTTGGGCTGTGGTTCTGGCCTGTCAGGCCATGCGCTGCCGCTCGAAGAAATACAGTGCCACGACGAGGTCGAGCAATCCGACATTATAGCCGGCAATGGCGATCAGCAGGGGCGAGAAGCTTATAGGTCCGGTCGACAGGAAGGCCGCCAGCGCAAAGGTCGCGCCGATCAGCACCGCAACGAGGGCAATGGCGAGAGCGCTGCGCATCGATGCCGCAGCAATTCCAATTGTCATAGCCGTAACAAAAACCACTCGATCGGCTCCTCTGTAACCTTGAGCGTGCACAATAGGCCACTTTTATTAACGCATCGCTTATTCGGCGAGGGCCTTTGGGACAGTCCGGCCAGCCTGGCGGACCCGCGACTGTCCCGCAATGACACGCCTTTAGGCTCACACCAGACCTGCCAGAGAACTGGCGGTCGTGCCGATCGAAAGCACGCGGCTGACCCGAAGCGGCAGCAGGCTGCCGGACGGAACATCGCTGAAAATCAGGGATGCGCCGGACACCATCGTGACGGCGAGGTCACCGCCCTGGCCGACATAGATGGCGCGCGTGGTTTCCGCCAGGTCGAGATCATCGTCAGGCGTGATCGGAAAGCCGGAAAAGGCCGGGCCGGCAAGCGATGGCTGAACATTGGAAAATCGGTCTGTCATGGACAACTCCATTGGGGGTGAACGTCTGCATCCGCCGATTATCGCGCAGCCCAAGTCAAGGGGGAAAACCCCGTTGAAAATTTTCCGAACGGCGAGCCCCCTGCTGCACGAATGCGATGGATCGGCTACAAACTCCCATGGCTAATTTCTTCAGCGATGATTCGCCCACCAATGTCGCCGAATTCACCGTCTCGGAACTGTCCGGCTCCATCAAGCGGACGATCGAGACGGCGTTCGACCATGTGCGGGTGCGCGGCGAAATCTCCGGCTATCGCGGTCCGCATTCCTCGGGCCATGCCTATTTTGCGCTGAAGGACGACAAGTCGCGCATTGACGCGGTGATCTGGAAGGGCAGCTTCTCCAAGCTGAAGCATCGCCCGGAAGAGGGCATGGAGGTGATCGCCACAGGCCGTATCACCACCTTCCCAGGATCTTCGAAATACCAGATCGTCATCGACACCATCGAGCCGGCCGGCGCCGGCGCGCTGATGGCGCTGATCGAGGAGCGCAAGCGCCGCTTCACCGCCGAGGGCCTGTTCGATCCGGCGCGCAAGCAATTGCTGCCTTTCATGCCCCGCGTCATCGGCGTCGTAACCTCGCCGACCGGCGCCGTCATCCGCGACATCCTGCACCGCATCGCCGATCGTTTTCCCGTGCATGTCGTGGTCTGGCCGGTCAAGGTGCAGGGCGAGGGCTCGGGCGATGAGGTGGCCAATGCCATCAACGGCTTCAATGCGCTTCAGCCGGGCGGTCCGATCGCCCGTCCGGATGTGCTGATCGTGGCGCGCGGCGGCGGCAGTCTCGAAGACCTGTGGAGCTTCAACGACGAAGCTGTGGTGAGGGCAGCAGCGGCCAGCGCCATTCCGCTGATCTCGGCCGTCGGCCACGAGACCGACTGGACGCTGATCGACTACGCCGCCGATGTGCGCGCTCCGACGCCGACGGGGGCAGCCGAAATGGCGGTGCCGGTCAAAGCCGACCTCGAAGCGCAGATTGCCAATCTGTCGGCCCGCCTGTCGGGTGCCTCAAACCGGCAGATGGATCAGCGCCGCCAGAATCTGCGGGCGCTGGCCCGCGCCTTGCCGTCGCTCGACCAGTTGCTGGCTTTGCCCCGCCGTCGCTTCGATGAGGCGGCCGGCGGACTCGGGCGCAGCCTCGAACTCAACACCATGAACAAGCGCCGCAGCTTCGAGCGGGCGTCAGCGCGCCTCTCGCCCGACATGCTGGCGAGACGTATCATCGAGCGTCGCCAAAGGCTGAACGAGCGTGCGGCGACGGCCGAGCGCATCATCGAACGGCAGATCGGCCGGCTTCGCGCCCGCGTCGACGGCGCCGATGCAGCCCTTCGCGCCCTGCCGTCGCGGCTTTCCTCGCAGCTTGGCCGGGCCCGCGACCGGCTGTCGAGCCTGGCGCAACGCGCCGATGCCGCCATGGCCGGCGAAACCCGCCAGCGCCGCCAGATGGTGACGGCCCATGACCGCATGCTGCAGTCGCTGTCCTACAAGAATGTGCTGATGCGCGGCTATGCCGTGGTGCGCGATGCCGAGGATCGTCCGGTATCGCGCGCCGCCGCCTTGGAGAGTGGCGCGGCCGTCGCCATCGAATTCGCCGACGGACGCATCGCGGCCGTAACGGGGGCGGGCGATGGCGCTCAACTTGCCGGCAGCATGCCCAGCGCTGCCAAGGCCTTCACAGCCGCAAGACCTCCGAAAAAAGCCGATCCGCCGGCCGGGCAGGGGAGCCTGTTCTGACGGGCGGGCGCCACGTCCTTGTGACGAGGAATGGCTTGTCGCTGACCTGTTGGAAATGCGCAAAATAGGTAGGCAGCAACCGGTCGCTCGGCCTACTGATGATCTGGCCGGGTTGTTTGCGCGCATTTCTCATCATCGACAGTTGAAGGATCCGCCCTTTCAAAGTTTGGACCCAATTCCCATGTCATGTGAAGGCGTGCGGGCCTTGCCCACCCTATGAAGGAGATTTCATCATGAGACGAACCACCATTGCGGTGATGGCCGGCGTTCTGACGGCAACGTTTACCGCTGCGCCTGTCCTTGCCGAGCAGTCGCAGCTGTCGACCATCCTGTTCGGCAAGATCTACAACGACAATGTCACGACCCATCAGATCCGCATGTCGCGCCATGATGACGACGGTGTCTTGCCGTCGGCCGCTCTCTATCCGTCGACGGCCCGCATCACGCAGGCTCAAGCCGAAGCAAGCCAGGATCCGTCCCTGCGCGAAGCGCTTGCTCAGCGCAAGATCGCCATCCACAATGTCATCTGGGTGCAGACGGCCGCAAGCGGGGGCAAGGTCGTCTACTATCGTTGATCCGACCTTGAAGCGTGCTCCGACGCCGGCGGATATCCGCCGGCCACCTCGACAGCAGTCAGGCCCATTCACCCTTGCGCATCACCGGCACCTTTGACCCGTCGGCCCGCACGCCGTCGATATCCACCTTGTCGGAGCCGATCATCCAGTCGATATGGATCAGGCTGGAATTGCCGCCCTGCGCGGCAATCTGCTCCTGGCTGAGCGATGCCCCGTCCAGGAAGCATTTCGAATAGCACTGGCCGAGCGCGATGTGGCACGAGGCATTTTCGTCAAACAGCGTGTTGTAGAACAGGATGCCGGACGCCGAGATCGGGGAGGAATGCGGCACCAGCGCCACTTCGCCGAGCCGCCGTGCGCCCTCATCCGTGTCGAGAACCTTCAGCAGCACTTCCTCGCCGCGCGATGCCTTGGCCTGGACGATCCGGCCGGCTTCGAACCGCACCTGGATATTGTCGATCAGCGTGCCCTGGTGCGACAGCGGCTTGGTGCTGGAGACCGTGCCTTCGACCCGCAGAGCATGCGGCGTTGTAAAAACCTCTTCGGTCGGGATATTCGGATTGCAGGTCACGCCGTTCTTGGCCATCGACGCGCCGCCATGCCATTCGTGGCCGTCGGCGAGCCCCACCGTCAGATCGGTGCCGGGGCCGGTGAAATGCAGGGCCTCGAAGCGCTCGCCATTCAACCAGCTGGAGCGTTTGCGCAGATTGGCATTGTGCTCTTGCCAGGCAGCGATCGGATCGGCCCGGTCGACGCGCGAGGCCGCAAAGATCGCATCGGCGAGCTTGGCGACAGCCATCTCCACCGGCACATCCGGGAAGACCAGCTTTGCCCAGGACGGATTGGGATAGGAGCAGATGTTCCAGTTGATGTCGAAGTTGGAGATATATTCGAGCGCCGGCTTGTAGGCGATCGAGTTGGCCTTGTTGGCGCGCGCCACCTTGGCTGCGTCCTGGCCGGCCAGCAGCATCGGATTATCGCCGGCAATCGCCAGCCGCGCCGCCCCGCCGGCATAGGCCTTCGCCATGCCCTCGTAGAGCCAGCCGGATGCCTTGTCGAAACTCTCGTCCGGCGCATGGGCATACCGCGACAGCGTTGTTTCCTCGTCGGAATAGAAGGTGGTGACGATGCCGGCACCGGCCATATAGGCATGTTTGGTGATGTGACGAACCAGCGGCAAGGCGGCCAGCGGCGCGGTGATCACCAGATCCTGGCCCTTCTGCAATTGCAGTCCGACCTTCACGGCCACTTCACCGAGTTTTTCGAGTTTGACGGGATCGACGATCTTGGAGAAATCGGGCGCAATTGTCATGGGGATCTGCCACTATCTTGGTTATGGTGCGCATAGACTTAATGGGCTTTGCGGCGAAAATGAAGATTGAAGACGGGAAAACACCGCCGTAACTGTTCAGGCGACGATTGCCGTGGCAATAGCCCCTAGTGCCTTCAATGCATCCTTGGGATCGAGCCGCACCTGCAGGCCGCGCTGCCCGCCGTTCATGTAGACATACTCTTCGCTGAGCGCGGCGATCTCGATAACTGTGGGCACCTGTTTCTTCTGGCCGAACGGGCTGATGCCGCCGACCACGAAGCCGGTCAGCTTCTCGGCCAGCGCCGGTTTCATCATCGCCGCCGATTTGCCGCCGAGCGCCGCCGCCAGCTTCTTCATGCTGACCTCTTGGTCCGAAGGCAGCACGACGCAGACCGGCTTGCCGTCCAGTTCGGCCATCAGCGTCTTCAGCACCCGGGCCGGATCTTCGCCAAGCGCTTCCGCCGCCTGCATGCCGATCCGCTCGGCATGGGGATCGTAGTCATAGGTATGGACGGTGAAGGCAATACCGGCTTTGGTGAGAGCTTGCGTGGCGCGCGTGGTCTTCGACATCGCTACGCCCCGAACTCGGCGGCATAGATCTCCGGCTTGAAGCCGATCAGCAGCGTGCCGTCTGCCTCGAGCACCGGACGCTTGATCATCGACGGCTGGGCCAGCATCAGCTCGATCGCTTTGGCCTGGTCGAGGTCGACCTTCGCCTCATCGGGCAGTTTCTTGAAGGTCGTGCCGGCGCGGTTCAGCACCGTTTCCCAGCCGGCCTTGGCGGTCCAGGCTTCCAGATGCGCGCGGTCGATGCCCGACGCCTTGTAGTCATGAAACCGGTAGGCGACCCCATGATCGTTCAGCCACGCCAAGGCCTTCTTCATCGTGTCGCAATTCTTAATGCCGTAGATCATGGCGGCCATGGGATCGGTCCTTGTCGATACGGGGCGGATAACGCGGCGGGAAGCTCCGACGCACAGAGACTGAAATATCAAACCACGGAATGTTCGCAAGCGGCACACTGTCACGGTGGTGTCCGCCGCGTCCGAAAGTGAAGGATTGGCGCATCGAACGTGGGGTTTCCTTGAACCTGGTTTGCGGACCGCCTGCCTCTTTTAAAAATGCCCACATTTGGACGGCGCCACAGATTGCCACGGGCCAGTCAACAGCTATGCTGCATCGCAACGACATGTCTTGTCGGTATGCCAGTCGCACGCGCGGCTTCCGGAGGCACAATGCGCATAGAATTTCGTCTCGGCCTGATCCTGGCCGTCTGTTTCGTTTTCGGCCTGCTGATTGCCGGCTATATCTCCTACACGCTGGAATTTCGCCAGGCGCGCAGCGAGGTGAACGAAAAATCCCGTGTCCTCTTGGAAATGGGCATCGCCATGCGCAACTACACGAGCAGCCAGGTGGCGCCGCTGGTCAAGGCGCTGGGATACGATGAGTTCCACCCGCAGATGGTGCCTTCCTACGGCGCTCAGACCACGCTTGGCATTCTGCGGGAGAGGTTCCCCGATTATCGCTACCGCGAGGCCTCGCTCAACCCGACCAATATCGATGACCGGGCCAATGATTGGGAAGTCACACTGCTGCAGAATTTCCAGGACGATGCCGAGCTGAAGGAACTGTCCGGCGAAGTGGGCCAGGCGGGTGAACGCCGCTTTTATCTCGCAAGGCCCCTGCGCATGCCGAACGAAGCCTGCCTGCAATGTCATTCCACGCCGGAGGTGGCTCCTGCCTCGATGGTGGCCAAATACGGCAACAACGGTTTCGGCTGGAAGATGGGCGATGTGATCGGCATGCAGCTGATCGAGGTACCGGTGGCGGGACCGAACGGCCAGGCGGCCAAGAGCCTGGCGGTCACCATCGGTGCGCTCACCTGCGTCTTTACCCTGTCGCTGGCGATCTTCCTCCTGCTTCTGCGGCGCTATGTCACCCATCCGCTTGAATCCATCACCCGCCAGACCATAGAGACCAGCCTCGGTGCCGATTGGCAAGGTGCCGAACCGCGCGTTCGGATGAACGGCCAGTTCTATGATCTGGAGCAGTCGATCTCGCGCCTGCGCATCAGCCTCAACGAGGCCCTGCGGCTTTTCCCGGATCTCGGCGGCAGGAAGAAAGAGCCATGAGCTATCTCCTTTCGGCGCTGCTGGTCGCCGCGACCGCCCTGGTCTGGCTGCTCTTCGTCACGCTGGCGCCCGACAGCGCCGATTGGGCGCCGGTGCTGCGCGACGCCGCCTCTTTCCTAACGGCGCTCAGCGTCGCACGCTTTGTCGAAGTGCTGGTCAGCACCCTGGTCGACGATTCCGACGGCAACAGCCGTACGACGGATCTCGTCAAGGTCATGAGTTCGATCGTGATCTACATTGCCGCCATGCTGGTCTGGCTGCATTACGGCATGGCCTTCGACATCACCAGCCTGCTGGCCACATCGGCCATCGTCTCCCTCGTGCTCGGCTTTGCCCTGCAGAACACGCTCGGAAACCTGTTTTCCGGATTGTCGCTGGAGCTGGAGCGGCCGCTCCGGGTAGGAGACTTCATCCGTAAGGGCACGGTCGAGGGCGAGGTGGTGGCGCTCAAATGGCGCTCGATCTTCCTGCGCACGCCCAATGGCAGTTCCATTGTCTTGCCCAACAGCACCTTGGCGACGGATGCGGTGGAGGTGGTCCGGCGCGGCCAGTCGGTGCGCACGGCGGTATCCTTCCTGGTGCCGGACCGGATCCCGCCGATGCGCGTGTTCAAGGTGGCGGAGGAGGTGCTCGACCGCGGCGTTCCCGGCGTCGCCGAGGATCCGCTGTCGTCCGTCGTCTTGATCGGCCCGGAGCCGGAGACCGGCACGATGCGTTACGCACTGCGGTGCTACACGACGAAGCCCATCGATACGACATCGCTTGCCTCCCGGGTTCTGACGGCGCTGTGGTACGCCTTCGACCGCCAGGACATCCCGATGACCGGCGAGAGCCGTGACGCGATCGCACCCGCGCTGCCGCAGTCGCCGGCCTTCCTTGGCAACCTGGCCGGACTTGGCCGGCTTCTGCGCTTCGGCCCCGGCGAAACCGTGCCGCCGCAACTGGCTGGCTTCGTCGTCGACGGGGGCCTCCATGAGGAGGTGCTGAGCCACGAGATCGATCTCGATGCGGAACTGGCGCCAATCCTGGGTGCGGTTTTTGGACCCAACCGGCTACCGCTCATTCCGCCCACTGCGATCCGCCACATCGCCCGGCAGGCTGCGCTGTTCCTTGGCCCCGTCGCCTTCACGCTCGCTGATCACTATGGCAGCCTGACGACGGATCCCTACCTGCTCTACCACGCGCTCGCCTCGCGCATTCCCGATGCGCTCGACCGGCAGCGCTTCCTCTCCAACGCGCCCGACCGTCCGCTCCGCCATATCTCGCCCGGTGATGCCTTCGGCTGGGCCAGCCGCCTGCAGGTGGAGACGATCGCCACGCGCAAGCGGACCGTCGTCTATTCCGCAGATCTCCTGGTTCTGGACGAAGCCGCCGCGGCCATCCTGGCCGATCATCCCGAGGGCGAAGCGCTACGGGCCCGTATCCTTGCCTCTTCGCCGCTGTTGGAAGCGCTCGGGCCGGAACTGTTGGCGGTCAGGCTGGCGAAGAATTCTGGCGAGCCTGTGGAAAGCTGAAGGTCAAGCGACAATGAGGCTGCCTTGGACAGCCCCGTTGTTATTGGATATTTTTCCGTCGTAAGGAATTGATTTTACTGCGGAAAGATTCCGTTTCGGTCCGCAGCGCCGTGACCGGGGTCGTCCAAATATATCATGTTGATTTTGTTGGATTTTTTTGGAAGCTCAGTGTGGAAAAAATTCTGTGAGCTATCGGTATCTATCGACCGCTTCGCGGTGAGACATAGACCTCAAACCTCGCATCTTTTTTCACCTGATAAAGTACCGTCAAAATCGACGAAATCAATATGCCGCATCGGCAAACCTCCTGCTGGAATTCTTAAGCTCGATCTGCTACATGACTATCTACATGGTCAGGAGTGTGACAGGCATGTGATCAATCTGGCGGATGCCAAAGCCCATCTGAGCGAACTGGTCGAACTGGTCGAACTGGTCGAAGCGGGCGATTCGATCGACATCACCCGTCGCGGTAAGCCAGTCGCTCGGCTCACTGCGGTGGAAAGGCCCCGCAAGCCGATCGATGCGGCACTGCTTCAGTTGCTGACGGCAGCGATGCCGCCCCAATCCCAGAGTGCTGCCGATCTCGTGCGTTCGATGCGGGATGTTGATCGCTACTGAAGCTTTATCTCGATACGTCGCTGATCGTTGCGGCGCTCTCCAACGAAGCAATGACGCCGCGCGTTCAGGCCTGGCTGGCGGAACAGGACCCGGCGCGGCTCCTGAACAGCGACTGGACCTTTACCGAGATGTCGTCGGCTTTGGCAATCAAGCTGCGGACCGGACAGATCGCCCTCGAGCCGCGCGCCGCGGCGCTCGCCATGTTCAACAAGCTCGTCGCCGAGAGTTTCACCATGCTGCCCGTGACGGGCGGTCAGTTCCGGGCGGCGGCGAGGTTCGCTGATCAGCATGCTCTTGGGCTGCGTGCGGGAGACGCGCTGCATCTCGCCATCGCGTCGGAGCAGGGCGCCACAGTGTATACGCTTGACCAGCGGCTGGCTGAGGCCGGGCCAGTGCTTGGTGTCCCCGCGCAGTTGCGGGCATGATCCGGGCCTTCTCCAGCTTGGCCAGTCCGTTGGGGAGCCGCCATGGCCAGTGACTGGTCCGACGAGCAGAACGACGCGATCGTGGCGGATTATTTCGCGATGCTCGCTGACGACATCGCCGGGCGACCCTACAGCAAGTCTGAGCATAACCGCCTCCTCCAGCCGGTGATCGATCGGCCTCGCGGCTCGATCGAATACAAGCATCAGAACATCAGCGCCGTGCTCATCAGCATTGTACTTTGCGGGGTCTCCAACCTCAACTGCATGTCCGTCTGGATCGTAAGAACGAAATACGCGCTATCCCCATGCTGTCAGGCCGATGCGCCACCGCATGATCTTCATTGCGGCAGATATGCGTTCGCCCCCGTGGCGATGATTTCTTCTTCGCTGAGGTGCCTATGCCAGTGCGAGTAGAGCACGAAGCGATCGCGGGAAAGCGCGATATCCTTCTTCAGGTGCCGATGAATAGCGCTGAACGCCCGGTGCTCGCATCCGCCCCAGACAAAGACCGTATCGAGCGCCTCGGGCCATTTTATCGTGCGGATGCTATCCTCCAGCAACGCCGTCGTGCCGGCGTCAGCGCCGTTGCGGTGCAGCCAGACGACCGCCATGCCTGCCGGACAGTGAAGTGGTAACTCGTCTGTTTTCGTGTCCACCTCAATGAACGCATGACCGGTCGCGGTGGCGGGCAGGGTTTGAAGGATCCTGGCGATACCCGGCAAAGCGGTTTCATCTCCGACCAAAACATAGAATTCTGCGTGTTTGGGACCATTGGCGGCGGGACCGAGGATGCCGGCAAGATCACCCGGCCGCGCGTTAATGGCCCAACGGGTTGCTGGGCCGGGGTTGGCGTGAAGGGCAAAGTCGATTGTGATTTCTTGGGCTGCTGCATCGATATGCCGGATCGTGTAGACCCGTGTCGGAACAGCTTTGTCATCCGGCCAGATGACATGGCCGCGATGATCGAGCATCGGCCATCGGGGTTTGGCTGTGCCACGCGGCTGGAATATGAGTCGACAGTGGAACTGGTCGTTTCGATCGTACCGCTCGAGGTTCTCCCCCCGGAACACGATGCGGCGGAAGCGGGGAGCAATGTCTTCGACGGATTTCACATTCAGGATGCGCAGATCGGCGGGTAGGGCCGGTTCGGCATGATCCCCTTCCCACTGAATTTCCAGCTTTTCACGGGCGGCGATGAAGCCAATCGGCCCGACGAGCGCATGCTTTAGCCGATTGAGACCGCCTGGATCCGTTGCTTCGGCCGTCAGTTTGAAGCCGTTTCCGGTCGCTTCGAACGTGGCAGTGCCGAACGGTGAGCGGATATGATGAACTCCAGCGGCTTCTTCAACAGTCATGTCGTGGGTCGCGATCGATTCGACGATCGGCTCCACGTATTTGCTGATGTTCGCAAATTGTACCGTTGCGCTTGCGCGATATCGTGTGTTCATGACCAGTGACATCCGGATTGCTCGTTGAACTCAGATCGAGGCCCATAACGGTCCCTCGATGGGGAATGCCGCGAATTCGCGGTTTATGCGGTCGAGGATGGCCGCAGGGTCGAGATCGACGCATTGCTCGGGGTGCAGCCATTTTGCGGTTTGGGCTACGAACAGGATGTTGAGCGGAAGATTGGTGATCAGCCCGGTCCATATCCCATGAACGCGCTTCGCGCGAACGCTTGGCAAATGGTCGAACGCAGGCCTTCCGTCGATCAGGCGCTGTAAGCCTTGCCGGCCCAGGGCGGGGTCGATACCAGGCCCGATCGCGGGGCGGCTTCCCGAGGCCCATCCACCGCCGGATGCGATGTAGACGTCGTGGGGCGTGGACAGCAGATATTCGAGCGAGAGCTTTTCGAACCAGGGCGCGGTCACGCCTGGCAAGGGTTGCCCGCCGGCAAGTGCCAGAAGATCGCTCCAGACCTTCCGCCCTGCCGCCCAGCAGCAATCGTCAAGGGTGGACTGGACCTCCAGATAGGTCGTGACCGGTGTCGTGCCTGCAAAGCGTGCCGTTATCCCTGCCAATTCTCGTTCAAAGAACGAGACAAACGCATCTGCCTTTGCCGATGCGCCGAGGAGTACGCTCCACATTTTCATCGAGTTCTTGAGTTCGGAAGCAGGATCGGCGGTCTGCGCGCCGGCAATGGTATTGCTCGATGCATCACTGAAGACCACGGGAATGCCGACTTGCTTCAGCCTTTCTACCATTGGGTCGGCGCCACCCTGCGGCGTCATAAAGGCGGTCGTGACAATGAGGTCTGGCGCGAGGCCAATCAACCCTTCAAGTGAAACGGTATCGGGAGACTGCTTGCCGACGGTGCTCACCGGATGGCCGTTCAGCAGGCGCTCTTGCAGCCGCTCGCTGTCGATCCGATCGACAGCCGCCCAGCCGACGACGAGCGAGGCGGGATCAGCATGCAGGAGGGACATGGTGAGGAGATCGTGTGCCTCAAGAAGGATGATCCGTCTTGGCAACGCCGGAAGGCGCACTTCGCGCCCAGCCATATCCGTCACTGTCAGTGGTTGCTCCGCTGCCGCCGGCCGGGTCCCCGAAAGGATGCCGGCCGCCGCGATGGAGGTACAAAAACGGCGTCTTGTTAAAGTCACTGTCGCCTCACCACTTGTATCTCAGGCCGGCCAGCACCGTCCTGCCGTTCCCGTACTGGCAATAATATTCGGAACTGCAGGAGGAATAATATTCCTTATCGAGCAGGTTGGTGACGTTGAGCGTTGCCTGAAGCCCTTTCAGGCTTGGGTTCCTCGCTCCAAAATCGTAGCGGAGCGCTGCGTCGAGCAGCGTGTAGCCATCCGCCTTCACCGTATTCGCGTCATTGCTGTAGCTGGATCCGACGAAGCGTAGCCCCCCGCCAATGCTCAAACCATCCAGCGCGCCGGTGTCGATGGTGTAGTTTGCCCAGAGCGAACCGTAGTAGCGCGGGACGGCCTGCGGACGGTTGCCAATGATCGACGCATCGCTGGATTTAGAAACTTCCGTGTCGAGCAGAGAGATTGCGCCAATAAGTTCAAGATTGCTGGTGAGATTTCCTCTCGCTTCGAATTCTATCCCACGAGAATGAATTTCTCCCTGCTGTGTATACGAGACCAGCGTGGAATCGTAATAGACCACGTTCTGTTGGCGAATATCGAAGGCTGAGAGGGTCAGGAGTACATCCAGCCCAGGTGGCTGGTACTTGATGCCAATTTCATATTGCTGCGCTTCCGTTGGCTTGAACGGATTACCATCCGCGCTCGTGGTGGTGGACGGCTCGAACGAGGTGGAGTAACTGGCGTAGGGAGCGATACCGTTATCGAACAGATATAGCAGCCCTGCGCGATAGCTCGTTGCGTTGTCAGACCGTTCAGCCGACGTTCCGGAGACGAAACTGTGGGTGTCCTGGTCTGCCCAGTCATGACGTACCCCAAAAACGCCTCGAAGAGCACCGAACTCGATCTGATCCTGCACATAGACGCCAGTTTGGCGAAGGGATTGGTCGTTATTATAGTAAGTTACGAATGAACCCACGGACCCACCATCATAAACTGGGTTCGTGACGTCGAGAGAGGAAGCGCTACCAATCAGATATTGCCAACTGCTATCTGAATGCTGAATGTCCAGGCCTGTGAGGAGTGTATGTTGGACAGCACCTGTTTCGAACTTGAACTCGGCCTGGTTGTCGAAGGAAAAACCTGAAACGTCTTCGATCGAATGAACGGCCCAGCGGGGAATGATGCCGGTGCTCGACATCGCGCCGTTCATTTGAAGTGATTGCATGTCGAGATCCATACCGGAGTAACGGAAGTTCGATCTAATCGTTATCTGTTCATCGAACCTATGCTCGAACCGATAACCGACGCCATATTGGATGCTCTCGTAAGCGTCGTAATTCGGATCGCCGACATTGAGATGACGGCTCAAATAACTTGCATAGCCTGCGGGTGCCAGGAATTTCGGATAAAGAGAGTTGAAATAGCCGCCATCCGGGTCCCGCTGGTAATAGCCGGACATGACGAGCGATGTATCTGCATCCGGCTGCCACTTCAAAGAGGGTGCAATTCCGATACGTTTCTCATCGACATCATCATAGCGCGTGCCGGAGGAGCGGCCAACGACCCCGATGCCATATTGCCATGTTCCATCGGTTGTAATCGGCCCGGTCGAGTAAATACCGCTCTGAAGCCGCCCGTGGGTTCCAGCCTCAAGCCTCACCTCGTTTGATTGGACGTCTGATGGTTCTCGGCTCACCTGATTGACGAGACCTCCAGGGCTGATTTGACCGTAGAGAAGCGCCGCTGGTCCCTTCAGCACGTCAATATGATCGAGAAAGAACGGATCGATGGACGGTATAGCGAAACCCTGTCCGCGCGGCAATTTCAGGCCATCTAGGTAGTTGACGGCGTTGGTAGCTGTACCAAAACCGCCGAAACCGCGAAGAAACACGGAATCATAGCGGGAAACTGTATCTCGATCGGAAAGGACGCCGGCCGTATAACGCAGCGCCTCGCTGACTGTTTGAGGGTTCTGGTCGTCGATCTGCTTGCGCGTGATGGTCGTTATGGATTGCGGTGTCTCTGCGACAGGTGTCACGGTCTTGGTCGCGGACCGGGCCGACTTTACGACAATGCTACCAGACGTGTTGTCGGCCGCTCGATCACCGTAGATTGTAATAGGCGCCAACTGTGTGCTCTGGTCTTGAGCCCAGGCTTGGTTGACGACGAGGAGAAAGGTCGATGCTGTCAGTATCTGTTTTAAAGAAATGCTGTGCTTCACGAAACGCCCCCATGGTCGAAGCTTGCAGTATCTAGTAGGCTATTAAATCAAACGGGACCGTCCTGTCTAGATAATATGAGTAGGATTCTCGACTTTTATATTGGTAATTTCGGCGACAAACTCCAAAGGAGTCGCCGGGAGAACGGTAAGGGAGAAACAATGACATTGCGGAAATCGGAGACGCTCGCCAGATCAGGCCGCCCTCCCAAAGAAATGCAGAATGCGGCGGCTGAACGGATCATAGAGACAGCGACGGTGCTTTTTGCCAGCAGGGGGTTTGCCGGCACATCGATGGAGCAGGTCGCTTCGCAATGCGGGGCAGGAAAGGACACGGTCTACAGGCGCTTTCCCTCAAAAGTCGCTTTGTTCGAGGCCGTTGTTGAACACGCACACAAGCGCGCGGTGGCGCGGCTTGAGGACTTGCCACCCATGGAAGGAGATGCACTAGAGCGCCTGCAGGCCCTCTTGCGGGAACTCCTGCACATCAACATGGAGGCCGATCTGATCGCCTTGAAGCGCATCACGTTCAGCGAAGCTGTAGTGTTCGAGAAGAATGCACCAATCCCACCCCAACCGGATCCGATCATGTCCCGATTGGTCCACGCAGTAGGTGAGGCACAAGATGCGCGAATGATTGCCGATGGTGACGCTGACGCAATCGCCAGCCATCTGATCCACTGTCTGGTCGCGCTGCCGACGTCATCAGCAATGATGGGTAGCGGCGACTTCGACACGAGGGAGGCTGTCGATGCACATTTCGATCGGACGTGGGGTTGGCTCCTCAAGGGAGTAACGCTCCAGATCAAATCTTAAGCTGGTTTCCCGCTGTGTGTGAACTACCCCCGTAGCTGGGCGCAGGATCTCTCAAAGATGTCATTGGCCCGCTACCATAGTTTGTTCGGCCGGAGCCGCTCCTGCCGATTGATGACCAATCAACTCAGCGAAAAATCCGCCCAGGCTCATCGGATCACGGTGTATTCCCGTTCGACGATCCGCCCATCCCGCATGACGAGGATCTGGTCTGCAGGCCGGATGGTCGAGAGGCGGTCAGCAATGATGAGAGTGGTGCGGTCGACGATAAGCTCGTCGAAGGCCGCCCGCACATGGGATTCGCTCGCCGTGTCAAGATGCGAGGTCGCCTCCACCCTATCAGTTCATGTCGCTGTCTGCGGAGAAGGCCAACGGAAAATCAACAGGGAGGATCAAATGGATTGCTGCGGCATATCTCTTTGGGATGGAAACCATCAGCAAGACAGGCTAAACCCTACAAACTTGATTTTCCACTCATGAAAAGGCGTCGTGATGAGTGTTTCCGAAATGAAGCAGGCAGCCACCATTTCCACCTGGTATATCGATCCGGATGCCGAGGATGCGATGGCCGATGGCCATGCCCCGATCTGGCGGCATCTGATCGGGCTCGTCCCGGAGATCGATCTCTCCCGCCAGGCCGTGCTCGATTTCGGCTGCAACCAGGGCGGCTTCCTGCGCCATCTTCATGCGCTGCGTCCATTCCGGAAGGCGCTGGGCGTGGATATAGCGCGCCAATCGATCGACAAGGCCAATGCGCTGAAGGGCAATCTGCCGATCCAGTATCAGACCGATACGGCCCTTGTCGGCTGGGCGGACGAGTTCGACATCGCATTCAGCCATGAGGTGGTCTATCTCGTCGAGGATATTGCCGGCCATGCCGCCGATATGATGCGGGTGCTGAAGCCCGGTGGCGTCTATTATGCGGTCACGGGTTGCCATACCGACAATCCGCTGTGGCCGGCCTGGCGCAAGCTGGTGGCCGAGCGCACGAATACCGTGGTTCAGGACCGCTCGGTGACGGATTATGCCCGCGTCTTTGCCCAGGCCGGTTTCTCCGTCTCCGCCCGCAAGCTCGAATTCGACGGCTTCGTTCCCTATCAGCCGGGCGGCTGGACGCCTGACTATGCCACTGCGCTCGACTATTACACGCAGACGAAGATCGTCTTCCGGCTGGTCAGGCCGTAGCGGTGGACGTGTGCCGCTCCTGACGGCGCTGCAGGTGCACGTCGAAATGCGGAGGGCCATCGGGAGAGATCTGCACGAACTGTCCTTCCACCCGGAACACCCGCTCGATCAGGCCGCTTGCGGCCAGATCGGCAGCGACGCCGTCGAACACCACGCGGCCCTTTTCCAGCAGCGAGATGCGGTCGCAAATCGACATGGCCTGGTTGAGGTCGTGGATCGCCATGATCACGGTGACTCCGCGTTCGCGGCTCAAGATGTGGACGAGATCGAGCACCTCGATCTGGTAGCCGATATCGAGAAAGGTCGTCGGCTCGTCGAGCAGCAGGATCTTCGCTTCCTGCGCCAGCGCTGCCGAAATCCAGGCTCGCTGGCGTTCGCCGCCTGAGAGCGCGCTGAGGCTGCGCTGGGCCAGTCCCGCCAGGCCGGTGCTTTCCAGCGCCCAGCCGATTGCCTCTTCGTCGCGCCGGACATAGCGGCGAAACAGCCCGACATGGGCAAAGCGGCCCTGCCGCACCAGTTGCTCCACCGTCATTTCGTCCGGCGCCGTGGGCTGCTGCGGCAGGAAGGATAGACGATGGGCAATCTCGCGCCGCGTCATGGCGGAGATCGGCGCCCCGTCGATCAGCACGGTCCCTTCGATGGGCTTAACGAGGCCGGAAAGGCCTTGCAGCGCCGTGCTCTTGCCGGAACCGTTGGGGCCGATCAGGGCGCGGATCTCGCCGGGGGCAAGCGAAATATTGAAGCCATCGAGCGCCTTGCGCGAGCCATAGGCGATCGACAGGTTGGAACAGGAAAGCATGGCGGGCCTCATGGCGTTTTGCGCAACAGCGCAACGAGAAGGGGAACGCCGCAGATCGCGGTGACGACGCCGATCGGAATTTCTTCCGCTCCGCCCGCCAGACGACCAGCGAGATCGGCAAGCGTCATGGTGATTGCCCCGAGCGCGATGGTCAGCGGCAGGACGAGAGGGGTATGCCGCCCGGCCAGAAACCGCGCCATATGCGGCACGATCAGGCCGACGAAGACGACAGGCCCGACAACGCCCACGGCACTGGCGGCCAGCGCGCAGGCAATCAGCAGCACGACGGAAAACTGCGTCCGGTAGGAAAGTCCGAAGGAGCGGGCGACGGTCGCATCAAAGCGCAGCAGTTCGAGCGGCCGGCGGATGACCGGCAGGATGGCTAGCCCCGCCACAGTGAAGGGCGCCAGGAACAGCGCATGCTGCCAGCCTCTGGCATAAAGGCTACCGGCGAACCATTCGAGCAGCACTTCGAGGCGGCCGGAGCCCCAGCCGGCCATGAGGCCGATGCCGATGGCATGCAAGACCGCACCGACAGCAATGCCGCAGAGCGTGATCCGCAGCGGCCCGAGATCGCGGCGGAAGGCGATGAGATAGATGAAACCGCCAGCCGCAAGGCCGCCTGCGGTCCCGACCAGAGGCAGCCAATGCACAGGCAGTTCCTGCAAGGTTGTGGAGCCGGTGTCATGGATATAGACCGAGAATACCAGGAACGCGCTGACGGCCAACATCGCGCCCTGCGACACGCCCATCAGCGAGGGATCGGCCAGCGGATTGCGGGTGATCGACTGCAGGAGCAGGCCAGCCAGCGCGAAGTGGATGCCCGCCAGCATGCCGGTCAGGATGCGCGGCAGGCGGATATCGAGGATGATGGCGCGCGCTTCCGGCGAACCGTGGCCCAGAAGCGCAGATAGCGTGTCTGACGGGTCGAGATCGACCACGCCGAGGAAAATGGCAAGCGCCAGCGAGAGGAGGACGAGCGCTGCGAGAAGCGGCAGCAGATAGGCCTGCCGCGCCGTGCCGGGCCTGCTTGGAACCGTGCTCATGCTTCCCCCGCAAAGGCCGATGTGCGCCGCTGGACGAGATAGATGAAGATCGGTCCGCCGATCAGCGCGGTGACAATGCCCACCGGAATTTCCTTGGGCAGCGCGATGCTGCGGGCCACAAGATCGGCCGTGACGGTGATCAACCCGCCCATGGCGAGGTTGAGCGCGATCGACCATGCCGGCCCAACGGGCCGCATGAGGCGCACGATATGCGGGGTTGCCAGTCCGACAAAAGCGACCGGGCCCGCAACGGGCGCGACCCCGGCCACGGGCAGGGCGGCGATGATGAGCAGCAGCGGTTTCCACAGCGCCAGATTGAGGCCCATGCCGCTGGCGGCCTGATCGCTGAGCGCCATGATCTGCAGCACGCGATGACAGCAGAGCGCCAGGACCGTTCCGCCCAGAACCCAGGGCAACATCTGCAGGAGCTGTGGCCAGCTTCGGCCCTGGAAGCCGCCCGAAAGCCAGAACAGCAGGGAGGGCACCTGCGGCCCGCTTAAGAGAAGGATGTAGGTGGTGATCGCGCCGAGAAACAACGACACGCTGATGCCGGCCAGCGCCAGATGCAAGAGCCGGACAGTGCCGCCACGGGCGATCCAGAACGTGACGGCGGCGGCAGACAGACCGCCGGCAAGCCCGATCAGCGGATAGAAGACGGAGGAGAGCGCCGGCAGGAAGACGAAACAGGCCACGATGGGCGCGACCGCGCCGGCACTGACGCCGGTCAGGCCGGGGCCGGCCAACGGGTTGCGCGTCAGGGTTTGCAGCAGATAGCCCGAGACAGCCAGGCCGGCGCCGCCGGTGAAGGCTGCAAGGCTGCGCGGCAGCCGCAGCGTCCAGACCAGGATGGAGTCGAGCTTGCCATCAGGCCGAAGCAGCGCAGCAAGCGCTGCCTCGGTCGAAAGCGGCTTTGTGCCGAAGGTCAGGCCGGCGGCGATGACGGCGGCGGAGACGGCCAGGAGGGCCGATATCAGCACCACCGCGCGCGCGCTGTCGGCCCTCAAGGGGCCGACGCCGGACATGGCTGTCATTGCTGCAGGCTGGCGGGAATGAGCTTGCTCGCCTCGGCCCTGATGTCGACGGCCGGGAAGGTCTGCGGGTAGAGGTAATGGGCGGCCTCGCGCAGCACGAGTTCCCGGGCGATCGGGCCGTTGGTTTCCACCCATTCGTCGCCGACATAGATGACGCGCCCGTTCTTCACCGCCGACAGCTGGCTCCAGATCGGGTTGTTTTCATGGGGGCGATTGGGACCGCTATCCATAACGAAGATCACTTCCGGATCTTTTTCCAGCATGGTCTCTAGGCTGATTTCCAGGCCGAACTTACCGCCGGGCGTCATCGGCCCGGCGATATTGTCGCCGCCGAGTGCGGCCACTATGGAGGCGGCGGTGTTTTCCGTGTGAAAGGAGAACGGCGTATCGCCGCCCCACATGATCTGGAAGCGGGGATGCTGGTCCTTCGGCGCCTTCGCGGCGAATTCGTCGAGGTGCTTCTTGAAGTCTGCGTTCAGGGCGGCACCGCGCTCAGGCTTGCCCAGCACGTCGGCAAGTTGCGCGACCTCGGTGTAGCTCTCGCTCAGAAGCTCCATGTTGTAAGTCATATAAGGCGCGATCTTCTGCAGCGCATCGGCATTGCCGACCGTGTAGCGCTTCATGGCGACGATCAGATCGGGCTTGGCTTCCGACAGAAGCTCGAGATTGGGCTTGGCGCGCTGACCGATCTGCTGGATGTCTTTGGTCAGCCCCAGCAGGTAATCCGGATGGCGATCGGCGACCATGTAGGTCGTGGCCACCGGCTTCAGCCCAAGCGCCAGCGCCACATCGGTCGCGAAGAAGGAGACCGATGCCACACGTTTCGGCTGCGCCGGAACCTGAACCGCGACGCCGCGCTCATCGATGAAGGTACGGGTCTTGGCGTCTTCCGCATGGCCGGCGACCGCGCCGGCAAGGCATAGGGTAACGGTAAGGCCAAGGGCCAGTCTTGAGATTCCAGGCATGCGCAACGCTCCATTGATGTTGGTTGCGCGATGATTATTCCGTTAACATGACTATTGCAATCATGTTTTATGCGCTCATTTGCGCTTGTCGCTAAGTCAGGTTTGGATCGCAGTTTACCCGTGAATGGGCAGAGCTTCACGCTTTGCTGCGAGCAGCACCTCGATCGGGTTTCCATGCTCGTCGATGGCGCGGTACAGGGAACGCCACTTCCGACCCATCAAGTTCTTGGCCATCGTCTCAGTCAATATTCCTCGTTGACGAAAATAGTCTGTGCTTCCCTGGCCTAGCGGCCGTATTGCGCAGACGATCTGGAGATCGTTCCCCTGTGGGAAGGGGCCGAAGGCTTACGTCTCTGGCCGGCTCGGGCCTTCGAGGCAAACGCCTTTCCGTCCGGCGACCCCCCGCTGCTGCCGACATCGTTGGTGGACGAGATGGCTGTGGACCATGCTACCGGCATGGAACTGATGCCTTGGCCCGGCTGCGGATTTGGTCTCGGTTTCAGCATTTTGCGCGATCCCGTAGCGGCGGGCTTTCCGGAACAACCCGGAACATGGCGCCTTGGCGGAGCCTACGGTCATTCGTGGTCGGTTGATCGCACGAACAAGCTCACAGTGGTCGCCTTCACGAATTCGGGCCTGGAGGGCCAGTCACCCGGCGGTCGGTTCCCTGCTGACCTTTCCAAGCGCTCTAGGACCGATCGACATTCAGGATTCCCAAATCACTTAATCGCTGATTCATAGAGCGCCGTGTTGAGCACGGAGGGCTGTCATGGTGGTGAAACGGTATGAGTTGAGCGAGGCGCAATGGTCGAGAA
>NZ_JABAEF010000050.1 GCF_023701945.1 Rhizobium sp. CG5
TCACATCAGGATTTTTGTCAATTGTTCAATCGCGTGGCATCGAATTTCTCCTTCGTCGGCGGATCCACGGTCTGAGCCCATAGCAATTACCGGCCCGGTTCTCGGGCCTATACAACCTCACATCCGGTCGCCGCTCTCACGCGGCTGCACCATTATCCCGCTTTCGATGGGCACGGGCTCAGGAGAACGGGACCAAACTCAAGGTCGGCGTTGAAAGCCAAAAGGATACCCGGTCCGTTCACCTGGATCCGTCAGGACTGATCAGGTCCTGAGGATTAGAAACTGTGTTTCGCAGCAGTTTGTGTTTCAGGCGTTTTTCATGATTGCCCCTTCGATGACGACGCCGGAGCTCACATACTTCCAGAGGGCCACGAGCAACTTCCGAGCAAGCGCAACGATCATCGGCGTTTTTAGGCGGCCGGCGTTCCGCGCGATGCGTTCCTTAAACCATAGCGTTAAAGTCGATCTCGGTTGGTGGCGCAGCCATAGCCAGGCGAGTTCTACCATCGTTGCCCGCAATCGCGGATTTCCCGCTTTCGAGACCCCTTGTTCGCGATTGACGTTGCCGCTTTGCCAAGGGGAGGGCGCAAGGCCCGCATAGGATGCGATTTGTCGCCGATTGTCGAAGTGTCGGAACAAGCCTTCCGTGTAAAGTATCGTAGCGAACTCTGGGCCTATTCCTTTGATGCCTAAAAGCGCGGTCGCTTCTTTAGGCGTTTCCGGCGTCTCCTGAACGATCAAGGCATCTCGCTCGGCTTCAACAGCCTTGATTTGTGTGAGCAACAATTCGAGGCGATCGAGTTCTCTGCAGATTTCCCCTTTCAAATGCTTTGAGAGTGGCCGACCATCGCCAGTCCGAAGTTCTTCCAGACGTTGGCGGCGATCTCGATTGACAGGTTGGTAATCCCGAATTCCTTGCGTGAAGAGCAGCCCCTTTATGCGGTTGACGTGGAAGACACGTTCCGCAATCAGAGTTTTTCGCTCCCGTCCAATCCGTCGATTGTCGTCTTCCTCGGGTGAGAGAAGTTTGACCATTGAGCACGCGCGAGGCTCGCCACGTTTCCATGCCATCAATGCGCGGATCAGCGTTTCGCCGTCGATGCGGTCGGTCTTCGCCCGGCGATGCCGGCGCGGCATGGCAATTGATGCGGCTTCTACAATGTGGCTCTCTATCCAGGCTTCCTTGCTGAGCACTCGTCCTAGCCAGAAGCCATCGAGTCCGGCCTCCTGGATCACCACCATCGGGTAAAGTCTCTCTTTGCGCCGCTGTGCCTTCTGGCGAAGGGTGTCAAAACACGAGAACAAGCTGGCAATATCGCCTCCAGTGACGGTATGGCGAGACATCTTTTCACTTCCCGGCGATAGAGCTGTCACGAGCCATGTCGATTTGCTTAATTCCAACGACACAAAAATTGCGCCAAGATCGACGGGGGTAGTGGTCTGCGCCTGAGTTTGATCTGCTGTTATCGGCATGATTGGCCTCCAGAGAGTTTTCTAGCGACCTCACTCTGCCACGGTGCAGGCCGCTACTCACCCCTGATGGGATCTCAAG
>NZ_JABAEF010000051.1 GCF_023701945.1 Rhizobium sp. CG5
CGCCATGCGGTCGAGCACCGCCTCGTTCTCAAGTCGCGAGACGCGGCGGAAGGCCTTGGTACAGCGTTCGCGCAGATGGCACGCTTTGCAGGCGTCACGGTTGACGTAGTCGATCTTCACATTGTCGCGTGACTTGCCAAAGTGACGGGGTGAGAGCACCTGGTCTGCGGGGCAAAGGTAGATGTCCTTGTCCGGATCGTAGTGGAATTCCTCCTTGGAGAAGAAACCCTCGACCACGGCGGGACCGCGGATCGGCTTGGGTACAAAAGCAGTGATCCCAGCCTTCTCACAGGCTTCGATATCCTCGATCTTGAAGTAGCCCCGGTCCGCCACCGCCTCGATCCTGTCGACGCCGAGCGTTTCCATTACCGCCTCGACCGTTGGTGCCAGAAGCCCCATATCCAGTACCTGATTGCAGACCTCCTCCTCGGCGATCAGCTTGTGCTTCACATCCACGGCAAGCTGGATGTTGTAGCCGACGCCGACCTTCGTCATGCGCGCCATGGCACGGGCATCCGGATCGGTCAGCGAGATCGGGTCCTCGCCGGTCTTGTCCAAGTCGTCCAAGAGCGCCTTGTGACGATCCCGCTTGCCTTTGATTGCCGCGATCTTTTCCGCGAGTTTACCATCGCCGCGACCGGTACCGCCGCCATTGCCACCGGCTTTCTCCTCTTGCGCATCGCCCTCATCGAGCCGCTTCATGTAATCGGCCAGTTTCTCGTCGGCTTCATTGATGAACTTCGTCAACGCTCCCCGTGTGAAGTTGCGATCCTTATTGTTCCGCCTTGATACGTGTGCCATCGACCGCCAATAGTTCGCGTCCGAACAGGTCGAGCTGGCGGCAGAGAATGACGAACTCCCGGAACACCTGCTTGAATGCCGCCCGGTTCACCCGGCGGAAATCGGCAATGGTGCGGAAGTCGGGCTTCAGGTGCCGGAACAGCCAGATCACCTCGATATTGCGATGGGCCTCTGCCTCCAGCCGCCGGCTGGATCGCACCCGGTTGATGTAGCCGTACACGTAGAGCTTCAAAAGATCGGCCGGATCATAACCCGGGCGGCCGGTCTCCTTCGCCGTCACACGGATGAAACCAGCTTTCGCTAGGTCCAACTGATCAACGAAGGCTTCGATGAAGCGGACCGGGTTGTCCGGCCCAACGTAATCAT
>NZ_JABAEF010000052.1 GCF_023701945.1 Rhizobium sp. CG5
GACAGGCGGTCGAAGGTCAGCACACCATCCGGCCGTGGATAGGCGATCGGCTTGTGTTTGGCGGCCGGCTCCAGCGAGGCCGCATCGGTCTTGCCGTGTTTCAGCGTGCCGAAGACCGAGAGACCGAACAGCTGGTTGGTCCACATGTCGAGACCGCCAAGTGCGACGCCGAGCGCCGTGCCGAGCTTCGACCACAGCGGCTTGACGTTGCGCACGCGCTTGAGGTCCGTGCCGATCTCGGTCGCGCGCCAGGTGTTTTCGATCTCGACCGGCTCGTCATTGGCGCGGCCATGGGCGATCGCCTCGGCAATCTTGTCGGCCGCCAGCATGCCCGACAGCACGGCATTGTGGCTGCCCTTGATGCGCGGCACGTTGACGAAGCCGGCGGAACAGCCAATCAGCGCGCCACCGGGAAAGGACAGTTTCGGAACCGACTGGTAGCCGCCCTCGGTGATGGCGCGGGCGCCGTAGGACAGGCGCTTGCCCCCTTCGAACGTGTCGCGGATCGCCGGATGGGTCTTGAAGCGCTGGAATTCCTCGAAGGGATAGAGATAGGGGTTCTTGTAATTCAGGTGCACGACGAAGCCGACCGCAACCATATTGTCTTCGAGGTGATAGAGGAAGGAGCCGCCGCCGGTCTTCATGCCGAGCGGCCAGCCGAACGAATGCTGCACGAGACCCTGTTTGTGATGCTCGGGCTTGACCTGCCAGAGTTCCTTCAGGCCGATGCCGAATTTCTGGGGTTCGCGGTCCTTCTGGAGATCGAACCTGGCGATCAACTGCTTGGCCAGCGAGCCGCGCACGCCCTCGCCGATCAGCACATATTTGCCGAGCAGCTCCATGCCGCGGGTATAGGCGGGGCCCGGTTCGCCATTCTTCTCGATGCCCATGTCGCCGGTCGCCACCCCGATCACGGCGCCCTGGCCGTTATAAAGCAGTTCGGTTGCGGCAAAGCCCGGATAGATCTCGACGCCCAGCGCTTCGGCATGGGTCGCCAGCCATCGACAGACATTGCCGAGCGAAACGATGTAATTGCCGTGGTTGCTCATCAGCGGCGGCATCAGGACATTCGGCAGGCGCAGCGAGCCGGCCGGGCCGAGAAAGAGGAACTGGTCGTCGGTGACTTCCGTCTTGAAGGGATG
>NZ_JABAEF010000053.1 GCF_023701945.1 Rhizobium sp. CG5
GGGGGAGATGCCCGGCAGGGCAGAGCATCTGTGTTTACTGTCAAGGTGGAGTTGGTGTCCAGAGGCGGTTTTGGGCGAGCAGGCAATTGGCCAAGACGATGAGCTTGCGCATGATGGCGACGAGGATGACCTTGGGTGGTTTGCCGGCAGCTTTGAGCGTCTTGGCAAACACGGCAAGGGCCGGATTGTAACGCTGCGCCGACAGGGCGGCCATGTAGAGGGCGCGCCGCGGGGCCGGCCTTCCCGCACGAATGGAGCGCCGACCATGCCTTGCGCCGCTATCGTCGGCGATTGGAGCAAGGCCTGCCAGCATGGCCGCCTGCTTGCCGGAGCACGTGCCGAGTTCGTCCATTCCGGCGATCAGGGCGGCGGCGGTGATACGGCCGATGCCGGGAACGGAGGTCAGAATCTCGGCCTTGCGGCACAGATCCGGCTGGGCGATGATCCGGCGCTCGATTTCGCCATCCAGCCGTTCGACATGCTGCTCCAGCACGCGCATGACGCGGCGAAGCTCTACCCGCAGAAAGGCGGTGTCGGCAACCTTGCAACGGTTCTTCACGGCCGTGAGCTCGCCCTGGGCGCCAGCCCTTGCATTGACCAACTCCTGCAAAGCCTCGATGTCGAGGCTTGGAGGCCCGCTCGGCTGCGGCCGGAGGACGGCGGCAAGCAAGGCCAGCATGCGGGCATCGATCCGGTCGGTCTTGGCCAGATAGCCGTTACAGCCGGCAAACTGCCGGGCGCGCCATGGATCGACGATCGCCACTGCAAATCCGTCGGCACTGAGCGAACGGTGGGCGGGGCGATGGAACTTGCCGGTCGCCTCCATGACGATGCGATCAGGCCGCAGTCTGGTCAGCATCCGCTTGAACTGGCGGATACCGGCCTTGTCGTTGCCGAACCGCCGGCTTTCCGCCTGCGGAAGGACATGAATGTCGAGCCACTCTTTACAGACGTCCACACCGACATAAACTGCGGACGTCGCGTCTTGTTCGAACGAAACCTTGCCTTGCATGCGGGACTTGCTCCCCATCATCTGTTCAGGACAAACGTGAAGACGGACGGACCAAGCTCTGCCTCGGTTCAAGCCAAGGGG
>NZ_JABAEF010000005.1 GCF_023701945.1 Rhizobium sp. CG5
GCCCGCCTCGTGCTCCTTCAGTATGCCGATAATCTGTTCGTCTGTGAAACGGTTGCGCTTCATTCTCTGGTCCTCTCAATAGGCCAGAGCTTACTTCAAAATGGATTAGTTCAGCGGGGCAAGGTCAGGGGAAACGATGTCTCGATCACCGAGCAGCAAATTAACTGGTTTTCGAATTTGATCATTAAGCGGCTGCGGAAATCGAACCGAGCCAGCATGAAAAGTTATCTTGCTGCAGTAGTTGCCCGCGTAGAAGTAGGCCGCGACGACATCAGCATCGTTGGCAGGCTATCTGATCTGAAAGGTGAGATCACCCGCGAAGCCAATATCAATGTCGGATTAGGCAGCGAAAACGCGGTTCGCAGATATAAACGCAATTGGTGCCCCCGGCAGGATTCGAACCCGCGACCCCCTGATTACAAATCAGGTGCTCTACCAACTGAGCTACAAGGGCAATCGGCACCGTCCCTAGCAGATTTTGCCTGCCTGTAAAGCAAAAATTGCCGATGCGCGAACCGCAATGGCGCAGGCTGAGGCTTGGCGGCGGTCGCTTTGCAGCGCAAATAACCTTGTCGCTCAAGCGGTTTATCATGTACCAAGAGGCCAACCGCAAAGGGCCGTTTCATGTCGCGTTCGTTCCAGTCGCTTTCCTTTCAGGCCTCCAACACCGTCGAGGCCATGGCGTCGCGCGATGCGCTGATTCGTCTCTATGGCCATGCCGAGCCCGCAGACGCCGATGTCATCGTGGCGCTGGGCGGCGACGGTTTCATGCTGCAGACGCTGCATGAGACGATGAATTCCGGTAAGCTGATCTATGGGATGAATCGCGGCTCGGTCGGTTTCCTGATGAACGAGTATAATATTGACAATCTGCGCGAGCGAATCGCTGTGGCCGTCGAAAACGATTTCCATCCGCTGCGTATGACCACCACCAATGCCGATGGCTCCTCATCGATCGCGCTTGCTATCAACGAGGTCTCGCTGTTTCGCCAGTCCTATCAGGCCGCCAAGCTGCGCGTGCTGATCGATGGACAGGTGCGGCTTGAGGAATTGATCTGCGACGGGCTGATGGTGGCAACCCCCGTCGGATCGACGGCCTATAATCTGTCGGCACACGGCCCGATCCTGCCGCTGGAATCGCCCCTGCTGGCCCTGACGCCGGTCAGCGCCTTTCGGCCGCGCCGCTGGCGCGGCGCGCTGCTGCCCAACCGCGTCTGCGTCGATATCGAGGTGCTGGAGCCGGAAAAGCGGCCGGTCAATGCGGTGGCCGATCACACCGAGGTCAAGTCGGTGCTGCATGTGCGCGTCGCCCAGTCCGAAGACACCACGGCGCGCATCCTGTCCGATCCCGACCGGTCCTGGTCGGACCGCATCCTGACCGAACAGTTTTCCAATTGAGCGAGGATACCATGGCACGCTTTTCTCGTTTGCTGTTCCCGATTGCGGCAGCCCTGCTGGTCCAGTCGTTCAGCGCCGTCGCGCAGGATGCCGGAACCGTGCCGGCCACCGTGACCTTCGTGATCAGCGGCGGATACTGGGAGGACGACGGAGACGCGGTGGTCGAGGGCCAGACAGAGGCGACCGCGCCCGCGACGCCCGCCCCGTCGGCGGAGCAGCCGGCGATGCGGCGCGGCTATTACCGGCTGATCTCGGTGCGCCAGCCGGATCGCACGGCCAAGGTCTTTCTGCAGCAGATGGCCGCCGGCGACGACGGCCCGGCGCTGGTCACCAATGTGGAACTGGAAGAGTTCACCGCGATCAAGCCTTACGTGACCGATGTCAGGCCCGAGGATTCGTCCGGCGTCAGCCGGTTGCCCGGCCTGTTTGCCACCGTTTACCTGAAAACCGATCCGACCAGCGCGGAGCCGGAAAGCTATACGGTGCTGATCGACGAATTCGGCGAGATCCGCGTCGAAAAGGCGACCAACTGACGTGGGATGCCCGTTAAGACCCTGGATCAGCGCTTGGCATAGGCCTTGACAAAGGTCCGCATGGCGGTCTTTGCCATATCGTCGAGTTCCTCGTCGCTGGGCTGGCGGCCAAACTGGATATCGGTCTTGATATCCATGCCGAGCAGGGCGACGAACTGGCGCGCAGCTATATTCGGATCGTCCAGGTCGAGATAGCCGGCATGGGCCAGTTGCGCCAGCCGCGCTGCGATCGCCGGATATTTCTTGCCCGGACCATATTCATTCCAGGTCGAGAACAGTTGCGGATAGCGCACGGCCTCCGCCTCCAGAAGCTTGCGCAGCCGCCGACCGTTCGGGTCGCACAGGGCGCGGCGCAGGAAAAAGGCGGAAAACGCCGTCAGCTCCGCTTCCAGATCGACAGGCGCCACCGGGAACTGTTCCATGACCTCGAACAGCCGGGCGCTCGATTTCTCGGTGATTTCCGCAACCACGGCATGGAACAGCTTTTCCTTGTCGCCGATCTGATTGTAGACGGTCTGCCGCGATACCTTGGCCCGCGAGGCGATCTGGTCGATGCTGGCGCCGGCAAAGCCCTCTTCCGAAAAGACCGCCGCCGCCGCATCAAGGATCGCCCTTCGCTTGGTCTGCGGCAGTTCGGGCAAAGCCTTTGGAGAATCAGGGGACGGTGCGACGGTTTTCATGACCTCACCCTAACTGCCCTTGACGAATTGGACAATTGTGTCCAATATATTTTACATAGTTGACTTAATGACATTCCATTCTCCTGCCCGATGCCCGCGTCTGCGGCCATCCCTCCCTCGTCGCGATCGTGGCGTCCCGGCCTTTTCTCCCGGCCGGCCTCCTTAAAATAGGTTGTTCATGCTGACCAGACCCATTCCCATTTCCGTCGTCCTCGGTCTGCTGACCGCCGTCGGCCTGTTTGCCACCGACATGTACCTGCCCTCGCTTCCGGCCATCGGCTCCGATCTTGGCGCCGATAGCGGACAGGTCCAGGCAAGCCTGATTGCCTTCTTCATCGCCATCGCCCTCTGTCAGGTGGTCTATGGCCCGCTGTCCGACATGTTCGGCCGCAAGCCGCCTCTTTATGTCGGCCTTGGGCTGTTTGCTCTCGGCTCCGTCGGCTGCGCACTGGCGCCGACCATCGAATGGCTGATCGCCTTTCGCTTCCTGCAGGGCATGGGCGCCTGCGCCGGCATGGTCATTCCCCGTGCCGTCGTCCGCGACCTGCATACCGGCGTGGCCGCAGCGCATATGATGGCGCGGCTGATGCTGGTCTTCAGCGTGTCTCCCCTGCTGGCACCGCTCGCCGGCAGCTTTGTCGCAGCGGCCGGCGGCTGGCAAGCCAATTTCTGGGTGATGGGCGGCGCCTGCCTGCTCGGCCTGGTTCTGGTCGCCCTGCGGCTGCCGGAAACCCGTCCGCCCGAACAGCGCACGGCCACCGGATTGGCCAGCACGATCAGCGGTTACAAAATCCTGCTGCGCGATCCGCACTATCTCGGCCTCGTGTTGATCGCCTCGTTCGGCATGGCCAGCTACATGACCTATCTGGCCAATTCGTCCTTCGTGCTGATCGAGCATTACGGGCTCTCGCCATCGCTCTACAGCGTCATGTTTTCCCTCAACGCGGTCTCCTTTATCGGCATGTCGCAGCTGAACGGCAGGTTTGCCCGGCGGTTCGGCCTGAAACGCGTCATCGGCTTTGCCATCCTCGGCTTTGTCACCACCATGGTGGCGCTTTTCGCCGTCACGGCGCTTGGCATCGACCGCCTGGCGGTCATGGTGGCTTTTCTGTTCATTGGCTACGGCTTTCTCGGATCGATCATCCCGACGGCTGCCGTCCTTGCCCTGGAGAGCCATGGACGGATCGCCGGAAGCGCCTCGGCCATGATGGGCACGCTGCAATTCATCACCGCCGCTGCGGTCATGGGGCTTTCGGGCCTCTACTTCGATGGCACATCCCTGCCGATGATCGCCACCATCGCCCTCTGCAGCCTGATGGTGTGCGTGCTCGGCGTCCTGACATTGCGGCCTTCGGCCCGCAAAGCCGTGACCGTGGAATAGACGGCCGGCATAACAAGCTGGCCCCCAAAAGAAAAACGGCGGAGCCCTGCCCCGCCGTTTTTTTTGTTTCCGATCGATGGCCGATCAGGCGATGTCGTCGACTGCGGCATCCGCGCCGCCGCTGATGCGGTGTGCGAGAGCTGCTTCCATGAACTCGTTGAGGTCGCCGTTCAGCACGTCGTCGGGTGCCGAGCTTTCGACGCCGGTGCGCAGGTCCTTGACCATCTGGTAGGGCTGCAGCACGTAGGAACGGATCTGGTGTCCCCAGCCGATATCGGTCTTGGATGCGGCTTCGGCATTGGCTGCCGCTTCCCGCTTCATCAGTTCGGCCTCGTACATGCGGGCGCGCAACATATCCCAGGCCTTGGCCTTGTTCTTGTGCTGCGAGCGTTCCTGCTGGCACTGCACCACGATACCCGACGGAATGTGCGTGATGCGCACCGCGGAGTCGGTGGTGTTGACGTGCTGGCCGCCGGCGCCGGACGAGCGATAGGTGTCGATCCGGCAATCGCTCTCGTTGATGTCGATCTGGATCGAATCGTCGACCACGGGATAGACCCAGACGGAGGAGAAGGACGTGTGGCGACGGGCGTTGCTGTCATAGGGCGAGATGCGCACCAGGCGATGCACGCCCGATTCGGTCTTCATCCAGCCATAGGCATTGTGGCCCTTGACCTGCACGGTTGCCGACTTGATGCCGGCTTCTTCGCCGTCATGCAGTTCCATGATCTCGACCTTGAAGCCGCGCTTTTCGGCCCAGCGCATATACATGCGCAAGAGCATGTTGGCCCAGTCCTGGCTCTCTGTGCCGCCGGCGCCGGAATGGACTTCGAAATAGCAGTCGTTGCCATCGGCTTCGCCCGACAGCATGGCTTCGACCTGCAGGCGTCCGGATTCCGACTTCAGCGCCTTCAGCGCATCCTCGGCCTCCTTGATGACGCCGGCATCGCCCTCTTCCTCGCCCATCTCGATGAGCTCGATATTGTCGTTCAGCTGGCGTTCCAGCATCTTGACGCCATTGATGCCGTCTTCCAGCTGCTGGCGCTCGCGCATCAGCTTCTGAGCCTCAGTGGCATCGTTCCAGAGATTGGGATCTTCAGCCTTGTTGTTCAACCAGTCCAGTCGTCTTATCGCCTGATCCCAGTCAAAGATGCCTCCTCAGCAGGCTTACGGCCTGCTTGATGTCGTCGACAATATTCTCGATCTCGGTCCGCATTGTATCCTGTTTCTCAAGTTTGGAACTTCACGTGGCCCCGTGAATAGTGGCGCGCGCCGCGGATGTAAAGAGCCGCGGCGTGACGCTCAGGCCTGGTGTCAGAAGAGGCCCGGAGTGCCCGATTGCACCGCCTGATTGGCCTGCGGCGAGGTGCGCAGGATTTCCTCGGGCGCCATGTAGCCTTCCATGCCGATGACCGAGAAGGTGTCGGCCGGGCCGGTGCCGGGCTTGAAGGCCTCGATGATGGTATCCGGCTCGCCCTCCATGGCCAGCATCCCCGTCTTGCGGTTGACCGGGATCAGCTGCATGCCGTCCGGCACGCGGAACTTGGTGGCCGGCGTGCCGGCGATGGCGGCCTGCATGAATTCGTTGAAGACGGGCGCCGGCAGCGAGCCGCCGGTCGAACCGCGACCGAGCGGCGTCGGCGTGTCGAAGCCCATATAGAGACCGGCCACCAGGTTCGGCGTATAGCCAACGAACCAGGCATCCTTTTCGTCATTGGTCGTGCCGGTCTTGCCGGCCACCGGGCGATCGAGCTGGATCTTGCCGGCTGCCGTACCGCGCTGGATGACACCCTCCATCATCGAGGTGATCTGGTAGGAGGTCATCGGATCGAGCACCTGCTCGCGATTGTCGACGATGTTGGGCTCGTCCTGGCCTTCCCAGCCATTGGCATTGCAGCCCTCGCAGACCCGTTCCTCATGACGGAAGATGGTCTTGCCGTAACGATCCTGAATCCGGTCGATGAGAGTCGGCTTGATCTGCTTGCCGCCATTGGCGAGCACCGCATAGGCCGAGACCATGCGCATGACGGTGGTTTCGCCTGAGCCGAGCGACATGGCGAGAACCGGATTCATCTTGTCGTAGATGCCGAAGCGTTCGGCATATTCGGCGACCAGGTTCATGCCCATGTCGTTGGCCAGGCGCACCGTCATCAGGTTTCGCGACTTCTCGATGCCGAGGCGCAGCGTCGAGGGGCCGGCCGAGCCGCCGCCGTAGTTCTGCGGCCGCCACACCTGACCGCCCGAGACGAACTCGACCGGCGCATCGAGAATGACCGAGGCCGGGGTATAACCATTGTCGAGGGCTGCCGCATAGACGAAGGGCTTGAAGGACGAGCCGGGCTGGCGCATCGCCTGGGTGGCGCGGTTGAATTCCGACTGCGAATAGGAGAAGCCGCCGACCAGCGCCAGGACACGGCCGGTATGGGGATCCATGGCGACAAGACCGCCCTGGACCTTCGGCGGCTGGCGCAGGCGGTAGCGGCCGGATGTCTCGCCACCCACCGGCTCGACATAGACGACATCGCCGGGGGCCAGTACACCGTCCGGCGATTTTGCCGTCTTGCGGTCGCCCCGGCCCGAGCGATAAGCCCATTCCATGTCGTCGGCGGCAATCGTGCCGGTCAAGCGCTCGGCGGCCACCTTGCCGCCGGCCTCCTTGGCGGGCTGCAGGCCAATATTGACCGCCGTCTTGGACACGGCGAGCACCACGGCCAGCTTCCATTCCGGAACGTCGGCCAGCGACGCCAGTTCGGCGAGCGGCGTTCCCCAGTCGGACGCGACCGGGATCTGCTTGACGGGGCCGCGATAGCCGCGCTTCTCGTCATAGGAGACCAGGCCATGCTGAAGCGCCTTGCGGGCCTCGATCTGCATCTGCGGATCCAGCGATGTGCGGACCGATAGGCCACCTTCGTAAAGGGCCTTGTCGCCGTATTTCTCGATAATCTGCCGACGCACTTCCTCGGCAAAATAATCGGAGGCAAACAGCGAGGAGCCGCTGCGCCGCAGCGTAATGCCGAGCGGCTGCTTCTTGGCTTCATCGCCTTCGGCCTTGCTGACGAAACCGTTCTCGACCATGCGATCGACAACCCAGTTGCGGCGCTCGGTGGCAGCCTCGGGATGGCGGAAAGGATGATAGTTGGACGGGCCTTTCGGCAGGGCGGCCAGGTAGGCGGTCTCGGCAATGGTCAGTTCGGTGACCGACTTGTCGAAATAGGTGAGTGCCGCGCCGGCGATGCCGTAGGAGTTCAGGCCGAAGAAGATTTCGTTCAGATACAGTTCGAGGATCTTGTCTTTCGAATAGGTCTGCTCGATGCGGAAGGACAGGATGGCTTCCTTGATCTTGCGGTCCATGGTTTGGTCGGCACTCAACAGGAAGTTCTTCGCCACCTGCTGGGTGATGGTCGAGGCACCGACCGGGCGCCGGCCCGAGCCGAAATTCTGCAGGTTGACCAGGATGGCCCGGCCGAGGCCGTAGATATCGACGCCGGGATGATTGTAGAAATTCTTGTCTTCGGCCGACAGGAAGGCCGCCTTGACCCTATCGGGAATAGCCTGGATCGGCAGGAACAGTCGCCGCTCACGGGCATATTCGGCCATCAGCGCGCCGTTGCCGGCATGGATACGGGTCGTGACCGGCGGCGCGTAGCTGCTCAGCACTTCATAGTCCGGCAGGTCCTTCGTCACGCCGGCCAGGTAGATCGCTGCAACAACAGCGACGCACAGGGCAAGAACGGAGGCAAGTCCGAAGAGATATCCAATTAATCTTATCATGGTCCAGCTACCGGCAATTGCTTTCAGGTCGGCGTGCGATCCAGAACATCGCACATCTCTTGGCGTTTTGCACACAGTGCCGGGGAAGGCAAGGCGCTGAGGCTTTGGCGAACCTGACGGTTTCAGCCTAAGCCGCTGTTGTGCCTGTGTAACGTGCCGAATGTGAGGAAAATAGGGCCGCCGGGCACATAGTCACAACTCTTGAGGCTAAGGACAAAGAATGTCACCAGCAGGTTTCAGCCGCCATTGGCGACGACCGGCGCCCGATACCGCCTGACGGCCTGCGCCAGGAGATCGGCGACCTTTACGCGCCACGCCTCGTCGAGCAGCAGTTTCTCGTCATCCTTGTTGGACAGAAAGCCCAGTTCCAGCAGTACGGAGGGCACGTCATGGGCCTGCAGCACCTGGAAACCGGCATAGCGGTGCGGATTGTTGATCAGTCCCACCTGGCCGTCGAAGGACGACACGACGGATTTCGCCATGGCGATCGAAAAGGCCTGGGTCTCGCGCCGGGTGAGGTCGATGAGAATGTCGGTCACCTCTGCCGGCTCGGCGGTGCGGGCGACGCCGCCAACCTCGTCGGACAGGTTCTCGCGCTCGGCCAAGGCTGCCGCCATGTGGTCGGAGGCGGTATCGGAGATCGTGTAGACGGTGGCGCCGCGGATATTGGCCTGGCGCAGGGTGTCGGCATGCAGCGAAACCAGCAGATTGGCGCCGCCCTGGCGGGCCATCGTCACCCGTTCGGACAGGGACAGGAAATCATCCTTGTCACGGGTCAGGAAGGCCTTGATGCCGGGTTCCTTGTTCAGCCGTTCGGCCAGGATTTTGGCGAAGGCCAGGGTGATGTCCTTTTCCGCCGTCTTGGACGCTGCCCCCGTCGCTCCCGCATCGATGCCGCCATGGCCGGCATCGATGGCGACCACGAAATCGCCGGAACGGGTGTTTTCGGGCACTGCGACGCGCTCACCCCGTGTCACCGACGCGGGCCCCGCCTGCTCCCATACCTGCCCCTTGACCAATTCGGCAAAGACAGCTTCCGTCGCCATCTCGGCATCCAGAACCAGGCGAAATCCCTTGCCACCCTCGTCCGGTTGAATGTCGCTGAGGACAAGGCGGGCGGGTTTGGCTGTCGTCAGCACGATCCGGGCGCTCGATGCGTCGATTGCCCCATAGCGGATGTCTTCAAACAGGCCGCGCGCCACCAGATCGGTCGCCGGGAAGCCGAAGACTGTGGCCGGAAGATCGATGACGATGCGATCGGGCTTGGCGATATAGCGCACTTGGAAATCGGGCTTGCGGTCAAAATCGATGACGATTCGGGTCCGCGCCTTGTCGCCGGCAATGCGGGCGCCGTAAGCGACCAGCGGCGATTCCTCGGCGGCGAGTGCTTCCGCAAACGTTGCCATGGGGGAAAGAGCGATCGCCAGGCACAACGCCGCCAACAATCGCTTTGCCATTGCAGCAGGCCCGCCACTGCCTACCCTTGCCCGGTTAAAATGCATACGCCCGACCCGCTCCGCCAAAGTCCCGCCTAAAACTGCCAGATTGCCCCATACCGCATCCCGGATCGCAACTGCACCACCGACTGCCCTTGGATCCAACCGGGAAACGACCCGGCAGGCCCAAACGCCCGGTTTCGCGCGCTTCATGTCGCGATTCGGCTCTTGCTGCTAATGCCGTTGAATTTATCAATATTATGGCGCTTTTTGGTTTCCTCTTGCCATTGTGACAGAGAAAACATACAACGCAAATGAGGGTTAAAAGTGTTGACGGGATAGAATCAGCGCGACGGCTGCCAACCGATTTAGGATTGGCGCCACATGTCCGGTTTTTCATCCGCCGCTATTGCACTTTTGTCCTGAAACTGGATCCAATGCCGGCACAGGCCGGCGGCAGTACTGGGTGGGCAACCACCAAACGCTCTCCAGAGCATTCATCGGGCCCCGACGGGCCTTTGGCAATTGTCGTTCTCGTTTGGTCTTTGATGTCGTCGCAGCAGGTTTCGTTTCAAGTCAGCAGGCTTAGGGATTTCACCATCCCGGACGCTGTGCGGCTGCTGCCCCTGACACCCAACCAGTCGCGAGCATTCATATCCGGCGCCTCCTTTCCAAGGGTCTATCCGCTCTGCATTCAACGAGCGGCTTCTCACCTTCGCGGTCGCGCCGAGGAGCACAGCTTAAATGGCAGACAAAATGCTTATCGACGCGTCTCACGAAGAAGAGACGCGGGTCGTTGTCGTACGCGGTAATCGGATCGAAGAATTCGATTTCGAGTCCCAGCACAAGAAACAAATCCGCGGCAATATCTATCTGGCAAAGGTGACGCGGGTCGAGCCCTCTCTCCAGGCCGCTTTTGTCGATTACGGCGGCAACCGCCACGGCTTCCTGGCTTTCGCCGAAATCCATCCCGACTATTACCAGATCCCACTGGCCGACCGGCAGGCTCTGCTCAGAGCCGAAGCGGAAGAACAGCGCAAGGACGATGAGGGCGACTTCGACCATCGCAGCGTCGATCTTGCCCATGCCGAACAGCCTGACATTTCCCCCGAGCCTGAGGCCGCTGCCGCTGTAGAAGCCGCCTCCGAAGAGCCGGTGGTCGAAGCAGCTGTGGAAGAAGCCGCGGTCAAGGCCAAGCCGCGCCGCGTCCGCAAGCCGCGCAAGAAGGCCGGCGAGACCGAGGAGCAGGCGGTCGTCGAGACATCCGAACCGGTCGTCTCCGAAGCGTCTGACGCCGCAGCCGACGACAGCCAGACCGGCCCTGCCGAAGACGACGACGGCAATGGTCGTGGCGGCATGGCCGCCGTGGTCGAGACCGATTTCATTTCCGAGGAAGCCGGCGGCGGCGGACGCCGTGGCCGCGGTAACGATGACGACGACTTCGACGACGAGGACGAAGGCGAGAAGGAAGTCATCGAGAATGTCGGCGCCGAAGATGCGATGGAAGAGGTTCCCGACCGGGTCCGCCGCATGCCGCGCAAGCAGTATCGCATCCAGGAAGTCATCAAGCGCCGGCAGATCCTGCTGGTGCAGGTGGCCAAGGAAGAACGCGGCAACAAGGGCGCTGCGCTCACCACCTATCTGTCGCTGGCCGGCCGTTACTCGGTCCTGATGCCCAACACGGCACGGGGCGGCGGCATTTCCCGCAAGATCACCCAGCCGACCGACCGCAAGCGCCTGAAGGAAATCGCCCGCGATCTCGAAGTACCTTTGGGCATGGGCGTGATCCTGCGCACCGCCGGCGCCAACCGCACCCGGGTCGAGATCAAGCGCGACTTCGAATATCTGATGCGCCTGTGGGAAAACGTTCGCACGCTGACGCTGAACTCTACCGCGCCCTGCCTCGTCTATGAAGAAGGCAGCCTGATCAAGCGCTCGATCCGCGACCTTTACAACAAGGACATCAGCGAGATCGTCGTGGCTGGCGAAGAAGGCTATCGTGAAGCGAAAGACTTCATGAAGATGCTGATGCCGAGCCATGCCAAGGTGGTTCAGCCCTATCGCGACATCCATCCGATCTTCTCGCGCTCGGGCATCGAAGCCCAGCTCGACCGCATGCTGCAGCCGCAGGTGACCCTGAAGTCGGGCGGCTACATCATCATCAACCAGACCGAAGCGCTGGTTGCCATCGACGTCAACTCCGGCCGCTCGACCCGCGAATATTCGATCGAGGACACGGCGCTGCAGACCAACCTGGAAGCGGCTGAGGAAGTGGCCCGCCAGCTGCGACTGCGCGACCTTGCCGGCCTGATCGTCATCGACTTCATCGACATGGAGGAAAAGCGCAACAATCGCTCCGTCGAGAAGAAGCTCAAGGATTGCCTGAAGAACGACCGGGCGCGCATCCAGGTCGGCCGCATCTCGCATTTCGGCCTTCTGGAAATGTCTCGCCAGCGCATTCGCGCCAGCGTTCTGGAATCCACCACCCAGGTCTGCCCGCATTGCGCAGGCACCGGCCTGATCCGTTCGCAGTCGTCGGTTGCCCTGCATGTGCTGCGCGGCATCGAGGAATTCCTGCTGAAGAGCACGACGCACGATATCACCGTGCGCACGACGCCGGAGACGGCCCTTTATATCCTCAACCAGAAGCGCGGCACGATCGTCGATTATGAGAACCGCTTCGGCGTATCGATCGTCATCGAAGCCGATGCGAATGTCGGGGCCCAGCATTTCGCCGTCGAGCGAGGCGAAGCCGTCGAAAATCCGGTCAAGGTCGAGACCCTGCTGCAGTTCGTTCCCGAACTTGAAGAGGAAGACGACGTCATCATCGAAATCGATGAGGAAGAAGAAGACGACGTCATCGACGCACCGGTCGCCGCACCGAAGGCAGCCGTTGCTGCCGAGGCCGGCGATGACAGCGCCGGACGCAAGCGCAAGCGTCGCCGTCGCCGTCGGGGCAAGAATGGCCAGCAGCCGGGCGATCCCGCCAATTCCCAGCAGTCCGCCGCCGGCGACGACGAGGATGATGACGGCGAAGCCGATGACGAGGATGGCAGCGAAGAGGCCGATGACGCCGTCAACGGTGTCGAGGCCCAGGACGACACGTCCGAAGACGGCCAGAAGCGCAAGCGCCGTCGGCGCGGCAAGCGTGGCGGCCGCCGCAACCGTCCGGAAGACGAGATCTCGGCAGAAGGCGAAGGATCGGACGCAGAAGCATCCGACACGGCTGACGAAGATCCTATACAGGTCGAGCGGATCGAAGACGCTGTGGTCGAACGCGTCGCTGCAGCTCAGCCGGCCATGGCCGCTGTCGAAGCGACCGAAGGTGTTGCCGCGCCCAAGCCGCGCCGGACTCGCAAGGCCAAGGGTGCTCCCTCGCCCGTCGAGGAACCCGTGATCGAGGACGTTGCTGCGCAGCCAGCGCCGGAAGAGGTCGTAGAGGCCGCTGAGGCCCTGTCGGAACCCGCACCGGTTGCCGCTGAGGCTACTCCGGCACCTGAAGCGGCTCCCGAGCCTGTCAAGGCGGATCCAGCCCCTGCAGCCGTGGAACCCGCCGCGGTCGAAGACGACAAGCCGCTGCGCGCCAACCGGCAGTCCAATGTCAGCTCCTCCGAGCCGGTGGTGACATCGGGCGCTGCGGATGGCGAGGCACCGAAGCCCAAGAAGGGCGGCTGGTGGCAGAAGCGCGGCTTCCTATAGGCCGCCCGACACCGCTTTGAAAATACGAACGGCCGCGTCAATGACGCGGCCGTTTTGGTTCGAGCCTCTTGTTCGAGGCACGAGAAGCGGCGAAGACGGCTGCTATGAAGACGGCTTGGCGCGCTCCATGATCAAGGTCGGATTGCCCATATAGACAGCGTCTGCCTTGCGGACAAAGCCGACCTTTTCCGCGACGCGCCGGGAGACTTTGTGCTCCGGATCAAACAGGCAGACCGTATGGCTTCCGGCAAGGTTTCGGTCGGCCCATTGCAGGGCGGCCGTAACCGCTTCGGTGGCGATGCCACGACCGTGGACTTCGGGGACCAGGGCCCAGCCGGCCTCCGGAATGCCGTTCAGCGGCGGCACCATGTCTCGCTTGAAGTCGCCAAAGCCAACCTCCCCGAGAAACGCTCCGGTGCGCCGGTCTTCAACGACCCAATAGCCGAAGGACAGGGCCTGCCAATGGCCGATATAGCGCAACAGTCGCGACCAGGATTCCGACTTGCTCGATGGCTTGCGGGTAATGAAGCGCACCACCCGTTCGTCGGCCCACATGCGAGCCGAAGCCTCGAAATCCTGGACCCCATGGCCGCGCATACGCAGCCTTTCGGTCTCCAGAACGGGGACTGGGGAAAATTGTCCGGCTTTGGTCATAGGCTGCCTCGACTCTCATCTTTGACATCGACCGGTGCATTTGCACCCGGCTGATGCACTGAATCAACGGCCTCAAAGACGGAATCCGCAAACCGCGCCAAGCCCTTGAGGCAGAATCATATTTACCGGAGCCAGCCGGCGATGCGATCCGTGGCCTCGACCATTTCGGCCATGGTTCCGGCATAGGACAGACGCAGGGCGCGATGGCCCTCGAGCGGGTCGAAGTCGAGACCCGGCGTGGCGGCGACGTCGGTCTCTGCCAGCATGCGGCGGGCAAAATCCATGCTGTCATTGGTGAACCGGCTGACATCGACATAGGCATAGAAGGCGCCGTCCATCGGCGACAGAAGGTCAAAGCCGAACTCCGGCAGGCGCTGCTGCAGGACGTCGCGATTGGCCCGGCAGCTGTCCTTGTAGAGCTCCAGCTCGTCGCCCGCACCGAGCGCCGCGATGGCGGCGACCTGCGACAGTTCCGGCGCCGAGATATAGAGGCTCTGGGCCAGGCATTCGAGCGGCCGGACCATGGCATCCGGCACGACCATCCAGCCGATCCGCCATCCCGTCATGCAATAGTATTTGGAAAAGGAATTGATGATGATCGCGTCATCGCCGAATTCAACGGCGCTGGCGGCGTCCGTCGAATAGGTCAGGCCGTGATAGATCTCGTCGGAGATGAAGGCGATGTCGTGCAGCCTGCAATAGTCGGAGACGCGCTGAAGCTGAAGCCGGCCGGTCACCGTCCCGGTCGGATTGGCGGGACTTGCCAGCAGTACACCCTTCAGCCGCACCCCTGCCCTCGTCTGCGCCGCCTCAAGGCTTTCCGGCGTCAGGGTGTAGTGCGTCTCGGCACTGACCGGCACCTCGACCACCACCAGCCCCAGAGCCCGCAGAATGTTGCGGTAGGCGGGATAGCCGGGCCGGGCGATCGCCACCGCATCGCCGGCGTCGAACAACGTCAGGAAGGCGAGGTTGAAGCCGGCCGAAGAGCCGGTGGTAATGGCGATACGCCGCGCATCGATGTCAACGCCGTGTTTGCGCCGATAGTAGCCCGACAGCGCCTGGCGCAGGTCCGGCAGCCCAAGCGCATCGGTATAGCCGATCCGGCCATGCTCGAGGGCCGTGCGGGCCGCCTCAAGGGCTGCGGCGGGTGCGGCGTGACCCGGCTGGCCGACCGCCATGGAGATCACCGGACGGCCGGCCTGGCGGCGGCGATTGGCCTCCGCCAGAACGTCCATGGCATGGAAGGGATCGACGGCACTGCGTTTGGACAAGGGAACCACAAGCAAGGCTTTCTCTGCTAGTCATCGGCGCCCGACATTTGCCGTATTATTCCGGTCATCACAATGGCGAGAGATCGAGGACCGCTTTCTTTTTGCCGTTCCCCTCGTTATGCCCTTTCTTTAAAAGGGTCACGAAGACCGGCGCGGCCCGCCACCGCCAAACAAGCACGGCCCTGCCCGGGGGCCTTCAGACGAGGACCACCATGGCACTGAGTGCATCGAAAATCGCCATTATCGCAGGCGTCGCGTTCGTCGCCTGGACCGTTGCAGCGACAGGTCTCGTTCTGCTTCCCAAGGCCTTGGCGCCGGCACCGGTCCAGGTTGCCGATGCGGGCAATGACGCCGCCTTCGGAGCACGGATCAAGGACTACCTGGTGACCAATCCCGAGATCATGCTCGAAGTCCAGGATGCGCTGGAAAAGAAATACCGCGACGCCCAGGCCCAGAAGGCATCGGCCGCCCTGAAGGACAACAAGACCGCCCTCTTCCAGTCGGAACACGACATCGCGCTGGGCAACCCTGAGGGCGACGTCACCATCGTCGAGTTCTTCGACTACAATTGCGGCTATTGCCGCAAGGCGCTGGCCGACATGGACACGATCATCGCCAGCGACAAGAATGTTCGCTTCGTGCTGAAGGAATGGCCGATCCTCGGCCCCGATTCTGAGGCGACCCATGTGGTGTCGGACGCCTTCCGCAAGATCGCCCCGGAAAAATACGGCGCGTTTCACCGCACCCTGATGGGCAGCCCGAACCGCGCCACGGAAGAAAGCGCCCTTGAGACGGCCGAGTCCCTCGGGGTCAGCGAAGCCGCGATCCGGGCGATGATGGTGGCCAAACCGGCCACCCAGGCCTTTGCCGAGGCCAACCAGTTGGCGCTCAGCCTGGGCTTCACGGGAACGCCTGCCTATGTCGTGGGCGACCAGCCGCTGGGCGGTGCCGTCGGGTCTAAGGCGCTCGGCGAGATGGTCGCCAATATCCGCGGCTGCGGCAAGACCACCTGCTGAGCACGGTTTCCCCATCCTGCAGCCTGTGCAAAACGGCTAGGGGCTTTCCCTAGCCGGCCCGGCGGTCTATAGGAGGCCTTCAAGACGCTACGGAACCGCAGATGAGCAAGACGATATTTGTCCTGAACGGCCCCAATCTCAATGCGCTGGGAAAGCGCGAGCCCGGAATTTACGGCGGCAAGACGCTGGCCGATATCGAGGCCGATTGCCGCGCCGCCGGCGAAGCGCTCGGCTTTGTTGTCGATTTCCGGCAGAGCAATCACGAGGGTGTGCTGGTCGACTGGCTGCACGAGGCGGGAGCCACGGCGGCAGGCGTGGCCTTCAATGCCGGTGCCTACACCCATACGTCCGTTGCCCTGCACGATGCCATCCGCGCCATTCCGGTGCCGGTCATCGAAGTGCATATTTCCAACGTGCACGCGCGCGAGGAATTCCGCCACAAATCGATGATAGCGCCCGCGGTCAAAGGCGTTATCTGCGGCTTCGGGCCGTTTAGCTATATCCTGGCGCTGCATGCGCTGAAGAACATCACTCAATAGACAAGAATTGGGACAGACTCCATGGCTGAAAAAAAGACGGGTATCGATCAGGCGTTGATCCGTGATCTGGCAAACATTCTCAACGAAACCGATCTGACGGAAATCGAAGTCGAGCAGGACGCCCTGCGCATTCGCGTTTCGCGCGCCGGCATGCCGATGATGGCGATGCCGCAGATGGCCTACCAGGCTCAGCCGGCACCCGTTGCCGTGGCGCCGGTCATTGCTGCCGAACCCGTGCGCAACCTCGCCAATGCCGTCACCGCTCCGATGGTCGGCACGGTCTATCTTTCGCCGGCTCCCGGATCGCGGCCCTTTATCGAAGTGGGCTCGATCGTCAAGGAAGGCCAGACGCTTCTGATCATCGAAGCGATGAAAACCATGAACCAGATTCCCGCGCCGCGTTCGGGCAAGGTCGTTGAAATCCTCACCGAGGATTCCCGCCCTGTCGAATACGGCGAGGCTCTGGTCATCATCGAGTAAGCCAATGCCCCCCATTTCCAAGATCCTCATTGCCAATCGCGGCGAAATCGCCCTTCGCGTCCTGCGCGCCTGCAAGGAACTCGGCATTGCGTCGGTCGCCGTGCACTCGACTGCCGACGCCGATGCGATGCACGTGCGCCTGGCCGACGAAAGCGTGTGCATCGGCCCGCCGCAATCGCGCGACAGCTATCTGAACATTCATCAGATCGTCGCTGCCTGCGAAATCACCGGTGCTGATGCCGTGCATCCGGGCTACGGATTCCTGTCGGAAAATGCCCGGTTCGCCGATATCCTCGACGCCCATGGCATCACTTTCATCGGACCGACCGCGGACCATATCCGTATCATGGGCGACAAGATCACCGCCAAGGATACCGCCAAGGCGCTCGGCATTCCGGTCGTTCCCGGATCGGCCGGCGAAGTGCTGCCGGAAAACGCCCTGCAGATCGCCCGCGAAATCGGTTTCCCCGTGCTGATCAAGGCAACCGCCGGCGGCGGCGGCCGCGGCATGAAGATTGCCAAGGACGAGTCGGAAGTCGAAGAGGCCGTCTCGACGGCCCGCTCCGAAGCGCTGGCGGCGTTCGGCAACGACGCCGTCTACATGGAAAAATACCTCGGCAAGCCGCGCCATATCGAAGTCCAGGTGCTGGGCGACGGCGAAGGCAATGCCATTCATCTGGGCGAACGCGACTGCTCTTTGCAGCGCCGCCACCAGAAGGTCTGGGAAGAGGCCAACTCTCCGGCCCTCAATGTCGAGCAGCGCATGAAGATCGGCGAAATCTGCGCCGATGCGATGCGCAAGCTGAAATATCGCGGCGCCGGCACGATCGAGTTCCTGTATGAAAACGGCGAGTTCTTCTTCATCGAGATGAACACCCGCCTGCAGGTGGAGCATCCGATCACCGAAGCCATCACCGGCATCGACCTGGTGCATGAACAGATCCGCATCGCGTCCGGCGGCGGCCTGTCGGTCACCCAGGCCGAAGTGGTGTTTTCCGGCCATGCCATCGAATGCCGCATCAATGCCGAGGATCCGCGCACCTTCGTGCCCTCCCCCGGCACGATCACGCATTTCCATGCGCCGGGCGGCCTGGGCGTGCGCGTCGACAGCGGCGCCTATCAGGGCTACAAGATCCCGCCTTACTATGACAGCCTGATCGGCAAGCTGATCGTGCATGGCCGCACCCGCGTCGAATGCATGATGCGTCTGCGCCGCGTGCTCGACGAGTTTGTCATCGACGGTATCAAGACCACCCTGCCGCTGTTCCAGGACCTGATTTCCAATCAGGACATAGCCAACGGCGACTATGACATCCACTGGCTGGAGGAATATCTGGCCAGGACAGCTCATTAAAGACCTCGATGGCAAGGCGGCGCGGCAGAGAGACATCCATTACGCCGGACATCCTGCTGCGCGCCTATTCCATCGGGCTTTTCCCGATGGCCGAATCGGCAGACGACCCGGAAATCTTCTGGGTCGAACCGGATCTGCGCGGCATCCTGCCGCTCGATGCTTTTCATCTTCCCCGCAGCCTTGCCAAGGCCATCCGCCAGAAGCCGTTCGACATCCGCATCGATACCGCCTTCGAGCAGGTGATCGAGAAATGCGGCGAGGCGGTCGACAACCGGCCGAGCACCTGGATCAACCAGACCATTCGCGGCCTCTACGGCGCGCTGTTCCGCATGGGCCATGCCCATTCGGTCGAGGCCTGGGAGGGCGACGAGTTGATCGGCGGGCTCTACGGCGTGTCGCTCGGCTCGGCCTTCTTCGGCGAGAGCATGTTTTCCCGGCGCACCAATGCCTCGAAGATCTGCCTGGCCTTCCTGGTCGACCATCTGAACGCCCGGGGCTTCACCCTGCTCGACACGCAGTTCACCACCGAGCATCTGAAGACATTCGGCGCCATCGACGTTCCAAAAGCGGATTACGCACGCCTGCTGGAGCGCGCCATGGCCTCGCCGAACCTGCCTTTTGGGGATTGAGCAGCTATGTGTTTTTGATAGGCGTGCGGGCCTGGGCCGACGATAGGCGTCAGCTGGCGGGCTTGGGTGCCGGGACGTCGGAGGACTGCTTGCAGTCTTTCAGCCAGACGTCATAGATGGCGTGCTCGACGGCATTGAGCGCCGGGCTGTCGGCGAACATCCAGCCGGAAAAGATGCGGCGGATCTTGCGGTCGAGGGTGATCTCGTCGACTTCCACGAAGGCATCGATCTTCTGCGCTTCGGTTTCGTCGCGGGAATAGCAGACCTTCGGCGTCACCTGCAGCGCGCCGAACTGTACGGTCTCGTCGATATAGACATCGAATTCGGTGATGCGCCCGGTGATCTTGTCGATCCCGGAAAAGACGGCAACGGAATTGCTGATCCGCTCTGCCTGGGCCGGCGCGACCGGGAGGAAGACGGATCCGACGGCCAGTGCCACGCCCAGCCGCAACAGGCCAGGCAAAGATCCATCCTGCTTGAAAGGCTTCATGTGTCTGCAGGTCTCCACCGAATGCATCGTCTTGCGCCGCTGGCGATTGCAGCACCGTCGATCCAAGCGCCTAAAGGTCAATTGTGGCAAAAAGCCGGGATCAGTTGCCCGGCGTCCATGCGTCATAATCGCCAGTGACGGCGGGACGCTCGCCGGCCACGGCGATCGAACCCGGCGGACGATAGGCCAGCGACGTGCCGGTGGCATTGGCGCGGTGGCCCTTTTCCCATTCGCGGGCCTTGTAGTCTTCCTTGGTCGGGGCGACATCGGTGCGGTGATGGATCCAGCCGTGCCAGCCGGGCGGAATGCAGGAGGCGTCCGCATAGCCCTTGTAGACGACCCAGCGGCGCGGCAGGCCGAATGTGGTCAGGCCGCCTTCGTAATAGATATTGCCGAATTCATCTTCGCCGACGCGCTTGCCGTTGCGCCAGGTAAAGAAACGCGTCCCCATGGTCTGGCCATTCCACCAGGTGAAAATCTGCAGCAGGAAATTCTTCATGTCTTTTCCTTAGGGATTCGTCAGTCGATGCCGGCAGGCGCAGAGGCCGAGCCGGTCCCAAATTCGCTCTCCCGCTTATGCCGCCTCGGGGCTGCGTTGTCCAGTGATTCCAAATGTCATGCCCGTCATTTCAGCTTGATCTTGAAGCCGATATGGCTCGCCGTAAAGCCGAGGCGCTCATAGAAGCGGTGGGCATCCTTGCGCGCCGCATTGGACGTCAGCTGAACCAGCCGCATGCCGCTCCGCTCGGCCTCGTCCAGGCAGAAGCGGATCATCTGCGCACCGATGCCCTGCCCGCGGCAATCGGGCCGGGTGTGCACCGCCTCAATGATCATCGAGGACGAGCCGCGGCCGGACAGCGTCGTGGTGACGAGCGTCTGGAAGGTCGCCACGACCTCGCCGCCGCGCTCGGCCACATAGAGCCGCTCGCTGGTCGAGGCGGCGATCTGCCGGAAGGCTTTCAGGTAGTCCGGCAAAGCGGCGGGATCGGCGGTATCGCCGTGGCCGCCGACCGTGTCACCGGCCAGAATGGCGGCAATCGCCGGCACATCCTGTTCGACAGCCAGCCTGACCGTGATCGGGCCAAGGTCCATCGGCGGTTCTCCTTGTTGAAACGATCCCGTCAGCCGAGCGTCTTTTCCATGACGATGGCGTCAAGACCGCTGTTGGCGCCGCCGCAGCTGGTCGTGCGGTCGACCTCGACAAAGCCATGGGAGGTATAGAAGGCGATCGCCGCTTCGTTGCGCGGCTCGACTTCGAGACGCATGACTTCGGCATCCGGAAAACAGGTTTCCAGCTCGGCGAAGAGATCGCGGCCGATACCCTGCCTGACGCAGGTCGGGCGCACGTAGAGCTGGTGCAGCATGGCGGTCTTGGCCATCTTGTCCGACATGGCGGCATAAGCGACACCGCCAAGCTTGCGTCCATCATCAGCCACCAGAAACTCGCCACCTTTCTTGGCCAGGCGGGCTTTCAGCGCTGCCGGCGAATGCCAGCTGTCGAGCAGCTGCTTGACCTTGGCGGCACCATAATAGCCGTCATAGGTGGCGTGGAAGCTTTCCGCCAGCAACGCCCTGACCGCGTCGAGATCCTGCGGGCCAACGGTGCGCACAAAGAACAAGGCCTATTCCTCCGGCAAACCGAGCTTGGCCTTGACCAGGGCCTGTACCGCCTGGGGATTGGCCTTGCCGCCGGTCGCCTTCATCACCTGGCCGACGAACCAGCCGGCCAGGGTCGGCTTGGCCAGCACCTTGGCGACCTGGTCCGGGTTGGCGGCGATGATGTCGTCGACGGCCTTCTCGATGGCGCCGGTATCGGTGACCTGCTTCATGCCGCGGCTTTCGACCAGCTCGGCCGGGTCGCCGCCTTCGGAAAAGACGATCTCGAACAGGTCCTTGGCGATCTTGCCGGAGATGACTTCCGATTTGATCAGATCGATGATGCCGCCGAGCTGGGCGGGGGAAACCGGAGTCTCTTCAATGCCTTTGCCCGCTTTGTTCAAGGCGCCCAGCAGGTCGTTGATCACCCAGTTGGCAGCGATCTTGCCGTCGCGGCCGGCAGCCACCGCCTCGTAATAATCGGCGATCGCCTTTTCCGAGACCAGCACCGAGGCGTCATAGACCGACAGGCCGAGTTCGGCGACGAAGCGGGCCTTCTTGTCGTCGGGCAGTTCCGGCAGGTCCTTCTTCATCTCCTCGATGAAGGCGTCGTCGAATTCCAGCGGCAGCAGGTCCGGGTCGGGGAAATAGCGATAGTCATGCGCATCTTCCTTGGAGCGCATCGAGCGGGTCTCGCCCTTGCCCGGATCGAACAGGCGGGTTTCCTGGTCGATTGAGCCGCCGTCTTCCAGAATGGCAATCTGGCGACGGGCCTCGTATTCGATGGCCTGGCCGATGAAGCGGATCGAGTTGACGTTCTTGATCTCGCAGCGCGTGCCGAATTCGCCGCCGGGCTTGCGCACCGAGACGTTGACGTCGGCGCGCATCGAGCCCTCGTCCATGTTGCCGTCGCAGGTGCCGAGATAGCGCACGATGGAGCGCAGCTTGGTCATATAGGCCTTGGCTTCGTCGGACGAGCGCATGTCGGGCTTGGAGACGATTTCCATCAGCGCCACGCCGGAGCGGTTCAGATCGACATAGGACATGGTCGGGTGCTGGTCGTGCATCGACTTGCCGGCGTCCTGTTCCAGATGCAGGCGCTCGATGCCGATTTCGATGTCCTCGAACTGGCCCTGGCGATCGGGGCCGAGCGAGATGATGATCTTGCCCTCGCCGACGATCGGATCCTTGAACTGCGAGATCTGGTAGCCCTGCGGCAGGTCGGGATAGAAATAGTTCTTGCGGTCGAAGATCGAGCGCTTGTTGATCTGGGCTTTCAGGCCAAGACCGGTGCGCACGGCCTGCGCCACGCATTCCTCGTTGATGACAGGCAGCATGCCGGGCATGGCCGCATCGACCAGCGAGACGTTGGAATTCGGCGCATTGCCGAAGGTGGTCGAGGCACCGGAAAACAGTTTTGACTGGCTGGTGACCTGCGCATGGACTTCCATGCCGATGACGATTTCCCAATCGCCGGTGGCGCCAGGGATGAAGCGTTTCGGATCGGGCGTGCGGGTGTCAACAAGGGTCATCTGATGCTCGTGCGAATGCTGGGCTGAAGGAGAACTTTGGTCTTCGTTGAGGTAGAACAAATGGCCGGGCGGCGCAAGGCTTGGCACGCCCGCGGGGTCAAGGTCGACCGCCATGGGTGACGATCCTTTAACATCAATCCGCTACCCTTGCGCGCATGGCACTCGAACATATCCTTTATCTCGCGCTGATCGTGGCGCTCTACAATGCGGTGGTTTTCTGCGTCTACTGGTGGGACAAGATGGCGGCCCGAGACGGCGGCTGGCGTATTCGGGAATCGACCTTGTTGACGCTCGCCTTGCTGGCCGGCAGTCCCGGCGCTCTGCTGGCCTGCAACATCCTGCGGCACAAGACACGCAAGCAACCCTTTGCAACCTATCTGATCGGCATTGCCGGGATCCATGTCCTGATCATTGCGGCGGCCGGTATTATCTTGGCCGTTGCACCTTCCCTCATGACCGATATGGCACGTGGGGTCATGGCGGAGTTTCAGTAAGCCGGCGACCGAGGTCGGCCAAACCGTTCTACTCGAAACTGCCGCTCGGGCCATAGGTGTTCGCCGTCTCGGAGGCGAGTTGCTTTGACAGGCCGACCGTTTCCACATCGCGGTCGAGCTTGGGGTTATAGGCGACCGTCAGCCAGTGTACCGAAAATCCGTGTTTTTCGAAGAAATCCACCGCTTCGCGATTGCGGGCATGGCTCTGCAGCATGGCCTTTTCGAAGCCCTGATGGAGAATGTCGGCCTCGATGGCCGCCAGCAGCGCCGTTCCAAGCCCCTGCCCCTGATGGTCCGGGTCGATCCAGAAATCGGAGATATTCTCGTCGAGATCCTCGCGGGCCGCCCAGCCGGCCGGATTGCCATGCTTTTCGACCACGGAAATGGTTAGCCAGCGCGACTGGGTGAAATTCATGAAGGCCGATCGCGCATTGTCCAGCATCGCCTTGGTCTCGCCGACGGGCACCATGGCCTTTTCCCAGGCTCTAACCCCGATTTCGGCCAAAAGTCCGGCCTCATCCAGTCGCGCGTTCCGTATGGTGATCATGGTCTCCCCTTCAATCCCGATCAGTAGACCATTAGCGGGGGGCTTTTTCCAGTGGGGTCCGCACATGGGGTCGGACGGCGCCCATTGCCGGGATTCGAGGGTAGCGGGAACGACGCGCAGGATAGGGACAGCATCACGCTCGCTTGACGGATTTATGGAGTTCCGGCATAGGCAAATCTCCAACCCGTGGAGCTTTTATGTTCGCTGAGACCCGGTAAAGGCCCCTGCCCGCGGAGATGCCGCGCGCAAGGGCCCGACAGAAACGAAGCACCGACGCCTGACCGGCGCCGGATACGTTTTTGTGCGTTCGTTTTCGAACGCGAATTCCGGATCACCACAATGGACATTTCCCGCGCCGAACAGCGCATCCTTCACCTGCTCGCCCAGGGCGGCAGGATCGAACTCATCCGCGACCAAAACCGCAAAATCGAAACCGTGCACTGCTTTTCCCGCGACGGCTGGCTCTATCCCGGCGTCGGACTGGACCTGTTTCGAAAGTTGAAACAGAAACGGGCGATCTCGTCGAAAGGCGGAAAGCCCTACCGCATCACCGAGAGAGGGTTGGTGCTGGTCAGGGCGGAGCTGGATAATCGGTAAGTCGAACCGGCGCGCTCGCTGTCATATCCGGCAGCGGGCGCGCCTCAAGTCAGACTGATCGGCAGTGCTCGGTAAAGACTGGCTTCAAGCCCGATGATGCGCTAAATTATAGTTATGAAGATGTCCAACGAACGCCCCGACCTCGCGGAACTGACGACTGAGCCTTCGGTAGCGCATGGTCCAGGCTATGACGCCTGGAAGGAAGCCAAGGTTCGCAAAGCCCTGGACCAAGCCAAGGATCGTTCGAAAATGATCCCGGCGGATGACGTCTGGGAGTCGTTCGGCTTTGAACGTTAGTTTCACTCCTCAGGCTGTCGACGATCTCCGCTCCATCCACTCACATATCGCCGAATACGATCCGAATACTGCAGACCGGATCATTTCAAGGATAAGACAGGCGATCGACATCCTGGCGGCTTTCCCGCTGCTGGGCCGTCAAGGCGTCGTCGCCGGCTCACGCGAACTTGCGATTGCCGGGCTTCCCTACACAATTGTCTATTCTGCGACCACAGCAACACACATAGACATCCTGACGGTGATCCACCAAAGACGTCAATATCCGCCGCTCAACGAAGACTGAACGGCGAAGGTCCCAACCTCGACCTTACCACCACTTCTTCGGCGTGAATTTTCCAGCGGCCTGTTCGATCACATGCGCCGTCTTGAACAGGGTTTCCTCCTCGAACGGCTTGCCGATAAGTTGCAGGCCAAGCGGCAGGCCGCGGGCGTCGAGGCCGGCGGGAACGGACAGGCCCGGCAGGCCGGCCATGTTGACGGTCACCGTGAAGATGTCCTGCATATACATCTTGACCGGATCGGCGGCGAGCTCCTCGTCACCGATGGCAAAGGCCGAGGATGGCGTGGCTGGCGTCAGGATCGCATCGACACCCGCTGCAAAGACCTGCTCGAAGTCGCGCTTGATCAGGGTGCGGACCTTCTGGGCCTGCAGATAATAGGCGTCGTAATAGCCGGCCGACAGCACATAGGTGCCGATCATGATGCGGCGCTTGACCTCGGTGCCGAAACCTTCGGCACGGCTCTTTTCGTACATGTCGGCAATGTCCTTGCCGTCGACGCGCAGGCCGTAGCGCACGCCATCGTAGCGGGCGAGGTTCGACGAGGCTTCGGCGGGGGCGACGATGTAATAGGCCGGCAGCGCGTATTTGGTGTGCGGCAGCGAGATATCGACGATCTCTGCGCCGGCATCCTTCAGCCAGGCAATGCCCTGGCTCCACAGGGTTTCGACTTCGCCCGGCATGCCGTCGACGCGGTATTCCTTCGGAATGCCGATCTTCATGCCCTTCAGGGACTGGCCAAGCGACGCCTCGTAATCGGGAACCGGCAGATCGACCGAGGTGGTGTCCTTGAGGTCGAGGCTTGCCATCGACTTCAGCAGGATCGCCGCGTCGCGCACATCGCGGGCGATGGGACCGGCCTGGTCGAGCGACGAGGCAAACGCGACGACGCCCCAGCGCGAGCAGCGGCCATAGGTCGGCTTGATGCCGACGGTGCCGGTAAAGGCGGCCGGCTGGCGGATCGAGCCGCCCGTATCGGTGGCCGTGGCGCCGGCGCACAGATGCGCGGCAACGGCTGCAGCGGAACCGCCGGACGAGCCGCCCGGCACGAGCTGCTGGTTGGAACCGGTCGCCTTCCAGGGGTTGATCACCGGTCCGTAATGGGAGGTCTCGTTGGACGAGCCCATGGCGAATTCGTCCATGTTAAGCTTACCCAGCATGACGGCGCCATCGTTCCAGAGGTTCTGGGTGACGGTCGATTCGTATTTCGGCTTGAAGCGGTTGAGTATGTCGGAGCAGGCCTGGGTATGGACATCCTTGGTGGCGAACAGGTCCTTGATGCCCAGCGGAATGCCTTCCAGCGCGCCGGCCTTGCCCTGCGAGAGACGCTCGTCGGAGGCCGCTGCCATGGCACGGGCCTTGTCCGGCGTGACCGTCACATAGGCATTGATCGCATCATTGGCCGCCTCGATCGCCTGGATATAGGCGTCGGTCAGTTCGACGGCTTTGATCTCCTTGGCCACAAGCTTGTCGCGGGCTTCGGCAATGGTCAGGCTGGTCAGGTCGCTCATGGTTTCGCTTCACTTTGCAAAGGAACGCGCGGCACGCGGGCCGCTTCAATCTCGAATGGGTCAGGCTCGCAACAACAGCGGCGCGCGGATCGGCGCCGCGGGCTGCCTATTCCACCACTTTCGGCACCAGGAAGAAATTGCGGTCTGTCTCGGGCGCATTGGCGACGATATCGTCGGCCTTGTTGCCATCCGTCACCACGTCCTGCCGCTTGCGCATCACCATGGGAGTGACCGAGGTCATCGGCTCCACGCCGGAGACGTCGACCTCGGACAATTGCTCGACAAAGCCGAGAATGCCATTCAGTTCGCCCATCATGCGCTCGGCATCTTCATCATTGAGAGCAATGCGGGCAAGGTGCGCGACGCGCTTGACGGTGGCAAGATCAACGGACATCGGTATTCTCCAGGGCGGTTGTCCTCCCCGCTATAATGTCCGCGATCCTCTCGCGCAACGGGGATTTGTCAGACGGTGACGTGTCCGCCCGGCTTCGGGGTCTCGACGCGGGTCTTGGTGCCCTCCATGCCGGCCACGAATTTCTCCGGCGTCTGGTCGATGATGCCGAACGTGCCGTAGTGGCAGGGAAGCACCGTCTTGAAACTGAAGAAACGCTGGCAGGCAAGGGCGGCCACGGCACCGCCCATGGTGAACCGGTCGCCGATCGGCACGATGCCGATATCGGGCTGGTGCAATTCGTTGATCAGCGCCATGTCGGAGAAGATGTCGGTATCGCCCATATGCAGCAGCGAGGCTTCGTCCTCGAAATGCAGCATTAGCCCATTGGCATTGCCGAGCGAGTGGGACACACCGTCTTCGGTCAACGTGGCCGAGGAATGCAGGGCATTGGTGAAGGTGGCGGTAAAGCCGTCGAAACCGACCGTGCCGCCGGTATTGCCCATCTCGAGCTTGGAAACGCCCTTCGATCCCAGCCAGGCGGCGAGATCGGCATTGGCGAGAACCGTCGCACCGCTCTCCTTGGCGAGCGCCACGGTGTCGCCGACATGGTCGCCATGACCATGGGTCAGGAGAATGTGGGTCAGTCCTTCAGCCGCATCCTTGGCATCCAGGCCGGCAAAGGACGGGTTTCCGGAAAAGAACGGGTCGATCAGGATCTTCGCCTTGGCGGTTTCAAGCCGGAAAGCGGAATGGCCGAGCCAGGTGATTTTCATGGAGTGCTCCTTTGAGTATTGCCGTTTGAAATGGTGTCGCTCACGCAAAATATGTCATAAGGCCGAAACGAACAGTGGTGATGAGATAATCTACCGAATGAGCAAATTCCATGACAATTCTGACCATCGATGAACTCGCCGCCGCCCTCAAGCCCGGCGAAGCGGTGGCCGGGCTTGATCTCGGCACCAAGACGATCGGGCTGTCGATGTCGGATATCGGCCGGCGGTTCGCCACGCCGCGCACGGTCATCAAGCGGGTCAAGTTCACTAGGGATGCCGAGGTCCTGCTGGAGTTTGCGACGAAGGAAAAGGTCGCCGCCTTCATCATCGGCCTGCCGGTCAACATGGATGGATCGTCGGGCCCAAGGGTTCAGGCGACCAAGGCCTTCGTGAGGGCGATGTCGGACAAAACAGACATTCCCTTCGTGTTCTGGGACGAACGGTTGTCGACGGTGGCGGCCGAACGGGCGCTCCTGGAAATGGACGTGTCGCGGGCCAAACGCGCAACCCGTATCGATTCGGCGGCGGCCAGCTTTATTCTTCAGGGCGCCCTGGACAGGTTGTCGGGATTGGCAAGGGAGGCGGCCTCCCCGTCCTGACGGTCGCTTCCGCGCCACCAGGCGAGGATCCGGGCGCGGCGGCGAAAGCCGACCAGCGCAAACAACACGGCACTGTCGATGACGATGGCGCGCGCTACCAGCGGCGGAATGCTCTCCGGCGCGATGCCGAGAAGATTACCGTAGACCTGGAACACCAGATCATGCGCCTGGCGGGTCAGCATGAAGATGCCGAAGCTCATGTCGTTCGCGGACAGGCCATACCATGTGCCGAGAATAAGGATCGGCCCTGCCCAGAATACCAGCAACCACTTCATGCGGTTCTACTCCCACCAAGGCTTGAGGGCACGCCCTCCTGCACCAGCCAGTTGGACATGGCCATCACGCTCAGCACGAGCGCTGGAACGGTGATATCCAAAGCGAGCATCGCAAAGAACGTCATCATGACGAGCAGCAACGCATATCGTCCCACAGCGGTTCCCATATGGCCTATCCGTGTCCGGTTTCCCTTAGTTAATGAAACTGGACTGTTAACCCTTTGCCGGCAACGTAAACCTTTTATTAAGGTTAACGCGGGCTGGGGATAACGTACCGAACAACCGCAATTCCATTATCCTCAAAAACGCAGGGATTGTTCAGGGTCGTCGTCAGCGAGGTGCGCAATGATAAACTCGGCTCGCATTTCCACGGTTTCTTTCGGCACTTCTAAAAGATCATAACCAAACTGCCTGTATGTGTGCAGAAGGCCTTCGTAGTTTTTCAAGGCGTCCTCGAATGCATGTCGACGCTCGCCGTCGTTGTGAAAGATTTCCGGCCAAGGCGGCAGAACGAAAACCTGACGCCGATAGCGAAAACGTTCAGCCGCGCGCATGTGAAATTCGGGGACGTCGATGCCAGCCACTTGAAGTCCGGCGATCTGGTCAATAATTCCGCGGTCAAAGAAAGCGCGATCCGGCCGACGGCATGCCTCGATCATGTGGTAAATGGAACGGGAGATCGTTAGGTCCACGAATAGACCGAGGTCTTTCCATGGCAAAGCATCCCCGTTAACGAATATCTGTTCGCGTACCACTTGCCGTCCAGGCTCCTCAAAAACCGAGGCACCTTTTCGCGACAGAGCGCTCAGGAGCGTCGATTTCCCGCCACCAGAACAGCCGGTGAGGACGATCATGTCGCGTGATCGCGATGCGACACGTTCCGGGCAATAGCTCGTTTCTGCCTGATGATCTTGCATAGGGTCTCCTTCCGTAAAATACGGGCGTTGATTTTGTTCGGAGCGTCAGGGGGGGCACAGCGGCGTCGGCTGGATGCAACAATCTGCGGATTGCGTTGCAGTTCGCGAAGCGCTAATGGCCCTATGTAACCGGATCTGAGACACCGTGGCAACCACCTTCGAAAGCATCCTGCCGGTCTTCCTGCTCGTCCTTCTCGGCGTCGGGCTGAAGCGATGGCCACTGATCAACGGCTCGCTCTGGGATGGGCTGGAGCAGCTCGGCTTTTACGTGCTCTTCCCTGCCCTCTTGTTCGTCACCCTGTCGCAGGCGGATTTTTCGGCAATCGAAACCGGCGCCGTCAGCGTTGTCGCCAATCTGTCGGTCCTGGTCATGTCGATCGGCACCCTGGCGCTCTGGCCGCTCTTGAGGCGCAACGGCGTCGATGCGCCGGCCTTCACCACCATTTTCCAGACGACGACCCGCTGGAACGGCTTCATGGCGCTGGCGATCGCCGAAAAGATCGCCGGACAGCCGGGGCTGACATTGGTCGCGCTGGTGATGGCGGCGATCATCGTGCCGCTCAATGTCGTCAATGTCGGTGTCATGGTCTGGTTTGGCGGCGGCAATCGCAACGTCAAGAGCTTTGCCGCGAGACTCCTCTCGAACCCGATCATTCTCGGGGCGGCAACCGGCGTGATCGTCAATCTGACCGGCCTGCCGATCTATGCGCCCCTGATGCAGACGGTGGAACTGGTCTCGCAATCCTCGCTCAGCCTCGGCCTGATCATGGTCGGGGCCGGCCTGAAGATCTCCGATGCGCTGAAACCGCATCCGTCCGCCATTCTCGCCACGGTCTTGAAGCTGATCGTCTTCCCGATCGTGATGGTGGCCCTCGGCCTCGCCTTCGATATCGAGGGTGATGCGCTGACCATGCTGGCGCTCAGCGCCGCGGTGCCGACCGCCATGAACGGCTATCTGCTGGCCAAGCAGATGGGCGGCGATGCACCGCTTTATGCCGCGACCGCGACCATCCAGACGGCCGCCGCGTTCTTCACCATTCCCGCCGTGCTGTTCGTGGTGAGCCTTTAGGCTGTCGTCGGTTCAGGCCGCCGGCGGATAGAGCAGGTCGATGACGTAGCGGGCGTCGAAGCGGGCGTCGAGCACACCGTAGGTGTAGCGCCAGCCGCCGGCCAGGCGCGTTTCCAGGAAGGCATCGGCGATCTTTCCGGCGCCGAGCCGATAAAGTTCGGCGGCGGCGGCGGCCAGGGCCATCTGCTCGACCAGCAGGCGGGCGGCACCCTCGTCCTTTTCGCAGAGCGCCATGGCGACGCGCAGCACCTCGATGGTCTTCTTGCCCGAGGGGCCGAGATCCCGCTCCAGCTCGGCAAAGACCATCTCAAACAGGTCCTTGCCGCGGGCCAGCACGCGCAGCACGTCGAGCGCCATGACATTGCCGGAGCCTTCCCAGATGGCGTTGACCGGCGCCTCGCGGTAATGGCGGGCGATCGCCCTCTCTTCGATGTAACCATTGCCGCCGATGCATTCCATCGCCTCGTAGATCAGCGGCGGCGCCATCTTGCAGACCCAGTATTTGACGACCGGCGTCATGACGCGGGCATAGGCGGCGTCGGCCGCGCTGTCGCGGGCCCGGTCGAAGGCATCGGCCAGCCGGAAGGACAGCGCGGTCGCCGCCGCCACATCCAGCGCCATGTCGGCCAGCACACGGGTCATGATCGGCTGGTCGATCAGCTTCTTGCCGAACACCGCCCGGCCGCGCACATGGTGCACGGCTTCGGCCATCGAGGCCCGCATGATGCCGGCCGAGGCCAGCGCGCAGTCGAGCCGCGTCAGGGTGACCATTTCCAGGATGGTGCGGATGCCGCCGCCCGGCTCGCCGAGCAGATAGCCGAAGGCATCGGTGAACTCGACTTCGGACGAGGCATTCGAGCGATTGCCGATCTTGTCCTTCAGCCGCTGGAACTGCAGGCCGTTGGCCGTGCCGTCTTCCAAAAGCCGCGGCACCAGGAAGCAGCCCATGCCTTCCGGCATCTGGGACAGCATGACGAAACCGTCGCTCATCGGCGCCGACATGAACCATTTGTGGCCGGACAGGCGGTAGATGCCGTCGCCGGCCCGGGTTGCCGCGGTCACATTGGCGCGAACGTCGGTGCCGCCCTGCTTTTCCGTCATGCCCATGCCGAGCGTCACCGCCGTCTTCTGCATGGCCGGACGGTTGGACGAATCATATTTGCGCGACAGGATCTTTGGCGCCCATTCCTTCTGCACCCTGGGCGAGGCCATCAGGGCCGCCACCGACGCATTGGTCATGGTCAGCGGGCAAAGATGGCCGCTTTCCAGCTGCGAGGTCAGGAAAAAGCGCACGGCGCGCGCCTTGTGCTCGGCGCCCCTGGCATCGGTCTGGCCATCCCAGACGGAGGAATGCAGGCCGGCCGACATGGAGCGGCGCATCAGCGCGTGCCAGGCCGGATGAAACTCGACGGTATCAAGCCGTTCGCCGCGCGCCCCGTGGGTGCGCAGCTGCGGCGGGCTCTGGTTGGCCATGCGGGCCAGTTCCTGCGCCTCGTGGGAGGTCACATAGCGGCCGATCGCGTCGAACTCTTCCCGGACGCTGCGGTGCAGATTGGCCGAGAGATCGACGATCAGCGGGTCGGTGCGATAGGCATTGATGCCGGACCAGGGCTTGGGCTGGTTTAATTCCGCGAGTTTTTCTTCCGTCCGGTTCATCTGCTCATACAACTCTTCTTACGCGTCCCGATTCGTTTAATATGGGGAACAAATGTCTATCGCCTTACCATATGCTTGCCCCGGCTGCTGGCAATCTTTATAGACCGCGCGACCACATCCGGAGGACAGTCTCATGGTCTTCTTTCCCCACCGCCATCTCATTGGCATCAAGGGCCTTACCCACCAAGACATTACCTTTCTGCTCGATAAAGCGGATGAGGCGGTGAAAATCAGCCGTCAGCGCGAGAAAAAGACCTCGACCCTGCGAGGCCTGACCCAGATCAACCTATTTTTCGAAGCCTCGACCCGCACCCAGTCCTCGTTCGAACTGGCCGGCAAGCGGCTGGGCGCCGACGTGATGAACATGTCGGTCGGCAATTCGTCGGTCAAGAAGGGCGAAACGCTGATCGATACCGCGATGACGCTCAACGCCATGCGGCCGGATGTGCTGGTGGTTCGCCACTCGTCTGCCGGGGCCGCGGCGCTGCTCTCCCAGAAAGTCGCCTGCTCGGTGATCAATGCCGGCGACGGCCAGCATGAACATCCGACCCAGGCCTTGCTCGACGCGCTGACCATCCGGCGCGCCAAGGGCAAGCTTTCGCGCATCATCGTGGCGATCTGCGGCGACGTGCTGCATTCGCGCGTGGCACGCTCCAACATCCTGCTGCTGAACGCCATGGGTGCGCGCGTCCGCGTCGTGGCGCCGGCCACCCTGCTGCCGGCCGGGATCGCCGACATGAGCGTCGAGGTCTATCACGACATGAAGGAAGGCCTGAAGGACGCCGACGTGGTGATGATGCTGCGCCTGCAGCGCGAGCGCATGTCGGGTGCCTTCGTGCCGTCGGTGCGCGAATATTTCCATTATTATGGCCTCGACGCCGAAAAGCTGAAATATGCCAAGGACGACGCGCTGGTCATGCATCCCGGTCCGATGAACCGCGGCGTGGAGATTTCCTCCGATGTCGCCGACGGGCCGCAAAGCGTTATCGAACAGCAGGTCGAAATGGGGGTCGCCGTGCGCATGGCCGTGATGGAAGCCCTGCTGATCTCGCAGAACCAGGGAGAACGGGCATGAGCACGCCAACCGTTCTGAACAATCTCCGCATCATCGATCCGTCCCGCGGCATCGACGAGGTCGGCAGCATCATCATCGGCGCGGACGGCCGCATTCAGGCTTCTGGCGCGGACGCCCGCAACCAGGGCATTCCGGACGGTGCTGCGGTGCGCGACTGCTTAGGCCTGACCGCCGTTCCGGGTCTGGTCGATGCGCGGGTCTTCGTCGGCGAGCCCGGTGCCGAACACCGCGAGACGATCGCCTCGGCGAGCCGTGCGGCCGCCGCCGGTGGGGTCACCTCGTTCATCATGATGCCGGACACCGATCCTGTCATCGACGACATCGCGCTGGTCGAATACGTCAAGAAGAAAGCCCGCGACACGGCGATCGTCCATGTCTATCCGGCAGCGGCCCTGACCAAGGGTTTGCACGGCACGGAAATGACCGAAATGGGCCTGCTGCAGGAAGCCGGTGCGGTGGCCTTCACCAATGGCCGGCACGGGCTCTACGACACGCAGATGCTGCGCCGGGCGATGACCTATTCGCGCGAGTTTTCGGCCGTGGTGGCGCTGGAACCGCGCGACCAGTATCTCGGCACTTCGGGCGTCATGAACGAAGGGCTGCTGGCCAGCTGGCTTGGCCTGTCCGGCGTGCCGAAGGAGGCGGAGATCATTCCGCTGGAACGGGACCTGCGCATCGCCGGACTGACCGGCGCGAACTATCATGCCGCCAAGATTTCCGTGCCGGACTCGGTCGAGGCGATCAAGGCGGCACGGCAGCGCGGCGTCAACGTGACGTCGGGCATTTCGATCAACCATCTGGCGCTCAACGAAAACGACATCGGCGAATACCGCACGTTCTTCAAGCTCTCGCCGCCGCTGCGCGCCGAAGACGACCGCATGGCGATGGCCAATGCACTGGCCGCCGGCGATATCGACATCATCGTCTCGTCCCATGATCCGCAGGATGTCGATACCAAGCGCCTGCCCTTTGCCGATGCGGCCGACGGGGCGATCGGTCTTGAGACCATGCTGGCGGCAGCACTTCGCCTGCATCATAACGGCCAGGTGCCGCTGATGCGGCTGATCGACGCCATGTCGACGCGGCCGGCGCAGATTTTCGGTCTCGACGCCGGAACGTTGAAGCCCGGCGCGCGTGCCGACATCACGCTGATCGATCTCGACGAGCCCTGGCTGGTTGCCAAAGACGGCATAGCCTCGCGCTCGAAGAACACACCTTTCGAAGACGCCCGTTTCTCGGGCCGGGCCGTCGCGACCTATGTCGCGGGGCTGTTAGTCTTTTCGCTCTGACACCTGCGCATTGGGGGGACCGGCCGTGGCCACAGTGAACTTTCTGGATATCGGACTGCCCGCGCTGATCGCGGTCTTGAGCCTCGGCTATCTGCTCGGCTCCATCCCGTTCGGCCTGCTCCTGACCCGCATGGCCGGGCTCGGCGACCTGCGCTCGATCGGATCGGGCAATATCGGCGCGACCAACGTGCTGCGCACCGGCAACAAGAAGCTGGCGGCGGCAACCCTTTTGCTCGACGCCCTGAAGGCGACGGCTGCCGCCGTTGCCGCTCAATACGTCTTCGGCGGCAATGCCGGCCTGCTGGCGGGTTTTGCCGCCTTTATCGGCCATCTCTTTCCGGTCTGGCTCGGCTTCAAGGGCGGCAAGGGCGTCGCCACCTATATCGGTACGCTGCTCGGCGTCGTGCCGCTGATGGTGCCGGTGTTTGCTGTCGTCTGGCTGGGCATGGCGTTCTTCAGCCGCTATTCCTCGCTGTCCGCTCTGGTTGCAACCCTTGTTATTCCGGTTGTCCTGTGGATACTGGGCCAGCAGGAGGCAGCGCTCGTCACGGCGGCCATGACCACCATCACCTGGTGGAAGCACAAGGCCAATATCGAGCGACTGATCGCCGGCACCGAAAGCAAGATCGGACAAAAGGGATAGGGCATGTCGCTCGGCGGCGCAGGACGAACCGGGATTGCGCTGACGGAGCGGCAAAGGATCGCCTGGCTGAGACTGATCCGCAGTGACAATGTCGGCCCCGCCACCTTTCGCGACCTGATCAACCATTTCGGCACAGCCGAGACCGCCCTTGCCATGCTGCCGGAACTGTCGCGACGCGGCGGATCGACGCGCACTGTGCGGATCGCCACCGAGAGTGAGGCCGAGCGGGAACTGGAGACCGCGCGGCGGTTCGGTGCTTCCTTCATTGGCATCGGCGAACCCGATTACCCCCCTGCCCTTCGCCAGATCGACGGCGCGCCGCCGCTCTTGGCGGTCAAAGGCAATCTGAAGGCCGGCCTGAAACCGGCCATCGGCATTGTCGGATCGCGCAATGCCTCGATCAGCGGCGCCAAGTTTGCCGCCATGATGGCGCGCGACACCGGCCGGGCCGGCTATACGATCATCTCCGGCCTGGCGCGCGGCATCGACACATCAGCCCATCAGGCAAGCATTGAGACCGGCACCATTGCCGCCATGGCCGGCGGTCTCGACCAGCCCTACCCGCCGGAAAATATCGGCCTGCTGAAGGAAATCTGGGATGGAACGGGGCTTGCCATCAGCGAAATGCCGTTCGGCTGGGAGCCGCGCGCCCGGGATTTTCCGCGCCGCAACCGGCTGATCGCCGGCGTGGCGCTCGGCGTCGTGGTGATCGAGGCGGCCAGCCGTTCGGGCTCGCTGATCACCGCGAGACTGGCGGGCGATTTCGGCCGGCTGGTGTTTGCCGTTCCCGGCTCGCCGCTTGATCCGCGCTGCCACGGCACCAACGGGCTGCTGAAGGACGGAGCGATCGTCACCACCGAAGCGGCGGACATTCTGGAGGCCCTGGCGCCACTGTCGAAGATCGACCTGTTCTCGCCGGTCCAGGCGCGCGAGCCGACCCAGGACGAGGAAAAGCCGCTGATGCTGCCGCCCGACGATGCCGAGAGATCGCGGATCGTCGATGCGCTTGGGCCCACCCCGGTCGAGGTCGACGACATCATCCGGCATACCGAACTGCCGGCCTCGTCGGTCTATCTCGTGCTGCTGGAACTGGATATCGCCGGGCGGCTACATCGGCATGCGGGTGGGCTTGTCTCCCTTGCCGCGCTCGATTGACAGGGCCCGACGGCCCGCCTGCACGTCGCCGGCTTCCACATAGGCCATTTCGATGAGGTAACACAGCATCTCGGCGCCTTCCTTTTGCGCGACCGACCGCAACTCTCCCAGCATCTGGCGGATATAGGCAATATTCTCTTTCGTCTGAGTGGTGCTGCTGTCAGGGCTCACATTATTGGCGGCCATTTTTCGTTCCTGTGGATCGGGTGTCCAAAGTCTGCCGGGGGCTTCAACCACAAGCTGGGAAAACGATAAAACTATTTATCTAGAATTGCAATATGCACTCTATCTTCCACAGGTTGTATCGCGTTATGGCTGACATAAATGGCCCGCCCCTCTTGACCGCGGCCGAATCCCTGTCCATGTCGGGGAGCCGGATTCCCGGAACAAACCGCCGGAATCCTTCCGAACGTTGAAAACACGAACGCAAGTTCAGAGAAACACTATGAATGTAGTCGTTGTAGAGTCGCCCGCCAAAGCCAAGACAATCAACAAATATCTTGGCCCCGGGTACACGGTCCTGGCCTCGTTCGGACACGTGCGCGATCTGCCTGCCAAGGACGGATCCGTGCTGCCGGACCAGGACTTCGAGATGCTTTGGGAAGTCGACGGCGCCTCGACAAAGCGCATGAAGGACATTGCCGACGCGGTCAAATCCTCCGACGGACTGTTTCTGGCGACCGACCCGGATCGCGAAGGGGAAGCGATTTCCTGGCATGTGCTGGATCTCCTGAAGAAGAAGAAGGTGATCGGCGACAAGCCGGTCAAGCGCGTCGTCTTCAATGCGATCACCAAGAAGGCCGTGCTCGATGCCATGGCCAATCCGCGCGACATCGACGGTCCGCTGGTCGACGCCTATCTGGCGCGCCGCGCCCTCGATTATCTCGTCGGCTTCAACCTGTCGCCGGTGCTGTGGCGCAAGCTGCCGGGTGCCCGCTCGGCGGGCCGCGTGCAATCGGTCGCACTGCGGCTGGTCTGCGACCGGGAAAGCGAAATCGAACGCTTCATCTCGGAAGAATACTGGAATATCTCGGCGCTCCTGAAGACGCCGCGCGGCGACGATTTCGAGGCCCGCCTGGTTTCGGTCGACGGCAAGCGCATCCAGCGCAACACGGTGACCAATGGCGACGAGGCCGCCCGCCTGAAGGATCTGCTCGACGGCGCCAATTATGTGGTCGACACGATCGAGGCCAAGCCCGTCAAGCGCCATCCGGCGCCGCCCTTTACCACCTCGACGCTGCAGCAGGCCGCATCCTCCAAGCTCGGGTTTTCGGCATCGCGCACCATGCAGGTGGCACAGCGCCTTTATGAAGGCATCGACATCGGCGGCGAGACCGTCGGTCTGATCACCTATATGCGTACCGACGGCGTGCAGATGGCGCCGGAAGCGATCGATGCGGCGCGCGCTGCCATCGCCGACCAGTTCGGCAATCGCTACCTGCCGGAAAAGGCGCGTCAATATACCGCCAAGGCCAAGAATGCCCAGGAAGCGCACGAAGCCGTGCGTCCGACCGACTTCAACCGCACGCCCGACATGGTTCGCCGCTTCCTCGACGCCGACCAGTTGCGGCTCTACGACCTGATCTGGAAGCGTGGCATCGCCAGCCAGATGGCATCGGCCGAGATCGAGCGGACAACCGCGGAAATTCTGGCGGACCGCAACGGCGAGAAGGCCGGCCTTCGCGCCGTCGGCTCGGTCATCCGCTTCGACGGCTTCATTGCCGCCTATATCGACCAGAAGGAAGAGGGCGAGGCCGCCGACGACGACGAGGATGGCCGCCTGCCGGAAATCAATGCCCGGGAAAAACTGGCCAAGCAGAAGATCAACGCCACCCAGCACTTCACCGAGCCACCGCCGCGCTATTCCGAAGCGACGCTGATCAAGAAGATGGAAGAGCTCGGCATCGGCCGGCCCTCCACCTATGCGGCAACGCTGGCAACGCTCCGCGACCGCGACTACGTGACGATCGACAAGCGCAAGCTCATCCCGCAGGCCAAGGGCCGGCTGGTGACGGCTTTCCTCGAAAGCTTCTTCACCCGCTATGTGGAATATGATTTCACCGCGGATCTCGAGGAAAAGCTCGACAAGATTTCGGCCGGCGAGCTCAACTGGAAGGACGTGCTGCGCGAATTCTGGACGAGTTTCTTTGCCCAGATCGAGGACACCAAGGAACTGCGCGTCACCAATGTGCTCGACGCGCTCAACGAGGCGCTAGCGCCGCTGGTGTTCCCGAAGCGGGAAGACGGCAGCGACCCGCGCATCTGCCAGGTCTGCGGAACGGGCAACCTGTCGCTGAAGCTCGGCAAATACGGCGCCTTCGTCGGCTGCTCGAACTATCCTGACTGCAATTTCACCCGCCAGCTGTCGTCTGAAAACGGCGCCGAGGCCGATGCGGCGCTGACCGAGACAAAGACGCTCGGCAAGGATCCCGCCACCGACGAGGATGTGACGCTGCGCAGCGGCCGGTTTGGCCCCTATGTGCAGCGCGGCGAGGGCAAGGAAGCCAAGCGCTCGTCGCTGCCCAAGGGCTGGAAGCCGGACGACGTGGATTTCGAAAAGGCGCTGTCCCTGCTCTCCCTGCCGCGCGATGTGGGAACCCATCCCGAAAGCGGCAAGATGATCACGTCCGGCCTCGGCCGCTACGGGCCGTTTATCCTGCATGATGGCACCTATGCCAATGTCGACAGCATCGAGGACGTTTTCACCATCGGCCTCAACCGCGCGGTGACCGTGCTTGCCGAAAAGAAGAGCAAGGGACCGAGCGGCCGCGGCGCGCCGGCGGCCCTCAAGGAACTCGGCGACCATCCGGACGGCGGTGCCATCACGGTGCGCGATGGCCGCTATGGACCTTACGTGAATTGGGGTAAGGTCAACGCGACGCTGCCAAACGGCAAGGATCCGCAATCGGTGACCGTCGAGGAAGCCCTGGCGCTGATCGTCGAGCGGGCGGCCAAGGGCGGCGGCAAGGCGGCAGCCAAGAAGGCGCCCGCCAAAAAGGCACCGGCAAAAGCTGCGGCAGCCAAGTCTGCCAAGACGGCGGATGACGGCGATGCAAAGCCCAAGGCGAAGACCGCCGCCAAACCCAAAGCGGCTGCCAAGCCCAAAGCCAAGGCAGCGAGCAAACCGAAGAAGAGCTGACAGGTGGTAAAATTCCCGCGGGACAGAACCCGGCCGACCGGCGCAGACACCGGCAAAGCGCGGCGCGGCGGCGCCGGGTCGAAAACCGATGAACCGGTGATCATCCATGGCGCCGTGCCGCCGCGCGATGTCCTGCTGCGCTTCATCACCGACAATCCCGACCGTGCCTCCAAGCGGGAGATCGCCAAGGCCTTCGGGCTGAAGGGCGATACGCGCGTCGAATTGAAGGCGCTGCTGCGCGATCTGGAACAGGACGGCCTGCTGCAGAAAAGCCGCAAGACGCTAACCCGTCCCGGCGCCCTGCCGCCGGTCACCGTTCTCGATATCACCACCCGCGACAAGGATGGCGAGTTGATCGGCCGGCCGGCCGAATGGCCGGAGGAGCTGGGCGTGGCGCCGGCCGTTGCCATCCGCCAGTCGAGCGCCGATCGCGCCAATGGCAAGACGCCCGTCGGCGGCCTCGGCGACCGCGTGCTGGCAAAGATCTTTCCCGCCAAGGATCGTGACGGTCCGGCCTATACGGCCCGCATCATCAAGCTGATCGACAAGCGCCGGGGCGCATTGCTCGGGGTTTACCGGGACATGGCCGATGGCGCCGGGCGGCTGATGCCGATCGAACGGCGCGGCGAGGAGATGGTCATCGACGCCGCCGACCGGGGCGACGCCAAGGACGGCGACCTGGTCGAGGTCGAACTCGGCCGGGCCGGCCGCCTCGGCCTGGCGCGTGCCAAGGTTCTGTCGGTGGTCGGTTCGGTCGCCTCGGAAAAGGCGATCTCGATGATCGCCATCCACGCCCACGGCATTCCCTATATCTTTCCGCCCTCCGTGCTGGCGGACGCCGATGCGGCGGGACCGGCGACCATGTCGCATCGCGAGGACTGGCGCCAGCTGCCGCTGATCACCATCGATCCGCACGATGCCAAGGACCATGACGACGCGGTCTATGCCGAGCCCGATCCCTCGCCCGACAATCCGGACGGCGTCATCGTCACCGTGGCGATCGCCGACGTCTCCTGGTATGTCCGGCCGAAATCGGCGCTCGACCGGGAAGCCCTGAAGCGCGGCAATTCGGTCTATTTCCCGGACCGCGTCGTGCCCATGCTGCCGGAGCGGATCTCCAACGACCTCTGCTCGCTGAAGGAAGGCGTCGACCGCCCTGCCCTTGCTGTGCGCATGGTGTTTTCCAGCGAGGGCCGCAAGGCGAGCCATACGTTCCATCGCATCATGATGAAGAGTGCTGCAAAACTCTCCTACCAGCAGGCCCAGGCAGCGATCGACGGCAATGCCGACGACAAGGCCGGGCCGCTGCTGGAGCCCATCCTGAAACCGCTATGGCATGCCTATGCCATCCTGAAACGGGGGCGCACGCGGCGCCAGCCGCTCGAACTCGACATGCCGGAGCGCAAGCTGATCCTCAAAGAGGATGGCACGGTCGATCGCGTCCATATTCCCGACCGCCTCGACGCCCACAAGCTGATCGAGGAAATGATGATCCAGGCCAATGTCTCGGCCGCCGAGACATTGGAAAAGAAGCAGCAGCGGCTGGTCTACCGGATCCACGATGCCCCGACGCTGTCGAAGCAGGAGGCGCTGCGCGAATTCCTGGCGACGATCGGCATTTCGCTGGCCAAGGGCGCTGCGCTGCGATCCAACAGCTTCAACGGCATCCTGGCCAAGGCGATCGACACGCCGCACCAGACCATGGTCAACGAAATGGTGCTGCGCTCCCAAAGCCAGGCGATCTACAGTCCGGAGAATATCGGTCATTTCGGTCTCAACCTGCTGAAATATGCCCATTTCACCTCGCCGATCCGCCGGTATGCCGACCTGATCGTGCATCGCGCCCTGGTCGGCTCGCTGGGGCTCGGCGATGGCGGCATCACCCAGGAGGAAGAGGCTGGGCTCGACGATGTGGCCGCGGAAATCTCGACCTTCGAGCGCCGCGCCATGGCCGCCGAGCGCGACACCGTCAACCGGCTGATCGCTCATCACCTGGCGGGGCGCATCGGCGACGAATTCGACGGCCGGATCTCCGGCGTGACGAAATCCGGCCTGTTCATCAGCCTGCCGCAATTCGGTGCCGACGGCTTTATCCCGGTGTCGACGCTGGGTCGCGATTATTTCCTTTACGACGAGGCCCATCAGGCGCTGACCGGCGAAAAGACCGGGCTTGGCTATCAACTCGGCGACGCGGTATCGGTCAAGCTTGTGGAAGCGATCCCGCTGGCCGGCGCCTTGCGCTTTGAAATGCTGAGCGAGGGGCGCAAGATGCCGACCGGCATCCGCTCGTTCCACAAGGCGTCGCGGCGGCCCCAGTCCGGCGCCTACCGGCAGCCGGGAACACGACCCCCGCGCGGCCGTCGCTGAGATCGACGACAGGAAAGGAACCCGGCATGCACACCGACACGCCTGCAGACCCCGTTGTCCGCTACGGCGCGGATCCCCTGCCCGAGCGACCGCTCGGCCGGTCGATCGGTCGTGGCCTGCTGTGCCGCTGTCCGGCCTGCGGCGGCGGCAAACTGTTTCGCAGCTATCTGAAACCGGTCGACCATTGTGCGGCCTGCGGCGAAGCGATGTTCCACCACCGGGCTGACGATCTGCCGCCCTATCTGGTGATCATCGTGCTCGGCCATGTGCTGCTGGGCGGGTTCATGATGACCGACCTGGTGTTTCCCGCCTCCTCCTGGATCCATCTCGCCATCTGGGCGCCGCTCGGCGTGATCATCGCCCTTGCGACACTGCAGCCGATCAAGGGTGGCGTGGTCGGCCTGCAATGGGCGCTGCGCATGCATGGCTTCAGCGGCGAAGAGGACACCCCTGAGGACGTTCTTCCGCCAAAGCCGGACGCATGACACCCCATCCCTTCGACGGCCAGCCTGAGGGCCCTCCCGTCCCGCTGCGGCTGCGTCCAAAGGATGCGGCGACGCTGGTGTTGCTCGATCGTGGCCAGGGCCGCGTGCGCGTCCTGATGGGCAAGCGCGACCGCAAACATGCCTTCATGCCGGATGTCTACGTGTTTCCGGGCGGACGACGCGACCGCGCCGACATGTTTCGTGCCTTCGCGACCGATCTGCATCCAGATGTGCTCCGCCGTCTGATGGAGGGCAACCAGGGGGACGCGGCGCGGCGCAGAGCGCGCGGGCTGGCGATTGCGGCGATCCGCGAATTGCAGGAGGAAACGGGCCTTGTCATCGGCGGCAAGGATGCCCACTCGCACACCTCGATCGCCAGCCTCTCCTGCCTGCGCTATGTGGCGCGTGCCATTACGCCGCCCGGCAATATACGCCGGTTCGATACCCGTTTTTTTCTGGCCTTTACCGACGAAGCCGGCCTGGACCCTGCTCAGATCCGCGATTCCGATGAATTGCAGGATGTGCGCTGGCTTGACATCGAAGATATTTCAGGTCTGAACATGCCCTCCATTACCCAGACGATATTCGAGCACGTGAAAATGCAGATGAAACTTGATCCGTCTTTACCCTTTGGAAGTAGCGGGCCGTTTTACTTCGCACGGCGCGGCCGATTCCATTGTGGCATCATTTAAGGATCACCCATGTCTCAACCGATGAACGGTGAACCCGGCCACCGCGAAGACATCCACTGGCCCTCGCTGTTTGCCGCCATCTCGGCGATCTCGGCGGTCGGCATCGCCATCGGTCTCGGCCTGCCGCTGCTCAGCATCATCCTCGAAAAGCGCGGCATATCGTCGACGCTGATCGGCCTCAATTCGGCCATGGCCGGGATCGCCGCCATGGCTGCGGCGCCGATCACCACCCGGCTTGCCCATTCCTTCGGCGTTGCCCGCACCATGCTGTGGGCGGTGCTGTTTGCCGCCATCAGCGCCCTGGGCTTCTACTTTGCCGAAGAGTTCTGGATGTGGTTTCCGCTGCGCATCGTCTTTCACGGCGCCACGACCACCCTGTTCATCCTGTCGGAATTCTGGATCAACGCGGCCGCCCCGCCGTCACGGCGCGGCCTGGTGCTGGGCATCTATGCGACGGTCCTCGGCATCGGCTTTGCCTCCGGGCCGCTGCTGTTCTCGGTGATCGGCAGCGACGGCATCCTGCCGTTTGCCGTGGGCGCCATCGCCATTCTCGCCGCCGCCATTCCGATCTATATCGCCCGCAACGAAAGCCCGGCCCTGGACGAAAAGCCCAGCCGGCACTTTCTGCGCTATATCTTCCTGGTGCCGACCGCCACCGCCGCCGTCTTCGTGTTCGGCGCGGTCGAGGCCGGCGGCCTGTCGCTGTTCCCGATCTATGCCACCCGCACCGGCTTTACCGAATCGCAGGCGGCCCTGCTGCTGACAGCGATGGGGGTCGGCAATATGGTGTTCCAGATCCCGCTTGGCATGCTCTCCGACAAGCTCAAGGATCGCCGCCTGCTGCTGTCGCTGATGGCGGTGATCGGTCTGTTCGGCGCGTTGCTGCTGCCGCTGCTGACGTCGAATTGGGTGCTGATGGCGGTCGTGCTGCTTTTCTGGGGCGGCAGCGTCTCCGGCCTCTATACGATCGGGCTCAGCCATCTCGGCTCGCGACTCACCGGTTCGGACCTGGCCGCCGCCAATGCCGCCTTCGTGTTCTGCTATGCCGTCGGCACGGTGGCCGGGCCGCAGGCGATCGGTGCGGCCATCGACATCTCCGGAAATGACGGCTTTGCCTGGGCAATTGCCGGCTTCTTTGCGCTTTATGTCCTGCTTTCCATAGGCCGGCTGCTTTTTCGGCGGAAAGAGGGTTGACTTTTCGGGAGCTATTTGTAGTTTCCCGCCAGAATTTGCCGTGGAGCCATCCGGTCGTCCACGGCTTGATTTTTTAGTGAAGGCAGGACGACCATGGCGAAGGCTACAACAATCAAGATCAAGCTGCTGTCGACAGCCGACACGGGTTTCTTCTACGTCACGACGAAAAACAGCCGTACGATGACGGACAAGATGACGAAGACCAAGTATGACCCGGTCGCACGTAAGCATGTTGAGTTCAAGGAAACCAAGATCAAGTAACTCTTGATTTCGGTGGAATTTCAAAAACGCGCGGTCGCAAGGCCGCGCGTTTTTCGTTGTGCCGACGGATGCCCCTGCACGCGCCCCTGCCGGCGCCGACGACATTGAAAACGGGACTCTGCCCGGCCCATAACGAAAAACGCCGCGCTCTATCGAGCGCGGCGTTTTTCGTTGAATAAGGGGGTCGGCAGACACGCAATAACGGCACGAGGAACCGTTTTTATATCGCATGTCCACCGACCGACCCCACGACCCAGGAGATGCGGCGGACCTGAGCATCATGGGGTATCTCTGTCTCACAAGGAGAACATAACCTCTTGTTGACCCAACTTCGCGCAATTCGTGAAAAAAATCAACAATTTCTTAACTGTGGCTAAATTTCACTTGCACTATGGTTAAGAGCGAAAACGCCCCGTCACACTTCCCAGCATATCTATGCTGTCGATCTGCAAGATTTAAATGCGCCGTCACCGTTATTATAGTGCGCGAAATACACGAGCATGACGTCGTCCACGGATATTTCCGGAACAATAAGCACATTTCCTCGGCTATACACGCATTGCGCCACTACAAAGCAAGAAGGGGCCGGAGTGAGCGTCGCAGGCACCGGATGGGCACGGTTTTTCATCAGCATGGACATCCATGCCTAATTTTCCCATGCATAATACATGAGGATACTTCAAGGTGCAGGGAACTGGGCGCAGACCGGATTAAAGATCGGGCGTGCGAAAAATCATCGTGAGCGCAGTGTTATCCACAGTGCCGTGCTGCGCAATAGCCTATTTGGGGAGATTGACACAGAAATCCGATGCTTTGCGACGGATCGTCAGGCTGCCACGGCCACCACGCGGTTGCGGCCAGTGTTCTTGGCCTGGTATAGCGCGCGGTCGGCCTGTTTCAGCAATTGTTCCGGCGTGTCGATGCCCGGCATGATCGTCGCAATGCCCATCGATGCCGTGATATTGAGCTCGGAGCCTGACATCCGCAATTGAAACGGCTTGCTCTCGATGCGCTCGCGAAGCCGTTCGGCGACAGCCGCTGCCACGTCCAGAGACGTATCGGGCATGACCACCACAAATTCTTCGCCGCCATAACGGCAGGCAAGATCGGCGCCTCGGACGGTCGAGCGGATTCGGGCGGAGAACTCCCGCAGCACATCGTCGCCGGCGTCGTGGCCATAGGTGTCGTTGACCTGCTTGAAGCGGTCGATATCGGTCAGGCAGATCGACAAAGGACGACCGCGGGCAAGCGCCCGGTTGAACAGCATCTTCAGGTGGCCATCGAGATAGCGGCGGTTGCTGAGGCCCGTCAGGCCATCCGTCACGGCCAGTTCGATGGTCTGGTTGACGCTGGTGCGCAGCCGGTCGTTGAAGCGCTTGCGCCGGATCTGGGTCAGCGTGCGGGCCACCAGCTCGTTCGGGTCGATCGGCCGGGTGATATAGTCGTTGACGCCCAGATCGAGCGCCCGCGCCACCATCGGCTCGTTGCCATGGTCGGCAATCAGCAGCAGCGGAATGAAGCGGGTGCGATCCAGCGAGCGCAGCTGCGAGCAGAGCCGCAGCGGATCGTAGTCTTCCAGATTGGCATTGACGATCACCAGATCGAACGGGTTTTCGGCCGCCTCGAACAGGGCGGCCTGGGGATCGGACATGGCAACTACTTCGGCAACGGGCTTCAGAGCCTTGACGATGCGCTCCTGCGAGCTGCCGCGGCTGTCAACCAGCAGAACCTGGCCGGCCTCTTCCATGCGCCCGTCGTTCATCTTCAGCAGATCTTCCATGCCGATCTTCTGGGCGGTCTCGGCGCGGATGCGCAATTCGTCGCTGAGGGTCTTCAGGCGCACCAGGCTCTTGACCCGCGAGATCAGCTGCAAATCGTTGACCGGCTTGGTCAGAAAATCGTCGGCGCCTGCCTTCAGGCCGCGCACGCGGTCGGAGGGCTGGTCGAGGGCGGTGACCATGACAACCGGGATATGCGCCGTCTTCGGATTGGATTTCAGCCGGTCGCAGACCTCGAAGCCGTCCAGTCCCGGCATCATGATGTCGAGCAGGATCAGGTCGACCTGGGTCTGATCGCAGATTTCCAGCGCCTTGAAGCCGTTGTCGGCGGTCAGCACGTCGAAATACTCCGACAGCAGCCTGGCCTCAAGCAGCTTCACGTTTGCCGGAACGTCGTCAACGACAAGAATTCGCGCGGTCATGCAGGCTGTCCTGTAAGTTTCAAGCGTCGCCGAGATAGGTCTTGATCGTCTCGATGAATTTAGGCACGGAAATCGGCTTGGAAACATAGGCTTCGCAGCCCCCCTGGCGTATCCGCTCCTCGTCGCCCTTCATGGCGAAGGCGGTGACGGCGATGACCGGGATGACGTGCAATTCATCGTCTTCCTTCAGCCATTTGGTGACCTCCAGACCAGAGACTTCCGGAAGCTGGATATCCATGAGAATCAGATCGGGGCGATATTTGCGGGCCAGATCGAGGGCCTCAAGGCCATTGCGGGTCTGGATGGTGATATAACCGGACGCCTCGATAAGGTCACGGAAGAGCTTCATGTTCAGCTCGTTGTCTTCGACTATCATGACCTTTTTGGGCATTCCACTGTCCTTGCGTCCCTGAGTGCAACCGTCTGTATATGGAGTGTCATCACGCCGATTGCATTCCCCCCACGGATTCATGTTAAAACCATTTAGTTGAAAAAGAGGTAACCCTTGAAAGAAATACGCAATAAGTCGGCGAGACCTGCTCCTTCGAGCCAGGCTGCCCAGGAAACCGCCATTGCCATTCTTGGCTGGCTGGCCGGAGAGCCCGAGATGCTTGGCCGCTTTCTGGCGCTGAGCGGCGTTCAGGCGGATCAACTGCGCCAGGCGGTCAACGATCCCGGCTTCCTGGCCGGCATCGTCGATTTTCTCGCCTCCCATGAGCCAACCCTGCTGGCCTTCTGCGCTGCCACCGACACGGCGCCCGAAACGGTGATGATGGCCTGGCAGTATTTCTCCTCCCCGGGGCTCGAGTCGGGGGACTATTGATGGAACTCGACCTCGACCTCGATCATGTCAGGCTAGCCGACCGGCCGCTGGTGGTGTGTGACGTCGATGACGTGGTGCTGCAATTCATCGTCCCCTTTCAATCCTATCTCGACAGCCTAGGTCACAGGCTGGTTCCCCGCTCGTTCCGGCTGCATGGCAATATCGTTTCGCAGGCCACAGAGGCTCCCCTGCCCGACCAGGAGGTCAGCGACCTCATCGAGGCTTTCTTCGATGCCCAGGAGACCTGGCAGACGCCATTTTCGACGACGGCTGCGGCCATCGAGACCATCGCCCGTGACGCCGACATCGTGTTCCTGACCGCCATGCCGCCACGCTTTGCCGACCGGCGCCGGCGTCTGCTCGACACGATCGGCTTCTCCCAGCCCCTGGTGGCCACGCAACAGCCCAAGGGGCCGGTTGTCGAAACCCTGCATGCCGGACGCCCGCTGCCGGTCGCCTTCATCGACGACATGGCGCATAATCTGGTCTCGGTCGGCAGCCATGTCGCCGATTGCCTGCTCCTGCACATGGTTCCGATCTCCGAGATCCATCGCCATGCGCCGATGGCAAAACCGCCCGTCCTGCGCGTTGCCGACTGGCCCGAGGCCACGCAGCATATCCGCCGGCACTGCGGTACCCGAGAGACCTCATAGCAGCGACAGCTGCATCAGCGGCCTGCCCGCCTTGCGCAAGGCGACTTCCTCGAAGCCGGCGACCCGAAAAATCCGCGTCGGCCCGACATAGAGGCCGACGGATTTCGATTGCTTGGCGCGATCGATCGGACAGGCCTCGACGCGTCGCGCACCATTTTGCCTGGCAAAATCGACCGCTGCGGCCAGCAGGGCATGGCTGAGCCCGGTGCCGCGGCCGGCCGAGACAACAAAAAAGCAGCTGATCGCCCAGACGCCCGGATCGACAGCATCGGCCTCGTCGAGCGGGCGCGACACGGTGCGCGACGAATTCCAGTTGGGCACATCGCTGCGCGGCCCGACCTGAACCCAGCCGACCGGTTGGCCGTCGCGATAGCCGATCAGGCCCGGCGGCGGCCCGGTCTGCACCCGCGTGCGTATAAACGCTTTCTTGTCAGCATTGCCGAGCAGCTTGCGCTGTGAGGCCGCGAGGCGGAAATAGGTGCACCAGCAGCCATAACAGGCGCCCTGCGGTCCCATGACGGTCTCGAAATCTTGCCAGAGGTCGGCGGTCAAAGGCTTTGTTGTGAACACCGTCCCATTCCTCGAATCTTGCCTCTTGAGTAGGATCAGGCTAGCGCGTAAGGTTGTTTTGTTCAACCTTTGTTCTCATCATGACCGCGCCAAACACTCAACTTCCGGGATTTTGCCGCGATTGCCTGACAGGGCAGCCGGAGGGCCGAAAGCGCTGCAGCCAATGCGGCAGTCCGCGGCTTGTCTATCATCCGGAGCTTGCCCGGCTGACCCTTGCCCATATCGACTGCGATGCCTTCTATGCCTCGATCGAGAAGCGCGACAATCCGGAGCTTGCCGACAAGCCGGTGATCATCGGCGGCGGCAAGCGCGGCGTGGTGTCCACCGCCTGCTACATCGCCCGCATTCATGGCGTGCGCTCGGCCATGCCGATGTTCAAGGCGCTGGAAGCCTGTCCCCAGGCGGTCGTCATCCCGCCGAACATGGAGAAATATGTCCAGGTCGGGCGGCAGGTGCGGGCCATGATGGAAGAACTGACGCCGCTGGTTCAGCCGATTTCGATCGACGAGGCGTTTCTCGAACTGTCCGGCACGGAAATGCTGCATCATGCCCGCCCGGCCCAGGTGCTGGCGCGTCTGGCGCAGCGCATCGAGCGGGAGGTCGGCATCACGGTGTCGGTGGGGCTTTCCTATTGCAAGTTCCTGGCCAAGGTGGCGTCCGACCTGCAGAAGCCCCGCGGCTTTTCGGTGATCGGCGAGGCCGAGGCGCTCGCCTTCCTGGCGCCGCGGCCGGTCACCACCATCTGGGGCGTCGGCAAGGCCTTTGCGGCGACCCTGGAGCGCGACGGCATCCGCACGGTGGGTCAATTGCAGATCATGGAGGAAAGCGAGCTGATGCGCCGCTATGGCTCGATCGGCCAGCGCCTATCAAGGCTGTCGCGCGGCATCGACGACCGCGAGGTGCATCTCAACGATGCCGCCAAGAGCGTGTCTTCGGAAACCACCTTCTTCGACGATATCTGGCGGCCCGAGGATCTGATACCGCACCTGCGCTCGCTATCGGAAAAGGTCGCCTGGCGCCTGAAGAAGGCCGGCATTGCCGGCCACACGGTGGTGCTGAAGCTGAAGACGGCCGATTTCAAGGGCCGCACCCGCAACCGCCGCCTGGAAGACCCGACGCAGCTTGCCGACCGGATCTTTCGCACCGGACTGTCGCTCTTGGAAAAGGAGACTGACGGCACGCGCTTCCGGCTGATCGGCATAGGGGTCACCGACCTGCGCGAGGCAGCCCTTGCCGACCCTCCTGATCTGGTCGATGCCCAGGCAGCGCGGCGGGCGGCCGCCGAGGCCGCCATGGACAAGTTGCGCGAGAAATTCGGCAAGTCGACGGTCGAAACCGGCTACACGTTCGGCAGCCGCAAACCGCGTCCCGAGCCCGGTTCGAAACCCGGCACGTGAACTTGCCCTGCCCCTCCGTTCGAAGGGCGCGCACTCCAAAATATCCGTGCATAGGAACACTTAAACGTGAAGGGGCACCCTACTTCAAATCTTCCTTAAACTTCGTCACTTATTTTAGCGGCATCGGTTTTGCGTAACAGGATGACACTCATGATCAAGTCTTTGGCGTTCAGCCTCGGCCTTCTCTCCGCGACCGCGCTGGTCACACCGGCGTCGGCCGGCAGCGGTGGCACGCTGCAGATCATGGTGTCCAAGGACACCCAGCAGATGGTCGTCTATGACGGCGGCCAGGTGGTGGCGACCTCGAAAGTGTCGACCGGCAAGCAGGGCCATACGACGCCGTCCGGCATCTTCTCGATCCTGGAAAAGAAAAAATACCACGAGTCCAATCTCTATTCGAACGCGCCGATGCCGTGGATGCAGCGCATCACCTGGTCCGGGGTCGCCCTGCACGAATCCAACAGTGTGCCGAACTATCCGGCCTCGCATGGCTGCGTGCGCATGCCCGGCGATTTCGCCAAGGCGCTGTTCCAGATGACCGAACGCGGCGCCCATGTGATCATCACCGACAAGCCCGTGGTGCCGGTCTCGATCAGCCATGCCACGCTGTTCAAGCCGACCGCTGGCACGGAGCCCGGCCAATTGCTGTCGGACGCGCAGTTGCGGCCGGGCAATATCGAGACGGGCAAAAACCCCGTCGAGGTAGCGATGATCGATGTCCTGCCAAAGGCCGGCGCCAAGGCCACCGTTGCGCTCAACGACCTGCCTCCGGTGCGCATCCTGATCACCCGGCGCGGCGAGCGCGAAACGATCCTCGACATGCAGGGCCTGCTGAACGAGCTGGGCTTCGACGCTGGCGTTCCCGACGGCCATACCGGCCGGCTGACGGTCAGCGCCATCAACGGCTTCAAGCGCTGGAAGGGTTTGTCGACCGGCGGCACTCTTATCAGCGCCGAGATGCTGACGGCGCTCTACAAGGCTGCCGGCAAGGGTGAACCGCCGGCCGGCCAGATCCTGGTCCGGCAGGCGTTCAAGCCGATGTTCGAGGCGCCGATCGGCATTTCCAGCCCGGAGATCGCGCTCGGCACGCATTTCATCGAGGCCACCGATGTCAACCGCTATTCCGGAAAAGCCGAATGGCACACGGTGTCGCTGGAAAACCACCTGTCGCCCGCCACCCTGAAGCGGCTCGGCATCACCGTTCCGGCCGACGATACGGCAATGTTCGATGCCAGCCACGCCCTGGACCGCATCACCATCCCGGCCGATATCCGCGCCAGGATCGAGGCCATGCTCGGCGAAGGCAGCTCGATCACCATTTCCGACACCGGCATCGGTCAGGAGACCGGACCGGGCACGGATTTTATTACGATTACGCGGAAAAAGCCGGCCTGAGCGGGGTTGCCTCGGTCGAAGGGATAGGCTGCGCCTCATCCCCGGCGCTACGCGTTGCGCCTAGCCTGCTCTGCCCCTCACCCTAACCCTCTCCCCGCAAGCGGGGCGAGGGGACGTGCCACAATTTAAGCCCCAGAGGGAGTTGGACGGGTGCGTCATCCGTCCTTCTCCCCGTCAAAACGGGGAGAAGGTGCCGGCAGGCGGATGAGGGGCAATATCGGTAAATATTCCCCCATCCCCTCGACACCTCACACCAGTTCGACGTCGATCACACCGGGGGCGGAGCGCAGGGCGGCGGCGATGTCGGGGGAGATGCGGTATTTTTCCGTGAGTTCGACCTCGATTTCGCGCTGGCCATCCTCCTTGATGACCACAAAGGAGACCAGCCCGTCGCCGCGGGCGTTGAGATGGGCGGCAACCGTCTTCAGCGGTCCTGCATCGCGCACGAAAACCCTGAGCGCCTTCTGCATCTGCACCGATTTTTCCTCCAGCGACTGAACCGTCTGGATGCGCAACCCTATGCCTTCCGGCCGCTCCTCGGCGGCAACCGTGATGACCAGGGATTTGCCGGGTTCCAGCAAATCGCGATATTGCGCGAGGCCCTCGGAAAACAGCACTGCTTCGAACTGCCCGGTCGCATCGGAAAAGGTAATGATGCCCATCTTGTTGCCGGTGCGGGTCTTGCGCTCCTGCTTGGCGATCACCGTTCCGGCCAGACGGCCGGCATTGGCGCCCTGCTTGACCGCATTGGAGAAATCGGCAAAGTTCTGCACCCGCATTTTTTCCAGAATGGCGCGGTAGGCATCAAGCGGATGGGCCGAGAGATAGAAGCCCAGCACGTTGAACTCGCGCAGCAGCTTTTCAGACGCCAGCCAGGGCGTAAACGGCGGCAAGCCGATGCGCTCCGGACCGCTGGCAGCCCCCGCCCCGAACATATCAGACTGGCCGCGCACCTTGTTTTCGTGGATGCGCTGGGCATAGCCGATGATACGGTCGAGGCCGGCGATCATTTCGGCGCGGTCATAGCCGAAGCAGTCGAAGGCGCCGGCGGTGATCAGGCTTTCGAAGACCCGGCGATTGACCTGTTTCGGATCGATGCGCAGGCAGAAATCCTCGATATCGGCAAACGGCGTGTCGCCGCGCTGGGCGACGATATGCTCGACGGCCGCTTCGCCGACGCCCTTGATAGCAGCCAGCGAATAATAGATGCGCTGGTCGCCGGTCTGGAAATGGCGGAACGAGGTCTGTACCGAGGGCGGCACGACGGTAATGCCGAGGCGACCGGCATCCTGGCGGAAGTCGTTGAGCTTGTCGGTGTTCGACATGTCGAGCGTCATGGAGGCAGCCAGGAACTCGACCGGGAAATGGGCCTTCATATAGGCCGTCTGGTAGGAGACGATGGCGTAGGCCGCGGCATGCGACTTGTTGAAGCCGTAATTGGCGAATTTTGCCAGGAGTTCGAAGATATTGCTGGCCTGCGGCTTGGAGACGCCGTTCTTCATGGCGCCGTCGATGAAGCGCTCGCTCTGCTGGTCCATCTCCGCCTTGATCTTCTTGCCCATGGCGCGGCGCAAGAGATCGGCCTCGCCGAGCGAATACCCCGACAGAACCTGAGCGATCTGCATGACCTGCTCCTGGTAGACGATAACCCCTTGCGTCTCTTTCAGCAGATAATCGATCTTCGGATGGACCGATTCCAACTCCTCCTCGCCATGCTTGCGGGCATTGTAGGTCGGGATATTCTCCATCGGGCCGGGACGGTAGAGCGCCACCAGCGCGATGATGTCCTCGATGCAGTCGGGCCGCATGCCGATCAGCGCCTTGCGCATGCCGGCCGATTCCACCTGGAACACGCCGACCGTTTCGCCGCGTGACAGCATCTGGTAGGTCGGTTCGTCATCGAGCGGCAGGGCCGCCAGATCGACCGAGATGCCGCGCAGCTTGACGAAATCGACCGCGGTCTTCAGCACCGTCAGCGTCTTCAGGCCGAGAAAGTCGAATTTGACCAGGCCGGCCTGCTCGACCCATTTCATGTTGAACTGGGTGACCGGCATGTCGGAGCGCGGATCGCGATACATCGGCACCAGCTTCGACAGCGGCCGATCGCCGATGACGATGCCGGCGGCGTGGGTCGAGGCGTGGCGATAAAGGCCCTCGATCTTCTGGGCGATATCGAGCAGGCGGGCGACGACCGGTTCGCGGTCAGCCTCCTCCTGAAATTTCGGATCCTCTTCGATCGCCTTGGACAAAGGCGTCGGATTGGCCGGGTTGTTGGGCACCAGCTTGCAGATCTTGTCGACCTGGCCATAGGGCATTTCCAGCACGCGGCCGACGTCGCGAAGGGCGGCGCGGGCCTGCAGGGACCCGAAGGTGATGATCTGCGCCACCTGCTCGCGGCCATATTTCTGCTGGACGTAGCGAATGACCTCTTCGCGGCGGTCCTGGCAGAAGTCGATGTCGAAGTCGGGCATCGAGACGCGTTCGGGATTGAGAAAGCGTTCGAACAGCAAAGAGAAGCGCAAGGGATCGACGTCGGTAATCGTCAGCGCATAGGCGACCAGCGAGCCCGCACCGGAACCGCGGCCCGGACCGACCGGGATATCCTGCAGCTTGGCCCATTTGATGAAGTCGGCAACGATCAGGAAGTAGCCGGGAAAGCCCATGCGCTCGATGACGCCGAGTTCGAAATCGAGCCGGTCGCGATATTCCTGTTCCTCGTAGCCCGGCGCCATGCCGAGCGACAGCAGCCGCTGGTCGAGGCCTTCGATCGCCTGGCGACGCAGTTCGACCGCTTCGGCCCGTTCGGCCTCCTTTGGATCGTCGCTGGCGCCGGTGAAGCGCGGCAGGATCGGCTTGCGGGTGTCGAGCACGAAGGAGCAGCGCATGGCGACCTCGACCGTATTGGCGAGCGCCTCCGGCAGATCGGCAAACAGCGCGCACATTTCGGCGCGGCTCTTCATGTAGTGGTCCGGCGTCAGCCGGAAGCGGCGGTCATCCGAGACGATGGCATTGTGGGCGACCGCCATCAGCGCATCGTGGGCGTCGTAATCGCCGCGCGTCGGGAAGAAGGCCTCGTTGGTGGCGACCAGCGGCAGATCATGCGCATAGGCGAGCGCAATCATCTTCTGCTCGTGCGCCCGGTCATAGCCGGCCTGGCGCTGCAATTCGACATAGAGCCGGTCGCCGAAAATATCCTTCAGGGTCGACAGACGCGCCTCGGCCTGGGCCTTATGGCCCTCCTTCAACGGCATATCGACGGGACCGCCGGTAAAGCCGGTCAAGGCAATCAGCCCGTCCGCGCCACCCTCGATCAGCCAGGAGGCGCAGATATGCACGGCGCTCGAACTTTCGCCGTCCAGATAGGCACGGCTGACGATATCGACCAGGCGCTCATAGCCGGCCGGCGTCGAAGCCAATAGGACAATCGAGGGATAGCGGGCGAAGCCGGAATTGCCGCCGCGCTTCTCATCGCCGGCATCTTCCATGTCGATCGCCAGCTGGCAGCCGATGATCGGCTGCAGCCCCTCGTCCATGGCCTTCTGGGAAAACTCCAGCGCCACGAACAGGTTGTTGGTATCGGTGATGGCGATGGCGGGCTGAGCGTCCGCCACGGCCTTGCCGAGGATCTTCTTCAGCGGTAGCGCGCCTTCGAGCAGCGAGAAGGCGGAATGGACCCGCAGATGCACGAAACCGGGGGACGCCTGCCCCCCAATCGCCGGCCGCGCCGCCATGACTTTGCCATCCATTCCAACATTCCCATCGCATCCAAAGACTCGGGTGCGATTGTCGGGCTTCGAGCCCAGGAAGTCCAGAACTGCTTACGGCGTATCGACAGCTTTACGGCGGCTCGGATCAGAGTGCCAGCACGATGACCGAAAAGCTGGCGACGAAAACGGTGAGAGAGGCGAATGCGGCAATGTCACGAAGGATCTCAGTCATGGCTTACTCCTTACTCGTTATGTATCCTTTATGTTCGTTCTTTGTTCTGTTGTCAACAGGATTTTTTGATCCGCCAAGGGAGGTGACTTCGGCGCCCAAGTCCGACACACTGCGGCGGAAAAGCTTGTGGGGGAATGGCAATGGTCAGGATGTTTGTCGCGGGAGTGCTGGTGGGGCTGCTGCCGGCCACGGGGGTGTTTGCCGATCCGTTTCCGGCGGGGCGGATCCTGTCCGGTGCGTCGGGCGACTGGAACAAGGATGGCACGTCGGACCTGGCCATTCTCGTTGCGCCGGACAATGATGACGACGGGATCGGCATCTATCTCTATCTGACGGAGAGCGATCGGCCGCTGCAGAAGCTGGTCGCATCGGCGCCAGACAAGATCTGGGGCAATACGAAGCTGGACGGCCTCTATGGCCAGGATCCGGAGATCACGGCGCTGGCCAATGGCTCGATCGCCGTGATGTCGCAGAATTCGGGCATCGGCCGAAACCGTTGGGAGCAGACCCTGACGCTCGCCTATCGCGAGGGCCGTTTCATCGTCGCCGGCTACACCTACTCGTCCTACGACACGCTTGATCCGGACGCCGGCCAATCCTGCGACTACAATGTCGTGACAGGAAAGTTCAAGACGGGCGAAACGGCCGGCAGCACCGCCGCCAAAACCGTGTCGATCGAGGACTGGACCGACGAGATCGGCCAGACGGCCTGCGGGCTGGACTTGAACTAGACCCGCGCCCGTTTTGCGGTCAGGCGACGAAGTCGACGATCTTGCCGTCGACGATCGTCACGCAGCGGTCCATGCGGCGGGCGAGTTCGTGATTGTGGGTGGCGATCAGGGCGGCAAGCCCGGATTGCCGCACCAGGGCTTCGAGCGCCGAAAACACATAGGATGCGGTTTCCGGATCGAGGTTGCCGGTCGGCTCGTCGGCCAAAAGCACCAGCGGGGCATTGGCAACCGCACGGGCAATCGCCACACGCTGCTGTTCGCCGCCCGACAGTTCCGAGGGACGATGATCGCCGCGATGGCCGATGCGCATGTAGTCGAGCAGTTGCGAGGCCCGTTCGCGGGCTTCCGCCATCGACAGGCCGGCAATCAGCTGCGGCATCATGATATTCTCCAGCGCGGTGAATTCGGGCAGGAGATGATGGAACTGATAGACGAAGCCGATCGAGTTGCGGCGGATCGCCGTGCGGCGGTCGGCCGACAGGCCGGAACAATCCTCCCCGCCGATCAGCACCTGGCCTTCGGTTGGATGTTCCAGCAGGCCGGCAATGTGCAGCAGCGTCGATTTGCCGGTGCCTGACGGGGCCACCAGCGCCACGGTCTCGCCTTCATAGAGATTGAGGCTGGCGTCCTTCAGGATCGTCAGCACGGTCTCGCCCTGTCCGTAATTGCGTTCGATGCCGGAAAGGCCAAGCGCGGTTTTCTTTGCCATGAATGACGGGGTCCTTATTCGTAACGCAGCGCCTGGACAGGATCGAGCCGCGAGGCCTGCCAGGCCGGGAAGATCGTCGCCAGGAACGACAGGACGAGCGCCATGATGACAACCGAGACGGTTTCACCGACATTCATGTCGGCCGGCAACTGGCTGAGGAAATAGAGTTCCGGATCAAACAGCACCGTGCCGGACAGCCAGGAGAAGAACTGGCGGATGGATTCGACGTTGAGACAGACGACGACGCCGAGCGCCACACCGGCCAGCGTGCCGGTAATGCCGATCGCCGCCCCTGTCATGAAGAAGATCCGCATGATCGAGCCGGAGGTCGCTCCCATGGTCTTCAGGATGGCGATATCGCTGCCCTTGTCCTTGACCAGCATGATGAGGCCCGAAATGATGTTGAGGGCCGCCACCAGCACGATCAGCGTCAGGATCATGAACATCACGTTGCGCTCCACCTGCAGGGCGGAGAAGAAGGTCTGGTTGCGCTGGCGCCAGTCGCTGATGAAGATCTGGCGGCCGGCGGCGGCCTCGACCAGCGGGCGAAGCAGATCGACATTGTCGGGATCGCTGACGAACAGCTCGATCGACTGCACCAGGCCTTCGGCATTGAAATAGAGCTGCGATTCCTCAAGCGGCATATAGATGATCGTCGAATCATATTCCGACATGCCGATCTCGAAAATACCGGAGACCGGATAGGACTTGACGCGCGGGTTGATGCCGAGCGGCGTGACGTCGCCTTCCGGCGAGACCAGCGTGATATTGTCGCCGGCCGAGATGCCGAGCTGGGCTGCCATGCGCGAGCCGACCAGCACGCCCTCGCCCGCGGCAAAACCGACGAGATCGCCGGCGCGTATATTGCCGGAGACTTCCTTGAGCTTGACCAGATCGTCGGCGCGCACGCCGCGCACCAGTGCGCCGGTGCCGGCGCCGTCACGGCCGGAGGCCAGCGTCTGGCCCTCGACCAGCGGCAGGGCCATCGTGACGCCGGGAATGGCGGCGAACTTGTCGGCAAGGGCTGCATAGTCGGTCAGCGGTCCATCGACCGGCTGGACGATCATGTGGCCGTTGATGCCGAGGATGCGCGAGATCAGCTCGGTGCGGAAACCGTTCATGACCGCCATGACGATGATCAGCGTCGCCACGCCGAGCATGATGCCGACAAAGGAAAAGCCGGCGATCACCGAGATCACCGCTTCCTTGCGCCGCGAGCGCAGATAGCGCCAGGCCACCATGCGTTCGAACGCCGAAAACGGTCGAGCAGAGTTGCCCGGGTTGGCTGGACCCGCCTCTGTACCGGCAGCTTCGCTGTTCATTACGCCTCCTGGCTCAACAGTCAGACCGCCAACCGATTGATGGCAGCTTCTATCGTCATGGTCTCACGCGCGCCGGTCTTGCGATCCTTGACCTCGACCTCGCCACTGGCGACGGACCGCGGACCGACAATGATCTGCACCGGCACGCCGATCAGGTCGGCCGTGGCAAACTTGGTGCCGGCACGATCGTCGGTGTCGTCCAGCAGCACGTCCCGGCCGGCCTTGGTCAAAGCCGCATAGAGCGTTTCGCAAGCGCCGTCGCAGGCAGCATCGCCGGCCTTCATGTTGATCACCACGCAATCGAACGGGGCGACCGATGCCGGCCAGATGATGCCGTTCTCGTCATGCGAGGCTTCGATGATGGCGGGAACAAGGCGTGTCGGGCCAATGCCATAGGATCCCATGTGGACAACGTGTTCCTTGCCGTCCGGTCCCTGCACCTTGGCACCCATCGGCTCGGAATATTTCGTGCCGAAATAGAAGATATGGCCGACCTCGATGCCGCGCGCCGACAGGCGATCGCCTTCGGGAATGGCCTCAAAGGCCGGCGCATCGTGCATTTCGGAGGTTGCCGCATAGACCGAGGTCCACTGGTCGAAGATCGCCTTCAGGCCGGCGACATCGTCAAAGTCGGTGTCGACCGGCGGAATGTCGAAATTGACGAAATCCTTGTGACAGAACACTTCCGATTCGCCGGTATCGGCGAGGATGATGAATTCGTGGCTGTGATTGCCGCCGATCGGCCCGGTATCGGCGCGCATCGGAATGGCGCGCAGGCCGAGCCGCGAGAAAGTGCGCAGATAGGCGGCAAACATCTTGTTGTAGGAATGGATCGCCTCGTCCTGGGTCAGGTCGAAGGAATAGGCATCCTTCATCATGAACTCGCGCGAGCGCATGGTGCCGAAGCGCGGCCGGATCTCGTCGCGGAACTTCAGCTGGATATGGTAGAGGTTGAGCGGCAGGCTCTTATAGGACTTCACGTAGGAGCGGAAAATGTCCGTGACCATTTCCTCGTTGGTCGGCCCATAGAGCATCGGCCGGTCCTGGCGGTCGCGGATGCGCAGCATTTCCTTGCCATAGTCTTCGTAGCGACCGCTTTCCTGCCAGAGTTCGGCCGATTGCAGGGTCGGCATCGAAATCTCGATGGCGCCGGCGCGGTTCTGCTCCTCGCGGATGATGCCGTTGACCTTGTCCAGAACCCGCTTGCCGAGCGGCAGCCAGGAATAGATGCCCTGGCTCTGCTGGCGGATCATGCCGGCGCGCAGCATCAGGCGATGGGAAACGATTTCCGCTTCCTTGGGATTCTCTTTCAGGATGGGCAAAAAGTAGCGTGACAGACGCATGTCGGATTCCAGATGCTAGGGATTCCGGACATCGTGCGGAATCGGCCGAGAAGTTTGTTTTCGGTTGCGTTCATAGCTGGTTCCACACAGGAAGAAAACCCGCATGACGGTGGAGAACCACGGTCTTACCAGGGCATTTTGAAGGCGTCCGGGCAATTGCTCACCTCCACAATCAGATGAAAATCCAATCACTTCTGCGGCATTTTCACCTTCCCGGATTTTTTTCACGAACTGTAGCAAAAATGCAAAAAACGAGATGACAAGGCGATTTTATTGAGCTAACGTCAGCTCACAAAAGAGGCATGAAGCCTAAATTCATGTCGATTTCGCGGTCAAGTCTTGGGAGGATAAGATCTTAGGCGCGCCCGTTCGCTGCCCCTTAATTGGTGAAAGATCACGCGATACTTGGAAAAACAAGGTCTTCAGACCTTGTTTTTTTTTGCCTTTCGACAAGCCATATCTTACCGGCGGCCAAGCCGACGCGGCGAGTAAGACAGCCCCTTTGTTTCAGTCGAAATTGGGCAGGATGAGCGGCAGACTGTCGAAGCCGATGCCGAAATAGGTCGAGGCGATATACCAGCTGCCAAAAATGACGCCGGATACCAGAGTCGTCAGGACAACAACGCGTCCGCCGCGAAACCTGGCCGGTGCGCTTTCGACGCTGCCGGGCACGATCTGCTCATCCTCGGCCTGGGTCTTCAGGCCGATCGGCAGGATGGCGAAGAGCGTGATCCACCAGATGATGAAATAAACGGCAAAAGCCGAGATAAACTGCATGTGCAATGCCCCAGGGTTCGTGGCGGCGTTATAGGGACATTTCCCGGCAATCACAAACCCGCCGCGAGCGGTTCTTCGTCACACCTGCTCAAGTTCGACCAGTGTCCCGAAGAAATCCTTGGGGTGCAGGAACAGCACCGGCTTGCCATGAGCGCCGATCTTCGGTTCGCCACTGCCCAGAACGCGCGCGCCGCTTGCCAGCAGATGGTCGCGGGCCGCCTGAATATCGGCAACCTCGTAGCAGATGTGATGCATGCCGCCGGCCGGGTTCTTGTCGAGAAAGGCGGCGATCGGCGAGCCCTCACCGAGCGGCTCCAGCAGTTCGATCTTGGTATTCGGCAGTTCGACGAAAACCACGGTCACGCCATGCTCCGGCAGGGCCTGCGCCGCCGACACCGTGGCGCCAAGGGTGTCGCGATAGGAGGCGGTCGCCGCGGCCAGATCCGGCACGGCGATCGCGATATGGTTTACCCGTCCAAGCATCAAGGTTTCTCCCGTCAAAGAATGGCCTGAGCCTATACCTTTCCGGACAGCTCCACGCCAATCAGACTTTGGTTACAAAAACCGTGACGATCGGCTTCTTGCCCCAGCATTCGTTGGCCGTCGAGCGGATCGTGCGGCGGATGCTTTCGCGCAGCGCGCCGAGGTCCTTGCGGCGGGTGCGCGGAATGCTCTCCACGGCGCCGAGCACGGCATCGTAGAGCGTGTCTTCCATGTCCTCGCCCTCGTTGTCATAGGCCGGCAGGCCGAAGGCAACGATCTCGGGATCGCCCTGGAAATCATAGCGCGCGTCGAGCACGACATTGACGGCGACATGGCCGGCGAAGGACAGCTTGCGGCGATTGCCGATGCCCATTTCCTCGAAATCGCCGATCAGCTTGCCGTCCTTGAAGACGCGGCCATGGGGCGCTTCGCCGATCACTTCGGCGGGGCCCGGTGCAATTCGCAGGATATCGCCGTTGCGCACGCGCGGCACGGACTTGATGCCGGCCTGGGTGCCGAGCAGGGCCTGCGCCGACAGGTGAGCCGCCTCGCCATGCACCGGTACCAGGATGGCCGGCTGCGTCCACTCGTACATCTGCAGCAATTCCTTGCGGCGCGGATGGCCGGAGACATGCACCAGGGCCTCGGAGTCGGTGATGATATGCACGCCCTGTTCGACCAGGCCGTTCTTGATGTCGTTGATCGCCTTTTCGTTGCCGGGAATGGCGCGGGAGGAAAACACCACCGTGTCGCCAGCGGTCAGCGCCACATTGCGCATCTCGTCGCGCGACAGCTTGGCCAATGCCGCGCGGGACTCGCCCTGGCTGCCGGTCAGGATGACGACCACCTTGTCGCGCGGGATGAAGCCGAACTCGTCCTCGGCGATGAAGGGTTTCACGCCTTCCATCAGGCCGACATCATAGGCAACCGAGGTGACGCGCTTCAGCGAGCTGCCGAGCAGCAGCACTTCGCGGCCGGCGGCTTCTGCTGCCTGGGCGATCGAGCGGATACGGCCGACATTGGAGGAGAAGGTGGTGATCGCCACCCGGCCCTCGGCATGTTCGATGATCTGGCGAAGGCCTTCCGAGACTTCCTGCTCGGAGGGCGAGACGCCGTCGCGCATGGCATTGGTGCTGTCGCACATCAGCGCCAGCACACCTTCCCTGCCGACCTCGCGGAAGCGGGCCTCATCGGTGAATGGCCCCAGCGACGGGGCGTGGTCGATCTTCCAGTCGCCGGTGTGGACGATATTGCCGAGCGGCGTGCGGATCACCAGCGACATCGGCTCGGGGATCGAATGGTTGACGCCGATGGCTTCGATCTCGAAGGGACCGACATTGATGCGGTCGCCGGCCTTGAACGGCGTGATCGGAATCTGGGCGCGGCTGCCCTCATATTCGCGCTTGGCCTCCAGCATGCCGGCGGTAAAGGCCGAGGCATAGACCGGAACGTTGAGACCGGGCCACAGGTCGTTCAACGCGCCATAATGGTCTTCATGGGCGTGGGTGATGATGATGCCCTTGAGGCTCTTCTTGTCGGCGAGGATATGACGGATATCGGGCAGCACGAGATCGACGCCGGGCAGATCGGGACCGGGAAAGGTCACGCCGCAATCCACCATGATCCACTGGCGATGTTTCGGTTCGCCATAGCCGTACAGAGCGAGATTCATACCGATCTCACCCACACCGCCCAGCGGCAGAAACACCAGTTCGTCTTTTTTTGTCATTCGTCTCTTGGTCCAACTTGCTCGAAGAATACATCGCCCGCGGCAATCGGCAAAATGCCGCTGTCACCCTGATCGAGCATCAACATGCCTTTATCATCGATTCCGGAAAAATAACCCGAAATCGACCGGTCCGGCAGATTGACCGTAATTTTTTCGCCTATGCCGCAGGCCACCGACCGCCAGCGGGCCGTCACGGCGCCCACCCCCTGCCCGCGATTCCACAGTGCCAGGGTTTCGGCCATGGCGGCAAACAGCCGCGCAAAAAGCTCCTCCGGCGACAGGCTGACGCCGAAATCGCTGAGCGCTGCCACAGGATAGGGTGTCTCGCCCGGCTTGGCTGCGATGTTGATGCCGATGCCGATCACCAAAGCGCGGCGACCATCGGCAAGCGGCTCGCCTTCCAGCAGAATGCCGGAAATCTTGCGTCGGCCGATCAGCACATCGTTCGGCCACTTGACCTCCAGCGGCGGCGCGTCCAACGGCAGAACGGCACGGACCGCATCATGCACGGCAAGGGCAATGGCCAGCGGCAGCGAGGGAAGATCGGCGACGGGTGCGGGATCGATCAGCAGAAGCGAGGCGTAGAGATTGCCGGGCTCGGAGACCCAGGGTCGGCCGCGGCGGCCGCGGCCGCCGGTCTGCCGGCCGGCGGTAATCCACAGCAGGCCGGCATCTCCGGCCCGTGCGCGAGCCAGGCACTCGGCATTGGTCGAGGCCAGCACATCGAAGGCTTCATGCCGGAAGTCGTCGAGCGACATCCGGCGCGATGGGGTCAAAGCGCTCAATAGAAGAGCGAGGCCGCCGCGGCTTCCGCAGCACTGCCGATCGGTCCGCCGACCAGCACATAGGCGACGACGAACAGACCCGACAGGCCGAAGACCAGGCGCAGTTCGCCGGCGACACGGGCAAATTCGCCGGTCGCCTCATCGAACCACATGACCTTGACCAGGCGCAGATAGTAGAAGGCGCCGATGACGGAGGCCAACACGCCGATGATCGCCAGGCCATAGAGCTTTGCCTCGATGGCGGCCAGGAAGACGAAATACTTCCCGAAGAAACCGGCGAGCGGCGGGATGCCGGCGAGCGAGAACATCAGCGCGGTCAGGACAACGGCCATGAACGGCTTGGTGGTCGACAGACCGGCCAGATCGTCGATGGTCTCGACATTGCCGCCTTCCTTGCGGCGCATGGCCATGATGCAGGCAAAGGTGCCGAGCGTCATCACCAGATAGATCAGCATGTAGACGATGACGCCGGTGACGCCGGTCTTGGTGCCGGCGGCAAGGCCCACCAGCGCATAGCCCATATGGCCGATCGACGAATAGGCCATCAGGCGCTTGATATTGCGCTGACCGATGGCAGCGACCGAGCCGAGGATCATCGAGGCGATCGAGATGAAGACGATGATCTGCTGCCATTCGGCAAAGATCGGCTCGAAGGCGCCGATGACGACGCGCACGAGGATGGCCATGGCGCCAATCTTCGGGGCCGCGGCCAGAAAGGCGGTGACCGGGGTCGGCGCGCCTTCGTAAACGTCGGGCGTCCACATGTGGAAGGGCACGGCGGAGATCTTGAAGGCAAGGCCGGCCAGCACGAAAACCAGGCCGAAGATGATGCCAAGCTGCGGTTCGCCGGACACCAGCACGGCGGCGATCTCGCCAAAGCCGGTATTGCCGGTGAAGCCGTAGATCAGCGACATGCCATAGAGCAGCATGCCGGACGACAGGGCACCGAGCACGAAATATTTGAGGCCCGCTTCGGTGGAACGCAGGCTGTCGCGGTTGATGGCGGCCACGACATAGAGCGCCAGCGACTGCAGTTCCAGCGAAAGGTAGAGCGAGATCATGTCATTGGCGGAAATCATCAGCAGGATGCCGAGCGTCGCCAGCACCAGCAGGACCGGAAACTCGAACCGATCGAGGTGATCGAAGCGGGCATGGCCGACCGCCATGATCATCGCGGTGATCGAACCGATCAGTGCCAGGATCTTCATGAAACGGGCATAGCCATCGGCGATGAACGCCCCGCCGAAGGCCTCGCCCTCGGCCGGGACGAGGATCATCCACAGGCCGGCGGCAATCAGCAGCGCCACGGCAAGCCCGGTGACCGTCGGCGTCGACTTGTCGCCGGAGAAAACGCCGATCATCAGCAGTGCAAGCGCTCCGACCGCAAGGATCAGCTCTGGCGTGACGAGATGCAGGCTGGCTAGGAGTGTTTCAGCAGTCATTTCGAAATATCCCGTCGTCAGTTCACCGAGAGCGCAACGGATTGCGCCGCCTGCAGGGCTGCGGAGTAGTGGTTGAGGAGCGCGTCCACGGAGGCCGCGGTCACGTCATTGATCGGTGCCGGATAGAAGCCGAAGAAGATCGTCAGGGCAATCAGCGGGTAGAGAATGACCTGTTCGCGCGGGGTCAGATCGAGCAGCGCCTTGAGGCTCTCCTTCTCGAGCGGACCGAACACGACACGACGATAAAGCCAGAGCGCATAGGCCGCCGACAGGATCACGCCGGTGGCGGCAAACAGCGCCACCCAGGTATTGGCGCGGAACACACCGATCAGCGTCAGGAATTCGCCGATGAAACCGGACGTGCCGGGCAGACCGACATTGGCCATGGTGAAGATCATGAAGGCGAAGGCATATTTCGGCATGTTGTTGGCAAGACCGCCATAGGCGGAGATCTCGCGGGTATGCATGCGGTCGTAGATGACGCCGACGCAGAGGAACAGCGCGCTGGCGACGAAGCCGTGGCTGATCATCTGGAAGATCGAGCCCTGCACCCCTTGGGTATTGGCGGCGAAGATCCCCATGGTCACGTAGCCCATGTGGGCGACCGACGAATAGGCGATCAGCTTCTTCATGTCGTCCTGCATCATGGCCACCAGCGAGGTGTAGATGATGGCGATGACGGACAGAGCAAAGACCATCGGCGCGAAGAAATCGGAGGCCAGCGGGAACATCGGCAGGGAGAAGCGCAGCAGACCGTAGCCGCCGAGCTTCAGCAGGATGCCGGCCAGGATGACCGAACCTGCGGTCGGCGCCTGCACGTGGGCATCCGGCAACCAGGTGTGGACCGGCCACATCGGCATCTTCACCGCAAAGGAGGCGAAGAAGGCGAGCCACAGCCAGGTCTGCATCTGCGGCGGGAAATCATGGGCGAGCAGCGCCGGGGTATCGGTCGTGCCGGCATCCCAGTACATGGCCATGATGGCCAAAAGCATCAGCACCGAGCCGAGCAGCGTGTAGAGGAAGAACTTGTAGGAAGCGTAGACGCGGTCCTTGCCGCCCCAGACGCCGATGATGATGAACATCGGAATGAGGCCGGCTTCGAAGAACACGTAGAACAGCACGATATCGAGCGAGACGAACACGCCGATCATCATGGTTTCCAGGATCAGGAAGGCGATCATGTAGTCCTTGATGCGCACCGTCACCGAGGTCCAGCTGGCCAGAACGCAGATCGGCATCAGGAACGTGGTCAGAACAATGAACAGCATGGAAATGCCGTCGACGCCGAGATGGTAGGAGATCCCGGTGCTCAGCCATTCCTTCTTCTCGACCATCTGGAAGCCGGCGTCGGAATTGTCGAAGCCGATCCAGATGAACAGCGAGACGACGAAGGTGAACACCGTCGTCAGCAAGGCGACGTTGAGGGTGTTGCGGCGTCCGAACGCGCTGTCTTCGCGGGTCAGCAGCAAGAGCGCTACGCCCACCAAAGGCAGGAAGGTGACCGCTGAGAGTATGGGCCAATCGGTCATCAGAAGGAACTCCCGAGCATCATCCAGGTAATGAGCGCCGCGATGCCGATCAGCATCATGAAGGCGTAGTGATAGAGGAAGCCGGACTGCAGGCGCACGACGCGCTGGGTCAGGCCGGACACGCCGGCGGCAACGCCGTTCGGGCCATAGGCATCGATGATCCCGACATCACCCTTCTTCCACAGGAAGCGGCCGAGCGCCTTGGCCGAGCGGACGAAGAGGAAGTCGTAGAGTTCGTCGAAATACCACTTGTTGAGCAGGAACTGGTAGAGAACCCGGTGCTGGCCTGCCAGCACCTTCGGCGTCGAAGGCGACTTGATATACATGTACCAGGCGGTCACCAGACCCGTCAGCATCGCCACGAACGGGCTCCACTTCACCCAGAGCGGCACGTGGTGGAACTCTTCGATAATCTCGTTCTCGGGCAAGGTGAACAGGGCGGACTTCCAGAAATGCTCGTATTCATGGCCGAAGAAGTAGCCCTCGAAGACGACACCGGCCAGGACCGCACCGACGGCCAGAACGGCGAGCGGCAACAGCATGACCATCGGTGATTCATGCACGTGGTGCATGACATCGGCGGAAGCGCGCGGCTTGCCGAAGAAGGTCATGAACATCAGGCGCCAGGAATAGAAGCTGGTGAACAATGCCGCGATGACCAGCAGCGTGAAGGCAAAGCCCGAGACCGCCGAATGGGAGGCGTAGGCCGATTCGATGATGACGTCCTTGGAGAAGAAGCCGGCAAAGCCGAACATCGTGCCCGGGATACCGACACCGGTAATGGCCAGGGTGCCGAGCAGCATCATCCAGAAGGTGACCTTGATGTGCGGACGCAGGCCGCCCATGTAGCGCATGTCCTGTTCGCCATCGACCGCGTGGATGACCGAACCGGCGCATAGAAACAGCAGCGCCTTGAAGAAGGCGTGCGTGAACAGATGGAAGACGGCGCCACCATAAGCCCCGACGCCGAGGGCGACGAACATGTAGCCGAGCTGCGAACAGGTCGAATAGGCGATGACGCGCTTGATGTCGTTCTGCACCAGGCCGACGGTTGCCGCGAAGAAGGCGGTGATCGCGCCGATGACCGTCACGACGATGCGGGCATCCGGCGAGAGTTCAAACAGCGGCGACATGCGGGCGACGAGGAAGACGCCGGCGGTGACCATGGTTGCGGCATGGATGAGGGCCGAGACCGGGGTCGGGCCTTCCATGGCGTCCGGCAGCCAGGTGTGCAGCAGGAACTGCGCCGACTTGCCCATGGCACCCATGAACAGCAGCAGGCAGACGGCGGTGATGGCATGGCCCTTGTCGAGCTGCATGCCGAACAGGTTGATGACTGCTTCGCTGGTCGCAGCCCCTTCGGCCGGCAGATAGGTCTGGGCGGCGGCAAAGATGGTTTCGAAATTGATCGAGCCGAACAGCACGAACACGCCCCCGATGCCGAGGATGAAGCCGAAGTCGCCGACGCGGTTGACGATGAAGGCCTTCATGGCGGCCGCCGTCGCCGACGGCTTCTTGAACCAGAAGCCGATCAGCAGGTAGGACGCAAGACCGACGCCTTCCCAGCCGAAGAACATCTGCAGCAGGTTGTCGGCGGTGACCAGCATCAGCATGGCGAAGGTGAAGAGCGACAGATAGGCAAAGAAGCGCGGCCGATGCGGATCGTGATGCATGTAGCCGATCGAATAGATATGCACCAGCGTCGAGACGGTGTTGACCACCACCAGCATGACGGCGGTCAGCGTATCGATGCGCAGCGACCATTCGACGTCAACACCGCCGGACTGGATCCAGCGGAACAGCGCCACCTTGATCACATCGTGGCCTTCGGCATGCTCGCCGAAGCCGACCTGGAGGAACACCACCCAGGACAGGATAGCGGTCAGGATCATCAGGCCGCTGGTGATGTATTCGGAGGCCTTGGCACCGATCTGACGGCCGAACAGGCCGGCGATCAGCGCGCCGATCAAGGGAAGGAAGACAATTGCCTTGTACACTATCATAGCCGTGTCAGCCCTTCATCATATTGACGTCTTCAACGGCGATCGATCCGCGATTGCGATAGAAGACAACGAGTATTGCAAGGCCGATGGCCGCTTCCGCGGCCGCAACGGTCAGAATGAACAAGGCGAAGACCTGGCCGACGATGTCGTTCAGGAAGGACGAGAACGCCACCATGTTCACATTGACGGCCAGCAGGATCAGTTCGACCGACATCAGAATGACGATGATGTTCTTGCGATTGAGGAAGATGCCGAAAACGCCCAGCATGAAGAGCAACGCACTGACGGTGAGGTAATGGGAAAGTCCGATTTCCATTTTAGTGTTCCTTGACCTCTTGCTGGCGGCTCATACGCCCTGGCCCGGCTTGACCTTGACGACCTTGACGCCGGTCGCAGGGTTGCGGGCAACCTGTTTCGAAATATCCTGGCGCTTGACGTTCACCCGGTGACGGAGCGTCAGCACGATCGCGCCGATCATCGCCACCAGAAGCACGAGACCGGCGATCTGGAAGTAGAAGACGTAGTGGGTGTAGAGCACGTCGCCGAGAGCCGCGGTGTTTTCGCGCTCGACCGGAGACGGGATCGGCATGGTGATGGCCTTGGCCGCCTGCGGCGAGATGGCGCTGCCGCCGATCACCACCACCAGTTCGGCCGCGACGATCAAGCCGACCAGGGCACCGATCGGCGCATATTTCAGCGCTCCGGACCGCAGCTCGTTGAAATCGATGTCGAGCATCATCACCACGAACAGGAAGAGAACCGCCACGGCGCCGATATAGACGACCAGCAGGATCATCGCCAGGAATTCGGCGCCCGTCAGCAGGAACAGACCGGCGGCGTTGAAGAAGGTCAGGATCAGGAACAAGACGGAATGAACCGGATTGCGCGCCGAAATGACCATGAACGCCGAAGCCACTGCGACGAAGGCGAACAGATAGAAAAAGAGAGCCTGAAGACCCATGTTGGTGCCTTTTCATCTTCCCCCGGACGGAGCCTTGCGCGCCATCCGATAAAGTGCCGCCGATATCCCTTATCGGTCGGCACCTCGTTTCAATCCCGTGTCCGGGCGGAGCCTTTGCGGCTGCACGTCCCGCCCAGACGTTCGTTCGCTTCGGATCAGCGGTAAGGCGAGTCCAATGCGATATTGCGTGCGATTTCCCGTTCCCAGCGGTCGCCGTTTTCGAGCAGGCGCGCCTTGTCGAAATAGAGCTCTTCGCGGGTCTCGGTCGCGAATTCGAAATTCGGGCCTTCGACGATCGCGTCGACCGGGCAGGCTTCCTGGCAGAAACCGCAATAAATGCACTTCACCATGTCGATATCATAACGCACCGTGCGGCGGGTGCCGTCGTTGCGGCGCGGCCCGGCCTCGATGGTGATGGCCTGGGCGGGACAGATCGCCTCGCACAGCTTGCAGGCGATGCAGCGTTCCTCACCGTTCGGATAGCGCCGCAAGGCATGCTCGCCACGAAACCGCGGGCTGATCGGCCCCTTTTCGAACGGATAGTTGATCGTCGCCTTGGGGGCGAAGAAGTAGCGCATCGACAGGAAGAACGCGCCGACGAACTCTTTCAGGAACAGGGAACTGACTGCCTGGGAGAGACTAGCCATCTTCAACCTCCAATTCTGCAGCAAGAAGGAACGGTCATGATCACGCCCATCCCATCAGCTTCAGCACGAATGCAACAATCACGACCATGCCGAGCGACAGCGGCAGGAAGACCTTCCAGCCCAGACGCATCAACTGGTCGTAGCGATAGCGCGGCACGAAGGCTTTCACCATGGCGAACATGAAGAACACCATCGATGCCTTCAGCACGAACCAGAAGATGCCCGGTACCCAGTTCAGGAACCACACGTCGACCGGCGGCAGCCAGCCACCGAGGAACATGATCGTCATCAGGGCGCACATCAGCACGATGGCGGCATATTCGGCGAGCATGAACATCATATACGGCGAGGAGCCGTATTCGACCATGAAGCCGGCGACCAGTTCCGATTCGGCTTCCGGAAGGTCGAAAGGCGGACGGTTGGTCTCGGCCAGCGACGAAATGAAGAAGATCACGAACATCGGGAACAGCGACAGCCAATGCCAGTCGAGGAACGAGGCCGGCAGGCCCATCATCGTGCCGAGGCCGTCCTGCTGGGCATTGACGATATCGGTCAGGTTCAGCGAGCCGACGCAGAGCAGCACGGTGACGATGACGAAGCCGATCGACACTTCATAGGACACCATCTGGGCTGCGGAGCGCAGGGCGCCGAGGAACGGGTACTTCGAGTTGGAAGCCCAGCCACCCATGATGATGCCGTAAATCTCCAGCGAGGAGATCGCGAAAATGTAGAGGACGCCGACATTGATATTGGAGATCACCCAGCCATCGGCAAGCGGCACGACGGCCCAGGTGGCAAGCGCCAGCGTCACCGAGACCAGCGGCGCCAGAAGGAAGACGCCCTTGTTGGCGCCGGCCGGAATGATCGGCTCCTTGAAGACGAACTTCAAAAGGTCGGCGAAGGACTGGAACAGCCCCCACGGACCAACCACGTTCGGGCCGCGCCGCATCTGGACGGCAGCCCAGATCTTGCGGTCGGCCAGAAGGATATAGGCGATGAAGACGAGCAGCGCGACCAGCAGCAGAAGCGACTGGCCGATCATGATGGCCGCGGGCCAGACATAGGTCGAAACGAAGGTGTCCATGGTCCCCTGCCCTTACTCTGCCGCTGCCTGGAAGTTCTTGCGGGCCAATGCCGAACACTCGGCCATGACCGCCGAAGCGCGTGCTATCGGGTTCGTCAAATAGAAGTCTTTCACCGTCGACGCAAACCCGGATTTGCCCATCTTCCCGGCTTTTTTCGCAAGCGCGGCAATTTCGCCGCTATCGCCTGTCGCGATCTCGTCGAGAGCGGCAAAATGCGGGTGGGCGGCATAAAGTTTGGCACGCAGAGCCTGCAGCGAATCGAACGGCAGTTTCTTGCCCAGCACGTCCGACAGGGCGCGGATGATCGCCCAGTCCTCGCGGGCTTCGCCCGGCGCGAAACCGGCGCGGTTGCCCATCTGGACGCGGCCTTCGGTATTGACCCAGATGCCCGACTTCTCGGTATAGGTCGCGCCCGGCAGGATGACGTCGGCGTTATGGGCGCCCTGATCGCCATGCGAGCCGATATAGACCGTGAACTTGGCGCCCTTGGTTGAAAAATCCAGCTCGTCAGCGCCCAGCAGGAACAGCACGTCCATGCCGCTCAGCATATCCGCCGCGGCAAGCCCCTTGTCGCCCGGCACGAAGCCGAGATCGAGGCCGCCGACGCGGGATGCGGCCGAATGCAGGACGGCAAAACCGTTCCAGCCTTCGGTGACCGCGCCGACCGCCTCTGCGAGCTTGGCGGCACTGGCCAGAACGTCTGCGCCATCAGCGCGGGCCAGCGCCCCCTGCCCGACAATGATCATCGGGTTCTTGGCATTCTTCAGCACATCGAAGAAAGCACCGCTGCCAGCGACCAGGTCCGACAGGCTGTCGGGACCGGCGCCGAGATAGCTGTAGTCGTAGCGCAATTCGCCTGGCTCGCCGATCACGCCGATCGGGAAGCCGCCGCGCCGCCAGCGCTTGCGGATGCGGGCGTTGAGCACCGAGGCCTCATAGCGCGGATTGGCGCCGACGATCAGCAGCGCGTCGGCCGCTTCGATGCCCTCGATGGTCGGGTTGAACAGGTAGCTTGAGCGGCCGAGCGCCGGGTCAAGGGCTGCGCCATCCTGGCGACAGTCGGTATTGGCCGACCCCAGCGCGCTCAGCAGTTCCTTCAGCGCATACATTTCCTCGACCGAGGCCAGATCGCCGGCAATGGCGCCGATCTTGTCGCCGCTCGTCGACGCGACAGCCGACTTGATGGCGGCAAAGGCGTCGGCCCAGCTGGCTGGCTGCAGGCGGCCGTCCTTCTTCACATAGGCGCGGTCGAGACGCTGGGTCTTCAGGCCGTCCCAGATGAAGCGGCTCTTGTCGGAGATCCACTCTTCGTTGATCTGTTCGTTGACGCGCGGCATGATGCGCATCACTTCGCGGCCACGGGTATCGACCCGGATCGCCGAACCGAGCGCATCCATCACGTCGATCGATTCGGTCTTGCCCAGTTCCCACGGACGGGCCGTGAAGGCGAACGGCTTGGAGGTCAGGGCGCCGACCGGGCAGAGGTCGACGACATTGCCCTGCAGTTCAGACGTCATGGCCTGCTCGAGATAGGTGGTGATCTCGGCATCCTCGCCGCGGCCGATCAGGCCAAGCTCGGCAACGCCGGCGACTTCCGTGCTGAAGCGGACGCAGCGCGTGCAGTGGATGCAGCGGTTCATCACGGTCTTGACCAGCGGGCCGATATACTTGTCTTCGACGGCGCGCTTGTTTTCAGAGTAGCGCGAACTGTCCATGCCGAAGGCCATGGCCTGGTCCTGGAGGTCGCATTCGCCGCCCTGGTCGCAGATCGGGCAATCCAGCGGATGATTGATCAGCAGGAATTCCATCACGCCTTCGCGGGCCTTCTTGACCATCGGCGTATTGGTGAAAACTTCCGGCAATTCGCCATTCGGGCCGCCGCGAACGTCGCGCACGCCCATGGCGCAGGAGGCCGCCGGCTTCGGCGGGCCGCCCTTCACTTCGACAAGGCACATGCGGCAATTGCCGGCAACCGACAGCCGTTCGTGGAAACAAAAGCGCGGGACCTCGGCGCCGGCTTCCTCGCACGCCTGCAACAGCGTGAAATGATCCGGAACTTCGATCTCTTTACCGTCGACTTTCAGCTTTGCCATATTCGCCTTCCTGTCTCACGCAGCCTGCGTCACTTGCCAGAGTGTAACCTCCGGCAATTGCGAAGAGGTCTGAGCCTTTTCGCTGTTGCCGTGCATGTTCAATTCATCGTGCTGCGAAACCCACCACCCGGCTTTGCCTGAGTCTTGAGCCACGCGCCATAGTCTTGCGTCCGGGGTAAGCCGCGGCATCACGCCTTGCTCCCCTTCAATGTCTTGGCCTTGGGCTTTACCTGGGCTTTGGCCTGGCCGACCCAGTCGTCTCGCTCAACGCGTCCGGCAAAGCCGAGCGTCTCTTCGACCTTGGCAATGTCGGCCTCGGTCCAGCCGGCAATATCGGCATAGCGGCTATAGCCCATGCCGTTCAGAACCTGCTCGACCTTCGGGCCGATCCCGGAGATCGTCTTCAGATCATCCGGCTTGGCCTTGGAGACCTTGGCTTTTGCCGGCGCTGGCTCAGCCTTGGCGGGAGCCGGCTTGGCCACCGGGGCCTTGTCGGCTGTCTTTTCCGTCTTGACCGGCTTGGCCGCAGCCTTGGCCACCGGCGTTACCGCAGGACCGGCTTTCGCCTTGGCAACGGGGCTTGCAGCCGGAGACTTGGCAGCAGGTGCCTTGGCAGCAGGCGCCTTGGCGGCCGATGGCTTAGCAGCAGGTGCCTTGGTCGCCGATGGCTTTGCTGCCGGCTTCGGCGTCGCAACGGGCTTGGCAATCTCGGGTTCGGAAGCGACTGCAACAGCCGCGACAGGTTCCGGACTTTCCGCCGGCAAATCCTTGAGCGGTGCATCGTCGTCCGCAGAGCCTTCCTCGGCCTTGCGCGCCAGCCTGTTGCTGGCGTCCATCACCCCTTGTAGGGAGCCGAAAAAGGCGCCGGCCATCTGGGTGGCAAAGCCGAAACCGATCGCGGTTGCCGCCGCAAAGGCGGCTGCCGGATGGGCCATCAGCGGATGCAATGGGACGGCCGGAATGTCCTTCAACGCATCGGCGACGCGGCTGAAGTCAGCCGGTTCGGGCGCGCCTCCGTCCTTCGTCTTATCCGATGCCTTGACCATCCAACCGGCTCCCTTATTCCGCTGCTTCCAGGACGACGCCATGGGCCATGGCGTTGCGGGTATATTCGTCGATGCGCTTTTCCATCTCAGGCCGGAAATTGCGGATCAGGCCCTGGATCGGCCAGGCGGCCGCATCGCCGAGCGCACAGATCGTGTGTCCCTCGACCTGCTTGGTCACATCGAACAGCATGTCGATTTCGCGCTTCTGCGCATTGCCCTTGGCCATGCGCTCCATGACGCGCATCATCCAGCCGGTGCCTTCGCGGCACGGTGTGCACTGGCCGCAGCTCTCGTGCTTGTAGAAGGCCGAGAGGCGCCAGATGGCCTTGATGATGTCGGTGGACTTGTCCATAACGATGACCGCCGCGGTGCCGAACGACGACTTGACGTCGCGCATGCCGTCGAAATCCATCGGCGCGTCGAGAATGTTCTCGCCCTTGACCACCGGGCAGGACGAACCGCCCGGGATGACAGCCAGCAGATTGTCAAAACCGCCGCGAACGCCGCCGCAATGTTTTTCGATCAGTTCGCGGAAGGGAATGCCCATCGCTTCTTCGACCGTGCAGGGACGGTTCACATGGCCGGAGACCATGAACAGCTTGGTGCCGACATTGTTGGGTCGGCCGATGCCGGAAAACCAGCCGGCGCCACGGCGCAGGATGGTCGGGGCAACGGCAATCGACTCGACATTGTTGACCGTGGTCGGGCAGCCGTAGAGGCCCATATTGGCCGGGAACGGCGGCTTCAGGCGCGGCTGGCCCTTCTTGCCTTCGAGGCTTTCGAGAAGGGCGGTTTCCTCGCCGCAGATATAGGCGCCGGCGCCATGGTGAACAAAGATCTCCATGTCCCAGCCGAGCTTGTTGTTCTTGCCCAGCAATCCGGCATCGTAGCATTCGTCGATGGCGGCCTGCAGCGCTTCGCGTTCGCGCATGTATTCGCCACGAACGTAGATATAGGCGGCATTGGCACCCATGGCGAAGGAGGCAATCACGCAGCCTTCGATCAGCGTGTGCGGATCGTGGCGCATGATGTCGCGGTCCTTGCAGGTACCGGGCTCGGATTCGTCGGCATTCACCACCAGATAATGGGGTCGGCCGTCGCTTTCCTTGGGCATGAAGGACCATTTCAGACCGGTCGGGAAGCCTGCGCCGCCGCGGCCGCGAAGACCCGAGGCCTTCATCTCGTTGATGATCCAGTCGCGACCCTTTTCAAGGATCTGCTTGGTGCCGTCCCAGTGGCCACGACTCATCGCGCCCTTCAGGGACTTGTCCTTGAGGCCGTAGATATTGGTAAAGATGCGATCCTGATCGTGTAACATGTCTCAACCCTTACCGTGGCTTCTTGCCGAAGACCCTGATGTATTCCGCTTCGCCGCCGCGGGCCAGCGCCTCGGCCTGCTTGACCCAGTCGTCGCGCTCGATGCGGCCGCTGAAGCGCAGGTAGCCGTCGACCCATTGGCGCTCGGCGCTCGTCCAGCCCGCGACCTGCGCATAGGTGAAGATGCCGAGGCTGTGCAGCGTGCCTTCGATCTTCGGACCGACGCCGGAGATCAGCTTGAGATCGTCGACGGTGGTGGGCTTCTCGATGCCAGCCGGACGGGCCGGATCGTCGAGCGACGGCTTGGGTGCGGCGGCAGCCCTGGCGGAGGGCGATCCCTCGGCCGTCGTCACCACGGGCTCGCCCGCCTTGTCGGCGGTCTCGCCGGACACTTTGGCATTGGCCGCGGCGGCCGGCTTGTCGGTGGCCGGCGTCTTCAGCGCCGGGTTGGTCTCGTCGGCAGCGGTGTTTGGCCGAGCGGCATTGGCCGGCTGAACGCTGGCCGGCGGTGCGGCAGGCGGCACGTCACCGAGAATGTTGACCGGCTTGATCTCTTCGGTCAGGGACGTCAGGCCACCGACAGGAGCGGAATAGACCCGGTCGACCTGTGGCCCCGGCTTGATATCGGCGCCCTTGCCTGCTTCAAAACGATCGATGATGTGCTCGAGCTGGGTCGGCGTGAGATCTTCGTAGCTATCCTTGAAGATCATCACCATCGGTGCATTGACGCAGGCGCCCTGACACTCCACCTCTTCCCACGACAGCGTGCCGTCGGCATTGGGCTCGAGGGGATTGGCACTGATCTTGCTCTTGCAGACCTTGATCAGATCCTCGGCGCCGCGCAGCATGCACGGCGTGGTGCCACAGACCTGCACATGGGCGCGCGTGCCGACCGGCTTCAGCTGGAACTGGGTATAGAAGGTCGCGACTTCCAGCACCCGGATATAGGGCATGGAGAGCTTGTCGGCGACGAACTCGATGGCCGAGCGCGTCACCCAGCCGTCCTGTTCCTGGGCGCGCATCAGCAGCAGGATCACCGCCGATTGCTGGCGGCCCTCTGGATATTTGCGAATGGTGGCCTCGGCCCAGACCGCGTTTTCCTCACTGAAGGAGAACGCTGCGGGCTGGAATTGGTCTTCGGCTAATCGACGAACGGACATACTTCCTCACGCCTTATCTCAGTTTATGGTTCTACACCGCGAACTCGTCACCGAGGCGAATTCGCAGGCATAGGCCGACTTTTCTTTCTGCAGGAACACGACGAACTTGGTGCCGTTCGGGGCGGCCGCCTTGATCTCATATCCCTGTTCGATGAGCTGTGCCATGTCTGCCGAGGAATTGCTCGTCGAAACGTCACTGTCCTGCGCCATAGCGCCGGCAGCAAATGTCACGACGGCCAAGGCCAGCAGACCAGATCGCATCAGCGGTCCACCTCTCCGAACACGATGTCGAGCGACCCGATCAGGGCTGCCATGTCGGCGAGCATGTGACCGCGACCCAGGAAATCCATGGCCGACAGGTGGGCATAGCCCGGAGCGCGGATCTTGCAGCGATACGGCTTGTTGGTGCCGTCGGAGACCAGATAGACACCGAACTCGCCCTTCGGCGCCTCGACGGCGGCGTAAACCTCGCCGGCCGGCACGTGATAGCCTTCGGTGTAAAGCTTGAAATGGTGGATCAAGGCTTCCATCGAACGCTTCATCTCGCCGCGCTTCGGCGGCACGACCTTGCCGTCCAGCGCCGAGACCGGGCCGTTTCTGGCCTCGCCCTTCAGGCGGGCCAGCGCCTGCTTCATGATGCGCACCGATTGGCGCATTTCTTCCATGCGCACCAGGTAGCGGTCATAGCAGTCGCCGTTCAGGCCAACCGGGATGTCGAAGTCGAAATCCGAATAGCATTCATAGGGCTGCGACTTGCGCAGGTCCCAGGCAGCACCGGATCCACGCACCATGACGCCGGAAAAGCCCCAGGCCCAGGCGTCTTCCAGCGACACCACGCCGATATCGACATTGCGCTGCTTGAAGATGCGGTTGCCGGTCAAGAGCTTGTCGATGTCGGCGAGCCGTGCCGGGAACTGGTCGCACCACTTGTCGATATCGTCGACGAGTTCCGGCGGCAGGTCCTGGTGCACGCCGCCCGGACGGAAATAGGCCGCATGCAGGCGCGCGCCGCTGGCCCGCTCGTAGAAGATCATCAGCTTTTCACGTTCCTCGAAGCCCCAGAGCGGCGGCGTGAGCGCGCCGCAGTCCATGGCCTGGGTCGTGACGTTCAGCAGATGGTTGAGGATGCGGCCGATTTCCGAAAACAGCACGCGGATCAGCTGGCCGCGGATCGGGATCTCGAGGCCGAGAAGCCGTTCGACGCCCAAGGCAAAGGCGTGTTCCTGGTTCATCGGCGCGACATAGTCGAGACGGTCGAAATAGGGAACGGCCTGCAGATAGGTCTTGGTTTCGATCAGCTTTTCGGTGCCGCGATGCAGAAGGCCGATATGCGGATCGACGCGCTCGACGATTTCGCCGTCCAGTTCCAGAACGAGGCGCAACACGCCGTGCGCGGAGGGATGTTCCGGGCCGAAGTTGATGGTGAAATTGCGGACATTGTGTTCAGTCATGGCGATCCGCTTCCCTACTTGGCCGCTTTCTCGTCGCCCGGCAGCACATAATCCGTGCCTTCCCAGGGCGAGAGAAAATCGAAATTCCGGAATTCCTGCTTCAGATCGACCGGCTCATAGATGACGCGCTTGGCATTGTCGTCGTAGCGCACTTCCACGAAACCGGTGGTCGGAAAATCCTTGCGCAGCGGATGACCTTCGAAACCGTAGTCGGTCAGGATGCGGCGCATATCCGGGTGGCCGGTGAACATCACGCCATAGAGGTCCCAGGCTTCTCGCTCGAACCAGTCGGCACCGGGATAGACAGCGGTTGCAGACGGCACCGGCTCGTCTTCGGCGACTGCCAGCTTGACGCGGATGCGCATATTCTGGCGCGGCGACAGCAGGTGGTAGACGACGTCGAAGCGCTTTTCGCGCTGCGGATAGTCGACACCGCAGACATCGATGATGCAGACGAAACCGCATTGCACGTCGTCGCGCAGGAAGGTCAGCAGCTCGATGATGGCGGCCGGCGTGGTCACCAGCGTCAATTCGCCATAGGTCACCTCGGTCGAGGTGATCACCGAGCCTCGTGCCTCCTTAAGATAGGACGCAAGCTCGTTCAGGGCTTCACTCATGGTATTGTCCTTTGCCCTTAGCGCTCGATCGTTCCGGTGCGGCGGATCTTCTTCTGCAGCAGGAGCACACCGTAGATCAGTGCCTCTGCCGTGGGGGGACAGCCCGGCACATAGATGTCGACCGGCACGACACGGTCACAACCGCGCACGACGGAATAGGAATAGTGATAGTAGCCGCCGCCATTGGCGCAGGAGCCCATGGAGATCACGTAACGCGGCTCCGGCATCTGGTCATAGACCTTGCGCAAAGCCGGCGCCATCTTGTTGGTCAGCGTCCCGGCGACGATCATCACGTCGGACTGGCGCGGTGAGGCGCGGGGCGCAAAGCCGAAGCGCTCCATGTCGTAGCGCGGCATGGAGGCCTGCATCATTTCCACGGCGCAACAGGCCAGGCCGAACTGCATCCACATCAGCGATCCCGTGCGGGCCCAGGTGATCAGCTCGTCGGTCGAGGTGACCAGAAAGCCCTTGTCGGCGAGCTCATTGTTGATCTCGCCGAAATAGGCATCATCGCTGCCAACCGGCTTGCCGGTCAAAGGATCCACGAGCCCCTTGGGCTGCTGGGCAACCAGGGTGGTGTTCACTGGGGCTACTCCCATTCCAGGGCTCCCTTCTTCCATTCATAGATAAAGCCGATGGTCAGGACGCCGAGAAAAACCATCATGGACCAGAAGCCGAACCAGCCGATTTCACCGAAGGACACAGCCCAGGGAAACAGGAAGGCGACTTCCAGATCGAAGATGATGAAGAGAATCGACACCAGATAGAATCGGATATCGAACTTGACGCGGGCGTCGTCGAAGGCATTGAAGCCGCATTCGAACGCGGAAAGCTTTTCCGGGTCCGGCGCCTTGAAGGCCACGGCAAAGGGCGCGATCAGCAAAGCTAGGCCGATGATCAACGCAATACCGATGAAAATTGCTATCGGAAGGTAGGAACTGAGCAGTTCAGTCATCATATCCATCCCCGCTTGATTGAATGCCGGGCGGCATTTCTGGCCGAAGCCAACAAGCCGAAAAGAGTGTTGCTAAGAGCCGTGGTTAGCGCAGGCTGAGCGGTTGCGCAAGACCGGGTGGAGGCTTTTCACCCGCAACCTCCGCGACTTTAACAGGCGGTCAAAAGCGTGTCGCGGCAAATCGGCATATTATGCCTTTGCGGCGCAATAATAATCGAGGAAAGACAGGGAGGTGATTTGAAGAAATGGCGCGAGTGACGGGGCTCGAACCCGCGACCTCCGGCGTGACAGGCCGGCACTCTAACCAACTGAGCTACACCCGCGCATATAAGACCGCAATGAGGCGATCCGATCTGCGATACGAACCGGCAAAGCCAAATCCGAACCGCAGCAAAACAGAACTTTCAAGAGATGGCGCGAGTGACGGGGCTCGAACCCGCGACCTCCGGCGTGACAGGCCGGCACTCTAACCAACTGAGCTACACCCGCGCATATCTTGAAAACGGGAGCGGCAAGCGCTCCTGTCCGACGAACCGTAGCCCGTCGATGAGCGGCTAACTAAGGGGTTCGCGAAGGGGTGTCAAGCGTGATCGAAGACAAAACCGTGACGGAATGCAAAATGTTTTGCACAGGGCTTCGAGACGGAATCCTCCACCGTTTCCCCCCTTCCCTGCTTCTGCGCCGAGAAGCCCGGCAAACAAGGCGCTGCGACAGCCCGGCCGGTCCGACGCGCTAAAAAAAACAAAAAAACTTCACAAACGCTCTTGCGGATTTTCGCCGATCCGCATAGATCACGGCCACCGACGCGGCGGGGACAACCTGCCTCATGCGTTAGGGCGATTAGCTCAGTTGGTAGAGCGCCTCGTTTACACCGAGGATGTCGGCGGTTCGAGTCCGTCATCGCCCACCATTTTTCCTTTTGATATTTGTGTAAGTCTAGTCGCTATTAGCGTTTCTCCGTTTTAACGCCAGCAGCGGACTTTAAATGACCGGCAAGCGAGCGCAGGTTGACGAATGGCGTCCCTTAGTACGACTGCTTATCCCACTCCACCTTTTGCCCTATCTCCGCAACATTAGTAGGCGGCGGCAACCAAAATGCGCCGCGGAAATTAATAAAGGCTCACCTCAAGTGGGAATGGCAATGTCACAAAGGCCTGATTTGTAGTTGAATCTCCAATGAACTGCCAATGATGATCGGTAGGTCGGTGTATATTCTCTCATGGATCGAATCATGATCGGAATAGAAAATGGCCATGGACAAGGAAACCGCGCAATACGTTCTCCAATTGACTGATGAGATTGATGGCCTGTGGCGCTATATCGGCTATGATGAGAAGTCAAAGGAGGCGCGAGCTAGAGCTCGAGATATTGAAGGAAAGGTTGCGGTATACAAGAAGGAAGCGGAAGATCTGTATCGCCGCCAGTATGAGGAAGCCTCCAAATACTTTAACACAGTCATGGCAGTAGGCTACGCTGGATACTTCGCAACCTGGACGCTAATGAGGTCAGATATCGATAGCTGGCACGGCTCATTCATTGGCATGATGGGTATGATATCACTTGCCACTTTTATCTGCTGGGAATTATTCGCCATGCATATGCGGATGAAGGGACTGGAGGAGATCAACTTCTTTTTCCGGAACATGGTATCCGTCGATGATTTTGAGCCACTTCGTCAACAGCAACTGGCAAAGGAGGCCAGGCGGATGATGTGGGCGCGTCCCATTTGGGCCCTTGCATTCTTCGTCAGCGCCGGCACTTCTGCCGTCGGCGCCATTGATCTTATGCTACAGCTCTACAACAACCTTTAGCGAATGAGGAAGAGATGTCCGTTCGAGTATGGAGAGACTTCTTCTACGCCGGCGCTGTGGTATTCTTAGCGATCTTTGTTTATCGCCTCTTTAGAGAGGCCGACGGTCAGTTTCTGTCACTTCTCGCCGCTTGTATATGCCTAGTGGCCGCGCGGTTTGAGGATATCGCCAAATTCAAGTTTTCCAAGGATGGCCTGGAAGGAGAGATGCGGCAAGCTATCGATGAGGCCAAAGCGACGGTGACACAATTAAACTTGCTAGGTGTTGAGCTTTCGAAGGCGATTTTGTGGTCGATGCAAGCGCATAGTCGTCTTGGTGGAACGAGTATCGACAGCCAAGATACCATGCGAGAAAAGGTCCTCAATACGGTGAAGACTCTCGGCGCGAGCGACAGGGAGATCGCAGAAATTAAGGCAATAGAATACCCCTATATCGACTTCGACTATTCACTATTCGTAACTCGCAATCTCTCAGCTGGCCTTAAAGAAGAGGATCGCAGACTCTGGAACGAATTCTATTCGGCAGATCTGCGAAAAGGCATCGGATTCGAACCGTCACCAGATGAGCTTGAAGAGTTTCTTAGAACGCTCCACCTACTTAACGACGACGTGGCGGCCCGACTAGAAGATTATCGATTTTTTAAAACCAAACGTATGCATCGACGCCCGCAAGTTTGGAAGGCCAGACTGGGATAGTCCATTTGTGCAGGCTGTATTTAATCTTGACAGCTTACTGCACGGTTGTTCCGATTAGCTTGGATTAGCTGCACCCCTAACCACGCCCCAGACACTCGCCGACAGATCACGCTATCCCGGCTTAGACTGTACCCCAGCATCCGAAGCCGATTCCTTCAATTGTATGATCACGCTTGTCATGTCGACCCGCTCCCCCGGTCGAGGCTTTCCCGCAGAACGTCATGAGCCTTCTCGTCGAGTTCGAAATTCCACATGATGCCGATCGCCGCCAGTTTCGGCAGGATCGGCAGCCAGGCGTAGAGGACGACCAGCGTGCCGAGCGCCAGGGGGGATTGCGGGGTGCCCGGCGCGGTCACGAAGCCGGCGAGCCCGAGAATCGGAAAGACGATGCCGGCGGACAGCGCCAGTGCCAGCTTGGTGATGAAGCTCCAGGCGGCGAAATAGAGGCCGGAGCGCTGTTCGCCCGATTGCAGCGTGTCCTGATCGATGACATCGGCCTGGATGGCTAGCGGCAGGGCCAGGTCGAAGCCGAGCAGCAGGCCTGTCACGGCGCAGATCGCAGCAAAAGCTGCCACATCCCCCTCTCCGACAAAGCCGGCGCTGGAAAAGATGACGGTGGTGACGATCATCGACAGGCACCAGGCGCGGTGTTTGCCGAGATAGCGGGCGGCCAAGACGGCCAGCGGCACGCCGAGCACGGCGCAGAAGAAATAGCCAAACAGCAGCGGCCCCTGCAGGCTGGCGGCGCCGATCCGCTCGCTGACGAAGAACAGGAAGAGCGAGGCCGGGATGGCATTGGCGAAACTGTTGAGCAGGAAGGCCGCAGCCAACCTGAGAAATGGCCGGTTGCGCGTCAGAAACCGGACACTCTCGCCAAGGGCCAACCGGCGGGTGGTGCGGTCACGGGGTTCGGCCACGAAGCGAACGGCGATCAACGCCGTCAGCGGCAGCAGGCCGACGATGGCCAGCGACAGAAAGGCCAGTCCGTGAAAGGCGCGGTCGTTGTCCAGTCCGACGACAAAGGGAAGCGTGATCGCCAGCAGCGTGCCGACCAGGGTTGCCCCTTCGCGAAAGCCCGACAGTCGGACACGATCCTGATAGCCCGTCGCCAGTTCCGCACCCCAGGCCGTATAGGGCAGCAGCGACCAGGTGGCACCCACCGACAGCAACGCACCCCATATCCCCAGATGAAGCAGGCCAGCGCCTTCCGGCGGCCAGAACAGCATAAAGGCGGACAGCGCCGTCAGGGGCACCGAGGCCAGGAAAAACATGCGCCGCCGTCCGAACCGCGAGCGAAAACGATCCGACAGCCAGCCGATCAGCGGATCGGTGACGGCGTCGAGGATGCGGATTGCCATCAGCACCGTACCGATTGCCGCCAAGGACAGGCCGAAGCGACCGGCATAGAAGGACGGCACGATGATGTACAAGGGCAAAGCGATGGCCGCCAGCGGGATGGCCGGAAGGGCATAGAGCGCATAAGAGGCGCTGGAGCGGTGCGGCGGGGTGCCGGTGTCATCGGAGTGGGTCATTTGATCTGTTACGCAGATCGGCGCGAACTGGATCGCGCCTCGCCGCCGTCAGGCCTTTCGCGTCGATTTCGAGTCGCTACGGCAGCGATCCGAGCAGAAGCGCACCTCGTGCCAGGTCTTTTCCCACTTCTTGCGCCAGGCAAACGGCCGGTTGCACTGGGCACAGGCCTTGCTCGGCAGGTCGCCTTTCCTGATCATCTTGGCCATCGGCTTTGGCTACCAAAGCCTCGACAGCGGCCGCAGCACAAGGCCGGTGGTCGCCGCGCCAAATCCCAGCCGGCGTCCCAGCAGGCGCAGCATCAGCCGGGCCGGCAGCTTGATGGCGATCCACAGGAGCGTCAGGGCCAGCGAGGCCACGGCCGCGGCAAAGGCATAGAGCCCATAGCCGGCTTTCAGCACCGTCTTGCCGAGAAATTTCAGCACGGCGGACGATTCGGCTCCGAAATGGCGGGTAACGCGCTGCAGTTTGCGCAGATCTTTCGGGCCGTCGGCAATCGACAGGGCCGCAACGGAAGCCCGTGCGCCGCCGCGCTTGCCGATATCGCCCAGCACCTCGGCATCGTCCAGCAGGGTGCGGGCGGCGGTCTTGTCGAGCGACTTGGCGGCCGCACTCCTGACCTTGCCGAGGCCTGTTACCCCCTCGTCGGCCACCGCCGTCAATTCGCGGCGCAGCACCTTCATGTCGACGACGCGGGTTGCGGTTTTGGTGAGGTACGTGGTCAGCGGCCGCGACAGTTTTCGGGCTCGATAGGCGTTCTTCAGCAGCGACAGGCCGGCATCCGGCAGGGCGCCGGCACCGGCCGTGCCATAGGCCGCCGCCGTCAGCCCGAGGCCGGCCGCCGACAGGCCGAGCAGCAAGGGATCGTAATCGCGCCCGGCCATGTAGGCCACGCCCTGGACGGAGAAATCCCGGAGATCGCCGACGCCGACCAGATCGCTGGCAACCGAGCCGGCAATCTCCTCGCCGCTGTCGAAGGAGCCGAAGATGAAACCGCGCGCCGCGCGGCTGCTCGACACGAAGGCGCGGGTGGCAAAACCGGGCACGGCCCTTTCCCGCAGATCGGGCGGCAGGTCATGGCCGTAGCGGGTGGCAAGCGTCACGAGATCCTCGGCATAACCATAGTCCTCCGCCGCGATCGCCGCCTCGATTTCCGCGACAAATCGATCGGAGCCGGCCATGTAGAGCCGGTATTCGGCGAGGTGCACCGGATCGACCAAGCCAAAGGCAATGCCGGTGCGATAGAGCGCCAGCCCCTGCTCACCGAGCAGCCAGACGGAAGCCAGCAGCGACAGCCACCGCACTATCCGCCAAACTTTCCACAGGGTCGCTTTCAGCAACACCATTGGAAACTCCCCGGTCGGATGGAGAAAATCTGATGCAAAGGCGCTCGCACGGTTGGCCTGTTTCAACGTGATGCCCTGGATATCATGGCTTCCGGGCTTTTCGATGACGTTTCCGGCCCGCCGCCCTTGACCTTGCCGCTTGCGACCGCAGTTGTTACCAGCAACCGCACGGAATGATGCAAGGGAGACAAAATGCGACAGCATGGTTTTGGAAAGACCGGATTTACCGTCAGCGATATCGGTTTCGGCGCCTGGCAGATCGGCGGCTCGTGGGGCGATGTCTCGGAGGCCGACGGTCGCGCCGCGCTCCATGCAGCGCTGGATGCCGGCATGAGTTTTGTCGACACGGCCGATGTCTATGGCGACGGCCGCTCGGAAAAGATCGTTGCCGATGTCCTGAAATCCCGCAGCGGTGCCCGGCCGATGGTCGCCACCAAGGCCGGCCGGCGGCTGAGCCCGCATGTGGCGGAGGGCTATACCAAGGCCAATCTCGAAGGTTTCATCGATCGCAGCCTTGCCAATCTCGGTGTCGAAACGCTGGATCTCGTGCAACTGCATTGCCCGCCGACCGAGGTGTTCTATCGCCCCGAGGTGTTCGGCGCATTGGACGATCTCACAAAGGCCGGCAAGATCCGCCATTACGGGGTCAGCGTCGAAAAGGTCGAGGAAGCGCTGAAGGCGATCGAATATCCGGGCGTCGTCAGCGTGCAGATCATCTTCAACCTGCTTCGCCAGCGCCCGTCCGGTCTGTTTTTCCAGGAAGCCAAACGCAAAAATGTCGCCGTGATTGCCCGCGTGCCGCTGGCGAGCGGCCTTTTGTCCGGCAAGATCAGCCGCGAGACGGTGTTTGCCACGGACGACCACCGCAGTTTCAACCGCCATGGCGAGGCCTTCGATGTCGGCGAAACCTTTGCCGGCGTGCCGTTCGAGACCGGCCTTGAGGCCGTTGAAGAGATTCGCAAGCTGGTGCCGCAGGGCGGCTCCATGGCGGCGTTGGCGCTGCGCTTTATCCTGATGCACGATGCCGTGACCGTCGTCATCCCCGGCGCCCGCAATGCCGCCCAGGCCAAGGCCAATGCGCAAGCCTCGGATCTGGCGGCGCTCTCTGCCGAGGTGATGGCAGCGGCCCACGACACCTACGAGCGGCTGATCGCACCGCATGTGCATCAGCGCTGGTAGGGTTTGCGGGAGAGTGGCTGCCTGACGTTTGCAGGCGGCATCTCTTGCTTTACCCCATACCGTGCGTGACGGGGCGCAGAACACGTCAGGCGCTTCGACATGCGGTACCATGCCCAATCCATAAGCACCCAACAAGAACACCCAAAATTTGATCATACGCCCCGTTGCGACCGGGCTCCGGCTGAACTAGCCTCGCTGACACGATCCCCGCCAGCCAGGAGCCAGACCGTCCATGAGCGCCCTCTTGCAAGCCCGTTCCGTCGAGACGGCCGCCCTGCCGGTGATCGACATTTCCGGTCTTTCGTCGTCCAGCCCTGAGACGCGCGCCGAGGTCGGTGCCGCCCTGCGCCAGGCGTGCCTCGACAAGGGGTTCTTCTACTGCGCCGGGCATGGCATCCCTGAGGGGCTGATCGATGCGGCCTTTGCCGAGACCCGGGCCTTCTTCGACCGGCCGATCGACGAGAAGCTCGCCGTCGACAAGGTGCAGTCCTTCTGCAATCGCGGCTACGAGCATCTGCGCGGCCAGACGCTGGAGCCGGGTGCGCCGGCCGATCTGAAGGAAGGTTTTTACATCGGCCCCGAACTCGGCCCCGACGACCCGCGCGTGATGGCGCGCCGCTTCAACCGCGGACCGAACCAGTGGCCGACGGACCAGCCGGGCTTCCGGCCGACCATGATGGCCTATTTCGCGGCTTTGACCGATCTCGGCGAGCGGCTGATGCGCGGCATGGCGCTGTCGCTCGGCCTGCCGGAGACCCATTTCGACGCCTATTGCCGCGAACCGCTCGGCACGCTCCGGCTCCTGCATTATCCGCCGCAGCCGAGCGATGCCGCGCCCAACGAAAAGGGGGCCGGCGCCCATACGGATTTCGGCGGGCTGACGCTCCTGGTGCAGGACGATGTCGGCGGCTTGCAGGTATTCGATGCCGATGGTGGCAGCTGGATCCATGCCGAGCCGATCCCCGGCACCTTCATCGTCAATCTCGGCGACATGATCGCCCGCTGGACCAACGAGCGCTACCGCTCGACGCTGCACCGGGTCGTCAACGACAGCGGCCGGGAGCGCTATTCGATCCCGTTCTTCTATGTCGGCAATCCCGACCATGTGGTCGAATGCCTGCCGAACTGCCTTGCCCCCGGCGAACAGCCGAAATTTCCGCCGATCACCGTCGAGGATCATCTGAAGGCCATGTACCAGCGCTCCTACGCGCCGGCCGCCAAGGGATGAGCCAAGCCCCCCTGCCCGTGCTGCTGATTCACGGCGCCTGGCAGGGCGCCTGGGTCTGGGAGGATTTTTCGCCGCTGCTGGCCGATGCCGGCTTTCGGCCTGTTGCCATCGACCTGCCCGGCAACGGCACCGACGACACGCCGGCGGAAAAGGTCACGCTCGCGCTATATGTGGAATATCTGAGAACCATCGTCGAGGCTCTCGGCGGGCCGGTGGCGGTGATCGCCCATTCCGGCGGCGGAGTGGCGGCCTCTGCCCTGGCCGAGGCGGTGCCGCAAGCGATCCGCGGCCTTGTCTATGTGGCCGGCATGATGCTGCCGTCGGGCATGGGGTTTGGCCAGTTGGTGCGCGAGGCGCTGACCGAGCACCCGGAGGCGGCCGGCATCTCCCCGCATCTGATCTGGTCTGCCGACCGGCTGACCAGCAGCGTAGCGGCGGACGCCGCGATCCGGCACTTCCTGAACGACCTGCCACGGGATGTGGCAGCGCGCGCCGCAGCCCGCCTGACGCCGCAGCCGGAAGGCGGCAGGGCAACCGCACCGCATCTGACACAGGACCGCTTCGGCAGCGTCCCCAGGCTCTATGTCGAGGCGACGGAGGACCAGTCGGTGTTTCTCTACCTGCAACGCCGCATGCAGCAGCTGGTGCCAGGTGCGGCCGTCGCCACTCTTGCCACCGGCCACGCACCGCATGTCTCGGCGCCTAAGGCCCTCGCCGAACCGGTGATCGCCTTCCTGCGCGGGCTTTGATGCGGTTTGCGCTCGATCGCATCCTTGGGCCTTGGGCCTTGGACCTTGGGCCTTGGGCCTTGGGCCTTGGGCCTTGCCCCTCACCCCTGAGCAACTTGTTGCTCCGACCTCTCCCCGCCGAGCGGGGAGAGGGGACGTGCCCGGCTCGAAGCGCGAGAGGGATGGAGACGGTTCGGCATCCGTCCTTCTCGCCGCTTGCGGGGAGAAGGTGCCGGCAGGTCAGGCGCAACTCGTTGCGCCGGGGATGAGGGGCCACGAAAACTCACAAAAGAAGAGCCGATCTCACGGACATTCCATGGCTTCCCTTCCCAAATGCCAGAAGGCCGGGCGATCGCGCGCCCGGCCTTCCGCTTGCAGTCGTCTTGGGAGGACGAAGACTTAGGAGACTTAGTTGGTGCCCTTCAGGTCGACCGGGAAGAACAGCGTCTCGCCGGAGGAGTCGTCCACGCCGTCATTGTCGGTCACGGCAAAGGCCTTGCCGCTCGCGTCGAAGGTGAAGCCTTCCAGCTTGTCGACGACGTAGCCGTTGGTCACCTTCAGGTCCGGGATGAAGTCATGGAATTCTTCCTTGGCCACCAGCGGCAGCTTGTCGCCGAGCTTGGCCGGCTTCAGGTCGGCAATGGCAACGCGGTAGAGCTTCTTCAGCTTGGCATTGTCGCCGACCTGGTTGTCACGCTCGACGATATAGACGTGATCGCCGTGGGCGGTGATTTCCGACAGGCCGACCCAGCCGGCTTCGGTCTTGTCGAGCGGGTAGCTGACAGCGCCCCATTCCTTGGCCTTGATGTTGTAGGAGACGAGCTTGACGGTGCCCTTGTCGTCATCCTTCCATTCGCGCTGCATGGCCATCCACAGCGTCGCGTCGTCGCCCTTGCCGATCAGCGTCACGCCTTCGAAGCCGAAGCGGGTCTGGCCGGCCAGCAGCTCGACCGGAAGACCGATCTCGGTCTTGATCTCGCCCTTGGCGTCAACATTGTAGAGGCCGTGGCCGGTGAGCTTGGCAGCATCGCCTTCGGAGGCCAGCCAGAAGCCGCCCTTGCCGTCCAGCGTCACGCCTTCGATGTCGAGCTTCTGGGCCGGCTGACCGGCTCGGGTGATCGGCAGGGCCGCCGTGATGACGGCCGGCGACTGGTTGGCGTCGACGGTGAAAATGGTCGGCTGCATGCTGTAGAAGCTGTCATTGACGGCATAGAGCTGGCCAGCCTTCTCGGCATCGCCGACCAGACCGGACAGGGCACCCCAGCCGATCGGCGCGCCATCGACGAGAGCGGACTGGATCATCGGATAGGCGGCTTTGCCTTCGCCAAGCTCATAGAGCATGACATGGGAGCGCGGGCCGCCGTCTTCGCCGAGATCGACTTCGTTGGCGGTGACCAGCAGGTTGCGGGCCGGAATGGCCACAGCGCCTTCCGGCGAAACGCCCGACGGCAGGATCTGCACGAGTTCCGGCTCGGCGCCGGTGTCCTTGTAGACGCCGACCACCGAGGCGCGCTCGGCCAGCACGAAGAAATACTTCTGGCCGCCGAAGGTGGCTGCTTCCAGGCCTTCGAGCTCGACACCCTTGGACTTGGCGCGCTTGTCGGGGAAATGGCCGATCTGGGCGATCGCCAGTTCCAGCGAAGGGCCGGATTCGTAGGCGACCTTGCCCGTCTTGTCGAAAATGGTGAAGCTGCGCGAACCGCCTTCGTAATCGCCTTCATTGGCCACCACGAGACGGTTGTCGTCCAGCCACTTCACAGCGTCGGGCTCGCGCTTGACGCCTTCCTTCTTGCCGTTGAACTTGAGGGCGCCATCGGACTTGGTGTCAATGCTGGCGAGGTCAACCGTCCCGGCCGAGAAATGAGTCTTCACCGTGGCGGTCTTGCCGTCGATGATGACGATCTCGTTGTTTTCCTGCAGCGTGAGCGCAATCTCGCCGAGGCTGTTGATGGAGACGAATTCCGGCTCCGGATCGTCGCCGGCAATCTCGGCCAGGCCGGTCATGGCGACATGCTTGATGCTGGCGCAATCGACGGTGCCGTCCTTCAGCGAGACGATGACGAGGTCACCGGCCGGCATCTGCGGAATCTTGCCTTCGTTGACCTCTTCGTCACGCTCGTTCTCGATGGCGATGACGGCAAAGCTCTTGTCCGGCGAGATGGCAACCGAATCCGGCTGCCCGCCGAGATCGCAAGTCGAGTCGATCTTCTTGGTGGCGATGTCGACGACTGCCAGGCGGCCGGACGGCTTGGCCTTGCTCTCGGAGGTGTTGACGGCGACCAGTACCTTGCTGCCGATGGCGGCAACCGAGGTTGGCTCGCCGTCCATCATCAGCGCACCAGCGGCCTTCGGAGCCTTGGCGTCTTTAATGTCGACGAAACCGATCGCACCGAGCGGGCTGTCGGAATAGACCAGCGTCATGCCGTCTTCCGATGCGGTGACGATTTCCGCCGAGGTGGTGGACAGCTTGTCCTTGTCGGCCGGCAGATTGGTGGCGACCGGGAAGGATGCGATGCGGTTGAAGACCTGCTCGGCGCTGGCCGGTACGGCGACCGAGGCCAGCAGGGCAGCCGTGAATGCGGCGCGGGAAAGATTAAAAGCCATGGGGGAAACCTCCTGTTTCCATGAGAAACCAACAGGAGGCTTTTGCGTCATGTGGATGACAGGCACATGACAGTTGTTCCGTTTTATCGAGTTCGTGGCGCGGGCCGCCGATCAGGCCGGCGCCGTCTGTCGTTCCTTGCGCAATTCACTGCTCATCAGGAACAGCGATGCGCCCAGAATGAGCAGCGCACCGAGCCATAGCAGCCCGGCCGGCGCGTAGCCGAACACCAGCCAGCCGGCCAGAACATTGAGCGGCAGCTTCAGGTCGTCGAAGGGCTGCACATAGGCGGCGTCGGCGGCATTATAGGCAAGCGTCAGCAGATATTGGCCAGCGACCGTCAGAAGACCGGCCGCCAGCAGCAGCCAGAGGGCGGCGCCGGTGGGCACCACGAAGCCGGCGGCAAGCGCCAGGCCGCCATTGATCGGCGTCAGCAGGACCAGCAACCAGACCGTAATGGTCTCCGGCCGCTCATAGGCCGTGAGGTTCTTCATCAACAGGGATGACGCACCCCACAGCAGAGCCGAGAGCACCGGCAGCAGAGCAGCGGTGGTAAAGTCGTCCGACCACGGCTGGAGGATGATCATGGCGCCGAGGAAACCGACCGCCGTTGCCGCCCATCGCCGCCATCCGACCGCTTCGCCCAGAAACAGCCGGGCGCCGAGAATGATGAAAAACGGAGAGGTCATGACCAGCGCGATCGCCTGCCAGATCGGCACCGAGGCCAGGCCCATGATCCAGGCCTGTACGCCAAAGGCCGCCAGCGCCACGCGCACGATATGCCGGCCGGGAAAGCGGGTGCGCATGGCCGACCATCCGAGCCTCCATAGCAGTGGCAGCGACAGGACCAGCGCGAAGCCATATTGCCAGAAGGCCATCGAGGCGGCCGGAAAGGCGAGCGTCATGGCGAGCCATTGGGTGACGACGTTGAGGACTGCAAAGGCGATGCCCGCCAGCACCATAAAGGATGCTCCGGCAAAGGCGCGCGACCGCTTGAACGATCGGGAAGTCTGATTCATGTCTTCGTTTCCTCGACAAAGGACCAACACGAACCAGGACGCATGAGAGCAGCGGGAAACCAATGCTGGCGGATGCGCCATGCCCCGCAGGTCCGGCCCTGTCTCGATAATCCAACCGCTGCGGAACAAGCAAGCGGGTAATAAAAAACCCGGCACGGTGGCCGGGTCTTCTACATCGTCGTCCCATCCAGACGGCAATCGTTCAATTGCCGTCTGGATGGGAAATCGATTAGCTGTTGCAAGCGTCCTTGAGACCCTTGCCAGCCGAGAACTTCGGAACGTTGCGAGCCGGAATGTCGACTTCCGCGCCGGTCGAAGGGTTACGGCCCTTGGAAGCTTCGCGACGCGAAACCGTGAAGGCGCCGAAGCCTGCGAGACGGATGTCGCCGCCGGCCTTCAACTCGGACTGCACCGTTTCGAAAACGGCATCTACAGCGGAAGCGGCGTCAGCCTTGGTGAGGCCGGCCTTCTCGGCGACTGCCGATACGAGTTCATTCTTATTCATGTTTCCACCCTTTCTGATTGGCATGAAACGACTCAAGATTTACAAGTCGGGCGGACAATACGCATGCTTGTGCCCGTCGCAACCCAAAAGCATCGCAATGACCTGAAAAACAAGGAGGTTTGACGAGTTTACACAAAAAAGGCTGGCAAATTTGCCAGCCTTTTTGTTGTCAATGTGCCAATTTGGCAAGATTGTGGCAAATAAAGCCTAATGCGCCAAGGTTTGGCCGAATTCATCGACCGCCTCAACTGTGCCAACAGCCGGCGTTTCAACGGTTCCGTCCCACTCGATCGGATCGGGAATCCGCAACAAAGCATGGGCAATTACCTCACCCATCCGCGACACCGGAACGATCTCCAGATTGTTCTTCACATTGTCCGGGATGTCCGCCAGGTCCTTGGCGTTTTCTTCCGGGATCAGAACTTTCTTGATACCGCCGCGAAGAGCTGCGAGCAGCTTTTCCTTCAGGCCGCCGATCGGCAGAACCCGACCGCGCAGCGTGATTTCGCCAGTCATCGCCACGTCCTTGTTGACCGGGATGCCGGTCATGATCGAGACGATGGCCGTTGCCATGGCAACACCGGCCGACGGACCATCCTTCGGCGTCGCACCTTCCGGCACATGCACGTGGATGTCGGACTTGTCGAAGCGCGGCGGCTCGATGCCGAAATCCACCGCTCTGCTGCGAACATAGGAGGCAGCAGCCGAGATCGACTCCTTCATCACGTCCTTCAGGTTGCCCGTCACCGTCATGCGGCCCTTGCCGGGCATCATGACGCCTTCGATGGTCAGAAGCTCGCCGCCGACTTCGGTCCAGGCAAGACCCGTGACGATGCCGACCTGGTCATGGCCTTCCGCCTCGCCGTGCCGATAGCGCGGCACACCCAGATAGTCATGGATGTTCTCGCCGGTGATCGCCACCGTCTTGGACTTGCCCTTGATGATCTCGGTGACGGCCTTGCGGGCGAGCTTCATCAGCTCGCGCTCAAAGCTGCGCACGCCCGCCTCGCGGGTGTACTGCTGGATGATCGCGACGATGGCGCTGTCGGCGACCGAGAATTCCTCAGGCCGCAGCGCATGGTCCTTGATCGCCTTCGGCAGCAGGTGCCGCTTGGCAATTTCAAGCTTCTCATCTTCGGTATAGCCGGCGATCCGGATGATCTCCATGCGGTCCATCAGCGGCGCCGGAATGTTCAGCGTGTTGGCCGTGGTGATGAACATCACGTCGGACAGATCGTATTCGACCTCCAGGTAGTGGTCCATGAACGTCGAGTTCTGTTCCGGATCCAGCACCTCCAGCAGCGCAGACGACGGATCGCCGCGATAGTCCTGGCCGAGCTTGTCGATTTCATCGAGCAGGAACAGCGGATTGGACTTCTTGCCCTTCTTCATCGACTGGATGACCTTGCCGGGCATCGAACCGATATAGGTGCGGCGGTGACCGCGGATCTCGGCCTCGTCGCGCACGCCGCCGAGCGCCATGCGCACATATTCGCGGCCGGTCGCCTTGGCGATCGACTTTGCGAGCGAGGTCTTGCCGACGCCCGGAGGGCCGACGAGGCACAGGATCGGGCCTTTCAGCTTGGTCGCACGGGCCTGGACGGCGAGATATTCGACGATGCGTTCCTTGACCTTGTCGAGACCGAAGTGATCCTCATCGAGAACCTTCTCGGCAGCGTTGAGGTCGACCTTGATCTTCGACTTCTTGTTCCAGGGCAGACCCAGCAGCACGTCGAGATAATTGCGCACGACGGTGGCTTCTGCCGACATCGGGCTCATGTGGCGCAGCTTCTTCAGCTCGCTCTCGGCCTTTTCCTTGGCTTCCTTGGTCAGCTTGGTCTTGGCGATACGCTCTTCCAGTTCGGCCATCTCGTCGCGGCCGTCCTCGCCGTCGCCAAGCTCCTTCTGGATCGCCTTCATCTGCTCGTTCAGGTAATATTCGCGCTGGGTCTTTTCCATCTGGCGCTTGACGCGCGACCGGATACGCTTTTCGACCTGAAGAACGGAGATCTCGCCTTCCATGAAGCCGAGCGCCTTTTCAAGACGCAGCTTGACGCTGACCGTCTCGAGCATTTCCTGCTTCTCGGTGATCTTGATCGACAGGTGGGAGGCGACCGTATCGGCGAGCTTGGAATAATCCTCGATCTGGCTTGCAGCGCCGACCACTTCGGGGGAGATCTTCTTGTTCAGCTTGACGTAGTTCTCGAATTCCGAGACGACGGAGCGCGACAGCGCCTCGATCTCGACCGGATCTTCGTCGGGTTCGCTCAGAACATGGGCCTTGGCTTCGTAGAACTCTTCGCGGCCGGTATAGGAATCGATCTTGGCGCGGGCACGCCCTTCGATCAGCACCTTCACTGTGCCGTCCGGCAGCTTCAGCAATTGCAGAACATTGGCGATCGTGCCGATCTCGTAGATTGCCGAGGGCATCGGATCGTCGTCGCCGGCGTTGATCTGGGTGGCCAGCATGATCTGCTTGTCCGAACCCATGACTTCTTCGAGGGCGCGAATGGATTTTTCGCGTCCAACGAACAGCGGCACGATCATGTGCGGGAACACCACAATGTCGCGCAGGGGCAATACCGGATAGGTATTCGCCTCGGTTGCGGCAGACGTTACATTCGTCATTCTATTTCCTTTCCATCGTCCCGTTGCCGGGCACAGAACCCACGGATAAATGCCGCGGGGTAGGTCTTTGTCTCGCACTGAAAGTGGAGTTCCGTGACACAGAATTCAAGCCTGCCGGCGGCAGGCACCGGCAAATTATGACAGTCATGTCACAGACAAAACGCAACATTACTCTTAACTTGCTCAGCTATCGCGTGGCTTGCGCCGGTCGCGGCCCGTTTGGCTGGGCGGGGCGCGACAGCAGAACACGGCGACAACCGCCAAAGCGAACACAGACTCCGTTCTAGACCAATCGAAACCGACTGGAAACCGGCCGGGGCCACAAATATGCCGTTCTCGACGGACTGCTGGGATCACGGCTGAAGCACAAGCACGACCCAAAAATGCAAAAAGCCCGCCGAAGCGGGCTCTCTAACTCTTGCAAAGCACCCGAGATCAAGCCGAAACGTTGGCTTTTTCTTCCTGACGGTCTGCATAGATATACAGCGGGCGGGACGAGCCACGCACCACGTCCTCGGAGATCACGACCTCGCGGACGCCTTCGAGTTCCGGCAGTTCGAACATCGTGTCGAGCAGGATCTTCTCCATGATCGACCGCAGTCCGCGGGCACCGGTCTTGCGGGTGATCGCCTTCAGAGCGATCTCGCGCAGGGCATCCTCGTGGAAGGTCAGTTCGACATCTTCCATCTCGAACAGGCGCTGATACTGCTTGACCAGCGCATTCTTGGGCTCCGACAGGATCTGGATCAGCGCGGCTGCGTCGAGATCCTCGAGCGTTGCCAGAACCGGCAGACGGCCGATGAATTCCGGGATCAGGCCGAACTTGACCAGATCCTCGGGTTCCAGTTCGCGCAGGACTTCGCCGACACGGCGATCTTCCGGAGAGGTGACCGTCGCACCGAAGCCGATCGAGGTCTTTTCGCCACGGGCCGAGATGATCTTGTCGAGACCGGCAAAGGCACCGCCGCAGATGAACAGGATGTTCGTCGTGTCGACCTGCAGGAATTCCTGCTGCGGATGCTTGCGTCCACCCTGCGGCGGTACAGAAGCAACCGTGCCTTCCATGATCTTCAGAAGTGCCTGCTGCACGCCCTCGCCCGAAACGTCACGGGTGATCGACGGGTTGTCGGACTTTCTGGAAATCTTGTCGACTTCGTCGATATAGACGATGCCGCGCTGGGCGCGCTCGACATTGTAGTCGGCCGACTGCAGCAGCTTCAGGATGATGTTCTCGACATCCTCGCCGACATAACCGGCTTCGGTCAGTGTCGTGGCGTCGGCCATGGTGAACGGCACGTCGATGATACGGGCCAGCGTCTGGGCAAGATAGGTCTTGCCGCAGCCGGTCGGTCCGACCAGAAGAATGTTCGACTTGGCCAGTTCCACATCGCCACCCTTGGAGGCATGCGACAGGCGCTTGTAATGATTGTGCACCGCCACCGAGAGGATCTTCTTGGCCTGCTTCTGGCCAATCACATACTCATCGAGGATCTTGATGATGTCCTGCGGCGTGGGAACGCCGTCGCGGGATTTCACCATCGACGATTTGTTCTCTTCGCGGATGATGTCCATGCACAGTTCGACGCATTCATCGCAGATGAACACCGTCGGTCCGGCAATCAGCTTGCGGACCTCGTGCTGGCTCTTGCCGCAGAACGAACAATACAGGGTATTCTTGGAGTCACCGCCGTTGCTTCCGCTGACTTTGCTCATAACTTTTTCCTTCCGGCACGCCGCACATCCGCCTTGACGGAGCGCAGTCCACTTACACCGCCCCGCGGGCCGCTCCACTGCAGAGCCGGGGCTGCCTCATTCTCCAAGGTACTATCCGGTTCTCAAAGTTCACATTCGAGAACCGGCGGCAACGAAAACCTCTTCGAATTGTCAGACTATGTCACAAAAACTCAACATAGGCTTAATAGTTACTATTAGCGCGTTCGCAGCCAGTTTAAACCCCCTCATTCATACCCGCCAGCACTATCCGTTCACACGGACGTGAACAGGCCGGATGACATCAGGCCGGCATCGCGCCTTCCATTTCCAGACGCGACGTCAGAATCTTGTCGATCAGACCCCATTCCTTGGCTTCGCTTGATTCCAGGAAATGGTCACGGTCGAGGGTGTTTTCAACCTCCTCGTAGGTCCGGCCGGTGTGCTTGACATAGACCTCGTTCAGACGGCGCTTCATCTTGATGATGTCGCGGGCATGACGCTCGATGTCGGATGCCTGGCCCTGGAAGCCGCCCGAGGGCTGGTGCACCATGATGCGAGCGTTCGGGGTCGCAAAGCGCATGCCCTTCTCGCCGGCGGCCAGCAGAAGCGAGCCCATCGATGCCGCCTGGCCGACGCAAAGCGTTGAAACGGCAGGACGAATGAACTGCATCGTATCATAGATCGCCATGCCGGCGGTGACCACGCCACCCGGAGAATTGATGTAGAGGGCGATTTCCTTCTTCGGGTTTTCGGCCTCGAGGAACAGCAGCTGGGCGCAGACCAGCGAAGCCATATGGTCTTCGACAGGCCCGGTCAGGAAGATGATGCGCTCTTTCAAAAGACGCGAATAGATATCGTAGGAGCGCTCGCCGCGGTTGGTCTGCTCCACGACCATCGGCACAAGTGCCATGGCGGTATCAACTGGATTTCTCATGTCCGTCCTTTATAGCCCATATCCCAAACACTGTAGTCGCGGCGGGAATCAATTTTTTATCCTGTCAATCCCTACATAGAGTGTCCGGACCCCCGACTTCAAGACGTGAGTATCGGATATCCTTAATGTGTCGGTGCCAGCCGGCTTTATACCAAGTTAGTGTGCATTTTGGCCCGTGGCCATCCATGCCGCCGCGCCACGGCACGCGCCCACAGAAATGCCGCAGTCTATGGTGAACAATTGGTACCCCCCAAAGAAGTCGCAGGAACCTGTGCGTAACTCACAACCCACCGGCCGATGTTAAGAACTCCTTTCCACGTTTTGAGCGAACGTCATCGCATTCAAAAGCTGAGGCCCCTTTTCCGTGCTCGATATCAAGACAGGATTCATTCTCTGGTCGGTTCAAGCCCTGACCGTTGCAGGATTGCTTGCGGCCGTCTGGCTGCACGACCGCTCCCAGAGGCATTACGCGGGCTGGAGCGCGGGATTTGCCGCGCACGGAATGGGCGTCGCATTGGTGGCCCTGCGCGGCCATATCCCCGATTTCATCTCGATCGAATTCGCCAATACCCTGGCGCTCAGCTGCTTTTTCTTCTGGGCCTACGGGCTTCGACAATTCGATGGGAGGTCCGTGCCGGCCTATGCCGCAGTCCCCGCGCTGCTGTGGATCGCAGGCATGCTGTTGCCGCCAATCCACGACAATCTCGGCTACCGCGTTGCCCTCTACAATTTTGGAGCCTCCGCCGGCTTTTTCATCCTGGCCCGGATCGCCTATACGGGGCAGTTCAGTTCGCGCAAAAGGCGAGGATGGATATCCGGAATATGGTGCATGCAGGCGGTCAGTTCCCTGGCCGGTGGCATCGCCAATTGCCTTTCACCGCCGCAGACGCTGCAGGGCGCGCAGATCTTCGGGTTCACGGGGATCGTTGCCATCTTCTGCTTCGTGAGTTCGCTGCTGATTGGCGCGCGCATCCTGATGGACCGCTCGGAACTGAGACTTCAGCAACTGGTTCGCACCGACCCGCTGACCGGCGTCCTCAACCGGCGCGGCATCATCGACGCCTTTGACGAGATACGTGCCACGACATTGGCCACTCAGCCGCCGCTCATGGCACTATTGCTGTTCGATCTCGACCATTTCAAGCAGATCAACGATCTTCATGGCCACCAGGCCGGCGATTGCGTGCTGATGGCCTTCTCGCAGATCGGCCAGAAGGCCATCGGCGCCAAAGGCGTGTTCGGACGATCGGGCGGTGAAGAGTTCAGCGCGGTCCTGCGGATCGGCGACGTCCGCGAGGCGGCCCGGCTGGCCGAAGCCATCCGCCAGCAATTGGCGCAGACGAAGATCGACACGCCAAAAGGTTCGGTCCAGGTCACGGTCAGCATCGGCATCTCGGTGATGCCGGTCCGCAGCGCCGATCTCGACCAGTTGATGAGCGGTGCCGACCGCGCCCTGTATAAGGCCAAGGCTGCCGGGCGAAACCGGACGGCGGTGCTGCGGGGCGATGCGATCGCCTGCATTCCGGCCGCCGACCGCGCCGGCACCGCCGACGAGATCGACCTCGATGCCGACCGCCAGGTGTCCGCCCTGCGCCGGGTCGTCGGTCTGACGTCCGGCGACCGAGGTACGGCCGCAACATGATCGGGCTCCGCTTTCATGCCGTCATGGATTGCGATAAAACGCCCGCATGACAACGCCTTCCTTTCTCACGATCGACAGCACCAACCGCCGCGTCAGGCTTGACGGGCGCGACCCGGCCTTTTTCGGCGATCCGAACACGGTTTATGCCGCGCTCCACGCCCAGTGCCCGACCTTTTACTGGGAGGAGCAGAAGCAGTGGTTCTTCACCGGCTACGACCATGTCAACGGGCTGCTGCGTGACCGCCGGTTCGGTCGGCAGATCCTGCATATCGCCAGCCGGGAAGAGCTTGGGATGGCCGAGCCTACGGCCCATACCCGGCATTTCGATGCGGCGGAGGCCCATTCGCTGCTGGAAATCGAACCGCCCGAGCACACGCGGCTGCGCACCCTGATCAACCGTGCCTTCGTGTCGCGCCATGTCGAGAAGATGAAGCCGGAGATCGCAGAACTCGCGCATCGGCTGATCGACCGCTTCGAAAAGGACGGCGAGACGGAATTGCTGTCCTCCTTTGCCGAGATCATCCCGGTGACGATGATCGCCCGGATGATCGGCATTCCGGAGGAGATGGGGCCGCAGCTCTTGAAATGGTCGCATGCCTATGTCGGCATGTACATGTTCAAGCGCAGCCTCGCCGACGAGATCGCTGCCGACCAGGCGGCGCTGGAATTTGCCGCCTATGTCAGGGAGATGATCGCCAAGCGCCGCGCCGAGCCGCGCGACGACCTGCTGACCCACATGATCCATACCGAGCACAAGGGCCAGTTGCTGACGGACGACGAGCTAGTGTCGACGACGATCGTGCTGCTCAATGCCGGACACGAGGCGACGGTGCACCAGATCGGCAATTCGGTGCGGATCATTCTGGACAGCGGCCTGTCACCCACAGAGTTGTTCCGCGATGGGCCTGCGACTGAGCGCACCGTCGAGGAGGCGCTGCGCATTTGCGCGCCGGTGCATATCTTCCAGCGCTATTGCCTGGAGCCGGCGGAGATCGACGGTGTGTCGTTCCAGCGCGGCGACAAGGTCAGCCTGATCCTTGCCGCCGCCAATCTCGACCCGCAGAAATTCACCGAGCCCCTCGCCTTCCGCCCGGATCGCGCGCAAGCGCCCAACCTCTCCTTCGGCGCCGGCATCCATTTCTGTATCGGCGCGCCGCTCGCCCGCCTGGAACTCAACCTCGCCCTGCCGATCCTGTTCGAACGGTTGCCGGGCTTAAAGCTTGCGGACGAACCGAAGGTCAAGGACATCTACCATTTTCACGGTCTGGAGCGGTTGGATCTGAAGTGGGACCGGGCCTAAGCCGCCGACCTGACACCGTAACGCGGCGCCGGCTTGTTCAGGGAGAGATACGGGGCCAGGGCGCCGCGGGCCGCCTCGTAGGCGTCGTACAGGGCCTTGTCCGCCAGGGACGGGACGGTGATCAGTTCTCCCTGGTCGAACCCTGCCAGAGCCGCGTCGACCATGTCGCCGACCTCCATCACCCGGCTTTGGTCAAGCGCATCGATGGAATCGCCGACGCGGTCAAAGATTTCCGTGCGGGTCAGTCCGGGCAGTACAGCCTGGATCCGCACGCCCGTTCCGGCCAGTTCAGCGGCCAACGATTCGGTTAGAGTCAGCACGAAAGCCTTGGTGGCGCTGTAGGTGCCGTTGAAAAAATGCGGAGCCAGGGCAACGACGGAGGCCGTGTTGATGATGGCACCGGAGCCGCGCTGCACAAAAGCCTGGGCAGCGGCGACCGCAAGGCGGTTTACCGTCAGCACGTTCAGATCGACCATCCGGTCGAGATAGTCGATATCATTCTGCAACAGCGGGCCGTTCGGACCGATCCCGGCATTGTTGACGAACAACGTGACGCCGACATCCTGCCGCAGGCGGTCCTCGACCTTGCGCACATCGGCCCGATCGCCGAGGTCGGCTGCTAGAACCTGCGCCGTCACTCCGTAATCGCCGGCAAGCCTTTCTCCGAGTTTTTCCAGCCTTGCGACATCACGGGCGACAAGGATCAGGTCATAGCCGCGCCTTGCAAGGCGGTCGGCATAGACGGCGCCGATGCCCGATGAGGCGCCGGTGACGAGGGCAGTTCCGTGGGTCGAGGTCATGATTTTATCCTGGGTTAGATTTTACTGGTATATACCACTATATTTATCGATGGAGTTTCACAGCGCAAGAGCCGCCTCGAAATTTTTGTTGGCGATGCCGCGGATGGTCGACTAAGCCGGTGGTGACCGGTGCGGGACAGTTCGCAAAGAGGTGAGAGATATGGACGACACAGAGGATGCCATCTGGCTTCACTGCACCAGCAGCGCCGTCCGGCGCGCGGCCCGCCAGTTGGGTCAGCTCTATGACGATGCGATGGGAGAGACAGGGCTCAGGGGCACGCAGTTCTCGCTGCTGTCGCAGATCGCCCATTCGGGCGAGCCGACGCAGAAGGCCCTGGCCGACGCGATGGTGATGGATCTCTCGGCGCTCGGGCACACGCTGAAACCGTTGATCCGCGACGGACTGGTGGAACTGGTGCCGGACCTCAAGGATCGCCGCGCCAAGCGCGTGCGGCTGACGGCGGCCGGGGCCAAGCGCCAGAGCGACATGGTTGCGAACTGGAGGGTGGCGCAGAGACGTTTCGATGCTGTGTTCGGCAAGGAGAAATCCGAAGAGCTGCGCCGCACCCTGGCACTCATCGCCTCGCCGGATTTCGCCAAGGCTTTTCCGGCCTCGACGAATAGGCGGAAACGTCAAAGCCGGATCACGTAGTCCTTGCGAGTCGTTTCAACCACTTCCCAAGTTCCCTTGAAGCCGGGTCTGAGGATCATGCGGTCGCCGGATTTCAGATGGACGGGATTTCCGCCCTCTTCCGTGACGATGGAATGACCTTCGAGAACGGAGAAATATTCCCATTCGTCATAGGCGATCAGCCACTTGCCGGGCGTTGCCTGCCAGACGCCGGCATAAATCCCGCCGGCGGCCTCTTCCAGGTTCCAGGTGGTGAAGCGCGGATTGCCGGAGATCAGCCGGTCGGCGGCGGGCGCCCCCTCTTCCGGCTCGATGATCGACAGATCGAAGACGAGGCTATTGCTCATGCGTAACTCCTTCGCGCCGTGTCCCGATCAGGAAACGGCGCGGTTGGGTGTGGGTCAGATCCCGGCCAGCGACTGTTCGAGATCGCCGATGATGTCTTCCGGATCCTCGATGCCGATCGACAGGCGAACGACGTCGGGGCCGGCGCCGGCGGCGATCTGCTGTTCCTCGGTCAATTGCGCATGGGTGGTGGAGGCCGGGTGGATGATCAGCGAGCGGGTGTCGCCGATATTGGCCAGATGCGAAAACAGCGTCAGTCCGCCGACCAGCGCCTTGCCGGCCTCCAGTCCGCCCTTGATGCCGAAGGTGAAGACGGAGCCTGCTCCCTTGGGCGAATAGCGGGTCTGCAGCGCATGGTTCGGATCGCTGTCGAGGCCGGCATAATTGACCCAGGCGATCTTGTCGTGCTTCGACAGCCAGGTCGCCACCTTCATGGCATTGTCGCAATGACGCTGCATGCGCAGCGGCAGCGTCTCGATGCCGGTCAGGATCAGGAAGGCGTTCATCGGCGCGATGGCCGGACCCAGATCGCGCAGGCCGAGAACCCGGCAGGCGATGGCGAAGGCGAAATTGCCAAAAGTCTCATGCAGCACGACGCCGCCATATTCCGGGCGCGGTGCCGACAGCATCGGATAATTGCCGGATTTGGACCAATCGAACGTGCCGCCATCGACGATGATGCCGCCCATGGAATTGCCATGGCCGCCGAGGAATTTGGTCAGCGAATGCACGACGATATCGGCGCCATGCTCGAGCGGGCGGATCAGATAGGGGCTTGCCATGGTGTTGTCGACGATCAGCGGCAGGCCATGCTTGCGGGCAACGGCCGCAATGGCGGCGATATCGACGAAGGTGCCGCCCGGATTGGCGAGGCTCTCGATGAAGATGCCGCGGGTCTTGTCGTCGATCTCAGCCGCGAAGCTTTCGGGATCGGCGGGATCGGCCCAGCGCCCCTGCCAGCCAAAATTCTTGAAGGCATGGCCGAACTGGTTGATCGAACCGCCATAGAGCTTGCGGGCCGCGACGAAATTGTCGCCCGGCTGCATGATGGTGTGGAACACCAGCATCTGGGCTGCATGGCCGGAGGCGACGGCCAGCGCTGCCGTACCGCCTTCAAGGGCGGCCACCCGCTCCTCGAGAACCGCCTGGGTGGGGTTCATGATGCGCGTGTAGATATTGCCGAACTGCTTCAGGCCGAACAGGGCGGCGGCATGGTCGGAATCCTGGAAGACATAAGCCGTGGTCTGGTAGATCGGCGTGATTCGCGCGCCGGTCGTCGGATCGGGCTGCGCGCCGGCATGCACGGCAAGCGTGGCAAAGCCCGGATTGTTGCTGGACATGGAAACCTCCCTGGTCTTGTTTTTACGGCGCGATCATAACCAGCGGCGGCACGATTGAAATCGCAAACTTTGGCCGGCAGCCAAAATGGTCTTTCGTCACATTTGATCGAAATCAATGCAGCCGCACCGCGCCGGGCCGACACTGGCAGCAATTGACGGAGGATCGGCTATGAACATCGCACACCATGACGCGGCACGCAGTGCCGTTTCCCGCATTATCGACTGGATGGCCAAGGGCTGGGAGCGCGCCAGCGAGGCCGACATGATCGCCTCGCTCGATGACGAGACCATCCGCGAAATCGCCCATGATTGCGGCATCCAGCCCGACCAGTTGATCGCGCTTGCCAAAGCCGGTCCGCATGCCGCCGACGAGATGCCGGCCATGATGCGGGCGCTGGGCATCGACCCGATGGAAGTCGAGACCCGCTTTCGCGAGCAGTTCCGCGCCATGCAGATCGATTGTTCCAACTGCACGTCGAAGGACGAATGCCGCCGCGATCTCAAGGACGGCACCGCCGCCCAGCATTTCAACGACTACTGCGCCAATGCCGATGACCTCAGCAGCCTGCGCGCCTCGCCCGAAGTGCTGGCCGACTGATCACGCGTTGATCAGCTTGGGATACTCAATCGCCGGGCAACGGTCCATGACGACCTTCAACCCGGCGGCTTCGGCTTTCGCCGCCGCATCGTCGTCGCGCACCGACAGCTGGCCCCAGATCACCTTGGGCCGTGGCTGCAGGGCGAGCGCCTCGTCCACCACATCGTCCAGATATTCGGCCGCCCTGAACACGTCGACCATATCGACCGGCTCGGGAATGTCGGCAAGCCGTGCATAGACCTTCTGGCCGAGGATGTCCTTGTCAGCCTGACCGGGATTGACCGGAATGACCCGATAACCCTTGGACAGCAGAAAGCGCATGACCCCGTAGCTCGGCCGGGCCGGATTGGGGGATGCGCCGGTCAGCGCAATGGTCTTCGTGTCGTGCAGGATATCTGCTATATAAGCATTGTCGTAATTGTCGTGGTTCACGGTCGCCTCACTCAAGTTCACGTCAGGACTACATCATTTAGGACTTGTTCCCGATACCAACAATGCCCGGCAACGGACGCCTCGACAAAGCCATTGTCCAACACGAGACTGCGCGTCATCCAGCCGCATCAGATCCAGGAGACATGACATGAAGGTCGCCGCCGCCCTTTGCCTGGGCATCCTGCTGCTATCAGGCCCCGCCGAAGCCATCAGCCGCTACAATCTGAGCGGCATGACCTGTGAAGGCGCCCGCCAGGCGATCCGCAACGAAGGCGCGGTCATCCTGCGGCATCCCTCCAAGAGGGTGGCCGGCATGACGCTCTACGATCGCTATGTCCGCGACAGCCGGCAGTGCGATCCCGGCGAATATGCCGAGTGGAACTACGTTCCGACCAAAGACAGCCCAAGGTGCCCGGTGCTGGCATGCGAACCCATACCGGATCGCAACGATCGGCTTTTTCTTCCGCACTATTCGCTCTGACCGTCAGCTTCGGGCCGTGCCGGCCCGTTTGGCGGCGGGATGGCTGGCCTGGTAGACCAGCGGATAGTCCGACACCAGGGCGCGGTTCATCACCACCTTGATGCCGGCGCTTTCGGCGCGGAGCGCTGCCGCGTCATCACGGACGCCCAATTGCCCCCAGATCGCCGCGGGCCTTTTGTTCAGGGCCAGCACCTCGTCGACCACGCCGGCAAAGGCGTCGCTGCGGCGAAACACGTCGACGAGATCGATCGGTTCCGGAATGTCGCTCAGATGGGCGTAGACGGTCTGGCCTTCAATCTTGTCGCCGGCATGGGCCGGATTGACCGGATAGACATGATATCCCTTGCCGAGCAGAAAGCCGATCACCCAATGGCTTGGCCTGTCGTCGCGCAATGAGGCACCGACAACGGCGATATGTTTCGCCGAAGCCAGGATATCGCGGATGTAGTCGCTCGAGTAGTTGTCGTGGTCCATGGAAACCTCCCCCGGCCATGCCGGCGTTGCGTGTTTCCCGCTCCTCGAATTCCCCAGACCCAGAATATTCCGAATGTCTTAATCAATTGCATCGGCACAAAGCCCGATGCCTGTCGCTCAGTCCGGCAGGACGATATGGCCATATTCGTCCATCGGGAAGAACGGATTATGGGCGACTTCCCACAAATGGCCGTCCGGATCGGCGAAATAGCCGGAATAGCCGCCCCAGAACACCTTCTCCGGCTTCTTCACCAAGGTCGCACCGCAGGACACCGCAAACTTGATCACCGCATCGACACCGGTCGGGCTCGACACATTATGCGCCAGCGTCACGCCGGAAAAGCCGGGCGGGGTGTTTTCGACGCCTGCATCCTCAGCCAGCGCGCCGCGCTCGAACAGCGCCAGGACGGTGCCCTTCAACTGGATGAACGTGACGCTGTCCTGGGATGCCGAGGAATGACGAAAGCCAAGTCTCTCGTAAAAAGCCGTGGAGCGCGCCACGTCGGACACGCCAAGAGTGATCAAGGAAATGCGACGGTCCAGTGACATGCAGGCCTCCCAAGGCATGAAGTGACGGTTTGTTCCTGTTTATTTCTATAAATGTTCTTTTTGAATTAGAAGCGCCTTATAGTTGTATTTGCTGATGAAAACAATCATGTATATATGATAACGAATTGTCGACCGAAACGGCCTCCCACTCCAGCGTTTCCGGTCACTCGCCCGACCATTCCGGCATGCGTTTTTCCAGGAAGGCGCCGATGCCTTCCTGCGCATCGCGCGCCAGCATGTTCTCGACCATGACGCCGGCCGCGTAGCGATAGGCCTCCTCGAGCGGCATATCGATCTGGCGATAAAAGGCTTCCTTGCCGATCTTCAGCGTCAGCGGCGACTTCGAGGCGATCACGGCGGCATATTTGTTGACCACCTGCGCCAGATATTGTTTCGGCACGATGCGGTTGACGAGGCCGAAATCCTTGGCCGTCGAGGCGTCGATCGTCTCGCCGGTCAAGAGCATTTCCATCGCCTGCTTGCGATGGGCCGCCCGGCTGACGGCGACCATCGGCGTCGAACAGAACAGGCCGATATTGACGCCCGGCGTGCAGAAGGTCGCGGTGTCGGTGCAGATCGCCAGATCGCAGGAGGCCACCAGCTGGCAGCCGGCCGCCGTCGCCAGGCCATCGATCTCGGCGATGACGGGCTTTGGCAGATGGGTGATTTTCAGCATCAGATCGGCGCAGAGCCGCATGGTCGTCTCGAAGAAATCACGGCCGCGGTCGGCGTCAGTGCGGTGTGCGGTCAATTCCTTAAGGTCGTGGCCGGCCGAAAACAGCTTGCCGGAGGCCGCCAGAATGATGACCCGCACGTCCGCATTGTCGGCCGCCCGATCGAGCGCTGCACCCAGAGCCTTCATCATGGCCACCGAGAGAGCATTGGCCGGCGGATTGTCGAGTGTCAGCCGCAACACGCCGCCGGTCTGCTCTTCGCGCACCAAGGGTGCCGCGGGCGCTTCCTTGTGCAACGATACGACTTCGGCCATGGTCTATCTCCTCTCTCGATGATTTTGCGGTTATCTGTGCCACGAAAAGCGCCCCCAGCGCCAGTGCGGACACGGATGGAAGGGATATCGACATGCCGGACAACAGGACGCCCGTGATGACGGCGGAGGATATACACCGCTTCCTGGAGACCGAATTTCCGCAACTGCACACCGATGGCCGGCAGTTTACCGTCAGCAGGATCGGTCCCGACCAGGCCACCATGCGGCTTGAACCGGACGAGCGGCATCTGCGGCCCGGCGGCACGATCTCGGGACCGGCGATGTTCACGCTGGCCGATGTCGCCTGCTGGGTGACGATTCTAGCCCAGATCGGCCCGGTGTCCATGGTGGTCACCACCAATCTGTCCATCAACTTCCTGCGCCTGCCGAAACAGGCCGCCATCGACTGCGATTGCCGGATCCTGAAGCTCGGCAAGCGCTTGGCCGTGGTCGAGGCGCTGCTGCACCAGGGCGATCCGGCCAAGGCCGTGGCGCAGGTCACCGCCACCTATTCCATTCCGCCACGGTGAGTCCAAGGCCCGCCAAACATCGGCTGGCTCCTTGATTTTTGCGGTATCATTTTACCACACTATTAAGCCATTGTTTTTGCTTTCTTATTTTCGCAGCCCTGCAAAACGCGTCTCTTGACCGTTTTTCGCGGCGACACTATAAAGCCCGGAGTTGGCGGCCCTTACGGACCGCTTTCTTTTTTGGCGTCGCAAGACAGGCCAAAGACAAGCAACAAGAAACGCCCCATGCGGCTCTTTCGCAATCGGGGACATAAGGAAAGAAACTGATATGTCTACCTTCGTTCAGAAGCCTGCTGAGGTGGAGAAGAAGTGGATCATCATCGACGCCGAAGGGCTCGTTGTCGGTCGCCTCGCCACCCTCGTTGCAAACCGCCTGCGCGGCAAGCACAAAGCAACCTACACCCCTCACGTTGACGATGGCGACAATGTCATCATCATCAATGCCGAGAAAATCGTCCTGACCGGCAAGAAGTACTCCGACAAGAAGTACTACTGGCACACCGGTTATCCGGGCGGCATCAAGGAGCGCACGGCTCGCCAGATCATCGAAGGCCGTTTTCCGGAACGCGTCGTTGAAAAGGCTATCGAGCGCATGATCCCGCGTGGTCCTCTCGGCCGCCGCCAGATGAAGAACCTGCGCGTTTACGCCGGCTCGAACCATCCCCATGAAGCACAGCAGCCGGTCGCTCTCGACGTGGCATCGCTGAACAGCAAGAACGTAAGGAGCGCCTGATCATGGCTGATCTCTCTTCCCTGAAGGACCTCGGCACGACCCAGGAAACCCCTTCCGCTCCCGTGCACGTCCGCAAGGTCGATGCCCAGGGTCGCTCCTATGCGACTGGCAAGCGCAAGAACGCGGTTGCCCGCGTCTGGGTCAAGCCCGGCACCGGCAAGATCACGGTCAATGGCCGCGAATTCCCGGTCTATTTCGCACGCCCGGTTCTGCAGATGATCCTGAAGCAGCCGATCGTGGCCGCTGCCCGCGAAGGCCAGTTCGACGTGGTCGCAACCGTCACCGGTGGCGGTCTGTCCGGCCAGGCCGGTGCCGTTCGTCACGGCATCTCCAAGGCACTCACCTATTTCGAGCCCGGCCTGCGTGGCGTGCTCAAGAAGGGTGGCTTCCTGACCCGCGACAGCCGCGTTGTCGAACGTAAGAAGTACGGCAAGGCGAAGGCCCGTCGTTCGTTCCAGTTCTCGAAGCGTTAATCGCTTCCGCTACACGGACTTGGAAAAGGCGGGGCTTCGGCTCCGCCTTTTTTCGTTTGGGGTTATACCAAGTCTCGATGATAGAAACCTATAGGACCGGCTCGATCGGCCCTGCTGGCTAGGAGAGGTCCGAAGAGCGATGCTTGCGCATCGGTCGAGGATCTCGACGACGCCAGAAGGTCCGAGAAGCCGGCCGAAGGTGGCTTATGACAGGCCTCTGGCGTTGTTGCGCCGCTTGGCCGATGCGACAGCATCGCCCTGCGCACCGCGCCTAGCCAGAGACCTGCCATAAGCCATCCTATAGGTTCCTATCATCGAGACTTGGTATTACAGCTTGGGAAAATCCAGCGGATCAAGCAGGCGTCCGGCATAGACAAAGCGGAGTATCTCGACGGCATTCGCATCGACCCGGTAGCAGATCACCACCCGGCGCCGCATGGAAAAACTTCTGATATCGGCCCCAAGATCCGGTCGCAGCCTGCCCTTTTCCGGATGATCGCCAAGAGAGAACGACAAGGCCTCAAGTTCCCGCAGGAATGCGATAGCTCGGGCAGGATTGTCCGCAGCAATGAAGTCGTAGATACGGTTCAGGTCATCGTCGGCGAGCGGATGGAGGCGGACGTCAAGCGCCATCGTCCCCTGCCCGCTGGTTTGACTGCGCGGCATGTCGCTCCTCGATCCGCGCGAACGCGGCGCGCGCCGGCACCGACGGCCGAGTGTCCTCCAGAGCCTGACGGACCTGTGTGGCGACCAAGTCATCCAGCATGCGCTCTTCGCGGTCGAGCGCCCGCAGCGCCGCACGCATGACCTCACTTGCCGAGGCATATTGACCACTGGACACCCGGCGCTCGATATCGTCGCGTTGATCGCCCAGCGTCACTGTTATAGGTTTGCTCGCACGCATCGGAATATCCTCCGTGTATGACTTTGTCATATACGCCATATATGTCTTGTTGAAAATGCTGTCGCTGCGGTGCCTGGAGCAGAGCCCTTATGAATAAGACCATCGATCACGCCTTTACCGCAACCGACCTCACATCGGCGGCCACCGATCCGACCTATGCCGGCGCGCTGTCCTTCATGCGCCGCCGCTATACGAAGTCGCTGGAGGGCGTCGATGCCGCTGTCTGGGGCATTCCGTTTGATGCTGCCACGTCGAACCGTCCTGGTGCCCGGTTCGGGCCGCAGGCGATCCGCCGCGCCTCGGCGATCTTCGACAATGATCCGCAATATCCGTTTGAACGCGATCTGTTTGCCGGCATGGCGACGATCGACTATGGCGACTGCCTGCTCGACTATGGCAATCACTGGCAGACGCCGGCCAAGATCGAAGACGAGGCCAGCCATATCCTGAAGAGCGTCGACTTCCTGCTGACGCTCGGCGGCGACCATTTCATCACCTGGCCGCTCTTGAAGGCGCATGCCGCCAAGCATGGGCCGCTGGCGCTGGTGCAGTTCGACGCTCATCAGGACACCTGGTTCGACGACGAAAAGCGCATCGACCACGGCTCCTTCGTCGGCCGCGCCGCGCGCGACGGGCTGATCGATCCGGACCGTTCGATCCAGATCGGCATCCGCACCCATGCGCCCGACGATTGCGGCATCCGCATCGTCTATGGCCATGAGGTCGAGGACATGCGCGCCGGCGATATCGCCTCGCTGATCGTCAGCCATACGGGCGGGTTGCCGACCTATGTCACCTTCGACATCGATTGCCTCGATCCGGCCTTTGCGCCGGGTACCGGCACGCCGGTTGCCGGCGGCCCGTCGAGCGCCAAGATCCTGTCGGTGCTGCGCGGCCTGCACCAGATCGACATTCGCGGCGCCGATGTGGTGGAGGTGGCGCCGGCCTATGACCATGCCGATATCACCGCCATTGCAGGGGCGACGGTGGCGATGTATATGCTGGGCCTCAATGCCGAGCGGCTGGCCCGACTGGTGCTCAGAGATTGATTCAAGCCTTTCACCACCTGATTCCGCAAATGGAACCAAGCAACTGATATCCGAGGATAAAATGACAGCGAAGATCTTCATCGACGGCGAACACGGCACCACGGGACTGCAGATCCGCACCCGCATGGCCGGCCGTCGCGATGTCGAATTGCTGTCGATCCCGGAAGCCGAACGGCGCAATGCCGCGCTTCGCGAGGACATGCTGAATGGCGCCGATATCGCCATCCTGTGCCTGCCGGACGACGCGTCGCGCGACGCCGTGACCATGGTTGCCGGCAACAACAATGTGCGGATCATCGACACCTCGACCGCCTATCGCGTCGATCCGAACTGGGCCTATGGCTTTGCCGAGATGGACGACGCGCAGGCCGACAAGATCCGCGCCGCGCGCTTCGTGGCCAATCCGGGCTGCTACCCGACCGGCGCCATCGGCCTGATCCGGCCGCTGCGCGCAGCGGGTCTGCTGCCCGATGGTTATCCGGTCACAGTCAATGCGGTCTCCGGCTATACCGGCGGCGGCAAGCAGATGATCGCGCAGATGGAGGACGCAAATCATGCCGACGCCATCAAGGCCAATAATTTCCTCTATGGTCTGTCCCTCAAGCACAAGCATGTGCCGGAGATGACGACGCATGGCCTGCTCGACCGCGCCCCGCTGTTTTCGCCATCGGTCGGCCGCTTTGCCCAGGGCATGATCGTCCAGGTGCCGCTGTTCCTCGACGACCTGAAAGCGGGCACGACGATCGACGTCCTCCATGCCGCCCTCGTCGCCCATTATGCCGGGCAGGACATCGTCACAGTTGTGCCGCTTGAGGAGAGCCGCGCGCTCGGCCGCATCGATGCCGAGGAACTGGTGGGCCAGGACACGATGAAGCTCTTCGTGTTCGGCACGCCGGGCGGCGCTCATGTCAATCTGGTGGCCGTACTCGACAATCTCGGCAAGGGCGCCTCGGGTGCTGCGGTCCAGAACATGGATCTGATGCTGTCGGCCTGATGCATCGCTGCCGGGGCACCCTGCCCCGGCCTCGTGTCCCCCGACACCGTCGTTTGGCCCGGCCCCGGTCTTCGCTTGTCGAACGCTTCGTCTCCAGAACCACGGATCGTCAGGACCTCATCGGATTGCTATATCAAGGGCAACAATCCATGAGGCTTTCCGATGAGCGACCGCAGCCGTTTTCCCGTCATCTTCATTCCGCACGGCGGCGGCCCATGGCCGTTCATGGATTTTCCCAAATCGGCCGAGGGCAAGGGTCCGTGGGACGATCTCGGCGCGTTTCTGAAAGGGCTGGATGGCGAGATCGGCCGCCGGCCGAAGGCCGTGCTGGTCATCTCCGGCCATTGGGAAAAGGAACCGGTGCCAACGCTGAGCACGGCCGCGCAGCCTGGCATGCTCTACGACTACTACAATTTCCCGCCACACACCTATGAGCTGTCCTATCCGGCCAAGGGCGATCCAACCATCGCCGCCCGCGCCCGGGCGCTGCTGGCCGAAGCCGGGATCGAGAGTGGGCAAGATGCGGCCCGCGGCTTCGACCACGGCGTGTTTATTCCCTTCATGCTGATCTATCCCGATGCGGATGTGCCGATCGTCATGATGTCGCTGAAGAATACGCTGGATGCCGAAAGCCATCTGGCGATCGGCCGGGCGCTGGAGCCGCTGCGCGACGAGGACGTGCTGATCGTCGCCTCGGGCATGACCTATCACAACATGCCGATGTTCCGGAAAGCCGATGCCGGGCATGTCGCAGAGGCCGTTCGTTTCGACGACTGGCTGGGGGATGCCGTCGAGGCGCCGGATGCGGATGAGCGGGCGGCGCTGCTGTCATCCTGGGACAGCAACCCCGATGCGCTTGCCTGCCATGTGCCGGACCACGATCACCTCGTGCCGCTGTTTGTGGCAGCGGGTGCCGCCGGTGCCGATCAGGGCCGGCGGATATTCACCACCGATTATCTCGGCAAGCCCTATTCGGGCTACCGGTTCGGCTGAGCCTAGAGCGTTTCCTGGTTAGATTGAAGCATTCTGCCGGTGCAGGTTTTCGTCAGGGCAAAGGCGATTGGCGAAGGGCATACCCGAAGGTACGTCCGAGCCGATCGCCTTTGATCCTGGCGGAAAGATGCCCGGCCCTTCGGGTTGGCTGAAACGGGCCGCCTGATCGCCCGGCCGGCTTGGCCGTAGGGCGTGGCTACGACACGCGCCAGCCGGGCGACCAATCGACTCCGTTTGAGCCAACAGAATGTTTCAATCTAACCAGGAAACGCTCTAGCTCTTGACCTCGATGGCGGTTTCGGGCGGATATTCGCCGATGAAGCCGCGCCAATGGGCGATGGTAAAACCCAGCACGATCAGCGCCATGCCCTGGTGCGCCAGGGCGATGTGCAGATGCACCTGCGTCAGCAGCGTGGTGATGCCGAGGATCGCCTGCAGGGTGATCAGGGCGAACAGCACGACGGTGCGGCGGGCATGGGTCGCGTGCGGCGCGGCTTTGAGCGATGCCAGCATATGCCAGAGCGCGGTTGCGAACAGGAGATAGGCGCCGAGGCGGTGCACGAACTGCACGGTCTTCGGGTTCTCGAACAGATTGATCCAGGCGGGGCTCTGCACGAAGAGATCGCCCGGCACCAACGCGCCATCCATCAGCGGCCAGGTATTGTAGGACAGGCCGGCATCGAGGCCCGCCACCAGGGCACCCAGATAGATCTGGAACAGCACCATCAGCGCCAGCACCATGGCAAAGGTCTTCGAGCTGGCCGTCGGCGCCAGGTCGCGGCTGTGAGGGGAAAGGCCGCGCATCACCCAGGTGCAGGCGGCAAAGATCAGACAGGCAATGACCAGATGGGTGGCAAGACGGTACTGGCTGACGTCGACGCGCGCCGAAAGGCCCGAGGACACCATCCACCAGCCGATGAAACCCTGAAAGCCGCCCAGCGCCAGAATGCCGAGCAGCGGCAGCTTCAACCGTCTCTCGATGCGGCCGGTGGCCCAGAAGAAGGCAAGCGGCAGGGCAAAGACCAGGCCGATGCTGCGCGCCAGCAGGCGATGGGCCCATTCCCACCAGAAGATGGTCTTGAACTCGTCGACCGTCATGCCCTTGTTGATCTGCTCGTATTCGGGAATGCGCTGGTAGAGCTTGAACTCTTCGTCCCATTCCTCGGCCGACAGCGGCGGCACGACGCCGTGGATCGGCTTCCACTCTGTGATCGACAGGCCGGAATCGGTCAGGCGCGTCGCCCCGCCGACCAGCACCAGACAGAAGAGCACGGCCAGCACCACGCCCAGCCAGATCCGCACGGCACGGCGATTGTTGATCTGGCGCTCGATCCGCTTCATGACCGATATTTCAACAGCAGCATCTACGGTTGTCATGGATATTCCCTTTTCAAGGCTGTTGATTTGCTACACTTGCCGGTGCAAAACAAGCCCCAGCCGTTTGCGGCATGGGGTCGCGTCACTCCCAGGCCAAACGACACGTGACGAAAGAAAGACCTGCCATGCCCGTCAGACTGCGCAAATTCATCGGCACGATCCTGATCATCTGCCTGGTGATCCTCTACGCGCTTCTGGCGACGACGATCGCCGCTGCGACGCTGGCGACTTCGCCATGGTGGGTGCACTTGCTCTACTTCCTGCTGTCCGGCCTGATCTGGATCCTGCCGGCCATGCTGATCATCAAATGGATGGCCGGACCGGCCCGGAAATAGACGAACGTCAAGACTGGCAAGCCGATCTGAAGACACGGCGTTCCGGCTTTACGATTCGATAACCGAACTTGGCGGAAAAGCCGGGCCCGGCGCGCGTCATAAACCCTATTTACGAGAAACACTTCTATTGTGACTGCATGAGGCTGCCGACCGGAGACACCCCTGTGCAGATGCAGAAGACGATTTCGGATGTTCCCATGATGCCGGCTGCCGCTGCTTCGGTCGAGCGCCGCGACGCGCCAGCTCAGACGATCAGACAGGCGGTGGCCCCCGTGCAGGTAGAGCTGTTTCACCAGATGGAGCCCCTGGAAACCGCATGGCGGCGGCTGGAGGCCGACAATCTCAATTCCCTGCATCAGAGCTACGATTGGTGCAGCGCCTGGGTAAAGACCCATGGCCATCCGCTGGCGATCCTGCGCGGCAGCCAGGACGGGGAGACCTGCTTCATCCTGCCGATGGAAATCGTCCGCTCCAACATGATCCGCATCGCGCAGTTCATCGGCGCGCGCTTCGCCAATATCAATACCGGCCTGTTCAGCGAGAAATTCCGGGCGCAGGGCCTGCAGCCCTCCCCTCAGGATTTTGTCGAACGGGTGACAAAAGCCCTTCAAGGCCAGGCCGATCTGGTCAGCCTGCAGAACATTCCCCTGGAATGGCGCGGCGACAAGCATCCGTTCTCGGCGCTGCCGGTCATGGAAAACCAGAACCATGCCTTCCAGCTGCCGCTGTACCCGGATTTCGAGCGCACCATCGGCCAGCTGAACGCCAAACGCCGGCGCAAGAAATTCCGCAACCAGCAGCGCAAGCTTGAAGCGGTCGGCGGTTACGAGCATATCGTCGCCAGCACCGACCGCGAAAAATCGGCGCTGATCGAACGGTTCTTTTATCAAAAAGCGGTGCGCTTCAAGGCTCTCGGCTTGCCGAACGTCTTCCAGCCGCCGGAAACCCAGGCTTTCTTCCGCCTCCTTCTGGAGCGCGATACCGGCGGCGTCAATTCGGCGCTGCAACTGCATGCGCTGCGCCTGAAGGGCGAGCATGAGGGCAAGATTGCCGCCATTGCCGGGCTGTCGCGCAAGGGCGATCATGTGATCTGCCAGTTCGGCTCGATCGACGAGGATCTGGTGCCGGAAGCCAGTACCGGCGAGTTCCTGTTCTGGCTGATCATCGAACAGGCGTGCCTCGACGGTGCCGCCATCTTCGATTTCGGCGTCGGCGACCAGGATTACAAGCGCCGCTGGTGCTCGGTCGAAACCGTTCAGCACGACGTTCTCCTGCCGATCAGCGGTCCCGGCCGGCTGGCCGCCATTGCCCAGCGCGGCGTGACCCGCACCAAAGCCGTCATCAAGGGCAATCCGCAGCTCTACGCGCTGATCCAGCGGCTGCGCGCCCATGCCGACGAGGACCCGACGCTCTCGACCGGAACCGACGACTAGCTTTCGTTCAGGCGGCGCTGCGGCCCTTGCCGGCGGCGCGCGTCTCGGGCAGGCGCTGCGACATCAGGATCAGATCGGCATAACCGACGCTTTCGAAGGTCGCCATGATCTCGGCCAGCTGTGCTTTGTCCGGGTTCGGCGCCGATAGAATGATCTCGTGGGCGCCGTTGCGGCTGAGGCGCGAGACGCTCTCGGCACTGGCCGGGCCGCACTCGATCAGCACCAGATCATAGGCATCCGCCAGGGCATCGGCAATCATCGACAGGCGGTCGACGCCGCGCATGGCGGCGCGGATATCGGAATTGCCCTGCGGGATGACATGGGCATCCGACAGGCGATCGGGATGGATCGTATCGGAAAATGCCGCCTCGCCACACAGAAGATCGGTAATGCCGGGAAGATCACGATGGGCGGCCATCAGCCGCGTCGGGCAGGCCGAGCCGGTCATGTCGATCAAGACGACCGTGCGGCCGGATTCGGCGATCTCGCGGGCTAGCATGACGGTTGCCGTCGAGCCGTCGTCGCCGGACGGCGAGATGCTGATGGCGATCGCGACATTGGCCTCGGCCAGATAGGACGCCACGGATGCGACCGAGAACTCGTCGTGCGGCTCATTGGCCTCGTCAGAATCAGCAACGATCTCCGGCTCCGGCTCAGGCATCGGGGCTGGGTCGGCCTGCGCCGTCAGCAGGCTGGCCGGAACAAGATCCGGCGCCGGGCGGGCGACCACTGGCCTTTCAGCACGCAGTTCGGTTGCCGGTTGGGCGGCCGCGCGTTCCGGCTCGTCATCGACCGGATTGCTCGGCGCATCGACCGGGCGCAGGGCACGGCCGCTGAACAGTTCGGCCAGCATGACGGCGACGGCGCACAGGATGAAGGCGGCCAGCGCCGCGACAATGGTGATCGGCAGGACCTTGGGGAAGCTCGGCTCGGACGGCTCGGAGGCCTGGGAGATGACGCGGGCATCGGCCGGGCTGGAGCCTTCGTCCAGGCGGGTGCTGGCCTCGCGGTAACGGGCGAGATAGGTTTCCAGCAGCTGGCGCTGGGCGACCGCCTCGCGCTCGAGCGCCTTCAGGCCGACCTCGTCCTCGCCGGCCCGGGCCGAATCCGCCTTGACCGCGTTCAACTGCTGAACGAGCTGGCGTTCGCGGATGCGCGCGACATTGGCCTCGCTTTCCAGGCTTGCGACGACCTTGCGGGTTTCGCCGGCAATCTGCTCGCGAATGCCGCTCAGCTGGGCGCGCAGGGCCTTCAGCCGCGGATGGCCGTCGAGCAGGCTCGTCGACAGATCGGAGATCTGCGAACGGATGGTCGATTCCGACTGCTTGAGCTGCTGGATCGCCTGGGAAGAGATGACCGCATCCAGCGTATCGGTCGGCTTGCCGGCCTCAAGCGCCGTCTTGACATTCTCGGCCCTCGCCTCGGCATTGGCCCGTTCGCCGCGCACGCGCGCAAGCTCAGCCGAAATGTCGTTCAGCTGCTGGTTGGCAAAGGTCGATGTGTCGCTGGTGCGCAGCAGGTCGGAGGAGGAGCGGTAATCGGCGATCTTCTGCTCGGCCTCCCTCACCTTCTCGCGCAGATTGGCGATTTCCGGCTCCAGCCAGCGGGCGGCTTCGGAATTGCTGTCGAGCTTGGCGCCGCTCTGCAGCGACAGGTAGACCTTGACCATGGCATTGGGAATGGCCGCGGCCAGCTTCGGATCCTTGGAGGTGAACTCGATGCCGATGACGCGCGACTTTTCGACCTGGTAGACCTGCAGCTTTTCCTGGAAAACCTTCAGCACCCGCTCTTCAGGTGCCAGATCGAGCGGGCTCTTCTTCAGGCCCAGCAGCACCATGATATCAGAGAGCGCCGAGGGGTTGGTATCCGGATCGAACTCTTCCAGATCATAGAGCTTCAGATCGCGGGCGACCTGCTTGATCAGATCGACCGAGCGCAGCAATTGCACCTGGCTGACAATGTTCAGCTCGTCCAGCACCGGCTCCGAGCCGGTCAGTTGCGTCTGCTGGGCGGCATAGCTGGCGGCGCGGGCCTCGATCAGGATGCGGGTTTCGCTCTTGTAGCTCGGCGAAATCATGCTGGCGCCGGCAAAGGCAAGCCCGGCAGCCACGGCAGTCACCACGAGGATACGGCCCTTGCGCTGCCAGACGGCACGCACGAGTTGGCCAAGATCGATATCCACATCCTGTTGATTGTTGCTGCCCGAACCCGACATGACCGTTACTCCTGGTACTTATTGGCGCAGAAAGTAAAGCAACATGGTAACCCAAGCGTTAATGGGTGTTTTTCGTTCAGGATTTGGAAAAACTGTGCGCCGCAAATAAAGCGTCGGGATTTGTTTACCGACCATTAACCCTAACCGTTTGATAACAGACCCACGTTGAAATCTTCCTGGGAGCGCGTCTGCGCATGTTATTGGCTCGAGCAAGACAGGCGATCATCGCGATTGCCGCAGTCACCATGGCAGTGCTGTCGGGCTGTTCATCCTACAAGCCGGCGCCGAAGGTGTTTCACGAAGCGACCATCCAGCCCTACCGGCTGGACAGCGGCGACCGCCTGCGCGTCACGGTGTTCGAACAGGCCAGTCTCAGCAATTCCTATACCGTCGACCAGGCCGGCTATATCGCCTTCCCGCTGATCGGCCAGGTGGCAGCCCGCGGCCAGACCCTTCCCCAGATGGAAGGCGCCATTGCCCAGAAGCTGCGCCAGGGCTATCTGCGCGATCCCGACGTCACCATCGAGATGGACCGCTATCGCTCGATCTTCGTGATGGGCGAAGTCGGGCAGCCAGGACAATATTCCTATGTTCCCGGAATGACGGTTCAGAATGCCATCGCCGTTGCCGGTGGCTTCTCCAGCCGCGCCAACCAGCGCGATGTCGACGTGACCCGCAAGATCAACGCCGACATCGTCACCGGCCGCGTGCCGATCACCGATCCCCTTCTGGCCGGAGACACGATCTATGTCCGCGAACGGCTGTTCTGATCGATGCCGGAAACCGAGCCGCTCCGCATCATTCACTGCTTTCGCTCGCCTGTCGGAGGAATATTCCGGCATGTGCGCGATCTCGCCGAGCAGCACAGCAATGCGGGCCACAAGGTCGGCATCGTCTGCGACAGCACGACGGGCGGGGACCACGAAGACCGGCTGTTCGACCAGATCCGCCCCTATCTGTCGCTCGGCCTGACCCGTATTCCGATCCGCCGCTCGGTCGGCAGCGGCGACGCCCGCGCCTTGTGGCGCAGCTACAAAGAAATCAAAAGTTTGCAACCGGATGTTTTGCACGGTCACGGCGCCAAGGGCGGCGCGCTGGCACGCATCATCGGTTCAGTGTTGCGGGTCAAAAAGTATCGCGTTGCCCGCGTCTATTCTCCCCATGGCGGCAGTCTGCACTACGATCAGGCCAGCCTTGCCGGCCGGGCGATCTTCAGCATGGAACGCCTTCTGGAGCAGCTGACGGACGCCATCGTCTTTGTCTGCGATTTCGAACGCCGGACCTACGAGACCAAGGTGGGCGTGCCGCGCTGCAGTGCGCGGATGATCTATAACGGCATCAGCGATGCGGATATCGGTGCGATCCCAACCCGCTCCGACGGCGTGCATTTTCTATATGTCGGCATGTTGCGGGACCTCAAGGGTCCCGATGTGTTCATCGATGCCTTTGCCCGGACCGAACGGCTGGTCAAACACCCCCTTTCGGCGCTGGTGGTCGGCGACGGCCCGGACCGCGACAAATACGATGCGATGATGATGCAGCGCGGCCTCGGTCGACGGATCGGCCTGCTGCCTGCGATGCCCGTTCAGGATGCCTTTTCGATGTCCAACATCGTCGTCGTGCCGTCGCGCGCCGAGTCCATGCCCTATATCGTTCTCGAAGCGCTGGGGGCTGCCAAGTCGGTGATTGCAACGCGGGTCGGCGGCATACCGGAAATGCTCGGGGCCGACAGCGAGGCGCTGGTCAATCCCGACGATCCGGACGATCTCGCCCGCGTCATGGCCAAGGCCGTGACGACGCCCGGCTGGCATGACAGCACCATGCCAAGCATGGCCGATTTCAAGGCGAGATTTTCCGCCTCTGTCATGGCCGACGGCATCCTGGCCCTCTACCGCGAACGGCTGACGGCGATCCGCAGCGCCTGACCGGATTGGCGCAAAGCCGATCAGCGCTAGCCGCTGCCGTGTTGCATGGGCAACCTGTTCCGAACAAGGACAGTATTGGCCTGGCTTAGCCCACGTCCGGATCGAATCGCTGGGCCGACATAAACGTTTCTTAGGACCTTTCTGCTACGACGAGAGGAATGAAGAGGCGGATCGATGTCATGAACCAGCAGGAAAAATCCGAACCATTCGACGTGGACGCCATGCGCCGCAAGGTCCGGGAAACGGCCGGCGGCGACAAGGCCGCCGCGCCCAAGGCGGTCCTCGAAAATGGCGAGATCAACGCCTTTGCCCGCCAGGTCGCCAGCCAGTTTCAAGACAGCAACTATTCCCCGAACATCATCATCGGCCAACTCCGTTTGCTGGAATTCAGCGCGCTGTTTTCGACCGGTCTTGCGACCCATCATTTCCTGGCCCGAGAGCATTTCACGCCGTTCATCATGTATCTGGCGGTGGCCTTTCTCGGTTCGGCGCTCGCCATCCTGTTGATGCAGTTTGCCGATTGTTACCAGGTGCCCGCCTTGCGCCGGCCGCTGCGGTCGATGCCGCGGATCGTCGGCGCCTGGACGATTGCCTTTTCGCTGGTGGCGCTTGCGCTGTTCCTGCTGAAATCCGGCGGTCTCTATTCGCGCGGCTGGGTGGTTGCCTGGTATGCGGCCGGGGCCTTCTTCCTGCTGGTCGAACGGTATCTGCTGGCCTTCGGGATCCGGCGCTGGGCGCGCAACGGCATCATGGAACGGCGCGCCGTCATCGTCGGTGGCGGCCAGCCGGCCAAGGACCTGATCCGCGCCATCGAACAGCAGCAGGACAATGACATCCGCATTTGCGGCATCTTCGACGATCGCGGCTCGGACCGGTCTCCGACCATCGTTGCGGGTTATCCCAAGCTCGGAACGGTGCAGGAACTGGTCGAGTTTGCCCGCCAGGCCCATATCGACATGCTGATCATCGCGCTGCCGCTCAGCGCCGAGGCGCGCATCCTGGAGCTCTTGCGGATGCTATGGGTGCTGCCGGTCGACATTCGCCTCGCCGCCCATTCCAACAGCCTGCGGTTCCGGCCGCGCTCTTACTCCCATGTCGGTGCCGTGCCGATGCTCGACATCCTCGACCGGCCGATCCGCGACTGGGATTCGGTGGCCAAGCGGATCTTCGACGTGTTTTTCAGCGTCGTCGCCCTGCTCCTGCTCTGGCCGGTGTTCATCGGTGCTGCCATCGCCGTCAAGCTGAGTTCCAAGGGGCCGGTGATCTTTGTCCAGAAGCGGCATGGCTTCAACAACGAAGTCATCAACGTCCTGAAATTCCGCTCGATGTATACCGACATGAGCGATCCGACCGCCAAGCGCGCCGTCACCAAGGGCGACCCCCGTGTGACGCGGGTCGGGCGTTTCCTCCGCAAGTCCTCGATCGACGAATTGCCGCAGATTTTCAACGTGCTGCGCGGCGACCTGTCGCTGGTTGGGCCGCGGCCCCATGCGGTTCTCGCCCAGACCCACGAGCGGCTCTACGGCGAGATCGTCGAAGGCTATTTTGCCCGCCACCGGGTCAAGCCGGGTGTCACCGGCTGGGCGCAGATCAATGGCTGGCGCGGCGAGATCGACAATGACGAGAAGATCAAGTTCCGCACCGCCTATGATCTCTTCTATATCGAGAACTGGTCGCTGATGTTCGATCTGAAGATCCTGTTCCTGACGCCGATCCGGCTGCTGAATACGGAAAATGCCTATTGAGTGCGATCGAAGCCCATTCTGCAGCGCCGTTCAGGCCGCAGGCCGCAGCCCTGACGCTGTTCGGCTCGGCGATGGTTGCCTTCGGCGTGTTTCTCTCGGGCTTCGTGATCTCCGAGCCGGCGCCTTACGAGCTGCTGATGGTCGGCCAGATCGCCATCTGGTTTCTGCTCGGTCTGAAGATTTCGCGCAGTGTCGCGCCGCTTTTGGCCCTGCTGCTGATCTTCAATGTCGGCGGCATGCTGTCCTTGACCGTGATGACCGATCTGGACGACGGGCCGATGTATATCGCCGTGTCGCTGTTCCTGGCGCTGACTTCGGTCTTTTACGCCGCCATCATCGAGGATGGGCAACATCGGCTGCGGCTGATTTTCCGCGCCTGGGTGGCCGCCGCGGTGATTACGTCGATGCTCGGCATCCTCGGCTATTTCCATGCCTTTCCGGGGGCCGAGGTTTTCACGCTTTATGACCGCGCCAAGGGCGCGTTCCAGGATCCCAACGTCTTCGGACCCTTCCTGATCGCGCCGTCGCTGTACCTGATGCACGGCCTGCTGACCGGCCGGCTGATCGAAGCGCCGTTCAAGGTCGCCGGCCTGCTGGTCATTGCGCTCGGCGTCTTCCTGTCGTTCTCGCGCGCCGCCTGGGCGCTTTTCCTGTTTTCCGCCGTCGCCATGGTCTTTATCCTGCTGCTCAAGGAAAGAACCGCCGCATTTCGGATGAAGATCCTGTTTCTGTCCCTGACGGCCGCGGTTCTGATGGTGCTGGTTCTGGTGATTGCGCTGCAATTCGAGCAGGTCAACAGCCTGTTCTTCAACCGCACCCAGCTCGTGCAGGACTATGACGGCGGGCATCTCGGCCGCTTCGATCGGCACCGCATCGGTTTCCTGATGTCGATGGAACATCCGCTCGGCATTGGGCCGATGACGTTCAGCCGGATCTTTCCGGAGGACGAGCACAATATCTGGCTGAAATCGCTGACCACCTACGGCTGGCTCGGCTTCGTCACCTATATCACCATGCTGCTCTGGACCCTGTGGATCGGCTTCAAGCTGCTGCTGCGCAACCGGCCCTGGCAGCCCTATCTGATGATCGCCTGGATCGTCATCATCGGTCATTCGGCGATCGGCAATGTCATCGACACCGACCACTGGCGGCATTTCTACCTGCTTCTCGGCATCGTCTGGGGCTGCGGTGCCCTGGAAAGCCGCTGGCAGAAAGACAGATTACACGGAGGGTTTGCCCCATGAGCGAACCGATAAAGCCAGATATGTCGCGCCTGAAGCTGTTGCAGGTTCTGGAGCCCAGCGGCGGCGGTTCGGGCCGGCATTTCCTCGATCTGTGCAAGGCGCTGAACGGGCGCGGCCATGATGTCACCGCCGTCTATTCGCCGCTGCGAGCCGAGCCGCGCTTCGTCGAGGAACTGCAGGCGTTGGGGCTCGCCAACACGCTGAGCGTCGACATGCGGCGGGCCGTCGGCCCCTGGGATGCCAAGGCCTTGCTTTCGATCCGCCGGATCATCACCCGCAACGGCCCATTCGACATCGTGCACGGCCACAGTTCCAAGGCCGGCGCGCTGACGCGGCTCAGGCTTCCCGGCAAACATGTGCCGCGGGTCTATACGCCGCACGCCTTCCGCACCATGGACCCGACGCTGGGCTCCAAGGGCCGGCTGGTCTATGGTTTGGTCGAAGGGGTGCTGGGCCGGTTTCTCAGCGACCGCATCATCTGCGTGTCCGGCGACGAATATAACCATGGATTGTCGCTCGGTATTCGCCCCGAGACCCTGCGCGTCGTGGTCAACGGCGTCGCAACGCCGCCGCAGGACCGCAGACAGGCGATGCGCGCCAGGCTCGGCGTGCCCGGTAATGCCTTCGCGTTCGGCTTCATCGGACGCCTGACCCCGCAAAAGGCGCCGGAGAGGCTGATCGCCGCCTTCGAGCGCATCGCCACACGCTTTCCCCTCGCCCATCTCGTGATCATCGGCTTTGGCGAACTCGACGCGACGATCCGGGCGATGATCGCATCGGCCGGGCTCAGCGAACGCGTGACGATGAGCGCCGATATTGCCGGCAGCGAGGCCATCCAGACCTTTGACGCGCTGGTCACCCCCAGCCGCTATGAGGCGATGTCCTATGTCATGCTGGAGGCGGCAGCCGCGGGCAAGCCGCTGATCCTCTCCGATGTCGGTGGGGCCGGAACCGTTCTTGAGCACGGCGTCAATGGCTGCCTGGTGCCCAATACCGACGACCCGGCGCCGCTGGCCGAAGCCATCCTGTCCTTTGCCGACCCCGACGTCCGCCGACGGCTTGAGGCCGGTGCCCTGGCGCGACAGAACCGCTATGGGCTCGACAAGATGGTCGAGGAGACCTTGCAGGTCTATCAGGACCTCTTGAGCGAGCGACCGCTTACCATCGCGACCGCCAAGGGCACCGGCAGCGATGTCGCCGATGGACTGGCCTTCCGTTAACGCAACAGGCATGCGGCCAAGCATTGACCTTCCGCCGGACCGGCCTATATCGCTTCTATGTATACTCCTGCACAATATCGCGCCGCCCGGGCTCTGCTTGGCCTGACACTTGAAGAGAGCGCGACCGCCAGCGGCCTGCCGGTCGCCGTCGTCTCGGATTGCGAGAGCGACGGGGTTGCGCCGGTCGAAGACAGTGCCCTGCGAACCCTGCGCCGCAGCTATGAGGCCAAGGGCGTCGTTTTCGTCAAGGACGGGGATGATACCAGCGGCGGCGCTGGCGTGCGGTTTGCCGCCCGCGATCAGGTCGCGCAGACGATGCGGCCGGAAAACCTCAACGCGGCCAACGACGACTGATACCAAGTGTCGATGATAGGAACCTATAGGACCGGCTCGATCGGCCCTGCTGGCTAGGAGAGGTCCGAAGAGCGATGCTTGCGCATCGGTCGAGGGGCTCGACGACGCCAGAAGGTCCGAGAAGCCGGCCGAAGGTGGCTTATGGCAGGCCTCTGGCGTTGTTGCGCCGCTTGGCCGATGCGACAAGCATCGCCCTGCGCACCGCGCCTAGCCAGAGACCTGCCATAAGCCATCCTATAGGTTCCTATCATCGACACTTGGTATGAGCCAACAATTGTTCCATCGCGATGGAACAATTTCCGCTCTGCAGCATTCTCCGGCTGACTTTACGCACAGGAGATATCTTATGAACCGAAGCAATGGCCTTTATTTCGTCATCGGCGCCCTCGTGATTGCCGTGATTGGCCTCGGTGTCTACGTCTATCAGGAAGAAAGCAAGCCGGACGGCGTGCAGCTCTCCATCGGCCGCGATGGCGTGGCCATTGAAGAAAACTGAGGTTTTGCCTCCGGGGGCGGTCAGGCGGATGATATACGTCTTTCCACCCCGCTGGGGCACTGCCCGACCGGCCGGCTTACAGTCCGCCTCGACTGCCCCCACTCTTCTTCCGTATCCCTTTCGCCTGACCCAGGCCCCATGACGCGGCCAGTTCGGTGGGCGTGCAAATCTCCTGCTCCAGCATGAACGGCACCGCATCGCGATGCGGCTGAACGGCCCCACGGGTCGATACTGCCAGACCATGGTCCATGCCGTGCACCAGATGCAGTTCGACGGCGACCTCGCCATCCGGGGCGAGCCATGTCCGCGTGACGCGCGACCCGTCAACCTCTTCCCGCGCCGCTTCTTCGGGCAGACCGTGCAGATCCAGCCATTGGTGCAGGCTGGCGCGGGCATTCGAAGGGTTGACGACCCGATCGGCAAGACCATGCCAGATCGAGATCTTCGGCAGGCTGTCGATCTCCGGGGTGGCGCTGCGCACCAGGTCGCCCCATTCGCGGGCCGAGCGGTTGGCGCTCGATTTCATCACCGACATGGCCGACATGGCGTCGCGGGCCGCACCGTAAGGCAGGCCGGCAACGATGGCGCCGCCGGCAAACAGGTCGGGATAGACCGCCAGCAGTGCCGATGCCATGGCGCCGCCCGCCGACAGGCCCATGACGAAGATACGGTCCGGCGAAATCTTGTGGCGGCTGCTCAGATTGTCGATCATCTGGCGGATCGACATCAGCTCGCCGCGGTCGCGGGCCACCGAGCTTGGACGGAACCAGTTGAAGCACAGATTGGGATTGTTGTTGGATCGCTGTTCGGGATAAAGCAGCGCAAACCCCATCTCCTTGGCGAGCCTGGACCAGCCGCTGCCGCGATCGAAATCGGCGGCGGTCTGCAGACACCCGTGCAGGACGACGACCAGGGGCGCACCGGCCTTCAACTGCGGCGGAACATATTCCAGCATGCGCAGGCCGCCGGGATTGGCACCGAAGGCCACCACCTCATGCAACCGTGCTCCGGCCGGGCGGCTTGCACGCGGTTTTGCCTTGGCCTTGGCCGGCGCGATGGCGGGCTCCATCAGCTTGGAAAGCGTCTTCTGCCACTTCTTCTGTTGTCGCATCACGGAGGAAAACGGCATAGGGAATTTCAGACGCATGGAAGGATCGCTTTCATTGGAGGCGTGGTGCGCGAATAGGCACAAGCGTTTCTCTTCTGCTTTGTTCCGATCGTCATCGGCCAAATAGGCCATATAATGCTGCATCGCAACATTTATAAGGCAGAACTACACGGGCGACGGTTCACTCCTCTCCATTTCCGGATGTTCGAAACCGAGACAGTCAACAAAAACGGAAAATCGGCCCCACCTGCGGGCGGGCAGGGACGGCTCAGGCCGTTACCTTGCTGAGCGAGGATTCCAAACCTTTTATGATTCCGGCATATGCGCAATATTGGTGATGCTTAAAGTGTTGAGGTACGTCTGCCTGGAATGACGGATTTACATCCATTAAAGGGATGATGCCAATGTCTGCCCTTACAAAGGCTTCCTGAAACGCCAAGTGCCGAGCCGCCCGGCTGGGTTGATCTTTGTAGGTATTGCTCGGAAAGTTTATGAAGTATATTCTGGCGCCCCGAGCAGAGGTACGAAACCAATCAACAATACGATGAAAATTTTCAACGGACATCTTTGTCGGTAATATTTCATCCATCGACCAATCGTCCAGCTTAATATCAAAATATCCTTTGTGAAAAAATAATCTTTCTCTTGTTTTTTGGTGAACAAATAGCCGGGCAGACAGATCGAAATAATTATCTAAAATTATTATGTCTGGCGAACGATCCATCGCTTTAAATACATTCAAACCGTTCTTGTTCGAGTGAATCCCCACCGCCTCGGCAGTCTGGTTATTCAGAATTAAGGAAGAATTCGTGTCAGCGCTCATCTTCTCAGGCTGAGCTTTAAGGTGGCGTCGCAAGAAACCGATATCCGGAAGCGATAAAGTGCGATCCACGTACCTGTCCAGAAAATAATCGGATCGATTATGCATCACCGTTGCAAGTACCTCGCCTCTGAACAACTTGACGTAATTCACAGCCGTGAGCCGAGACAAACAGCTACCAAAGGTGATAATTCTTACCATCCAGACATCGCCTCACGTTTCGCAGATCCGTTTATTATTCTTGCCGTATGCGCACACGTTTAGCGGACTACACTATGGCATCCTCGCAAGAAACACAATGAAACGATTACACAATTGAATTGTACACAGCAATACTATGCCGGTCAAAGTAATTTGTTGTATTATACATCTGACCCGTGCGGCAATGCCCAGACGACAGTCGGCAAAACCTTCAAATTACCCGGCCGAAATATGGGGGATTTTCGGCCGCAAGACTTCGACTAAGTCTTTCATTTTTGGTCGGGGCGGCCGGATTTGAACCGACGACCCCTTGACCCCCAGTCAAGTGCGCTACCGGGCTGCGCTACGCCCCGACCTGCCTAAACGGCTCGTTTCCCTTAGAGATTTGGCCACGGCGGCGCAAGCGAAAAATGAGAATGGCCTTCCAAAAAGACAGGAAGACGCAGAATTGCCAGGCGGCAGCTCGCAGATTGACGCTGCGTCCCTCCTTGTTTTGTGATTTCCGATGGGTGCGGCGCTGCGTTATGCTTCTCGAGCAACCAGAGGAGTACGACGATGAAAGCAGTAATCACAATTGCCGCAGTTCTCAGCCTCTCGGCCGGAGCGGCCTTGGCCGACTGCGCCGGTCATATGAAGACGACGGCTTCTGCCGATGTCGATACGACAATCCAGACGGCAAGCGTATCGAGCGCTGTGACCGAACGGCAATCCACTGCCGATCAGACGCTGATCCTGAAATCCACCGAAACGCCGGCCAGCACCGCCGTCACCGAATAAGCGGCACCCTCCAGACAGTTTCATAGGCCGGATCGTGAAGGTTCGGCCTTTTTTTATGGGCGCCGCCCCGGCGCGATCAGCGGACCTGGTCGAGCAGGCGCTTGCATTCCAGCAGATCGTAGAGCGCTTCCTGCAGCAGGGCCCTGTCTTCCTTGCCGACCGCGACCTTGCCCACCGAAACCTCGGGCATATCGTCGTCGCTGCCGCCGAAGCCGAAGAAGCGGCCGCTGACCTTGACCTTGGGCTGGCCGACGATCTGATCGTCATCGGCGTGGCTCAGTTTCGGTTCCCCCGTCGCGGTATTGGCCGCGACCAGCGATTCCATGGTGGCCAGGTCGCCGCTGGCCACGGCCATGACAAAACGGTTGCCATTGGTCTTCAGCAGTTTCTGGACGCCCTTGATGGTATAGCCGTGGTCATACAGCAGATGACGGATGCCCTTCAGCAGTTCCACGTCGTCGGGGCGGTAATAGCGCCTGCCGCCGCCGCGCTTCATCGGCTTGATCTGCAAAAAGCGCGTTTCCCAGAAGCGCAGGACATGCTGGGGCAGATCAAGGTCGTCTGCAACTTCGCTGATGGTGCGAAAGGCGTCCGGGCTCTTGTCCAACTTGGTGTTCCCCACACGATATCAGGCACAGCGTGCCGAGCTTCGAATCGTCGATATTCGAGCGGTTTACGACAAAGAATTCAAGTGATCCTATGATCCTGAGGACAAATTGCCTTCAGGGAGCCGGCGTCTAGACCGCCGGGTTCTGCGGCTTCTGCTTGGCGCGCCGCGCAATGTGCGACCGCAGGATCCGCTGTTTCAGCACATTGGAGGCCTTGAAGGTCATCACCCGGCGCGGCGAGATCGGAACTTCCTCGCCGGTCTTGGGATTGCGGCCGATTCGCTCGTTCTTGCTGCGCACCTGGAAGGTGGCAAACGACGACAGCTTGACAACCTCGCCGCGAACGATGGCATTGCAGATTTCGTCGATGACGGTCTCGACCAGTTCGGCCGATTCGGTTCGCGACAATCCAACCTTTCGAAAGACTGATTCCGCCAAGTCTGCCCGCGTCACTGTCTTTCCGGTCATCGTATCCCGCCCGATCACTAACCCATATTCCAAAGCAGCCTGAAGACTATTGCCCTTGGGCGTGTCGGTCAAGCACCTGTTATGAGTCGCATTTTTCGAATTGAGCTACCACCTTAGCAGCACGGCGCCCCAGGTAAAGCCGCCGCCCATTGCTTCGATCAGAACCAGGTCGCCTTTCTTGATGCGGCCGTCTGCGGCGGCCGTGTCCAGCGCCAGCGGAATGGAGGCGGCAGAGGTATTGCCATGCAGGTCCACCGTCACCACGACCTTCTCCAAAGGGATGCCGAGCTTCTTGGCCGAGGCGTCGATGATGCGCCGGTTGGCCTGATGGGGCACCAGCCAGTCGATATCGTCTGCCGTCGTGCCGGTCGCCTCGAACGTCGCTTCGATCACGTCGGTGATCATGCTGACCGCATGCTTGAAGACCTCGCGGCCCTCCATGCGCAGATATCCGACCGTGCCGGTGGTCGAGGGCCCGCCATCGACATAGAGCTTTTCGCGGTGCGCGCCGTCGGAGCGCAATTTGGACGCCAGGATGCCACGATCGGAAATCGCACCGGTCCCCTGCTGGCCTTCCAGGACCAGCGCACCGGCGCCATCGCCGAACAGCACGCAGGTGGTGCGGTCGCTCCAGTCGAGAATACGCGAAAAGGTCTCGGCGCCAATCACCAGCACGCGCTTAGCCATGCCGCCGCGGATATAGAGATCGGCCGTCGTCATGGCGTAGACAAAACCCGAACAGACGGCCTGCACATCGAAGGCAAAGCCATGGCTCATGCCGAGCCGGTGCTGGATATTGACGGCGGTGGCCGGAAAGGTGTTGTCGGGTGTCGAGGTCGCAACGATGATCAGGTCGATATCGGCAACCGTCAGCCCGGCCCTGTCGAGCGCCTGGCGCGCTGCCGCCTCGCCAAGCGACGCGGTCGTCTCGCCTTCGCCGGCGATATAGCGCTGGCGGATGCCGGTGCGCTGCACGATCCACTCGTCCGTCGTATCGACGCGGCTCTCCAGGTCGCGGTTGGACATCACTTGCTTCGGAAGCGCTGCTCCGAAACCGCGAACCACTGAACGAATCATTACTTCCCTACCCTGTCGATCACGCTGCTTCCGGACCCGCACTGGACGGATGGCGAGCATGATATTTCTTCAAATCGTTTTCTATCTTCTGTGTCAGGCCGTTGCGCGCCATGTCGTAGCCGACGTCGATGGCGGCGGCAAAGCCTTCCGCATCGGTTCCGCCATGGCTCTTGATGACGATGCCGTTGAGGCCGAGGAACACGCCGCCATTGACCTTGCGGGGATCCATCTTCTCGCGCAGCCGGTCGAAGGCGCCCTTGGCCAGGATATAGCCGATCTTGGCCATCAGCGTGCGCGACATGGCGGCCCGCAGGTATTCGGCGATCTGGCGGGCGGTGCCCTCGGCGGTCTTCAGCGCGATATTGCCGGTGAAGCCTTCGGTCACGACGACGTCGACGGTGCCCTTGCCCAGATCGTCGCCTTCGACGAAACCGTAATAGTCCATGGTGTCGAGCCCGGCCTCGCGGATCAGGCGCCCGGCTTCCTTGACCTCTTCCTGACCCTTGATCTCCTCGACGCCGATATTGAGCAGGCCAACCGTCGGCCGCTCGATCTCGAACAAGGCGCGCGCCATGGCGCCGCCCATCAGCGCGAAATCCAGAAGCTGCTGCGCATCGGCGCCGATGGTCGCGCCGACGTCGAGCACGATGCTCTCGCCGTTCAGCGTCGGCCAGATCGCCGCAATCGCCGGACGTTCGACATTGGCCATGGTGCGCAGGCAGAATTTGGACATGGCCATCAGGGCACCGGTATTGCCGGCCGAGACCACGACATCGGCCTGGCCCGTCTTGACCGCCTCGATCGACCGCCACATGCTGGAGACATAGCGGCCACGGCGCAACGCCTGGCTCGGCTTCTCATCCATGCCGACGGCGATCTCGCAATCGTGCAGGACGGAGCGTTCCTTGAGCTTGGGGTATTTGTTCAAAATGGGTTCGCAGCGGGCCTGCTGTCCAAACAGCAGGAACGTCACCTCGGGATGGCGCTCGAGCGCCTTGGCAGCGCCTGGGATGACAACTTCCGGACCAAAGTCGCCGCCCATCACATCAAGAGAAATTCTGATCACGCGTCCCTGATCCTTGCTTTTCGCCATCCTGGCGAAATTTCGGCCAAAATACCGTTTTTGCTGTCGCGCACAACTGGTTTGTGCCGTCTTGCGACATCAACACATTGCTACTGGTCCTTTTTCCAGTCCTTTAGCACGGCAAAGGGAGACGGACGGCGCACCTCGTCTGCGGGCGTGTCGGAATGGCCGGCAAACTCGACGCCTTGCTTCTTGGGATAGGGGTCGATGGCAAGTGCTGCGAACTCGCTGACCAGCACGCCGGCATCGATCGTGTCGCCGACAAAGGTCTCCGGCGCGTCGGGGCCGTCGGGGTCAAGCACCATTTCGGCCACGCCATCGACAACGATCCGCGCCAGTTTCGAGCCTTCCGGCACGTAGATCTGCTCGATCTCCTCGCTGAAACGCGACACGACCGGCTCCAGCGTCACGACGCAGGCCTGCACCAGTTCGCCCCTGACCTGGCCCTTGATGCGAATGCCGTCCTTCTTCCAGCGGCCGATCTGCAGTTCGGCGCGCAATTCGTTGACGGCGCTGACCTGCCAGAGTTTTGCCAGGCCCTGGCGCTCGCGCTCGTCTGCCTCGAGGCGGACCTGCACGGGGTTTGCGGAAATATGTCCGACCTTCACCAGGTAGGAGAATGGCGCGTCGCCGGCGCCGGCATCGTGTGTGGTCATCTCAGTTGCGCCCTCCAGGCACCGTCATTTGAACCGTTCCCGTGGCAAAGGCTTCGTCCGACACGCCGTCCAACTCTTGGTCGGCGCCCAGCACCCAATCGGCCAGGTCCGCCATCTCGGGCGCTTCGGCCTGTTCGGGATGGATGTTGCGGCGCAGGGCAGCGGCCAAAGCCGGTCCATCCTTTAGATCGAGTGCCGCGGAATAGGATTCAAGCCGGCCGTAGAACATGCCGGCCAGTTTTTTCATTCGCTTGGGAACCGTCTGGTCGCCGACACCGAGTTCCCTGATCGAATAATCGATATCCTGGAAAAACGCATCGACGATCTCCTGGGCCACTTCCCTGCCGCTCTGGCCGGCCGACCGGGTGCGACGGAAATACAGAATCATGACGATGGACAGCATTTCCAGCCGTCCCATCACCGTGTCCGGAACGGCGAGATCGGTGTAGAAATACGGATCGCGCCCGAGCGCGGTCAGTGCCGCATATTGCCGGTCGACGATGATCCGGTTGTGTTTCTTCTGACGGAACAGCCCGAATAGCATTTATATGTCCAATTTTCTCAGCGCAGAGCGATCTGTCTGGCCAAGGCCTTGTTGCATGATCGCGAAAGCTGGTTTACCGAAGCAGTCGTGAATTGCAATGCCGTTTCGACCAGAGCCACTTTCCGTCATGGGGCCTTTCGCGCCCGTATTGCCTGGTTCGTGTGGCCGGCAAGGCGGCAGCATCTCTAGGGCCAGATCATGTTCCGGTGTCCCCGGAAAGGCCATAATGATGTGCGCAACAGGACATCTGAAGTGCCGGCAAGGCCAGCAGTTTGAGTATATGGGAGACGCGTCGTTGAAGAGACGGTATTTCGGTTCGGACAGAACATTTTTCGGCGGTGCCGCCATTGCCGCGTTACTGGTCGTCGGCGGCCTGTCGGGCTGCCAGACCGGTGAAGTCTTTCACAACGGCTATATCGTCGACGAGGATGCGCTGGCATTGGTGCCGGTCGGGGCCAGCCGCGAACAGGTCATTCTGTCGCTCGGCACGCCGTCCACCACGGCGACCTTCGATGGTGAGGTGTTCTACTACATCTCCCAGAAGCGCGTCCGCTCGGTGGCCTTCATGAAGCAGAAGCTGGTCGACCAGCAGATTCTGGCCATCTATTTCGACAAGGACGGCGTCGTCGCGCAGCGTTCAAACTATACGCTCCAGGACGGCAAGGTGTTCGACACGATCTCCCGCACCACGCCGACCGGCGGCAAGGACCTCACCTTCCTGCAGCAGTTGCTGTCGGGCGGTGGCGGCGCCGCAAACAGCGTCAAGAACATGCTCAACGGGCTCTGAGCCTCGGCAGACATATTCGGAAACACAAAACCCGCGGCTTCACCAGAAGCCGCGGGTTTTCTTTTGTCTGATATCGATCCCGGCTCAGCCGGCCAGCACGGCCAGCAGCAACAGGGCGACGATATTGGTGATCTTGATCGCCGGATTGACGGCGGGGCCGGCTGTGTCCTTGTAGGGGTCGCCGACCGTATCGCCGGTGACCGACGCCTTGTGGGCATCCGATCCCTTCAGATGGGTGGTGCCATCCTTGTCGACAAAACCGTCCTCGAAACTCTTCTTGGCATTGTCCCAGGCGCCGCCGCCCGACGTCATGGAAATGGCGACGAACAGGCCGTTGACGATGACGCCCAGCAGGGACGCACCAAGGGCTGCGAAGGCCGAGGCCTTGGAGCCGGAAACCGCCAGCACGCCGAAATAGACGACCAGCGGTGCCAGCACCGGCAGCAGCGAGGGGATGATCATTTCGCGGATCGCCGCCTTGGTCAAAAGGTCGACCGCCCGGCCGTAATCGGGCTTGACGGTTCCCTGCATGATGCCGGGATTTTCGCGGAACTGCCGGCGCACTTCCTCGACGATGGAGCCTGCCGCCCGACCGACCGCGGTCATTGCGATACCACCGAACAGGTAGGGGATGAGACCGCCGAAGATCAGGCCGGCGACCACGTAAGGATTGGAGAGACTGAAGGAAATGTCGCCCATATTGGCGAAGTAGGGATATTTTTCGCTGTTGGCGGCAAAGAACTGCAGGTCGTTGGAATAGGCGGCAAACAGAACCAACGCGCCGAGGCCGGCCGAACCGATGGCATAGCCCTTGGTGACGGCCTTGGTGGTGTTGCCGACGGCATCGAGCGCATCGGTGGACTTGCGCACTTCCGGCGGCAGATGGGCCATTTCGGCAATGCCACCGGCATTGTCGGTGACCGGGCCGAAGGCATCGAGTGCGACGATCATGCCGGCCAGGCCGAGCATGGTGGTGACCGCGATCGCCGTGCCGAACAGGCCGGCGAACTGGTAGGTCGAGATGATGCCGCCAACGATGACGATCGCCGGCAGGGCGGTCGATTCCAGCGACACCGCCAGCCCCTGGATGACATTGGTGCCATGGCCGGTGACCGATGCCTGGGCGATGGAATTGACCGGACGCTTGTTGGTGCCGGTGTAATATTCGGTGATGACCACGATCAGCGCCGTGACGACCAGGCCGAGGATGCCGCAGATGAACAGGTTGGTGCCGGTAATGTCCATGCCGGCAACGGTGCCGATCGAGCCCCAGCCAACGGTCGCCGAGGTGGCGCCGGCAAGGCCGAGGATCGACAGAAGGCCGGTAACGATCAGCCCCTTGTAAAGGGCGCCCATGATCGAGCCATTGGTGCCGAGCTTGACGAAAAACGTACCGATGATCGAGGTCACGATGCAGGCACCGCAGATTGCCAGCGGATAGATCATCACCGTTTCCAGCAAGGGACTGGCGGCAAAGAAGATGGCCGCCAAGACCATGGTGGCGACCACCGAGACTGCATAGGTCTCGAACAGGTCGGCTGCCATGCCGGCGCAGTCGCCGACATTGTCGCCGACATTGTCGGCAATGGTGGCGGGGTTGCGCGGGTCGTCTTCCGGGATGCCGGCTTCCACCTTGCCGACGAGATCGCCGCCGACATCGGCGCCCTTGGTGAAGATGCCGCCGCCGAGACGGGCGAAGATGGAGATCAGCGATGCCCCGAAGCCCAGCGCCACCAGCGCGTCGATCACTTCACGCGAGCCACTGGCATGGCCCATCAGCGCCGTCAGAACAAAGAAATAGACCGCGACGCCGAGCAGGGCGAGGCCTGCCACCAGCATGCCGGTGATGGCGCCGGACTTGAAGGCGATGTCGAGGCCGGCCGCCAGGCTCTGGGATGCGGCCTGGGCCGTGCGAACATTGGCACGAACGGACACATGCATGCCGATGAAACCGGCAGCACCGGACAGGACGGCGCCGATCAGGAAGCCGATCGCGGCCGCGCCCGAGAGAAGATACCAGGCCAGCACGAAGACGACGGCGCCCACCATGGCAATGGTCATGTACTGGCGCATCAGATAGGCCTGCGCGCCTTCACGGATATAACCGGCGATCTCCTGCATGCGTGCGTTGCCCTGGTCGGCGGCAAGTACGGATTTGGTAGCCCAGACCGCATAGGCGATCGAAAGCAAGCCGCATAAGATCACGCCCAATAAAACTGTCATTCGCAATACCCTCCAGTATCGACCGCGCCATGCTCCTCCGCGTGGTCGTAATTCCGCGCCTGGTCTCGGCCCCTCCTCAGAAGCCTACCGGCACGGGGCGAGATTGCGTTGATGATGGGGTCGCGTCAAGTGCTGCTTTTCCGTCCGGCAATACAGCGAACCGGCGAATTGTCGCGCCGGTTCTTGATAGACCGCAAGTTGTGAATGGGGCCGGAGATCGGGCTTCAGGCCGGTTTGGTGCGGGCGCTGGCGCGCATCTGCAGGATCACCAGAATGAGGCAGGTGATGGTCACCGGCCAGATCACCAGGTTCATGATCGACCAGCCATAGGCGGAAAACACCTTGCCGGAGGAAAAGGACGACAGCGCCACGATGCCGAACAGCACGATGTCGTGGAAACCCTGCACCTTGTCGGCCTCATGGGGACGATAGCTCGACGCGACGATGGCGGTGGCGCCGATGAAGCCGAAGTTCCAGCCGATACCAAGCAGCACCAGCGCGCTCCAGAAATTCCAAAGCTCGACGCCCATATGGGCGACGATGGCGCAGGCCATCAGGATGAGAAGGCCGGCCGCGACGACTTTTTCCGTTCCGAACCGGGTGATCAGCATGCCGGTGAAAAAGCTCGGGGCGAACATGGCAATGACATGCCACTGGATGCCGAGGGTGGCGAGATCCGACGAGAAGCCGCAACCGACGACCATGGCCAGCGGCGCGCCGGTCATCATGAAGGTCATCAGCGCATAGGAACTGACGCCGCAGATCATGCCGGTGATGAAGCGCTGCGTCATGACGATGTCGCGCAAGGGTCGGGCGGCCTCGCCGTTGATGCCGACCTTGCCGACGGGTTCCGGCAGCTTCAGGAAGGACAGCACGACGATGGCGGCCAGCATCAGCGGGATCAGGCCGACGAAGGCGCCGGCAAACAGCACCGGCTCGAAGGCGTCCTTGGCCCAGATCGCCAGCTGCGGCCCGACAATGGCGGAGATGATGCCGCCGGCCAGGATCCAGGAGATCGCCTTGCCCTTGAAAAAAGAGGGCGAGGCATCGGCCGCGGCAAAGCGGATCTTCTGGGTGAAGCCGCCCGACAGGCCGATCAGCAGCAGGCCGAAGGCAAAGAGCCAGAATTCGGAGCGAAACAGCGCAAGGGCTGCGACCGCGCCGCCGATGGCAGCCATGGCGGCACCGAGCATGAAGCTCGCCTTGCGGCCGAGAAAGCGCGACAGGGCGGCAATGACGATGGCGCCGATGGCCACGCCGATATTGAAGCCGGTGAGCGGTGCGGTTGCCAGCGACTTGTCGGCGCCGAGCAGCTGATAGCCGGCAAGGCCGCCGACCGCAAAGCTCAAAGGCGCTGCCGAGCCGAGGATCGACTGGGCGGCGGCGAGAATCATCACATTGCGCTTGGCGGAGCGCAGTTGACCTTCGATCCCCTGCCCGTCGCCAGCACCCATGACCTGCTCTCCGATGTCGTCGTTCTGTTTACTTGACGGTCTGAACCCGAACCTGCTTGGCAATGCGATCGAGAACCGCATTGACGAGCTTGGGCTCTTCGTCCTCGAAAAACGCATGGGCGATTTCGACATATTCCGTGACGATCACCGCGATCGGAACGTCCTTGCGCTCCAGCAGTTCGAAAGCGCCGGCGCGCAGAATGGCGCGCACCGTGCTGTCCATGCGCGACAGGGACCAGTCATCCTGCAGAGCCTGGCGGATCAGCGGATCGATGACGGTCTGGTCGCGCACGACGCCGGCGACGATGGAGCGGAACCACGAGGCATCGGCCTTCAGATAGGTATCGCCATCGATTTCCTGGCCGAGCCGGTGCGCCTCATATTCGGCGACCACTTCGAGCACGCCGGTACCGCCGATATCCATCTGATAGAGAGCCTGGACGGCGGCAAGGCGGGCAGCGCCGCGCTGGTTGGCCGTCTTGACCGGCGGCTTGTTGTCTTCCGTCGTCATGGCTCAGCCGCCCAATTTCGTCTTCAGTTCAATCATCGTCAAAGCGGCACGGGCCGCAAAGCCACCCTTGTCCTTTTCCGTCTTGCGCACGCGGGCCCAGGCCTGTGCTTCGTTCTCGACGGTCATGATGCCATTGCCGATCGGCAGGGATTCCGACACGGCCAGATCCATCAGGGCACGGGAGGATTCGGTGGCGACGATGTCGAAATGGAAGGTTTCGCCGCGGATGACCATGCCGAGCGCGACAAAGCCATCATAGTCGGTGCCGCCCTGATCGGCACCATCGAGCGCCATCGAGATGGCTGCGGGAATTTCCAGGGCACCGGGAACGGTGATGACGTCATAGCTGGCGCCGGCGTCGTCCAGTGCGGATTTTGCACCGTCGAGCAGGGCATCGGCCATGTCGTCGTAAAAGCGCGCTTCGACGATCAACAGATGCGGCGCGGATGTGTGGTCTGGCATGATCTTCACCCTAAATCGGACGGAAAATACGGCGAGCGCCGAACAGAGGGCGGTCAAACCACTTCGCACCGCCATTGGCAAGTGTTTTTAGAAAGGCCTGTCGGAAATGCCGCTTTTCTTGCATGGTGCGCCGGCGTTGCCCAACTCCACCCGCCTTGCCGCCGCAAAAGGATACTCCCATGCCGGATCCTGCCAAATCGATCATTACGCTGCGCGACCTGGCGCTTGAGCCGTTTTCGCAAGGGGCATTCTACGCCGGTGCCGGAGCCACCCTCGGCCCGATGCTTGGCCTCAAGGGCCTCGGCCTCAGCTATAGCGAGGTGCCGCCCGGCAAGTCCTCCTGTCCGTTCCACAATCACCATGTCGAAGACGAAGTCTTCGTCATCCTGTCAGGACGGGGAACCTACCGGCTGGGTGCCGAGCGGCTGGACTGCAAGGCGGGCGATGTGCTGGGGGCGCCGGCCGGCGGGCCTGACACGGCGCACCAGATCATCAATACGGGCGACGAGCCGCTGATCTATCTGGCGGTCTCGACCAAGGCGAAGACCGAAGTGGTCGAATATCCCGACTCGGGCAAGGTGCTGACCAAGACCAGCGATGCCGAGGGCCGGCCGGTGTTCCGCCAGATGGTCCGGCCGACAGGGTCGCTCGATTACTGGGACGGCGAGCCCGGCAGCTGAGCGGCTGAGCACCGCACATAGTTATGTTACATAATTTTAATGATTCATAACCGGATCAATTCCGCAGGTGGCGCGTTTTGGCATCATTGATGAAAGGAACTGATATGAATAAAATGATCGTCGCCCTGATGGGCGCCTCTTTTCTCTTCACCCCCGCTGCCTTTGCCCAGGAACAGAAGAAGCCGCCGGCAGGCCAGCAGCAGCAGCCCGTGGTTATCGAGAAGGGCAAGATGCTGCCGGCTGACCATCGTGGCCAGCGGGTCTCGGACAAGGATATCAAGCAGCGCAAGCTGCGCAATCCCGGACAGGGCGAGCGCTGGGTCGAGGTGGACGGCACTTTTGTGCTGATCAATGTCGCGACCGGCATGATCGTCAGTTCCATGGGCAGGTAACGGCACTCTGTCTTTAGACAGGATTGCCAGCAAACGCGGTCTTCGGGCCGCGTTTTTTTGTGCCATGACAGGCTCCCGCAGTTCGCTTAAAAAGCGCCTGCGCGGCCGCCTGGAATCGGGCAAATTGATGGCTGTCAAAATGAATTATTCTTAATACAATTCAAAGGCTTATTTCCAGAAAAAGCCGCAATCGGATCCAATATCTCTCCTTGCACGGCCACCGGGAATGGTCCCGACCGCAGGTTTCATTGAAAGGAAAAAACGATGAATCCCTTTGCGAAAATTGCCAGCGCCACCCTTATGTCCGCCATCGCCTTCGGCAGCTACAGCTATGCGTCCGATGCCAAAACGATGTTGATAACACCGCAGCAGATCGACGCCATCGTGAAAAACGACAAGGCGCCACGCTTCGACGTCGCGACCCTCGACTCGCTCGACAGGCACGACCCGGTCTATACCCGCTACAATGATCGAGATCCGGCCAAGTCGGAGGAGAGCCTCGAACTGCAGGCTTCCATCAAGGCCAACACGGTGCTCCTAAACGACCTGAGGGCCCAGCAGGTCGAGGTCGACAACATCGTCGCTGCCGCACAGGCAGCCGATGGCAGCCTGACGATCTACGTTCGCTGATCCCTGTCTCGACCCCGTTCCAAGTTCCGGTATGGCCCCTGCGCGATGATGGCGCGGGGGCCGAATGCGTTTTCAGCGCTCTGTTTTCAAGGAACAAAACCTCGGCTCCGAGGTTATGGCGACAACGAGGGTGGCGGTGTTGCTCTTCGTTCTTTGCAAAATAAAACGCAGCATTGCTGACAGGAGGACATCATGGGTCGCGGTATTTTACTCTGGTTTCTCGGGATCCCGATCCCGCTCATTATTCTTATCATGCTGTTCTGGCGCTAGGGGATGGAGATGGCCATTCCAGTCTCCTCCACGTCCGCTTCCGGCTCCGTAATGCCGGTGGAATCATCGAAATCCGGCGTCTCCTGGGGCGCCATCATTGCCGGCGCCGTGGCGGCTTCGGCGGTCACCGTGGTTCTGCTGCTGGTCGGCTCGGGCATTGGCCTCACCATGGTGTCGCCGTTTGCCGGCGAGAGCAGCTCGCTCGTCACCATTGGTGCTGCCACAGCCGTCTGGCTGATTGTCGTGCAATGGCTGTCGGCTGGCCTCGGTGGTTATCTGACCGGCCGTCTGCGGACCAAATGGGTCGGCGTGCATACGGACGAAGTTTTCTTCCGTGACACCGCCCATGGCTTTCTCGGCTGGGCGCTCGGCACACTGCTGGTGGCCGGCGTCCTGACATCGGCTGTCTCGTCGGCCATCGGCGTCGGTGTGCAGGCAACGGCAACTGCCGCCGGCGCAACCGGTGCTGCCGGTGTCGCCGCCGCGTCGCAGGCCGATCCGAGTGCCAGCGGCTTCTCGGTCGATTATTTCACCGATTCGCTGCTGCGCCCGGCAAATCCTGCGGCCGCTCCGGCTGGACAGGCCGACGAACAGGTCACCGCACAGGTCTCGCGGATCCTGGTCAATGGCGCCGTCGAAGGCACCATGCCGGACGCTGACAAGACCTATCTGTCGCAGGTCGTGGCAGCGCGCACCGGTCTGACAGAGGCCGATGCCCGCACACGGGTCGATGCAACGCTTGCCACGATCGAGGAAACCAAGGTCGCAGCACAAGAAGCTGCCGATACCGCCAAGAAGACGGCCACCACCGTCGCTCTCGTCGGCGCCCTGTCGCTCATGGTCGGCGCCTTCATCGCCAGCGTTGCCGCGGCCCTTGGCGGTCGCCAGCGGGACGAAGAAGAAGACCTGATCGTCGTTCGTTAAGCCGACGACATTCCCAAACAGACAAGGCCCGGGCGGCATCACTGCCCGGGCCTTTCCCATGTTTAAATCAGCTTGCCCCTCTATTCCGGCCGGGAACCCGGAAACTCCGCAAGCCTTGCGGCATAACGCGCCATGGTATCAACTTCGAAATTGACGAAGTCGCCGGCCTTGCGCTCGCCCCAGGTGGTCACTTCCAGCGTGTGACGGATCAGCAGCACATCGAAATCGCAATGATCGACCTTGTTGACGGTCAGCGAGGTGCCGTCGAGCGCCACGGAGCCCTTGGGCGCCACGAAGCGCGCCAGAGGTTCGGGCACCCGCAGGGTGTAGCGCGTCGCATCGCCTTCTGACGTGACCGAAATGATCTCCGCCTTGCCGTCGACATGGCCGGAGACGATATGGCCGCCGAGTTCGTCGCCGATCTTCAGCGACCGCTCCAGATTGATATGGGTGCCCTTGCTCCAGGTGGCGATCGTGGTCAGACGCAGCGCCTCTTCCCAGGCCTCGACCTCGAACCAGCGGGCATTGCTGCCCTCGTCCGGCAGACCGGTCACGGTCAGGCAGGTGCCGGAATGGGCGATCGAGGCGCCCATGGCGATGGTGGCGGGATCGTAATTGGTGGCGATCCTGAGCTTCACACCTTCTTTTAAAGGGGTAACGCTCTCAACGGTGCCGATATCGGTGACAATGCCGGTAAACATCAAAACGCTCTTTCAAAACAAGTGCAGATGTCCGCGCCGAACTGCTTTGTGCCACGGCGGGAGAATTCATCCGGTATATTGGCTGTTGTCAGCGGCGATGCAATGCCGTCCGCACCGATTTTGTCCGGCCCTTGGAACAGCAGGATACGATCGACGAGACCCGCGTCCAGAAAGGCTTTGGCGGTTGCCGCCCCGCCTTCGACCAGCACGGAGGAAATGCCCCGCACAGCGAGCGTCATCAGCAAATCAGCAAGCGTGGTCGCCTGCACGATTTCGACGCCGGCGGACCGAAGAGCGGCGCCGCGGTGAGTGAGGTCGACGGAATAGTTGGTGGTCTCGATACCCCCCTCTGTCCTGCCGGACATCTCCCCCTCAAGGGGGGAGATCAATGCGCGGACGCCGATCGTTTCAACAATCTCAGAGGTATCTGCGGAAGCGAGCGCCCGCCCCGACTCGATCTCCCCCCTTGAGGGGGAGATGCCCGGCAGGGCAGAGGGGGGTACCCCAGCCTCGGCAGATCTTCCATCCGTCACCAAAAATACTGGCACATCCTGCGCCGTCTGCACCAGTTTCGACGTCAGCGGCAGCTCCAGCCGCCGGTCGAGCACGATGCGAACCGGCGAACGCGCCTCCAATCCCGGAATGCGCACCGTCAGTTCCGGATCGTCGGCCAGCGCCGTGCCGATGCCGACCAGGATCGCATCCGTCTCGGCCCGCAGGGCGTGGACCACGGCACGCGACCGATCGCCGGTGATGCGGACCTGGCCGGCGCCTGCCCGGCCGAGCATGCCGTCAACGGAGACGGCAAGCTTCAGAATCACATAGGGACGTTTTTGCGTCTGGCGGGAGAGGTAGTAGGCCAGTGCCCGGCGGGCCGGCTGCTCCAGGACGCCCACCGTCACCGCTATGCCGGCATCCTCAAGAATCTTCAGGCCGCGGCCCGAGACGCGCGGATCGGGATCGGTGACCGCCACGACGACGCGGGCTATGCCGGCCTCTACCAGCGCATGGGCGCAAGGGGGCGTGCGGCCGTGATGGGAACAGGGCTCCAGCGTCACATAGGCTGTTGCCCCCCTCGCCTGCTCTCCGGCATCGGCCAGCGCCTCGGTTTCGGCATGGGGTCGACCGCTTAAGGCCGTCACGCCGCGGCCGACGATCCTGTCATCCTTGACGATGATGCAGCCGACGGAGGGATTGGTGGAGGTCTGTCCGAGATGGGTCAGCGACAGGCGGATTGCGGCCGCCATGTAGCGCCGGTCATGGGAGAAGCCGGACAAGGCTCACTCCCCACCGCTGTCGCGGGAGATCTTTGCGTTGATTTCGGCGATGACGTTTTCGAAATCCTCGGCGTGGGAAAAGTCGCGATAGACCGAGGCATAGCGCACGAAGCCGACGTCATCGAGGCTTTTGAGGGCTTCCAGCACCTGCAGGCCGATTTCCTCGGACGAAATCTCCGTCTCGCCGGAGCTTTCCAGCCGGCGCACGATGCCCGACACCGCCCGCTCGATGCGGTCGCGGTCGACGGGGCGCTTGCGCAGTGCGATCTCGAAGGACCGCACCAGCTTGTCGCGCGCGAACGGCACCTTGCGGCCGGTCTTTTTCAGGACCATCAATTCGCGCAGTTGCACCCGCTCGAACGTCGTGAAACGGCCGCCACAATCAGGACAGATGCGACGCCGGCGGATGGAGGTGTTATCCTCCGCCGGACGCGAGTCCTTGACCTGGGTATCGTCAGATCCGCAGAAGGGGCAGCGCATCGGCTCTCCTTTAAAGGTACGGATACATCGGGAAGCGGCCGGTCAAGGCGACGACCTTTTCGCGCACCGATGCTTCCACCGCCGCATTACCCTCATCCGAATTGGCGACCTTCAGGCCGTCGAGAACTTCGACGATCAGGTTGCCGATCTCGCGGAACTCGGCTTCCTTGAAGCCGCGGGTCGTACCGGCCGGCGTGCCGAGACGGACACCGGAGGTGACGAAGGGCTTTTCAGGATCAAACGGGATGCCGTTCTTGTTGCAGGTGATGTAGGCGCGGCCAAGGGCAGCCTCGGCACGCTTGCCGGTGGCGTTCTTCTTGCGCAGGTCGACCAGCATCAGGTGGTTGTCGGTACCGCCGGAGACAATGTCGAGGCCGCCGGCCACCAGCGTTTCCGACAGGGCCTTGGCGTTCTTGACGATCTGGGCGGCGTAATCCTGAAACTCGGGCTGCAGCGCTTCACCGAAGGCCACGGCCTTGGCAGCGATGACATGCATCAGCGGGCCGCCCTGCAGGCCGGGGAAGACGGCCGAGTTGAACTTCTTCGCCAGATCCTCGTCATTGGTCAAGATCATGCCGCCGCGCGGTCCGCGCAACGACTTGTGGGTCGTGGTGGTGGCAACGTGGCAGTGCGGGAATGGCGACGGATGCTGGTTGCCGGCAACCAGACCCGCAATATGCGCCATGTCGACCATCAGCCAGGCACCGACTTCATCGGCGATCTCGCGGAAACGCTTCCAGTCCCAGGTGCGGGAATAGGCGGTGCCGCCGGCGATGATGAGCTTGGGCTTATGGGTGCGGGCCGATTCGGCCACGGCATCCATATCAAGCAGGTTGTCGCCCTGACGCACACCGTAGGACACGACGTTGAACCACTTGCCGGACATGTTGACCGGCGAACCGTGGGTCAGGTGGCCGCCGGAATTGAGGTCGAGGCCCATGAAGGTGTCGCCGGGCTGCAGCAGCGCCAGGAACACGGCCTGGTTCATCTGCGAACCTGAGTTCGGCTGCACGTTGGCGAAATTGACGCCGAACAGCTTCTTGGCGCGCTCGATGGCGAGTTCTTCGGCGATATCGACGAACTGGCAGCCACCGTAATAGCGCTTGCCCGGATAGCCCTCGGCATATTTGTTGGTCATGATCGAGCCCTGCGCTTCCAGCACGGCGCGCGACACGATGTTTTCAGACGCGATCAGTTCGATCTCGTGGCGTTGCCGACCGAGCTCCTTTTCAATCGCGCCAAAAATGTCCGGATCGGCTTCGGCCAGCGGGCGGGAGAAGAAGGCATCGGTGTTCGACATGATGGCAGGCTCCTGGACGGGTTGATGCCAAGGGGTCTTAACGTTCCGCAAGGCCGAGAGCAATACGGGGAACGACATTTGCGCATCAAAGAGCGATGGACGGTCGAAAGGCCGCAGATTGCCGTTTGATGGAAGACACAGACGCCCGGATCAGGGGCAAGATTGGGCTGGGCAGGTGTTGTTCGGCGCTGTCCAACGGGTGCAAGCCGACATGAAAAAGCCGCGCTCCTTGCGGGGCGCGGCCGATGTCTTCACCGTCAGACGGCGATTATTGCGGCAGGATGTCGTCTTCGACCGAACCGGACACCTGTTCGACACCGATATTGGTCTGCAAAGCCAGCTGCTGATCGCCATCCAGTTCATAGATGTCATCGCGGAACTGCACGACCCGGTCCTTGGCCGACCAGGCGGTGATGTAGACCCAGTGCACGCCGATCTCGTCGGCGACCTGGATGGGCGTATTGACGCGGCTGGCGATCACCCGCTCGATCTGCTGGCGGTTCCAGCCAGGGGTGTTTTTCAGAATCCAGACGATCAGGTCGCGAACGTTCTGAACGCGCACGCAGCCGGAGGATTCAAAGCGCATCAGCTTGTTGAACAGGCCTTGCGTCGGGGTGTCATGCATATAGACGGCATCGGGGCTCGGGAAGTTGATCTTCGTCGAGGACATGGCGTTGATCTTGCCCGGATCCTGGCGGAACATCAGGTTCGGCGCCTTTGGCGCAAACCAGTCGATGGTCTCAGGTGCGACTTCCTGGCCCTGGCCGTCGATCAGGCGAATATTGTTGCGGGCGAGATAGGTCGGGTCCTTCTGCATCAGCGGCACGATGTCCTTTTCGACGATCGAGCGCGGCGCGGTCCAGTAAGGATTGAGGATGATGTCGGAGACCTTCGAACTGACCAGCGGCGACGGGCGGCTGATGCGACCGACGATCGCGGAGTTGCGCAGTGCGACCTGGTCGTTCTCGACCGCCTCGACATAGGCAGCCGGAATGTTGACGACGATGTAGCGCGCCTCCAGCGGCTTGGCGGTGGTGTCCTGCAGGCGCTGGAAGTTGACGTTGAGCTGGTTGAGGCGAACGTCTGCCGAGATGTTGAGGGCCTTGAGCGAGAACTCGCCGAGCACGCCGTCTTCCGGCAGGCCGTGACGCGACTGGAAGCGCTTGACGGCACCGTCGACATAGCTGTCGAAGGAATTCGACATGCCGGCCGAGCGCGGCAGATCGCCCGAGATCATCAGGCGCTGGCGAAGCGCCTGCACCGAGGGATCGACGGCGCCGAGGCGCAGCTTGATGCTCGGATTGACCTGCGGCCAGCCGCCGCTCGACACGATCTCCTGATAATCGGTGATCGCCTGCTGCATGTTGATGAAATTGCCGGGGCTCAGCATCGGATTGTTCGAAACGACGCCGGCCACCGTGCGCGATGCCTTGGCGTCGAACTGGTCGTCCCAGTTGCCGCGACGCGGAGCGTTGATCAGCTCGTCGATCGCCGTCTGGGCCATGGCCTGGCCTGCCAGTGTCGTTGCCGCTGCTGCCGCTACACCACGCAGCAAAGCGCGACGCGAGACGTCAACCATTCCTGTCTTTTTCGACATTTTCTACCGCTTCCTATTCCGCCATCATCCCACGGGCTTACACGCACATGGTTAAGAAAAAGCGACGAACACGCGCCGCCGACCAGCCGGTCCGGACCTTTTGACGCCCATTGGACGATGCCCCGACCCTTAGAACCTAACCCCAGCGGCTCCCATATCAATATGGCCAAAGCGTGTCAGGTAGGTTGCAGTCACGAGAGTGTGTTGCGGTTGTGCCGTGGGGCGGATGTCAAAAACGACGAGCGGCCGGATACGCGTCATGCGTACCCGGACCGAGCTCCAGTCGGAGGAAACGGTAAGGCCTTAGAGGCGATACATGATCGAGTCGTTCCAGAAACGGTCGAGGCGCTGCAGCAGCTTGTTCATGTTGGTGAACTCGTCCGTGCCGATGCCGCCGACCTTCTGGATCGAGCCGACATGGCGGTCGTAGAGCTTGGCCACGGTCTCGGCAACGTCCTGGCCCTGTTCCGTCAGGCTGATGCGAACCGAGCGACGGTCGACGCGCGAACGGGAGTGGTTGATGAAGCCGAGGTCGACCAACTTCTTGACGTTGTAGGAGACGTTGGAGCCGAGATAGTAGCCGCGCGAGCGCAGTTCGCCGGCGGTCAGTTCCGAATTGCCGATGTTGAACAGCAACAGGGCCTGGACGGCATTGACGTCGTTGCGTCCCTGGCGATCGAACTCGTCCTTGATGACGTCGAGCAGGCGGCGGTGAAGACGTTCCACCAGGTGCAGGGATTCCATGTACAGAGAACGGATGGTCTGTTCTTCAGGATCGATGGCGATCGGCTGTGGCTTGATTTTCGTGTTCATTGTGTCTGCCTCACTGTTTAAGTGGCGGTTCTTGTTGTTTTGCCCGCCTTGAGAGACACACTATCCAATGCGAATAAAATTCTACTTAAAACGCAGGCTTAACAGGAACTTACCATCTGCCGACCTCGCATCAGGGTAAATCAACTGTTATCTCCTGGGCCTTGTGTCGCTTTTCAAGCCAGAGGGCGACGCGAAAGACGATATAGACAAGCGCCACCAGCAGGTGCATCGGCACGACCAGCGCGTAGCGGCCAAAAATCTCCGGCCAGACGCCGTGCATCAGCCCCTGGGCACCGGCGGTGACGATCCATATGACAGGCCCCCAGGACCCGGCCACCCACAGCCCAAGGGCTGCAACAGGGAAGCCGCCCGCCAGGCTGGAGGCTGCCACCCGCCATGGCACGCTGAGCAGATCGAAGCGCGCATGGCCCTGCAGCGAATAGCCGACCAGCATGGACCAGTACTGGATACCCAGCCACAGGCACGAGATCGCCACGATGCGCAGAAATAAGACAAACAGCGTATCGGTCAGGCTTCGTTTTGGCACATGGGCAGAATCAGGTTTCATGTTTGCAAGGATAGGCGCAGCGACGATCTGCCGCCAGTCACAAGGCCTCGAAGGCAGCGCCTGGAGTGTGCAAAACTTTTCCGCCATGATATGCAGCCCGCATATCCGATCACTATTCGGCCGATTTCGGGCTTACAGACAGCGGGGGCGCAAATCCATGCAGGACAAGATTCATCTGGTCGACGAAATCACCGGCCATCGCCGCATGCGGCGCAACCGCAAGGCCGACTGGACACGCCGCCTGGTGCAGGAAAACCGGCTGACCGTCGACGACCTGATCTGGCCGATCTTCGTCATTCCCGGCACCGGCATCAGCGAGCCGATTGCCGCCATGCCCGGCGTCAACCGCATGACCGTCGACAAGGCCGTGGAAGCGGCAAAGGCTGCCGCCGATCTCGGCATTCCGGCGCTCGCCACCTTTCCCAATATCGACATGGACCTGCGCGACGACACCGGCTCGCAGATCCTGGTCGCCAATAACCTGATCAACCAGACGACGGCTGCCATCAAGAAGGCGGTGCCCAATATCGGCATTATCACCGATGTGGCGCTCGACCCGTTCACCAGCCACGGCCATGACGGCATCCTGCGTGGCGATGACATCGTCAACGACGAAACGGTCGACCAGATCGTCAAGGCAGCGATCCTCCAGGCCGATGCGGGCGCCGACATCATCGCACCCTCCGACATGATGGACGGCCGCATCGGCGCCATCCGCCGGGGACTGGATGCCAGCGGCCACCAGTCGGTCGGCATCATGGCCTACGCGACAAAATTTTCCTCCGGCTTCTACGGTCCCTACCGCGAGGCGATCAGCACCAGCCGCCTGCTGAAAGGCGACAAGAAGTCCTATTATATCGATCCGGCCAACGGCACCGAGGCGATCCGCGATGCGGCCCTCGATGTCGAGGAAGGCGCCGACATGCTGATGGTCAAGCCCGGCCTGCCCTATCTGGACATCTGTTGGCGGCTGAAGGAAAATTTCGGCCTGCCGGTCTTCGCCTATCAGGTGTCCGGCGAATATACCCAGATCAAGGCGGCTGCCATGAATGGCTGGATCGACGGCGATCGGGTGATGCTGGAGACGCTGTTGTGCTTCAAGCGGGCCGGCTGCGACGGAATCTTGAGCTATTTCGCCATGGATGTTGCGAAGATGCTCGACAAGCGCGGCGGCTGATCTGCGCTTGCGGATTGTAATTGCGGCGGCTGCTCCCCATATTTTGGTGGAATAACGCGAAAGGAAGCCGCCCCATGAGCCTCGATCCGAACCCGTCCTATGCAGCGCCTGAAGACTGGCGCGCTTATAGCGGCGTGCTGTCGCGCCGCGTGTTCGCCTTCCTGATCGACTATCTGCTGGTGGCAGCCCTGTGGGTGCCGGCGGCGGTGCTGGTGTTCTTTCTCGGCATCCTGACGCTGGGGCTCGGCTTCCTGCTCTATCCGATCCTGTTCTTCGTCGTTGCCGGTCTCTATTTCGGCCTGTCGCTGGCCGGTCCTTCGCAGGCAACGCCCGGCATGCGGGCCATGGGCATCGCGATGATCCGGCTTGATGGCCAGAAGATCGACTTCATCACGGCCATCGCCCATCTGGCGCTGTTCTGGATCCTCAATTCGGTGCTGACGCCGCTGATCCTGCTGGCCGGCCTCTTTACCGAGCGTTCGCGTCTGGTGCACGACCTGTTGATCGGCACCGCTTCGATCCGCACGAACTGACCCATCCAACGACTGACGGAGCGGCCCTTTGGTGCCGCTCCTTTTTCGAGCGCGGTCGGTCGCGAATCGGCCTGCCGTCAGACCCCGGCGCCCTGCTCCCCTCGCTTCTTGCGGCCCTTGCCGCCCGACCCATCGGGTGAACGCCGCCCAGACCGGGCCTTTTGCAGGCAACAGGCCCCTCATGGCCATCATCCGGTTGACGTTTTTCATTCTTTCGCCATGCTAATGCAATCTGGCGTCCAGCACGGCCCACGGCACAGGTGAGATGAACACACAGACACCGACCTCTCCGCAATTCTATCTCACGGCACCGGCTGTCTGCCCGTACCTGCCCGGAGAAATGGAGCGCAAGGTCTTCACCCATCTGGTCGGCCCGCGCGCCACCGACATGAACGACCTTTTGACCCAGGGCGGCTTTCGCCGGTCGCAGAACATCGCCTACCGGCCGGCCTGCGAATCCTGCCGGGCCTGCGTCTCGGTGCGCATCCTTGCCAAGGAATTCACGCCGACGCGCTCGATGCGCCGCGTCGTCGCCGACAACCAGGATATCGTCGCCACCGCCTTTCCCGCCCAGCCCTCCACCGAACAGTTCTCGATCTTCCGCCGCTATCTTGACCATCGCCATCAGAATGGCGGCATGTCGGATATGTCAGCGCTGGATTTTGCTATCATGGTGGAAGACACCCATGTGCGCACCCGGCTGATCGAATACCGGCTGCGACCGACCGGGCCGCACCAGGACAAGGGCGAGCTGATCGGCGTCGCCCTGTCGGACATGATGAGCGACGGGCTATCGATGGTCTATTCGTTCTTCGATCCGGCCTTTGCCAAGCGCTCGCTCGGCACCTTCATGGTGCTCGATCACATCACCCGGGCCCAGACGCTCGGCCTGCCGCATGTCTATCTCGGCTATTGGGTCAAAGGCTCGCGCAAGATGGACTACAAGATCCGCTTCCAGCCGCAGGAACACCTGACCAACCAGGGCTGGGAACGGGTGGTCGCCGCGCCTGACACGGACGGCGACTGACGGCGCAAATCCTGTCAAACAGGTGGTTCAGGCGACCAGAACCGCCTCGACCGGACGGCGCGCCGAAAACGGCAGGACCTGGCTGGTTCGGCCGAAACGCAGGACGAGATCCGGGCGTCGGCCCGAAAGCCCCGACATCTCAGCCAATTGCGGCCGCAGGCCGGCCACTTCGACGGGCTGGTTGACGAAGGCGGTCTTCAGGCCAAGGGCGGTTGCCATCAGGCAGAAGCGCTGGCAGGCCCGGCCGACCGCCATCCAGCCGGCGGGACCTTCACTGACGGCCGACAACACGGCGACGCCGGCCGAACTGTCCATATGGCGGGCATATTTGTCGTTTTCCGCCGGGGCCTTGAACACCAGGTCGAAGGCAATGCGGCCCAGCCATTCCGGCAGGGCGGGATTGCCGCTGGCGGCCGCATAGAGGCCGTCCCCGGTCTCGCGGGCGCGTTTCGGGCTGAAGCGCAACCAGTCCTTCAACTCCCGCAGGAAGGCCGGGTCGGCCAGCTGCGCCTCGTTGCCGGAGATGACGAGATCACGCACCGCATTGATCTGCGGCCGCTCGGTCAGCAGCACCAGATCGACGCCCGGCACCTGCGACGCCGTCTTCAGATGCGCCAGGTCTTCCGCGGCGACGGATTTGCCGTCATAAAGCGCGCGACAGGACTGGCGGTGGGGAATGGCGTCAAACATCGCCGCATCGTCGGCGCCCGGCGTGACTGTGCCGGACAAGGTGACCGAGGCCCCGGTCTGCCCGTCCTCGCTGATCCCGACATTCGTCCCCTGCCCGCTGGCGCCGGCGGCCAGCACCAGATTTTCGAGCGCGCAGCCGAGGCTGACGTAGAGATGATGATCGTCTGGATCGACCACCGGGGTGCGGCGGGCAGTATCGGGGGAAATCGCGATCTCGTCCGGGCCGATCCGGAAGCGCCAGGGCTGGGTATTGTGGCCGCTGGCCGCCAGCGTCGCATAACGCACCAGCGCGCGGGCATCGGAAGGCCCGGACAAAGCCGCCCGCTGATCCTCCACATAGTGCCGGTAAGCCTCGGCCGAGGTGCGGACATCCAGCACGGAGGCCCCGACGCCCAGCGCCAGCGCGCCGCCTGCGCCGGTCAAAACTGCGCGTCTGCTGATGGATCGGGGCATCGGCCGTCACTCCTGTCGTCAAACGAAGACTATCCGCTGCGATAGGCGCGACCTTGATCCCGGTCAAGCAAGGAGGCCGATTTGCAGGACAAGGGCTTGCCGCGATCAGCCGGAGAACTTGCCGCTTCTGGGGAAGCCCTTGGGCACGGCGCGGCCGGCGGTGGCACGGTCTGCCTGCCATTCGACGAGTTCGGCCGCGGTCTTGGTGAAGGTACGGCCGGCGCTGTCGGCCCAAGTCAGGCCGTTGGCCATCACGAAGCAGCGGATATCGGAGACGCCGCCATCCTTGTAGCGCTGCAGGCGAACGCCCTTGCCGCGGGTCATTTCCGGGATCTGCGCCAGCGGGAAGACCAGCAGCTTGCGGTTCTCGCCGACGATCGCCACGTGGTCGCCGCTGACCGTGATGGCAAGCTTGGCCTCGTCCGGCATGGCGACATTCATGATCTGCTTGCCCTTGCGGGTATTGGCGATCATCTCGTTTTCGGCGATCACGAAGCCGTTGCCGGCGGTGGAGGCCAAAAGCAGCTTGCGCTGCGGATCGTGCACGAAGGCGGTCAGGATGTCCTGATCGTTTTCCATGTCGACCATGATGCGGATCGGCTCGCCATGGCCGCGCCCGCCGGGCAGCTTGTCGGCACCCAGAGTATAGGCCTTGCCGCCGGTGGTCAGCAGCAGGATCTTGTCGGTGGTCTGGGCCGGGAAGGCCACGCGCAGGCCGTCGCCTTCCTTGAAGGTCAGGCTAGAGGTGTCGGAGATATGGCCCTTCAGCGCCCTGATCCAGCCCTTTTCCGAGACGACGACGGTGATCGGTTCCTTCTCGATCATGGCGTGCTGGATGGCTTCCAGATCGGCATCCGGCGCATTGGCGAATTGCGAGCGGCGGCGGCCGAGTTCGGTCGCCTTGGCATATTTCTTCTTCACCTCGCCGATTTCCCAGGCGATGGTCTGCCACTGCTTGTCGTCGGAGGCGAGCAGCGTCTCGATCTCGGCCTTCTCCGCCGAGAGTTCGTCGAATTCCTTGCGGATCTCGAACTCTTCCAGCTTGCGCAAATTGCGCAGCCGCATGTTGAGGATCGATTCGGCCTGCAGATCGGTCAGGGTGAACCGCTCGATCAGGAACGGCTTGGGCTCGTCCTCCTCGCGGATGATGCGGATCACCTCGTCGAGGTTGAGATAGGCGATCAGCAGGCCGCCGAGGATCTCCAGTCGCTTGTCGATGGCCGCCAGCCGGAACTTCGAGCGGCGGATCAGCACGTCCTTGCGATGCGCCAGCCACTCGGTCAGCACCTCGTTCAGGGCCATGACGCGCGGCACGCGGCCCATGGAGAGCACGTTCATGTTGAGCGGGAAGCGGCTTTCGAGCTCGGTCAGCTTGAACAGCGATTCCATCAGGATGGTCGGATCGACCGTGCGGCTCTTGGGGATCAGCACGACGCGGACGTCTTCGGCCGATTCGTCGCGGATGTCTTCCAAGAGCGGCAGGCGGCGGGCGATCAGCAGTTCGGCGATCTTTTCGATCAGCCGCGACTTCTGCACCTGGAAGGGGATCTGGGTGATGATGATCTGATAACCACCCCGGCCCATGTCCTCGGTTTCCCACTTGGCCCGGACGCGGAACCCGCCGCGGCCGGTGCGGTAGGTTTCCAGCATGCTTTCGCGGCTTTCGACGATGACGCCGCCGGTCGGGAAGTCGGGGCCTTCGATGCCGCCCTTCTGCGGATGGGCCGGATCATACATCAGCTCCTCGACGCCGGCGCCGGGATTCTTGATCAGATAGAGTGCGGCGTCGCAGAGTTCGTGGGCATTGTGCGGCGGAATGGAGGTCGCCATGCCGACCGCAATGCCCGACGAGCCGTTGGCGAGCAGGTTCGGGAAAGCGCCCGGCAGCACGACGGGTTCGTCGTCTTCCTCGTTATAGGTCGGGCGGAAGTCTACAGCGTCCTGTTCGATGCCTTCGAGCAGCAGCGCCGCCACATCGGTCATGCGCGCTTCGGTATAACGATAGGCCGCGGCGCTATCGCCGTCGATATTGCCGAAATTGCCCTGGCCGTCGACCACGGGGTAGCGCTGCGAGAAATCCTGGGCGAGGCGTACCAGCGCGTCATAGACCGACTGGTCGCCATGCGGGTGGAACTTACCGATCACGTCGCCGACGATACGGGCGCATTTCTTGAAGGCCGAATTGGGCCTGATGCCCATTTCGCTCATCGCGTGGATGATGCGGCGATGCACCGGCTTCAGTCCGTCACGGACATCGGGAAGCGCGCGGTGCATGATGGTCGACAAGGCATAGGCCAGATAACGCTCTTCGAGCGCAGCCTTCAAATCGACCGGCGTAACGTTATCCCCACCATCCGGCGGGGGCACAAGATCTTTTCCCATGGTTTCTGACTAGCCGAGAAGCCCTGCCCCGGCAAGGCAAGCAAGGGTCTTGACTGTGGATTACGGGGGCTTGTGATCCACAGTCACAGCAAGTTCTGGCAAATTTTCAGGCAAGTGCAAAAGCGGTGGAACTTTTGAATGCCGATCCTATAAAAGACACTCTCTTCATGCCGATAGCAGTTTTTCGGACATTCACGATCCAGGAGGACCCCCGATGACCCATTTCAGCACCACCAGACTTCTCCTCGCGGGCGCAGCTCTCGTCATGCTTCCCGGCCCGGTCTGGGCGCTGGACGGGCAGGATCTGCTCGCCAAGATCAACGCCGCCTATGCGGCCGGCAGCGGCAAGATCACCGCCAATGCCGTGGAGGTCGATGGCGACGACGTGTTGCTCAAGGGGGTCATGCTGACGGTCAACACGCCGGACGCCAAGCCGCTGCCGGTCGGCGACCTCACCCTCAAGGGGGTCAGCGAAGAGGATGGCGGCGCCTATTACATCGAGCGTCTGGATTTTCCGGCCGTCAACTTCAGCCAGGACAAGGCCAACTTCTCGGTGGCCGATCTCTACCTTGCCGGCATTCACGTGCCGGGCAACACCACGACCGGCGACATCGATTCGCTGATGCTCTACGAGGAAGCCCATAGCGGCCCGGTCTCCGTCACCGTCGATGGCAAGCCGGTGTTCTCGATTGCCGAATCCAGCGCCGAAATGGGCGTCGATGACGAAGGCACGACGCTGAGCTTCGAAGGCTCCGTCACCGGCATCAAGGGCGACCTCAGCATGGTCGAGGATGCGAAGTCCAAGGATGCGATCGAAAAGCTCGGTCTGAAGTCCCTCGACGGCAAGGTGACGATGAAGGGCAGCTGGGAACTGCCGAGCGGCACGATCGATGTCGAGGAATATGCCTTCGATTTCGCCAGCATCGGCCGGCTGAACCTCGCCTTCACCCTGTCCGGCTACACGATGGAGCTGGTCAAGCAGCTGCAGGAAACCAGCCGCACCATGCAGACCGATCCGAACAACCAGCAGGCCCAGCAGGCGGCCGGGCTTGCCATGCTCGGCATTGCCCAGCAGATGAACTTCGTCGGCGCCGAAATCCGCTTCGAGGACGACGGCATCACCAAGCGCGGCCTCGACTATGCCGGCGCCCAGCAGGGCGGCATGTCGGGCGAGGATATCGGCCAGATGGTCAAGGCAATGGTGCCCTTGTTCCTGGCCCAGGCCAAGCTCGGCGAGATCCAGAACACGGTTTCGGCCGCCGTCAACACCTATATCGACAAGCCGGAAAGTTTCACCGTGACCGCCACGCCGGAAAACCCGGTGCCGTTCCCGATGCTCCTGGGTGCCTATATGGGCGCACCGGAAACCCTGCCGAAGGTGCTCGGCATCGACGTAACCGCCAACGACTGATGACGTTGGCATCCCTTTGAAATCACCGCTGCCGGTTCGCCGGCAGCGCGTTTTCGCCACAGGTGAAACGCCCGTGGCGATCTTCTGCCGGCATCAAATCCGGCGTAATCTGCCGCTCAATGGCTTGACGCCTCGCCACGGGTCGCTAAACCCGAACGGCACCTGCAGGCAATGATCGGATCCTTCATGCTCTCCTGGCTACAGCGCCCTGTCGAATTCAAGGAACAGCTTTCCGGCGAGGTCTTCGAGCCGGCCCATGCCAAGTACTATTCCGGCGCGCCGGGCAAGCCGCTGCAACTCCTGCTGCAGGCCCGCGCCGATTTCCTGTCGATCTGGCGAGCCAGCGACTACATCGAGAAGGTGTCGCAGATCAAGCTGCTCGGGCGGCAGATCGTCGTGGTCAATTCGCCCGAGATGATCCGCCAGGTCGTGGTCAAGCGGCACGAGAATTTCGAGCGCAAGAGCCCGCAGATGCGCCGGGCGCTGGAATATCTGCTGGGCGACGGCCTGTTCATCTCCGATGGCGAGACCTGGAAGCAGCGCCGCTCGCTGGTCTCCGACATCGTCCACATGAACCGCGTGCCGACTTTCGGCCCGGTGATGGAGAAGACGGCGACCGAACTGGTGCATCGCTGGGACGGCATGCCGGAAGGCGCGACCGTCAACGCCCTGCACGAGATGGCGGGCCTGACCGCCGAGATCATTTCGAGAAGCGTGTTCGGCAACCAGCTCGGCAAGGACAGCGCCGACGCGGTGACCGACAGCTTCACCAGCTACCAGTCGCTGATCGACAGTATCAATATCGGCTATTTCCTCGGTTTCGACGAGGGCCTTCCCGTCTTGCGCACGCCGTCGCTGCGCCGCTCGGTGAAGCGCATCCATGGCATTATCGACAAGGTGGTGGAAGATCACCTGGCCGGGCGCGGCGACCATGATTCCATGGTCGAACTGCTGATCCGCCGGCAGCAGCGCAATCCGGAGCTGAAACTCGACCAGGTGGCGCTGCGCAACGAGGCGGCGACCATCTTCATGGCCGGCCACGAGACCACGGCGGCAACGCTCACTTGGTCATGGTATCTGCTGTCGCGCGCCGAATGGGTCGAGAAGGCCCTGCATGCGGAAATCGCAAACGTCTGCGGCGACCGCACGCCGACCATCGACGACGTGCCGAAGCTCGAACTGTGCAAGGCGATCATCGAGGAGACCCTGCGGCTCTATCCGCCGGTGCCGATCCTCGCCCGCCAGGCCAAGCAGGCCGACAGGATCGGCGATATCGACGTGGCGCCGGGCGCCCTGGTGCTGATCGTGCCGTGGATCCTGCACCGCACCGCCGGCCTGTTCGACGATCCGCATCTGTTCAAGCCGGAGCGCTTCCTGGATGGCAAGCGTCCGACGCCCTACAGCTACATTCCCTTTGCCAGCGGACCGCGCGTCTGCCCGGGCCTGCATTTCGGCCTGACGGAATCGATCCTGTGCCTGGCGATCATTGCCCAGAAATACAAGGTTCGCGTCGCCTCCGACCACAAGGTCGAGCCGATCTGCCGTCTGACCCTGCGGCCGAAGGGCGGATTGCCGGTGACCCTGCATCGGCGCCCGGAGCACGCGGCATGAGCGCGCCAAAGGATCCGGCCAAGGACGGCATCGCCAAGCGCAAGGCCTGGATCTTTCACCGGGCGGAACGACCCGGCCTTGCCGACCTGCTGGCCGGCGGCGAGCGGCGGGCAGCGTTCACGCGCTACTGGATCAGCGACAATATCTGGAACGGCCTGCATCTTCTCGGCCATTTCGGCCTGAAGCTTTTGCCGATGGACGCCTGTTCGAATTTCGGAGCGCGTCTCGGCGTCTTTGCCATTCCGCGCTTTCACAAGGCGGCCGAAAAGCGCGCCCGCGCCACCATCGCAAAATTGTGCCCGCATCTGAGCGCGGCCGAGCAGGAGGCGCTGTTTCTCGAGAACTGCCGCACCCAGGGGCGGCTGATGACCGAGTTTTCGGTGATCAACCGGCTGGCAAACCACCCCGAGCGCATCGAGGTGCACAATATCGAATGGGTGGCTGAGGCCGCCAAGCGCGGGCCGGTGATCTTCGTCGGCATGCATCTCGGCAATTGGGAGATCGGCCCGATCGTCCTGAAGCGCGCCGGTCTGGTGCCTTATGTCAATTACACGCCACCGCCGGGCCGCGCCAAGGCGTGGATTTCGGAGCGGGTGCGCCGCAAGAACGGCCTCAACTTCCTGCCGCCGGGCCTTGAGGGCATTCGCCCGGCCGTCCGGGTGCTGAAAAGCGGCGGCATCGTCTCGGCCTTCTGCGACGAGGGCGTCGGCGGCAAGATCCGCGGGCCCCTGTTCGGCCGCAAGCCGCATCTGGAAGGCAATCTGGCGATGACCATCCGGCTGGCCCGCATGACAGGCGCGACGATCTGCCCGTGGTACAATCTGCGCAAGAACGGCTTCACCTTCGTCTGCCAAGCCCTGCCGCCGATCACCCTGCCGCCGGAGACCAAGAATGGCGAACGGATCATCGAGGATATCGCTCTACTCAATGCGGTGATCGAACCGATGATCCGGGCCCATCTCGAGCAATGGTTCTTCCTCGACAATGCGATTGTCGCGGACTGAACACGGGTTTGGACGTTTCGAGCGTTACGCCTTGTCGTCCGGGCGGCGCCTGAAGAAAGCGAGCGCAAAGGCGGCGCCGATCGAGACGCCGACGATCACATCCAGAAACCTGACGATGCCGCCCGTGGTCGGCCCCATCACCATGACCAGAAGAGCCGAGGCTCCGGCCTGAATCGACACCACCGGCGCCAGCCCCGGCATGGCGGCCACCAGCATGGCTGCGAAGATGGCAAGGGCGATCCGGAATTCACCGAAATCGAAGGGGATCATGAAGATCAGTTCCCCGACCAGAATGCCGATCGTCACACCAATCAGCAGGTTAAAACCCTGACGGAGATGGTTGGGAATGCCGGGAGCAAGGCAGATCACCGCCGTGATCGCCGCAAAGACCGGCTGCTGGTGACCATAAAGAAGGCGCGCGGCCCAAAAGGCCAGCGCGCCTGCAATCGATGCGGCAAGGGCATGGGTGAAGGCGGCACGAACGCGTTCGACGAGCCGCCCCCACATCAAGCTCAATCTTTCTTCGGCGTCGGCACGACCCGCAGCGCCAGTTCGCGCAGCTGGGTCGGCGTCGCCGGTGCCGGGGCGTTCATCAGCAAGTCCTGGGCCTGCTGGTTCATCGGGAACAGCGTGACTTCGCGCAGGTTCTTCGCACCGACCAGCAGCATGACGACACGGTCGATGCCGAAGGCGGCACCGCCATGCGGAGGCGCGCCGTACTGGAAGGCACGATACATGCCGCCAAAACGCTCCTCGACATCGGTCTGGCTGAGGCCGACCTTCTCGAAGGCCTTGACCATCAGCTCCGGCGACTGGTTGCGGATCGAGCCGGAGGCGATTTCAAAGCCGTTGCAGACCGCGTCATACTGGTAGGCCTTGATCGTCAGAGGATCCTGACCTTCCAGCGCATCGATGCCGCCCTGCGGCATGGAGAACGGGTTGTGGGCGAAATCGACCTTCTTTTCCTCTTCGTTCCATTCGTAGAACGGGAAATCGATGATCCAGCACAGTTCGAACCGGTCGCGGTCGACAAGGTTTAGTTCCTCGCCGGCGCGGGTGCGGGCTTCGCCGGCAAACTTGTAGAATTTTGCGGGATCGCCGGCCACGAAGAAGCAGGCATCGCCGGCCTCAAGGCCGAGCTGCGTGCGGATCGCGTCGGTGCGCTCCTCGCCGATATTCTTGGCGAGCGGACCGGAGCCGACAATCTTGCCGTCCTCTTCCTTCCAGAAGATATAGCCGAGACCCGGCTGGCCGGTGCCCTGCGCCCAGGCATTCATGCGGTCGCAGAAGGCTCTGGAGCCGCCGGTCTTGGCGGGAATGGCCCAGATCTCGACCTTCGGGTTGGCGGCAATCATGCCGGCAAAGACCTTGAAGCCGGAGTCGCGGAAATGGTCGGTTACCCCTTCCATGACGATCGGGTTGCGCAGGTCCGGCTTGTCGGTGCCGTATTTGCGGATCGCCACATCGTAAGGAATGCGCGGCCAGTCCTTGGTGACCGGCTTGCCTTCGGCAAACTGCTCGAACACGCCGGTCATGACAGGACCCATGGTGTCCCAGACGTCTTCCTGGGTGACGAAGCTCATTTCCAGGTCGAGCTGGTAGAATTCGCCCGGCAGGCGGTCGGCGCGCGGGTCTTCATCGCGGAAGCACGGCGCGATCTGGAAATAACGGTCGAAACCGGCCACCATCAGCAGCTGCTTGTACTGCTGCGGCGCCTGCGGCAAAGCGAAGAATTTTCCTTCATGGATACGGGACGGCACCAGGAAGTCGCGCGCCCCTTCCGGCGAGGAGGCGGTCAGGATCGGCGTCGAATATTCGGCAAAGCCGATCTCGCCCATGCGGCGGCGCATGTCGGAGATGATCTGGGTGCGCTTGACGATGTTCTTGTGCAGCGTGTCGCGGCGCAGGTCGAGGAAGCGGTACTTCAGGCGCACGTCTTCGGGATAGTCCGGCTCGCCGAACACCGGCAACGGCAATTCCTTGGCAGCCGCCAGGATTTCGATCTCCTGGGCATAGAGCTCGACCTCGCCGGTCGCCATGGTCTTGTTGATGGTCTCGTCCGAGCGGGCCTTGACCAGGCCGTCGATGCGGATCACCCATTCGCCGCGCACGGTTTCGGCCAGCTTGAAGGCCGGGCTGTCGGGATCGGCGACCACCTGGGTGATGCCGTAGTGGTCGCGCAGATCGATGAACAGCAGGCCGCCATGGTCGCGGACGCGGTGGACCCAGCCGGAAAGACGGACGGTCTGCCCGACATCGGACTTGCGGAGAGCGGCACAGGTGTGGCTGCGGTAACGGTGCATTTCAAAGGTTCCTGGACATTTTTGGCGTCAGCACAGGCGCGACAGGCACAGCCCGGCTGGCATAGGGAAATCGGGCGGAAAAGCGCATGAGTGGGGTGATTTGTCAAGGCTTGCCGGGGTCGCGCGTGCCCTCGATCGCATTTGGCGCGAGGCGGAAGAGTTCGTCTGGCGGCTGTTGGCCCATTGCAGTCATCCGACAGTCAACTAGAATGTGCCATCCAGTTCCCGGGGTGTGTATCATGCGTCTTCTCGTTGCCTTAATTGCCATCGGCACCCTCGCAACGCCAAGCTACGGGCAGGATTCCACCAAGCTTGGTCCGAACAGCAGCGAGGACCTATTCCAATGCGGCGCTGCCTTCGCAATCATGGCGAAGGTCTATCAGGAAGCTGGGCAGATGGATCGCTCTACCAAATATCAGGCAAAGTTCGAGAAGCTTGCAGCACAGGCTGAGGATGTGTTCGCGCAGTCAAACCGTTCCGAGAGCGATGCGAAAGCTTACATGCAGAAACACGTCGATGATCTGATTGCCGTTTCGGCTAAAGACACCAAGCTTGTCATCAACTTCTCTCGGGTCTGCGACCAACGCTTCCCCATCTAACGGCCGCTTGTGGCGCTTAGCGGCGGACGCCTCTCGGCTCTAAACGGCCCAATCCGGTCATCCGCCCTCCGCGAAATGGTCGCGACAAAATCAACGACGGCGAATTCTACGGGAAAAACTCGTGGCAAAAGTCGCTAGGGCTTACGCTTCTATCCTATAGAAGTTCGCCCGCATGGACGAAACATAGCTTATTGCCCTCGGGATCGCGGCAATACGCAGCATAGAAATCATCGTTGTATTGTGACCGGAGTCCTGGCTTTCCTTCATCCGAGCCGCCGTATTGAAGCGGGCGCTCCCACGCTATACGGACAAGCTCCTGCGACGACGCTGCGAAGCTGATTTGGACACCATTTCCGCAAGTATCGTTCCGCCTTTGGGCGGAGTTCGACCCGCATCGAACTGGCCGAGCCGTCTAAGCCCGGCGAGTGAAGGCCAGCACCCCCGCAGCGCCAAGCATCAGTGCGCCTGTGATCCGGTTCAGAAGCAGCATCCGCTTGGCGGATGGCTGCAAGGATCGAATAATGCTGCCAGCCAACGCCCATCCCATCGCGGCGACGAACTCCACGGCAATGTAGATCGCGCCTAGCACGACAAGCTGCACGGTGAAGGAATCTTCACCGCCTCTTGTGATGAACTGAGGCACGAACGCTGTGAACAGCAGGACAGCTTTGGGATTGGTCATAGCAACCAGGAACTCGCGCCGCGCCAAAGCATAGGGTCCCTGCGCAGCGCGAGTGCCGCCTGCGGTCCCGTGGTCGCGGGCGACGATCATCGTAGCGCCGAGATAGAAGAGGTAAACGACGCCCGCCCATTTGACGATCTGAAACGCAAGTTCTGATGCTTCCAACAGCGCGCCGAGGCCCACAATGACCATTGCAATCATGATAACGAAGGCGATGCATCGCCCAAAGAGAGCGATAACCGATGGCAGGAAACCCTGCCGGCTGCCGTTCGCAAAGGCGAGAAGGTTGTTCGCACCTGGCGAGGCCGCTACGACCGCAGCAGCAGGCAGAAAAATGAGAATTTGAGCTAGTGTCATTGTGAAATCTACCTTGGAATGTAGGTGTCTGCGGAAAGCACCTTCAGTCCCAAATGTTCCAATGAAAGCGACAATTGCTGTCCTGATTGTTGCGACGTCACAGAACAAGAAATTCTTCAGCGACTGCGACGTCCGGTGTTGGCGCAAAACGAACCGCCGCGCACGCCTCACTCCGGCAAAAGCATGCTCGCCAGATCGAGCGGCGCCGCGAAGGGCTCGCAGCCGGCGCCGCCCTCCGGCGGTAGCTTGCCGTCGATCATCAGATGGGCGTGGCCATGGATCTGCGACCAGACCAATTGCTCGACGGCCGCCCTGCCCTCGGGCGTATCGAGCTTCATGCGTCTTGCCACCGGGAGCGAGACCTCTTCGAGAACCGCGTGCGCTGCCGTCGCCGGCTGTTCCAGGGCCGGATCGTCCCAATCGAGACGGGTTGCGGTGAACATCAGGCGAAACAGATGCGGGCGTGCCGCGGCAAAGGCGAGATAGCCGCGTAAGGCGGCACGCAATTGTTCGGCCGGGTCTTGTGGAGCGGTCCCCATGGCGGCGCGCATCGAGGCGGCAAACAGGCGAAAACCCTCGACGGCAAATGCCGTCGTCAGATGTTTCAGGCTGGGGAAATGATGTTCCGGGGCGGCATGGGACACGCCGACACGGGCCGCCAGCTTGCGCAATGTCAGACCCTCGACACCGCCCTCTTCCAGCATCGCCAGGCCGGTGTCGAGCAGCGCCTGGCGAAGGTCGCCATGGTGATAGGATTTCTGTCGCGTCATGTCCTTTGTCTAACCCTTTGAAGGGGTCGCTGTCAAAGCCATCTTGACATTGCCAAGTTCGCCAGGCAGTGTTGATCTTGTCACCGTCAAGATGAGGCCGCCATGCATTTCGAACTGTTGTTTTCCGTGGCCAGCACGGCGGCCATGGCCGGCTGGTTGGCGCTGATCCTGCTGCCGCGCTGGCAGGCCGTCATCGGCTTGATCCGCTTCGGCCTGATCGGCGCCCTTTCCCTGACCTATGCCGTTCTGATCTTCGTCTACTTCTTCCGCGTCGCGGGCGGCGGCTTCGGCTCGATTGCCGAGGTGCGTGCGCTGTTCATGAGCGACGGCGTTCTGGTGGCCGGCTGGATCCACTATCTCGCCTTCGATCTCTTTGTCGGCACCTGGATCGCCGTCGAGGCTGACCGGCGCGGCTATCACCGGCTCCTGCAGGCGCTGATCCTGGCGGCGACCTTCCTATTCGGCCCAATCGGGCTTCTCGTCTTTTATCTCACCCGCGCCACCGACATGGCGCTGACCTTCAGAAAGGCGTGAGCCATGACCCTGTTGTTCGACGGAACGACGACCTTCCTGCCCGGCCATGGGCTGGTAGGCCCGATGGCTCAGTCAAGCGCTGAGCGCCTGTTGATCGTGGCGATCGGCCTGCAGGTGGCGCTGGCGCTGCCAAGCCTTGCGGCCCTGATGCTGGACGACCGGCTGCTCAACGGCGTCAGCGTGTGGAGCAAGCCGCTCAAATTCCAGGCCTCGCTGGTCCTGATGCTCGGCACGATCCTGCTGTTGCTGCCCCTCATCGAAACGACGGTGCGCGAAGGTTGGGGCGTCTGGCTCGCCTGTCTCCTTGCCTGCGTGACGGCCAGCGGCGAGATCCTCTACATCACCCTGCAGGCGGCGCGTGGACGCGCCTCGCATTTTAACGCCGAGACGCCGATCGAAGCCCTCGCCTATGGCATGATGGGCATAGGCGCCGCCCTGCTGGTGCTGGCGAGCCTCACGATCGGTCTCTTCCTGTTGTTGCGGCCGGCGCCGGACGCGTCCGCGGGACTTCAGCTCGGCGGCGCATGGGGCTTGATCCTTGGCAGCGTGCTGACCCTTCTCACCGCCTTTGCGCTCGGCAGCGGCCAGATCGGCGGCCCCGGCCATTGGGTTGGGGGTGTTCGGACCGACGCGGGCGGCCTGTTGCTGTTTGGCTGGTCGCGCAGCGGCGGCGACCTCAGGGTGCCGCATTTCTTCGCCACCCACATCATGCAGGCCCTGCCGATTGTCGGGCTTGTCCTGGAGCTGGTGATGCCGCGGCTGGTGGTCGCCGGACTGCTGGCGGCGGGCACACTGAGCATCGCGGTGGTGGCCGGGACGTTCCTCCAGGCGGTCGGCGGACGGCCGTTTTTCTGACGCCCATAGCCGTGACGGACTGCCATGATTTTGCCGCAAGACAACCGGTCGTGAATCTGTCTATAGGTTCAGCATGCCGCTTTGGTCCGGCGATCTTGTGCAAAGCATCCTCATGTCCCCGATCCGCTCGCTTATTCCCCTCCTGATCACCGCCGGCATCCTGATTGGCGGCAACGGGTTGCAGGGCACCTTCATATCGCTGCGCGCCCTCCAGGAAGGGTTTTCGCCATCGATGATCGGCGTGATCGGCACCGGCTACAATATCGGCTTTGCCATCGGCTGCATCTACGTGACGCGGATCATCCGTTCGATCGGCCATATCCGTGCCTTCTCGGCGCTGGCGGCGATCGCCTCGGCCGGCTCGATCTGCATGGTGCTGTTCATCGACCCGACCAGCTGGTTCCTGATGCGGCTGATCCAGGGCGTTTGCTTCGCCGGCCTGTTTGCGGTGGTGGAAAGCTGGCTGAATGCCCGCGTCACCAATGACACCAGGGCCCGCACCCTGTCGGTCTACCGCTTCGTCGATCTTGGCGCCGTGACGCTGGCGCAATACATGATCCCGGCCGTCGGCCTCGACGGTTTTCAGCTGTTTGCCATCATCTCCATGGCGCTGACCCTGTCGCTGGTGCCGATCTCCTTTGCCGACCGCTCCAGCCCGGAGGCGCCGGCCCATGTGCAGTTCGACGTGCGCACGCTGTGGCGCGTCTCGCCGCTGGCCACCATCGGCTGCGTGGTCGTCGGCCTGACCAATTCGAGTTTTCGCTCGCTGGGACCCATCTATGCCGATGGCATCGGCATGTCGGTGACCTCGATCGCCACCTTCATGAGCGTCGGGATCTTTGCCGGCGTCGTGCTGCAATATCCGCTCGGCCATTATTCCGACAAGCTCGACCGCCGACAGATCATCCTGGTGGCGACGCTCGGGTCGCTGGCCGCCAGCCTGTTCATCGCCCTGTTTGCCGATAGCAGCCCCTGGCTCAATTATGTCGGCATCTTCCTGTTTGGCGCCTTTGCCATGCCGCTCTATTCGCTCTGTTCGGCCCATGCCAACGACCACGCCGCCCCCGGCCAGCATGCGCTGGTCTCGGCCGGCACGCTGTTCTTCTGGTCGCTGGGCGCCGTCATCGGGCCGCTGTTTGCCTCGTTCATGATCGACCTGTTCGGACCGCATGCCCTGTTTTACTATACCGCCGCGGTGCTGGCCTGTTTCCTCATCTATACGGTGCAGCGCATGACGGTGCGCGAAGGCGTGCCGACGACGGAGCGCCGCATGGGCTTTCGCAATCTGCTGCGCACCTCGACCTTCTTCAGCAAGCTGGCCGGCGCGCCGCCCGCCGAGCCAGCCAAGGATAAGACCGACCGGGCATGATCCGGCTGGACATGATGCGGCTGGACTGCGGCAAGATGGCCGTCGTTTCCTGATTGCTGATTTCGAAACTCAACTTTAAAATGACAGACAGATCGACTGACCCCGGAGAGAGCCATGCTGCCCCTGTCGCGCCGCACCCTGCTGAAAGGGTCTGCCCTAGCCGGTGCCTATGGCCTGGGCCTAGGCCTTGCCGGCAAGGTGTCCGGCGCCTTTGCCGCGAGCGATCCTTATCTTCTGGAAGCAGCGGTCACCGACGCGCTGATCGACGGCAAGGCGCCGACCCGGGGCATGATGACCTATCGCCAGCCGGGCGGCATCGACGGCGCCATGCCGCCGACCCTGCGCATGACGCGCGGCGAGGCCTTTGCGCTCACATTCACCAATCGCCTCGACGAGCCGACCACGGTGCATTGGCATGGCCTGCGCATCCCCAATGGCATGGACGGCGTGCCGTTCCTGACGCAGCCCTATATCTATACCGGCGACAGTTTTGACTATGGCTTCACGCCGCCGGATGCCGGCACCTTCTGGTATCACCCCCATTGCAACACGCTGGAGCAGATGGGCCGCGGGCTGACCGGCCTGTTGATCGTCGAGGATCCCAACGATCCCGCGTTCGACGCCGAGATCGCGCTCAATCTGCGCGACTGGCGGCTCGGCGGCAACAGCCAGTTCATCGAACAGTTCAAGCCGCGCGATGCGGCCAAAACCGGTACGTTCGGCACGGTGCGGACCGCCAACTGGCAGGTCGAGCCGCAGCAGGACCTGCCGGCCGGCGGTCTCGTGCGGCTGCGCATTGCAGCGACCGACGTGACGCGCCTCTACAATCTGACGCTCGACGGCGCGGAGGCGCTGATCGTCGCCCTGGACGGCCAGCCGTTGCCCTCGCCCATGCCGCTTGAGATGGCCATCGTCGCCCCCGGCCAGCGGCTCGACCTCATAATCCGCATGCCCGACAGCGAAGGCCAGATCGTCACGCTCAGCGATGTCAGGCCGAGCGCGCCCAAGTCCGTTGCTTCGTTCCGTGCGGTCGGCCCTTCCCTGAAGCGCGATCTCGGCGACGTGCCGGCGCTTGAGCCCAATCCGGCCCCGGCGCCTGATCTGTCGAACGCCCAGCAGATCCCGCTGCTGCTCAGTGCCACGGCCGAGAATGCGGCGCGCGATTCGATCTGCGGCACGCTTGGCTATTCCTTCTGGGCGATCAACAAGGTGCCGTGGCCGGGCGACAGCGCCGACCCGATGGCGCCGCTTGCCGAGTTGAAACTCGGCCAGACCACTATCTTCAACCTCGAAAACGTCACGCCGCACGCCCATCCGATCCATCTGCACGGCATGAATTTTCATGTGCTGTCGTCCTCGACCCGGCCGGTGCTGCCGCTGATCTCCGACACCTATCTCATCCTGCCGGACGAGAAGGTGCAGTTGGCGGTGGTGGCCGACAATCCCGGCGACTGGGTGTTTCACTGCCACGTCATCGAGCACCAGAAGACCGGCATGACCAGCTATCTTCGCGTCGTGTGATACCGGCTTTGCGGTGGCCTTGACAGACGGCCTCGGATGCCGCGTCTTTCGCGGCTGAACCTTTCATGACCAAGGACGTCCGCCGTGCCCGACCTTTCCGCGACCCTCTCCATTCTCACGCCTGCTCCCGGCGTCTTTGCCTATTACGACGGACGGATTGCCGGCAAGCGGCTGCATTCCCCGGACGACAACTGGCTGGACGACGGCGCCTATGCGCTGGGTGTGGCGACCTATGCGATCGTCGAGGGTTCAGAGGCGATCGTCTACGACACCCATATCTCGCTCGATCATGCCCGCGCCATCCGCCGCCATCTGGAGAGCCTCGGGGTCACGAATATCCGCGTCGTGCTCAGCCATTGGCACACCGATCATGTGGCCGGCAACGAAGTCTTTGCCGATTGCGAGATCATTGCCAATCAACTGACCGCCGAGACGCTTGAAGCCAACCGCGCCAAGCTGGAGACGGGCGAGCCGCCAATCACGCCGCTGGTCATGCCCAACCGGCTTTTTCGCGACAGGCTTGTCCTGACGCTCGGGTCCCGCACCGTCGAACTGCTGCAATTCGACATTCACAGCGCCGACGGCACCGTTCTCTGGCTGCCGGAGGAAGGCCTGTTGCTGGCCGGCGACACGGTGGAGGATACCGTCACCTATATCTCAGAGCCGGAACATACGGCGACCCATATCCGCGAGCTGGACCGCCTGCTCACCCTGCCGATCCGCCGCATCCTGCCCAATCACGGCGATCCGGAGGTCATCAAGGCAGGCGGCTACGGGACCACCCTGATCGAGGCCAATCGCGATTATCTGAAGCGGTTGATGGACGATGTCTCCCACCCCGGTCTCGACAGCCAGACGCTGGCGCAATTCGTGGCGGCGGATGTGGCGGCGGGGCGGATCGGCTATTTCGAACCCTATGAGGCCGTGCACCGCCAGAACATCGCGGCGATGCGCGGCGTGGCGCTCACGAAATAACGGTTGACCCGGCCGCTGAACGGCGCCGCAAGCGGCCGTTCGCCTTGACATCCCCGGCCTAAAGGGGAAGGAAGATTGACAACGCAATTTTCGATGACCGAGCTGAAATGATTGAAACCACTGCTGCGCTTGAGGAGGCTTGCCGCCAACTCGCCCAATCGGAATTCGTAACGATCGATACCGAGTTTCTGCGCGAAACCACGTTCTGGCCGGAACTCTGCCTGATCCAGATGGCAAGCCCCGATCTCGAGGTGATCGTCGATCCGCTCGCCAAGGGCATCGATCTTGCGCCGTTCTTCGCGCTGATGGCCGATACCAATGTGGTCAAGGTGTTCCACGCGGCCCGTCAGGACATCGAAATCGTCTTCCATCTCGGCAATCTGCTGCCGCATCCGATCTTCGATACGCAGGTGGCCGCCATGGTCTGCGGCTTCGGCGACAGCGTGTCCTATGACCAGCTGGTGCAGAAGGTCAAAGGCGTGGCGCTCGACAAGTCGTCGCGCTTTACCGACTGGAGCCGCCGGCCGCTCTCGGAAAAGCAGCTCGACTATGCGCTGGCCGATGTCACCCATCTGCGCGACGTCTATCTGAAGCTGAAGGCCGAGCTGGAGCGCGAGGGCCGCGCCGGCTGGCTGACGGAAGAAATGGCGGTTCTGGAATCGCGCGAGACCTACGACCTGCATCCGGACGACGCTTGGCAGCGGCTGAAGATGCGGCTGAAAAAGCCGCAGGAACTGGCCGTGATGCGCTCGGTCACCGCCTGGCGCGAACGGGAGGCCCGGAGCCGCAACGTGCCGCGCTCGCGGGTTCTCAAAGACGATGCGATCTACGAGATCGCCCAGCAGCAGCCGAAGGATTCCGAAGCGCTCGGCCGGCTTCGCACCGTACCGAAAGGCTGGGAACGCTCCTCGTCGGGCACGGCGATCACCGACGCCGTCAACGCCGCACTCGCCCTGCCGAAATCGGAATGGCCGCAGGCCCATCGTCATAGCCATGCGCCCGAGGGTGCGGCGGCTGCCGTCGAACTGCTCAAGGTTCTGCTGCGGCTGACCTCCGAAAAGCATGGCGTCGCCGCCAAGATGATCGCCAATAGCGAGGATCTCGACAAGATCGCCGCCGATGGCGAGGCTGCCGACGTGCCGGCCATGCAGGGCTGGCGGCGCGAGCTGTTCGGCGATGCCGCCCTGAAGCTGATCGACGGCCATGTAGCCTTGCGCTTCGTCGGCAAGAAGGTCGAGGCCGTGGAGCTCTGAGCCATGGCCGACATCCATCTGCGCCGCGCCACCGCCGATGACATCGGCTTCATCATGGATGTCGAGCGCCAGCCGGGCTACGAGCAGTTCATCGGCCGGTTTTCGGAGGAGCAGCATAGCGCGCATTTTGCCGATCCGACCTGCGCCTATCTGATCGGCGTGGATGGCGAGGACGGTGATTTCGGTTTCGTCTTCCTGCGCGATTTCGACGATCCGTCCGGCAATCTGTTCATCAAGCGGCTGGCCGTTCGCGGCACCGGCAAGGGCAACGGCAGCCGTATGGTGCAGCTCTGCATGGATTGGGTGTTCCAGCAGACCCCGACCCATCGGCTGTGGCTCAACGTGATCGCCAACAATGCCCGCGCCCAACACGTCTATGGCAAACTCGGCTTTGTCGAGGAAGGCATCAAGCGCGAGGCGATCCTCGCGCCGGACGGTGAGCGGCTGGACAGCGTGATGATGTCGATCCTCCGGCCGGAATGGCAAGCGCGGCGCTAGAGTGGCCGCGTACGACTTTGCGTCTCGTCAAAGTGACGCGCTTGCTCTAATCCTCCATCAACGCACCGACTGACCGGATACCGCCCCCGTGGAATTGCCAGCCGCCCTGAAGAGCGCCGTCGAGCGCCTGCTCGAACACCAGCCTCTCGACCCCTTGATGAAGGCTGCCGAGCGCTTGTCCAACCGCTATCGCCGCGAGGTGCGCGACGGGCAGCTGCACTTGAGCGACGAGCTTGCCGCCAAGGCCTATCTCGCCGCCCGCCTGCCCGCCACCTTTGCCGCGGCGCGCGCCGCGCTGGAGGCGGTGGCGGAGGTGCATGACACGTTTGCGCCGAAACGCCAGATCGATGTCGGCGCCGGACCCGGCACGGCGCTGTGGGCGGCCGTCGACTGTTGGCCCGGCCTGCAATCGGCGACGATGCTGGAGGCAAGCCCCGCCATCCGCAAGGTCGGAGAGACGCTGTCAGCGGCGCTGACGATCGCCTGCGACTGGCGGGCCGGCGATGTGCTTGGCGATCTGCCGCAGATGGACAAGGCGGATCTGGTGACGCTTGCCTATGTGCTGGACGAGCTGGCCGAAAACCGCATTGCAGACGTCACGCGAAAGCTGTTCGAGCTGACCACGGACACGATCGTCATCATCGAGCCCGGCACGCCGGCCGGCTGGAAGCGCATCCTCACCGCCCGCCAGACGCTGCTTGAGGCCGGCGCCTCTCTGATCGCCCCCTGCCCGCACCAGGACGCCTGCCCGATCGTCTCGCCGGACTGGTGCCATTTTTCCCGCCGGGTGGCGCGCTCGCGCATCCACCGCCAGGTCAAGCAGGCCGATGTGCCGTGGGAAGACGAGAAATACATCTTTGTCGCCGCCACAAGGCTGCCGATCACGCGGTCGGGCGCCCGCGTCCTGTCGCCGCCGCGCATGTCGGGCGGTGTCGGCCGGCTGAAGCTCTGTCTGGGCGACGGCACGGCACAGGAGACCGTGATCAGCCGTCGCGACGGCGAGGCCTTCCGCCAGGCACGCCGCGCCGACTGGGGCGACCTGCTCCAGCTGTCACAGGACTGAGCGGGGACTGCCCGATGAGCCGTGAGCGGACTGAAGAGATATCGGGAAAATTCACCATCCATGCCCTTTTCGGCGAAATGCTTACGGCCGACCAAGAGGCTGGGGAGTACATTGGCTGGCGAGTTTGGCCGTTCTGGCGCGGGAGGCCTGAATGCTGGATGTGATTCCATCGAAAAGGCTGATGGCCTTCGCCCTCATCATTGCGGTCCTGTCACGCGCGGTCATCGGCATTTTCAACTCTGATCTTGTCGGAGCGAATGCGGCCAACGTCCTGGTGATCTTCTTTGCCCTGGCCAATCTGGCCGTCGGCGTGGCCGGGTTGCGCACATCGCAGCGCATCGCCTGGAGCGCCTATCTCCTGGTCAGCGTCGCCATGTTCTTTCTCCTTGGCTTTTCCACGCCCATCGGCGCCCTGGTGATCCTCGCCCCGATCGCGATCGAGCTTGGTATCGACTTCATCCGTGCAGCTTGGCGCCCTTGGTGATCTTGTCGGCGGCCTTCTTGTCGGTGCGCAATGCTATGCCGACCACTTTGGCAGTGTCCGGTCCATATTCGGCAAAGACGGCCCGGTTGGCGGCATCGTGGCCGGTGGCAAACATCTCCTCGATATAGAGCGATGTGGTGACCTGACGCTCCAGCGCGCGCCAGTGGATGGTGCGCAGGGTTTCCTGATCGGCACCCAGCACGACGATCGGCTGGATGCTCAGCGGATTGTAGAGATTGCCGCTCGCATCGCGATAGGCCTCGCCGATGATCGACGGCGTGGCTGCGACTATGCCGCTGGTCAGAAAGGCGGTAACGTTGAGCTTCTGCCATTGCGCGAGATCGTCGCGCAGCACGATGACGAATTTGGTATCGAACATGTCTTACTCCAGTCAGGGTCACCAGGGCCGCCTGGCGATGTCGCCCGAGGTAGCAGGCCCGGCACAGGACGGTCTTGAACGTTCGTGCAGGGTCCTTGCCGACGGCATCCGCACCGGCCCGACGGCGCTCGGCATCGAGCGGATCGAGGCCTCGTTCCGCGGCAACGGCTTTGCGCCGCACCGCCACGACACCTATGCGCTGGGGCTGACGCTGCAGGGCGTGCAGACCTTCCATTATCGCGGCGAAAGCCGGTTCAGCCAGCCGGGCCAAATCATCGTGCTGCATCCCGACGAACTGCATGACGGGGCGGCCGGCACCGAAGACGGCCTTCGCTACCGCATGCTCTATGTCGCGCCCGAACTGATCCGCCAGGCGGGTGGCGAGACGGATCTCAGCCTGCCCTTCGTCGCCACGCCGGTGTTCAGCGATCCTGATCTTGCCCGGGCGCTCAGTGAGGCGCTGGAGGATATCGACGCGAACCCCGATGCGCTGGCCTTCGACGACGTGCTGTCCCGCATCGCCGCCGGCCTGCAGCGCCATGCGGGACTGCCGGCGCAGCGGTCGGAAGCATCGGCCAGAACCGCGGTCGACCGGGCGGCGGCCTATCTGCGGGACCACTGCGAGCAGACCGTCACCTCGCAGGACCTCGAAACGCTGACGGGGCTCGACCGCTATGCGCTGGCGCGCCAATTCCGGCGTCTGACGGGCACCAGTCCGCATCGCTATCTAGTCATGCGGCGGCTGGAGAGCGCCCGCCGCGCCCTGCTGTCCGGCGCGCCGCTGGCCGACGCCGCAATAGGAGCGGGCTTTGCCGACCAGAGCCATTTCACCCGGCATTTCAAGAAGAGCTACGGCATGACGCCCGGACGCTGGCAGGAACTGATCCGGGGATAAAACCGCCTGTCACCAAAATTTCATGGCGCCGCAATCGGACGGACATCGACACCGCCTATGGCTGCGGCGTCCGTTTCCCTCATTGTTGGTGATCCCTATGAAACAAGCTCTTTTCGCCTCCGTCTCGCTTTGCCTCCTTATCGCTGCCCCTGTGCTTGCCGAGGAGAAGGCCTTCCCGGCCAAGCTCGTCTCCCATGCGATCCTGCCGGCCAACAGCATCATCAAGGCTCCGGCCGATGCGCCGGCCCATCTCCAGACCTCGGGCAAGTTCACCACGGCCGACCGCAAGCGCACCGATGCGCTCGGCACCGTGCCCGGCAAGGACGGCGTTCGCACCACCGGTCTCTCCATGCCGTTCGACGGCCAGGCCATGCAGGGCTTTTCCGGCATCAAGACCATGGACGACGGCACGTTCTGGAGCCTGTCCGACAACGGCTTCGGCTCCAAGGCCAATTCCAGCGACTCCATGCTGATGCTGCATCACATCAAGTTCGACTGGGACAATGGCAAGGTCGAGCCGATCGAAACCGTATTCCTGTCCGACCCGGACAAAAAGGCGCCCTTCCCGATCGTCATGGAAGGTGCTGAACAGCGCTATCTGACCGGCGCCGATTTCGACGTCGAATCGATCCAGCCGGTGGCCGACGGTTTCTGGGTGGGCGAGGAATTCGGCCCTTACCTCTTGAAGTTCAGCAAGGACGGCAAGCTGACCGACGTGATCGCCACGAAGGCCGGCGAGACCGACGTCAAGTCACCGGACAATGCCACCCTGGTGGTTCCGGCCAATCCGACGGCCAAAATGCCGGCCTTCAACCTGAAGCGCTCGGGCGGCTATGAAGGTCTCGCCATGTCCAAGGACGGCGCCAAGCTCTATGGTCTGCTGGAAGGCCCGCTCTATCTCGAAGACGGCTCGGTCGAAAAGGCCGACGGCCTGACGGCGCTGCGCATCCTCGAGCTGGACGTTGCTTCGAAGGCCTGGACCGGTCGCTCCTGGCTCTATCCGCTGTCGGAAGGCGGCGAGGCGATCGGCGACTTCAACATGATCGACGCCACAACGGCGCTGGTCATCGAGCGCGACAATGGCGCCGGCACTGCCGACCACGCCTGCGCCGATCCGAAGAAGCCGGAGCCGACCTGCTTTGCGGTTCCCGCCAAGCACAAGCACATCTACAAGATCGAGCTGACCGACGAGAATGTCGGCAAGGCCGCCCGCAAGATCGGCTATATCGACCTGATGAAGATCGCCGATCCGGACAACAAGAAGCGCCAGGGCGGCGGCGACGGTTTCTACGACATGCCGTTCGTCACCATCGAGAATGTCGATGTCATCGACCCGACCCATATCGTCGTCGGCAATGACAACAACCTGCCGTTCTCGGCCGGCCGGGCGCTCGACAAGGCAGATGACAACGAGTTCGTGCTGCTCGAAGTCGGCGAATTCCTCGCCGCCAAGTGAGCATAACTCACCTGTAGATGGGGTGGCGGCCTGGTGGCCGGCACCCCTTTCTGCATGATCGGGCCCCATTGAGAGAACTCAAAGCCAGTCCGCACCGTCTCGATGTATGGAATGATCCGGATACGGATGCCAATCCTGGGCATTCCTCTGGCCGACGTTCCGGCTGCTCTTGCCCGGTTTCGCAAAGGCGCTATTGTTCGGACAACGTACCGAAGCAATATATCCGCGTGACTAGCCATGATTGACCAATGCCGCAGGGGCATCCTGGATGTTTTGAGATCGTCGCAACTGCGCTGGGCATTAATGATCGCCCTGATTTCGCTGTGTGGCATACTTTACATGTTCGTTTTCAACATGAGCAACGGCTATGTTGTCGCCATGGTATTTGCAAATTTCTGCGTGATGCCGCTGATCGTCTTTGAACGTGGTTTCATATTGCGCCGCCTTCATGCCCACATCAGGCGCCTGCCGACACCCACCTATTTCCTCTCGACGATCCTGATCTATTTCGTTTTGACCGGCCTGGGCTTTGCTGCGGCTGGGGTGCTGCTGAAAGGAACCGGGCAAATCGCCGTTCCGTGGAAAAATGTGCTGATCATCCCCCCGAAGACGCTGGCCTACACACTCATCCTGTTCTTCCTGGGCATCTCGGTCATGCGGATCCGCCAGTTGTTGGGGCGCGACGTCTTCCTCAGCCTGTTGACCGGCCGCTATCGACGTCCGCTCCAAGAGGATCGAATCTTCCTGTTCATCGATGTCGTCGGCTCGACGAGTTACGCCGAGACGTTTGGTGACCTCAAGGCGCAGGAGTTCATCGGTGCGATCTTCGGTGGCATCAGCGAGCCTGTCAGCCGCCATGGCGGCGCGATCGACGACTATGTGGGGGATGCCGCCATCATCACATGGCCGCTGCAATCAAGCGCGACCTCCGGACGTTGCGACAATGCCGGTCGCAGCGTCGCCTGCGTCTTCGACATCCTTGGGCAATTCGAGGCCGATGCGGACCGCTGGCGGGAAGAACACGGGCTTGTGCCACAATTGCGGGCGGCGCTGCACGGCGGAAGTGTCGTCACGGCCGAAATTGGCGTCGACCACCACAAGATCACCTATTTCGGCGATGTGGTGAACACCACCGCGCGGCTTGAGGCCCTCTGCAAGTCGCTCAACCGCCCGGTACTGATGTCGAGCGATTTGTTCGGCCTCACCTTCCTGCCCACCGGGATCAGGTCAGAGGCACTCGGCACCTACATGCTGAAGGGACGTGATCAGCCGCTCGACGTCGTGGCTCTCGAAAAGGTCTAGAGCTGACAGCTTCCGGTCGAAACGGAGGCACGCGATCCTGCAAACGACACGCTACTGGAACCGGAACGCCAATCGCTTGCCGGTCAACTTTGACAGTTGCTGCAGCCGGCCCTCGAGCCGTTCGCCGGCAAAATCGCGATAGGCGGATGGCACGAGGAATTCCAGATCGAGATCCGGGCGCGCGGCGCGGGCAAAGGTCAGGTTGTGGACGATGCCCGGCATGGAGGCCGAGAACAGGTAGACAACCCGCAGCAGCCCGCCGAGCAGCTTGGCGCGTTCCAGCAGCCGATCGGTGGCGATGGCGGCCAGCGGTCCTGTCCGGCCGTCGTCATAGAGCCCTTCGAAGCGGTAGTAATTGGTCAGCGCAATGAAGGCGCGGCCGGGATGGGTGATGCCGACAAAGGACGAATGGGCAATGACGTTGAGCGCCTGCAGGCCGCGATAATCGGGATGGGCGCGCCAGCTGATATCGGCCAGCAGGCAGGCGGCGCGGCGATAGCGCACCTCCTCGCCGGTCTCGGCCGCATCGAAGAACGGCATCATGCGGCCGGTCCAGTCGGCCAGTTCGCGGGCGTGTTCCGGCGACCTTGCCCGAAGGATCGCCAGTTCGTCGGCAGCAGCCAGCAGGGGATCGACCGTGCGCTCCTCCTCCGACAACAGCGAATAGAGATAGCCTTCGCGCACCCCTTGGGCGGAAAAGCTGACGCTGCGCGGCTTCATCGCCTCGACGACTTCGCGCAGCGCGATGGCACCGAAGGGCAACAGGGCGCGGCGGCTCTTGGAAATGGTCGCCCAGGCCGGATCGCGGGCATTGGCGCCCGATATGATCTCGTCGAGGAAGCGGGTAATTTCCTCGACGGACAATTCATAGCCCTGCATCATGTGCAGCGGATATTTGCCGATTTCCATATGCAGCTTGGCAATGTTGCGCCAGGTGCCGCCGACGGCATAGAAGGTGCGTCCGGCGCCTTTTTCCAGCATGGACGCGGCACCGATATGCTTGCGGGCCAGCGCCCTGGCCTTCGGCAGGGAGCCGCCGGCCGTCTCAGACAAGCGCAGGCCGCCGAGCGGCAGGGTCATGCCCTGGCTGATGCTGGTGCCCGAGATGTCGACCAGTTCCAGCGAGCCGCCGCCCAGATCGCCGGCAATGCCGTCCGGCTCATGGAAGCCGCTGATGACGCCGAGCGCCGAATAATAGGCCTCTTCCTCGCCCGTCAGCACCTCGATCTTGTGATCGAGAATGCTCTCGGCCTTGGCGATGAAATCCGGACCGTTGCTGGCCTCGCGGGCCGCCGCCGTCGCCAGGACAAACATCGCGGTCGCCTGGGCCTGGCGCGACAAGGCGCCGAACCGGCGCAGCGATGCCAGGGCCCGCTGCACGCCGTCCTCGTCCATGCGGCCGGTGGTGGCCAGGCCCTTGCCCAGGCCGCACAGCACTTTTTCATTGAAAAGAACCGTCGGCGCCCGTGACAGGCCCTCATAGATGACAAGACGGATCGAATTGGAGCCAATATCGATGACGGAGACAGGGGCGATGCCAGGCAAACGCCCCTGAGCTTCAGATCTGGTCATAAAATTCCAGCTTAGTTTTTCCGGCCGGAAATCACTCCGGCAATCAGTTTCGGCGCGCTCGATTTCAGGGATTCACCGCGTCCCGAAAGACTGGGATTGGTCATGAAATAGTGCTGCGCATTGAACGGTTCCTCACCGGCGCGCACTTCCATGCGCCGCGAGGTTCCGTCGGCCAATATCTCGTAGCTTTGCTGGTTGTCAATGAGATTGCCCAGCATAATCTGCGAAAGCACCTGCTCATGCACGGTCGGGTTAATGAGCGGTACCAGCGTCTCGACGCGGCGATCGAGATTGCGCGGCATCATGTCGGCCGAGCCGATATAGACCAGCGCATGTTCCGACGGCAGGCGATGGCCGTTGCCGAAGCAGAAGATACGGCTATGCTCCAGGAAGCGTCCGACGATCGACTTGACGCGGATATGATCGGACAGGCCCGGCACTTTCGGGCGCAGGCAGCAGATGCCGCGGATGACCAGATCGACTTCGACGCCCGCCTGGCTGGCGCGATACAGCGCGTCGATGATCTCCGGATCGACCAGCGAGTTCATCTTCATCCAGATCGCCGACGGGCGACCGGCCTTGGCATTGATGGTTTCTTCCTCGATATGCTTGAGGATGCGCGGCCGCAGCGTATAGGGCGAGATCGCCAACTTCATGCCCTCTTCCGGCTCGCCGTAGCCGGTGATGAAGTTGAAGACATTGGCCATGTCATGGGCAATCTTCGGATTGCAGGTGAAGAAGGACAGGTCCGTATAGATCTTGGCGGTGATCGGGTGATAATTGCCGGTGCCGAGGTGGCAATAGGTCCTGAGCTTGCCGTCTTCGCGGCGCACCACCATCGACATCTTGGCATGGGTCTTCAACTCGATGAAGCCGAACACCACCTGCACGCCGGCGCGCTCCAGGTCGCGCGCCCAGCGGATATTGGCCTCCTCGTCGAAACGGGCCTTCAACTCGACCAATGCGGTCACAGATTTGCCCGCTTCCGCCGCATCGATCAGGGCGCGGACGATCGGGCTGTCGTTCGAGGTGCGGTAAAGGGTCTGCTTGATGGCCAGCACGTCCGGATCGCGGGCGGCCTGCAGCAGGAACTGCACGACCACGTCGAAGCTCTCGTAGGGGTGGTGGACGATCATGTCCTTTTCGCGGATCGCCGCCAGGCAGTCGCCGGCATGCTCTCTCACCCGTTCGGGAAATCGGGCATTATAGGGCTCGAAGCGCAGGTCGTCGCGCGGCGCCTTGGCGATTTCGGAGATGGTGTTGAGGGCCAGAAGGCCCGGCAGAACGGCGACGCGATTGTCGGGCACCCCCAGTTCATGCACGACGAACTGGCGAAGCGCCACCGGCATTTCGCTGTCGGTCTCGATGCGGATCACCGAGCCGCGACGACGGCGCTTCAGCGCCGTCTCGAAGAAGCGCACCAGATCCTCGGCCTCTTCCTCGACTTCGATATCGCTGTCACGGATGATGCGGAACGTGCCGAAGCCCTTGACCTCGTAGCCCGGATAAAGCCGGTGGATGAACATGCCGACCGCATCTTCAAGGGTGATGTAGCGGATGGTGTTCTTGTCGTCCGGCAGGCGGATGAAGCGATCCAGCGCCGGCGGCAGGCGCAACAGCGCCGTCATCGGCTCGCGGCCGCGCAGGCTTTCCAGCTGCAGGCCCATTGAGAAGCCGAGATTGGGAATGAACGGGAACGGATGGGCCGGATCGATCGACAGCGGCGTCAGAACCGGGAAGATGGAGTCCTCGAAGGCGGCCTCCAGCCAGGTGCGATCCTCCTGGGACAGAGCGCCCGGGCGGACGATCATGATGTCTTCCTTAGCGAGATATTGCTGCAGCACGGCGAGCGAAGCCTGCTGTTCCATCTGAAGATTGTCGATTTCCTTCAGGATGTCTTCGAGCTGCTCGGCCGGCGTCAGGCCGTCCGGGCTGCGCACGGTGATGTTCTGGCGGACCTGGCCTTCCAGACCCGCAACGCGCACCATGAAGAACTCGTCGAGATTGGCCGCGGAGATCGACAGGAAGCGGATGCGCTCGAGCAGCGGATGAGCGGTGTTCAGGGTTTCTTCCAGAACGCGGCGGTTGAACTGCAACCAGGAAAACTCCCGATTGATGAACCGGGCAGGACTGGAGAGGAGATCGTCCTGTACCTTGCTCTCCTCGATGCCGTCGGAGTTCGTCTCAGTTGCAACCGAATCCATTTTTCCGCCCTTCGTTAGCCTTCACCGGCCCATTATAACAATATGACGACGCCACTGTGACACTCAATCCGGTCGCCACTCAATCCTGCTCGTCCTGCCGATAGAGGCGGTTCAAGACCTCGGCCGCCACAGACCGCGTGATCTTTGTCCGCCGCGACAGCGCCAGACGGTCGATCCGATCGACGATGTCTTGCGCTGCGGCCAGCGACCGCTCCATCCGCTGAACGATATAGAAGGCAATCTTGTCATCGATATTAAGCTGGCGATCGGAAAACAGTTTAACGATCACCTGGGACAACAAATCTTCGTCCGGCTCACCGATTTCGACCATGGTCGCCGCCTTCAGGCGGGAGCGCAGGTCCGGCAGGGCGACCGGCCAGGACAGCGGCCAGCTGCGCGACGTGATCAGCAGGCTCTGGCCGTTTTCCCGTACACTGTTGATGACGTGGAAAAGCTCGACCTCGTCGAAACCGTCGCGATCGGCATCCTCGAACAGCACGGGCCCGCGCGCCGCTTCCTGCGCGGCGGCGGCTCCTTCGACCGGACGGATGTCGCGCGCGCCGCTCAAGTGCCGCCAGATTTCCGCCAGATGGGATTTGCCGGACCCGGCAGGTCCCGTCAGGATGACGACGGGCGACGGCCAGTTCGGCCAGCTGTCGATGATGGCAACGGCTGCGGCCAGCCGGTCGGAGACCAGCAGATCGTCGCGGCCCGATGCCGCCGCATGGCCAAAGACCAGCGGCAATTGTTCGCCGGCCTCCCGTTCCGCCACAAGCTTCTTGATGTCACTCATTCATTTCTCGGTGATGCGCGGCGGCTGGGCGTCATTGTCGATGATCGTCACCTGCCCATAATAAAGATCGCTCTCAAGATACCGCGCCAGGGCAAAACGGACAAGAACGCCGACGGCGGCCGCGGCCGGAACGGCGACGAGAACGCCGATGAAGCCGAACAGGGCGCCGAAGGCAAACAGCGCGAACATCAGCCAGACCGGATGCAGGCCGACGCTTTCGCCGACCAGCTTGGGCTGCAGGATATTGCCCTCGATGAACTGGCCGGAGAAGAAGAATGCCACGACAATGATCAGGTGGACATAATCCGGCCAGAACTGCACCAGCGCCACGCCGGCGGCGAGGATCAGGCCGACCGTCGAACCGATATAGGGAATGAAGCTGATCATGCCGGTGAAGAAGCCGATCAGCAGGCCGAAATTCAGGCCGATCAGCGACAGGCCGACGGCATAATAGATGCCGAGGATCAGGCAGAGCGAGCCTTGGCCGCGCACGAAACCGGCAATGGTGCGATCCATGTCGCCGGCGATTTCGCGCACCGCCGCGACCTGGGTGCGGGGGATCCAGCTGTCGACCTTGGCGATCATGCGGTCCCAGTCAAGCAGCAGGTAGAAGGCCACCACCGGCGTCACCACGAGCAAGGAGGCGATATCGACCAGCGCCTTGCCGGAATTCCAGATCTGCGCAAACAGCGTTCCGACAAAGCCGGCGCCCTCGGTCAGAAGTTTCGAGAAATTCTCCTTCATGGTGCCGACCTGGCTGTTCAGCCATTCCGGCAGCCAGGCGGCATTCGACGTGGAGATGAAGCTCTGCAGGTCGGTGATATAGCCTGGAATATGCTGGATGAACTCGTTCAATTGGGTCACCAGCACGGGAATGATGATCATCAGCGCCAGAACGAACACCACGATGAAGGTCACCAGAATGACCACCGTTGCCATCAGACGGCTGAGGCCGATGCGCTCCAGCCGGTCGGCGACGGGATCGAGGAAATAGGCCAGCGCCATGCCGCAGATGAAGGGCAGCAGGATGGTGCGGAACAACAGCAGGAAAACGGCCAGGATGGCAAGTGCCGCGACCCAGAACAGGAGCTGACGGCGCAAACCGGAGGCGCTGATATGATGGACCATTTTCGCTCTTTCCTTCCTTGGGTCGCAAAGCCCCTCGACCGGCGCTGCGCTGCACCCATAGCAGCAAACCGGGCCGCGCGGAAAGAAGGTTCAGGAGGTTGACATGGGGAAATCCGCCCGGCCGACAGGGCAACGACCCGTCACAAAACGCCGGAAAAGCGCCAAACGGCCGCCATCCTGCTTGCATATCGGCCGCTCTCATGCAATTGCCAGCCGATATTCGGAAAGCCCACGGAGTGACGCGGATGAGCCAGTCTGGAAGGAACGGTCTGACCTATAGCGATGCGGGGGTCGACATCGACGCCGGCAACCTGATGGTCGAGAAGATCAAGCCTGCCGTCAAATCGACGCGGCGGCCCGGCGCCGACGGTGAGATCGGCGGCTTCGGCGGCCTGTTCGACCTCAAAGCCGCCGGCTTTACCGATCCGGTCCTGGTGGCCGCCAATGACGGCGTCGGCACCAAGCTGAAGATCGCCATCGATGCCGGCATCCACGACACGGTCGGCATCGATCTCGTCGCCATGTGCGTCAACGATCTCGTGGTGCAGGGCGCCGAACCGCTGTTCTTCCTCGACTATTTCGCCACCGGCAAGCTCGATCCCGACCAGGGGGCTGCGATCGTCGGCGGCATCGCGGCCGGTTGCCTTGAGGCGGGCTGCGCGCTGATCGGCGGCGAAACGGCCGAAATGCCCGGCATGTACAAGGGCGGCGACTACGACCTGGCCGGCTTTGCGGTCGGGGCTGCCGAACGCGGGCAATTACTGCCGGCCGGCGACATTGCCGAAGGCGACGTGATCCTTGGCCTTGCCTCGTCCGGCGTGCATTCCAACGGTTTTTCGCTGGTGCGCAAGATCGTCACCCTCTCCGGCCTCGACTGGGACGCGCCGGCCCCCTTTGCCAGCGAGACGACGCTGGGTGCGGCCCTGCTGACGCCAACCCGCATCTATGTGAAGCCGCTGTTGAAGGCGATCCGCGAGACGGGCGCCCTGAAGGCGCTGGCGCACATCACCGGCGGTGGCTTCCCGGAAAACATTCCGCGCGTCCTGCCCAAACATCTGGCCGCCGAGATCGATCTCGACAGCATCACGGTTCCGGCGGTGTTCTCCTGGCTTGCGGCCACCGGCGGCGTGGCCCAGAACGAAATGCTGCGGACCTTCAACTGCGGCGTCGGCATGATCGTCGTCGTCTCGGCTGAAAACGCTGATGCCGTGACGGCGGCCCTTGAGGCCGAAGGCGAGACCGTCGCCCGCCTCGGCCGCATGGTGGTGCGCGAAGACGGCGCTGCCGGCACGATCTACAAGGGCAAGCTCGGCCTATGATCCTAACCCGCAAGCGCGTCGTCGTCTTCCTATCCGGCGGCGGATCGAACATGATGGCCTTGCTTGAAGCCTCGAAAGCGGCCGATTTTCCGGCTGAGATCGTCGCGGTGATCTCCGACAAGGCTTCGGCCGGCGGTCTCGCCAAGGCCTCCGCTGAAGGCATTGCGACGTTTGCCTTCGAGCGCAAATCCTATGCCGGCAAGGCCGAGCATGAAGCAGCCGTGCTGGCCGCCCTTGCCGACCTGAAGCCCGATGTCATCTGCCTTGCCGGCTACATGCGTCTGCTCTCGGCGGATTTCATCCGTGCTTACCAAGGCCGGATCATCAATATCCATCCGTCGCTGCTGCCGCTGTTTCCGGGGCTGCATACCCATGACCGTGCGATTCAGGCCGGCATGCGGGTGGCCGGCTGCACGGTGCATTTCGTGACCGAAGGCATGGACGAAGGGCCGATCATCGCCCAGGCCGTCGTGCCGGTCCTGCCGGGCGACACTTCAGACAGCCTGGCGGCGCGCGTCCTGACCGTCGAACACCGGATCTATCCGACGGCACTGCAGTTGTTGTCGGACGGCACGGTCGCCATGGCGGCCGACGGCACGGTCAGCCGCAGCGGATCCGCCAGCGATCCGCTGGCCACGCTGATTTCGGCCTGAACCCGCCGATCATATGCGGTTGCCCATGAAGTAACCGGCTCCCATCACCAGCAGCGCTGTGGGGATGAACCGCGTCGAGAACGCGGTGAGCCGGTTCATCAGCCCCGCCACGACATCGCGTTTTCCCGCATAAAGGGCCTTGAGGCCGATGTCTGCGACCGGTTCCGGCTGCATGATGGCGGCGGCGGTAAGAGCGTTGATGCGGTGGCCGGCGGCGGTGAAAAATCCGGTCGCGGTGGGCCCTGGGCACAGCACCGTGACCACGACCTTGCGGCGGCGCAATTCCTGATGCAGAGCCCGCCCGAAGGACAGCACATAGGCCTTGGACGCGGCATAGACCGCATAATTGGGGATCGGCTGGAAGGCGCCGGTGCTGGCGACCAGCAGGATATGCCCACCGCCGCGCGTCGCCATGTCACCGGCATAGAGATGGGTGAGCTCCGTCAGCGCCCGGATGTTGACGTCCACCATGCCGGTGACCCGGTCTAAGGTTTGGTCGGCAAAGCGGCCATGCACGGCGAAGCCGGCATTGTTGATCAGGGTTTCGATGGCGATACCCCGGCTGTCGATGGCGGATTTCAGGGCTTGTGCAGCCCCCGGATCGCCCAGATCGATGGCTTGCGTCACCACCTCCACGCCATGCGTCGACCTGATCTCACTGGCCAGAGCCTCAAGCGCGTCGGCGTGACGGGCGCTCAGCACCAGGCTGTAGCCGCGGCGGGCAAGCCCTTGCGCAAAGGCGCGGCCGAGACCGCCGGTCGCACCCGTCACCAAGGCCCATTTGCGCTGCTGATCCGCCATGCCGTTCTCTCCTCTGCGTCAGGGCTATCGCATATGAAACGATTCCCCTCCCAAACCCTCCCCACAAGGGGGAGGGCTTAACCCAGCCGCGAACTCGCCGCCTAGAATAGAACCGAGCGGTTTCCCCGGGCCTTCTCCCCCCTTGTGGGGGAGATGGCCGGCAGGCCAGAAGGGGTTTTTTCTCATATGCAATAGCCCTCCCTCTGCGTACCGTTTGCAGTAATAGCCGATCTGGCCCCAGCGGCAAGGCAGAGTCCCGCGATCGCGACTACTCAGCGCCGGACAGGCTGGCGCGGTTGAGAGAAGCCCATTGCAGCAGCATGATGGTCTTGCCGTCGCAGATCTCGCCGGTTGCGATCATGGCGAGCGCCGCATCCAGATCGATGTCCAGCAGTTCCAGGTCCTCATGCTCGTCTTCGAGCCCGCCGCCGGTTTCGACCTTCTGGGCTGCACTCACCGCCGCATAATAGAAATGCACCTTCTCGGTCACCGAACCCGGCGACATATAGGCGCTGAACAGGTGGCGCGGCGCATCGATTTGGTAGCCGGTCTCCTCCAGCACCTCACGGCAGGCCGCAGCCAGCGGATCGCCGCCTTCGGTGCCACCGGCCGGCACTTCCAGCAGAAAGGCCGGATCACCATTGACATAGGCCGGAATGCGGAACTGGCGCACCATGACCACGGTCTGCCGGGACGGATCGAACAGCAGCATGGCAACCGCCTCGCCACGGTCGAACACTTCCCAGGTCAGCCGATGGGTCTGTTGCGCATCATTGGTGTAGTCGAACGTCACCTTGCGCAGGTGGCTCCAGCCCTTGGACAAGGTCTCGTCGGCAACGATCTTGATGGTCGTCCTGTCGAACTTGCTCACGCCGGATCTTTCGTCAGCCAGACCTTGTTGTCGTGGAAGGCGGCACCGCCATGCGGGGCGACCGGATCGGCACCGGTCAGCACATTGATGCCCTCGCCGTCGACATGGGCCTTGTTGGGCCACAGGCCTTCGGCGACCAGAACGCCCGGCTTGACGGCATCGGTCACGCGGGCATGAATGCGGATCTCGCCGCGGTCATTGCCCATGCGCACCAGATCGCCGCTTTCGACGCCGAGCGCGAGCGCATCGGCGGGGCTGACCATCACCTCGGGACGCCCTTCCTTCTGCACCGAACTGCGGGTTTCGGCAAAGGTCGAGTTGAGGAAGTTGCGGGCCGGAGAGGTTGCCAGCCGGAACGGGTGCTGCGCATCGGCAAGCTCGATGACATCCACCTGATCGGGAAAGGCGGGAAACGCGGCGACCGGGCCGAGGATGCCGACCGAGGCCGGTGGGCGATTGGGGGCAGGCCCGCCGGCCCAGTCCGGCTTGAAGTGGAATTTTCCGTCGGCATGGGCAAAGCCGTTGAGGTAATGGGCCTCGTCGAAATCCGGCTGGCAATCGATCCATTTGTCTTCCAGCAGCGCATCGAAGCCGATGCGGCCGCTGGCTGTCAGGATATGGTCGATATGCTCGCGCTCGGTCAGGCCGAAGCCCGGATAGTCCGCGACGCCGAGGCGCTTGGCCAGTTCCTCGATGACGAAGAGATTGGTGCGCACCGTTGCCGGCGGCTCGACAAGCTTGGGACCAAGCTGGATATGGTTCTGGCCGCCGCCGCGATAGAGATCGTCATGCTCGACGAACATGGTGGCGGGCAGGACGATATCGGCCAATTCTGCCGTCTCGGTCATGAATTGCTCGTGCACGGCGACAAACAGGTCGTCGCGCAGGAAACCCTGCTTCACCAGCCGCTGCTCGGGCGCGACATTGACCGGGTTGGTGTTCTGGATCAGCATGGCCGTCACCGGCCCGCCGTGGCGCAGCGCGACGGCATCGCCGGTCAGCACGCGGCCGACCTGCGACTGGTCGAGCATGCGGATCGACGGATCCATATAGCCTGTGCCCATCAGTTCCGACTTGTTGAGCCGGAAGATATCGCTGTTGGAATGAAAGGCGCCGCCGCCTTCATATTGCCAGGAGCCGAGCACCGTTGCGACCGACAGGGCGGCATGCATGGACGCTGCACCATTGCGGCTGCGGGTAAAGCCGTAACCGAGCCGGAAGAAGGTCTTTTTCGTCGTGCCGACCAGGCGGGCAAAGGCCTCGATCTCCTCGACCGACAGACCGGTGATCGCGGCGGCCCATTCCGGCGTGCGGGTCGCCAGATGCGCTTCGAGGCCGGCCGGATCGTCGGCGTATTTTGCCATATAGGGGCGATCGGCATAACCGTCGCGAAAGGCGATATGCATGACCGCGCAGGCCAGCGCCGCATCGGTGCCGGGCTTCAGCATCAGCGCCATGTCGGCCTGTTTCATGGTCGGATTGTCGTAGATGTCGATGACGACGATCTTGGCGCCGCGCTCCTTGCGGGCCTTGATGGCATGGGTCATGACATTGACCTGGGTGGCGACCGCATTGGTGCCCCAGATGACCACGCAATCGGTCCTCGCCATTTCGCGCGGGTCGGGGCCGCGCAGCATGCCGGTGCCCATGACATAGCCGGTCCAGGCCATGTTGGTGCAGATCGTGCCCATGAAGCCGGAATAACGCTTGGCATGGCGCAGGCGTTCGATGGAATCGCGCTGCACCTGGCCCATGGTTCCGGCGTAGAAATAGGGCCAGATCGCCTCCGTGCCATGCTTCTGCTCGGCGGCGACAAAGGCATTGGCGATCTCGTCGAGCGCCGCGTCCCAGGAAATCTCCTGCCAGGCGCCTGATCCCTTGGCGCCCTTGCGACGCTGAGGCACCATCAGCCGATCCGGGTGATAGAGGCGCTCGGCATAGCGCGCCACCTTGGCGCAGATCACGCCGGCCGTGTAGCTGTTGTCGGCAGCCCCGCGCACCCGGCCGATGCGGCCGTCCTCGGTCAGGTCGACCTCCAGCGCGCAGGTGGATGGACAGTCATGCGGACAGGTCGTATGACCGGGGCTCAGCGTCTTGATGGGTGTCGCTATGTTCATCGCTTTTGTATAGGACAAGCTGACAAAGCTCAAAAGCCCCATTCCAACAAATCATCACAGCCATCGGAATTCGACATGAACTACCGCCATATCTACCACGCGGGCAATTTCGCCGATGTGCTGAAGCATGCCGTGCTGGCGCGGCTCGTGGTCTACATGCAGCAGAAGGACAAGGCGTTCCGGGTGCTGGATACCCATGCCGGCATCGGCCTTTACGACCTGTCGTCCGACGAGGCGCAGAAAACCGGCGAATGGCTGACGGGCATCGGCAAGCTGATGGAAGCCGACCTGCCGGCCAATGTGGCGCCGCTGCTGGCGCCCTATCTGGACGCCGTGCGCGAACTCAATCCCGACGGACCGATCACGCTCTATCCCGGCTCGCCAAAGCTTGCCCGCATGCTGTTTCGCCCGCAGGACCGCCTGTCGGCCATGGAACTGCATCCCGAGGATTGCCGGACGCTGGCCCGCCTGTTCGAAGGCGATTACCAGGTGCGCATCACCGAACTCGACGGCTGGCTGTCGCTCGGCGCCCATCTGCCGCCCAAGGAAAAGCGCGGCATCGTGCTGGTCGATCCGCCGTTCGAGGTCGAGAACGAATACGAGCGGATGGTGGAGGGGCTGGCGAAGGCCTGCCGGCGCTTTGCCACCGGCACCTATTGCCTGTGGTATCCGATCAAGAAGGGCGCGCCGCTGGCCGAATTCCACGCGGCGCTGAAGGCGCTCGACATTCCGAAAATGCTGTGCGCCGAACTCAATGTGCGCAGCGACCGCGAGGGCGGCCTGTCGGGCTCGGGGCTGATCATCGTCAATCCACCCTTCACCCTGAAGGACGAGATGCATCTGATGCTGCCGGTGCTGAAACAGGCCACGGCCCAGGATCGCTATGCCTCGCATCGCTGCTTCTGGCTGCGCGGCGAAGATTGAGACCTGTTGCCGCCTCGCCCGCCCTTGACCGCGTCGGCCTTTGCCAACATCCTCCGCCGAAACCAGGGAGACTCAAAGAACCTGCCATGTCCGCCAGATCTGTTGTCAACGCCGTCGTGATCGCCGCAACCATGATTGCCGCCTCCGCACCGGCCCATGCCGGCGACTGGACGCCGAAATGCACCGATTCCTGGGTGCTGTGGACCGTCAAGACCCGGTTTGCGGAGAGCCACGGTCCCTTTCTCGCCCCAAGGCTGACGATTGCCGATTTCGGCACCCCGCGCCAAGACCAGTTGATGCGCGGCGACAAGACCCATTCGGTCGAGCGGCGCCATTGCAGCGCTAAAATCGTTACCAGCGACGGCGTGTCCCGCCAGCTCTATTATCTGATCGAGAGCAACATGGCCCAGGCGGGCTTCGGATCCGGCGTGGAGTTCTGCGCCAGCGGTCTTGATCCCTCGCATATCTACGGCGCGGCCTGCGCATCGCTGCGGTGAATGGCCTGCCCCGCTATGGCGGCCTGATCGCGCTTGCAGCACTTGCCATTGCCGCGGCGGTCTATGGACTGCGGGAGGGAGCGAATACGCACCTCAACATGGCTGTGCCACGCGACACCGCGATACCGACCAAGCCGATCGCAGGCGAGACTACGCCAGCGCCTCGCCCGGCCGCCGTTCCCCGCGGCAAGGGATTCGATTTCTACGTGCTGTCGCTGTCGTGGTCGCCGACCTATTGCGGATCGGAGGAAGGCCGCGGCAATCGCCAGCAATGCGGCGGCACTGCCGATTACGGGCTGATCGTGCATGGCCTCTGGCCGCAGAACGAAACCGGTTACCCGGAATTCTGCAGCAGTGGCGGACAGGAACGGGTGCCCGACAGCCTCGGCCGGTCGCTGTTCGACATCATGCCCGGCATGGGCCTGATCGGCCACGAATGGCGCAAGCACGGCACCTGCTCCGGCCTCAGCCAGCAGGATTATTTTCAAGTTACCCGGATGGCCTATGAGCGGATCAACATCCCGGCCGCCCTGAAGACCGGAAAATCCTCGACCAGGCTCGGCACCGAGCAGATCGAAAGCATTCTCGTCGCCGCCAATCCCGATCTGGGCAAGCGCGGCATCGCGGTCACCTGTGATGGCGGCAAACTTGACGAGATCCGCATCTGCCTGACCAAGGATCTGACCTTTCGCGACTGCCTTGAGGTCGACCGCAATGCCTGCCGGTTGAAATCCGTAGACCTTCCGCCCATCGACTAATCTTCCCCACAGGATCCATCATGAAACTGCTCTATTCGCCGGCCTCCCCCTACTCCTCCAAGGTCCGCATGGCGGCCCGCTATCTCGGCGTCGATATCGAGGAGATCAAGGTTGCTGCCATGGACGACCCGACGGAACTGATTGAAACCAATCCGCTCGGCAAGATCCCGACCGTGGTCACCAACGAGGGACAGGCGATCTTCGACAGCCGCGCCATCATGCACTATCTGAACCGCGTGTCCGGCAAGACGCTGTATCCGACAAAGGACGCCAAGCGCACCGAGGCCGAGGTGTTCGAAGCGCTGTGCGACGGCATTACCGATTGCCTGGTCGCCATCGTCTACGAGAAGCGCTTCCATCCGCCGGAAAAGGTCCACCAGCCCTATATCGACCGGCAATGGAGCAAGGTGATCCGCGGCCTCGATCATCTCAACGCCCATATGCCGAAAACAGGCAAAAAGCTCAACGGCGGACATTTTGCCCTGGCGGCGATGATCGGTTATCTGATGCTGCGCTTTCCGGGCGAGTGGGAGGATGGCCGCACCGAACTCACCGCCTGGCCGCACAGATTCGCCAAAAAGTTCGAGGCCTTTGCGGAACTGAAACCGCAGGGTTGACCGTTTGCAGCCCCTCCAAAACGCAAAAAAAGCCGGGCATTGCCCGGCTTTCCTTTTGGTTCGATCAGAGGCTGATCAGAACTTGACGCCCATACCGACCTTGACGCTGTGATTGTCGAAACCACGCGAATAGTTGGTGCCGCCGACGTCGAAGTCCTTCTTCTGGTAATCGCTGTAGCGATATTCCACACGCGCGGTGATGTTGTCGGTGACGAGAGCTTCGACACCGGCGCCGACCGTGTAGCCCAGAGCCGTCTTGTCATCCGAGCCAGCGCTGCTGGACAGCTCGTGGTTGGCAGCGGCAACACCAGCCGTACCATAGACCATGAAGGGGTTCAGGTCGTAGCCGACGCGGCCGCGGATAGAACCGTTGACGCCTTCCTTGCCGGTGACGCCGCGAGCAGCGCGGCCGTCCTGGCCGGTGTAACCGATGTCGGCTTCAGCACCGTAGACGATCTTGCCGCTCTGCATGTTGTAACCGCCATACAGCTGACCGCCGACGGCATTGGCATTGTAGCTGTCGCCGCGGAAGCGACCGTTGTCGTAGGTGGCTGCACCACCGACATAGGCACCAGCCCAGCCACCAACCGGAGCGGCATAGGTTTCGGTTGCCGCCGGAGCTTCCGGGATCTGGTCGATGGCATCAGCAGCACCAGCTGCGGTGACGAAAGAAAGACCTGCAGACGAGGCCATCAGAATCATAACGAGAGTACGCATACTTTATCTCCTTGTTCGTTTCCGAGCCAGCGTAAGATTGTCTATCTATCGCGGCTCGGACATACAGACGGATGTCCCTGCCCGTTCCGATAGTTAAAATGATATCCAATTGAGGAATTGAAAGAGCCGAAATGTGAAATCTTTAAGGCACACGCACGGCAAAAGTGGGACGTTGCTTATTCGCAACAGGGTATTCATTAACCATAACAAATTGTAAACAGGACGTTACTGAACTATATTTGGAATAATATTGCAGACAATCTGCATACGTAGACTGGTTCTCTGCCATACGATACGCGGACCGATCTTCTATAATAAGAAACGTGCTCTATATGCGCAGCATCGCAAATCCATCGCCGGACGGAAAACCCTTGCAGAACAAGATTGAAAAGACAGCCCTTATCACCGGAGCCGCACGAAGACTTGGGCGAGCCATCGCTGAGGACCTCGCAGCGCACGGATTTGCCGTGGCCGTTCATGCCAACCAGTCGACCGCCGAGGCCGAGGCACTTGCCGCCGATCTGCGGCGGCGTGGCGGGCGGGCTGTCGCGGTCAAAGCCGATCTGCGGCAGATTGACGAAACCGCAGGGCTGATCGAGGCAGCAGCAGCCGAACTTGGGCCGATCGGCCTTCTGGTCAACAATGCCTCGGTGTTTCAGGAGGACAGCGCCGAGCGATTCGACGCTGAGGTGTTTGCCGCCCATTTCGACCTGCATCTGCGGGCGCCGTCCATCCTGGCAGCCGCTTTTGCAGCGCAGGTGCCGGCCGACCGGGAAGGCCTGATCGTCAACATCATCGACCAGCGCGTGCTGGCGCTGAAGCCGACCTTCTATTCCTATACCCTGTCAAAGGCAGCGCTGTGGACCGCCACCCAGACCATGGCGCAGAGTTTTGCGCCGCGCATCAGGGTCAATGCCATCGGTCCCGGCCCGACGCTGATCAGCGATCGCCAGGCGCCTGAGGATTTCCAGGCGCAGATCGACAGCCTGCCGTTGAAGCGCGGGCCGGAACTTGGGGAATTCGGCCGCACCATCCGCTTTCTTTTTGACACGCCTTCGATCACCGGCCAAATGATTGCGCTCGACGGCGGCCAGCATCATATATGGCACATACCGGGCACAGCGGAGATTCGTGAATGACGGGAGGAAAGCTGCCAGACGGCGGCGTTCTCTATGACGGCAGTGAAGACGACGACGACATCGCGATCGACAGCGTTGCCGAGGCGGCGCCGATCCTGGCCGTCGACTGGACGGAAGGCAATCGCAACGAGAACGGCCTGACCGGCGCCGAGCTGATCGGCGAATTCGTCAAGCAATTGCCCAACAGTCCCGGCGTCTATCGCATGTTCAATGCCGATGGCGACGTGCTCTATGTCGGCAAGGCCCGCAGCCTGAAGAAGCGCGTCAGCAATTATGCGCAAGGGCGCGGCCATTCGAACCGCATCGTGCGCATGGTGCGCGAAACCGCCAATATGGAATTCGTCACGACCCGCACCGAGGTTGAGGCGCTGCTGCTTGAAGCCAATCTGATCAAGCGGTTGCGGCCGCGCTTCAACGTGCTTTTGCGCGACGACAAGAGCTTTCCCTATATTCTGATCACCGGCGACAGCAAGGCACCGGCGATCTACAAACACCGCGGCGCGCGGGGCAAGAAGGGCGATTATTTCGGCCCCTTCGCCTCGGCCAGCGCCGTCGGGCGCACCATCAATTCGCTGCAGCGCGCCTTCCTGCTGCGCACCTGCACCGACAGCGTCTTCGAGACCCGCACCCGCCCCTGCCTGCTCTACCAGATCAAGCGCTGTTCGGGCCCGTGCACCGGCGAAGTCAGCGAGGCCGGTTATGCCGAGCTGGTCAGCGAGGCCAAGGACTTCCTGTCCGGCAAGAGCCAGAACGTCAAATCCTCGATCGCCGCGGCGATGAACGAGGCGTCGCAGGATCTCGATTTCGAGCGCGCCGCCGTCTATCGCGACCGGCTGGCAGCGCTTAGCCATGTGCAGAGCCACCAGGGCATCAACCCGGCCAGCATCGAGGAGGCCGATATCTTCGCCATCCATCACGAGGGTGGGCTAACCTGCATCCAGGTGTTCTTCTTCCGCACCGGCCAGAACTGGGGCAACCGCGCCTATTTCCCGAAGGCCGATCCGCAGATGTCCAGCGCCGAGGTGCTCAGCGCCTTCCTGGCGCAGTTCTACGACGACAAACCCTGTCCCCGGCAGGTGCTGCTGTCCGAGACCATCGAGGAACAGGACCTTCTGGCCGCCGCCCTGTCGGAGCGGGCCGGTTACCGGGTGAGCGTGCAGGTGCCGCAGCGCGGCGACAAGAAGGACGTGGTCGACCATGTCACCGCCAATGCCCGCGAGGCGCATGGCCGCAAGCTGGCCGACACCGCCTCGCAATCGCGCCTGCTGCAGGGCTTTGCCGAGACTTTTGCGCTGCCTTATGTGCCGCGCCGCATCGAGATCTACGACAACTCCCATATCATGGGCACCAATGCGGTGGGCGGCATGGTGGTGGCGGGGCCTGAAGGCTTCGTCAAAGGCCAGTATCGCAAGTTCAACATCAAATCGACCGACATCACGCCGGGCGACGATTTCGGCATGATGCGCGAGGTGATGACGCGGCGCTTCTCGCGGCTTTTGAAGGAAGAGGGCAAGCCGGACCGCAGCCAGCCGCCGGCGGATGAAACGGCCGACACATCCTTCCCCGCCTGGCCCGACGTGATCCTGATCGATGGCGGCCAGGGGCAGATGACGGCGGTGCGGGCCATTCTCGACGAGCTCGGCATTACCGACAGCGTGATCGCCATCGGCGTCGCCAAGGGTGTCGACCGCGACGCCGGCCGCGAGCGCTTCTTTGCAGTCGGCAAGCCGGATTTCACCCTGGCGCCGCGCGATCCCGTGCTCTATTTCGTGCAGCGCCTGCGCGACGAGGCGCATCGTTTTGCGATCGGCTCGCACCGGGCGCGGCGCAAGAAGGAAATGATCAGCAATCCGCTCGACGAGATCGCCGGCATCGGCCCGACGCGCAAGCGGGCGCTGCTGCAGCATTTCGGCACCGCCAAGGCGGTGTCGCGGGCGGGCCTTAACGACCTGACCGCCGTCGACGGCATTTCGGAGACGGTAGCCCGGCTGGTCTACAATCATTTCCATGAAAAAGCCGCGGATTGAGGTGTAGAATCATGAACGGTGCCGCCACCTGTCGTCAAACATTCAGACAGAGGGGTGTTGACGGTCGGGGTCGAAAACCGTCATCTACGACCGAAATCGTGCAAAAGACAGGACACCATGGCTTCGCGGACCTATAATATTCCCAATCTTCTGACGTATGGCCGCATTCTGGCCGTGCCGTTCATCGTCCTGTGCTTCTTCGTCGAGGGACAGCTGGCCAGCTCGGACTTTGCCCGCTGGACCGCTCTGACGCTGTTCGTCATCGCCTCGTTCACCGATTTTCTCGACGGCTATCTGGCGCGCATCTGGAACCAGACCTCCAATATCGGCCGGATGCTCGATCCGATCGCCGACAAGCTGCTGGTCGCTTCCGTGCTGCTGCTGATGGCCGCCGACGGCACGATTGCCGGCTGGTCGCTGTGGGCCGCCATCACCATCCTGTGCCGCGAAATCCTGGTCTCTGGGCTGCGCGAATATTTGGCGGCGCTGAAGGTCAGCGTACCGGTGACGCGCATCGCCAAATGGAAGACGACGCTGCAGATGGTGGCCATCGCCTTTCTGCTGGCCGGTCCGGCCGGTGACAAGTTCCTGCCCTATACCACGGAACTCGGCATTGCCCTGCTCTGGGTTGCCGCGATCCTGACCATCTATACCGGCTACGACTATTTCCGCGCCGGTGCAAAACACATCGTGGACGCGGAATGATGGTCAAGCTCGTCTATTTCGCCTGGGTGCGCGAACGGATCGGCAAGGGCGAAGAAGACCTCGACCTGCCGGCGAGCGTCATAACCGTTGCCGATCTCATTGAACACCTGCGTGGCCTGGGTGACGAATACGAATCTGCCCTGCAGTTTCCCGAGGCGATCCGGGTGGCGATCAACCAGGAACATGTCGAGCATGACGAGTCGATCACCGGCGCCCGCGAGATCGGCCTGTTTCCGCCGATGACGGGCGGCTAGCGCCATGGCAGCGCCCCGTCCCTCCCCCTTAATCCGTGTCCAGGCCGAGGATTTCGACCTGACGGCGGAAAACCGGGCCATCAGCGCCGGGCGGAGCGATATCGGAGCCCTCGTTTCCTTCGTGGGGCTCTGCCGCGACGAAGGCGGCAGCTTGTCGGCGCTGGAGCTTGAGCATTATCCCGGTATGGCAGAAGCGGAGATGCGGCGCATCGGCGAGACGGCGATCGAACGCTTCCACCTCTCGGCGCTGACCGCCATCCATCGCTACGGCCGGATCGCCCCCGGCCAGAACATCGTTCTGGTGATTGCCGCGGCCAGCCACCGCCAGGCCGCCTTCGACGGCGCCAATCTGATGATGGACTTCCTCAAGACCTCCGCCCCGTTCTGGAAGAAGGAACACGGCAAGGACGGATTAACGGGCGACTGGGTTGCCGCACGCGACGCCGATGACCGGGCGCGCGACCGCTGGCGCTGACGGCGACCTCGATTTTGACGGTAGGGAACGCTGCGCCAGAAGCAGGACGTTGCGAGCAAATCTAATAACCCGCCTGTGTTACGCCATTCCGTCCCAAGCCATCGAGGCGAGACATGATCTCCTTAGCGTATGTGACTATACCGCCTTGTATCGCTATTTTCATATCGGCGTTGATAATACGCCGAGGTGTGTGGGCTGGGGTTTCTTTGTTACTCGCCATTCTTTCGTTGTCGATCGCGATATTATACCTTCGACAGGGCGTAGCTCAAAGCTGCCAACTTAATGAGAGTGAGTGTACTGGCGCGACCGCCACATCGTATCTGGTCTTGGCGCTATGGGGGCTCTTCGCCATCGGGTTCTTAGTTCGTCTTGTCACGGTGTTCCGCACGATGCGATAAGTTACGTCTGGCTGCTTTAGGTCGACCGCCGCATTGGCACGCCCTCTCCTGCCGGATAATCACACGATAGAACTTCCTCAATCCGGCTCGCCTTTTACGGGATGACCCGCTCGCGGCGGGAGAGGACGAGGACCGCCACCAGGCCCGATACGATCACCAGGTCGCGCAGCATCGTCGGTCCGAAACCGCTCCACAGGGTTTCCGCCAGGCCGACGACGGCCGCGCCCAGCGCTGACCGGGTCGGCGAGGACGTGCCGCCGGCGGCGGCGATCAGCACCACCTTCAGCCCGAAGACCAGACCGGCGCTGAAATCCATAGTGCCGTAATAGGAGGTCGAGAGGATGCCGCAGACGGCGGCGATCATGGCTGCTGTCAGGTAGGCGGCGACAAAGGCAAAGCCGGAGTCGACGCCGCATATCTCGGCGGCTCTTGCATCGTCGCACACGGCCCGCCACAGGCGGCCGATCCGGCCGTGGCGCAGGATGCCATGGCCGATGATCACGATCGCTGCCATCAACGCCGTGTTGACCAGCTGGATGACCGTCAGCGTCACCCGAAACCCGCCATCCTCCAGCAACACCACCGGCGCATTCAGGAAGGGCGGCAGCCAGAGGACACGGCTGTCGGCGGCCAGCCGGGCGCTTTCCGACAGGATGATCAGCACGGCCAGCGACGCGACGACGACGATATTGGGCGAGTGCCGATAGAGCGGGCGCATGACGTGGCGGCCGATCAGGGCGCCGGCCGCCAGCGCATAGAGTTCCGCCGCCACGGCGCCGAGCGCCAGGGCCGCCGGCAGGACGAGATAGAGGTCGTTCCAGGCGAATTCGGCAAACAGCACATAGATCTGTCCGGAAAAGGCAAACAGCGCGCCATAGGTGATGTCGGCGCGGCGCGTCATGCCGAAAATCAGCGCGTAGCCAAACGCCAGCGCGGCATAGAGCGCGGCCAGCGGCAGGGAATTGGCGAGTTGCTGCAGCAGATAGACCATAAAATATCTCCGCGGAAATTCATAACTATCAAAATTGATTTTACCAGTTATAATTTCGCCATGACCTTCACCTGGACCCCTCACCGCTTTTCCGGCGGCGTACTGGCGCTCGATGTCGCCAACACGATCATCCTGCGCATGGATCCCCAGCAGCGCCGCGACCGATTTGACGATCCGGACAAGCTGGAGGCTTTCGTGCCCGCAGTTCGGGAGCTTTGCGCGGAGCGGGACCTGGCGGTGCAGGTAGCGACGCTGCACGCCCAGAATGGCACTCGGTTTCGTCAGCTGCGCGAGGCGATCGATGCCTATTTCCGCAAGCGCACGCTCGCGCAGGACACCAAGGACGATCTGGCAAGCCTTCTGGAGGCGATCGCCGACAATCTGCGCCACGGCGGCGGCCCGGCCGCGCTTGAGACTGCAACGGCCCTGTCGGCCCTCCGGCTGATCGGCGAGCCAGGGCCAGAGCGCATGAAGATCTGTGCCAATTGCGGCTGGCTGTTTCTCGACCGCAGCAAGAACAGGAGCCGGATGTGGTGCGACATGGCGGTCTGCGGCAACCGCGTCAAAGCCAGCCGGCATTATCACCGAAAGCGAGAGGAGACCGATCCATGACGGTGCGGTCGGGTGCAGGCATTTCGATGGCGGTATGGGCGGTTTGCGCAGCTCTACTGCTGGCAGGTTGCCAGAGAGAGGACAGGCAAGCCCCCCTTGCCGTGGCGGGCCGGCTGGTGGTCTTCAACTACCGTGTCGCCAAGGCCAGCTATCTGGTGACGCTCCGGCGCCAGGGCGATTTGCCGGAAGGTAGCATGGTGGAAACGCGCTTTGAAAACCCGGCCGGCGGCGCGCCTCTGGTGACACGCGACAAGATCTTTGCCTCGGAACACAACGTGGTGCTGGAGAGCCCTGCGCTGCATTGCGTCGTCAAGGGCCGGCCGTATACGGTCGACATCCGCGTCAGAGATGCCAAGGGCAAGCTGATCCAGGCCTTGCAGACAACCGTCACATCGAGCGAGGACCAGAGCATCCTGCCGGCCAATCCGCTGGTGCTGGGCGCGGTCTACACCAAGAACCCGGAGGTCTTCAAAGCCGATGGCAGCACCGATTTTTCGCCCGAACCGGACTGCCGCGGATGAAAAAAACCGGAGCCCTGCGGCCCCGGTTTTGGATCGTTTCGTCAAGCAGATGAGGCGGATGCCTCGGGGCTGGATTCAGCCGACGATTTCGGTGTCGGCGAACCAGTACTTGATTTCCTCGGCAGCGGTTTCCGGAGCATCCGAACCGTGGACCGAATTTTCGCCGATCGACAAAGCGTGGGTCTTGCGGATCGTGCCTTCGTCGGCATTGGCCGGGTTGGTGGCGCCCATGATTTCGCGGTTCTTGAGGATGGCGTTCTCGCCTTCCAGGACCTGGACGATGGTCGGGCCGGAGGTCATGCCTTCAACCAGTTCGCCGAAGAAGGGGCGTTCCTTGTGGACGGCGTAGAAGCCTTCTGCCTGGCGGGTGCTCATCCAGACGCGCTTGGAGGCAACGACGCGCAGGCCGGCATCTTCAAACATCTTGGTGATGGCGCCCGTCAGGTTGCGCTTGGTGGCGTCCGGCTTGATCATCGAAAAGGTGCGTTCAATCGCCATGTCTATCGTCCTTTGTCTTATGGGAAAGTGGGCGGTATCTAACCGCCCCAAGCCTTGAAAACAAGGGGGATGGGCGAAGTTTCATGGCGCTGTCACAGTGCCGCGCCAAACCATGGCACCGCGCTTGCGCACCCCCATTCGTCGAGGTTCAGCGCTCCCGCCGTTCCAGAAGGTCGATCTGGATCTGCTGCAACTCGGCCAGGCGTTCCCATTGATGGGCCATCTGGTGGTCGATCTTTTCGTGCAGGTTGCGGATCTCCAGTTCGGCCCGCAGATTGATCATGTAGTCATTCTCGGCGCGCTGCCGATCCTTCTGCTCCTGCCGCCGCTGGCTCATCATGATCACCGGCGCCTGAAGGGCGGCGATACAGGATAAAAGCAGGTTGAGCAGGATGAAGGGATAGGGATCGAAGGCCGCGGCGCGCAACAGCCAGATATTGGTCATGATCCACAGGGCGAGAAAGACACCGAACGAGAGGATGAAGGTCCAGGAGCCGCCAAATGACGCCACCGTATCGGCTGCCTTCTCGCCGAATGTCGGACTTGCCTCCACCGCCGGCCTGGCGATCGCCTGAACCGTCGAGCCGCCGGCCTCCAGACTGTCGAGAACGCGCTGGTCGAGTTCGGACAGTTCGCCCCGCTCGTCTTCCAGCAGGGTTTCGACATAGCGCCGCCGGTAGCGCGCCATGTCGGCATCGCAGATAAAGCTGTCGGCCGACCAGCCCTCGACCTCGCCCTGCACGAGGTCGAAGAGATTCGGTCGCATCAGGGCTGCCGAGCGCAGTTGCGAGCGCGGGAACGCCTTGCCGCAGACCGCGCAGCAGCGCTGCTTCTCCGTGTTTCGAGGGTCATGTGCCATCGGATATACGCTCTTCCATTGCCCGCTCCCGATCCAAGCTTATCCCTCTGGCCGCGCCCGCCAATGAGAATTCGCAAAGGGCAGGACGGACGCCCGCCTCACGCCACCTGTCGCGCTTCGGCACCGTGCAGATCGAGGCAGCGCTCGAACCACAGGGCGGCCGGATCGTCGGGCGGCAGATGGATGCTGCCGGAGGTGATCTTCAGCCATTGCAGGGCGCCGAACAGGATATAGTCGGCAAACAGCGGGCCGTCACCGCCGATGAAGGGCTGGAACTTCAGCACATGCCGGAGCGGTTCGAGCTTGGCCGGGAATGCGGCGATCTCCGCGTCACGGCCAGCGGCAACCTCTTCGAGCGGCTTGCCGAGGCGCTTTTCGCGGCTGTCGCGAAAATAGGCCTGGTCGGGCGCATCCAGCATGTCGTGGATGTCCATCAGCGCGATGCGGGTCGCGGCGGTATGAACGACCGTCTGCGAATAGCCCTCGATGAAGCGCGCCATGGCCTCGCCGCCCTCGCCGCCGAACAGTGTTGGGCGGTCGGAATAGGCTTCATCGAGATACAGCGCGATGTCGAAACTGTCGGAGACCAGGCGGTCGCCGTCGCGCAGCAGCGGCACGGTCTTGCTGGCGCCCTGCTCGACAGAAGGAATGGCCGTAAACGGCAGCGGCCGCTCCTCGAAGGCCAGTCCCTTATGATGCAGGGCCATGACGATCTTCCAGCAATGGGGCGAGAACGGACGGGACGCATCGGCGCCGCAGAGCGAATAAAGGATGAGGGTCATGGCATGGTCTCCTGTCGAAGGTCTCGAACGTTTAAACCTATAGGACGCCAGCCGGCGCCAACAATCAAATCAGGAAAATTCATGGAACCGATCAGGATGCCGACGAGAGAACCCCCATCCTGCCTCCGAGCAAATTACGATCCTTATATTCCCGATTGTCGGGAAATTAGCTCAGATTATATACATCACCGACCGTCAGAAGCCGTAGGCTTTCATATATAGTGGCTGCGATGGAGGCAGACGGCAAAAATGGGACAATATCGATAGTTGTCGCCCAAAAGGGTCGTTAGGAAACGATCTCTTTGTTTCGCGCACTACCATAAGTCAGAATTCTGCCCTGCCACGAACCTTCCATCGACATCGTAAACTGTGAACATCACTCCATTAGTTTTGCATAGCACTCCGAGTTCCAGGATGCGTCGACGCCCCAGCCTCTTGGCGGGCACTACAAACTCATACTCTTCACTGTTACCCGCTTCCTTCAAAGGCTCCGGAAATATGGGCCGAACGTGCTCGTTAATAAAACCGAAAAACTCGTCATTCGTCATTCCTACAGTTTTGACGAGCTTTATAATACGATGCTCCCTCTCACGCAGAATTGAGCTACTAAGCCTCAAATTACTGTGCACGACGGCGCCAGCCTCTCCTTGGCTACATTCAAACTCGATCATCTCAATTCTTTGCTTAAGGGAATCAATCTCGTCACTGAGCAGTTTCTCAGTAGCTGTAGCACTCTCTGCGAATTGGACGCGTCCCCTAGCAAAGGTTACCGGATTGTCGACGACATGGTCGGCTGCCAAAGCTGCATCAATTGCGGCCTTTAGGTTTTTTTGGGCGGTTGCTAGGTCACTAGGCCGGGTTCTATTAAATTTGATCGAGCGAAACGACGCCACATCGAAAGGTATCCTTTGACCTTCCAGATGCATATGGATAATCGGCTTTTGTGCTGTGTGTCGGATACCAATCTCGTAGAAAGCATTTGGATTCAGTGATGTCAGATCAGCTATTACCAATTCGGAATCGAGCAAAGACGTGATGACTTGCGCATCAATACGCCCCGGGTCTGAAATCCTGTCCGCTCGCCGAACTTCAAATTCCTTATAGTGCGCCTCGAAAACCGGTGTGATAATGCCATCAAGCAGCCAATCGGCGTGAACACGGTCGTCACTTGTATCGTCACCAATTGGACCGACTACAAAGCAAGTCTTTTTTGGTTTTTCCGCCACACGTCCCCCTTAAACGATAAGCTAGTGCAAATTTGGCCCATGACAGCACGCAGCTATTCTAAATACAACACACCCAGACGGACTTATTTCAATGCTGCATCCGTTCCAAGATTACAGCGCCGCCCCGGCTTCAAAAAATGCCATTATGTCCGTTTCAGAGCTTAATAAGTAATTTTCTCGTGTATTCATCGTTAAGTCAATGACAACCAGCTTTGCGTGATTGCAAACCACCAGACCCACCATCGCGGCCAGGTGCACGGTATCCTGACGGCGCTCGGCAAGCCGAGCCTGGCGTTGGACATGATCTATTTCCTGCGTTCCGAGGGCAAGGTCTGGGCGTAAAACCTCTGCTGCCGGCAGCAAAGATCGCCGTCGCTACTTCACGGATGTCAGGATTACTTAAGGATCTCGGCGATATAGTGCGGGCGAACCCGAATGATCCCGAGACACTCTGTTTGGAGGGTCCGCCCGGACCCTCGACCAGGAACCCCGATGACCCCATTGATTTCCGGCAAGACAGCCGCCGCGGCGCAATCCCGTCCCAACACCGCCGCCGACAGCCCGCAGAAAGTTGCAGCCGCCATGGTCAAGCTGCAGGTGCCTGGCCTGCCGCGCAATTACGAGCTGTTCTACGAGGCGCTGTACGGCCACAATGCCGAGCTTGCCCGCGACGTTCTGTCGTTGACCGGTCCGCCGGCGCAGGTGGTGCTGGACCAGATCGGCCTCAGGCACCGGCTGGTCGGCCATTGTGGTGCTGCCGAGCAGCGCCTGCAGGGCGACGCCACCGATCTGCTGAACGATCTCCTGCAGCAATTGTCGGCCGGCATCGACCGCAAGCAGGCCTTTGCGCGGGCCTTGGAAAAGACCATTTGCGCCGCCCGCGACGACCAGAACCGCGACCTGTCCGAGGTGATCGACGATCTCGATTTCCTGGCGGCTGCGGCCGGCGATATCGTGCGTTCGGAAACGGCGCTGAGCCAGGCGCTGCAGGCCGGCCTCACCCAGATGGAGACCACGCGGACGGCGGCCAAGGCCGCCAAGGCGGCAAGCCTGCGGGATCGACTGACCCATCTGCCGAACCGCCTGGCCTTTTCGAACCGCGTCTCCAGCCTTTACAGCGGCGATACGGACCCGGCCGAGACGGCGCTGATCGTCGTCGAGATCGATCGCTTCAAATCGCTTGTCGACCAGTATGGCGAAGCGGCGACCGGCCGCATCCTGAAGCGGCTGGCGACGATTTTCCGCAAGTCGATCAAGAAGAACGATTTCGTGGCGCGCACCGGCATCGATGCGTTTTCGTTCCTGTTCGACGGCGTCTCGTTCGAGGCAGCGCGCGGCATCGCCGAACGGCTGCATGCGTCAGTGGTCGACAATCTGGTTTTCGCTACCGACGATGGCAGCAACACATCAGGACATCTCGACGTGATGATGGGCTATGCCATGACGGAAGACGCCGCGTCGGCGCCGTTGCTGATCGGCCAGGCCGAGACCGCGCTTTCGGCGGCCCGCCAGGATCGCCGCTCGCCGATTGTCGGCTATACGCCGGCGCTCGCCCGGACGGTCGGACGCAACGCCGCCTGATTTCGGCAAAATCGCGCGAACACGTTGCATATCGGCATCGGCCGCAGACCGGCCGGCGCCATTGTGCAGTGCAAGAGCCTGCCGCATATTGCCTTTATGCGCCACATCGGCCAAAAGCGCGGGCATGATTACAATCAACGATATTTCGGCCCGCATTGCCGGCCGCCTCCTGATCGACCATGCCAGCGTCTCGCTGCCGAGCGGCACCAAGGCCGGCCTTGTCGGCCGCAACGGCGCCGGCAAGTCGACGCTGTTCAAAATCATCACCGGCGATCTCTCCGCCGAAAGCGGTTCGGTCTCCATCCCGAAAAACGCCCGCATCGGCCAGGTGGCCCAGGAGGCGCCGGGCACCGAGGATTCGCTGATCGAGATCGTGCTGGCCGCCGACAAGGAACGGGCGGCGCTGATGCTCGAGTCGGAGACCGCCGACGACCCGCACCGCATTGCCGAAATCCAGATGCGGCTTGCCGATATCGATGCCCATTCGGCAGAGGCCCGTGCCGCGACCATCCTGGCCGGCCTGGGCTTCAATGCCGAGGCGCAGCTGCGCCCGGCCTCGTCGTTTTCCGGCGGCTGGCGCATGCGCGTGGCGCTGGCAGCGGTGCTGTTTTCCGAGCCGGACCTGCTGCTGCTCGACGAGCCGACCAACTATCTCGATCTCGAAGGCACGCTGTGGCTGGAAGATTATGTGCGGCGCTATCCGCATACCGTCATCGTCATCAGCCATGACCGCGACCTGCTCAACACCGCCGTCAACTCTATCATTCATCTCAGCGAGCAGAAGCTGACCTTCTATCGCGGCGGCTATGACCAGTTCGAGCGGCAGAAGGCGGAAGCCGACGAGTTGCAGACCAAGGCCAAGGTCAAGAACGAGGCGGCGCGCAAGCATCTGCAGACCTTCATCGACCGCTTCAAGGCCAAGGCCTCCAAGGCCAAGCAGGCGCAGAGCCGCGTCAAGGCGCTGGAGCGCATGGGCACCGTCGCCTCGGTGATCGAGGATCACGTCCAGCCGATCACCTTTCCGGAGCCGGAAAAGCAGCCGGCCTCGCCGATCATCGCCATCAATGGTGGTGCCGTCGGCTATGAGCCGGGCAAGCCGATCCTGAAGAATATCAACCTGCGCATCGACAATGACGACCGTATCGCGCTGCTCGGCTCGAACGGCAACGGCAAGTCGACCTTCGCCAAGTTCATTTCCGGCCGCCTGCAGGCCGAGAGCGGCGAAATCAAGCTGGCGCCCGCCCTGAAGATCGGCTTTTTCGCCCAGCACCAGCTGGACGACCTGGTCCCCGGCGATACGCCGGTCGAGCATGTGCGCCGCCTGATGCCCGGCGTGCCGGAAGCCAAGGTTCGCGCCCGTGTTGCGCAGATGGGTCTTGAGACGGCCAAGATGGCGACGCCCGCCAAGGACCTGTCCGGTGGCGAAAAGGCCCGCCTGCTGATGGGCCTTGCCGCCTTCCATGCGCCGAACCTGTTGATCCTCGACGAGCCGACCAACCATCTCGACATCGACAGCCGCCGCGCGCTGATCGCCGCGCTCAACGATTACGAAGGCGCCGTGATCCTGATCAGCCATGACCGCCATCTGATCGAGGCCACCGTCGACCGGTTCTGGCTGGTCAACGACGGCACGGTTTCGAGCTTCGACGGCGATATGGAGGAGTATCGCAGCCTGATCGTCTCTTCGGGTAAAAAAAAAGACGAAAAGGATAGACCCGAACCGGTAGCCGACCAGGCGAGCAAGGCCGACCAGCGCAAGCTGGCCGCCGAGCGCCGCGCGTCGCTGGCACCGCTGCGCAAGAAGATCAACGATGTCGAGGCCGAGACCAAGAAGCTCGAAAAGCTGATTGCGGCGCTCGATCTCGAGCTCGGCGACGCCTCGCTTTATGAAAAGAGCCCGGCCAAGGCCGCCGACAAGGTCAAGCAGCGCGGCGAAGCGGCGGCGAAACTTGCCGCGGCCGAAGAACAATGGCTGGAGCTTTCCGCCGAATACGACGAAGCGATGGCAGGCTGAGCGGACGCTCGCCTCACGCCTTCTTTTCCCAGCGTCCTTCGTTGTTCTGCTGCCAGTAGGTCAGCGTGTGGCCTTGCGCCTTCAGGGCCTTCCACTGGCCGCGCGCGCCTTCCAGCTGTTGCTGGTCATGGCCGTCGAAGACGAAGACGACGCGGTCGTAGGGCAGTCCTTCGCCCGGCACCGCGCCATCGATGAAAAACCGCACCGAGGCCTGGTTGAGATTGTCGGCCGACAGCGTCAAAAGGACCGGCTGTTCGCCGGCCGCTTCCGAGCCATCCGTGCCATGGGGCAGGAAGCTCTCGTCGCGATAGGTCCAGAGATGCTGGTCCAGCCGGTCGCGGCGGTCCGCATCGCGCATTTCCACCGCCACCCGCCAGCCGCGCTCGACGCTTTTTTCCAAAAGCGGCGGCAGCGCGTCTTCTATCCTGGTTTCGGTCAGGTGGTAGAACAGGACGTCGGTCACAAGCTTGGCTCCGCGAATGCTCACGCCTCGTAGTGGGCGCGCACCAGTTCGTCGAGCAGGCGCACACCGAAGCCCGATCCCCAGGACTGGTTGATCTCGTCTGCGGGCGAGGACATGGCCGTTCCGGCGATATCGAGATGGGCCCACGGCGTCTCGCCGACAAAGCGCTTCAGGAACTGGGCGGCGGTGATCGAGCCGGCATGGCGGCCGCTCGAATTCTTCATGTCGGCGAACTTGCTGTCGATCATCTTGTCGTAGTCCTTGCCGAGCGGCATGCGCCACAGGCGCTCGTTGGAGGCAAGGCCGGCCTTCAAGAGATTGTCGGCAAGCGTATCGTTGTTGGAAAACAGGCCGGCATGCTGGGTGCCGAGCGCCACCAGGACGGCCCCGGTCAGGGTGGCCAGGTTGATCATGAACTCCGGCTTGAAGCGGTCGTTGCAATACCAAAGGGCATCGGCCAGCACGAGACGACCTTCCGCATCGGTATTGATGACTTCGATGGTCTGGCCGGACATGGAGGTGACGATATCGCCCGGACGCTGGGCATTGCCGTCCGGCATGTTTTCCACCAGGCCGATAATGCCGACGACATTGACCTTGGCCTCACGCGCGGCCAGCACATGCATCAGGCCGGTAACGGCGGCAGCGCCGCCCATGTCGCCCTTCATGTCTTCCATGCCGCCGGCCGGCTTGATCGAGATGCCGCCGGTGTCGAACACGACGCCCTTGCCGACAAAGGCGATCGGCCGGTCCTTGGCCTTGCCGCCCTTCCACTGCATGACGGCCAGGCGCGGCGGGCGAACGGAGCCCTGCGCCACGCCGAGCAGCGCGCCCATGCCGAGCTTCTTCATGTCCTTCTCAGTCAGGATTTCCACCTCGACGCCGAGCTTTTCCAGTTCCTTGGCCTTGGCGGCAAATTCGAGAGGCCCGAGAATATTGGCCGGTTCGTTGACCAGATCGCGGGCAATGATCACGCCCTCGGCCACGGCCTGCGCATCGGCAAAGGCCTTCTTGGCGGCGGAAGCGTCCGCCGTGACGATGGTCACCTTGATCTGTTTGGCCGGCGCGTTTTCGTCTTCGTCCTTCTTGCGGGTCTTGTAGGTGTCGAAGCTGTAATTGCGCAGCAGCATGCCGAGCGCGAAGTCGGCGGCGGCCTTGGGGCTGACCTCGACGCCGGGCGCGTCGATGAAGATCGTCACCTTGTCGACCGATTTCAGGACGGAGGCTGCCGTGCCGCCGGCCTTCAGCCAGTCATGGGCGATCACCGCCTCCGCCTTGCCCAGGCCGATGACAACGATTCGGTCGACCGGCGAGCCGTGCGGCGCAACGAGATCCAGCTTGCCCATCGCCTTGCCGGTGAATTTCGCGATGTCGGCGGCCTTGCCGAACACACCCGCCGGATCGGCTTCGGCGGCGCCGGCCGGTAGATCTGCGTCGGACGCTTTCAGGAGAATGGCGAGATCGCCAGACAGGCGGGGAGACTTGGCGAAGCCGATTTCGATCTTGGCGGACATAGGCGGGACCTTACAAAACATGCTGAAAACACAATGAGCGCCGATCATGTCGGTTTCGGGCCTGAAAGCAAGGGCCAGATCCCTGCCTCCCCGGTTTTGGTTGGCCCCGACCGTCGTGCGGCTTTCATACAAGACTGCTAAACAACACGGCGCCTCGACGAATGCCGACCCAGAAAGCATGCCGCCATGTATCTCGCCGTCCCCGCCATCCGAGACAGCGCCGCCCGCCTGACCCCGCCCTCCGAAAGGCCGGCCCTGCAATGGGCGCTCCGCTTTGCGGCCCTGTGGTTTCTGTTGCTGGCGACCTTTCATGCCTTTCCGCAGATCGACATTGCCGTGGCGCGGTTCTTCTTCCGGCCCTTTACCTGCCTGGAACCCCAGGCGAGCGCCCTGGCCTGCGGCCATTTCCCCAACGCTGGCGAGCAGATTCTCGTCAGACTCCGCAAGGTGCTGTTCTACCTGCCGTCGCTGTCTGCCGTGTTCCTGCTCTGGCTGCTGATCGAATGCCTGCAGCAGCACGGCGCCACCTACCAGCGGGCCAAGACCCGGACGATTTCACTCACCCTGCTCTCCTTCGTCATCGGCCCCTACATCCTCGTCAATCTCATCCTGAAAAGCATTTCCGGCCGGCCACGGCCCAATGAGACCGACCTGTTCGGCGGCGACCTTGGTTTTACCGCCGCCGGCACGTTCGACGGCCTGTGCGACAGCAACTGTTCCTTCGTGTCCGGCGAGGCGGCCGGGGCCGGCTGGCTTGCCTGTCTGGTCATCCTGTTGCCGGCCCGCCTCAGACCGGTGCTCGGGCCGCCGATCCTTGTCCTATCGGTGACCATGGCGGCGATGCGCGTCAGTTTCGGCGGACATTATCTGTCCGACGTGATGCTCGGATGGCTGCTGTCGGTCACGGTTTTTGCAGCAACATTTGCCACATTCCAGCTTCTGGATGCCCGCAGAACCGCCAAAGTCTGATGTCAGACCCCAGTCCGGAAACGCCCCCGTTCACCAACCGGATGAGACAGCACTTGTCTTTTGCCCCGGCGATAGGCAAATAGGGGCGCTCACAGGGTCCGGCATGAAGCTTCTCGAACTTTACATATTGCGGCGCGTCGCGCAGATGTTCCTCACCGCCCTGTTGCCGGTGCTCGCCATCATATGGACGACGCAGGTGCTGGCGCGCATCAACCTGGTCACCGACAGCGGCCAGTCGATCGGCTCGTTCGCGACGCTGGCGACGCTGATCCTGCCGACGATCATCCCGATCGTCATGCCCTTTGCCCTGGTCATCGGCATTACCCAGACCCTGACGGCGATGAACAACGACTCGGAACTGGCCGTCATCGATGCGGCCGGCGCCTCCCGGTCGATCATCACCCGGCCGATCATCGCCTTTGCGGTGGGCCTGAGCCTCCTGTCCTTCCTGATCGCCAACCTGATCGAGCCGCAGGTGCGGGTCGCCGCCCGTCATATGATCGCCGCCGCCTATGCCGACCTGCTGTCCTCGGTCATCGAGGAAAAGAGCTTCCGGCGGGTCGAGGACGGCCTCTACGTGCAGATCTCGGAACGCCAGTCGGGCCGGGTGCTGAAGGGGCTGTTCGTGGCGGATTCACGCGATCCGGCCTTTGAGCTGATCTATTACGCCCGCGAAGGTGCGGTCGACGAAACCGGGACGGCGCTGATCATGCGCGACGGCGAGGTGCATCGCAAGGCGCCCGACGGCAATGTCTCGGTGGTGCGTTTTGATTCCTATTCCTTCGATCTGTCCGACCTGACGCAGACGCGCGGCCAGGCGCGGATGCGCTCCACCGACCGCGGCCTGCCCTTCCTGCTCAACCCCGATCCGACGGATCCCGACGTCAAGGCGCATCCCGGCGAATACCGGGCCGAACTGCATCGGCGGCTGGCCGACTGGAGTTTCCCGCTGGCGCTCGGCCTGATCTCGCTGGTGGTGGCCGGCGACGCGCGCTCCCACCGGGAGGCTCGGCTGCATCCGATGGTCTCCGCGCTCACCATCGCGCTGCTTTTGCGCTGGCTGTCGTTCTACAGCGCCAATCAGGCCGAAAACAATGCAGCCTTCGTGCCGGCCATCTACGCAGCGCCCATGCTGAGCGGCGGGCTGGCCGCGATGGCGCTGCTGCGCAACAAAAAGACCCATATACCCCGGCCATTGCGCAACCTGATCAGCCGGGTGCAGACCCTCATCGAGAAACGCCTGCCCCGCAATGGACCCCAGCCGAATGGGGGGGACAGCTGATGTTCACCACCCTTGGACGGTATTTCCTGAAGCGCTATGCCATTACCATTTTCTGGTTCTTCATCGGCGTGATCTCGATCGTCTACCTGATCGATTTCAGCGAAATCACCGGTCGTCTGGCCGGGCTGACAGGCTATTCGCTGGCGGGCGTGCTCTATATCACTGCCATGCGCCTGCCGCTGCTGCTGCAGCAGACCGTGCCGTTCATCACCCTGTTCTCCGGCATGACGACGCTGATCGCGCTCAACCGGAAATCGGAACTGGTGGTGGCGCGCGCCGCCGGCATATCCGTCTGGCAGTTCATGACACCCTTCATCGCCGGCGCCTTCATGGTCGGCCTGCTCACCATGCTGGTCATCAATCCGCTGGCGGCCTGGGGCCAGAGCCAGGCGCTAAAAATCGAATCGAGCTGGCGCGACGCCAGCAGCACATCAAGCGGCGCTTCGACCATTCCGTGGCTGCGCCAGATCAGCGGCAACGAGGACACGATCATCGGTGCGACGACCGTTCTTGAGAACGGAACGCTGCTCGTCGACGCGGTTCTCATCCACTTCGACAGTGGCGGACGGATCATCTTGCGGCAGGACGCCGAATCGGCAAAATTGAAAGATGGTTACTGGTTGCTTAACGATGTGACGGAAACCCGGCCCGGCGAAATTGCCGTCAGGCTCGCCACAGCCGAAGTTCGTACCAACCTGAAACAAGAATTCATTCAAGAGCGCCTTGCTCAGCCGGAAACCGTTGCATTTTATGAGCTTTCTAACAAAATTTCCGTCGCGAAATCGTTCGGCGTCTCCACCAAGGCGCTCGAAACCCAATTCCATTCCATGCTCTCGCTCCCCTTTCTTCTGGTTGCGATGACCCTGATTGCAGCAACCGTGTCCTTAAAATTTAGCCGGTTCAACCAGTCTCGGTCGGTGATTCTGGGTGGAATCATTTCGGGCTTCGTGCTTTATGTCGTAACAGTGCTCGTGAAGGCATTCGGTAGCAGCGGTGTAGTACCTCCGTTCGTTGCAGCCTGGGTTCCGGTCGTCGTTGCGACGGCCCTAGGCGCAACGATTTTGCTTCACCAGGAGGATGGTTAGTGGCGGCAAGTGACCGCAAGAATATCAGAAGGCTTGTCACGGCCCTGCTGACTGGCGCCTCGTTGTGCGCATATCTCGCTTGTGCTGCGGTGACCCGCGCGCAAGAGGGTGATTCAGTGCGTGCGCTCGAGCCCAGCATTCCCGCTGACGCCAAGCTTTTGCTGGCGGCAAACGAACTGACATACGACAAGGACGCCGAGAAGGTCACGGCCGTCGGCGGCGTGCAGATCAATTATGCGGGCTACCAGATGGTCGCCAAACGCGTCGAATATAACCAGCAGACCGGCCGGATGATGGCCTATGGCGACATCGAACTGGTCGAGCCGGGCGGCAATCGCCTGTATGCCGAATCGCTCGATGTGACCGACAATTTCGCCGACGGCTTCGTGAACGCCCTGCGCATCGAGACCAGCGATAATACCCGTCTGGCAGCCGAGCGCGGCGAGCGGATCGGTGGCCGCGACATGGTGCTCTATAACGGCGTCTATACCGCCTGCCTGCCCTGCGCTGACCACCCGGAACGTCCGCCGCTATGGCAGATCAAGGCGGAACGCGTCATTCAGAACGGCGTGAAGCATACGGTTCGGCTCGAAAAAGCGCGGTTCGAATTGTTTGGCAAACCGATCGCCTTCGTTCCGGCCATCGAAGTGCCGGACAACACGGTGAAGCGGAAGTCCGGCTTCCTGTTTCCGGAAATGAGCACCTCCGAAAATCTTGGTTTCGGCCTGACGGTGCCCTATTACTACGCGATCTCCAACCAGATGGATGCGACCGTCAAGGCGACCGGCTTTACCAGCCAGGGCGTTCTTCTCGAAGCGGAAATCCGCCAGCGGTTCGAATCCGGAACGACGACCCTGCGCATGGCTGGCATCAGCCAGATGAACTCGGGAAATTTCGATTCCGGCACCACGGACTACGAGAACGACAACCGCGGCATGGTTGCCTCCAAGGGCGAGTTCAAGGTCAATCCCCGCTGGGCCTTCGGCTGGGACGTGATGCTGCAGAGCGACAACAACTTTGCACGGACCTATGACCTTTCCGAGTTGGACGACACCACCCATACCAACCAGGTCTACCTGACCGGGGCTGGAGAGCGGAACTCGTTCGATATGCGTGGCTACTATTTCGACGTCCAGGACGCCGATCCGGAAGACGCGGCTGAAAAGCGCCAGCCGGTGGTGCTGCCATCGCTCGATTACAGCTATTATGCACCGGAGCCGGTGGCCGGCGGACAATTGTCCGCGAACATGAACTTCACGGTGCTGTCGCGCTTCGATGACGATGCGCTCGATAGCGACGGCGACGGCATCAACGACCGTTTCCGCGGCGTGAAGGGCACGATGTCGCGGCTGACGGCGGAAGCCGAGTGGAAGCGCACCTATACCGCGCCCGGCGGCCTGCTGCTGACGCCGCTGCTGGCGGCCCGCGGCGATGCCTATGGTCTCGATATGGAGTCGCCGACCGGATATACCGGCAATTTCACCGATGATGCCACGGCGACCCGCTACATGGTCACCGCAGGGCTGGAAGCCCGTTATCCCTGGCTGATCACCACAGACAACAGCAGCCACGTCATTGAACCGATCGCCCAGCTCTACGTCCGCCCGGACGAACAGATGGCCGGTCAGTTGCCGAACGAGGATGCGCAGAGCTTCGTCTTCGACGCGACGACGCTGTTCGAGCGCGACAAGTTTTCCGGTTATGACCGCGTCGAAGGCGGCACCCGCGCCAATGTCGGCATCCGCTATACCGGATCGCTCGACAATGGCTTCGGGCTACGCGGTATTTTCGGCCAGTCCTACCAGATCGCCGGGACGAACTCGTTCGCCACCGACGATCTGGTCAATGCCGGGGCCAATTCCGGCCTTGAAACCGATGTTTCCGACTTTGTCGGCATGATCGGCCTCGAGACGCCCACCGGCATATCGATGAGCACCAATGCGCGTTTCGACGAAAAGACCTTCGACGTGCGCCGCACGGACGCCACGGTCGGCTATCACAACAACAAGTTCCAGACCAATCTGACGTATACGCAGATCGCCGCGCAGCCTGAATACGGCCTGGACGAAGCCAATGACGAGTTGCAGAGTGCCAGCTCCGTCAAGGTGGGCGATTACTGGTCGGTGTACGGATCGCTGACCTGGGACATCAACAGCAGCGAAATCAACCGGCATGGCGTCGGCGTTTCCTATGCGGACGAATGCACGGTGTTTTCGCTGGTCTATTCGGAAAAGCGGGATCCGGACAATGAATCCGCCAATGACTGGTCGATCGGCGCCCGCCTGACGTTCCGCACGCTGGGCGACGTCAAAGTCGGAGACACGGAGCTTGACGGCTTCAAGTGATCGCCATTCCGCCCCGCTGGCGGCCCGGCGAGCCGTCAAAGCCCGCGTGTAACACGTCGTTGCTGCGTGGAGCCGCTTGAAAGCCGCACCGATGTCATTGTTTCGCCGCAAGGATTGTGCAATTCCTGCCGCCTACTATACTAAGACAGACACACGGGACGTGCCTGCGTCAGCGAAAGCCGCGGCGCGGGAGGAAGGTTTGGGATGATCAAGGGCAGGACAGCGATACGAACACTGGCGCTCGGCACAGCCATGCTGGCCTTGTTCGCATTCATCGAACCGGGAGCCGCCCCTGTCTTTGCGGCCAGCGAAATCAAGGCGGTCGTCAACAAGACGGCAATCACCAGCGGCGACATCGCCAAGCGTGCGGCCTTCATGCGCCTGCGCCGCCAGAAGGGCGACATCGGCAAGCTTGCCAAGGAAGAAATGGTCGACGAAGTCCTGAAGCGCCAGGAAATCGCCCGCCTCGGCATGTCGGTCAGCACCACGGATGTCGACAAATCCTTCGAGCGGTTTGCCGCCTCCAACAAGCTTTCGCCGGCGCAGATGACCAGCATTCTCGACCAGGCCGGTGTCGGCGCCGATCACTTCAAGGCCTATCTCGCGGTGCAGATGAGCTGGCCACGGCTGGTGAATTCGCGCTACGGCGCCAGCAACAAACTGTCCACCCAGGACATCGTCACACGCCTGCTGGAAAACAAGCAGAAGCCGGTGACCACGGAATATTTTCTGAAACAGGTGATTTTCGTGATCCCTGAGTCCAAGCGCTCCGCCATCACCGGCAAGCGCAAGTCGGAAGCCGAAGCCTCCCGTTCGAAATTCCCCGGCTGCGACGGCGCGATGCAGTTTGCCCGGGACTATCATGACGTTTCGATCCGCAACCTCGGTCGCGTGATGGCGCCGGAATTGCCGACCGACTGGAAGCCGCTGATCGAAAAGGCCAGTGGCGGCACGACCGGGACCCGCGTCACGGAAAGAGGCGTCGAATATCTGGCGATCTGCAACCAGCGCGAAGTGTCCGACGACGCGGCCGCCGAAGTGGTGTTCCGGGCCGAGGACATCGGCAAGGCAGACAATGCCGAAGACCCGAATTCGAAGAAGTTTCTCGACGAACTGCGCTCCAAGGCGCAGATCGTCTATCGCTGACAACCGGATACATCCATGCCCGCACATGATCTCGCCCCGCTTGCTCTCAGCCAGGGCGATCCTGCGGGCATCGGACCGGACATCGCCCTTGCCGCATGGCTCGACCGCGAGCGCCATGCGTTGCCGCCTTTCGTGTTCATCGGCGACCCCGCCAATCTGGCGGTCAGGGCGCGGCTGCTGGAACTGGACGTGCCGATCCGCGACGTCACGGCTGACAATGCTGTCGCCTGCTTTTCGCAGGCCCTGCCGGTCATTTCCATCCCGACCGGCGTCGATGTGATTGCCGGCGAGCCGCATGTCTCCACGGCGCGCGGCACGATCGCGGCCATCGAGACGGCCGTTACGCTGTGCATGAGCGGCAAGGTGCGCGGCATCGTCACCAATCCGATTGCCAAATCCGTGCTTTACGAGGCCGGTTTCGGCTTTCCGGGCCATACCGAATTCCTGGCCGATCTCGCCGCCAAGGCGACCGGCAAACCGTTCCGGCCGGTTATGATGCTGGTCGGTCCGAAACTGCGCGCCGTGCCGGTGACGATCCACATTCCCCTGAAGGACGTGCCCGCCGCCCTGACGCAAGAACTGATCGTCGAGACCTGCCGGATTGCCGCGCATGACCTGAAGACCCGCTTCGGCATCGCCGTGCCGCGCCTGGCGGTGGCAGGCCTCAATCCCCATGCCGGCGAAGGCGGGGCGCTCGGCCACGAAGACGAGGATATCGTTCACGTGGCGATCATGCGGCTGCGCGACGAAGGCATCGATGCCTTCGGGCCGCTGCCGGCCGACACGATGTTTCACGAGGATGCGCGGCGCCGCTATGACGTGGCGATCTGCATGTATCATGATCAGGCACTGATCCCCGTCAAGGCGCTCGATTTCGACGAATCGGTCAATGTGACGCTCGGCCTGCCCTTCGTGCGCACGTCGCCCGACCATGGCACGGCCTTCGGCATTGCCGGCAAGGGCATCGCCCGCGAAAACAGCCTTGTCGCCGCCATCAAACTCGCCGACCAGATCAGCCGGGATGCTGACCGTTAATGGCAACCCTTGACGGACTGCCGCCGCTGCGCGACGTGATCCAGCGCCATGGGCTCGATGCCCGCAAGGCGCTCGGCCAGAACTTTCTGCTCGACCTCAACATCACCCAGAAGATCGCCCGCACGGCCGGTCCGCTGGCGGGCATGACCGTCATCGAGGTTGGCCCCGGCCCCGGCGGACTGACGCGGGCCATTCTGGCGCTCGGCGCCGAGAAACTGATCGTCATCGAACGGGACGCCCGCTGCCTGCCGGCACTGGCCGAAATCGGCGAACATTATCCCGGCCGGCTCGAGGTGATCGAAGGCGATGCGCTGAAGATCGATTTCGAGACGCTGGTCGCCCCCGGAACGCCGGTCAGGATCATCGCCAATCTGCCCTATAATGTCGGCACGCAATTGCTGATCAACTGGCTGCTGCCGAAGAGCTGGCCGCCGTTCTGGCAGTCGATGACGCTGATGTTCCAGCGCGAGGTCGGCCTTCGAATCGTTGCGACCGAAGAGGACGACCACTATGGCCGGCTCGGCGTGCTGTGCGGCTGGCGCACGCAGGCCCACATGGCCTTCGACCTGCCGCCGCAAGCCTTCTCGCCACCGCCGAAGGTCACCTCCACGGTGGTGCAGTTCGAGCCGCGACTTCAGCCCCTGCCCTGCGACGTCGCCCAGTTGGAGAAGGTCACGCAGGCCGCCTTCGGCCAGCGCCGCAAGATGCTGCGCCAGAGTCTCAAGCCGGTCGGCGGCGAAGCGCTGCTGGCCCGTGCCGGTATCGATCCGCAACGCCGCGCCGAAACGCTGAGCGTCGAAGAATTCGTGACCCTGGCGAATAATCTCTGAAACTGGGAGATTGCAGGCGCGGGCGCGTGATGATGCGCCCAGCCATGATGCTTTCTATTTCGCCTTGCTGGTCAGCGCACCGGCGTTTCCGTCAGCAACTCGCTGACAAAGTTGAACAGGCCATGGCGGCGGTCGCGTCGCAGGCGTTCGGCGCGGACGATCGACTGCACCGCGTTGAACGCCGTGTCGAGGTCGTCATTGACGATGACATAGTCATATTCGCGCCAGTGCTCGATCTCGGAGCGTGAATTGACAAGCCGCGTCTGGATCACCTCTTCGGTATCCTCGGCGCGGCGATGCAGGCGGGACTGCAGCTCGGTCATGGTTGGCGGCAGGATGAAGATCGACACGACATCGGCCGACATCTTGTCCTGCAGCTGCTGGGCGCCCTGCCAGTCGATATCGAACAGCATGTCGCGGCCCTCCGACATGGCGGTCTCGACGGCCTCGCGCGGCGTGCCGTAATAATTGCCGTGCACCTGCGCCCATTCCAGCAGCGAGTCGGAATCGCGCAGCCGCTCGAACTCGCGCTGCGAGACGAAATGGTAGTGAATACCCTCGATCTCGCTCTGGCGACGCTGGCGGGTGGTGACGCTGACCGACAGGCTGATCTGCTTGTCGCTGTCGAGCAGGGTGCGGGCAATGGTCGATTTGCCGGCGCCGGACGGTGAGGAGATCACCAGCATCAGGCCGCGCCGTTCTATCTTGATCAGTGAGGATACGGGCGGGTTCATAAGGCTACTCCAGATTCTGGACCTGTTCACGAAACTGGTCGATGACGACCTTTAACTCGATGCCGGCGGCGGTCACGGCGACGGCATTGGATTTGGAACAGATAGTATTCGATTCGCGGTTGAATTCCTGCGCCATAAAGTCGAGCTTGCGGCCAATCGGGCCGCCGGCAGCCAGCAGGGCGCGGGCGGCCGTGACATGGGCCTTCAAGCGGTCGAGTTCTTCGCGAAGATCGGCCTTGGTGGCCATCAGGGCGGCTTCGGCATAGAGCCGTTCGCGGTCAAGCGACGGGGCTGCCTCCATCAGGGCCGCCATCTGGGCCTCAAGCTTGCGGGCGATCTCCTCCACCGTGCGGGACGGATCAGTCTCGACCTGCAGGGTCAGGGCTTCGATCCGGTCGATCTGTGCCGACAGGACGTCGCCAAGCGCTTGCCCCTCCTGCTCGCGCATGGTCCGCAGGCCAGCTATGGCCGTGGCAAAGCCTTCAACAATGGCGGCATCGCGGGCCGCGATCGCCTCGGCATCGTCTTCCGCCTCGCGAAAGTCGACAAGGCCGCGGATCGACAAAAGGGCGTCCAGGCGCATCGGAGCGGGATCGACGATCTCGGCCCCGAGCCGGTTCCTCAGATCGAGCACGGCGGCCAGCGCCTCTTCGTTCAGCACCGCCTCGACGCGGTTCTCGCTGACCGAAACGGTCAGCTGGATCTGCAGGTTGCCTCGGGAAAAGCTTGCGGCCGCCAGGCGCCGGAATTCGCCTTCCAGAAGCTCAAGGCCCGGCGGCAGGCGCAGGCGCAGGTCCAGCCCCTTGCCGTTGACGGAGCGGAACTCCCAGGACCAGCGATGGCGTCCGACGGTGCCCTCGCTGCGGGCAAAGCCGGTCATGGATTGCAGTGCCATGCCTGGATCTCCGAAAGTTTTGTCGTTGCAATATCCTGTGACGGCTCAGTCGGCAACCGGTGGTGCTGCGGGTGGCTTGCCATCGGCGGCAGCGTCGCGAGCCGCGGCCTGCTCGGCCTCCAGCTTGCGCCAGCGCTGGACATTGGCATTGTGCTCGTCGAGCGTGGCGGCGAAGGCATGGCCGCCGGAACCGTCGGCCACGAAGTAGAGATCCTTGGTGCGCCAGGGATTGGCGACGGCTTCCAGGGCAGCGCGGCCGGGATTGGAAACCGGTCCTGGCGGCAGGCCCTTGATCACATAGGTGTTGTAGGGCGTCTGCTTCTGCAGGTCGGACTGATAGATCGGCCGATCCGCCGGCTTGCCCTCGCCGCCGAACAGACCGTAGATGATGGTCGGGTCGGACTGCAGCCGCATGCCCTTGGCCAGCCGGTTGATGAAGACCGAGGCGACATGGGCGCGCTCGTCATCCTTGCCGGTTTCCTTCTCGACGATCGACGCCAGCGTGATGAATTCGTCGCGGGTCTTGATCGGCAGGTCGGCGTCGCGCTTTTCCCAGATCTGCTCGACCAGCTGTTCCTGGGCAGCGGCCATCTGGTTGATGATTTCGACGCGCTTGGTGCCGCGGGAGAATTTGTAAGTATCGGGACGCAGCGTGCCTTCCTTGGGAAGATCGGCCGGCAGATCGCCTTCCAGCACCGGATCGTCGGCCAGGCGCTTGAACATCTGCGCGACCGTCAGGCCTTCGGGGAAGGAGACCGCATAGAGGATCGACTTGCCCGATTTCAGGAGGTCCATGACGTCCCTCATCGAGGCGCCGGCCTTGATCTCGTATTCGCCGGCCTTCAGCGTATCGTCTTCATCCAGATAGGTGGCCGTGACATAGCGGAAGACGCGCGCGTCGGAGACCACGCCATTGCGCTCCAGGCTGGTGGCGATCTCGGCAAGACCGGCACCGCTGCGCACCACGAAATTGGCATTGTTGGCGAGCGGGCCCGGGTTCTGGTAGGCCGACATGATGTAGTAGAAACCGGCAACGGCGATGATGCAGACCGCAACCGTCAGGGTCATGATGAAATTCAGGAAGATAACCAGCTGGCTGCGGGCGCGCCGCGAGCGCTTCGGCGGCTGCGGCACGCGCTCCGGTCTCAGCGCTTCGCTCGGCGACTTGGGAATGATGGGGCCCTTGCCTGCGCTGTCGCCATCGCGGCCGAATGGGACCCCTTCGTTCTGATGGTTGTCGCTCACGGGCAATCCTCTTCGTTTCGATAATGCCGCTGTTTGGCCAAGCATTGCGGCAAAAGCAGGTTCAGGAGACCATTCGTCCGGATGGTCGTCCGTTCGCCACGATGGGACTGCGCCAGTCTCGGCTCAGTCCTCGAGACGACGAAGCACCAGTGATGCATTCGTCCCGCCAAATCCGAAGGAATTGGACAGGGCGACGCGAACATCCCGATCGCGCGCCTTATGCGGCACGAGATCGATCGCCGTCTCGACATCGGGATTGTCGAGGTTGAGCGTCGGCGGCACCTTGCCGTCGCGGATGGCCAGCACCGAGAAAATCGCCTCGATCGCACCGGCGGCACCCAAAAGATGGCCGGTCGCCGACTTGGTGGACGACATGGAAATCCGCGACGCGGCATCGCCGACCAGCCGCTCGACGGCGCCCAGTTCGATCGTGTCGGCCATGGTCGAGGTGCCATGGGCATTGATGTAATCGATATCGGCCGGCGTCAGGCCGGCGCGCTTCAGCGCCATGGTCATGCAGCGGAAGGCGCCATCGCCGTCTTCCGAGGGGGCGGTGATATGGAAGGCGTCGCCGGAGAGGCCATAGCCGACCACTTCGGCATAGATCTTGGCGCCGCGGGCACGGGCATGTTCGAGCTCTTCCAGGACCACGATGCCGGATCCCTCGCCCATGACAAAACCGTCACGATCGCGGTCATAGGGCCGCGAGGCGCGCTGCGGCTCGTCGTTGTACTTGGTTGACAGCGCCTTGCAGGCCGCAAAGCCGGCCAGCGAAATGCGGCTGATCGGCGATTCCGCGCCGCCGGCCACCATCACGTCGGCATCGCCAAGGGCGATCAGGCGACTGGCGTCGCCGATCGCATGGGCGCCGGTGGAACAGGCCGTGACGACGGAATGGTTGGGACCGCGCAGCTTGTGGCGGATCGACACCTGGCCGGAGGCCAGGTTGATCAGGCGGCCGGTAATGAAAAACGGCGAGATGCGGCGGGGGCCCTTGTCGCGCAGCGTATAGCCGGCCTCGACAATGCCCTCGATGCCGCCGATGCCCGAACCGATCAGCACGCCGGTGGCAATCTGGTCTTCATCGGTGGCCGGATGCCAATTGGCATCGTTGAGCGCCATCTCGGCGGCTGCGACCGCATAGATGATGAAGGGATCGACCTTGCGCTGTTCCTTCGGTTCCATCCAGTCGTCGACATTGAAGGTGCCATCGGAACCGTCGCCGACGGGAATGCGGCAGGCAATCTTTGCAGGAAGGTCTTCGACCTCGAATTCGGTGACGCGGCGGGCGCCGCTCTGGCCGGCCAGGAGCCTCGACCACGAAATCTCTGTGCCACAGCCCAGAGGAGATACCATGCCGGTACCGGTGATAACGACACGTCTCATCGCCCGTAATCCACCCCACTCATTCAGCAACAGCTGAGTATACAAAAAAAGGACCGCCAAAGCGGGCCTTGACGGAGCGGGCCCTGAGCCCGCTCCACGATATGCTCAAGAGATCAGGGCTGAGCCTTCTCGATGAACTTTACGGCATCGCCAACCGTCAGAATGGAATCGGCAGCATCGTCCGGAATTTCAACGCCGAATTCTTCTTCGAAGGCCATGACCAATTCGACCGTGTCGAGCGAGTCCGCACCCAGATCGTCGATAAAGCTGGCGCCTTCGACGACTTTTTCAGCGTCTACGCCGAGATGGTCAATAACAATTTTCTTTACGCGTTCTGCGATATCGCTCATGTCGGTTTCCTCGACCTTTTCAATATAAGGGTGCCTCGATGGCGCCCTACCCTGTCTTCAGCCGGCGATCCGCATGTCATCGGTTTCGCCGGCAATCCCGTTCAACCCGGTCTACATAGGTACGTCATGTGCACAAGCACAACCGTTGCCTGTCGTTTTCGGGACGACTGTTCACAGTCAAGGCCCGATTAACATGGTTTAGGCCCGCCGGAAAGCCTGAAAATCGCCACCCTCCCTTCGCTCCGCAACGAATTGCGGGGGTAGATGGCGGTCAATCAGATCATCGCCATGCCGCCGTTGACGTGCAATGTCTGACCGGTCATGTAGCCCGCCTCGGAGGAGGCGAGATAAAGAACAGCCGACGCCACTTCAGCGCCAGTGCCCATGCGCTTCATCGGGATGGCAGCCATGATGCCCTCCTTCTGCTTGTCATTCAGCTTGCCAGTCATCGCACTTTCGATGAAACCCGGCGCCACGCAATTGACGGTGACATTACGCGTGGCGATTTCCTGGGCCAGCGATTTCGAGAAGCCGATCATGCCGGCCTTGGAGGCGCAATAGTTGGCCTGGCCCGGATTGCCGGTGACGCCGACGATCGAGGTGATGTTGATGATGCGGCCATAGCGGCGGCGCATCATCGGATGGGTCAGCTCGCGGGTCAGCCTAAAGGTCGCCGTCAGGTTGACCTCGATGACCGCGTCCCAGTCGGCATCGCTCATGCGCACGAACAGGCCGTCCTTGGTAATGCCGGCATTGTTGACGAGGATATCGACGCCCTGAAGATCGGCTTCGGCCTTTTCGCCAAGCGCCTTGACCTCGTCGCGATCGGCCAGATTGGCCGGGAAGATCTGCGTGCGGTCGCCGAGTTCGGCGGCCAGCGCCTCCAGCTTTTCGACCCGCGTTCCATGCAGGCCGACGGTGGCACCGCGGGCATGCAGCATGCGGGCGATCTCTTCGCCGATGCCGCCGGTTGCCCCGGTGACGAGCGCCTTGCGGCCGGTTAAATCGAACATGAACTCATTCCCTGTTTTCAAATCGTAAAGGTTTGGATCAGCCCAGCAGGGCGGCAAGCGCTGTATCGATATCGGCCGGCGAATTGACGGCAACGCCGGTGATCGTCTTGTCGATGCGCCGGGCGAGCCCGGTCAGCACCTTGCCGGCGCCCACTTCATATACCGTCGAAACGCCGTTTGCGGCAAACCATTCCACCGTTTCGCGCCAGCGCACCTGGCCGGTGACCTGCTCGACCAGCAGGCCGGCGATCTCTTCGGCGTCGCTGACGGGGGCGGCGCGGACATTGGCAATCAGCGGCACGACCGGATTGCTTTTGGCGACATCGGCGAGCGCATCGCGCATCGCATCGGCGGCCGGCGCCATCAGGGCCGAATGGAAGGGTGCTGAGACCGGCAGCATGATGGCACGCTTGGCGCCGCGCTCGGTGGCCAGTGCGGCTGCCTTTTCGACGGCCTCCTTGCCACCGGAGATGACGATCTGGCCGCCGCCATTGTCATTGGCGATCTGGCAGGGACCGATCGCTGCGGCCTCAGAACAGACGGACTGAACATCGGCCTGTTCCAACCCGATGATGGCGGCCATGGCGCCGGCGCCGACCGGCACGGCTGCCTGCATGGCATTGCCGCGAATGCGCAGAAGACGGGCGGTATCGCTGAGCGAAAACATGCCGGCTGCACAGAGCGCCGAATATTCGCCAAGCGAATGGCCGGCGACATAGGAGACCTTGGCGGAAAGATCGAGGCCGCGAGCCTGCAGGACGCGAATGGCGGCGATCGACACGGCCATCAAAGCCGGCTGGGCATTGGCGGTCAGCGTCAGGGTCTCTTCCGGACCGTTCCACATGATGTCGGAGAGTTTCTGGCCAAGCGCCTCGTCGACCTCGTCGAACACCGCACGGGCCTCCGGATAGGCATCGGCGAGGTCCTTGCCCATGCCGACGGCCTGGCTGCCCTGGCCCGGAAATGTAAACGCCACACTCATGAAGGTATCCTTCCTAACGCTTTTTCCTGTTCCAATTCACATTCTTGTCCTGGGAGTCAAGTCTGGCGCCGATATGGCCACCGCCGCTCCACGGCAAATGTTCCTGGCCGCTCCATCTTGCAGTGCGTCAAAATCGCTTTACATTGGCGTCTTCCCATTCAGCTCGATCGAGCATTTCAGAAGCACCGGGGTCACCACGACATGAAATACAATACATTGGGCCGCACCGACATTTCCGTGTCGGAAATCTGCCTTGGCACCATGACATGGGGCTCGCAGAACAACGAGGCCGAGGCTTTCGAGCAGATGGACTATGCGCTGGACAACGGCGTCAACTTCTTCGACACCGCCGAACTCTATCCGACCACGCCTGTGTCGCCGGAGACCTATGCCGATACCGAGCGCTTGATCGGCAACTGGTTTGCCAAGACCGGCAAGCGCGACCAGGTGGTGCTGGCCACAAAGGTGGCCGGTGCCGGCCGGCCCTATATTCGCGGCGGCGCGCCGATTACGGCGGACACCATCCGCGAGGCGGTCGACGCCAGCCTGCTGCGGCTGAAGACCGATTATATCGATCTCTACCAGATCCACTGGCCGAACCGCGGCCATTATCATTTCCGCGGCGTGTGGACCTACGACCCCTCAAGCCAAGACCGCGCCCAGGCGCTGGCCGACATCACCGAAAAGCTGGAGGCGCTTGGCGATTGCGTCAAGGCCGGCAAGATCCGCGCCATCGGGCTCTCCAACGAGACCACCTGGGGCACGCAGAAATATCTGTCGATCGCCGAGGCAAAGGGCCTGCCGCGCGTCGCCACCGTGCAGAACGAATATAACCTGCTCTACCGCGCCTACGATCTCGACATGGCAGAGCTGTCCCATCACGAGAATGTCGGGCTTTTGGCCTATTCGCCGCTGGCCGGCGGCATCCTGAGCGGCAAATATCTGGGCGGCGCCCGGCCTGCGGGTTCGCGCGGCTCGATCAACAGCGATATCGGCGGACGGCTGCAGCCGCTGCAGGAGCCGGCCACCAAGGCGTATCTCGACATGGCCGCCAAACATGGGCTCGATCCTTCGGCGCTGGCCCTCGCCTTCTGCCTGACGCGGCCGTTCATGGCCTCGGTGATCATCGGCGCCACCAGCATGGCGCAGCTGAAAACCGACATCGCGGCGGCCGACATCACGCTGACGCCCGATATGCTGGACGAGATCGCCAAGATCCATCGCACCTACCCGATGCCGATCTGATTCCGAGACACGCATCGCCCGGAGCGTCTGCCCCGGGCGATTTTGAAGAGCCCCGTTTACTGTTTGCTTACCGAAGATCGGGTTAGCGCTCGCGCTGACCCGCGGCCCGTGTTTAAGCATGAGGTAATCAATCTCCGGTATGATGGCGGAGACTAGAGCCAGGGGCGGCGATCAGTGCCCTGCCCCGGCACATGGAAAGCTCAGCGTCTCATGGCCGCCATCAACGCCTTCTATCGCAGCAGCAATGCCGTATCCTATGCGACGCAACTGTTTTCCGGAAACACGGCCGCGGCACAGACCGGCAATTCGGGCAGCGTGAACGGCTTCCGCCCGCTCTCCGGCACTTCCGACGATCGCTCCTGGAACAATGGCGCAGCCGAGCGGGCCCTGTCGCGCATCATCGAAATCCTGGCGCTGGGCGACAGTGGCGACGCCAATGCGGCCAGCGTCGAGGAAAATCTCGGCTATATCACCGGCGCCACCGGCACCGAGGGCGACGACACGCTGACGCTGACCGGCCGCGCCGTCTACAATGTCTCGACGGCGGCCGGCGACGATACGCTGACCATGAAGACGGCGGCGGTGGCCGGCATCGACAGCGGCGACGGCAATGATACGCTCAACATCGCCTCGGGTTTTGTGTCCGATATCACAGCGGGTGCCGGCGACGACACGGTGCAGATATCAGGCAAACTTGCCATGAACATTTCCGGCGGCGACGGAAAGGACACGATCAAGATTTCCGCAGAGGCGATTCTCGGCGTCGATGGCGGCGAAGGCGACGACACGCTCTATCTTGAGGGCTCACGGATCTTTGCCGCCGGCGGCACCGGTAATGACACCGTGACATTGAACCAGACCGGCGAGGGCGAGGGCGAGGCCGAATATGCCTTTGCCCGCGGCGATGGCCAGGACACCGTCAACACCAATGGCCCCCTGTCGATCCGCTTTGCCGGCGCAGAGGGTTACGGCCCCGACGACATGACGATCGCCGTCTCCGGCAACAGCCTGTCGATCCTGATCAACGGCTCGGACGACAAGATCACCGTCAATTTCGACGAGGGCGCGTTGGACGGCGACATGCCGGCCTATGAATTCACCTTGGATCAGGGCGCCTACGTGCTGTCGATGCGCTAAAAGGACCGGGATCGGGCATCAAACAGCCGATTGCCTGAGGGATTACCCCCCTGCCCCTTGCCATCCCGTGAAAAATCCGTATAAGCGCGGCTGTTCACAACACCCGGTCAATTGGCTGGTGGCTGAACGGAGGGCCGGCTTTCGATAAGAGAGCCGCAGGAACCGCAGGGTTTTCCGGCCTCCCGTGTCTCCGCTCTCGACCGTCTCGATCATACGCTTTTCTTGCCGTGGGTTTTCCCATTCAGGAGCAGTCGTTGAGGCTTAGCGCCACGTCCGGGTGATGACAACCGCAAGAAAGGCAAAGCTTACAATGGCTCTTTACGAACATGTATTCCTTGCCCGGCAGGATATGTCCGCACAGCAGGTTGATGCCCTCGTCGAACAGTACAAGGGTGTTATCGAAGCGAATGGCGGCAAGGTCGGGCGCGTAGAAAACTGGGGCTTGAAGTCCCTGACCTATCGCATCAAGAAGAACCGCAAGGCACATTACGCCCTGATGGACATCGAAGCTCCGGGTGCAGCGATCCACGAAATGGAACGCCAGATGCGCATCAACGAAGATATTCTTCGTTACATGACCATCGCCGTGGAAGCCCACGAAGAAGGCCCGTCTGCCATGATGCAGAAGCGCGACCGCGACGACCGTCCGCGCCGCGATGGCGACGACCGTGGCCCGCGCCGCGAAGGTGGCTTCGGCGACCGTGGTCCGCGTCCGGACCGTGCACCCCGCGAAGGTGGCTTTGAAGACCGTCCGCGCCGTCCGCGCGAAGACCGCGTGTAAGGAGATTTGACCATGGCTGATGCATCTTCCTCCCAGGCACGTCGTCCGTTCCACCGTCGTCGCAAGACCTGCCCCTTCTCCGGCGCCAACGCTCCGAAGATCGACTACAAGGACGTTCGTCTTCTGCAGCGCTACATTTCCGAGCGCGGCAAGATCGTTCCGTCCCGCATCACGGCTGTAAGCCAGAAGAAGCAGCGCGAACTGGCCCAGGCCATCAAGCGCGCCCGCTTCCTCGGCCTGCTGCCCTACGTGCTGGCCTAAACTTTTGACGCTCCCTGTCCCGCAGGCTTTTTGAGCCGGCGGGACAGATCTTCCTTCCGCGTTGGGCGTGGATCGGAGTTTTTGGAAAATCCCATGTTGGGGAGCGGTTCCACCAAGGGCAGATGCCCGGAACATCCTCTAACTGCTTGATTGGCAGGACAGCGACACCGTGAAATCTTTGGATACAAAATTGCTGCTGACCGGTATGCTTGCCGGCATTACCGCCGCACTTCTGGTGCTCGGCGCGAGCGCGCAGCCGTCTTTTTCCTCCATTCTCTATGCGGCATCCGCCCTGCCCGTTCTGATCGTCGGCTTGCGCTGGGGTAACCTGGCCGCGATTGCGGCGATCGTTACCGCGGCGGTGATCGGCACCCTTGCGGTGTCGCCGACGTTTGCCTTCGCCATGGCGATCTTCACCCTGATGCCGGCCGGCTGGCTCAGCCACCTTGCCAACCTCGCCCGTCCGGCCTCCGAAATCGGCGGTCCGGACCATCTGGTCGCCTGGTATCCGCTGTCGGATATCCTGCTGCACCTGTGCGGCCTGGTCAGCGTTTCGGTCATCGTGCTCGGCGTGATGATCGGCTACGGCCCGGAACTGACCGGCGAGATGATCGATCTGCTGGCCGCCTCGCTCAGCACTCAGGATCCGACGCTGGCACCCGGCCCCGCCGATCTTGAGCGCATCAAGAGCCTGATGGTCGTGACCCTGCCGATCATGCAGGGCGGCATGTGGGTGCTGATGCTGTTTGCCGCCTATTATATCGCCAGCCGCGTCGTCCACATGTCCGGCCATGCCCTTCGGCCGCGCGAGGACATGCCCTCGTCGCTGCGCATGCACCGCAATGCCGCCTTCGTCTTTCTCGCCGGCATTCTCGCCTGCTTCGTCGGCGGCGTGCCGGCCCTGATTGGCGCGACGATCTGCGGCACGTTCGGCGCCGGCTTTCTGCTGGCCGGCTTCGCCTCGCTGCATCTGCGCACCCGCGGCAAGGACTGGCGCCTGCCGGTGCTGATTCTCTGCTACCTGGCGGCGCTGATGCTGCTGCCGGTCATTCTCATTCTGGTCCTCGGGTTGCTCGACACCCGCCGGGCCGTGGCACTGACACCGGCCCTCAAGGCCGAAACCACTGACAAGACCAACACACCTGATTAAGACTCAAAGAAAGGACTTAAGACCATGAACGTCATTCTTCTCGAACGCATCTCCAAGCTCGGCCAGATGGGCGAAACCGTCAAGGTTCGCGATGGCTTTGCCCGTAACTACCTGCTGCCGCTCGGCAAGGCGCTGCGCGCCAACGCTGCCAACAAGGCCCGTTTTGAAGCCGAGCGCTCGACGCTCGAAGCCCGCAACCTGGAGCGCAAGAGCGAAGCCCAGACCGTGGCCGACGTGCTGGACGGCAAGTCCTTCATCGTCGTGCGTTCGGCCGGCGAAACCGGTCAGCTCTACGGTTCTGTTGCTGCCCGCGACGTCGTCGAGATCCTCGGCGCCGAAGGCTTCACCATCGGCCGCAACCAGGTCGAGCTCAACACCCCGATCAAGACCATCGGCCTGCACAAGGTCGTCCTGCACCTGCATGCAGAAGTCGAAATCTCGGTGGAACTGAACGTTGCCCGTTCGGCTGAAGAAGCAGAACGCCAGACCAAGGGCGAAAGCCTGACCTCGGCCGACGCCATCTACGGCATCGACGAAGATGCGCTGCGTCCGGAAGACTTCTTCGATCCGGAAGCCGACCGCGACGGCGACGACGAATAAGCCTTATCGCCTTACGGCTGAAACACGAAACGCCCGGAGCCATCCGGGCGTTTTCGTGTGTCTGGGGTATAATAGGGATGGGCGATTCGGCTGAAGTCACTGTCAAACGAATTCCTCGGGAAAGGTCCGATATCTGCGTTATTCTCGGGACAGCCTGTGAATCACTGTGGGTAGGCAAAGTGACGCGACAAGGAGCGCGCAATGGCCGGTCGCCTGGTCTATGGTGACGCTCCAAGCCCAAAATAAGAATGACGGATAGAACCAGATGAACGACGCTGCGCGCAAGATCGCCCCCATCCAGCCGGCCGAGCCGCATTATCGCGAAGCCCCGAACAATATCGAGGCGGAACAGGCGCTGCTGGGTGCCATCCTGGTCAATAACGACGCCTATTACCGGGTGTCGGACTTCCTCAAGCCGGCCCATCTCTATGAGCCGCTGCACCGCAAGATCTTCGAAGTGGCCTCCGAAATCATCCGCATGGGCAAGACGGCCAATCCGGTGACGATCAAGACCTTCCTGGCTGCCGACGACAAGGTGGGCGACCTGACGGTGGCCCAGTATCTGGCGCGGCTGGCCTCCGAGGCGGTCTCGATCATCAATGCCGAGGACTATGGCCGGGCGATCTACGACCTGGCGCTGCGCCGGGCGCTGATCACCATCGGCGAGGATGTCGTCAACATCGCCTATGACGCGCCGCTCGACATGCCGCCGCAGACGCAGATCGAAGACACCGAACGCCGGCTGTTCGAACTGGCCGAAAACGGCCGCTATGACGGCGGCTTCCAGTCGTTCAACGATGCGGTGGCGCTGGCCATCGACATGGCGGGTGCTGCGTTTGAGCGCGACGGCCATCTCTCCGGCATTTCGACCGGCATCATGTCACTCGACAGCAAGATGGGCGGCTTGCAGCGCTCCGACTTGATCGTGCTGGCCGGACGCCCCGGCATGGGCAAGACCTCGCTTGCCACCAATATCGCCTATAACATTGCCGCATCCTACGAGCCGGAGGTGCAGCCGGACGGCTCGTTCAAGGCCAAGAACGGCGGCGTCGTCGGCTTCTATTCGCTCGAAATGTCGTCCGAACAGCTGGCCACCCGTATCATTTCCGAGCAGACCGAAGTGTCGTCGTCGAAAATCCGCCGCGGCGACATCACCGAGGCCGATTTCGAAAAGCTGGTGGCCTGCAGCCAGATGATGCAGAAAGTGCCGCTGTTCATCGACCAGACCGGTGGTATCTCGATCGCCCAGCTGTCGGCCCGCGCCCGCCGGCTGAAGCGCCAGCGCGGCCTCGACTGCCTCGTCGTCGACTATATCCAGCTGATGACCGGTTCCGGCAAGTCGGGCGAAAACCGCGTGCAGGAAATCACCCAGATCACCACGGGCCTGAAGGCGCTCGGCAAGGAGCTCAATGTGCCGATCATCGCCCTGTCGCAGCTGTCGCGTCAGGTGGAAAGCCGCGACGACAAGCGCCCGCAGCTCTCCGACCTTCGCGAATCAGGCTCGATCGAGCAGGACGCCGACGTGGTGCTGTTCGTGTTCCGCGAGGAATATTACGTCAAGAACAGCGAGCCCCGCGACATGGCCGATCCGAAATATCCCGAATGGGAAGCCCTGATGGACAAGGTCAAGGGCACCGCCGACGTGATCATCGCCAAGCAGCGCCACGGACCGACCGGCACCGTCAAACTCGCCTTCCAGGCCGAGTTCACCCGCTTTGCCGACCTCGCCGATCCCTCGTTCACAGCCTACGAGGAACACTGAGGCGCCATGTTTCAGAGGAGCGGCAAGCGAAAGCGCGCTTTCGGCTCCCAGACGCCGCCTTGCCTTTCGTAGAAGCGGATGGCATCGCGGTTCCATTGAGGCGTCTGCCATTCCAGGCGGTCCGCCCCCGTCGCGCACGCCTCCCGGACAACATGGTCGAGGAGGCGTTTTCCGATGCCATCGCCTCTTGCCGCCGCTTGCACGAACAGGCAGTCGAGATGCGCGTAACGGCTTGCCCGCCAGAGCGCATGGTCGAAGGTCAGCGCCGCGTATCCCGCCAGGCCCTCACCGCCCGCGGCAACAAAGAGGATGATCGGCGGGTTCTCCTTCGCCAGCAGATGAGCGAGCGAGGATCCGGTGATGGTCGCACTGGCCTTCTCGTAGTCTGCATGTTCGCCGATCAACCGCAGGAGTTCGTCAGCGTCGGCGGGCGTTGCCCTTCGTATTTCGATCATCCGGCGTCTGCCAGGCCAAGGTTCAGGCTGAACCCCTCGTCCAGCCATCCCGTGACGCCGCCGGCCATGATCTTCACCGGGCGGCCCAATTGGGCGAGCCTGAGAGCACCGCGCGCCGCACCATTGCAGTGGGGCCCGGCGCAATAGGTCACGAAGATCGTGTCTTCCGACCAGGCCGACATCCGGTTCGCGGTGATCTTGCCATGCGGCAGGCTGATTGCACCGGGTAAATGGCCCGCGGCGTAAAGGGCCGGTCCCCGGACGTCGAGAAGGACAAAGTCTGCTCCCTTCTCCAGGGCATCATGAACGTCCCAGCAATCGGTTTCAAAGGTGAATTCGGCAGCGAAATGCTCGAGGGCAACTGCGCTTGGAGCGGGCTGAATGGCGGTTACTGCGGTGGCCATGGATGGATCTCCGTTTCGATACGGAGATTTTCGGGCACAAGCGCCGACTTGAAAACTGGCGCAAATGACAATATACGTAAACATCATGCCAAAACACGCCCCACCGCTCACCGGCCCTCTCATTGTTGCGCTCGTCTATGACGGGCTGTGCACCTTCGAGTTCGGGATCGTGACGGAGATCTTCGCGCTTTCCCGCCCGGAAATGGGGACCAGCTGGTACCGCTTTGCCTGTGCCGCCATCGACGATGGCCCGATGCGGGCGCATGGCGGGTTGATGGTGAGCGCTGACGGCGGGCTCGACCTGATCGACCAGGCGGATCTGGTTATCGTGCCGGGCTGGCGAGGACAGGACGCACCCGTGCCGGAAGCCCTCTGCGCCAAGCTCAGGGCCGCCCATGCCCGCGGAGCCCGTCTTGCCTCGCTTTGCTCCGGTGCTTTCGTGTTGGCGGCAACCGGACTGCTGGACGGCGGCGCGGCGACCACACACTGGCGTTACGCGCAGGCACTGCGCCTCCGGCACCCGTCCATCAGCGTTGACGAAACCTCCCTCTACCGTTGCCATGACCGCATCTATACGGCAGCCGGAAGTGCGGCGGGCATCGATCTGTTGATCGAGATCGTCCGTCGTGACTTCGGCGCACCTGCCGCCAACTCCGTTGCGCGAAGACTTGTTATGCCTGCCCACCGCGCCGGCGGCCAGGCGCAATTCCTCGAACGCCCCGTTGCCTTGCGGGAAACCGCGGACATCGCACCGCTTCTCGACACCATCCGCAGCGAGATCGCAGCGGGATGGACCATCGCGCGGATGGCCAGCCTCAGCCGCATGAGTGCGCGGAAATTCCTGCGCCGTTTTGCCGAGGCAACCGGCGAAGCGCCCGGCGAATGGCTGGCCGGCGAGCGGGTCGAGGCTGCCAAGCAACTGCTCTGCCAGGGCGCCATTCAAATGGAGGATATCGCGTTTGCAGTCGGGTTTGGCTCGGCCCACACGCTTCGTCATCATTTTCGCCGGAAGCTCGGAATAAGCCCGACCGTCTATCGTACACGCTTCATGGACGAGCGGGCCGCAGGCGCCACCTAGATCCCGCACGCGCGCAGCACCGCCACGCTGACCACGCCCAGCGCCGCTGACCGACCGGCACCGTCAAGCTCGCCTTCCAGGCCGAATTCACCCGCTTTGCCGACCTCGCCGATCCGAGCTTCACGGCCTACGAGGAGCACTGAGGGAGGATCGATGGCCTCGACATCGAGTTTCGAGGCCATCTTGATTTGGCGCAACAAAACAACTATTAGAACATATAGTGAACAAAGGAGATCAAACTTGAACGAACAATTTCTTCAAACGATGCGGCAGTTTAGCAAAAGCGGCTGGGTTGTAGATTGGCATAGACCCCAGGCGACACCGAAGGGGAGACTTTCAGTATTTGTTCATCCAGACGTTACTGACGAGGAAGCTGATAGGCTCCAGATATTGATTCATGAATCGGATGGTGGTGACATTAATCAGGCAATGCCGGAGATATTACATTGGTCTCGCGGCATGCAGCTTCCAGTAATGTGCGCCTTCAAAGACCCAGCCCCCTTAAAAGCGCGACCGTAAAGACTCCTAGCCCCGCCGCGGACAACATCGGCAAGCGCATCGCTGCAATGGCCGTGACCACGCAAGCGAGGGTCTCGGCCACGCCCGTCGAAAATGCCGTCGGCGTCACCACCGCCGCCAGCACGGCGGGCGGAATGGCGTCGAGCGCCTTTCGGGGTCGCGGCTGAAGCGTCACGAAACGCAGCACCACAAGCCCGCCCAGTCTTGTCAGCACCGTGGCGCCGGCCATGGCCAGGATGGCGGCAAGCGTCGCGAGATCGAGCGTCATGGCGCGTCCTCCCTGGAACCGCTGATCGCCGCGGCGGCAAGCCCGCCAAGCGCGCCGGCTGCGATATACCAGACGCCCGGAACATAATGATGCACGGCCAGGGCGCAGGCCGCACTGGCGACTAGGACCACGCCGGTCTCAGAACCTTTCCAGAAGCCCATGATCAGCACGATGAAAACGGCCGGAAAGGCGAAATCCAGGCCGATCAATGCAGGGTCGCCGATCAAAGTGCCGAGCAATCCACCGGCCAGGCCCGACAGGACCCAGGCCAGGTAGAAGGGGATGACCAGTCCGGCATAAAAGCGCGGCGTCAGCGCCGCCTCGCGGGCCCGGAATTCGGCCATGGCCCAGATCTCGTCGGCGAGAAACAGCAGGCCGGCGCCCTTCTGCAGGCTCTTGAAACCGTCCATCTTGGTGGCGATCGACGCGCTCATCAGGACATGGCGCACATTGACCAGCAGGGCGGCAAAACCGACGCCGACCCAGCTGGCCGGATGGGTCCAGATGTCCATGGCGACGAATTGCGAGCCGCCGGCAAAGACCAGCGCACTCATCAGGGTGATTTCCAGCGGCGACAGACCCTTGGTGGCCCCGACGGCGCCAAAGACCAGGCCGACCGGCAAAACCGCGACGATCAGCGGCAGCATGCGCCGCAGGCCTGCCTGGAATTGCGATGAAGGGGATGCCGTCGCCGTGGTCATTGAAGCGGTCCAGTCCTTTGCTTGTGGACTGGCTGGATAAGGCGCTGCGGCGACCGGGTCTTGAAGGAAAGTGATCAGCGCTGACGATACTGACCGGGCGTCAGCCCGACACGCGCCTTGAACTGCCGCGTCAGATGGGCCTGATCGGCAAAACCGCAGGCCAGCGCCGTCTCGGAAGGGACAGCACCGGCGCCGAGCAGCTGGCGGGCATGGCGGACGCGCAGATCGGTCTGATAGGCATGGGGCGTAATGAAATAGTGTTTGCGGAAGGCGCGGATCAGATGGGCACGGCTGAGGCCCGCCTCGCGCGCCAGCCGCTCCAGGCTGATCTCCCGGTCGAAATGTGCTTCGATATAATCGCGGGCGCGTCGCACGGCCCTCGGCTCGCAAAGATCCTGCGGCGCGATGATCGTACTGCCATGGCGCGAGAACATCGCCGAAAGGACCGAGTACATGCTCTCTTCGCCTTCAAGGGCGCTTGAGCCATCCTCCAGCCGGCGATGGGCCAGATTGAAAGCCTGGGCCAGTTGCGGATCGGTCAGCAATTGCCGGGAAAAGCTCGGCGTTCCTTCAAAAGACCGGCCGGTGGCTTCTTCCAGGATTTCCACGAAAAGTTCCTGGGCGGGATAGACCATGCGATAGCGATAGCCGTTGTCGCCGCCCGGCTGGCCGTCATGGGTCTCGCCGGGATTGATCAGATAGAGCGCGCCGGGGCCGGTATGCTCCCGTTCGCCACGGATCATCGCCACCTGGCATCCCGCCTCGATCGCGCCGATCGAGAAGGTGTCATGGGAATGCGGCGCGAATTCGTGAGTGATGAAGGTGGCCGTCATGCATTCCATGGCGCGGAATCGATCGTCGCGCCAAAACCGCGTCTGCTCGGTGCGGGCGGTCGGCATGCTCTTGGTGGCCTGTTCCTGCGAAACGTTGTGCATTGCGGAATTATACGCCGGCCGGGCATTCCAGTCTTGAACAAAAGTGATAGGGTTTTGCCATTGGCCGCGCCGATGCCCTGTTCCCTGTTCTGACAATGAAATCCGATGACATTTGACGTTGATCCCGACTTCCTGACCGACGAATTCCTGGCCGCACCCTTGCGGCTGACGGTGGATCTCCAGGCGCTGGCCGACAATTGGCGCGACATGGCCAGGCGCTCGGGTTCGGCCCGCACGGCGGCCGTCGTCAAGGCCGATGCCTATGGGCTTGGCATCGAGGATGCCGGCGCCACGCTCTACCGGGCCGGCGCCCGCGATTTCTTCGTCGCGGTGCCATCCGAAGGCGCGACGCTGCGCGGCTATGCGCCGGAAGCGCGCATCTTCGTCCTCTCGGGCCTCTGGCCCGGCGTCGAGCAGCTGTTCTTCGAACACGATCTGGTGCCGGTCATCGCCTCGGAAGAGCAGCTCGCCTTCTGGATGTCGGTGGTCACCGAGCGCGGCGACCATCCGTGTGCCCTGCATGTCGATACCGGCTTCAACCGGCTCGGCCTGCCGATCGTCGATGCGCTGGCTTTGGCCGACGACGTGTCGCGGCCGGCCAGTTTTTCGCCCGTGCTGGTGCTCAGTCATCTGGCCTGTGGCGACGACCCGACATCGCCGATGAATGCGCAGCAGCTCCAGGCCTTTCGCCGAGTCGCCGCGGCCTTCGAGGGCATCGAAGCCAGCCTTGCCGCTTCGGCCGGAACCTTTCTCGGAACCGATTATCATTTCGATCTGACTCGGCCGGGTATCGCCGTCTATGGCGGCGACGCGGTCAATGGCGTCGCCAATCCGATGCGGCCGGTGGTCAAGGCGGAAGCCCGCATCCTGCAGGTGCGTCAGGCCAAGGCGGGCGAGACCGTCAGCTATGGCGCAACCCATGGTCTGGCGCGCGACAGCCGGCTGGCCGTCGCCTCGGTCGGTTATGCCGACGGCTATCTGCGCAGCCTGTCGGGCAGCGGCGTGCCGCTGCGCGGCACCGGCATTGCCGGCGCGCACGGCTTCATCGCCGGCCACCTTGTGCCGATCGTCGGGCGCGTCACCATGGATCTCACCATCTTCGACGTCACGGACCTGCCCGCCAGCGCGGTATCGCCCGGAGACTATATCGAGCTGTTCGGCCCGAACCTGCCCGTCGACGACGTCGCCCGCTCAGCCGGCACGATCGGCTACGAAATGCTGACCGGCCTCGGCCTGCGCTACGAGCGGCACTATATCGACTGCATCGATTGATACTCGTTTGCTGGGGCTGGAAATTGGTTTTGGTCCGTGCTATTTGAGAACAAAAGGAGATCGAAATGACCGATATCCATCTCAATGACCGTGACAAGGCCTTCATCGACGAGCAGATCGAGGCCGGGATCTACAAGGATGCCGACGAGGCGGTGGCCGCTGGCCTACGCCTGCTCGGCAGCAATGAGGGTAAGCTGGCCGAGCTTCAGCGCCTGATCCAAGAGGGCTACGACGACGTCGAGGCGGGTCGGGTGATGGAGTTTGCTAGCGGCGAGGAACTGACGGCGTATATTCTCAAAATGGCCGAGGAGCGAAGGAATGCGACGGCGCCGTCTCACAATGTCCCTAAGAGCGCTTGACGACCTTCTCAACATCTACAACCACATCGCCCAGTTCAACCCCGTTGCGGCCAGGCGCCTTCTTGATGATCTCAATGCCAAGATGGCATGGATGGCGGACTCCGGCGTGACAGGCGTGCCGAGAGCCTACCTTCCGGGTCTTCGAGCATTTCCCTACCGAAATCGGATCATCTATTTCGTGGTGTCGGACGACCACCTCACGGTGATGCGCGTCCTGCACGGCCATCAGAACATCACACCCGACGATTTTACCGAAAGCAGTTCCTGAATGGCCAAGGCCAAGACTCAATTCATCTGCCAGAACTGTGGCGCCGTCCACAATCGCTGGGCCGGCAAGTGTGACGGCTGCGGCGAATGGAACACCATCGTTGAGGAAGACCCGATGGGCGGCATCGGGTCGGGTCCCGGCAAGGTGCCGAAGAAGGGCCGCGCCGTGGCACTGACGGCGCTGTCGGGCGAAATCGAGGAGGCGCCGCGCATTCCGACCGGCATGGGCGAGCTGGACCGGGCGACCGGCGGCGGTTTCGTGCGCGGCTCGGCCGTGCTGATCGGCGGCGACCCGGGCATCGGCAAGTCCACCCTGCTGATGCAGGCCGCTGCCGCCCTGTCGCGCAAGGGTCACCGCGTCATCTATGTCTCGGGCGAAGAGGCGGTTGCGCAGGTGCGGCTGCGCGCCCAGCGGCTGCATGCCGCCGACACCGACGTGCTGCTGGCCGCCGAAACCAATGTCGAGGATATCCTGGCGACCATTTCCGAGGGCAAGCGGCCGGATCTGGTGATCATCGATTCGATCCAGACGCTGTGGAGCGACACGGCCGATTCGGCGCCGGGCACCGTCACCCAGGTGCGCACCGGCGTTCAGGCGATGATCCGCTTTGCCAAGCAGACCGGCGCCACCATGGTTCTGGTCGGCCATGTCACCAAGGACGGGCAGATCGCCGGACCGCGCGTCGTCGAGCACATGGTCGATGCGGTGCTCTATTTCGAGGGCGATCGCGGCCACCACTACCGCATCCTGCGCACCGTCAAGAACCGCTTCGGGCCGACCGACGAGATCGGCGTGTTCGAAATGTCGGACAAGGGTTTGCGCGAGGTGGCGAACCCATCCGAGCTGTTCCTGGGCGAACGCAACGAAAAATCGCCGGGGGCCGCGGTTTTTGCCGGCATGGAGGGCACGCGGCCGATCCTGGTCGAGGTGCAGGCGCTGGTGGCGCAGACCTCGCTCGGCACGCCGCGCCGCGCCGTGGTCGGCTGGGATTCGAGCCGGCTGGCGATGATCCTGGCGGTGTTAGAGGCCCATTGCGGCGTGCGGCTCGGGCAGCACGATGTCTACCTCAATATTGCCGGCGGATACCGGATCAGCGAGCCGGCCGCCGATATCGCCATTGTATCGGCCCTTGTTTCCTCGCTTGCCGGTATTGCCCTTCCGGCCGATTGCGTCTATTTCGGCGAAGTCAGCCTGTCCGGCGCCGTCCGGCCGGTTGCGCACACGGCCCAGCGGCTCAAGGAAGCCGAGAAGCTGGGGTTTTCGTCAGCGGTTCTGCCCGCCTCCTCCGTCGACTTGCCGAAAGGCGCATCGGGTCGGTGGAACGAAGTGGGAAGCCTGCCGGATCTCGTGGCGCGCATCGCCGGCTCGAAGCTGAAGGCAGGACAGGAAATCGACGGGGATTGAACCTTTCACCGCCTGTGCCGGTGGTGTATGAGGGTGACGCCGTCGCACATGCAGATATCGGGCGTTTGCCGGGAAGTCTTGGAGTTGAACTAGATGCCCATTACGATTTTCGACGGTATTGTTATCGGCGTCGTGCTGTTTTCCGCCGTGCTTGCCATGATCCGCGGCTTTTCCCGCGAGGTCCTGTCGATCGCCAGCTGGGTCGGCGCCGTTGCCGCCGCCTATTACCTGCACCCGCTGGTTCTGCCTTACGTCAAGAATTATACGGCCGATGACCGTATCGCGCTGGCCGGTGCGGCCGGTGCCGTGTTCCTGCTGGCGCTGATCGTGATTTCCTTCATCACCACGCGCATTGCCGATTTCATCATCGACAGCCGCATCGGCGCACTCGACCGCACGCTCGGCTTCCTGTTCGGCGCTGCCCGCGGCATTCTGCTGCTGGTGGTGGCCGTTGCCTTCTGGAACTGGCTGATCGATGTTCGCCAGCGTCCGGACTGGGTCAACAATGCCAAGTCGAAGCCGTTCCTTGATGCGCTGGTGCTGAAGCTCGAAGCCGTTTTGCCCGACGATATCGAGCCGCAATTGCGCGCCCGCATCCTCGGCAAGGAAGAGCCGGCGGCCGAAACGCCTGGCGAACAGGCGCCCGCCGAAGACGCACCGGCCCCGACGGCACCCGTCACGCCGCCCGTCAACAATTGATGAAACGGGGCCTAGCGCCCCGTTTTGCGATCTTGCAGATCCTCGTGTCCATCACCACCTGTGCGGTCAAGGCCGGGCGGTGATCCTGAAATGCATTTCTCGCCCCGATCCCGTTCCGAGCAAAGGCTTGTTGCAATGAACCAGTCACTCCTTTCCCGTTTCGACAATGGCCTCGACGATGACACGCTGCATGAGGAATGCGGCGTGTTCGGCATTCTGGGCCATCCCGAAGCGGCAACGCTGACGGCACTTGGCCTGCATGCCCTCCAGCATCGCGGCCAGGAAGCAGCAGGCATCGTCTCCTTCGACGGCACGCAGTTCCACACCGAGAAACACATGGGCCTGGTCGGCGACCATTATACCAATCCGGTAACGCTCGCCAAACTGCCCGGCACGGCGACGATCGGCCATACGCGTTACTCGACCACCGGCGAAGTGGCGCTGCGCAACGTGCAGCCGCTGTTTGCCGAACTCGAGGAAGGCGGCATCGCCATTGCCCATAACGGCAATTTCACCAATGGCCTGACGCTGCGCCGCCAGATCATCGCCACCGGCGCCATCTGTCAGTCAACCTCGGATTCGGAAGTGGTGCTGCATCTGATCGCCCGGTCGCGTCATTCTTCGACCGCCGACCGGTTCATCGATGCCATGCGGCAGATGGAAGGCGGCTACGCGATGGTTGCCCTGACCCGCACCAAGCTGATCGCCGCCCGCGACCCGATCGGCATTCGCCCGCTGGTGATGGGCGATCTCGACGGCAAGCCGATCTTCTGCTCGGAAACCTGCGCGCTCGATATCATCGGCGCGACATTCGTGCGCGACGTGGAAAATGGCGAAGTGATCATCTGCGAAATCCAGCCGGACGGCTCGATCACCATCGACAGCCGTCGCCCGGCCCGCCCGCAGCCGGAACGCCCCTGCCTGTTCGAATATGTCTATTTCGCCCGCCCCGATTCGGTGGTCAGCGGCCGCAATGTCTACCAGACCCGCAAGGCCATGGGCCACAATCTGGCGACCGAAGCGCCTTGCGACGGCGACGTCGTGGTACCGGTGCCGGATGGCGGTACGCCGGCGGCCCTCGGTTATGCCCAGGCGAGCGGAATCCCGTTCGAATACGGCATCATCCGCAACCATTATGTCGGCCGCACCTTCATCGAGCCGACGCAGCAGATCCGCGCCTTCGGCGTCAAGCTCAAGCATTCGGCCAACCGGGCGATGATCGAGGGCAAGCGCGTCGTGCTGGTCGACGATTCGATCGTGCGCGGCACGACCTCGCTGAAGATCGTGCAGATGATCCGCGATGCCGGCGCCCGCGAAGTGCATGTGCGCGTCGCCAGCCCGATGATCTATCATCCGGATTTCTACGGCATCGATACGCCGGACGCCGACAAGCTGCTCGCCAACCAGTTTGCCAATCTCGACGCCATGGCCAAGTTCATCGGCGCGGATTCGCTGGCGTTCCTGACCATCGACGGGCTTTACCAGGCGGTCGGCGGCGAGAAGCGCAACAATGACAAGCCGCAATTCACCGACCATTATTTCACCGGCGACTATCCGACCCGTCTTCTCGACAAGGAAGGCGAAAAGGTCGGGCGCAAGGTGTCGATGCTGGCTACCAACGGCTGAGCCGGCGCTGCGGCAATCTGCGGGCTGGTTGAAGGCCTGCGGCCCGCGCTAGGACCTTTCAACGGCCGCAGCCTCCCATCGGCCTAGACCACACTCTGCAGCAGGACGTTTCCATGACCATCGACCTTACGGGCCGTATCGCTCTCGTCACCGGCGCCTCGCGCGGCATCGGCTATTTCACGGCCCTCGAGCTGGCAAAGGCCGGCGCGCATGTGATTGCCTGCGCCCGCACCGTTGGCGGCCTGGAAGAGCTGGACGACGAGATCCAGGCGGCCGGCGGCTCGGCGACGCTGGTGCCTTTCGACCTCACCGACATGAATGCGATCGATGCGCTTGGCGGTTCGATCAACGAGCGCTGGGGCAAGCTGGACATCCTGGTTGCCAATGCCGGCATTCTCGGCGTCATCTCGCCGATCGGCCATATCGAGGCCAAGGTGTTCGAAAAGGTGATGACCACCAATGTGGTGGCCACCTGGCGGCTGATCCGCTCGGTCGAGCCGCTGCTGATCAAATCCGATGCCGGAAGGGCGCTGATCCTGTCGTCGGGTGCCGCCCACAAATGCCGGCCGTTCTGGGGCGCCTATTCGGCCTCGAAGGCTGCCGTCGAGGCCTTAGCCCGCACCTGGGCCGCCGAGACCCAGCGCCTGCCGCTGCGCATCCTGTCGGTCGATCCCGGCGCCACCCGCACCGCCATGCGCGCCCAGGCGATGCCCGGCGAGGACCCCGCAACGCTGCCGCATCCGTCCGAAGTGGCCGCCACACTGCTTTCGCTGGTCGGGCCGGATCAGACGGAGACCGGCAAGCTCTATGTCGTGCGCGACGGCCGGGTTGTCGATTACCGGATGCCGGAATAGCCGCCCACCGCTTATCGTGACAGGCAGATCGCACCGAGTGACGGTTACCGCGATCGAGACGGATCCAGTTCAGCATGCGCGCCAGAGACATTGCGACCTATATTTTCCTGGCCCTGTCCTGGGGTCTGTCCTTCCTGCTGCTGCTGCGTGTGGTCGAGGCCTTCGGCTGGATCGGCGCAGTGACCTTTCGGGCGCTGATTGCCGGCACTCTGTTGTTCGTCGTGGCGCGCGCCTCCGGCCGAAAACTGGCTTTCGACACCGGCGTCTTGCCGCTTGCCGTGGTCGGCGCGACCACCGTTGGCGGGCAGTTGATCGGCCTGTCCTATGCGACGCCGCGGATCGGAACGGCGATGGCGGCGATCTTCGTTGCCACCATTCCGCTGTTTTCGATGATCATCGCCCAGGTCTGGGGCCTCGAACGGATCACGCCGGCGCGCATCATCGGCCTGGTCTTAGGAACGATCGGCATCGTCATGCTGGTCGGCTTTCCGGCCGTACCGGTCACCGGCACATTCGTGCTCGGCTGTGTGGCGATGATCCTCTCCACCTTTTCCGCGGCCTTCGGCAGCAACTATGCCAGCCGTCATCTTAAAGGTACCGGTCCGTGGGAGGTCACCATCGGCGCCTTCCTGGCCGGCGGCGTGCTGTCCTTTCCGCTGCTGTTCTTTGTGCCCGTACCGGGCATTCCCGACCCGATGGACTATGTCTATCTCGTCTCTCTTGCGGCAGTGATGAGCTCGCTCACCTATCTGCTCTACTTCAAGCTGGTGAAAAGCATCGGCGCCACACCGGCGATCAGCGTCGAATTTGCCGTGACCGTGGTGGCCGTTCTGGTGGGCGCGCTGGTGCTGGATGAAGCCCTGACGGCGATGCAGCTGGTCGGCGGCGCGGTGATCATTGCCGGCTGCGCGCTGGTGCTGGGTCTTTTTCCGCTGCGCTCGGCCAGGCGCCTGCCGACCCCTTGACCTTACCTGCGACCCGCGCCATAACACGCCCCATGAAAACGACCGTCTGCATCATTTGCGGGAAGATTATTCGCTAGCGTCTGCGCTGGCCCGGCCGTTTTCGTCTCCTGAACAGTCCCAGATGACAAACGACCCGGCCCAGCCGGCGTTGACCATTTCGGGAGACATTCGATGGCGGCAAGCCTCAAGCTTTACAATACACTGACGCGCGACAAGGTCGATTTCACGCCGATCGACCCGACGAATGTGCGCCTGTATGTGTGCGGCCCGACCGTCTATGATTTCGCCCATATCGGCAATGCAAGGCCGGTCATCGTCTTCGACGTGCTCTATCGGCTGCTGCGCCATGCCTATGGCGAAGCCCATGTCACCTATGCGCGCAACATCACCGACGTCGACGACAAGATCAACGCGCGGGCGCTGCGCGATTTTCCCGATCTGCCGCTCAACGAGGCGATTGCCCGCGTCACGCAGAAAACCGCTGATCAGTTCCATGCCGACGTCAAGGCGCTCGGCTGCCTGGAGCCGACCGTGGAGCCGCGCGCCACGGACAATATCGCCCAGATGATCACGCTCATCGAAGCGCTGATCGCCAAGGGTCATGCCTATCAGGCTGGCGGCGAAGTGCTGTTCGACACGCGCTCGATGGCCGATTACGGGCAATTGTCGAAGCGCAATCTCGACGAGCAGCAGGCCGGCGCCCGCGTCGCCGTCGATGCCCACAAGAAGAACCCGCAGGATTTCGTGTTGTGGAAACTGTCCTCCCACAACGAACCCGGCTGGGACAGCCCCTGGGGCCGCGGACGGCCGGGCTGGCATATCGAATGCTCGGCCATGTCGAGCCGCTATCTCGGCGAGGTCTTCGACATCCACGGCGGCGGGCTCGACCTGATCTTCCCGCACCACGAAAACGAGATCGCCCAGTCGCGCTGCGCCCATGGCACCGAGGTCATGGCCAATGTCTGGATGCACAACGGCTTTGTCCAAGTCGAAGGCCGCAAGATGTCGAAATCGGACGGCAATTTCGTGACGATCCACGAGTTGCTGGACACAGAGACATTTGGCGGCCGCAAATGGCCGGGCGAGGTGCTGCGGCTGGCCATGCTGATGACCCATTACCGCGAGCCGATCGACTTTTCGGTGAAGCGGCTGGAGGAAGCGGAGCGCTTGCTGGCCAAATGGCCGGCGGTGGATGTGCAGCCATCCGCGCCGTGCGAGACGATCATCGAAGCCTTGCAGGATGACCTCAATACGGTCGCCGCCGTTCAGGCGCTTCATGCTCTCGCCCACGACGCCAATGCCGACCCCGCTCTGCTGCCGCTGTTTGCGGCAAGTGCAGCCCTACTCGGAATTGCGCCGCAAAAGACGGAGGTCAGCGCCGATCTGTCCGCCGCCGTCCAAGCCCTCGTCGACATGCGGCTGGAACTGCTGAAAGCCAAGAACTTTGCCGAAGCCGACAGGATCCGCGACGAGCTTCTTACCAAGGGCATCCAGCTGAAGGATGGCAAGGACCCGGTGACCGGCGAGCGGCTGACGACCTGGGAGGTGAAGCGGTAGATATGGCGGGATTGGCGCAAGGTACCCCCCTCTGCCCTGCCGGGCATCTCCCCCACACGGGCGGAGATCGGTATGCTGCGCCGTTCTGCCGTCAACTGAGCCCCGACGTCGCGGAAAGCTTTGGTCTTGCGGTGATGCACCGGCCATTGCCCCTGCGGCGGGCTGGGCGTTTCATGAGCAGGTCCGGGCATTGCCTGGGTATTGGACGTTCCAGTATGCAATGTATCAGCCCGTACCCTGTCAACGCTTCCCGTCGAAACGCGGCGGATGCGGCCGGGTCGATCTCCCCCCGTGTGGGGGAGATGTCCGGCAGGACAGAGGGGGGTGACCGCGGACGCCGAGGCATCCCTCTTGAGACGTTCGGTCTTTGCGATCAAACTCTGGGGGTCTTTGACCTTTCGGGGGAGGATTGCATGCCGCATACACCGGTCCCGCCGCAGCACCGCGTCCATGCGCGTCGCATGCGAAGCGCGCTCACAGAGGCGGAGCTGAAGCTCTGGAACGCCGTTCGCGCCCATCGGCTGGTGGGATTGAGCTTTCGCCGCCAGATCCCGATTGCCGGTTACATCGTCGATTTCGCCTGCCCGCAGCATCGGTTGATCGTCGAGGTCGACGGCTCGCAGCATGGCAACGACGGCGATCTCGCCTATGATCAGGCGCGCACGGCGCGGCTGGAGGCCGATGGCTGGACCGTGCTGCGTTTCTGGAACGACGACGTGTTGCGGGATATCGATGGCGTCTGCCTGCATATCCTGACGACTTGCGGGAGGGCGATGGAATGATGGGCGCGCCGGCTGTCCCCGTTGATATCAATACCCCCCTCTGCCCTGCCGGGCATCTCCCCCACACGGGGGGAGATCGGGATGCCGCGCCGTTGCGGCTAGTCTACAGGGCTTGGTGTTATCAGGAGGACCAAAATCTATGAGCTCAATCCCCATCCATACCGGCGGATGCCAGTGCGGCGCGGTGCGGTTTCGCGTCACGGGCGTGCTGACGGACAGCTCGATCTGCCATTGCCGCATGTGCCAGAAGGCGTTCGGCGCCTATTACGCGCCGCTGGTGTCGACGCGCGGCGCCGACCTCGTCTGGACGCGCGGGGCGCCCAAGACGTTCCGGTCCTCCAATTTTGCCCGCCGCGGTTTTTGCGAGACCTGCGGCACGCCGCTGTCCTATGAGGCTCCGGACGGCATCGCGCTTGCCGCCGGCGCCTTCGACGATCCCTCAGGCCTGCCGCCGACCGTGCAGTTCGGCACCGAGGGCAAGATCGATTTCGTCGACCGGCTGCACCTGCTGCCGGGCCATACGACCGAGGAAGACGCCGTAGAGGCGCCCTTCGTGCTGGAGGTAGTATCCTTCCAGCATCCGGACCATGATACGGATGGTGACTGGCCAAGGGAGCAGACGCCATGAGCCCCAGCAACCCGAACACGCAGATGCCGAAATGGCTGCTCTACGGACTAGTCGCCAAGGGGGCGATCGTCGCGGCGGTCATCATTGGCATGATGCTTTACATCTATCTCTGACAGGAGACGTCCCATGAAAGAAGGTCTATTCACCGGCGGTTGCCAATGCGGAGCCGTCAGGTTTCGCGCCGAAAAGCTCGGACGCCCGTCGATCTGCCATTGCCGGATGTGCCAGAAGCAGTTCGGCGGCTTTTTCAGCGCGCTGGTGACGGTCGAGCCGGAGCATTTTTCCTGGACCCGCGGCGAGCCGGCCTATTTCCAGTCGTCGATCAATATCGATCGCGGCTTCTGCGCCAAATGCGGCACGCCGATGACCTATCGCCATCCCGGCGGGCTGGAAATGGCGATCGGCGCCTTCGACGACCGCACGGAGCTGGCGCCGGAAATCCAGGTGAACCACGCCTCGCGCCTGCCCTGGGTCGAGACGATCTTCGACCAGCCGGTTCTGGAGGATCCGGATTTCTACAGCCGGCAGGAGCAGATCATCTCCTTCCAGCACCCCGATCACGACACCGAGGTCTGGCCGTCGATGGAGCCGTGGAAATGACGACAAGCCCGTCATCCCACTGTAAAGACTGGCAAATGCAAGGATTTTTCCATGACCACTGAATTGCGCAGCTATTATCCCGAGATCGAACCGTTCGAGACCGGCTTTCTCGATGTCGGAGACGGGCATACGCTCTATTGGGAACGATTTGGCACCAAGGGGGCGAAGCCTGCAGTCTTCCTGCATGGGGGTCCGGGCGGCGCCACAGGTCCCAACAATCGCCGGGTGTTCGACGCTGATCTCTATGACGTGCTGATGTTCGACCAGCGCGGCTGCGGCAAGTCGACCCCGCATGCAGGCCTCGAGGCCAATACCACCTGGCATCTGGTGGCCGATATCGAGCGGCTGCGCGAACTCATGGGCGTCGAGCAGTGGCTGGTGTTCGGCGGCTCCTGGGGCTCGACGCTGGCACTCGCCTATGCCGAAACCCATCCGACCCGCGTCAGCGAACTCGTGCTGCGCGGCATCTACACCGTGACAAAGCCGGAGCTCGACTGGTTCTACCAGTTCGGCGTCTCGGAAATGCATCCGGACAAATGGGAGCGCTTCGTCGCGCCGATCCCGGAAGACGAGCGTCACGAGATGATGCACGCCTATCACCGGCGGCTGACGGGCAGCGACAAGGCGGTCCAACTGCAATGCGCCAAGGCCTGGAGCACCTGGGAGGGCGAGACGGTGACGCTGCTGCCGGACCCCGCCTATAGCGCCCATTTCGGCGAGGACGACTTCGCCATCGCCTTTGCCCGGCTGGAGACCCATTATTTCGTCAATGGCGGCTGGCTGGAGGACGGGCAATTGCTGCGCGATGCCTATAAGCTCAAGGATATTCCCGGCGTCATCGTGCACGGCCGCTACGACATGCCCTGCCCGGCCAAATATGCCTGGGCTTTGCACAAGGCCTGGCCAAAGGCGGAATTCCACCTGATCGAGGGTGCGGGACATGCCTATCTGGAACCCGGTATTTTGGACCAGCTGATCCGCGCCACCGACCGGTTTGCGGGGAAGCTCTAGACGATGCTGCGTGTGCCGACCCCCCTCTGCCCTGCCGGGCATCTCCCCCTCAAGGGGGGAGATCGGAAAGACGGGACCGCTCGGCCTGCTGTCAAGGGTTTGCCAAGACGAGAGACCTTTGATGCCAGGCGAAGGGTTTCCGCAAGTCGATCTCCCCCCTTGAGGGGGAGATGGCCGGCAGGCCAGAGGGGGGTGGACACACTCCGAGATAAAAGACTGTCCGGGAGGGCAAGACGACCATGACACGCGAAAAGATCACCCTGTTCGACACCACCCTGCGCGATGGCCAGCAGACGCCGGGGATCGATTTTTCGGTTGAGGACAAGATTGCCATCGCGGCCATGCTGGACGCCTTTGGGCTCGACTATGTCGAGGGCGGCTATCCCGGCGCCAATCCGACCGACACGGCCTTCTTTTCGAAGAAGCGGACGCAGCACGCCTCCTTCGTCGCCTTCGGCATGACCAAGCGGGCCGGCGTCTCCGCCTCCAACGATCCCGGTCTTGCGCAGCTGCTGCAGGCCAAAAGCGATGCGATCTGTTTTGTCGCCAAGAGCTGGGACTATCATGTCGCCGTGGCGCTCGGCTGCACCAATGCGGAAAACCTCGACAGCATCCGCGACAGCGTCGAGGCGGCGGTTGCCGCGAACAAGGAAGCGCTGGTCGATTGCGAGCATTTCTTCGACGGCTACAAGGCCAATCCGGCCTATGCGCTGGCCTGCGCCAAGGCGGCCTATGAGGCCGGCGCCCGCTGGGTGGTGCTGTGCGACACCAATGGCGGCACGCAGCCGCCGGAGATCCGCGAGATCGTTTCGGCTGTGATCGCCAGCGGCGTTCCGGGTTCGGCGCTTGGCATCCATGCCCATAACGACACCGGCCAGGCGGTGGCCAATTCGCTGGCGGCCGTCGAGGCCGGTGTGCGGCAGATCCAGGGGACGCTGAACGGCATCGGCGAGCGCTGCGGCAATGCCAACCTGATCACCCTGATCGCCACGCTCTGTCTGAAGGACACCTATACCTCGCGCTTCGTCACCGCAATCGATCCGGACAAACTGGTCGACCTCACCCGCCTGTCGCATGCCTTCGACGAGTTGTTGAACCGCTCGCCCGATCACCAGAGCCCCTATGTCGGCGCCTCGGCCTTTGCCACCAAGGCCGGCATCCATGCCTCGGCGCTCTTGAAAGACCCGCGCACCTACGAGCATGTGGTGCCGGACAGCGTCGGCAATTTCCGCAAGGTCATGGTGTCGGACCAGGGCGGCAAGGCCAATTTCATCAACGAGCTGAAACGCCGCGGCATCATGGTCGACCGCAATGACGGCAAGCTCGACGCGCTGATCTCGATCGTCAAGGAGCGCGAGGCGAGCGGCTATGCCTATGAGGGTGCCGATGCCAGTTTCGAGCTTCTGGCGCACCGCACGCTTGGCAGCGTGCCGGAGTTTTTTGCGGTGGAAAGTTTCCGCGTCATGGTCGAGCGGCGCTTCGACAGCCATGGCCGGCTGAAGACCGTCTCGGAGGCGGTGGTGAAGATCGTCATCGACGGCCAAGAGGTCATGTCGGTAGCCGAAGGCGACGGCCCGGTCAATGCGCTGGACCTGGCGCTGCGCAAGGATATCGGCAAATACCAGGCCGAGATCGCCGATCTGGAACTGGCCGATTACAAGGTGCGCATCCTGAACGGCGGCACCGAGGCGATCACCCGCGTGCTGATCGAATCGACGGATGCCAGCGGCGCCCGCTGGTGGACGGTCGGCGTGTCGGAAAACATCATCGACGCCTCGTTCCAGGCCCTGATGGACAGTATCGTCTACAAGCTGATGAAAAACCGCGAGCTGGCCGGGAAAATCGCCGCGGAATAGCGGGCGCTGGGTTTCCTGGTCGGCCGCCGCTAGAGCGTTTCCTGGTTAGATTGAAACATTCTGTTGGCTCAAACGGAGTCGATTGGTCGCCCGGCTGGCGCGTGTCGTAGCCACGCCCTACGGCCAAGCCGGCCGGGCGATCAGGCGGCCCGTTTCAGCCAACCCGAAGGGCCGGGCATCTTTCCGCCAGGATCAAAGGCGATCGGCTCGGACGTACCTTCGGGTATGCCCTTCGCCAATCGCCTTTGCCCTGACGAAAACCTGCACCGGCAGAATGCTTCAATCTAACCAGGAAACGCTCTAAACCTCAGCGCCGGGTGCGGAAAAGGTCAAGCCCCAATTCGTGTCGGAAAACCATTCGTCCGACGCCTGAGGCATCTTCCAGCGAAGCCCCCTCACCCGCTTGCCTCCCCCCTTGCGAAAGGCGGCGTTGAGACGATCCTGGCTATCGCGACCGGCCATGGCGAGGCCGACCGCCCAGATGAACGAGACGCCCTGGATGAAGTGCGCCGCATACCCCGCCTCGGTCGCGGTGACCAGCAGATAGCCGGCACGGGCCGAAAACACCGAGCCTTTGATGGGCGTCTCCGCCGGAACGCCAAGCGGAAACAACAGCCGTCCGCCCGGCTTGAGCATGTCCACCCAGCGCTCGGCCGGACGATCCGTGGCGAAATTCACATAGACGATATCGCAGGGTTTCTGCGGCCAGTCCGAGCCGCTGGCCTGGACAAGATCCGCATTGGCATAGGGTCTCAGGCAGATGTCTGCCCGTTCGGCCAGCGCCGGATCGTATTCGACGGCGGTGACATGGCCGCTTTCACCGACCATTCGCGACAGGATGGCGCTGTAATAGCCGGTGCCGGCCCCGATATGGACGACGGTTTCCCCCGGCTGCGGCGACAGCGCATGGATGGCCCGCGCGTGCAGCGACGGACTGCCATTGTTGATGCCGCGCGACGCATCCAGCGCCACCAGCACATCGTCATAGATCACCTCGGGATCGTCGGTCGGGGCGCTGTAGCCGCCGCTCAGACTGCGGACCCACCAGGGCGGAGGGCCCAGAAACGACTGACGCGGCACCGTCGCAAAGGCTGCAGCAAGGCGCGCATCGTCTGCTACCCCGGCCTGCACCAGCACGCGTTGCGCATATTTGCGGCCAAGCACTTCCGCTTCGGCAGATGTCACAGCGCCATCTCCATTGGAATAGGTCCTATTTTGCCGGGACGATGCGTCAAAATCAACGCGCATTGTTCACCCGAATGAATTTGTCCATTCGCCCGCCATGGAGTAACCCCTCGTCTCAAAAGACAACAAAGGCGGAAACACCATGGCTGATCAGCACGCAGCGGCTCCGGTCGCGAAGAACGAAGACAGCGCGCGCGGTTTTGCCTTTGCGCTGACCGCCTATTTCCTGTGGGGTTTCCTGCCGATCTACATGAAGATGGTGGCGCATATGCAGCCACTGGAAGTGCTGTCGCATCGGGTGATCTGGTCGCTGCCGATCGCGGCAGCCGTGCTTTTGATCCTGAAGCGCACCGACGACGTCAAAGCCGCCCTGCGCTCGCCGCGCACGCTTCTGATGGCGGCGCTGACGGCCGGTCTGATCAGCGTCAACTGGGGCATCTATGTCTGGGCGATCGGCGCCGGCCGCGCGCTCGATACGGCGCTCGGCTATTTCATCAATCCGCTGTTTTCGATCTTCCTCGGTGCCGTGCTCTTGAAGGAAAAGCTGAACCGGACGCAGATCGGCGCCATCGCGCTGGTGGCGGTCGCCGTGGCCATCCTGACGTATGAAGCCGGGCAATTGCCCTGGGTGTCGCTGGCGCTGACGCTCACCTGGGGCTTCTACGCCTTCTTCCGCAAGACGCTGCCGGTCGGTCCGAACCAGGGCTTCTTCCTGGAAGTGCTGCTGCTCAGCATTCCGGCGACGCTCTACATTCTCTATGCCGAGAGCACCGGCCAGGGCCATTTCCTGCACACCGGCATGAGCGATACGCTGCTGCTGCTCGGCAGCGGCGTGATCACCGCCGGGCCGCTGATGATCTATGCCAATGGCGCCAAGCTTTTGCGGCTGTCGACCATCGGTATCATGCAGTATATCGCGCCGACGATGATCTTCCTGATTGCCGTCTTCGTATTCAAGGAACCGTTCGGCACGGCGCGGATGATCGCCTTTCCGCTGATCTGGGCCGCCCTTGCCATCTACACCTGGTCGATGCTGCGCGACTACCGGAACCGCTAAGCTCACAGCTCACCAGCAGCGGTCGCCCTGCCCGATCAGAGCCTGGCGATCACGTCCTCCTGGCCTTCCGGATTGTCGGTATTGTCCCAGCGCTTGATGATCGCCGGCACGATCTCGTCGATGGACGAGATCACCATCGGCTGAACGCGATGTCCGGTGTGGACAAAACCTTCCTCGCGCATGTGCTGGATCAGTTCCAACATCGGACCCCAGAAGCCGTTGACATTGGCAAAGACCATCGGCTTTTCATGCTGGCCGAGCTGCGCCCAGGTCATGATCTCGACGATCTCCTCCAGCGTGCCGATGCCGCCCGGCAGGGTGACGAAGGCATCGGCGCGTTCGAACATGCCATGTTTGCGCTGATGCATGTCAGGGGTTATGATCAACTCGTCGAGCTGCCCCAGCGAATGGCGCGTCGCTTCCATGTCGACGAGGAATTCCGGGATGATGCCGGTGACCTTGCCGCCGTTCGACAGCACGCCGCTGGCGACAGCCCCCATGATGCCTTTGGTGCCGCCGCCATAGACGAGGCGAAGGCCATGATCGGCAATGGATTTGCCCAGCGCCCGGCCGGCCGCCATGTAGTCGGGATCGCGTCCGGGCCGTGAGCCGCAATAGACGCAGATGGATCGAATCGTGTCTGTGTTTTCCGTCATGCAGCAAAAAGACAATGCGGCGGCGGCGCGGTCAACAAATTTGACGAAAAGGCTGGGAAGCACGGTTTCAAGCGCGCCGACAAAGCTTGTGAAACAGCGGAGAAAACGCTAGCAATTCCAAGGGATACAGCGGTATGGCCGCGCGGAGACGAATGATGATGAAAAACCGTGCCGGCTGGCTGGCTTTGGTAGTGCTTGGCATTGCAACCGTACTGATGATCTTTTTCGTCTTGCCCCGGGTGACCGGCGACACGAAAACCGCAGACCAGGCGACGAGCACACCGCCAAAGCCCGCCGCGGAAACAGCGCCCAAGACCCCGGACGCACCCGCGACTGCCACGGATACGGCAGCCCAAGCCTTAAGCGACGTCGCCGCCAAGATGGGGCGGCTGGCCGCAGAGGCCGAGACGTCGGTCAGCAATCTCTCCACCCTGTTTGCCGATGGCAAGACGCCGACGGCCGAGGCCTATTCGGCCGCACGGGCGCTGGCGACCGAGGCCGTTTCGGCGCTTGCGGCGCTGGAGATCCCGCAAGGCCTCGACGCTGCCGTAGCGGAAGCCGGCCGCAAGACGCGGGAAGCCGCCATCCGGACGCTGGCACTGCTGCAGTCGCTGCCCGCCACACCTCAGGAAGCCGCGGCAGCGATCTCCGCCATCGTCAATGCCCTCAAAGGTGACACCACGACCGCCGATGCGCCGGCTGCATCCGTTCCGCAGCCGCTCACCAATGTTCCGACCGCAACCGATGCCGCCGCCCTGCCGCGCTTCGACGTGCTTCGGGTCGAGCCGGATGGTTCGACCGTGATCGCCGGCAGTGCAACCCCCGGTTCCAAACTTGAAATTCTCGATGGCGACAAGCCGATCTCCACCGTCGAAGTCGGCCCGAGCGGCGATTTCGCCGCCGTGATCGACGAGCCGCTGGCGCCGGGCGATCATACGCTGGAGCTGAAGGCCACCACCAAGGATGGCCAGTCGGCGACATCGGAAGAGGTCGCGACCGTGTCGATCCCGGAAACACCCGGCGGCGAACTTCTCGCCATGGTGACCAAGCCCGGCGAGGCAAGCCGGCTGATCTCGGTTCCCGAAACCGTCAACTCGGCCGACAAGACGACCCGCGTCGCATCGGATCAACCGGCCGATACGGCTGCGATCACCCCGGCCCTGCCGGCCGCCTCCGGTACGCTCGCCGCGGCACCGCCCATCACCGGCACCGAGCCGGCCAGCACCCCGGCCGTTCAGCCGGCGCTTGGCGTCGATGCCTCGCAGCTGCCGGAAATCCAGGTGACTGCCGTGGAACTGGAAGGCGACCGGATCTTCGTGGCCGGCACGGCGCCCGCCGGCCGCACGGTCAAGGCCTCTGCCGACAACCAGCCGATCGGACAGACCATCGTCGACCAGAGCGGCCATTTCGTCGTCGAGGGCAAGATGGCCCTGACCGTCGGGCAGCACATCATCGGCGTCGACCTGCTCGGCGCGGACGGCAAGGTAGCGCTGCGCGCTTCGGTGCCGTTCAATCGTCCGGCCGGCGACCAGGTCGCCGTCATCGCCCAGCCGCGCGACACGGCACCTGGTTCCGCCAACGCCGCCGGGACCATGGTGCCGCTGGAACTCGGAGCCTTCACCAAACAGCGCGATGCCGTGGCGCAGGCCTTCTCGATCCTGAAATCGCTTTATGCCGACGGCAAGCAGCCGGCGCTGGAAAGCCTGGCGGCGGCCCGTTCGGCCACCGAAATCGCCCTGAAATCGCTCTCCGAGTTCCGGCTGAGCAATGATGCGGAGCAGGCTCAGGAGGATTTCGTCATGCGGATCGCCGGCAAGGCGGCAACGGCGCTCAAGACATTGCAGGCTCTGCCGCGCGATATCGCCGCCGTGGGTGCTGCCCTCGACAAACTCTCCGCCCTGATCGACGCCGTGCTCGAACCGCTGCCGCAGCCGGCAGCACCGGCCGACCAGACGGCACAGGCCACCACACCGGCTGTCCAGCCGAGTGCTCCGGCACAAACCGTTGCGGGCGCGCCGAAGACGATCGAACAGGCGCCGCTCACGCAAAGCCGCAATACGGTGATCATCCGCCGCGGCGATACGCTGTGGCAGATTTCCCGCCGGGTCTACGGCCAGGGCGTGCGCTATACGACGATCTACCTTGCCAATGAACAGCAGATCGCCGATCCCGATCTGATCGAGCCGGGCCAGACCTTCAACGTGCCGGACGAAGCGCTGCCCAATGCCGAGGAACTGCATCGCAAGCGCATGCTGCAACGGAAATCGAACTGAGGCACCGGCGCCTCGGTCGACCTGAGGCGCTTGCGCCACAGGTCACGGAAGTTTCACACTCCGGCCATTGCAAAGGCAAAGTGCCGGTCCTATTTGCCTCAAGGCGGCGGTTCCTTTCGGGAGCCGCCGCTTTTTGATCCCGGCATCGCAGAGCGGTCTTCGGGCTTTCACAGCAATCATTGACTATCGTGAGGCGTTTGTCGCGGGTTCGTTTCGACCCGAATTCGCCTCATCGGGGGACGGACGGGCATGGCGGACCAGAAAAAGACCGTATCGGCGGACAGCAGCAATCCCATGCAGACGCTGATCAACCTCTGGCCCTATATGTGGCCGGCGGAGCGCTTCGACCTGAAGATGCGCGTCGTCTGGGCCTCGGTCTTCCTGGTGCTGTCGAAGCTCATCCTGATCACCGTGCCCTATTTCTTCAAATGGGCCACCGACGCGCTGGACGGTTCCTCCGACATGGCCGGCCTGCTGCCAGCCTTCCTGCTGTCGGCGGTCATGCTGGTGGCGGCCTATAATGTGGCCCGCATCGTGCAATGGGGCCTCAACCAGCTGCGCGATGCGCTGTTTGCCAGCGTCGGCCAATATGCGGTGCGGCGCCTTGCCCATCTGACCTTCGTGCACATCCACCAGCTGTCGCTGCGCTTCCATCTGGAGCGCAAGACCGGCGGCCTGTCGCGCGTCATCGAGCGCGGCACCAAGGGCATCGAAACGATCGTCCGCTTCACCATTTTGAACTCGATCCCGACGGTTCTGGAATTTCTGCTGACGGCGCTGGTGTTCTGGTGGGGCTATGGCTTCTCCTATCTCGCCATCACGGCGTTTACGGTCTGGGCCTATATCTGGTTCACGATCCGCGCCTCGGACTGGCGCATCGGCATTCGCCGCCAGATGAACGACAGCGATACCGACGCCAATACCAAGGCGATCGATTCGCTGCTGAACTTCGAGACGGTCAAATATTTCGGCAACGAGGACATGGAGGCGCGCCGCTACGATGCCTCGATGGAGCGCTACGAGAAGGCCGCCACCCAGGTCTGGACCTCGCTCGGCTGGCTCAACTTCGGCCAGGGCGTGATCTTCGCGATTGGCATGATGGTGATGCTGATCCTGTCGGCGCTGGCCGTGCAGCGCGGCGAGCAGACCATCGGCGATTTCGTCTTCGTCAATGCCATGCTGCTGCAGCTCTCGGTGCCGCTCAATTTCATCGGCTTCGTCTATCGCGAAATCCGCCAGGGGCTGACGGACATCGAGCAGATGTTCGATCTCCTGAATGTCGATGCCGAAATCAAGGATGCGCCGGATGCCAAGCCTCTGGCGATCGGCCAGGGCGCCATCGTCTTCGACAATGTGCATTTCTCCTACGATCCCGAGCGGCCGATCCTCAAGGGCGTGTCGTTTACCGTGCCGGCCGGCAAGACGGTGGCCGTCGTCGGCCCGTCGGGCGCCGGAAAGTCGACGATCTCGCGGCTGCTGTACCGCTTCTACGACGTGCAGAAGGGCTCGATCACCATCGACGGCCAGGATGTGCGGGCCATTACCCAGAAGAGCCTGCGCTCGGCGATCGGCATGGTGCCGCAGGATACGGTGCTGTTCAACGACACGATCGCCTACAATATCCGCTATGGCCGGGTTGGCGCGAGCGATGCGGAGGTGGATGCAGCCGCCGAAGTGGCGCAGATCAGCCGCTTCATCCGTGAATTGCCGCATGGCTTCAAGACCATGGTGGGAGAGCGCGGCCTCAAGCTTTCAGGCGGCGAGAAGCAGCGCGTCGCCATTGCCCGCACGGTGCTGAAGGCGCCGCCGATCCTGATCCTCGACGAAGCGACGTCGGCGCTGGACACCACCACGGAACAGGAAATCCAGGCCGCCCTCGACATCGTCTCGAAGAACCGCACGACGCTGGTCATTGCCCATCGGCTGTCGACCGTGGTCGGCGCCGACGAGATCATCGTTTTGAAAGGCGGCGAGATTGCCGAGCGCGGCACCCATGCCGGCCTCTTGGAGCAGAACGGCCTCTATGCCTCGATGTGGAACCGCCAGCGCGAGGCGACCCAGGCCGAAGAACGTCTGCGCCAGGTGCGCGAAAGCGACGATCTCGGCGTCGTGGTCCGTCTACCGCCGGCCAGTTGATGGTTCCCGTCCTGCCGCCTCAGGCGGCAATGACGATGCGGTTGCGGCCGGCATTCTTGGCGCTGTAGAGCGCCTTGTCGGCCCTTTTCAGGACATCCCAGATGGTCTCAGACGGGTCGTCATGCACGGCAAGACCCAGGCTGATCGTCACCGGGATACTGGCATACTCGCATGCGATGTCATAGGCTGCGATATTCTGGCGCGCCGCATCGAGAATATCGCCGGCAGAGGCGATGGTGTGGCCCGGCAGAATGACGAAAAACTCCTCGCCACCGGCCCGCGCCATCACATTGCCGTCACCGATCTGGCGCTCCAGATGCCGGGCCACGCGGCACAGGACCTGATCGCCGACATGATGGCCGAAACGATCGTTGACCGATTTGAAATGATCGATGTCGATGACCGCCACAGTGACCGGACGGCCAACCGCATGGGCTTCAGCGGACAGCGCCAGGGCCATTTCGAAGAATTTTCGGCGGTTGTAGCAGTCGGTCAGCGGATCGCGCTCGGCGGCCCGGATGAGCTTTGCCTCAAGTGCCTTGCGCTCGGTGATATCGAGCATGGTGCCGGCGATGCCCAGCGGCCTGCCCTGGCGGTCGGCCATCACCGCCTTCTGGTAGCTGACGATGCGCGGTGTGCCATCGGAAAAGCTACAATGAGCCTCATAGATCTGCACGCCGCCGCTGGCGATCAGCGAACGATCGACCTCGTCATATTTCAGCGCCAGAAGCTGGGGCGCCACGTCATGGACGGTGCTGCCGATGATCTGTTCGCTGGACAGGCCGGTAATGGTCTCGAAGGCCCGGTTGCAGCCGAGATAGGTGCCGTCGGCGTTCTTGAAGAAGATCGGGGCGGGAATGTTGTCGATGCAATATTGCAGATAGTTGCGCTGCTCCATCAGATCGGTGAGGCTGTCCATGGCTCGGGTGCGCCGGTCAACGACTCGGTGCGCCCGGGCCAGGCTCAGGAGGATCGCCGGCTGATCCGACTGGAAAACCACATCGTCCGCCCCCATTTCGATGATGCGCTCCAGCCAGGCAGGACTCAGAGCGCTTTCGAGAACAGCAATGAGGTAGACCTCCTCGCCGACCGCGGCCCTGGCGGCGCGCAGATCCTCGCCGATACGGCTGGCGGCCAGCGGCGCCAGAACGATCGCCAGCCCATCGGCCAGACGGTGAGCATCATCGAAGGCTGCAACATCCTGAAAATCGGATGGGGCCGGCGTGCCATTGACGGCATACCAGAAGACGTCAGGAGCGCCTTCCGGTGCTGGCGCAGCCCGGTCATTTTGCTTGAGGATCATGGTTGATTGACTTCCAGATGTTTACCGATCTCAAAATCGCTCGATTTCGTTACTATACTTATAACTTAAGGTGGTGAAACCCCGCAATCCTACACCTTTGCACAGCCGTCAGCGACAGTCGGGGCGCCATTGCCCCTGGGCCGGTTTCGCTGTAGTCACCTGTTCTGTCCGTTTCCAAGGAGAATGATGGTCCATGTCTTTGTTCGATACCATCCGCAACACCATCGTGCCGATCCACAAAGAGGGCTACCCCTTCGTCGCCGCCTTCTTTGTCGGATCGCTGGTCATCGGTTGGATCTGGGAGCCGTTGTTCTGGGTCGGCATGGTGCTGACGCTCTGGTGCGCCTATTTCTTCCGCGATCCCGAGCGGGTCACGCCCCAGGACGACGACCTGGTGATCAGCCCGGCCGACGGTCGCATCTCGTCGATCCAGATGGTCAAGCCGCCGGAAGAACTGCATCTGTCCGACGAGCCGATGCTGCGCATCTCGGTGTTCATGAATGTCTTCGATGCCCATATCAACCGTTCGCCGATGCGCGGCCGGATCGTCAACATCGTCTATCGCGAGGGCTCCTTCCTCAATGCGGAGCTGGACAAGGCAAGCCATGACAACGAGCGCAACGGCCTGGTCATCGATGGTCCGCATGGCCAGATCGGCGTCGTGCAGATTGCCGGTCTCGTTGCACGCCGCATCGTCTGCTGGGCCAATCCCAGCGAACCGCTCGATGCCGGCGAACGTTTCGGCTTGATCCGTTTCGGTTCGCGCCTAGATGTCTTCCTGCCGGCCGGTGCCGAACCGCGTGTCGCGCTTGGCCAGAAGGCCATCGGCGGCGAGACGGTTCTGGCGGAATATGGTTCCACCAAGGGACCGGTGATCAGCCGCCGGAGCTGACTAGCGGCAAGCAGGACGGGATTTCGACATGAGCAAGGCTGAACCGACCATCGAACAGAAAGAAGCGAACGGGCAAAGCGACGCGTCCCGCGGTCCGCGGCTGCGCGAGATCCCGCTGCGGCTGATCGTGCCCAACCTGATCACGGTTCTGGCCATCTGCGCAGGCCTGACGGGTATTCGCCTGGCCTTCGAGAACCGCTATGAACTGGCGGTCGGCATGGTTCTGGTCGCCGCCTTTCTCGACGGCATCGACGGGCGGATCGCCCGGCTGATGAAAGCCACGTCGAAATTCGGCGCGCAGATGGATTCGCTGGCCGACATCATCAATTTCGGCGTTGCCCCGGCCCTCGTGCTCTATGTCTTCCTGCTGGACGGCGCCCGCTCGATCGGCTGGATCGCCTGCCTGATCTTCGCCATTGCCGCCGGCCTGCGGCTGGCGCGCTTCAACGTCATGGACGAGCGCGAAAACAAAGCGCCGTGGCAATCGGAATATTTCGTCGGCATACCGGCCCCGGCCGGCGCCATGATCGTGCTTCTGCCGGTCTATCTCGGCTTCCTCGGCGTCGAACCGTCGCCGGCCTTTGCCTATATCGGTGCCGGCTACACCGTGTTGATCGCCTATCTGCTGGTCAGCCGCCTGCCGGTCTGGTCCGGCAAGTCGGCCACCAGCCGCATCCGCCGCGACCTGGTCCTGCCGCTGATGCTCGGCGTGGTGCTCTATGTGGCACTGCTGATGAGCTTTACCTGGGAAGTGCTGTCGCTGACCGTCATTCTTTACCTCCTCACCCTGCCCTTCGGCGCACGGGCCTGGAAGCGTCGCTACGGCACGCTGACGGTGGAGCACGACAGTGGCGACGGCGACGGATCGGCCATGGACCGCGGCCTCTGATCGGCGTTCAAGCCGTTTTTTCCGGTAAATCCCAGAATTGGTCGTGCCAATCGCGAATTATGGTCAGTTAAGACTTAAATTGATTTGCATCGGTCATGTTTTTGTCATGTTCTGTCCCGACAGAGCCACAATAACAAACTGCGGGAAACACTTCAGGAGCCTGACATGACATCGACCAAGGCCGGCGCCAATCAGCAGCCGGGCAAATCGGATTTGCATACCCATTACCGTCCGCTGGGATTGAAGGCGGTGGTGGCGGCAGCGCTGATGCTGAAGCGCAAGCCGGTCAAGAAGCTCGCCTGACTGTCAGGCGACCTCTTTTAGAATAGCGACATCTGACCCGGCGGCTCCGAGCGCTTCTTTGGCGCCGCTTCCGGCAGGGCGGGTGCGACCGCAACCTGCACGTCGGGGCCGGTGTTCTTGACCTTGTTGACAAGGTCGGAGACCGGTATGGCGTCGAAAAAATCCTCCGGCGCTGCGACCATCAGATCGGCCACATCGCGCGGCTCCTGGGTTTTGCAGTCGAGCCACCGCGAAAAATCCTCCGGCTTGATCACCACCGGCATGCGATCATGGATCTGGCCGATCGTGCTGTTGGCGCCCGTCGTCAGGATCGCCCCGGTGTCGACCTCGCTGCCATCGGCCGAGGCCCAGGTTTCCATCAAGCCTGCAAAGGCGACGATCTTGCCGTGTTTCGGCCGGATCCAGTAGGCCTGCGATTTTTCGCCGCTCTCCTTGTCCGGCCTATGCCATTCATAAAAGCCAGAGGCCGGCACCAGTACGCGACGATGGCGCATGGCCGCCCTGAACGAGGCCTTGCCGATCGCCGTTTCGGCCCGAGCGTTGAGCAGCAGCGGGAAATCCTTCGGATCCTTGACCCAGGACGGCAGCAAGCCCCATCGGACCAGCATGGCGCGGCGATCGGGAAGATTGCTGCCGGGCAAGGGGCGTTCCGACGAGAGGACCACGAGGATCGGCTGGGTCGGGGCAATATTGTAGCGCGCCGGAAAACCTTCCAGCTCGACAAGGTCGAAGAATTCCTGCACCTCTTCCGGTGTCGCCGTCAGGGAAAACCGTCCACACATAGGGTTTACATGGCAGTCGCCATGGGACGGGTCAAGATGCCGGTGCCGGCCAGCATGTCGCCTCTGATCCTGCCGATGGAAAAATGGAGGCAAGAATTTCCGTTTCGCTCCGCCCGTGCTCCATTTAAGATGCGGCGACGCATCCGTCGTGCAGAAGGACTAGCAGCGCACTATGACACGCCAGCCCACCCTTGCCTCTTCGGCCATCGTTGAGCGGCAAAGCCGTCTGCTTCTGATTCGCCGGCGCAATCCGCCGGCCGCCGACCTCTTCGCCTTTCCCGGCGGCAGGGCCGAGGCCGGCGAGACGCCCGCTGAAACGGCCTTGCGCGAACTGTTCGAAGAGACGGGACTTCGCGGCGCCAATCCGCGGCTGTTTGCCACCTATGACCTGTTGCCGGAAAGCCGCGACGGCAGTGCTGCCCATCATTTTTTCCTGTCGGTGTTTCGGGTCGAGGCGGACGATGACATGATCGCTGAAGCCTCCAGCGACGCGGCCGAGGCGGGCTGGTATCTGCCGGAGGAAATCGCCGATCTGCCGGTGCCGGAAAGCGTGCTCGACTGCGTGCGCAGGCTGGTGGCGGCGGACAAAGGGGAGTAAGAGCAGGAGAGGTTTGGCCCGTTCGGGCCGACGCGCGCCCGCATCCAGCCCAAGAAGATCATCGTGACCCGCCCTCTCCTCTCTGCCCTGCTGCTCCTCATCCTGCTTCCGGCTGGCGCCGTCCAAGCACAGGGCGCTGTCGGCACGATGGAGACGGTGCCGTCTGCGGCGATGCCGGCGCCTTACGATGCCCAGCTCAGCAAGCTGTCCGAAGTGCTGGGCGCCGTGCACTATCTGCGCAATCTGTGCGCGGACGCACCCGAGCCGCAATGGCGCAAGGCAATGCAGGATCTGATCGCCGCCGAGACGGCGAACGAGCCGGCGCGGCAGGAGCAGTTCGTCGCCGCTTTCAATCGCGGCTACCGGGGTTTTGCCTCCGTGCACAGCACCTGTACTGCCTCGGCGCGCGAGGCAGGCGAGCGATACCGTAACGAAGGCGCAACACTGGTTACGGAAATTACGACCAGATTTGGAAATTAACCGTTAATTTACCTGTTTTGGCATGAGGCCGTGTCGTTTTGATAAAAGGCTGATAAAGTCGTTAACAAGTGAGTAAGAACTGGACGCTTGCGAGGAATGCAAATGGAACCACGCCGCAACGACATCGACGACATGATCGTTCACGAGAAGATGCAAGCTGCCCTGGAATATCAAAACGAGGCCTGGGCCGACGGCATGGCCGACGGTATCGAGCCGGAAATCATTGCAGACGCCGCCATCGCGCTGGCGATGCGTGAGACCATTCGAATTCATGGCGAGGACGGCGCGGAGGCCATGCTGAACTCGCTGCGGAGCCGCATGCTCGCCGGAGAATTTTCCCCAACGCGTAGCGTTCAGTAATATTTAGAGGCATTTTGACGATGCGGATCGTGGCTGGCGCTCACAGACGGTGGGCCGTTTCATCTGTTGTGCTTTTGGCAGCGCTTCTCAGTTCTACGGCGGGATATTCCGTTCGCCCGGCCTTTGCCCTCTCGGAGTTGAAGCCGCTGCCCGGCCAGACGAGCCAATCGCCGGCACCGGACCAGGCTCCGCCCGCTCCATCCGTCGATGAGACCACCGAGGACGGGTCGGATGCCTTGATGGGCCTGCCGGAGCCGGCACCGCTGATCGACAACCAGCCGGCCGGGGCGCCAGCCGCCACGGCGGCGGACGAACCGCCGGCCGCACCGGTCGAGGTGATCTACGATATCGACAAGGCACCGGAGCCGGTCCGCAGGCTGCGCCAACTGATGGTCGAGGCGGCGGCCTCAGGAGACCTGGAACGGTTGCGTCCGCTGATGAACCCCGGTCCCAACCAGACGCAGGTGGTGCTGGGCGATACCGACACCGACCCGATCACCCTGCTGAAAGGACTGTCGGGCGATCCCGATGGCCTCGAAGTGCTGGCCATCCTGCTTGATATCCTGTCGGCGGGTTTTGTCCGCGTCGATGCCGGCACGCCCGACGAGGTCTATGTCTGGCCCTATTTTGCGGAAAAACCGCTCGGCACGCTGACAGCGCCGGAAAAGGTCGAGCTGTTGCGGATCGTCACCGCCGGCGACTACGATAGCATGCTCGAATACGGCAATTACAATTTCTTCCGCGCCGGCATTTCGCCGGACGGCCAGTGGAAATTCTTCACGGCCGGCGACTGACGGCCTTGCCGCGTGGTCTGCGACCTTCTACTTCTTCGGCTTCAACAACCGGGATGAACAGACCATGCCATCAGCATTCCTGCCAGATCGCGCGCTGATCCGCGTCACCGGCGCCGACGCCGAACACTTCCTGCAAAACCTGGTGACGACGGATCTGTCCGCGGTCGGGCGGCACGAAGCCTGGCCGGGCGCGCTTTTGACGCCGCAGGGCAAGATCCTGTTCGATTTCCTCATCTGGCGCGATGACGCAGCCTTCCTCATCGAGACGGTGGAAGCCGTTCAAGAGGCGCTGATCCGACGGCTCACCTTGTATAAATTGCGGGCGGCGGTGGAGATTTCCGTGGCAGGAGCGGCCGGGATGACCGTATTCTGGGGCGAGGATGCGGCGGCCGACGATATCCGCGACATGCGGTTTGCCGCGGCCGGCGTGACCCTGCTGCGTCGGGCGGGTCAGCACAGCGATGGCGCTGCAGCCGCCTATCATGCCTTGCGCATTCTGAACGGCATCGTCGAATCGGGCCTGGACTTCGAGTTGCAGGACGCCTTTCCGCATGACGTGCTGCTGGACCTCAATCGCGGCGTCTCCTTCAAGAAGGGCTGTTATGTCGGCCAGGAGGTGGTGTCGCGCATGCAGCATCGCGGCACGGCAAGGCGGCGGGTGGTAATCGTCTCATCCGCAGAACCGTTGCCTGAAACCGGAACAGTGATCACCGCGGGCGGCAAGCCGCTCGGTCAGCTTGGCACGGTTGCCGGCAGCCGGGGTCTCGCCATCGTGCGCACCGATCGGGTGGGCGATGCGCTTGCAACGGGGACGGACATCCTGACGGGCGACACGGCCGTTTCCTTGGTCCTGCCGGCCTGGAGCGGCTTGTCCTTCCCGACCACGGCGAGCGAAGAGGCTTAAGGGGTGACAGCCGCCAGCGAAACCATGGCGCGGGCCTGGCAGCGCATGCTGTCGGGTCGAAGGCTCGATCTGCTCGATCCCTCGCCGCTCGACGTGGAGATCGGCGACATTGCCCATGGTCTGGCCCGCGTGGCGCGCTGGAACGGCCAGACTGCCGGCGATCATGCCTTCTCGGTGGCGCAGCACAGCCTGATGGTCGAGGAGATCTTCCGGCGCTGCAATCCGAAGGCCACGGCCAGTGACCTGCAGATGGCGCTGCTGCACGATGCGCCGGAATATGTGATCGGCGACATGATTTCGCCGTTCAAGGCGGTGGTCGGCGGCGGTTACAAGGCGGTCGAGCAGCGTCTTGAGGCGGCCATCCACCTGCGCTTCGGCCTGCCGCCGCATCCGTCACGGGAGTTGAAAAGCCTGATCAAGAAGGCCGATTGCATCGCCGCCTATTTCGAAGCGACGGTGCTGGCCGGATTCTCCGAAGCCGAAGCGCGAAAGTTCTTCGGCCAGCCGCGCGGCATTACGGTGGAGATGTTGACCATTGCCCCCCTTGCCGCGACGCAGGCCCAGGCGCTGTTTGCGAAACGTTTCGAGGCGATCGAGGCGGCACGGGCCGGCGCGACGGGGAAACCGGCACCATGAGCGCCATCGTCGTTTCGCCGCTGTCGCGCATCGCGGAAATGGCGGTGCGCCACAAGGCGCGGGAGATGATCAGCCTTCTTGCCGAAAAGCAGGATTTTCATCGGCCGGCGGTCATCGATGCCACGCGCCATCTGAAACTCGGCATGAACGACATCACCTTTGCCGGTACCGGCGACCTGATCGCGCCGCAGGAAAGCCATGTGCTGCAGATCATCGATTTTGCGCGGACCTGGGATCCGTCGTCGCCGCTGCTGATCCATTGCTGGATGGGCGTGTCGCGATCGCCGGCCGCCGCCCTGATCGCCGCACTCGCCGTCAACCCGCAGCAGGATGATCTCGATCTTGCCGAGCGCCTGCGGCTCTTCTCGCCGTTTGCGACGCCCAATGCGCGCCTGGTGGAGATCGCCGATTCTGTTCTTAATCGCCAGGGCAATCTTGTCCGGGCGGTGCGCCGGATCGGCCGGGGCCGCGACGCCGATGGCAATGCGCCGTTTGTCCTGCCGCTGGCTTTGCCGACGGAGAGTTAAGCCCACCCTGCGCCAGGTCACGAAAAAGCCGGGGAAGATATCATATCCTCTCCCGGCCGGTTCAAACATGGTCTGTAGAGGTCAGACGGCCTCTGTTTCAGTCTCGGTCGCCTCGGTACCACTGGCCAGTTCGCGATAGGCGTCGATCACGGACTTCATTTCCGCCAGAACATCTTCGATGCTCATGGTCTCGCTGTCGGAGCCTTCCTCACCGGTGGAGCTCATCTCCATCATCATCGGTGGTGGCGGCGGGGCCATGTCTTCCTGGGCTTCGGTAAGCTGGGCCTCGGTCAAGGAACCGGTTCCCTCTTCATCGAAGGATGCGAACAGCGACGCGGCATCTTCCTCGCTCACTTCTTCAGGACGGGCGGCAACGAATTCGGCTTCGGTTACCTTGCCGTCTTCATCTGTGTCCATGCTGGTAAACATGTCTTCTTCGGACGACGACGTCATGTCGCCACGGTTGAGCATCATGGCGACCATGTCGCCGGTCAGCTGCGAGGCAACGCTGGAGGCAGCGTTCTCGCTCTCGACAGTCGGATCCTGGGTACGCGTGTTACTGTTACCGGCTTCCTGTTCCTCGGCACTGACGACGCCGTCGCCATTGGTATCGAGAGTTGAAATAGAAGTCGTGTATGTCGTCGGCAATGCGGATGAAATGCTGGTCATGAATACCCCCTGTTAAAATTCGCGTCATTGGAAATGGGCGGATTTTCGGTACGCAGAACAAGACCTCAAAACGTAATTAAGGCAATTAAGGTGATTTGCCTTAATCGTCAAAATTAATTGTTGTAGACAATAACTAACACTTGCGGTCACTGCAGCCTCAAGGTGCAATCACCGTTACGATTCGGGGCAAGCCAATGACGCCTCCCGCCCGTTGACATCCGTTCTCCGTCGCACGTTTCCGATTTCGGCTTGAACCGATCGCAACGTCGTTTAGATCGGAACGGTGGCTCCCGAATCGAAAGACGCTGACGATGGACATTCCTGCCGAGGCTGCTGCCTTTTCGGCGCATCCTGATCTCGCCCAGCAATTGCTGCCGCATGCCGCCGACAGCAATGACGGTTCGCACGATGTCGCGCATCTGCTGCGGGTCTACAAGAATGCCATGCGGATCTTTGAGCATGAGGGCGGTGACGGCACGGTGCTGGCGGCCGCGGTGCTGCTGCATGATTGCGTCGCCGTGGAGAAGACGTCGCCGCTGCGCGGGCAAGCGTCAAGGCTGGCGGCCGAAAAGGCGCGCGGCATTCTTGGGCCGCTCGGCTGGACGCCTGCTGCTATCGACCAGGTGGCCCATGCCATCCATACCCATAGTTTCTCGGCCAATATAGCGCCGGAAACGCTCGAAGCGAAGATCCTGCAGGATGCCGACCGGCTTGACGCGATCGGCATGATGGGGGCGGCGCGCTGCTTCTATAGTGCCGGCCGCATGGGCTCGGCGCTCTACGATCCTGCCGATCCGCTGGCCACCCACAGGCCGCTCGACGACAAGCACTATGCCATTGACCATTTCGCGGCAAAACTGTTCAAACTGGCCGATGGCTTCCAGACGGCGGCCGGGCGGGCGCTGGCACGCGAACGCCACGAGCGGCTGAAACAGGTTTTTGCCCTTTTCATCGACGAAATCTGAGGTCCGTCCCATGCAGGTCAGCGAACTCCACGTCTATCCCCTGAAGAGCGCCCGCGGCATCGCCCTGACGTCATCCATGGTTGATGCCGAGGGCCTTGTCGGCGACCGTCGGATGATGGTCGTCGATGCCTCGGGGCATTTCGTGACGCAGCGCGAGCTGCCGGCGCTGGCGATTCTGACCGTGGTGCCCGGTGCCGGAAAGGTGCAATTGTTGCTGGACGACGGCAGATCAGTGACGACGCCCCTGCCAGACCCCGATCGCCGCATGGATGTGGCGGTGTGGGGCGCGATCGTCAGCGCGGCTGTTTGCGACGAGGCCACCAATGCGACACTCTCCGGCTGGCTCGGCCGCGATCTGAAGCTCGTCCATTTCGACGCGCGGGCCCGGCGCACCGCCAGCGCAGACTGGGCCGGACCCGGCACGCCGGTGACCTTTGCCGATGGCTATCAGGTGCTGATCACCACCACCGGCTCGCTGGCCGGTCTCAACGCCGATATGCAGGCCCATGGCGAGGCGGCGGTCGGCATGGACCGCTTCCGCCCGAATATCGTCGTCGACTGCGACGAGCCCTGGGCCGACGACCGCTGGCAGGCCATATCGATCAACGGCATCCGCTTCGACTTCGTCAAACCCTGCGCACGCTGCATCATGACCACCCAGGACCAGCGCACCGGCTCACGGGACATGGCGAGCCCGATGCCGGCCATGGGCCGCCTGCGCATGTCGGCCGACCGGCGGGTGCCGGGGCCGCTGTTCGGCTGGAACGCCACGCCCCGCGATCGGGGGCAGATCGCGGTTGGCGATGTCGTGACGGTGATCTCGGAACGGCCGGAAGGCTGGGCCATCAAGCGGCGATAGAAACTGGAGGCGAATAGATCCGTATTTTGGGCGCCTTACTTGGCCCCACCATTTCTTACCCGATATTTCTTTTAGGTATTAAGTCTATTTTTACGGATACACGCCAATTCTAGTGGGGCGATAGCAACCGTCATGATTGGACGGCGGGCGGTGTCCGTATCGTGTTGCACTTTATTTATTTGTTAACCAGAGCCAGTTCCATGACCAGTTTGATGCCCAAAGGCTCGGCTGTCGCCGCGCTCGATACCCTTCGTTTGATCGGCAGGAGCCTGGAGACGGCGCCATCGCGCATATCCAGCGGCAATCGTGCCGAAACCGCATCGGACAATGCCGCCTACTGGTCCACGACCGGTACGGAGCTTGAAGAGATGGTTTCTGTTGTTGACGCCATGCATCAATACACGATCGATATCGCTGCCGCCTTTGGTGCACTGAGTTCGCGAATCTCCCTGCAGACCGATTTCGTCGCCGACCTTCGCGACAGTATCGATATCGGGGTCAGACGTCTGGTCGATACCGACATGACCGAGGAAGCGACCAAGCTGAAAGCCCTGCAGGCCCAGCAGCAGCTCGCCATCCAGTCCCTGTCGATTGCCAATTCCAATTCGCAGACCATTCTGTCGCTGTTCCAGTCATCCGCGCATGAAAAGCAAGGATCGATGCCTCCAGCTGATCGCACTGGTAGTATCGATCAATTTAGCTGACCCTTCGTTCACGAAATGGCGCTTTTCCCTGGCGCGAGCCGGCCGTAATGTGGTGTCATCGAGAACAAGGACTGAACCCATGGACAAGACCGCTCGCAGTTCCACGCCCTGGCTGATCATCGCCAGCGGTTCGCTGATTGCGATGCTGGTGTTCGGGCCACGCTCAGCCATGGGCTTCTTCCAATTGCCGATGCTGCACGATACCGGCTGGGACCGCTCCACCTTCGGCCTGGCTATGGCCTTGCAGAACCTGTGCTGGGGTCTCAGCCAGCCGTTTTTCGGTGCCTTGGCCGACAAGTATGGAACGGCGCGGGTGCTGGCCATGTCGGGCCTGATCTATGCCGCCGGCCTGCTGATGATGGCCTATGCCGACGCACCGATCTGGCTGCATATCGGCGGCGGCGTGCTGGTCGGCATGGCGATCGGGGCTGGTTCCTTCAGCGTCATCCTGTCCGCCTTTGCGCGGCACGTCACGCCCGAGCAGCGCTCGATGGCGTTTGGCTTCGGCACGGCCGCCGGTTCGGCCGGCATGTTCCTGTTCGCGCCGCTCAGCCAGGCGCTGATTTCGACTTATGGCTGGTCCGACAGCCTCGTCTACATGGGCATCATGATGCTGATCGTGCCGCTTCTGGCCTATCCGCTGCGCGGCAATGCCAATTCCGGCACGCAAGGCAAGAACCAGTTCAAGCAGACCGTTGCCGAAGCGTTGAAGGAAGCCTTTTTACACAAAAGCTATGTGTTGCTGGCCGTCGGCTTCTTCGTCTGCGGCTTCCAGGTCGCCTTCATCACCGCGCATTTTCCGGCCTATCTCGGCGATATCGGCATCGAGGCGCGCTACGCGGTGATCGCCATGGCGCTGATCGGCTTCTTCAACATCATCGGCTCGCTCGCCGCCGGCGTGATCGGCCAGCGCTATTCGAAACCGTATTTCCTGGCGCTGATCTATGTGCTGCGCTCGGTGGCGGTGACGGCCTTCCTGCTTTTGCCGCAGAGCCCGACATCGGTCATCCTGTTTTCGATCGTCATGGGCCTGTTGTGGCTGTCGACGGTGCCGCCGACCAACGGTCTGGTCGCCATCATGTTCGGCACGCGCCATCTGGGTCTGCTGGGTGGCATGGTGTTCCTCTCCCACCAGATCGGCTCCTTCCTCGGCGTCTGGCTGGGTGGCTATCTCTATGACCTCTACGGTTCCTATGACAGCGTCTGGTGGTTCGGCGTGGCACTCGGGCTATTTGCCGCCGTGGTCCACTGGCCGATCCAGGAACGGCCGATCGACCGCGGCCTGCTGACAGCGGCGGAATAGCCCGAAACAAACGGACACATTTTTTAACAATTGCGGCGCAGCGGATTAATTTTGCCGCGGAACCTTCATATTTGCTGCGATGCAAAATTTTATTTTGTTTTTTCTCTGTGGCGGGAGTTGACGACGGGACTCCTCGTACCTACCTTTCACCCTGTCGGCTAAACCCGGCAAGGACGTAGCCTGGGCGTGAAGACAGCCGCCCGCAGACTCAAGGAGGTTCGTGTAATGCGTTTTATCACTCGTAATACAGCCGGCTCCTGGCGCAGCGTCCGACATGGCACACCCCTTGTGTGCGTGAAATCCAGCATCTGTCGAATGTGAACCGGCAGCCACTCTAACCGTCACAATCGAATTCAGTGTTGAAGCCCGCCGCTTTTCATGCGGGCGAGGATCTCTATATGGAAAAGCAAGTTGTCGAATACGCCGGCATCCCGGTCGGCATCACCATTCCGGATGGCAATGGCGTCAAGTTCATCGCGGTCAAGTTTCCGGTCATCGAACTGGATGGCGAGACCTATGGAAATATTGCGGAGCTGCAGGTCGCCATCCGCAACCACCTTGAAATGGCCGATCGCAACGGTCAGGCGATCTTTGCCTCGACCATTGCTCCGTCGGTGACAGGCCCGTCGCTGGGCGTGCCGGATCGCAAGGCCTTCAACGCCGCATGAAGAAATCCGTCGCGGGCCGCGCCCGGTTCCAGACCGCGCGGCTCGTAGACATGGCGGTTGAGGAAATAGCCGGTCAGGCGGAATGCCGCAGCCAGGCTTTCGCCGTCAGCGGCCTTGGCCTGCCCCGCAGACAGAAAGCGCGGTAGCGCCAGCATCTTGTCGGCATAGGGTTCACCCGCCTCGCGGCAGACGGCGCGGCCGGATTTCGGCGAGACATAGACCAGATCCTCGGCTCGTCCGGTCGCCGCACAGCGCGCCAGGTCCAGCCCGAAGCCGAGATCATTCAGCACCGCCAGTTCAAACCGGATGAAGAGTTCGCCCGCCGCGCGGGGTTCGTCGAGATGGTCGAGAACGAGGTCGAGCATCTCGTAGAGATGCGGATGGGGATCGCGCTCGGGAAGCAGCCGCAGCACGGCTGCCAGCGCCTGGACACCGTAGACCGCCGTCGCACTTTCCATCAGGCGTGCCGCCCGCAGCCGCACCGGCTCGATCCGGTATTCGCCGAGATGTTCGTCGAGCCGTGCCCGCCAGGTGACCTCCAGCAGGTTTCCCGGCTGCAGCACCGGCTGCAGGGCACGGGACCGTCCGCCGCGCACCAGGCCCAGATGGCGGCCGCGGCTGCGCGTCATCACTTCGGCAATGACGCTGGTCTCGCCGTGGCGCTTGACGCCCAGCACAATCGCCTCATCGCTCCACTGCATGCGCTGCCTTGCTTGGATTCGGGTTAGGGCCCACTCTAGCAAAAAGAGCCCCCATTGTCATGGGAGCTCCGTTTGTCTGTTCTATTCCCGTGGAAATTCCAGCCCCATTTCCCGGAACCGCTCGGGGTCGTCGCCCCAGTTCTCGCGCACCTTGACGAACAGGAAGAGATGGACCGGCTGCTCGAGGATTTCCGACATTTCCTTGCGCGAGGCGGTCGAGATCGACTTGATGGCATCGCCGCCCTTGCCGAGAACGATCTTCTTCTGGCTGTCGCGCTCGACATAGATGACCTGCTCGATGCGCACCGAGCCGTCCTTGCGCTCTTCCCACTTCTCCGTCTCGACATGAGAGGAATAGGGAAGCTCCTGATGCAGCCGCAGGAACAGTTTTTCGCGGGTGATTTCGGCGGCCAGCTGGCGGATTGGCAGATCGGAGATCTGGTCTTCCGGATAATACCACGGGCCCTGCGGCAAGGCTGCCGAGATATAGTCCATCAGGTCGTCGCAGCCGGAACCGGTGGTGGCCGAAATCATGAAGGTGCGCTCGAAGCGGACGGTCTCATTGGCAGCTGCGGCAAGCTTCAGCAGGTCCTCGTGGCGCACCTGATCGATCTTGTTCAGCACCAGGACCTTTGGCTGGTGGACGTCCTTCAGGGCCTCCAGAATCGATTCGGCATCGCCGCGCAGGCCGCGCTCGCTGTCGATCAACAGAACGATGTAATCGGCATCCTTGGCGCCGCCCCAGGCCGACGTCACCATGGCGCGGTCGAGCCGGCGGCGCGGCTTGAAGATGCCGGGCGTGTCCATGAAGACGATCTGGGCATTGTTATGGATGGCGATGCCGCGCATCACGGCGCGGGTCGTCTGCACCTTGTGGCTGACGATCGAGACCTTGGCGCCGACCAGGCGGTTGACCAGCGTCGACTTGCCGGCATTGGTGGGGCCAATCAGCGCCACAAAGCCGGAACGGGTCGGAACGCCTTCGATCTCGCGGCCACCGATGGCCGGGGTGTTTTCACTGTCTGTCATGATGTCCAATCAATTTCCGGCAGAAGGTTTCTGCCATACGCCTTCGCGCTCAAGCATTTTGGTGGCGGCCACTTGTTCGGCGGTGCGCTTGGAGCGCTCCACGCCGGTCTCGGGCGGCAGCCCGATGATCTCCACCGTCACCGTGAAGCGGGGATCATGATCCGGTCCGGAGCGCTCTGCAACCTGATAAACCGGAGTCTGTGCGAAATTCGCGTGCGCCCATTCCTGCAATTCCGTCTTGGCGTCGCGGCGAGCCGCATCGGCATGGGCCGCACGGGCGCTCCAGAAGCGCAGGATGAAGGCGCGGGCTGCTTCCAGGCCGGCATCGAGATAGATCGCGGCGATCAGGCTTTCCACCGCATCGGCGCGGATATTCTGCATGTTCTTGCCGGTCAGCTTCTTCACATCGGCGCCGGTGCGGATATACCGATGCAGTTCCAGATCGTCGGCAACCTGCGCGCAGGTCTCGGCACTGACCAACTGATTGAGACGGACCGACAGTTCGCCCTCCGTGGCGGCCCTGAAGGTCGTGAACAGCAGTTCGGCGACACAGAGGCCCAGCACGCGGTCGCCGAGGAATTCAAGCCGCTCGTAATTGCCGCCCTTGGCGGTCTTGGCGCTCGAATGGGTGAGCGCCCGGTCCAGGCGCTCCTTGTGTGCAAAGGAATGACCGATCGCAGCTTCGATGCGCGACCGGTCCTCGTCTCTCAATCCCTTGGCAGTCTTCATTGAACGACCTTGAACAGGCGCTCCCACCGCATGTTCGACGGCCACTTCCAGATTTCGCGGAAGGACGTGTCATTGCCCAGCGAGAAGAAGATGACCGAGGCTCGGCCGATCAGGTTTTCGGCAGGCACGAAACCGACGTCGAAACGGCTGTCGAGCGAATTGTCGCGATTGTCGCCCATCATGAAATAATGGCCTTCGGGCACGATGCGCTCGGGCGTGTTGTCGCCCTTGGAGATCGGCGACTGGTCCAGCGTGTCATAGGTCACGCCATTGTCCATGGTCTCGCGGAAGACCGGCACGTTGATGCCCGGATCCTGGCGATAATCCGAGGTGAAGACGCCGTCCTGCGCCTTCGGCACCGGCTTGCCGTTGATATGCAGCACGCCTTCGATCACCTGGATGCGGTCGCCGGGAAGACCGACCAGACGCTTGATATAGTCGATTTCAGGATTGGGCGGAAAGCGGAACACCACCACGTCGCCGCGCTCCGGATCGCTGCCGAAGATGCGGCCGGAAAACAGATTGGGCGAAAACGGCAGGGAATATTTCGAATAGCCGTAGGAGAATTTGTTGACGAAGATATAGTCGCCGACCAGCAAGGTGGGCATCATCGATCCCGACGGAATCGTGAAGGGCTGGAAGAACACCGTGCGGATCACCATCGCCAGGAGCAAGGCCTGAATGATGACCTTGATGTTTTCCCAAAGGGCACTCTGCTTCTTTTCAACTCGCTCGGACACGCCTGTCTCTTCCTTGTTTTAGCAATTAGCTGCTTTCTCTAGTCGCTTCGGGCATCCGCGGCAACGGTTAGGCCATGAAAATCCATAGAGAGGCTCGGTTCATCCGCCAAGCGGCCGCGCCTCGATGACCACGAAGGCCTGGGCATAGGGATATTCGTCGGTAATGGTCAGATGGATGATCGCCTCATGCCCCTCGGGCAGCAGTGCTTTCAGCCGCTTTTCGGCGCCGCCAGTCAGTACCAGCGAGGGCTTGCCCTCTTTTGAATTGGCAACGCCCATGTCCTTCCAGAACACGCCCTGGGCAAGGCCGGTTCCGAGCGCCTTGGAGCAGGCCTCCTTGGCGGCAAAGCGCTTGGCGTATGATGCGGCGCGGTTGCGGCTGGCATCGGAACGCTGCTGCTCCATATCGGTGAAACAACGGGCGGTGAACCGATCGCCGAAGCGCTCGATCGATTTTGCCACCCGGGCGATATCGATCAGATCGCTGCCGATGCCGATGATCATGATGGGGCCCCTTAAATGCTGCGAACGCCGCGAACCGCCTCGTCGAGACGATCGCGGGCGCGTTCGGCCAGATGGGCGCGGCGGCGTGTCTGAAAGCCGCGAACGGCATAATAAACAACGCTGTAGATCAGCAGGCCGGAGGCCAGCGCCGGCGGTATCGCACCGATCAGCATGGGCTTCAGCACGGGCGCCCACAGTTGCGACAGCTCGAGTTTCTCAAACAGACTGACAAGATCGATGGTGCTGCCCTGCCCTGCCTGCTGATGGCCGATCATCTTGTTTCCGACCTCCCAGGTGAAAGCCCAGATGAACGGAAACGTCAGGGGATTGCCGAATGCCGTGCCGAGTGCGGCAGCGATCAGGTTGCCGGCCAGCAGATAGGCCAGGGCAAACGCCAGCAGGAAATGAAAGCCGACAAAGGGGGTCCAGGAGGACATGATACCGGCCGCAACGCCAGCGGCAATCGCATGGGGCGAGGCTGTCAGCCTCAGGACACGCATGCGAAAATAGCGGAATGAGCGCAGAAAGCCCATGCGGGGCCAGATCAAGCCGCGCAGCTTTTCCATCAATCCTGCGGGTTTGCGACGGCGAAACAGCATGAGCCACATGTAGTGGATATGCGTGGCCAAGTTCAAGTGCCTAATCGGCCTTGCCGGACTGCTCGCCGCAGCGACGAGCCTTGCATATCAAGCCGGCCGGGATGAGGATCCAGACCGGCACATCAGCGGGTAGATCAGAACTTGTTGCGGAACAGGCCGTTGTCGATCTGACGCTGACGATATTCCAGGTCGAAGCGGTCATTCGAACCGTTCAGATAGGCCATTTCACGATCCTGGGCACTGGGGACGCGCAGGGCGCGGGCGAGCTTGCGGATAGGTGCAAACATTGTTTCGTTCCTTCTCTTCTGGGTCGTTCATCTTATGCAGCCAATATAGTTGTGCGCTGCACAATTTACCAACGCCAAGGCGAGACCGCAGCCCTGCGCGCAACGCATAGCTACACCGTATATTGCCTGTTTTTTGAACCTTCGAGAGGAATATTGCCCGATTTCGTGCGCCTGCCGCCGGGAATCACCGTCCCGGCAGCGGATCGATCAATCGTAGACGCGCTTGACCGTGGAGATGCAGTCGAGTTCCTTCATCTGGCTCAGCAGCTGGTTGAGCTGGCGCAGATCCCAGACTTCGAGATCGAAGACCATTTCGGTAAAATCGGTGGCGACCCGGATCATCGTCAGGCTGCTAATATTGATGTCGAGAGCGGCCACGGTCTGGGCCACGGTTGCCAGCGTGCCCGGTTCGTTGATGGCGTTGATCAGGATGCGGGCGCCGAAGCGCGACTTGTTGGCTTCGTCGAGATCCCAGCGCACATCGATCCAGCGCTCCGGCTCGTCGTCGAAACGCTGCAGCGCCGAGGCCTGGATCGGATAGATGGTGATGCCCTTGCCGTCTTCCATGATGCCGACGATGCGGTCGCCCGGCACGGCGCCGGCCGGAGCGAAATGCACCTCGACGGCACCGGAAAGACCGCGGATCGGCAGAGGGTCCTGCACTTCACCGGCTGCCGCCGCCTTGGCGGCCGCCTCGCGGTCCGCCGCCGTCTTGCCCGGCAGCTTGAACATCATGCCGCTGGCCGAGCGCATGTTGAACCAGCCGTCGTCGGCCGAGGGTTTTACGGTGACGCGTTCGTCCTGATAGTCGGGGAACACGGCGCGCAGCACATCGAGCGACGACATTTCGCCACGTCCGACCGCAGCAATGGCATCCTCGACATCGCGATGGCCGAGCCGATGCAAAGCCGGGCGCAGCGTATCGCGGGAAAACACCTTGCCGGCGCGCTCGAAAGTGCGCTCCAGGATGCGATGGCCGAGGCCGGAATATTGCTTGCGGATCGCCATGCGGGTGGCACGGCGGATCGCCGCGCGCGCCTTGCCGGTGACGACGATCTCTTCCCAGGCGGCCGGCGGCACCTGCACGCCAGAGCGGATGATCTCGACCTCGTCGCCATTGCTGAGACGGGTCACCAAGGGCATGATCCGGCCGTTGATCTTGGCGCCCACCGTGGTGTCGCCGATATTGGTGTGGACGGCATAGGCAAAATCGATCGGCGTGGCGCCGCGCGGCAAAGCGATCAGCTTGCCCTTGGGCGTGAAGCAGAACACCTGGTCCTGGAACAGCTCGAGCTTGGTATGCTCAAGGAATTCCTCCGGGTTGTCGCCTTCGGCCAGCGCCTCGATGGTATGACGCAGCCAGGAATAGGCATTGCTTTCACGCGACAGCAGCTCGCCCGGCTCGCCGTTTTCGCCATCCTTGTAGAGGGCATGGGCGGCGATACCGTATTCGGCGATCTCGTGCATGCGGCGGGTGCGGATCTGCAGCTCGATTCTCTGCCGAGAAGGACCGACGATGGTGGTATGAATGGAGCGATAATCGTTCTGCTTGGGCGTCGAGATGTAATCCTTGAACCGGCCCGGCACGACGCGCCAGCGGGTATGGACGACGCCCAGCGCCTTGTAGCACGACGGCACGTCATTGACGACGACACGGAAGCCATAGACATCCGAGAGCTGCTCGAAGGACAGCGACTTCGACTGCATCTTGCGAAAAACCGAATAGGGCTTCTTCTGGCGTCCCTTGACGACGGGGGCTTCCAGACCCTGCGCCACCAGAAGCTCGCGCAATTCGTCCTCGATCTTCTTGATCAGTCCTTCATTGCGCTGGGACAATTCCTCCAGGCGCTTGGTCACCGTTTCATAGGCTTCGGGATTGATATAGCGGAAGGACAGGTCCTCCAGCTCGTCGCGCATGTCCTGCATGCCCATGCGGCCGGCGAGCGGCGCATAGATTTCCATGGTCTCTTCGGAAATGCGGGCGCGCTTGTCGTCGCGCATATGCTCGAGCGTGCGCATATTGTGCAGCCGGTCGGCAAGCTTGACCAGCAGCACGCGCACATCGTCGGAAATCGCCAGCAGCAGCTTGCGCAGGTTTTCCGCCTGCTTGGCCTTCTTGGTGACCAGATCGAGCTTCTTGAGCTTGGTCAGGCCCTCGACCAGACGGCCGATATCCTCGCCGAACAGATCGTCGATCTCGGCGCGCGTCGCCGTCGTATCCTCGATCGTGTCATGCAGGAGCGCGACGGCAATCGTCGATTCATCCAGATGCATGTCGGTGAGAATGGCGGCGACTTCAAGCGGGTGAGAGATATAGGGGTCGCCGCTGGCCCGTTTCTGCTGGCCATGCTTCTGCATGGCATAAACGTAGGCTTTGTTCAGGAGCGCTTCGTTGGCGTCGGGCTTATATTTCTGAACTCGCTCAACGAGCTCGTATTGCCGCATCATCCAAGGCTACTCCGGGAAAGAAAAAGCGCGCCAACCATCACGGTTGACGCACGAAAACGTACTCCATCACGCCAGAATAGGTCGTAAAGCTTGACGATTAGTAATCGTCGCTCTTTTCCGGCGGAACAAGTCCTTCGATGCCGGCCAGCAGTTCTTCTTCCGACATCTGGTCGAACGTGACGGGTTCCGGCATGTCATCGTCTTCGTCACTCTTGGAGACCAGGGCCGCCGTGCTGGACGAAGAGCCCGATTCCTGCTCCGGTTCGTCGATTTCGACGTGCTTCTGCAGCGAATGGATGAGGTCTTCCTTCAGATCGTCCGGCGAAAGGGTTTCGTCGGCAATCTCGCGCAGCGCCACGACCGGGTTCTTGTCGTTGTCGCGATCGATGGTGATCGAAGCGCCCTGGGAAATCTGCCGTGCGCGATGGCTTGCAAGCAGCACCAGCTCGAAGCGGTTGTCTACCTTGTCGATGCAATCTTCTACTGTGACGCGGGCCATTGCCTGTCCTTTTTGGTCAAGTTCTTTTGGATTAGGAGCGCGATACAATTAAAACAGGGCAAATTCAAGTTTTTCCTTCGGGCAGGTCGAATCCCGCTGCAATGCAGCGGATAATCGGGCGCAAGAATTCAGTCACTCAACCTATACGTGCTTGGAATATCTCTAGTCCTGCCCTAAATGGAATCGTATATGAATATTTCATAAATTACATGGGCTATTCATGAGAACGCCGGTAATCTTTTGTTTTGATTGACGTTTGCCGCGATGCTAATTTTGAAAAGAAAAGGAATGTTGCGACATGTTTGACCCGCGGGAGAAAATTGCCCTGTTCATCGATGGCGCCAATCTTTACGCGGCATCGAAGAGCCTCGGTTTCGATATTGATTATCGCAAATTGCTGAAGGCCTTTCAAAAACGCGGCTATCTGCTGCGGGCCTATTATTACACCGCGCTGATCGAAGACCAGGAATATTCGTCGATCCGGCCGCTGATCGACTGGCTGGATTACAACGGCTACAAGGTCGTCACCAAGCCCGCCAAAGAGTTTACCGACTCCATGGGCCGCCGCAAGGTGAAGGGCAATATGGACATCGAACTGGCGATTGACGCCATGGAACAGTCCAGCACGGTCGATCATCTGGTGATTTTCTCCGGTGACGGCGATTTCACGACCCTGGTGGAAGCCTTGCAGCGCAAGGGCCGCAAGGTTTCCGTGGTGTCCACCATGGCAACCCAGCCGCCGATGATTGCCGACGACCTGCGCCGCCAGGCCGACCATTTCATCGACCTGATCACTCTCAAGGCAGAAGTCGGCCGCGATCCGAGCGAACGCCCGAGCCGCATCGTCGAGCCGGTCAGCCACGACGCCAATCAGGACGATTGAGCCGGCACGCTGCGGATCACCTCGCACGGCCATCCGTCCGTCTTGCGTCCTCGCGATCACCACCCGCCAGCATTCGGCGGCGCGCCCACCGAAACGATCAGGCGGCGCTCGATCACTTTAATTTTATGACCGTCATCACGGCTGCACCTCTGGCCTGGCACCGTCGCCCGCGAAACGCGCGGCGGGGCGGCACTCCGATCACCAGCCTGACGATCTCTCCTTGCAACCGCGCCAGACGATCTCTCCTTCGTCGCCATCATTCCGGCATTTTCCACGCGGCATGGCGTGACTTTTTTTGGATTCAGACCGGCGCAGAGCACCGCGCCTTCCGCTCTGCAACCCCTGATTTCCGGCGGGTTCAGCCAGATCCGCCCGGATCGGATCGGGGAACAGTGCGGGGGTCTTTTTGCCCCCAGCCGGCGCTCCGCCCCTCAGCCGAGGCGAATCAACGCTCTTTTTTCGGCGGCGCTTTGGCGGGGATCGGCTAAAGTCGTTTCATGCTGTTCAAACGCCCCACCGACGACATCCTCTATGAAGCCCTGACGGGCCGCGACGCCGCCTATGACGGCTTTGCCTATGTCTGCGTCACCTCGACCGGCATTTTCTGCCGGTTCACCTGCCCGGCCCGCAAGCCGAAACGGGAAAACTGCGTGTTTCGCGAGACGATCGCCGGCTGCCTGGAGGCGGGCTTCCGGCCCTGCAAGCGCTGCCGGCCGATGCTGGCCTATGGCGAGCCGGACCCGCTGGTCAAATCCCTGCTCGAAGCGCTCGACGCGGAGCCGGAACGGCGCTGGAGCGAGCGCGACATTGCCGATCGCGGCCACGATCTATCCACCGTGCGGCGGGCGTTCCAGCGCCGCTTCGGCATGAGTTTTCTGGAAATCGCCCGGCTGCGCCGGGTCGGCAAGGCCGCCGAACACTTAACCGGCGGTACGCCGGTCATCGAGGCGCAGCTCGACGCCGGTTTCGAATCGGGCAGCGGCTTTCGCGCCGCCGTCATGCAGCTGTTCGGCGAGGCACCGGCGCATCTGCGCGGCAAGATCCTGCTCAAGGCCGCCTGGATCGAGACGCCGATCGGCCCGATGATGGCGATTGCCGACGACCATGCCCTGCATCTGCTCGAATTCGCCGATCGCCCTGCCCTGCCCAACGAAATCCTGAGGCTGCAGCGGCTGACCGGCTGCGGCATCGTCATGGGGCGCAATGGGCCGATCGCGCAGATCGAACAGGAACTCGGCCGCTATTTCGCCGGCACTGGGGCATCCTTTTCCACCCGGCTGGCCGGTCATGGCACGGATTTCGAACGGCAGGTCTGGGCGGCCCTGCGCGCCATTCCGGCCGGCAGCATCCACAGCTACACCGACGTCGCCCTGATGCTCGATCGGCCAACGGCGGTCAGGGCCGTCGCACGCGCCAATGGCGCCAACCAGATCGCCATCGTCGTGCCCTGCCACCGGGTGCTCGGCGCCGATGGCAGCCTGACCGGCTATGGCGGCGGTCTTTGGCGCAAGCGCTGGCTGATCGAGCACGAGCGGCGTATGGTGGTTGGCACAGGCAGTCGAACTGAAACACGGAGCGGCGCGACATCATGACAACAGAGAAGGCGAAGGCCTTTGCGGCCCTGCATGTCAAAGGCCAGCCGCTTGTGCTCTACAATATCTGGGACGCCGGCTCCGCCATGGCAGTGGCTGCGGCCGGTGCGCCGGCACTGGCGACCGGCAGCTGGTCGGTAGCGGCAGCGCATGGCTATGCCGACGGCGAGGCCATCCCGCTCGACCTGGTCGAAACCATCGTCGCCCGAATCGCTCTGACCACAGATCTACCGCTCTCGGTCGATTTCGAAAGTGGCTATGCGACGGACCCGGACACGGTTGCGCAGAATGTCCGCCGCATGCTGAAAGCCGGTGCCATCGGCATCAATTTCGAGGATGGCAAGCCGGATGGCACAGGGCTCTACCCGATCGAGCGGCAGACGGCCTGCATTGCCGCGATCCGTGCGATGGCCGACAGCGAAGGCGTGCCATTCTTCATCAATGCCCGAACCGATTTTTTTCTGAACGAACGGGACAGCACACGGCACAAGGACCTGCTGGGCGACGCCATGGCGCGGGCGCGGGCCTATGCCGCGGCTGGTGCGAACGGGTTCTTCGTTCCCGGTCTCGCCGATGACGACCTGATCGGCGAGGTCTGTGCCGCCGTCTCCCTGCCGGTCAATATCATGGCCATGGGCAGCACGCCGCCGATCCCGCGCCTGGCCGAGCTTGGCGTGGCGCGCATCAGCTACGGCCCCGGCGCCTACCGGACGGCGATGGCCGGCATTACGGCAGCCGCGAAAGCCCTTTATGAAACCGAGGCCGAGCAGTCCACCTGACGCTTGGCGGTGCGTGGCGCCAAGCGGACCTTTCGCGCAGGGCGAGGTTGGCGCACCAGCCAGGACATCCAGCGCAGAGCCCATTCGCACTCCCGCCACTCCGGTCCCTCCAAAGGGTCCGACAGCGGATGACGCTTGCCTCCGACAGCCTTCGTCTTGGCCTCGAACATCAAAAGCCAGTTGAGTTGCATCGCCGTTTCCTTCACAGTGAAATCGTCTGCAACATCACTTAAGCCTCTGGAATTGTTCAGTGTAGGCGCAAGAATGAACGGGTCGTTTCAACCATGAAAGACGAGAACTGGGATGATCTTCGGCTCTTCCTGGCGGTGGCCCGGGAGGGTGGCCTGGTGGGCGCTGCGGAAAAGACCGGGATCAGCGGGCCGACCATCGGCCGGCGCATGCTGGCGCTGGAGCGGGCGACCGGCCATCATCTCTTCGTGCGCCACAACAAGGGCTATTCGCTGGCGCCGGATGGCGAAGTGCTGCTGGCCCATGTGCGGGCCATGGATGCACAAGCCTCCTTCATCCGCCAGTGGAACGAGAATGGCTATTGCCTGCCGATCGTCTCGGTGGCCTGCGACGGTTGGCTCGCTTTGTTCCTGGCGCGGCATTTGACTGATATCTGGACCAAGGACGATCCGTTCCGCCTGTGCGTGAAGGCGACGGAGACCGGGGTCGACCTGATCTTTCGCGAGGCGGAGATTGCCCTGACCCACCAGCGGCCAGCCGCCGGCAATCTGGCGTCCCGGCAATCGGTGCGCACCGGTTATGCCGCCTATGCGACGCCGGCGGTTGCGGCAGAACCGGAGGAGCGCTGGATCTCGATCGGCCGCGAACAAGCCTCCAGCACCGCCGATCGCTGGATTTCAAACCAGCCCGACAAGTGGATCAGCGTCTGGACCACCACCACGCCGACCCTGCTGGAGCTGGCCCGATCCGGCGCCGGAAGGGTGGTCCTGCCCTGCCTGATCGGCGACACGGAACCGGGCCTCCTGCGCATCGGCACACCGATCGAGGCGCTGTCTGTCGATCTGTGGATCGCCATGCATGACGACGACCGCAGCCGGCCGGAGGTCCGCACCATGATCGACAGGCTGGCGGCGTTGTTTCACCGCAAACAATTGCTGTTTCAGGGAGATGCGACGCCGTCACCGGCGTCTTGATGCGCTTCAGATCCGCTGAACCCGGATCGGCTGGGCGCCTTGCCAGAGAACCATGCGGCCCATGTCTTCCAGCTGCGCCTGGCCTTCGACCAGGGTCAGGAAATGGTTGCCGGCCAGCGCACCCATCTTGCTGGCGAAAGACGAACTGCCATAGGCAAACAGCAGTTCCGTTTCGCTGTGCCCGCCCGGATAAAGCAGAATATCGCCTCTGGAGGGATGGCAGGTGTGGTTTTCGAAACCCACACCGAACTTGAATTCGCCAAGCGGCACCCAGACCGCCTCACCGCTCCAGCGCGAATGGATCGCCTGATTGGCAAATGGCAGAAGCGACAGGAAGGCCGCGCAGGTCTGCGGCGCCTTTTGACGTTCCAGCCTGGCCTTGAAGGCAAAAGGACCGACGGTGACGTTCAACAATGCAGTATCGGACACGTCTCAGCCACCGGTCTTCATCAAGCGGGATTTCTGGCGGTTCCAGTCGCGTTCCTTCTCGGTCTCGCGCTTGTCGTGCAACTTCTTGCCCTTGCCGAGCGCCAGTTCGATCTTCGCCCGGCCCTTTTCGTTGAAATAGATCTTCAGCGGAATGAGCGTCATGCCATCGCGGTTGACGGCATGGCGCAGGCGGTTGATCTCGCGCTTGTTGAGCAGCAGCTTGCGGCGGCGGCGCGGCTCGTGGTTGAAGCGGTTGGCCTGCAGATATTCGGGCAGATGGGAATTGATCAGCCAGATCTCGTCGCCCTCGTCGGAGGCATAGGACTCGGCGATATTGGCCTTGCCTTCGCGCAGCGCCTTGACCTCGGTGCCGGTCAGAACCAGCCCGGCTTCATAGGTGTCGAGGATTTCATAGTTGAAGCGGGCCTTGCGGTTTTCCGCGACAATCTTGTTGACCGTGCGCTGGCTGCCTCTGGGTGCCATGATGACTTCCGTTCATTCCGCCCAGCCTTGTCTTTTTGTCCCTGCCGGCGGGCCTGCGGCGCGGGTTCGTGTCATCTCTATGTAATATAGGGCGATGCGGAAGGGAAGAAGCGGATAGAGAAAGCCGGGCAGTCGCCCGCCCGGCTCAAGGCCTTGTCAGTTGATCAGGCCGGCATGCCGGAGGCCGGCGTCGATGGCGGCCTCGGTGGCCGGCTCCAATGTCGACAACAAAGGCAAGCGTGCGGCACGGCTCATGCGGCCGATGCGGTGAAGCGCATATTTGACACCGCAAAGGCCGGGTTCCATGAAAATTGCCTTGTGCAACGGCAGCAGACGATCCTGATACGCGAGCGCGCCGGCAAAATCGCCCTTGCGCAGCAGCCCCTGGAATTCGGCACAGAGACGCGGTGCAACATTGGCGGTGACGGAAATGCAACCCCGACCGCCATGGGCAGCGTGACCGAGTGCTCCTGCGTCTTCCCCGGACAACTGGATGAAATCCGTGCCGCAGGCGGCGCGTTGCTCGGAAACGCGTTCCACACTGCCGGTCGAATCTTTTACGCCGACAATGTTCTTGTAGGTCCGCGCCAGATCGGCCATCGTGCTCACAGACATGTCCACCACCGAGCGCGGCGGGATGTTGTAGATGATGATCGGCAGCGTGATCGCTTCAGCAATAGCCGCATAATGGGCATAAAGCCCCTTCTGGGTCGGCTTGTTGTAGTAGGGCGTGACCACGAGAACCGCATCGGCGCCGGCCTTTTCGGCGTGCTGGGCCAGTTCGATCGCTTCCCTGGTATTGTTGGAACCGGCACCGGCAATCACGGGCACGCGGCCGGCCGCCGTTTCGACGCAGAGTTCCACCACCCGTTTGTGCTCGGCATGGGAAAGCGTCGGCGATTCACCCGTGGTGCCGACCGGCACGAGGCCGGTGCTGCCCTCGGTGATCTGCCATTCCACATGGGCGGCAAACACGGCTTCGTCCACCGCACCGGCTTCGGTAAACGGCGTGACGAGAGCGGGAATAGATCCCTGATACATGCAAAAGACTCCTCACGGCCAGCATTCATGCTTCAGCCGCATTCCTCGGTTACAAACGGCGGCAGTCTAGTGCGGCGACCAGGCTGCGGCAAGCGCATCGGCGGCGCTTTTATGATAGAACGCGCCGCGGTAAAAGCCTGTATTCGATGCATTATGGTAAGGTTTCGTTAATTTCTTATCCTGCTAATGGAAGGGGTTTCGTTTTTCCAAGGGCTCGCGCATGAGAAGGATCTATCTCTTGGCCTCCGCGCTCGGCATCGGCCTTGCCGCTTCCGGCGGCGCGGACGACTTGCGCGCAGAGACGCTTGTTCCCTTGCCCTTGTCGAAGCCCGGCCTTTCCGCACCGCTGCCAGACACTGCCCCCTCCTTTGAAATCACCGGCACCATTCCGCGCACATCGCGGCTGCCGGCGGCAAGCCCGCAACTCAAAGCCGGGCTCGACGCGCTGTCCAACAAGCAGGGTGCTGTAGCCCTTGCGATCCGCGACCGCATGCCCGACACGCTCGACCGGCATATGCTGACCTTTTCGATCGCCATGTCGGGGCTCCGCGACATTCCCTCCCGCGAAATCACCGCGGCGCAGGGGGAATTGAAGGGCTGGCCCGGCATTGCGGCCTTCCGCGCCAATTCCGAGCGGGCGCTTTACCGCGAAAACCCAAGGGCGGACGACGTTCTGTCGGCGTTCGGGGCGACCACACCTGAGACCCCGGAAGGCGCGCTCGTGCTGGCGCGGGCCCTGCAATCGGTCGGCAAGAGCCGCGATGCTGCCAAGATGCTGGGCACGGTGTGGCGGCGCGATGCGCTCGACACGGCCATGGAAGACAAGATCCTCGGCGAATTTTCCGATCTGCTGACATCCGCCGACCACAAGGCGCGGATGGATTATCTGATGTATCGCGGCCGGGTGACCCAGGCCAAGCGATTCTCGACGCTCGGCAAGGCGCAATCGCTCTACAATGCCTGGAGCGCGGTGCTCGGCCAATCCTCCAAGGCCGGCGCTCTTCTGAAAGCGGTCGATGCCGGCTGGACGTCGGATCCTGCCTATCTGTTTTCGCAGATCGAATATCTGCGCCGGCAGGACAAATTCGAAGAGGCCGCCAAGCTACTGGCCAAGGCGCCGCGCGATGCGGACACGCTGGTCAATACGTCCGAATGGTGGAACGAGCGGCGCATCGTGGCGCGCGGTCTTGCCGATCTCGGCAAGTTCAAGGCGGCCTATCAGGTGGCAGCCCAACATGCAGCGACTGAGCCGGTCGATATCGTCGATGCCGAATTTCATGCCGGCTGGTATGCGTTGCGCGGATTGAACGACAGCAAGGCGGCAGCGACACATTTCGCAAAAATCCTGCAGGCCTCGAACCGGCCGCTCTCGGCATCGCGCGCCTGGTACTGGCTGGGCCGCGCCGAGGAAGCCGGCGGCGACCAGGCCCGCGCCCGCGAGCATTTTACCAAGGCCGCCAGTTTTGCCAGCACCTATTACGGCCAATTGGCGGCCGCCCGCATCAAGCGGGCCGGCATCCAGATCCCCTATCCGCAGCCCAGCAGCGAGGATCGGCAGCGGTTTGCCAATCGCGAAGCGGTGCAGGCGATCGGCCGATACGAGACCGCCGGTCATGCCTGGCGGGGGGGCAGCCTCTACCGGGCGCTGGCCGAACAGCTGCAGAGCCCCGGCGAACTGGCACTTTTGACCGCCAAGGCGGAAAAGACCGGCGACCATCAGCTATCGCTGCAGATCGGCAAGATCGCCTATGGTCGCGGCATCGACGTGCCGGCGCTGGCCTTTCCGATCGGCGTCATTCCGGGCACGGCCGATATCGGCGGCTCCGGCAAGGCGCTGGCCTATGCGATCGCCCGCCAGGAAAGCGCCTTCAACCCCGCTGCCGTGTCGCCGGCCGATGCCCGCGGTCTGCTGCAGCTGATGCCCGGAACGGCCAAGGGCGTGGCGAGCCGGCATGGCCTGGCCTATGCGCCGGAAAAGCTGACCCGCGATGCCGGTTATAATGCAACGCTTGGCGCCCATTATCTCGGCGAGCAGATCGACAAGTTCGGCGGCTCCTACATCCTGACCTTCATCGCCTATAATGCCGGGCCCGGCCGCGTGCCGGAATGGATCAACCGTTACGGCGATCCGCGCGGAAAATCGATCGACGAGGTCGTCGACTGGGTCGAACGCATCCCCTTCCCCGAAACGCGAAACTATGTGCAGCGGGTGATGGAGAACTACCAGATCTACAAGACAAGGCTTGGCCAGACAGCGGGCATCGAGCACGACCTGCGCTACGGCCGCTGATCGTACGGACCATGCTCGCTGTTGCACGGAATGCGACATCGGCTAAGCTTCTGCACAAGACAGCGGAGGCAATCAGGAATGTCGGATATGTCCAAAAGCGGTTTCATCGAGCGCCATGTCACGACCGATGACGGTTTGAGACTCTCTCTCAGGGACTATGGCAGCCACCATCCGGGCCTGCCGGTCATTTGCCTGCCCGGCCTCAGCCGCAACAGCCGCGATTTTCACCAGCTGGCCGAACTTCTGTCCACAGACAGCAGCCTGCCGCGCCGCGTGATTGCGATCGATTATCGCGGCCGCGGGCTTTCCGACTGGGACAGCGACAAGAGCCGCTACAATCTCGTGGTCGAGGCCGGCGATGTGATCGCGGTCTGCGCCGCGCTCGGCGTGACTCGCGCGGCCTTTATCGGCACATCGCGCGGCGGGCTGACCCTGCATCTCCTGGCTGGCATGAAGCCGGACCTGCTGGCTGCGGTCATTCTCAACGATATCGGCCCGGTCATCGAGCTTGCCGGCCTGCGGCAGATCCAGGCCTATCTGGGCCGCGAACGGCTGCCGCGCGACAGGGACGATGCGGCGAAAATTCTGAAAGAGACGCACGGCACCAGCTTCTCAAGCCTTTCGGACCAGGACTGGCGCGACATGGCAGAGGCCATCTACCGGGAGACGGACGGCCAGTTGCGCGCCGATTTCGATCCGGCGATCGCGGAAGCGCTGGCGGCGGCCGATCTCAGTCAACCGCTGCCGGACCTCTGGGCGCAGTTCGACGGTTTTCGCCCCATCCCGCTGATGACGATTCGCGGCGCGAATTCCGCGCTGCTGTCGGCGGAGACGCTGCAGTCGATGGCGGAGCGGCATGGCGCGATGAAAGTCGTGACTGCTGCCGGCCAGGGCCATGCGCCGATCCTGCATCTGGGGGAGGTTCCCGAGCGGATCCGCGATTTCCTGGCGCCGATCGTCTGAACGACCCGACAGCGGATCATCCCAAGCCACCCCATCAGCCCATACCGAAAAAGCCCGGCTCGAAAGCCGGGCTTCTCTTAATCCGATCGTCAGATCGAATTAGAACGAACGGGTCAGGCGAACGAAGCCATCCCAGTTGCCGTCGTCGCTGCCGTCAACGTCGACATAGCGGATATCAGCCGAAGCCTTCAGGCCTTCAGCCAGAGCGTATTCGATGTAGAGGTCGGCGGCCCAGGCGTCGTCAGACGTGAACACGCCAGAGTCTGCCACATCACCGTAATACATAACCTGCGGAGTGATCTTCAGCTTGTCGGTTGCCTTGAAGGTGTAAGCTGCACCAACAGTCCACTCGGCCGCGAAGTCGTAGCCGGTCGCGTAGCCAGAAGCCCAGGCTCCAGCGATACCGAGCGTGCCCGGGCCGATATCAGCCGTCAGCACACCACCGATCCCACCTTCTTCGTCAGCGAAGTCGTAAACGCCGTTGACAGTGACAGTGGCCGCGCCGAACGAGCCCGAAACCACGCCTTCGAGACCAACTTCGTTGCCGACGTAAATGTCAGACAGATCGTCGATACCGAGGCCAACCGTGAATGCGTCGGTGGCGTAGGTGTAGGACATCATGTTGAACTTGGCGTTGTTGAAGAAGCCATCCGACTCGCCTTCCAGACCCCAGTCATCAGCCCAGGTCAGCGAGCGACCGACCTTGAAGCCGCCAACAGTAATGTGGGCCTGATCCAGAACGACAGCAGCGCGGTCGAGTGCAGCACTCTGAGTTGCCTGGATACGGATGTAAGAAGCGATCGTGCCGAGTTCCGAATCGTTCTTGGCTTCAACGGTCAGACGAGCGCGTACTTCGCTCTCCCAATCGTCGCCATCATCAGTCACCGCAGTTTCGTTGGCATAAATCGTCGCGCGAATTTCGCCGCCGATCTTGAGGCAGGTCTCGGTGCCGGGGATGTAGAAGTAGCCAGTGCCGAAAGCGTCGCAAACGCGAACGTATTCCATGGGCTCGGGCTCAACAGCGACGATAGCGTCGGCAGCCTGAGCGCCAGATACTGCTGCGAGAGCGGCAGCGGAGCCGAGAAGTAGGCTCTTGATGTTCATATTGACCTCCAGTCAAGTTTCATCCTGACAGGGAGCGAATAAACGGAACTTTTCTATTTCTATTCAATATCTTATATGGTTTTAGCGATGAGCTGGCGATCGGGCTTTTCTGAAAAACGCAGCCTGGCGCGCAGTCATGGGTATCGAAGTCCGGCGAACCGCAGGCAACATGAGGAAGGCGCCAAAACCCAAAAACGAAAGATGCCGCGTCGGAACCCCGCGCGGCATCACCAATACTCAACAAAAGCCATGAATGGCGGAGAAGATGGGATTCGAACCCACGATACCCTTCCGGGTATACTCCCTTAGCAGGGGAGCGCCTTCGACCACTCGGCCACCTCTCCGGTCCGGCCTGATTATTCACTCGTTACAGCGATTGCAAGGGCTTTTCTCCGTGCTGCACATTTTACAGGGGAACCGGGTCCGCCGGATGCCGCGTCTGCATGCCCAGGAAGCCTCTATATAGAGAGGTGTCTGTATAGAGGGGCACGACCATCTCCCAAATGGCCGTGCCGCCGCCCGACAATCGCCTGGACACGGGCCATCATCCGACTCGCACCAAGGGGAAATGACGAATCGTGCGGGCGAACCCACCATGACTGGCCGGCTCAAGGCTGTGCATCGTCCCAAAATTGAGCATGCCCTTGCGACAGCTCTGGTGCAAACCCCTTGGAAACCGGGCTCGAATCGTCGGAATCCGGGACTTAAGGGCCGATGCCCCTGCTGATCCCCTGCGTTAAGTGCTGATTTCAAAAGGCTTTTCTTAAGGATCTGTAAACCTTTGCCCCGGCCCGGCGCCCAGTTTGTGTCCTTTCAGCAACAGACTTTTGGGAAGGGCGTGGATTTCATTCCTTATCGTGGTTTGGTGATTGCATGACGGGCCACGTTTTGTATTTTCAATCTCGGAAGCGAGGCGGTGGATCGTCCGTCTTCTGAAACCGACGGGGATGGGGCAGGGAATGCTGTCCTTCAGCCAAAGAACCCAGACCCTTACGAAACTTGACTGGAGGTCAATATGAACATCAAGAGCCTACTTCTCGGCTCCGCTGCCGCTCTCGCAGCAGTATCTGGCGCTCAGGCTGCCGACGCTATCGTCGCTGTTGAGCCCGAGCCCATGGAATACGTTCGCGTTTGCGACGCTTTCGGCACTGGCTACTTCTACATCCCCGGCACCGAGACCTGCCTCAAGATCAGCGGTTACGTCCGTACACAGCTCGAATTTGCTGAAACCAGCGGCGACGACGATTTCTCGCTGAACGCTCGTACTCGCGCCAAGATCAACATCGAAGCCAAGAACGACTCTGAAATCGGCACGATCGGCTCCTACATCGGCATCCGCGCTTGGGCCGACGGCGACGGCGACGGCGGCAGCTTCGAAATCGACGAAGCCTACATCACTGCAGGCGGCTTCAAGGTCGGCTACATGTACAACTACTGGGACAACGATCTGTCGGGCGAAACCGATGATCTCGGCTCGAACCGCATCAACTCGGCTGGTTACGAATACGCTTCCGACGCCTTCACCTTTGGTGTTTTCGTTGACGAGCTTTCCAAGACCTACACCGAAGGCTTCACCAGCGCCTACAAGGGCAACGACGGCATCGGCCTCGAAGCTCAGGTTACCGGCTCGTTTGGCCCGGTTACCGCTGAACTGCTCGGCGCATACGACTTCGCCGAAGAAAACGGTGCAGTTCGCGTAAAGCTCGAAGCTGAAGTTGGTCCTGGCGCCCTCGGCGTTGCCGGCATCTACTCCACCGGTGAAAATGCCTACTACGACGTTTCCGAGTGGACGATTGCTGCTCAGTACGCTGCCAAGATCACCGACAAGATCTCGCTGACCCCGGGCTTCCAGTACTGGAACACCCTGGATGTTGACGCCGATGGCGACTTCACCGGCAGCCGTGACATGTGGAAGGCCGGTCTTACGGTCGACTACACGATCGCTGAAGGCCTGACCACCAAGCTCAGCGCTCAGTACGTCGACGAAGACGGCGGCGACGACAACAACTGGGAAGGCTTTGTACGCCTTCAGCGTTCTTTCTAAGTCTAGCTTGACTTGGAAACGCACCATCGGGGACCCCGCGCCAGTCGCGGGGTCCCTCTCCGCCTTTCGGCGTAGAGGTTAAAATCGGCATCCTGGGCCGGTTTATTTGCGAAACGATATCGTTTTTTATCGTTGACTCACAGAACTACTTCGGTATAATCCTTTATATCGTCAGTATTTCTTAGGAGTTCAGCGACGCGCTAGAATTTATTCTCAGTAGATCTTGAATCATTACGGATCGTTAATGCGAGTTCTGCTTGCGTTTACGTTGACGACGAATTTTTGTCCTTTACATTCTGGTTGTGTTGACTTCATAGTCACGCCGGAAGTGAAGGAGTTGTGTCTTGGATCGTATTGAAGCCTTGAAAAGTGACGCGCGTACCAGCGTCCATTTGAACAGCGAATCGGCCGGTTACAGGCTGAATTACCAGTATTCGCTGTCGGGCCCGATCGGCATCGTCAAAGACACGTCGTTGAAAGTCCTGTTCGAGCGCTATGGCGATATCCTATGGGCGCCGGGGAGTCACAAATACAATGTGACCAACTTCATCGGCGAGTTGAACGACCTGCTTCCGGACCCGACCTTCTCGGTTTTCTCCCAGGACATGCTCGACGATCTCATCGGGAAATTGCGCAAGCGCGGTAATAGCAACGCCACGATCAATCGAAAGTTGGCGGCGCTCAGCAAATTGCTGCGAAAGGCCAATAAGATGGGTGACGTCGTCAGTCTGCCCGAATTCAGTCGACAGAAGGAAAAGTCCGGACGCATCCGCTTTCTCGAAATCGAGGAAGAGGCGGAGCTGTTTGCGGCGATCCGCGCCAAATCCGAACTTTACGCGCGTTTCTGCATCTTTCTGGTCGATACCGGTGCACGCCTCAGCGAAGGTCTCGGCCTGCGCTGGAACGACGTGACGGACAAGCGCGCCACCTTCTGGGTGACGAAATCCGGCCGCAGCCGTTCCGTTCCCCTCACCGCCCGCTCCAACGCCGCCATCAAAGCCTCCGACAAGCGCAATATCGGCCCGTTCAGCAGCATCCAGCAGCAGCGCTTTCGCGCCGCCTGGAACGAGGCCAAGGAAGAGATCGGCCTTGGCGACGACAAGGACGTGGTTCCGCATATCCTGCGCCATACCTGCGCCTCCCGCCTGGTGCAGGGCGGCATTGACATCCGCCGCGTGCAGATGTGGCTCGGCCACCAGACCCTGTCGATGACCATGCGGTATGCGCATCTGGCCTCGCATGACCTCGACATGTGCGTTCCCGTGCTGGAACGCATGTCCGAAAAATCGGTCAACTGACGCCTTTCACGCTCGCTCGCGCCGCACTATTTGCGGATGCTCTACGCGAAGATCACGTGGCGTGCGTTTAGTAGCCGGCCTTGGCCTTGATCGGCGATGGGCCGGCACCGTCCCGGTAGCGGTCCGACAAATGGCGAAGGGCGCCGGCAAATTCGGTGACATCGGCGCCAACCGCCACGAAGCTGGCGCCCAGCTCGATATAGCGACGGTTCAGCGTTTCGCTGAAGGTCAGGATACCGGCGGCCTTGCCTGACTTGACGATGGTGCCGATCGCCTTTTCGATCACCGCCTGGACTTCCGGCGCCTCCATGCGGCCGAGATAGCCCATATCAGCGGCCAGATCGGCCGGGCCGATGAACACGCCATCCACGCCATTGACGGCGGCGATATTTTCCAGATCGGCGATGGCCGCCCGGCTCTCGGCCTGGACCAGCAGGCAGATGCCGTCGGAGGCCGTGTCGGCATAATCGGGGATCGTATTGAAGGCGGACGCCCTGGCCACGGCGGCGCCGACGCCGCGAGTGCCGTTCGGCGGATAACGCACGGCGCGGACCATGGCTTCGGCCTGCTCGGCCGAATCGACCATCGGGATCAGCAGCGTGCGGGCGCCGATATCGAGCAATTGTTTGATCACCCAGGTCTCGCCGACCGGCGCGCGAACCACCGGTTCAGCCGTGGACTGAGACAGGGCCTGCAATTGCGCCAGAATGCTGCGCAGATCGTTCGGCCCGTGTTCGCCATCGATCACCAGCCAGTCGAAACCGGCATGGCCGGCAATCTCGGCCGCCAGCGCGTCGGCCATATCGAGCCAGAGGCCGATCTGCGGGCGGCCGCCGCGAATGGCCGTCTTGAAGCGGTTTTCAGGAACGGGCATGGCAGATACTCACGCTAAAAGCAATTTCAGGTCGGCTGCGGCGTCCGCCAGAATGGCGCGGTCGGGCTCACGGCCCTGGTCCAGCAGCTTCTTGCCGGTCACATAGGCCTTGGCATCGTTGATGGCGTCGACGGCGATGAATTGGCCGTTGCGGAAATACCAGACCGAGGCGCTGCCCGGCCGTGTGCCTGGCCGCAGCAGGGTCTCGTCATAGCCGAGATTGAAACCGGCGATCTGCAGCTTCACGTCGTATTGGTCCGACCAGAACCAGGGTTTCGCCTCATAGGGTTCGGTGCCGCCGGTCATCACGGCTGCGGCGGCCTCCGCCTGATCGACGGCATTGGGCACGGATTCCAGCCGGATCATCTGACCTTTCCAGGGCAGCACCGTGCAATCGCCCATGGCAAAGATCGCAGCATCGGAGGTTCGGGCGAAGGCATCGACGACGATGCCATTGGCAACATCGAGCCCGGCCTGCTTGGCCAGCCGATCATTCGGCGAGACGCCGATGCCGACGATGACGAAATCGACGTCGAGCACCGAGCCATCGGACAGCTCGGCCGCCGTCACCTTGCCATTCTCGCCGATCAGCCGCACCAGGCCGGTGCCTTCGCGGATGACCACGTCATGCTGCAGATGAATGGCCCGCATGAAATCCGCGGTCTCCTTGGCGGCAACCCGTTGCAGGATGCGCTCCGCCATTTCGATCAGGGTGACTTCCAGGCCAAGATGGCGGGCGACGGCTGCGGCTTCCAGGCCGATATAACCGCCGCCGATGATCAGCACGCGCCGTCCGGGCCGCATTTCCTCCGTCAGACGATCGGCATCGCGCTTGTCGCGCACCACGAAAACCCCGTCGAGATCGCCGCCGATGGCCGCCGGCAATTGCCGGGGCGAAGCCCCCGTGGCGATCGCCAGCGTGTCGTAGGCTACAGACGAGCCATCCTGCAGGACAACCGTCTTGCCGGCCCGATCGATGTCCTCGACCCAGGCCGACAGACGTATCTCGACATTATGCTCTGCATACCATTCGGATGCACGGAACAGCAGTCGGTCAAAGCTCATTTCGCCGAGCAGGTATTTTTTCGACAGCGGCGGTCGCTGGTAAGGCAGTTCGCTCTCGGCGCCCAGGATGGTGATCGGCCGATCGTCCTTCAGTGCCCGCAATCTGGCGGCAAGGGCAAAACCCGCCTGCCCGGCCCCGATGATAACCAGTCTGCCCGTCACGTGATGCTCCTGGGGTGTCAAAAACCGTTGGCAAGCACGGGCCGTCCGCCTTGCCTTTGCCCCCGAAGGCCTACCGCCAAGGTCCTGCCCCGTCAAGCACAGGGAACCGAAACCCGGCAACCACGTTTTTTCCACCGTTCAGCCCTTGTTCAGACAACAAAGATCAATATTACAACATCGAACAATTCGTCCGGGACGGAAAGCAACGGGAGACCCCACCATGGCTACTGAAATTGTCGGCACCAACTCGAATAACACTATTCGGCAATCCAATTACTCGTCCCGCGAAGTGGATATTTATGCCTATGGCGGCAATGACACCATCTATCTTGATGTCGGCGGCAGCTATGGTGGCTTCAATTACGTCGAAGCCGGCACAGGCGCGGACCGCGTTTACAATTATTTCGAGGGCGGCAACCGGATTTACCTCGAAGACGGCAATGACGTCTATTTTGGCGAAGGCTTTTCGACTGCCACCAACTATGTCGACGAAGTGTGGGCCGGCTACGGCAATGACAGCATCCAGGTGTCGACCTACCAGAGCATCTACAATGGCGAAGCGGGCAATGATTCCTTCTTCTCCGTCGGCTGGAACAACACCTTTCATGGCGGCTCCGGCACGGACATGATCAGCTACGAAACCCAGGACGATGATGCCGATCTCAGCGGCACCGGCGTCTATATCGACCTGGGCAATCAGATTGCCTATGCCACCAATGAAGAGGAAGAGACCCTCATCAGCATCGAGAATGCGGTCGGTACCGGATATAATGACACAGTGCGCGGCTCGAGCGGCGCCAACTCGCTGTGGGGCGATGCCGGCGTTGACCTGGTCCGCGGCTTCAGCGGCAATGACAAGCTCTATGGTGGCTCCGGCAACGACAAGCTTTATGGCGACGCGGGCAACGACCGCCTTTACGGCAATTCCGGTCGTGATTTCCAACAGGGTGGCACCGGCGCGGATACCTTCTACTTCAATTCGATCAACGATTCGCGCGCCGGAAGCGCTTCGCGCGACACGATCGACGATTTCTATCGGAGCGAGGACGATCGGATCAACCTCAGCGCGATCGACGCCAATAGCGGCGTCAGTGGCAACCAGTCGTTCGATTTCATCGGCACGGCCGCCTATAGCAACGACTCGGCCGGCGAGCTGCGCTTCAAGGACGGCATCCTGTCGGGTGACATCAATGGCGACCGCACGTCCGATTTCCAGGTCGCCATCAGCGACCTGACGCGGATGTATGCGAGCGATTTCATTCTCTAAGCGCCCGCCTGCCCGTAACCGACAAACCGAAAGCGCCGGACCCTAATCCGGCGCTTTTCTTTTTCGTATCAGTGCCGATATCGACAGTTCATTCCATTTTGGAATGAAATCAGACCCGGCCCCTTTCAATCGATTTTCCTGAACACTTGGAATCTTGGGGCTTTTCCTTCACCGTCAGCTGTTGTAGCAATGGCCAGACCATGATTTTTGATGATCCAAGGACCGCGACATGACAGACCATCATCCTGCCACTCCGGAACAGGCCCGCGCCAAGATGGCGGCCTTTGTCTGGGAAGACCCGTTCCTGCTGGAAGAGCAGTTGAGCGACGAGGAGCGAATGATCCGCGACACGGCGCGGGCCTATTGCCAGGACAAGCTGGCGCCGCGGGTGATCGAGGCCAACCGCCACGAGATCTTCCATCGCGAGATCATGTCGGAAATGGGCGAACTCGGGCTGCTCGGGCCGACGATCCCGGAAGAGTTCGGCGGTGTCGGCGCCAATTACGTGGCCTATGGCCTGGTGGCGCGCGAAGTGGAGCGGATCGATTCGGGCTATCGCTCGGCCATGTCGGTGCAGTCGTCGCTGGTCATGCATCCGATCTTTGCCTTTGGCACGGACGAACAGCGTGCCAAGTTCCTGCCCAAGCTTGCCAGCGGCGAATGGGTCGGCTGCTTCGGCCTGACCGAACCCGACCATGGCTCGGATCCATCCTCGATGGTGACGCGGGCCAAAAAGGTCGATGGCGGTTATCTCATCTCCGGCGCCAAGAACTGGATCACCAATTCGCCGATCGCCGATGTCGCCGTCGTCTGGGCGAAATCGGATGCCCATGACAACAAGATCAAGGGTTTCATCCTGGAACGCGGCATGAAGGGTCTGGAGACGCCGAAGATCGAGGGTAAGTTCTCGCTGCGCGCCTCGGTCACCGGCATGATCCAGATGCAGGATGTCTTCGTTCCCGATGACAATCTGCTGCCGCATGTCTCCGGCCTTGCCGGTCCGTTCGGCTGCCTCAACCGCGCCCGCTACGGCATTGCCTGGGGTGCCATGGGGGCTGCGGAATTCTGCTGGCATGCGGCGCGCCAGTATACGCTGGACCGCAAGCAGTTCGGCCGGCCGCTGGCCGCCACCCAGCTGATCCAGAAGAAGCTCGCCGACATGGAAACCGAGATCTCGCTCGGCCTGCAGGGCGTCTTGCGCCTCGGGCGAATGTTCGACGAGCATCGCGCGCCGGCGGAACTGATCTCGCTGATGAAGCGCAACAATTGCGGCAAGGCGCTCGATATAGCCCGCGTGTCGCGCGACATGCATGGCGGCAATGGCGTTTCCGACGAATATGGCGTGATCCGCCATGTGATGAATCTCGAGGCCGTCAATACCTACGAGGGCACCCATGACATTCATGCGCTGATCCTCGGCCGCGCCCAGACCGGCCTTCAGGCTTTCCAGTAAGCGCCATAAGGCGACCCATGCAAAAGGCCGCGCCGGGATCTTCCGGGCGCGGCCTTTAGTTTTTGGAGGCGATTGTCAAAGATCGAGGATCAGCTGCACTGGTCTTGCACTGCCGTCTATTTTTTCGCGACGATTGCGTCCGTGCCTTGCAGTTCAAGCAGATGATCCACGCGATCTGCCGGGGCTTCCTTGCACAATGTAATATAGTGCAAGGCCTGCTGTCTGATCGCATCCGACAGGCCCTCCTGGGCCGCGAGATAGTCCTTCTCCGTATTCAGCACGTTCGAGATCGGGTCTGCTCCCAGCTGGAAGCTCACGCGGCCCAGTTCGACGCTTTCCTGCGATGTCGAAACCAGCTTTCGCTGGGCTGCGATGTTGGCGCCGTCCTTGTTGTAGGCTGCCAAGGCTTTTTCGATCGCGGTGATGCCGGACAGCACTGCCGAACGCCAGGCGCCCCGCGCCTCCTCCAGTTTGGCCTTCGCATTGGCGAGATTTGCCTTGTTCTTCCCACCGTCGAAGATCGGCGCGGTCAAACCGGCGGACATCAGCCACACGTTGACGTGGCCTGAGTCGAGGATCTCGGTCGGCGTCAGATAACCGGACAGGTCCAGGCTTGGATAAAAGGCGGCCTTGGCCACGCCGATGCTTTCCGCAGCCGATGCGAAATTGCTTTCGGCAATTCTGACATCCGGACGGTTGCGGATGGCGTTGGCCGGAATGCCGGCGCCAATCTTGTAACGCGGGACGGGCTGCCCGGTGGAATGGGAGACTTCCGCTTTGATCCGGTTGACCGATTCTCCGATCAGCTCCGCGAGGGTCGCGATCGAGGAATCCAGCTGAACCTCCAGTGACGGCAATGTCGCTTCGGCCTGCGCCACCAGTTGCCTGCCGTTGACAACCTGAATGTTCGACGCCTCGCCAGCGTCGAGACTGTCGTTGACGGTTCTCAGGTTTTCCTTTCGGTTGGCAACGGTCGAGCGCGCGATGTCAATTCGCTTCTGGTAGTAGCGAATGTCGACATAGGCGGACGCGATCGACGTGGTGAGATTGTCCTCGGCCTGGTCCTTTGAGGACAATGCCGACGCCAGGTCGGCTTCCGCGGCTCGCTTCTTGGCGCGGTTTCCGCCGAAAAGATCCACCGCCCAGTCCGCCGACAGCGTGGTGTATTTGCTGCTGTGGGAGGTGCCGGTGCCATACTTGTCGCCTCGGGCAACGCCTGCACCTGTTGAAAGCGATGGCAGGAGACTGGAATTCGCCAGCCCGACATTTGCCTTTGCCTGCTCGACCCTTGCGTTTGCCTGCTGGATCTGCGGGCTCTCTGCAAGCCCTTTTTCGATATAGCGGGACAGCATTTTATCGTTGAAGGCAACCCACCAGGTCTGCTGGACGGATCGTACCGGGGTGGTGTTGCGGGCCTCATAGGCAAAGTGACTTGGTGTGTCGATCTGCGGCGGAGAGACATCGACATTCGAACAACTCGACAGAGCCGCCAGGACCGGGATGAGAGCGAGTGAGATGAGGCAGTGATTTCGCAAATGATGAGACCTTGGCGGGCCGAACATCTGTCGATCGTTTCCTTGGGGGCCTGAAACGCGGCGATATCCGGGGTGCAGTTGAATGAAACGCAAGAAATCGGCACTGAGCAGCAGTGTGCCAGTCTGCCCTTAAGTGACGAACCGGAGTATGGGTGAATTCCGCTTGAAGGGACTTATCAACAGAATCCGCTTTGCAGCCTGGCCGCTGTGGCAACGGCACGCCCCGCCGAGATCGAAAAACCTCTGACTGTGATGACCAGCGCGTCGCATTAACTGGCACGCCGGACGGGGCATGTTTGAAGCATGCGGTCCGATGGGATGCTCTTGCGCAAGGACCACAGGATGCCAAGCTGCATGGCCAGGAAATTTGCGCCGGTCAGCAAGCCTAAAAAGCGCGACAGTGTCAGTTCTGCGACCAGAGGACACAGGGCAACCAGAAGCGACGCCGCCGTCAACGCCGCCGCGGTAATCTTGGCGCTGCGGATGCGCAATCTAACAAGTGCCATGGGCGTATCTCTCGCTGGATGCAGATAGGTCACGACGTCAATCCACCAGACGTGTGGCTGGGACCGACGATCGGGACGCTGCGGTTACAAATTCGCCGGTCGATCTTGGCATCGAATGTGGGCCCTGCGAGTGCCAGCCGGGGGTAAGCTTGGGGCTTCAACCGGCACTCGCAGGGCCCAGCTGACGATCTCTCGCCAGTAGCGGCTTTGCTCCGGATCGGCGTCTGCCTCCGTGCCAAGCTGCTGGCTGCAAGCTATCTGAACCAACGTTAAATGGGGTCACGAGAGTGTAAAATTAGGTAAAACTTTGAGCGCGTTAACGTCGCGTACACGAACGGGAGCCACGCGCCTCTGCATGACACGCGGCGGCGGGATTAGGCGCTTCGTCCGTTGGCGCCAGAAATGTCTCTCGGGAGCCAAAGACAATCGTCTCTGATCCGCCCAAGACACGACAAATGCGACGTTCCGGCGCACTGTCTGTGCATTTTATCGAAGCCGTTCAGGAAACATCAGTAAAGTTGCGCTAAATTGGCACTCTAATGCAATAAAGGAGGGTGTGATGCCCTTGCAGTTCATTCCAGACGCCAAGAGAGACATCCCACAGGACCAAATTTATGAGAAATTTGCGATTGATCGGCCCGGCAAGATCATTTTCGTCGGCCATCACCTGAGCACCAAGTCATCGCTGCGCTGCCTGATCCGCAAGATCTCGCTGTATGGCGCGGATCTGGAGGTCAGCCCGCATGTGCCGATCCCCAATCATTTCTTCCTGGAGATCCTCGGCATTCACGACGAGATCGGCTGCACCTACATTCGCCGCGAAGCGGAGAGAGTGACCGTCGGCTTCAACATGCTGATCGATCCGGAATTCCTGCACCATGTGGTGCGGCTGTCCTTCGAGCTCAGCCAGTAATTCAGGCGGCCCTCAAGGCCGCCAGGTGCTTTTCGATGTCGGCGACCGGCAGCTTGACATAGTCCTTGGCGATCTCGGCGCGCAGGACATTGTTGATCCCGGCGCCAAGGGCTGGCCGCAGCAGGCCAAGGGCCTTTGGCGGTGCGATGAGCACCATATCCTGGATATCCCCATTCTCGACAAGTGCTGCGAGCCGGCCCGCAACGGCCAGCAGGAAATCCGCCTCGGCCTTTTCGTGCCAATCCGTCTCTTCCATGGCGCTGCGCGCTGACCCTTCCGATTGAAAGGCGCGACCCGGACGATCCGTCCCCAGGTCCCGCGTCGCCTCGTCGGGCTGGCTCATCTGCTCCACGACCGACAAATTGACGGCGTTTGCGGTGCCGACATTCTGCAGAAACAGCGCCTTGGCACCATCGCAGACGATCACCCAGGCTTTGGTGGCTATCGTATTCCGGTTCATGACGTCTCCTTGCGAAGGGTCAGCGTCCGGCCGAATGCCGGACTGCAGACGATGGAACAACCCTATCTGCGCTTTCAGGTTTCTTCATGACCTGTATCAATCCGCCGGGCAAACTGTGACGCCCCGCCGCATCGAAGCCTCGAAACTTCGCAGGCCGGTAAAAATTTACCGATCCGATTGACCGGAAGGGAACAAACTTCGGTCATCGTGGCATCAAACGCGAGATCAGCCGCGCAAGAGGAGAGCCCATGCACGCCGGAACCCATTTGGCGACTGTGCAGTCGGAAATGTACGAACGCAGGTGGGAACGTTTCCACGTCAAACGTCCGGCCCGGATCATGGCCGTCAGCCCCTGCCTGACGCGCGTCTCGGTGCGCAACTGCGAGATCCAGGACATTTCCCGCGGCGGCGCCGGCCTCGAAATGTCGATGATCCACGGTCTGTCCAGCCATTATTATCTTGAGGTCATCGGCCTTGCCAACCGCATCGGCTGTGCGGAAATCTATCGCAACGGCAATCGCGTCGGCGTGAAATTCATCATGCCGATCCCCGAAGATCTGCTGCGCCGCATCGTGCGCGCCGACTTTATCATGGACGACGAGATCGTGGCGCGCGGCAAGAATGTGCCGCAGGGGCTTGGCCGCGACAAGCGACGCTGAGACGCCCGGCCCTCGACTGCGGCCCAAATTCCTCGGCACAGCGACGCCTCAGCGCCAGAGCGGCCCTTGCGTCGCGCCCGCTTCGACCTATTGTGGGCGCGTTTGAAATCAGGCCCAGGAAATTCGATTGATGTCCGCCTTCTCGCGCTTCACGCCGCTGATCAGCGCCCTGCCCTCCACCGTTCCCTTTGTCGGCCCGGAAGCCATCGAACGCCAGCGCCATCTGGCGGTCAAGGCACGGATCGGCGCCAATGAAAGCGGCTTTGGCCCTGCCCCTTCCGTGCTTGCCGCGATCCGCGACACAGCCGGCGAGATCTGGAAATACAACGACCCGGAAAACCATGCGCTGAAGACGGCGCTGGCCGCCCATCTCGGCCTGTCGCCGGACAATTTTGCCGTCGGCGAAGGGGTGGATGACCTGCTGGGGCTGACCGTGCGGCTGGTGATTGATCCGGGCCTGCCGGTCATCACCTCGTTCGGCGGCTATCCGACCTTCAATTTCCATGTCAACGGCTTTGGCGGCCGGCTGGTGACGCTGCCTTATGTCGATGACCGCGAGGATCTCGACGGGCTTCTGGCCGCCGTCATTCGCGAAAACGCACCGCTGGTCTATTTCGCCAATCCCGACAATCCGATGGGTAGCTGGTGGGATGCAGACAGCGTCACCGCTTTTGCGCGCGCCCTGCCCGACACCTGCCTGCTGGTACTGGACGAGGCCTATTGCGAGACGGCGCCAGAGGGCAGCGTTCCGCCGATCGACGCGCTGATCGACCTGCCGAACGTTCTGCGCATGCGCACCTTCTCCAAGGCCTATGGCCTGGCCGGAGCGCGCATCGGCTATGCCATCGGCACGCCGGGAACCGTCAAGGCCTATGACAAGATCCGCAACCATTTCGGCATGGTGCGGGTGTCGACCGAAGCGGCGCTGGCAGCCCTTGCCGACCAGGCCTATCTGACCGATGTCATCGAACGGATCAAGGCGGCGCGCGAGCGGATCAGCGCCATTGCGCGTGCCAACGGCCTTAGCCCGCTTGCCTCGGCCACCAATTTCGTGGCCATCGATTGCGGTCGCGATCAGGTCTATGCCCGCGCCGTGGTCGACGGGCTGATGGACCATGGCGTGTTCATCCGCATGCCGGGCGTTGCCCCGCTCAATCGCTGCATCAGGGTAAGCACCGGCCTGCCGGCGGACATGGACCTGTTCGAGGCGGCTCTGCCAAAGGTGCTGAAGGCGCTCTGAACGGGCCGGAATCCCAATAAAAAGAACCGCGCCGGCCTTGTTCCTGCCGGTCGCGGTTCTCATGTGTTGGCTTCGGCCCCGTCCAGAAGACCCCCGCCACTCTCCCCTCTCTCACAGGGTTCTTTTTGGTCTGTTGATCCGGGGTGTCCCCGGACGATAGCTAAAGCGTTTCGCGATCTTTCAGATGCGCTCGTCACGCTTTAGCTCTTTGTCTTGTCGCATGTCGTGATCCCGAAACCGGTACCCACTTTCGGGCGACATGCTTTGGGCACGCTCAGTGCATGGTCATCCATTCGCGGGCGGCACGCAGGGCCAGGGCAAGATCGGACTTGCTCATCGACTGGGCCAGATCGGCGCGCAGCTCGGCGGCGCGGTCGCAGCCCTTGATGGCGGCGATGTTCAGCCACTTGTGTGCCGAGACCAGATCCTGATCGCAACCGCGGCCGGTCGCATACATCAGTCCCATGTCGCAGAATACGTCGGCTTTGGCCTCGCCACCCATGGTGGCCATTTCGGAATGTTGCATTTCAAAGCGTGCCATCGGTTTTGTCCCTGTTGCCTATCGGTTTAAAACTGTCCCTGTTTTGCCCCTTTTGAGGCTCCTTCAGGCTCCTGGCCGTCTTCTGCGGCTTTGTCTGGATCCGTCCGGTTCGGCGGGTTTGTCCCTGCTCGTTTGATGACTTCACTATGCCAGCCGGCCGTCAAAATGCGCTTAAAATGCATGATTAATTAGCTGAAAACGCTGTGAAAACCCTTTGTAAACTTGTATTTCTGTTAAACATGACAGACCCTGCAAGTCAGGGACTTTCGAGTTAATTTTACCATTGATTCACGGCATCGGATTTACCAACCGTTCACCATGAAAAACACTCGCCCCTTATTTCCCGGCGCGTCAGGCATAAAAAATCCGCCGTGCGAGCGGTGCGCCGGAGCGAAAAGCCTATTTACCTTTACGTCCGCGTAAGATAATTTTCAGGCGTTCCGGCGGAGGGAGGCGCGGCTTGCTTAAAAGCGCGCCCGGACGGAACGTGGCTCTGGCCTCAGCGAGGCCCACATCGGGAGGAGAAGACGACATGCGGACACTGATACTGGCGGCGATACTGGCGCTTGGCACCGTAACGGCGCAGGCGGCCGAGCCGATCGAAGGCAATTGGAAGACGGCCAGCGGCGCCACGGCGCAGATCGCGCCCTGCGGCGGCAGCTTCTGCGTGACGCTGAAAACCGGCAAGCATGCCGGCAAGCAGATCGGCAAGATGGCCGGCAGCGGCGACAGCTACAAGGGCGAGATCACCGATCCGGACGCCGACAAGACCTATAGCGGCTCGGGCAGCGTGTCGGGCAATTCGCTGAAGATGAAGGGCTGCGTGCTGGCGGTGCTGTGCAAGTCGCAGACCTGGACGCGCCTGTAGCCAACAAAACCATTCGCTGCCGCGTCCCTTTCCGGACCGGCAACGCCATCAAGGCCGGCTGATGACCCATCAGCCGGCCTTTTCACGTCACAGGCCGGCGTCCGCCCGATAGGCGGCCGGGAGCACAAAGACCTCGTCGGCGCGGCCATAGCCGCCGTCCTTGACCTCCTCGATCAGGACCATGGTATGCGGCCGTGCCGCTTCCGAGAAATAGTCGACCAGCATGTCGGTGGTGCGGTGGACGATCTCTTCCTTCTGCGCCCTGGACAGGGCGCCTTCCGGCGTCTTGATGTTGACGAATGGCATTGGATATCTCCTGTTGCTGATGAAATTCGTATCGGCGCGGTGCGTCGATCAGATCACGCCGCCATTGGCCCGGATGATCTGGCCGCTGACCCAGCCGCTGTCGGGCCCGGCGAGGAAGGACACGACCGAGGCGATATCGTCCGGCTGACCGAGACGCTTGCGCGGATTGAGGCCGATGATGGTCTTCAGCACCTCCTCGGATTTGCCGGTCATGAACAGATCGGTTTCCACCGGCCCCGGCGCCACGGCATTGACGGTGATGTCGCGGGGCCCAAGCTCCTTGGCGAGGATATGGGTCAGGGCCTCGACCGCCGCCTTGGTGGCGGCATAGACGCCATAGGCCGGCTGGTAGAGGCCGACGACGCTGGAGGAAAAGTTGACGATGCGGCCGCCGTCGCGCAGGCGCCTTGCCGCTTCCCGCATGCCGCGGAACGTGCCGCCGAGATTGATGGCGACCTGCCGCTCGAAATCCACATCCTCGACCGTCGCGATCGGTCCGAGCGTCATGATGCCGGCATTGTTGACCAGCACATCGACAGCGCCGAATGCCTGCTCTGTAGCATCGAACAGATCCGCCATGCCGGAGGCCGCGCCGATATCGGCCTTGACCGCGATGGCACGTCCGCCCGTCGCCTCGATGGCGCTGACCACGTCGAGGGCCGGCTGCTCGTCTCTTGAATAGTTGACCACTACGGCAAAACCGTCGGCGGCCAGGCGTTTGGCGATGGCAGCGCCGATGCCTTTCGACGCGCCGGTAACGATGGCTGTGCGTTCGACTGTCTCTGTCATGATGTCTCTCCTTCTGTCGATGGTCTGAAAATAGGCCTGTCGCCCTGGCGAAACAATCAGCCAATATTTGACAAGAGTATTCGGCTGTGGTGAACAAGATCATGGACCGCCTGGATCGCATGCAGCTCTTTGTTCGTGTCGTGGAACGGCGCAGTTTCACGGCTGCCGCCGCGGACCTCAGCCTCGCCCGCTCGACGGCGACGGAGGCGATCAAGCTGCTCGAGGCCGATGTCGGCGCCCGGCTGCTGGAGCGCACGACGCGGCATGTGACGCCGACGCTGGATGGTCAGGCCTATTACCAGCGCTGCCTGGCGATCCTTGCCGATGTCGAGGACGCCAACAGTGTGTTTCGCAACGCTGAGCCGCAGGGCATGCTGCGCATTGATGCGCATGGGCTGCTGACGCGCACCTTCCTGCTGCCGCGACTGCCGGAGTTTCTGGATCGCTATCCGCTGCTCGACCTTTATATCGGCCAGGGCGACCGGGTGGTCGATCTGGTGCGCGAGGGCATCGATTGCGTGATCCGGGCCGGAGAGCTTGCCGACAGCGGCATGATCGTGCGGCGGCTTGCCACCATCCAGGAGGTGACCTGCGCCAGCCCCGCCTATATCGAGAGGTGTGGCATGCCGTCGTCGATCGACGATCTCCATGGCCATGTCTGCGTGGGCTTCGTCTCGTCACGCACCGGCGAAACCATGCCGCTCGAATTCCTCGTCGAAGGGCAGACGCGCTTCGTCACCCTGCCGAGCCGGCTGACGGTCAACAATTCCGACACCATGGCTGATCTCGCCAGGCTGGGCTTCGGCCTGATCCAGGCGCCGCGGTATCGGCTGGCGGCCGATTTCGCGACCGGCGCCCTGGTCGAAGTGCTGCCGCAGTGTCCGCCGCCGCCGACCCCTCTCTCGGCACTTTATCCGCAGAACCGGCAACTCGCCTCGCGCGTCCGGGTTTTTCTCGACTGGGCATCAGCCGTGTTTGCCGAGGCAAGGCTCTGAGCGCCTGCTGCGAACAGCCTTGCTGAACGCCCGATGAACCGGGGCCTCAGACAGGGTTCAGGCAGTACCTGCCATAAGACCAGCATCGAATGACAATTTCGGCGGGGGCCTTGAGATCATGGATATCGTGCTGCGCAGACTGACAATCATCACCCTGACGATGGCGATCTTTGCCATGGGCTTCGCGGCCCTGGTCACCGCCGACGGTCGCGGGCCGAAGCGTGTGCATTACGGCACCGCGACGCCTTGCCTGCATCCGGCCAGCAGCTTCTGCACCGTGCAACTCTGACACTTAAACAGGAGACCGCCATGACCGCATCCGTCCTCGGCTCTGCTGCCTCCACCCTGCGGGTGGCGCTTATGGCGTTCCTGCTGCTCGGCCCGCTGGCGGCGCTGGGCTTCAGCCAGACAGGCCCAGACGGTGTCAGCAAGCAGGGGGCCGGCCTGGTTCTGTTGGTCAGCCTGCAGCGCCAGTCGCTGAGCTGAACGGCGGCAAGCCTGTCGCCGAACGCCGGCGCTCCATGCCCAAAAAAGCGGTCCGGGCCCTGCCGCGTCGTTTGCTTGTCAAACAGACCATTATATAAAGACCCATGGACAAGCGAATCTCGACACTCTCCCCTTTGAATTTCCTCGGCCCCGAGCCCTATGAGCCGCGCGTCTTTACCGACGCGGCGCTGGCCGTCGATGCCATCACCGAACTCTACGAGCGCAATACCCGCTACCTGATCGAGGGTTTTCAAGCCTTGGCCGGCGGCGCCTCGCCGGCGGGGCGCTACCGGGCCTTCTACCCGCAGGTCAGCATCGAGACGGCCAGCTTCGGACATGCCGACACGCGCCTGTCCTACGGCCATGTCACGGCGCCGGGCATGTACACCACGACCATTACCCGGCCGCATTTCTTCCGCCATTACCTGGTCGAGCAATTGGCGCTGCTGATCGACAACCACCAGGTGCCGGTCGTCGTGTCGGAATCCTCAACGCCCATTCCGCTGCATTTCGCCTTTGGCGAAGGCGCCCATGTGGAAGCCGAGTCGAATGGGCTGGCCGATATCCAGCTGCGCGACCTGTTCGACACGCCGGACCTGTCGACCACCGATGACGAGATCGCCAATGGCGAATACGAGCCACGCCCCGGCGAGCCGCAGCCGCTGGCGCCGTTCACCGCGCAGCGCATCGACTATTCGCTGGCCCGCCTGTCGCATTATACCGCGACCAGTGCGGCGCATTTCCAGAATTTCGTGCTGTTCACCAATTACCAGTTCTATATCGACGAATTCTGCGCCTATGCCCGCAATCTGATGGCCGACGGCGGCGGCGGTTACACCGCCTTTGTCGAGCCCGGCAATATCATCACGCCGGCCGGCGCCGACGGTCCGGACTCCTCCCTGTCGCTCGGTCGCCTGCCGCAGATGCCGGCCTATCACCTGAAGAAGGATGGCCATGCCGGCATCACCATGGTCAATATCGGCGTCGGCCCGTCCAATGCCAAGACGATCACCGACCATATCGCCGTGCTGCGCCCGCATGCCTGGCTGATGCTCGGCCATTGCGCGGGCTTGCGCAACAGCCAGCGGCTCGGCGACTATGTGCTGGCGCATGCCTATGTGCGCGAAGACCATGTGCTCGACGACGACCTGCCGGTCTGGGTGCCGATCCCGGCTTTGGCCGAAGTGCAGCTGGCGCTGGAAGACGCGGTCGAGGAAATCACCGGCTACGAGGGCTTCGAGCTGAAGCGCATCATGCGCACCGGCACGGTGGCCACCATCGACAACCGCAACTGGGAACTGCGCGACCAGCGCGGCCCGGTCAAGCGGCTTTCGCAGTCGCGCGCCATCGCGCTCGACATGGAATCGGCCACCATCGCTGCCAACGGTTTCCGCTTCCGCGTGCCCTATGGCACGCTGCTTTGCGTCTCCGACAAGCCGCTGCATGGCGAGCTGAAACTGCCCGGCATGGCCAGCGCCTTCTACAAGACCCAGGTCAGCCAGCACCTGCAGATCGGCATCCGCGCCCTGCAGAAACTCGCCGAAATGCCGCCCGAGAGGTTGCATTCGCGCAAGCTGCGCAGTTTTTACGAGACGGCGTTTCAGTAAGGGGGGATGTTGCGGGGCTGGCGCTGGTTTTGTAGGGCCTAAGTAAAGACGATCTCGGTGCACGGGGCTGGCATCAGAATGATGCGCTCTGCATCACCCTTGCCGAAATCCGACGCATCCCGGGTGCGAAGTCGCTATATAGCAAGTAGGAAGCGCGACACCCCGGCCCGTCAGGCAGCCCCGACACATGCAGCACGAGAATTTTCATTACAACGGCACGCTGATCTACCTCAGCCACCTCGGTCAGACGAGCGCCGATTTCAACTGGACTAGCCCGATCGGGAACCAGACCTATAGGGTGTGGCTCCGGTACTCGAACCATTGTTACTCAAGGGAGCTCGCCCACGGCGAAGTTCAGGCCGAACACGCCTATGTGGTCGAGACCGCGCCCAAGCTCAGGGTCTACTGCCCGGATAGGTACGGCCAGACGGAAAGGCTTGTACGCATGATGGGAGCCCTATTCGAGAGGCCCACCTCGAAGGTCTCGCTCACCCATGATAAGAATTGGACCACCTTCGAACTCTACCTTCCTCCGGAGGGAGGCGCACAGCACAGGTACTGCGCCTTCTTCAGGGTCAAGAACTCGGCGGAGCAGCCGGAGGACCCCAGCCTGCACTTCCTAGACATGCATGTGGAGAGTGCCTATGTCCGGACGAACGTGGTCAAGACGGTACGCTCATGCCCCTTCGGCATGGTCGCGCATATGACCAAGCACCAGATACCCTACTTCTGAAATGAGGTGGGGGACCGTCGCCGGTCCCCCATATATATCCTCGACAATGTCAAACCCGAAGGCCCACAGCCATAAGCAAGTGACCAGAGTGACCTGGCGACCTCGGCACTATCGGTCCGTAAGGACCTCAGTCGATCTGCACCGATGATCAGAACATAGGGCAAGGAGGGCTGCAGGTCAAGGCAACGTACCGTCTCTTGGTCAACAGACCCGTGCGATGCCTCGGTACACCGTCTCTTCCCTGCCCCACATCAATTGCTCCCCGCACGGCGTGTAATCACCTCACCAAAGCCCCCCTCAGGCCTCCACAATCACCGCCTCGCAGCGCACCGGGAAATTCACCGAATTGGCGATGAAGCATTTCTCATGGGCCTCGGCGTGCAGTTCGGCGGCGATCTGGGGGTAGGTGCCGGTTTTGATTGTAACCTTGGGCTTCAAGAGAACGTCGGTGAAGCGGCCGATACCGTCGGCATCCATGATCATCGTGCCTTCGGCATGATCCTCATAGGCCGTGACGACGACGCCCGAGACGGCGCAGAGGTGCAGATACCAGAGCTTGTGACAGGCCGAGAGCGAAGCCAGGAACAGGTCTTCGGGGTTCCAGCGGCTGGCATCGCCGCGAAAGGCCGGATCGGACGAGCCTGCAATATCCGGCTTGCCGGCGGCGGAAATCACATGGTCGCGGCCATAGGCGCGGTAGCCTGATGTGCCGCTGCCCTGATTGCCGGCCCATGTCACCGTTACCCGATATTCGTGTCTGTGCTCGGTCATGCCTTTTGATCTCCTTGCCGCGAGTCTTCTTTGATCGACCATAGGACGAAGCAAGGCTGGCGTCGCCATGGTCGAGTCAAAAAAATTCGCCGCCCCTCTTGCATCGACAGCTCTAAGATATATCTTAGATACAGTTCAACCGACGAAAGAGACAACAGATGAGACATATGCATTCCGAAGGTTGCGGCCACCATGAAGGCCGCGGGTTCTGGCAGGCGATGAAGGAACGCGGCTTTGGTGGCGGTCCGCGTGGCCGATTTGACGGGGGGCGCGGCCCTGGCGGGCATGGCGGCGAACGCCGGCGCATGTTCGAGACCGGCGAGCTGCGCCTCGTGCTCTTGAAGCTGATCGAGGAACAGCCGCGCCATGGCTACGACCTGATCCGCGAGATCGAGAGCCGGTCCGGCGGCGCCTATGCGCCGAGCCCCGGCGTGGTCTACCCGACCATGACGCTTCTGATCGACATGGGGCTGGCCGAGGAGCAGATCAGCGAGGGTCCGCGCAAGCTGCTGGCGATCAGCGAGGCCGGGCGCCAGCATCTCCTTGAGCGGGCCGACGAGGTTGCCATTGCCATGGCGCGGCTGACGGCTCTCGCCAAGGTCAGCGAACAGACGGATGCCGCCCCGGTGCGCCGGGCCATGCACAATCTGAAATCCGCCCTGCAGGAGCGGCTGTCGCAAGACAATGTGACGCGCGACATCCAGCTCGATGTGGCACGGATCCTGGATGAGGCCGCCAGCAAGATCGAAAGGCTCTGACATGACCAAGACAACAGCCACCATCGCCACTGAACACGGCTGGAAATATGTGCAGCAGCTCTGCAAGCACTGGAGCCACAAGCTTCAGGTGGAGCTCGGCGACAACCGCTCCACCGTGCGCTTCGCGGAAGCCGTCGCCGAGATGTCGGCCGATGACGCGGCCCTGACCGTGGTCATCGAGGCTGCGTCACCGGAGGTTCTGGAGCGCATGCAGGGCGTGGTGTCGAGCCATCTCGACCGCTTCGCTTTCCGCGAGGCGCCGCTGCCGTTTGCGTGGACAGCGGCGTGACACATGAGCTGCCCGCTTCGCCTATCGTGAAGCGGGCAGTTCCAGACCGATCTTGCCAAGCAAGGACATAAGCGGTCTAAACTTGTCGGACAACAGGAGGACGTCTGCCATGACCGACACGCTCATCATCCCCGATCTTTCCGGCAAGGCCGTGCTCATCACCGGCGCCTCAAGCGGCATCGGCGCGGCATTGGCGCGGGCGTTTGCGGCCCAGGGCGCGCTGGTCGGGCTGCATTACAATTCGAAAGCCGAAGAGGCCGAGGCGATCGCCCAGGAAATCACCGCTTCGGGGGGCAAGGTCATGACGCTCAAGGCGGATGCCACCGACTCCAGGGCGATGGCGACTGCTGTCGACCGGCTGGCCCAGGCCTTCGGCCGGCTCGATGGGTTGATCAACAATGCCGGCAGCATGATCGCCCGCGTGCTTTATGAAGACATGACGGATGCCCATTACGACAAGGTGATGGACGTCAATGCCCGCTCGGTGCTGTCGGCGAGCCATGCCGCCCTGCCGTATTTGAAAAAGCAGGGTGGCTTCATCATCAACACCACCTCGGTGGCGGCCCGCACCGGTGGCACCGCCGGCTCCGGCGTCTATGGCTCGTCCAAGGCTTTTGTCGGCGCGGTGACCAAGGGCATGGCGCTGGAATTCGGCAAATATGATGTCCGCGTCAACGCCGTGGCGCCCGGCTTCATCGCGACGCCGTTCCAGGACCAGTATGCCCTGCCCGGCCAGATGGAGCAGGTCGCCGCGGCCGTGCCGTTGAAGCGGGCCGGCACGTCGGAGGATTGCGTCGGCGCCTATCTCTTCCTCGCCTCCCGCCAGCTGGCCGGCTACATCACCGGCCAGACGATCGACGTGAACGGCGGCCAGTTCATGCCGTGAGGCCTCGGCAGGACCAACGCTCCGGGCCGGCATGTTCAGCCTGGAGCGTGGTGAGCCTAACTCGACCAATCTCGCCGATCTTTCGCGTTTGGAGCAACAAGAACGGCGTATCCTTCATACTCCAACTCTCGACTGCAATCTTCATGTGAATTTTATAATTTAATAATACATGTATTTTATCGTGGGCGTTGGGATAAAAGAGGGCCCACCATGTCGATCAAGAGTTTTTTCAATGCCGGACGTCTCGATGAAGACATGGAGGCGCTGTCCCGGTCGCAGGCGATGATCTGGTTCACGCCGGACGGCACCGTCCTGCGGGCCAACGAGAATTTCTGCAAGACCCTGCATTATTCGCCGCAGGAGATCACCGGCAAACATCACCGGATGTTCTGCGAGGAGGCAATCCGCAACGCGCCGGATTACGCCCGGTTCTGGGCCGATCTGGCCAGCGGCAAATTCCAGCAGGGTCAGTTCCGCCGCCAGACGAAGGAAGGCGACGATATCTGGATCGAAGCGAGCTACAACCCTGTGATCCATGGCGGCAAGGTGGTGCCCATCCTCAAGATCGCCACCGACATCAACACATCCAAGATCGAGGCGCTGGACGACGGCAACCGGATCCGGGCCATCGACCAATCGCAGGCGATCATCGAGTTCGAGCCGGATGGCTCGATCTTCAAGGCCAACCAGAATTTCCTGACGGCGATGGGCTATAGCGCAGCGGAGATTGCCGGCCAGCATCACCGGATGTTCTGCGACCCCGCCTATGTCACGTCGCCCGACTATGCCCGGCTCTGGGATCGGCTGCGTGCCGGCGAATTCGTCGCCGACAATTTCGTCCGTATCGGCAAGGGCGGCCGCAGGGTCTGGATCCAGGCGGCCTATACGCCGGTCCTCAACTCACGCGGAACCGTCTACAAGATCATCAAGGTGGCAACCGATATCACCGCCCGCATGAATGCGGTCGAGAAGATCGGCAAGGCAATCGGCGGCCTGGCAGAGGGCGACCTGACCATCGAGATCGGCGCAGGCATCGATCCAGCCCTCGAACAGGTCCGGCTTGACTTCAATCAGGCAGCACGGGCGCTTGAAGAGACCGTGACGGCGATCAAGCATTCCGCCGAAACGCTGGCCAACAATGCGCAGCTGATCAATTCCGTCTCGAACGATATTGCCAAGAATGCCGAGCAGCAGGCGGCTTCCGTCGAAGAGACCGCCGCCGCCCTGGAGGAGATCACCACGACAGTCAAGGATTCGAGCCAGCGGGCCGCCGAAGCCACCAAGCTGGTGGCAGCAACCCGCGCCGGAGCCGAAGCCTCCGGCGACATCGTCATGAAGGCGACCGCCGCCATGGACCAGATCAAGGCTTCGTCGAAGGAGATCGAGAATATCATCGGCGTGATCGACGAGATCGCCTTCCAGACGAACCTGCTGGCGCTCAATGCCGGCGTCGAGGCCGCACGGGCGGGGGAAGCCGGCAAGGGCTTTGCCGTCGTCGCCCAGGAAGTGCGCGAACTGGCGCAGCGCTCGGCCAGTGCGGCCAAGGACATCAAGACCCTGATCGCGACCTCGGCCGGCTCCGTCTCGCGCGGTGTTGCGCTGGTCAACGAGACCGGCGACGCGCTGCGGGAAATTGTCGACCAGGTGAAAAAGGTCGACGACAATGTCGGTGCGATCTCGGTGGCGGCACGCGAGCAGTCGCTCGGCATCGGCGAGATCAATGCCTCCATCAACGCGCTCGATCAGGCAACGCAGCGAAACGCCTCCACCGTCGAGGAGGCCAATGCTGCATCCCAGACGCTGGCCTCGGAAGCCGCTTCGCTTGAGGAGCTGATCGCCAAGTTCAAGGTGTCCGGCCAGAGCTCAAGAGGCCAGCAAAGCCGCAGGCCATACTCGACGGCCGCCTAGACAAGAGATCGGGAGCCTGTCAGACGGAAGCGGCGGCAGTCTGTTCGCTGCAGCCTGCGCTAAGGGACGCCTGTTGTTCCTTCTCAGCACCGAATTCAGCCATGGCAAAGGCGATGATGCTGCGCAGACGGGGCGTCATGCGCCGGTCGCGGTGGTAAATCAGCGACATCGGCCGTTCGCGCAATTGCCAGTCGGGAAAAAGCTGGACAAGGCGGCCGGCCTGCACGTCGGCCGCCAGCAGAATGGCCGGCTGCAGGATCACGCCGAGGCCGGCAAGCGCGGCGGTGCGCACCGCCTGGCCAGTGTTGACGGTGATCGGTATTTTCGGCGTGACCTCCACCACCTCCTCCTGTCTCGATAGCCGCCACGGCGCGCGCGCCGCCGGCGCAAAGCCGACGGCGTCGTGGCCGGAAAGGTCGCGCGGATGGGAAGGAGTCCCGCTTGCGGCCAGATAGTCCGGCGTCGCGCAGATCATCATGCGGTAGGGCGCCAGCCCGCGGGCGATCAGCCGGCTGTCCGCAAGATCGCCGATGCGAAAGGCGATATCGAAGCCCTCCTCGACGATATCGACGTTGCGATCGGTCAAGGTGATGTCCAGCGTCACCTCCGGGGCCAGCGCCCGATAGCGGCGCATCGCCGGCATCAGCACCTCCGCCCCGAAGGTGGTCGGCGCCGTCACCCTCAGCTTGCCACGCGGCTTGGTCTGCGCTGCTTCGGCATCAAGGTCGGCGACGGCGACGCGATCGAGAATCTCCCGGCATTGCTCGACATAGCTCATTCCGAAATCGGTCAGACTCTGCCGGCGCGTCGTCCGGTTGAGGAGGCGGGTGCCGAGCCGCTCTTCCAGCGCCGCGACATGCTGCCCGACCATCGCCGGCGACAGGCCCAGCCGTGCGGCCGCGGCACTCATCGAGCCTTCCCGCACCGTCGTGACGAAAACCTCCATGGCGTGAAACAGGTTCATTTGATGGTTTTACTTTCGGATGAATCGATATTTTCGCCAATTATCATCCATTTGAAATTGAATTACCACTGCCCTTGCGAATTCGCTCAAGGACAGACAGATGGCACAGACACGATTTCACGACAGAACCGTCCTCATCAGCGGCGCCGGAACGGGCATGGGCCGCGCCGCCGCCCTTCGGCTCGCCACGGAAGGCGCGCGGCTCGTGCTGCTCGGACGGCGCCGCGAGCCGATCCATCAACTGTGCGCGGAGATCGAAGCGGCCGGCGGCGTGGCGATGGCGATCCCTTGCGACATTGCCGACAGCGATGCGGTTGGCGCCGCCGTCGCCGAGGCGATCGCCCGCTTCAAGCGACTGGACGGATTGTTCGCCAATGCCGGCGTGCTCGGCGATTTCAAGCCGCTGTCCGCCGTCGAGGCGGAGGAATTCGACCTGTTGATCGACACCAACCTGCGCGGCACCTTCTTCACCATCAAGCACTGCCTGCCGTTCCTGGACGGCGGCAGCATCCTGATAAACGCATCGTGGACCGCGGCCGGAGTGATGCCCGGCGCCGGTGCCTATGCGGCAACGAAAGGCGCGCTGCTGGCGATGATGCGCACGCTGGCGGTGGAACAGGGGCCGCGCAACATCCGGGTGAATGCCATCAATCCCGGCATCATCCTGACGCCCATGGCCGACGACGTCATCGACCCCGCCTTTGCCGCACGGCTTGCAGCCCACACGCCGCTGGGCCGCAATGGCACGCCGGACGATGTCGCCGGGACGGTCGCCTGGTTGCTTTCGAAGGATTCCGGTTTCGTGACCGGTCAGGACATCACCGTCGATGGCGGCTATACGATCGGCGGCATCCGGCCCTAGAGCGTCGAGCGGACCAGGTCATGGCGACGTGCGAGGCGCCATGACCTGGCATCGCCGCGTGGCACCATCATTACGCCTGCGGATTGTCGCGCAGGAAATCCAGCCCCTTGCGCAGCACCTCGACCGTCTGGTCGACTTCCGCGCGCGAGATGATCAGCGGCGGGGAGGCCAGCATGCGGTCGCCGGTGGCGCGCAGGATGACGCCGTTTGAAACGCACTGGTTGCGCACCATCGTGCCGACATCGTCGGGCTTGGCATAGCGGCTGCGCTTTGCCTTGTCGGGCGACAGCTGCACGGCGCCCATCAGGCCGACGCTGACGGCTTCGCCGACCACTTCGTGATCGGCCAGCGACGCCCAGGCCTCATTGAAATAGGGGCCGATATCGTCGCGCACGCGCTCGACCAGCTTTTCCTCCTCGAGGATGCGGATGTTTTCCAGTGCCGCGGCCGCACAGACCGGGTGACCGGAATAGGTATAGCCGTGATAGAAATCGCCGACCTCTTCGCGCATCACATCGGCGACGCGATCGGAGACCAGCACGCCGCCGATCGGCAGATAGCCGGACGACAGGCCCTTGGCGATCGGCGCCAGGTCCGGCTCGAAACCGTAGTGCTGATGGCCGAACCACGAGCCGAGGCGGCCGAAGCCGCAGATTACCTCGTCGGAAACCAGCAGGATGTTGCGCGCCTTGCAGATGCGCACGATTTCCGGCCAGTAGGTGTCCGGCGGCACGATGACACCGCCGGCGCCCTGGATCGGCTCGGCGACGAAGGCCGCGACATTTTCCTCGCCGAGTTCGTCGATCTTCTCTTCGAGTTCGCGGGCGACCTTCAGGCCGAATTCGGCCGGTGACAAGTCGCCGCCCTCGGCAAACCAATAGGGCTGGTTGATATGGGCAATGCCCTCGATCGGCAGGTTGCCCTGCTCGTGCATCCATTTCATGCCGCCGAGCGAGGCGCCGGCCACCGTCGAGCCGTGATAGGCATTCTTGCGGGCGATCACCATCGTCTTGGTCTCATGGCCGAGCGCCTTCCAGTAGACCCGCACCATGCGGAACCAGGTGTCGGAGGCCTCGGAGCCGGAATTGGTGAAAAAGACGTGGTTCAGGGTCGGGCCGGTCTGGCTGGCGATCTTCTGGGCGAGCAAAGTCGCCGGCGGCGTGGTGGTGCCGAAAAACGTGTTGTAATAGGGCAGTTCCTGCATCTGCTTGTAGGCGGCTTCGGCGATCGAGTTGCGGCCATAGCCGACATTGACGCACCACAGGCCCGCAAAGGCATCGAGATACTGCTTGCCGGTCGAATCCCAGATATGCATGCCCTCGGCACGCTCGATGATCTTGGTGCCTTCGGCATTGAGCTTCTTCATGTTGGAGAAGGGATGCAGATGATGGGCCGCATCGATGGCACCGAGATTGGAAGAAGCAACGGCAAGCGTGTTCATGGCAGCTGTCCTTTTGGGCGAACAGGACCCGTCTCAGGCAGGCTCCGGAGAGGCCGCCCGCGCCGGTCTTGTTCCATGCCTGATTGAAAGGCGGAATATTATCGGCTACGAACATGACCTTCCGAAATGCGTTTGGCAAGGGCGTCGATCCGCGGCTTCCTGCGGCCAAATCTCCCCTCGTTCCTCCAGCGAAAGCCGCCTTCCATGACAGCATCATCCCCGGTCGCCGCCAACCCCGCCGCCGACCCTTCGGCGCGCATCGAAGTGCTGCTGGTCGGCATGAACGGCGACCTGCGCGGCAAGATGATCCCGATCCATGCCGAGGAGAAAGTCTGGAAAAACACCGTGCGCCTGCCGGCCTCGACCCAGTCGCTGGACATCTGGGGCGACGACAATGACGACATTACCGGCCTGTCGCTGACGCTTGGCGATCCCGACGGCATCTGCGTGCCGGACAGACACTCGCTGGCGCCGATGCCCTGGGGGCCGGCGGGTTCGAAGCAGGTGATGGCCACCATGCACACGCTGGAAGGCGCGCCGCATTTCCTGTGTCCGCGGGCGATCCTTGCCAATGTACTGAAGCGCTACGAGGAGCGCGGCCTGACGCCGGTCGTCGCCACCGAGCTGGAATTCTACGTGGTCGAGGACGACTGGCGCGAAACGGGCAAGCCGATGCCGCCGAAGGCGCTGACCTATCGCGGCCAGCCGAACGGGTTCCAGCTCTACGACATGAGCGCCACGGCGGCGATGGCCGATTATCTCGACACCGTACGCCAGTATGCCGATGCGATGGGCCTGCCGGCCGACGCGACGACGGCGGAATTCGGCCCCGGCCAGTTCGAGGTCAACCTCCTGCACAAGCCGGATGCGCTGGCGGCGGCCGATGACTGCGTTTATCTCAAGCGCGTCGTCGATTTCGCCGCCCGCCGCCACGGGCTGAAATCCACCTGCATGGCAAAACCCTATGGCGACCAGGCGGGCTCCGGCCTGCATGTGCATGCCAGCATCCTCGACCGCGACGGTAACAATATCCTCGACGCCAAGGGCGGCGATCCGGTCAAGCTGAAATCGGTGACCGCCGGCATGCTGAAGACTATGCGCGAGGCGCAATTGATCTTCGCGCCGTTTGCCAATTCCTATCGCCGCTTCCAGCCGGGTTCGTTTGCGCCTGACAAGGCCGATTGGGGCTTTGGCAATCGCGGCACGGCGATCCGCATTCCCGACAAGGACGGCCCGGCCGCCCGCATCGAGCACCGTGTTGCCGGCGCCGACGCCAATCCGCATCTGCTGCTGGCGGCCATTCTCGGCGGCATGCTGCTGGGGCTGGACGAGGTGCTGGATCCGGGTCCGGTGACGACGCCGGACAGCGCTCCGGAAAACCCTGATATGCTGACCCACGACTTCCTGACCGCGGTCGAGCTGTTCCGGGCGTCGGATTTTATCGCCGATATCTTCGACATCCGCTATCGCAAGCTCTATGGCGACACCAAGCGCAAGGAAGCGATCACTTATCTGAGGACCGTATCCGACTTCGATTACCAGACCTATCTGGCGCGGATCTAGAGGATATCAACAGCCTCGATTTTTACCGACCGGTAAATAATATCGCGATCTCGACACAATTTTTGCAATAGTTGCGCAAACGGGCGATTTTCTTTCGAGATCCTGCGTTTGCGTGTTTTTCAATCAAAGGTGTGGCCTGCCGTAAAATTCACCCCTTGAATTCTTTGTGGTTTTCTCGTCTCTTTCCGCCTTCCATTAGCCTGAAAGGGGATAAAAAAATGACAAAAATTCAAAAATTGGCCACATCGCTGCTGTTCGGCACCATGCTGATGAGTGCAGCTCCCGCCTTCGCCGAAGCCGTTCTGCATCGCGGCAATGCCGGCGAACCGCAGACCCTCGACTATGCCCATATTTCGATCGACATCGAAGGTTTCGTGGTACGCGACCTGTTCGAAGGCCTGACGATCTATGATTCCAACGGCAAGATCGTTCCCGGCACTGCTGAGAGCTGGACCGTTTCCGACGACGGTACCGTCTACACTTTCAAGATCCGCGACACGGCAACCTGGTCGGATGGCTCGCCGGTCACGGCTGAAGACTTCGTCTTTGCGATGCGCCGCCTCGAAGACCCGAAGACCGCCGCCGAATATGCCAACATCCTCTACCCGATCAAGAATGCCGAAAAGGCCAACAAGGGCGAAGTGCCGATCGACCAGCTCGGCATCAAGGCGATCGACGCCAAGACCCTCGAGATCACGCTCGAGCGCCCGACGCCGTTCATTCTGCAGCTTCTGGCCCATTACACCGCGCTGCCGGTCAGCAAGGCCAATTTCGAGAAGTTCGGCGACCAGTTCGTCAAGCCCGGCAACATGGTTTCGAACGGCGCCTTCGTGCTGCAGGCGCACGTGCCGAACGACACGCTGACCGTCGTCAAGAACGAAAAATACTGGGATGCCGCCAACGTCAAGCTCGACAAGGTGATCTTCTACCCGGTCGACGACGATGCCGCTTCGGTGCGCCGTTTTGAAGCCAAGGAACTCGATCTCGTCTACAATTTCTCGGCCGACCAGATCAAACGCCTGCGCGAGAGCTACAGCGACCAGGTGCATGTGAGCCCCGGCCTTGCCACCTATTACTACGTCTTCGACAACCGCGAGCCGCCATATAACGACGTCAATGTCCGCCGCGCCTTGTCAATGGCCGTCGACCGCGACTTCCTGGCCCAGGAAATCTATGCCGGCGCGCAGCTGCCGGCCTACAATCTCGTACCGCCAGGCATGGAAGGCTATGGCGAAGGCCCGCAGCCGGATTTCGCAGCCCTGTCGCAGATCGACCGCGAAGACAAGGCGGTCGAGCTGATGAAGGCCGCCGGCTACGGCGAAGGCGGCAAGCCGCTCGACATCGAGATCCGCTACAACACCAATGCCAACCACGAGCGCGTCGCCACCGCCGTCGCCGACATGTGGAAGAACACCTTTGGCGCCAAGGTGTCGCTGGTCAATCTCGACGTGGCTTCGCACTACGCCTACCTGCAGGAAGGCGGCAAGTTCAACGTCGCCCGCGCCGGCTGGACAGCAGACTATGCCGATCCTGAAAACTTCCTGGCTCTCGACATCAGCACCAACACCACGTTCAACTACGGAAAGTACAAGAACGAGGAATTCGATGCGCTGATGAAGAAGTCCTACGCGGAAACCGATCCGGCCAAGCGCATGGCCGAGATGAAGAAGGCAGAAACCATTCTGATGAACGACCAGCCGATCGCGCCACTGATGAACAATGCCAATCTGTGGCTGGTGTCGTCGCGTGTTTCGGGCTGGGGCGACAATCCGGTCAACGAGCATCTGTCGAAGTTCCTCAGCGTTTCCGAATAACGAACATAGGGAATGGCGCGCGGCAGCATGATGGCTGTCGCGCGCCATCGTTTTCGCCATGATCTCATTTGTCCTGCGCCGGCTGCTCAGCGCCGTGCCCACGGTGTTCGTCGTCGTGACGATCTCGTTCTTCCTGATGCGCTTCGCGCCGGGTGGCCCGTTCAATCTCGAGCGCCCGCTGCCACCGCAAACCATGGCCAATATCATGGCCACCTACAAGCTCGACCAGCCGCTGTGGCGCCAGTATCTCAACTATCTCGGCAATGCCGCGACCGGCGATTTCGGCCCGAGCTTCATCTACAAGGACAACACGGTGTCCGAACTGATCGGCAAGGCCCTGCCCTATTCGGTAGAACTCGGCCTTTATGCCATCCTGATCGCACTGATCGGCGGCGTGACGCTCGGCACCATTGCAGCCCTTCGCCAGAACAGCGTTCTCGATTTCGGCCTGATGACCTTTGCCACCGTCGGCGTCACCGTACCGAACTTCGTCGTCGGACCGGTGCTGACGCTGATCTTCGCGGTGATGCTGTCCTGGCTGCCAGCCGGTGGCTGGGGTGACGGTTCGGCGCGCAACCTGATCCTGCCGATGACGGCACTCGCCCTGCCGCAACTGGCCGTTTTCGCGCGCCTGACGCGTGGCTCGATGATCGAGGCGCTGCATACCGACCATATCCGCACCGCCCGGGCCTATGGCCTGCCGTCGCGGGTCGTCGTCATCACCCATGCGCTGCGTGGCGCCCTTTTGCCGGTCGTCTCCTATCTGGCGCCCTGTGCCGCCGCACTTTTGACCGGTTCTGCCGTGGTGGAGAGCATCTTCACCATTCCCGGTGTCGGCCGCTATTTCGTGCTCGGCGCGCTCAATCGCGATTATCCCCTGGTCATGGGCACGGTCATCCTCGTCGCTCTGTTCGTGATCGTCTTCAACCTGCTGGTCGACATCGCCTATGGCCTGCTCGACCCGAGGGTCCGCCATGACTGATATATCCACTCCGCTTGCGCCCACGATCGAGGGCCGCAGCCTCGGCCAGCTTGCCCTCTTGCGTTTCCGGCGCAACAAGGCGGCCATGGCCGGCTGCTTCATGCTGCTGCTGATCGTGCTGTTCTCGTTTGCCGGCCCGTTCTTCTCGCCCCATACCTATGATCAGGTCTTCCCGTCCTATGTCTCGATTCCGCCAAGCCTGACGCCGCGGCCGGATCCGGAAACATTGACCGCGGTTGCCGAAGGTGCCGCGCAGCGGGCCCGCCTGAAGATCGAAAATCTCGCCATCGAACACGGTGTCTTCACCGTCAAGGTGACCTCCGATCGGCCGATCGACCCGCGCAGCATCCGCTATTTCGACCGGGTCAACGAGTTCAAGAACACCACGGTGGCCGAAACCTCGCCCGACCAGCTGTCGATGACGCTGACCGGCACGGTCGACCAGCAGTATTTCCCCTTTGGCACCGACAGCAACGGCCGCGACCTTCTGGTCCGTGTCATGCTCGGTGGGCAGATCTCGATTGCCGTCGGCCTTGCCGCTTCGCTGGTCTCGCTCGGCATCGGCGTCATCTATGGGGCGACATCCGGCTATATCGGCGGCCGCGTCGACAATGTGATGATGCGCTTCGTCGAGATCATCTATTCGCTGCCCTTCGTCTTCCTGGTCGTGGTGCTGGTCGTCTTCTTCGGCCGGTCGATCGTGCTGATCTTTGCCGTCATCGGCGCCGTACAATGGCTGGAGATGGCCCGCATCGTGCGCGGCCAGACCCTGTCCTTGAAGCGCCGCGAATTCGTCAGCGCTGCCCAGGCGCTCGGCCTCACCGACTGGCAGATCATCCGCCGCCATATCATCCCCAACACGGTCGGACCGGTCATCGTCTTCGTCACCGTCGTGGTGCCGCAGGTGATCCTGACCGAAAGCTTCCTGTCCTTCCTCGGCCTTGGCGTCCAGGCGCCGCTGGCCAGCTGGGGCACGCTGATCTCGGAAGGCACCAAGAACATGCAGAGCGCGCCGTGGCTGTTGATCTTCCCGGCCATCTTCTTCGTCATCACGCTGTTTGCCCTCAACTTCGTCGGCGACGGCCTGCGCGATGCGCTTGATCCGAAGGATCGATAAGCATGGACAATACTCAAATGAACACCGTGCTGACGGTCAAGGATCTCAAGGTCACCTTCACGACGCCGGACGGCGATGTCGAGGCGGTCAAGGGCGTGTCCTTCGACGTGAAGAAGGGCGAGACGCTTGCCATCGTCGGCGAATCCGGTTCCGGCAAGAGCCAGACGATGATGGGCATCATGGGCCTGCTGGCCTCGAATGGCCGCGTCGAGGGCTCGGCCCGCTACGGCGCGGTCGACCTCGCCCATGCCGGGCTGAAGGACTTGAACACGGTCCGCGGATCGAAGATCACCATGATCTTCCAGGAGCCGATGACCTCGCTCGATCCGCTCTACACGATCGGCAAGCAGATCGCCGAACCGCTGCGCTACCACCGCGGCATGAGCAAAAGCCAGGCCCGGACCCGCGTGCTGGAACTGCTCAACCTGGTCGGCATTCCCGATCCGAACCGCCGCATCGACAGCTATCCGCATGAGTTGTCGGGCGGCCAGCGGCAGCGGGTGATGATCGCCATGGCGCTGGCCAACGAACCCGACGTGCTGATCGCCGACGAGCCGACCACAGCGCTCGACGTCACCATCCAGGCGCAGATCCTCGACCTGCTCGCCGGGTTGCAGAAGCGCTTCGGCATGGCGATCGTGCTGATCACCCATGACCTCGGCGTGGTGAAGCACGTCGCCGACCGCGTCATCGTGATGCGGCGCGGCGAAGTCGTCGAACAGGGCTCGCGCGAAGACATCTTCGAGCGGCCGACCGCCGACTATACCAAGATGCTGCTGGCGGCCGAGCCGCATGGCGTGAAGGCGCCGCCGGCCGATGATGCGCCGATCATGCTGGAAGGCCGCAATGTGGTCGTCGATTTCAACATCGGCAGCGGCTTCCTGTTTCGCGGTTCGAAAACCTTTCGCGCCGTCGACAATGTCAGCCTGACGCTGCGCCAGGGCCAGACCATCGGCGTGGTGGGTGAATCCGGTTCCGGCAAGTCGACGCTGGGGCGCGCCCTGCTCCGACTGCTGGCCTCGGACGGGCGCTACCGCTTCGAGACGACGGATATCTCGCTGCTCGACCGCGGCCAGATGCGCCCCTATCGCCGGCAGATGCAGCTGGTGTTCCAGGACCCCTACGGCTCGCTGTCGCCGCGCCAGACGGTCGGCGAGATCATCACCGAAGGCCTCTACGTACACGAGCCGCAGTTGACCAAGGCCGATCGCGACAAGCGCGCCATCGCGGCCTTGCTGGAAGTCGGCCTCGATCCGGCGGCCCGCAACCGCTATCCGCACGAGTTCTCCGGCGGCCAGCGGCAGCGCATCGCCATTGCCCGCTCGATCATCCTGAAGCCCAAGGTGATCATTCTCGACGAGCCGACCTCGGCGCTCGACCGATCGGTGCAGCTGCAGGTCATCGAACTGCTGCGCGACCTGCAGGAAAAGCATGGCCTGTCCTATGTCTTCATCAGCCACGACCTGTCTGTCGTCCGGGCGATGTCGGATCATGTGGTGGTCATGAAAAACGGCAAGATCGTCGAACAGGGCGCAACGGAGGCCATCTTCGAGCGTCCGGCCGAGGACTATACCAAGGCCCTGATCGCCGCGGCGTTTGCCCATTGAGAGTGTCCTCTCCCGTAACAGGGAGGACTATCGGATAGGGGAAAACCCCTCCCAAACCCTCCCCACAAGGGGGGGGCTTAACCCTGCCGTACCCTCTACGGATAGACCGAGCGGTTTCCGCTAGTCTTCTCCCCCCTTGTGGTGGGGTGAGGAGCGGTCCGCGCAGCGGAGAAATCGATCCAGTGAATCGATTTCAGTGACGAACGCCGGCAGGCCAGAGAGGGCGCTTTATTCAGGCGAACACCTTTTCGACATTCACTCCGGTGCCGGCGCCAGCACCTTCAGTTCGCCGGCATGCAGCTTGACCTCGACAGTCCTCGGCATGCGCAGCAGTTCGCCGTCGACCACGCAGGCCGCCCCCTTGCGGTGTTTTGGGAAATGCAGCTTGACCAGCTTTGCCGTCGAGGCGGTGACGGCCTGGTTTTCCTCCAGCCGGCCGCGCAGGATATCGACGGCGAGATAGGCGACGCCCGACGGCGTCAGCGGATCGGCGAGATAGACCCCGAGCTTGCCGCTCGTCAGGTCGTCGGCGAAAAACAGCGGGTTGTTGCCGATCGGATTGTTGGACACCGAGATGGCCGATACTGCACGGTGCTCGTTGCGGCCATCACCGTCGATGTCGAAGACCACGTCGAAGCGCGGCGGCTGGAACATGACGCTGAGGGCGGCCCGCGTGCTGGCGCGCATCTTGCCGAAGCGCGACGAAAACTCCATGGAATTGCGCATGCGGACCATGCGGGCATGCAGGCCGGCGGAAAACTGGTGCACGAAGGGCCGATCGTTGACGGTGGCGATATCCACGGCGCGCACCGGGCTTTCCGCCAGCGTGTCGAGCACCTGCCAGATGTCGAGCGGCAGTTTCAGCGAACGGGCAAACAGGTTCATGGTGCCGGCCGGCACGACGCCGAGCGGCAGGCCCGCCTTCCAGGCGATGCCGGCGGCGGCCGAAATCGTGCCGTCGCCGCCGCCGGCAATCAGGGCATCATACCCCCCCTCGCCGGCCGCCGATTTCAGCGCGTCCTCGACCTCCTTGCCGGCCACCACCGAACAGGACACCTCATGGCCGGCCCGCTCGAAGGCGGCGGTGGCATGGGCGCAATAGGCCTGCATATCGGTGGTCTTGAAGGTGCCGCCGTCGCGATTGAACACTGCTTTGAGTTTCATGTTTCCGCTTCCGGTGGGCGCTCGACATGGGTCGGGCGCGATTTACAGCGTGGAACAACGTCCGGCGACATCAAAGGTTTCATGCGTCCCAAAAATCGGCGTCACGTCATCGAATTCAAGAGGGTGTGATCAAAGGGGTCTTTACCGCACCGCACAAATCCGTGATATATGTCAAATCACGTCAGCATCATGGCACCGGCAGCAATCTCCTGCCCCGCGCGCCGGTTGCGTCTCCTCCTTCAGCCCAGACGCGCTGCATCTCCCAAGGCAGCGGATTCCAGGTGGTTCATGACCGATACGACTTGCCTGCCCGCCGAACCCGCTGTCCGCGCCACGCAGACTGAGACCCCGGCCGGCTTGACGCCACTGATGGTGATCCTGATCGAGATTGCCCTGGCCGCCGGCGGCTTCGGCATCGGCACCGGTGAATTTGCCATCATGGGCCTCTTGCCGGATGTGGCGACATCCTACGGCGTCAGCGTGCCGGATGCCGGCCAGGTGATCAGCGCCTATGCGCTTGGCGTCGTGGTCGGGGCGCCGATCATTGCCGTGCTGGCTGCCAAGCTGTCGCGCCGCACCCTTTTGCTGCTGCTGATGGGCCTCTTCGCGCTTGGCAATGTCACCAGCGCGCTGGCGCCGGATTTTCTGTCGTTTACCGCGCTGCGCTTCATCACCGGTCTGCCGCATGGCGCCTATTTCGGCGTCGCGGCGCTGGTGGCGGCCTCCATGGCACCGCCGCACCGGCGGGCCCGCGCCGTCGGCCGGGTCATGCTGGGCCTGACCATCGCCACCCTGATCGGCACGCCGGTCGCCACCTTTTTAGGCCAGATCGTCAGCTGGCGCGCGGCCTTCGGCATGGTCGGCGGCATCGGCGTTCTGACCGTCGTGCTGCTCGCCCTCTACCTGCCCAAGGATCAGGTGTCCGAGGGTGCCAGCATTCGCCGCGAACTCGGCGCCTTCGCACGGCTGCAGGTCTGGCTGATGCTGGCGGTTGCCGCCGTCGGCTTCGGCGGCATGTTCTCGATCTTCAGCTATATCGCCAAGACCACCACCGATACCGCCGGCCTGCCGGCCAGCATGATCGCCGTGGTGCTGGCGCTGTTCGGCGTCGGCATGAATGTCGGCAATGTGCTGGGCAGCCGCATGGCGGATTATTCGCTGAACGGCACGATCGGCGGCATGCTGGCCTTCAATGTCGTGCTGATGAGCGTGTTTTCGCTGACCGCCCATGATCCCGTGATGCTGTGCATCTGCGTGTTCCTGACCGGCTGCGGCTTTGCCGCCTGTCCGGCCGTGCAGACGCGGTTGATGGATGTCGCCGCCGACGCCCAGACGCTGGCCGCCGCCTCCAACCATTCCGCCTTCAACATCGCCAATGCGCTGGGCGCCTGGCTCGGCGGCCTGGTCATCTCGGCCGGCTACGGCTATGGCGCCACCGGCTATGTCGGCGCGGTGCTGTCCTTCCTGGGACTTCTGGTGTTCGGCCTGTCCGTGCTGCTCGAAAGGCGTCCGTCAGGCCGCCTCTGAAGGGATGTCGGCGGCAGCTTCCTGAACGGGCATACTTGCGAACGTCGCTGATCGGTATCACTTGAGTGCGTGCAAACTATTCAAGGAGAGTTTTCATGCGCGCCATTGGTTTTACGATACCCCAGCCCATCACCGCGGACACGGCACTGATCGACTTCAACATGCCGATGCCAGAGCCGAACGGCCAGGACATCCTCGTCGAGATCAAGGCCGTCTCGGTCAATCCCGTCGACACCAAGGTGCGCAACAATGCGGTGCCGGAGCCCGGCCAGACCCGCGTACTCGGCTATGACGCGGCCGGCGTGGTCAAGGCCATCGGCGATGCCGTCACGCTGTTCAAGCCGGGCGACGAAGTGTTTTATGCCGGCGCCATCAACCGCCCCGGCACCAATAGCGAGTATCATCTGGTCGACGAGCGGATCGTCGGCTTGAAGCCGAAGACCTTGAGTTTTGCCGAGGCTGCTGCCCTGCCGCTGACCGCCATTACCGCCTATGAGGCGCTGTTCCACCGCCTCAAGGTCCAGGACAAGGTGCCGGGTGCCACGCACGCGATCCTGATCACCGGCGGGGCCGGCGGCGTCGGCTCGATCGCCATCCAGTTGGCCAAGGAACTGACCGACCTGACGGTGATTGCCACCGCCTCGCGGCCGGAAACGGCCGAATGGGTGAAAACGCTCGGCGCCGACCATGCCATCGACCACAGCCAGCCGATGGCCTCCCAGTACGAGGCTCTCGGCATCGGCGCACCGGCCTTCATCTTTTCCGTCACCCACAGCGACGTGCACAAGGCCGATCTCGCCGCCATCATCGCGCCGCAGGGCCGCCTCTGCATCATCGACGACCCAAAGGGCGGCTTCGACATCATGGCCTTCAAGGGCAAGGCCGTGTCGATCCATTGGGAAATGATGTTTGCCCGCTCCGTGCACCAGACTGCCGACATGATCGAGCAGCACACGCTGCTGACCCATGTTGCCGAGCTGGTCGACGCCGGCAAGATCCGTACGACGCTGTCGGAAACACTCGGGGTGATCAATGCCGCAAACCTGAAAAAAGCCCACGCCCTGGTCGAAAGCGGCCGCATGAAGGGCAAGGTCGTGCTCGAAGGGTTCTGACCAAATTCGCCCTTGATCGGTTCTCCTCTGTTGAGGGGCAGCCCCTCAACCGCCTGCCGGCACCTTCTCCCCGCAAGCGGGGAGAAGGACGGGCGCCGCTCGGGTAACGTCCCTCTCGCACGTCGAGTTGAGCACGTCCCCTCTCCCCGCCTGCGGGGAGAGGGTTAGGGTGAGGGGCAGGCCAATAACTCCCCTCATCCCCTACCGTCCGGCAGTTTCAGCGGTCCGGCCGTCTTGACGCTGCGGATGGCGAAGTTCGACTGGATGTCGGTGACATGCGGCAGGACCAGCAGCTTGTCGGTCAAGAGCGCCTCGTAGGCGGCGAGATTTTCCACCACCACTTCCGCCAGAAAATCCGAATGGCCTGAGATCATCGAGCAGCCAACCACTTCCGGCAGGTCCTGCAAGGCCTGCTGGAACTCCTGGGCATGCTGGCGGGTGTGATGGGCCACCTTGAAAGCGATGAAGACGGTCAGCTCCAGCCCGACGGCGCGGCGATCGATATCGGCGCGGTAGCCGCGGATAATCCCCGCCTCCTCCATCAGACGGATGCGCCGCAGGCAGGGCGACGGCGACAGGCCGACCGTGTCGGCGACCTCGACATTGGTGGCCCGGCCGTTGGTCTGCAGCGCCGCCAGGATGGCGAGATCGAATTTGTCGAGTTTTGGCATGTTTTTGTCCTTCGGCGCCAGCCAGTTCCCACTTATGCCAATATTCCAACATCCGCCGGCAGAAATAGCAAGGACAGGAAAGCCTCGCCTGGACTAGGATGGTGCTTCGAACCGCATACGAAGAGGCCTCCATGTCCCCGGCAGCAGAGACGACCAAACCCACCCTGTCGGCCGGCATCGGCGCCGCCTCGGCGCTTTCGGTGGTGCTGATCTGGGCGGCGTGGCTGATCTCGACCCGCCACAGCGTCGGCGGCTCCCTGTCGGCGCTCGACCTCAGCCTGCTGCGCTACGGCATTCCGGGCCTGCTGCTGGCGCCTGTCTGGCTGAAGACCGGATTGTGGCCGAAGGGCGTGCCGAAACTGCCTCTCGTGCTGATGGTGCTCGGCTCCGGCGCGCCGTTCTTCCAGGTGGTCGCCTTCGGCATGCGCTCGACACCTGCCTCGGCTGCCGGCGTGCTGCTGCCCGGCATCATGCCGCTGGCGACCGCGCTGATCGGCATGGCGCTGCTCGGCGAACGGCCGGACCGCATGCGCAAATGCGGCATGGCGGCGATCCTTACCGGCGGCCTGCTGCTGCTGGCGGCCAATCTGTCGACGGGCACGCTGTCCTGGGTGAGCTATACCATCCTGCCGGCCGGCGCGACGCTCTGGGCGATCTACACCCATGCCTTCCGTCGTTCCGGCCTGTCGGCCTTCGAAGGCGGTGCGCTGATCTGCGTCTGGTCGACGATCATCAACCTGGCCTTTGTGCTGTTCTACGGCACGCATCTTTTGAGCGCACCATTTTCGGAAACCGGCCTGCAGATGCTCACCCAGGGTATCCTGTCCGGGCTGGTGGCGACGCTGCTCTACGGCGCTGCGGTGCGCAGCCTCGGCGGCACGCAGGCGGCCGCCTATACCGCGGTGACGCCGGTGGCGGCTGCCATCGGCGGCGGGCTGCTGCTCGGCGAGCCGATCGGGCCGGTAACGATCCTCGCCACGCTGGTGACCGGCGCCGGCGTGGTGTTGTCGACCGGCCTTTTGTCCCACCATCGCCGGACATAGAACGGCCCGAAGCGTCAAGCCCCGTCCCTGCTGGCGGCCGGCGATGCGCCGGGCGATGCCGGCTGTCGGATGCCGATCGTCACGCCGAGAAGAGCCAAGCCGCCGCCGACCAGATGATAGATTTCGAGCCGCTCGCCCAGCAAAGCCCAAGCGAGCACCGCTACGAAGACCGGCAGAAGATTGATGGCAAGCGCGCTGCGCGCCGCACCGAGATGGCGGATTGCCACCATCCAGCAGAACGGCGCGAGCAGCGAGGTGGGAATGGCGGCAAAGAGGATCAACGACAGGTTTGACGGGGTGATCGGGCTGATATGGCTCGACAGCCAGATCGGCAAGAGGAAGAGGGTCGCAAAGGCGATCTGCCACCAGAGCTGTAGCCACATCGGCAATGGCAGCGCCCAGCGCTTCAGCAGCACGCCATAGAGCGCGTTGGCGATGACCGCCACGATCATCAGGCCATCGCCGATATGGATGCCGCCCTCAAGCAGGTCAGCCGGATTGCCACGGGAAATCAGGTAGACCAGGCCCAGGACGGAGACAGCGCCCCCGATCAACCGCATCAACGTCACTCTTTCGGCCGCGAAAGCCGAGGCCAGCAGGATGGCGATCAATGGCATCAAGGCGATCAGCAGGCCCATATTGACGGCCGTGGTGGTCTTGGCCGCCTCATAGGCAAGGCTCTGATAGATCACCATGCCGAGCAGACCCAGGCAGGCAAGCTTTGGCGCGAGCTTCAGACCCGCAACGCGATGGGTCCAGATCTGCCGGGCCACGAACGGCGACAGAATGAGCAAGGCCAGCAGCCAGCGATAGAAGGAGATCGACGCCGGTTCGATCACGCCGGCCGAAGCCTTGGTGACGATCGTATTGCCCGACCAGATCAAAATCGTCAGGACAGCCAACAGGCCTGCCGTGATCTCCCCCGAGCGCAAACCTTTCTGCGTGTCGTCTGCCATCGTTCTGTGCCCCCGGACAAGGACGGCCGGTGCCGCCCCTGCCAGCTTCTAGCATAAGTCCGGAATTCATTATATCGTGAGTTTCGGACAATCCATTGCGGAGAATGGCCAATGCCCATCGTCTACGGAGACCTGGACGGCGAACCGCCGGATCCCGTGTCGTTTCGAACCGTGCATTTCAGGGCCGGCACGGTCTTTCCACCACGCCGCCAGACCTGGGGCGAACTCAACTATGCGATCCAGGGTGTTGCCGAAATCTCGGTGGAGGGCGTGACCTATCTCTCGCCGCCGCAATATGCGCTGTGGATACCGCCCGGCTCTGAACACGATGCGATCACCCGGCAGGACATTCGATATGTCTCGATCTACGTGGCGCCAGACTTTTGCAGCGAGCTGCCGCAGCAGCCTTGTACGTTGGATGTCAGCAACGTGCTGAAAGCTGTCGTCGCCGATTTCGAGCTCCGGGGTATCCACCATCCCCGCACGCCGCAGGACATGCGTCTGGCCATGGTGATCATCGATCAGATCGGTGCCGCCCCACGCTTCGATCGATATCTTCCAACGACGGACGACCCGTTGCTGGCGCCGGTGCTGGCGCGACTGCAGCAAAATCCCGGCGATACGCGCTCGCTGTCGGAATGGGCGAAAAGCGTCGGCGTGACCGAGCGGACGCTGGCGCGCCGATGCCAGCAACAGCTTGGCCTGTCCTTCAACCACTGGCGGCTTCGCCTGAGATTGCTGACGGCGCTTGCCCTGATCGAAGAGGGCGAGGCCATCCATCGCATCGCGCAACGCCTCGGCTACAGCACGCCTTCGGCCTTCATCGCCATGTTCCAGCGCCTGACCGGCCAGAACCCGACGGCGATGCGCAGACGTTAGGCCTGCAGCACCACGACCCGACCGCCGACAGCGACGCGCTCGTAGAGATCGATGACATCGTGGTTCATCATCCGCACGCAGCCGGACGACATGGCAAGGCCGATCGACTGCGGCTGGTTGGTGCCGTGGATGCGGAACATGGTGTCGTTGCCGCCGCGGTAGAGATAGATGGCGCGGGCACCGAGCGGATTGTTGGGGCCGCCGGGCAGACCGCCGGCATATTTCCTGTTCTTTTCCGGATTGGTGCGCAGCATATTGGGCGACGGCGTCCAGCTCGGCCATTCCGCCTTGCGCCCGATATAGGCCTGACCGGCCAGCGCATAGCCGTTGCGGCCGACGCCGACCCCATAGCGCATCGCCTGGCCATTGCCGAGCACGTAATAGAGGCGGCGGGCCGGCGTATCGACGACGATGGTGCCGGCCGGATGGGTCGTCTCATAGGCCACTTCCGTGCGGCGCAGTTCCGGCTTGATCTTGTCCAGCGGCACCGGCTTCAGCGGAAATTTTTCGTCCGGCAGCGCGCCATATTTCGCCTGCTGGCTTGGCCCCGCGGTGCACCCCGCCAGAACCAAGGGCAGGCCAATCAGCAAAGCGCGGCGGGAAATCGTCATCTTTATGTCCTTGGTGGGGCGCGAATCTCTGCGTCAACCCTAGGGAAATTATGGTTAACGGAGATTTAACAGCGCCGGCCCGCAGCCGCGTCCCCTTAACGAAAGGCAATTTTTGAAGTCCCCGAAAGAGCGGCGCATCGCTGGTCGCCATGGGGGCGAGCACGCAACCGCTCTCGTGCCTGATCGACAGGATGGGTCCCGTGACTTTGCCAATTGCCAAATCGGCCAATCCTGCCACCATGGCGCGCAGCGTCAATCGGGGGATTTTCCATGAACAGCCTTGTCACCTCACTTACCGGCACGACCTGGTTCGGCTATGTCGCGCGGACCATACTGACCTTCATGTTCTGGGCCAGTGGCCTTTCCAAGCTTCTGGATTTCAGCGCCGCCATGGGCGAAATGCGCCATTTCGGCCTTGAGCCGGCGCCGCTCTTTGCGGTGGCCACGATCATCGTGCAACTGACCGGATCGGCGCTTGTCATCCTCAACCGCTGGACCTGGCTCGGCGCCGGCGCACTTGCCGTGTTCACCGTCCTGACCATCCCGATCGCGCACCATTTCTGGACCATGGAGGAGCCGTTCCGCACCATCGAATTCCATGTGGCCATGGAACATATCTCTGTCATCGGCGCGCTGATGGTGGTGGCCTGGAAGGCCGGGCGGTAGGGCTGCAGCACCAGCAAGCGGCGCTCCGCAAAGGGGGGCGTTTCTTGGCCGTTTCATTGAAAGGTGCATCGGTTGGTGCTATATTTGGTGCGAAGGAGCCCAGCCGATGCGCACGACGATTACCATTGACGATCAGTTGCTGGCAGACGCCAAGGAGTTTACCGGCATTCAGGAGACCCCGACCCTTGTGCGGATGGCGCTTCAGGCTCTTGTTCAGCGAGAAGCAGCAAACCGTCTTGCCAAGCTCGGCGGCAGTGAGCCGGACTTTCGAGCAGCCCCCAGACAGCGACCGGATGAGCCGTGATCCTCGTCGATACCAATATCTGGGCGGATCATCTGGGCAAACCGGACCAAAGGCTCTTAAATTTGATCCGGACTGACGATATTTGTGCTCATCCTCACGTGATCGGCGAACTGGCGCTAGGAAACCTGAGACAATTCGACGTCGTCATACGTTTTCTGAAAAGCCTCCGTCAGGCCAATACGGCCCGTGAAGATGAGGTTCTGACTTTGGTGAGAGACCACAAACTCTCAGGTTCCGGTATAGGTTACAGCGATGCTCACCTCATCGCATCGCTTCTTATCACTCCGAATACCCTGCTTTGGACCCGCGACAAAAGGCTCTACGCAGTGGCCCAGCGCTTTGGACTGGCGATAAAGCCATGAACAGGCAAACGTAAACCAATTCACAATCGTCAACGCATCCCCTCTCCAAGCCAGGAGGGGGTGCCACCATCACATTCTCGGATTACCCAGCCCCTCGCCACCCTGCGGCGAGACCTTGCGCGAATGCATCGTACTTTTCACCGCCTACTTGTCAAAGAATGAAGCTATCCGATGTGAGTTCGACGCCGCGGTTCAGGTTGAAGGCGAAATCGACGCGCCGGTCGCCGTTGAGATCGGCGCTGACGATCGTGCAGGAGTTGAGGTAGTCCACCCTCAATTCCGAAGCGGAGCCGGAAAATGCGGCGCTTGCAATCCAGGTGAAGGCCTGGTCGCTCGCCACCCGGCTATTGGCATCGATGGCCACAAGGTCGATCAGATCGCTCTCGGACGCCGAAAAATCATAGATCATGTCTCGCGCTGCCGCCGTGGAGGCAGTGACCGTGGCGAAGACGAAGGTGTCGGCGCCGGCACCGCCGTACAGCCTGTCGGCGTTCAGGCCGCCGATGAGCGTATCGTTTCCCGCCTCGCCATATAGAGAGTCCGTGCCGGCCTCGCCATACAGCGTATCGCCGCCAAGCCCGCCATAAAGCTGGTCATTGCCCGCCCCGGCATAGAAGATATTCGCCTGGTCATTGCCGGTCATCCCATCGGCAAAGCGGGTGGCGATGAAGGTCTCGACATTGACATAGGTTTCGCTGAGGGCGTCGTTCCTGTTCAGGCTGGCATCGGCCAGATTGAGGATGACCGCCCGGGTGGACGTGGCGAAGGACAGGCTGTCATTGCCGTCGCCTCCGTCGTAGGCGTCAACACCGAGTTCCACCAGGAAGCGGTCGTCGCCGGCATCGCCATTCAGAACGTCGTTTCCCGGACCGCCATTGAGCACGTCGTTGTCGGCGCCGCCATTCAGCGTATCATTTCCCAGACCACCATTGAGCACGTCGTCGCCGGTGCCGCCATTCAGCGTATCGTCCCCAAGACCGCCATTGAGCGTGTCGGTGCCGCCGCCGCCGGTGAGCCCGTTATTGGCATCATTGCCGGTGATCGTATCATTGCCGCTGCCGCCGACGGCGTTTTCGATCAGCGAGCGAATATCGCCGCTGTAGAGCAGGGCATTGGCCAGATTGCCGCGTGCCAGGTTCGTTGCGCGACTGCCGCCGTCGAGGTCAGCCAGCTGTGCCTGGGCGAAGGTGGACCATTGTCCGGGTCGAAGATCGATCTGCAGGTTCGTCGTGTAATTGGAAAGGTCGTAGGTATCGCTGCCATTGCCGTCCCAGATGGTCCGGAAGATGCGGTTGCCGCCGGGCGTGCCCTGCCCCTCGCCATTGATGAACATTTCGCCGGTCGTGCTGGAAAAGGTATAGACCGAGTCGCCACTGAACACCTCGCCGCTCGCCGCGTAACTGGCGCCATAAAGATATTGCAGCGCCACGATGTCCAGCATCATGAACGATTGGGCATTGCCCCAGGTCTCGTTCTCGCTGCCATCGCGGACGGAATCGCCGACATGGTCGCGATAGGTCATCACCGTGAATTCGTTGCTGTCGTAGGCAGCGCTCAGCCTTCCAAAGCCGGCGCGGATTTCGTGACCGTGCGCCAATCCCAGCGCATGGCCGATCTCGTGCAGGAAACCTTCGTTATAGGCGTAGCTGCCGAGGACCGGGCTGTCATAGGTACCGTCGTTGCGGAACCAGACATCGCCCGCGGCCTCGTAGCTGCCCGGAAAATAGGCATGGGCCGTGGCGGTGGACAGGGTCTGACCGAGCCTGATCGTGGCGGAGGAGACGTCCGATCCCGTCCTCTCGGAAAAATTCAGGTTGGTGAAACCGGATATCTCGGCGAACACGGCGCGCGTGGCAGACTGTTGCGTGGCGTTCAGCACGCCGAAGCCGTTATTGGGCTCGCCCGTACGGCTGTAGTTCGCACCATAATCGCTCGCCGACGTGGCGAATGAAAAACTCACCGTGGCATCGGTCCATTTGTAACCACCCACCAGTGCATCCCAATACTGCCGCGATGACGCAACCGTCGCAACACTCATCGATATCCCCTTCGCTACACTCACATAAGCGTAGCCTAATAAAGAGGATTCAATATTTCTCTGTAAAGGAAGGTAGTTAAGCGTTTCCGAATCGCGCGCGAGCCATCAATGCCGTGCCCCGTTCGGATCAACCGATCCGTCGCCGCGCCTCCAGGCCGCGGCGATCCGGGCGGGCCCGAATTTCCCCAAAATCACATATTCGGATAGACCGGTCCTTCGCCGCCCTGGGGCGGGACCCAGGTGATGTTCTGGTTGGGGTCCTTGATGTCGCAGGTCTTGCAGTGCACGCAGTTCTGGGCGTTGATGACGAAAACGTCCTCGCCGTCCTTTTCCACCCATTCGTAGACGCCGGCCGGACAGTAGCGGGTCGATGGGCCCGCATAGATGTCGTGTTCGGAGCGCTTCTGCAGCTGCATGTCCTTGACCTTGAGGTGCACCGGCTGGTCCTCCTCGTGGTTGGTGTTGGACAGGAAGACCGATGACAGGCGGTCGAAGGTCAGCACACCATCCGGCCGTGGATAGGCGATCGGCTTGTGTTTGGCGGCCGGCTCCAGCGAGGCCGCATCGGTCTTGCCGTGTTTCAGCGTGCCGAAGACCGAGAGACCGA